>JADCFA010000035.1 GCA_020249775.1 Roseomonas sp. | reverse complement strand
GATCGAAATCTCGAAGGGTTCCCAATCCACGGCGCGGTAGATCATCTCGCCGCTCACCGGATCGGGGCGCTGGTCATAGCGATGCACGCGATAGCCGATGCTGACGGCACGCAGCGTGCCATCGGCAATGCGCTGCCAGAGGGGTTCCACATCGGCAGCGGCAGAAAACTGCAGCCGCGCATGGCCGCGCCCGCCTTCAAGCCTGGCAGCAATCACGCGCCCGAGCACATCGCGCGCATCGCTGCTGCGATGGGTGTTCAACACCGGCGCATTGCCGGAGCCGAGCTGCGCCATGCGCACCGCATTCGGCGACATGTCCAGTTCCTCGGTAATGCCGCCGAGGGAGGGGACAAAGTTGCGTGCCCTTGCGCCAGTGGACCAGACCACCTCGACCGTGCGTGCGGCACGATCCACGGTGGCGGGCGCGGTGATGGCGCGGCGCGCGGTGATCGATTGCCCATCGGAGGGAAGTCGATCGGGCAAAACGGGATCAGCCGGCGCGGGATCGCTCCCGCCCGGGTCGGTGGTTTCGGTCATGGTGAGCCCTATGCTGTGGGAGTATCTGGCGGCGTTGGTGCTGCGGCCCCGGCCGCGCCTGTTGCGGCGATTTCCACCGCCGCCATTTGCGCCGCGTCCTGCGCGCCGCCGGATTTCGCGACACGCCTAGGATCGGTATCAAGCGAGATGCCTGCCGCATCCAGCGCGGCATTGGCTTCGCGGATCATCTCGACAGCCGAGCGGAAGTCATAGCCAAAGGCGCCGGCGGCTTCGGGCTGCGGCACAAAGCCGGCGCGCACCTGGGCGATCAAAGCCGTGGTATCCTTCAGCGGGTCGATCATCTCATGCGCTGGCGGCACATGCGCGACGCCCTTCGGCATGGCATCGCCCCAAAGGCCTAGCAGCGCGCCTTGGGCGTGAAAGCGCTCGGCGATGGGCCGCACCAGCATCGGGATCAGCATGCCGTATTGCATCTGTTCGCATAGGCGGCGGAATTCGATCTTGCCGGCGCGGAGGCTCGAGTAATTCGCCTGGGTCAGATCGCCGGAGACCTGGTCATAGGTGAGGCCCGCACCAACAGCAGCGGCTTCAAGCGAGCGTCGCGCAAAGGCCGTGTGCGACCCACCGCCGGAGGGGTTCACCACACTTACATCACCCTGGCCACGCCGATAGAGGATCATCCCAGGCTCGAAGCTTTCCACCGCGCGGCCTTGTGCATCGCGGAGCAGGCCAGGGTTGCTGTCGCTGGGCTTGGTGAGGGTTTCCTCGCCATCATCGGTGACCACCGCCGCAAGGCACGCCTCGATCTTGGCTTTCATCAGCAGCGCGCCTTCGTAATCGCCAAGGTCGCGCAGTCGGAGCAGCACGGGCGCGAGCCAGGAGACATCACGCAATTGCCCAGGGCGGCGCTTGCGAAACACATGCAGCACATCGCGCGCGGGGATGAAATCGCTGGCGAGCCGTGCACCCGGCAGCATCCAGGCGCCGGGATGGGTGGGGAACAGCCAATAGCCAATCGGCTCGCCCGCCGATCCAAGGGCGATGCCCTGGATGGTCGGGGCGCCATCCACGACGCCATTGCGCGCTGTATCCAGGTGATCGCTTTCCAATACCTGCAAGCTGAGGCCGATCGGGTTCCGCGGCGATGTCGGCACGGTCAGCAGCCGGATGAAGCATTCACCGCTTTCGACGACTGCCCGCATGGCCAGCGCCTGCAGGCCATAGAGATCGAGCTTGTCCTCCGCATCGCAGGCCGTGCTTTCCGCCCAGGCCTGCCAGGCATTGCGATGCGCGGTTTCAGGCCAGCGCGTGGTGATACCCGCGCCGACCGCATTGCCGGTCCAGAGATCCACGATGCGCGCGGCATAGGGGTCATTGCGCACCGCATCGCGCGCGCGCCTTGCAACGCTGGCAGCGGCCATGCCGACTTCGCCATTTGCACTGCCGCCCGAGGGCGACCAGGCCGAGGCACGGCTCTCCTGCGCGGCCGCGTAACCCCTGAGGGCCTTCCATGCAGCGCGCAGGTGGAGCTTCATTCGGCGGGGGCCTCAGTCACGGCATCAAGCAGCGCGCCAGCGGCCTCGGCAATCGGGCCATGGCAGGCGGTGCGATCCGCGGCGACCCAGGCGAGCGCGAGGCTGGCGGCCTCAGGCGGCGAGAGTTCCTTCTCCCAGGCGATCTGGCGCAGCCGAGCAAAGGCGCGGAACGCCTCCTCCGGCACGCCAAGCGCTGCCGCCAGCGTGGCGGGTTGCCAATGCGTCTCTTGCATCATGCGTTCCTTGTGAAACTGGCGAGCGTCACGCCCGGCCGCCGCGCGGCGGCATTCTCCGCGCCATACAGCGCCGCAATGGCGCGGCCCAATTCATCCAGACTGCGGTATTCGACGGTGCGGCCTTCGAAGGTCACGCGCGTGACGCCGCCGGTAAAGGCGGAGGCCAGCACGGCCGCGCGGCTGCCGGCAGGCTGCGCCAGCGCCCAGGCGAGAGTTGCGGGGTCCAAGTCGGATTACCCACCAGCGGCGCGCGAGAGGGCGCGCAGGATCGGCAGGATCTGCGCCCCACCCGCGCCAAGCGCGATCAGTACAGCAACTATGCCCCATATCGCGCCTTCAATCCGTCGCGTCTGCTTGCGCAGGCCACAGATCTCCGCGCGCACTGCCGTATAACGCTCGGCACAGCGCTCGACATGCAGCGCCAGATCCTCGCGCTCGCGCGCGTGGAGTTCCCCGTTACTCATCATTTCCTCCTGAAAATATTCAGCGCAACCAACCGCCACGGGGCGCCAGCCAGCCGGGCTGGCGCATTAGTGGCGGAGGATCCGGGTTCGGCGCTGGCTCGGGCCGGGGATGTTCCAGCATTTCCACCGGCGCATTCGCGATATCCTCGCGCAGCCTTTGCCAGAACCGCTCGCCATACCGATCCGCGCCCAACAACCAGAGCGCCGCGCGCGCCAGTACCGCACAATCCAGCGCCTCATTCCGATCCCGCAGCTTCGCCCATTCCTGCCGCACAAAGCCGCGGCGATCCTTCACCTGGTGCAACTGCTCCGCCACCAACTGCTTGACCCATTCAACCTCAATCCCCTGCGGCAAATGCACCCAGCCGGGTGGGAATTCCGCTGCCTCGCCGCGCCCGAGCCAAAGCCGGCGATAGAGATCAACCTTCCAGGTCGAAACCGATACCGTCCAAAGCTTCAGGCCGCGCCGCAGCTTTCGCCCATCTACAAGCGCATCTACCGGCGTCGGGCCCTGCACCGGCTGAGCCCTATTCCAACCATCCACACCCTTGGTCGGTGCAATGCGCGGATCGCGCAGCCGGCGCAGGTGGCCGTAGACCGCCGCCGTATCGCGCCCGCCCGTATCAACGCAGGCCTTGGAGATGCGGATCGCGCCGCCATTGGCGCGCGGCCAATCGCGCGCCAGCAATTCCGCGAGCGCATCCCAGGGAGCGCGCTCACGCGGGCTGCCCAAAATGACGATGTGATCGACAAGCCAGGAGGAATAACCCTCAGCCCAGGCCCAGATATCGCATTCCAGCCGGTCATCCTGCACATCCACGCCCGCTGTCAGCACCAGCGCGTCCTGTGCAACCACGCCAAGCCGGAAGTCCTCGCGCCGTTCCACCAGGCGTTCCCAATCCGGAGCCTCGCCACGATCCTGCCAGGTCTCGCCCAGCACCGTGTTGCGGAAGGTTTTCAGATCCTCGGCCTTGCCCTGCGCGGCCTCCCAATCGCGCGCGATTTGTTCCCAGGATAACCAGCCGACTGGGGAATAGAGCGCCGAGATGTGAAAGCCGATCGTGTGCGGGTTCTCCGCCGATGCTGTCGGCCGCCATTCGCCGGCTGCGAGCATCGCGGTCTTGTGATGTTCCTCAATCGGTGTGTCGCATTCCTCGCAATGATAGCGCACGCTGCGCGGGTCGCCCTTCTCCCAGATCAGCCTTTCGAATTTCAGCCATTGCATCGCGCCGCAGTGCGGGCACGGCAGGAAAAAACGCCGCTGGTCTGAGGCCGCATATTCCCGTTCAATCCGGCTGCGCCCGGCAATGGTGGGCGTTGAGACCAGAAACGCTTTCCTGCGCCAGCCGAAGGTGCGTGCCCGAGCCTCGGCGAGAGCAATCGGATCGCCTTCGCCTTCGATATCGCCGGGATAAGCGTCCACCTCGTCGAGAAACAGAAACCTCGCCGGCATGGAACGCAGCCCGACCGCGCTATTGGCGCCCGTCAGCACCAGAATGCCGCCGGGGAATTCCTTGGACAGCATCGTGTTGCCGCTGTCGCGCGCGCGGGCGGGGGCCACGCGTTCCCGGAGCGCGGGCGTTTCCTCCAGCAATGGGTCAATGCGCTGGCGCGAGAAACGCTTGGCGAGTTCCACGGTGGGCTGCACCGCGAGCACCGGTGCGGGGACGTGATGCAGGATATAGCCCAACCAGTTATTCCCCCCTTCCGAAGCGCCCACCTGCGCCCCCTTCATGAATACAATCCGCCGCGCCGGATGCACGGCAGACAGCGCATCCATCACATCGCGCAGATAAGGCGTGCGGCTGGTGCGCCAGGGGCCCGGTTCGGATGAGGCACGGCTGCCCAGTATGCGGTGTTGCTCAGCCCAGGCAGATACTGTGAGTTGCGGCGGTGGGCGCAGCATGGCTCCGGCACGGCGGCGCACATGCTCACGCGTGCGGCTCTCGTTCGCCGCCGATGCCGGGAGGGTCGAAGCGATCGGAAGCCTCCGTCAGAAGCTCGTTGATGTGCTGCTGCAGAATGGTTTGCAGCAGATGAGGTTCGATACCGAGTTCGGCGGCGATCACGCCCGCGACACGTGCGGGCCAATTCAGCAGCGCGTCGCGCATGGTGCTGGCGATTTCGTCAATCGTCGCATTGGCGGTCGCGACATCGAGCAGCCGGCCCTTGCTTTCGTCGAGCGCCAGGCGCTGGGCTTCCACCTTCAGGGCAAGCTGCGCGACTTTTAAGCGGGCGAAGGGCGTGCCCTCGGCCGCCGCGCTGCCAGCGAGGGAGGAGCGCTGCGGGTCCGCGGTCTCGCGCATTTGTACCCGCAGCTTGGCGATGTCCCACTGGCCATCCGGCTCACGCGTGATGCGTCCGGAGCGTTCGGCCTTGTGCATGGTGGTATCGCTGACGCCAAGGCGTCGTGCTGCTTCACGCGTGGAGGATGTCAGTTCAGCCATGGCGGCGACCTCCCGCCGCGCGTTGGTAGGGGTTCAGAAGCGTCAGTGAGTGGCGCGGTGGCGCGCTGCGTGGAACGCGGCAAGGGCGGCTTGCCAGTCGGCGTCATGTTCGGCGCCGATGCGTTGGAGGGGTTCGAGCGTCACCTTCCCTCGGCTGTAGTATTCGCCCTGCATGTGGGCGAGCCATCCAGACAGCCCCTGCGCGGCAAGAGCGTCGCTGGCGGCGGTGATTTCCGCCTTGCTCGGCTCGGCGCGACCCAATGAAACATGCCGGCCATCGGTGCCCAGCACGATCCATCGAGTTTCAGTTTCTGTGCACATCGTCATTCTCCGTCTTGCGTGACGGACGCTTCGCGCTGTGTTTCGCGCGAGCCAAGGCAATAAAGCGCCAGGGATCGCGATGATCCCTGGGCTTGGTAATCATTCATGCCGCTGTGGCTGGGCAGCTTCATTCAGCGACGCGGTAGACCGTGTAGGAGCCTTTCGCGCCCTGCTTGTTCGGACCGACTTGGCGAATGCGCTCCGCGATCTCCACCGTGATGCCCTGGCGCTTTTTCAGCCCGGCAAAGAACCCGCGCACCGTGTGCTGCGCCCAGCCGGTGGCTTCGGCGATTTGCGCCACCGTCGCGCCCTCAGGGCGGCGCAGCATGGCCAGCACCACTTCCTGCTTGGTGCCCTCGCGCGGCTTGCGTGGCGCGCCTGTGGCGCGTGTGCCGCGGCGTGAGAGCGCACTGCGCAGCATGTCCATCGCGCGTGCGACGGGGTCTTTATCCACATTGGCCGGTGGCGTTTCTTCCCAGGCTGCCAGGAGGCGCTCGGCGGCTTCGCGTAGGTTCACGCTTCCCATGTTAGGCGCCTCAGGCGCGGCAGGGGCGGGTTCGGTGGAGGGTTGCTCCTCAGCCTGCCGTGTCTCGTCTTCCCCGCCCTGTGGCGCCGTGTCGGGCGCCACGCGCCCTTCATTCGGGTCAATGCCAATCGCGCGCAGCCCTTCATCCGTCACCTGGATCAGGATCGGCGTGCCATCCGCATCCTTGCGCCACACCATCGCCAATTGATCGCGCGGTGCGGCAACCTCAATCAGCAAGCGGCTTTTGATCAGGCTGTTCACCACCGCGCGGCAGGCAGCGACAGGCAAATGCTTCGGCGCAATCGCCAGCAATTGCGGGTGCTGCGCGCCATGGCTCAATACAATCCGCTGCGTGTCTGAAAG
>JADCFA010000034.1 GCA_020249775.1 Roseomonas sp. | reverse complement strand
GCTTTCAGACACGCAGCGGATTGTATTGAGCCATGGCGCGCAGCACCCGCAATTGCTGGCGATTGCGCCGAAGCATTTGCCTGTCGCTGCCTGCCGCGCGGTGGTGAACAGCCTGATCAAGAGCCGCTTGCTGATTGAGGTGGCTGCGCCGCGCGATCAATTGGCGATGGTGTGGCGCAAGGATGCGGATGGCACGCCGATCCTGATCCAAGTGACGGATGAGGGGCTGCGCGCCATTGGTATTGACCCGAATGAAGGGCGCGTGGCGCCCGACACGGCGTCACAGGGCGGGGAAGACAACGCGCCGCAGGCTGAGGAGCAGCCTTCCGCCGAGGCAGCCCCAATCGCGCCAGAGGCGCCCAACAGGGGCAGCGTGAACCTGCGCGAAGCCGCCGAGCGCCTGCTCGCAGCCTGGGAAGCGACGCCACCGAAGAACGCCAACGACGACCCGGTCGCCCAAGCCATGGCAATGCTGCGCAGCGCGCTGACACGGCGCGGCACACGCGCCACGGGCGTGCCACGCAAGCCGCGCGAGGGCACCAAGCAAGAAGTGGTGCTGGCCATGCTCCGCCGCCCTGAAGGCGCGACGGTGGCGCAAATCGCCGAGGCCACCGGCTGGGCGCAGCATACGGTGCGCGGGTTCTTTGCCGGGTTGAAAAAGCGCCAGGGCATCACGGTCGAGATTGCCGAGCGCATCCGCCAAGTCGGCCCAAACAAGCAGGGCGCGAAAGGATCCTACACTGTCTACCGCGTGGCGGAATGAAGCTGCCCAGCCACAGCGGCATGAATGATTGCATCAGCCAGGGATCATCGCGATCCCTGGCGCTTTATTGCCTTGGCTCGCGCGAAACACAGCGCGAAGCGTCCGTCACGCA
Organism: Roseomonas sp.; assembly: GCA_020249775.1. Lineage (GTDB taxonomy): Bacteria > Pseudomonadota > Alphaproteobacteria > Acetobacterales > Acetobacteraceae > Neoroseomonas. The sequence goes on along the minus strand of JADCFA010000034.1, from coordinate 6,322 downwards.
AGACGGAGAATGACGATGCGCACAGAAACTGAAACTCGATGGATCGTGCTGGGCACGGATGGCCGGCATGTTTCCCTGGGCCGCACCGAGCCAAGCGAGGCGGAGATAGCCACCGCCAGCGATGCCCTTGCCGCGCAGGGGCTTTCCGGGTGGCTCGCGCGGCTGCAGGGCGACTACTACAGCCGGGCCAGGGTGACACTGGAACCCCTCCAGCGCATCGGCATTGCGCACGACGCCAACTGGCAAGCCGCCCTAACCGCATTCCAGGCAGCGCGGCAGCGCGCCACTCACTGACGCTTCTGAACCCCTACCAACGCGCGGCGGGAGGTCGCCGCCATGGCTGAACTGACATCCTCCACGCGTGAAGCGGCACGACGCCTTGGCGTCAGCGACACCACCATGCACAAGGCCGAACGCTCCGGGCGCATCACGCGCGAACCCGATGGCCAATGGGACATCGCCAAGACGCGCGCCCGGCTGCTGGATACCGCGGACCCGCAGCGCTCCACCCTCGCTGGCAGCGCGGCGGCAGAGGGCACGCCCTTCGCCCGACTGAAAGTTGCCCAGCTTGCCCTAAAGGTCGAAGCCCAGCGCCTGGCGCTTGACGAAAGCAAGGGTCGCCTGCTGGATGTCGCGACGGCCAATGCGACGATTGACGAAATCGCCAGCACCATGCGCGACGCGCTGCTGAATTGGCCCGCGCGCGTGGCGGGCGTGATTGCCGCCGAACTCGGCGTCGAGCCCCATCTGCTGCAGACCATCCTCCAGCAGCACATCAATGAGCTTCTGACGGAGGCTTCCGATCGCTTCGACCCTCCCGGCATCGGCGGCGAGCGAGAGCCGCACGCGTGAACATGTGCGCCGCCGTGCCGGGGCCATGCTCCGCCCGCCGCCGCAACTCACGGTCTCGGCATGGGCGGAACAGCATCGCATCCTGGGTAGCCGTGCCTCATCGGAACCCGGACCCTGGCGCACCAGCCGCACGCCTTATCTCCGCGATGTGATGGATGCGTTGTCCGCCGTGCATCCGGCGCGACGGATTGTGTTCATGAAGGGCGCGCAGGTGGGCGCGACCGAAGCAGGCAATAATTGGTTGGGCTACATCCTGCATCATGTCCCGGCGCCGGTGCTGGCCGTGCAGCCCACCGTGGAATTGGCCAAGCGTTTCTCACGCCAGCGCATTGATCCATTGCTTGAGGAAACGCCGGCGCTACGCGATCGAGTGGCCCCCGCCCGCGCGCGGGATAGCGGCAATACGATGCTGTCTAAGGAATTCCCTGGCGGCATTCTCGTGCTGACGGGCGCGAATAGCGCGGTCGGCCTGCGTTCCATGCCGGCCAGGTTTCTGTTTCTGGACGAGGTGGACGCCTATCCCGGCGATATCGAAGGCGAAGGCGATCCGATTGCCTTGGCCGAGGCCCGGGCGCGCACCTTCGGCTGGCGCAGAAAGGCGTTTCTGGTGTCAACGCCAACGATTGCCGGGCGCAGCCGGATTGAAAGGGAATACGCGGCCTCGGACCAGCGGCGCTACTTCCTGCCCTGTCCGCACTGCGGCGCGATGCAATGGCTGAAATTCGAGCGCCTGATCCGGGAGAAGGGTGACCCGCGTAGCGTCCGCTACCATTGCGAGGAATGCGACACGCCGATTGAAGAGCATCACAAGACCGCGATGCTCGCAGCCGGTGAATGGCGGCCCACTGCGGCAGCAGAAAACCCGTACACGATCGGCTTTCATATCTCGGCGCTATATTCGCCGGTCGGCTGGTTGTCCTGGGAGCAGATCGCGCGCGATTGGGAGGCTGCGCAGGGCAAGGCCGAGGATCTGAAAACCTTCCGCAACACGGTGCTCGGCGAGACCTGGCAGGATCGCGGCGAGGCACCGGATTGGGAACGCCTGTTGGAACGGCGTGAGGATATCCGGCTTGGCGTTGTGGCGCAGGACGCGCTGGTGCTGACGGCGGGCGTCGATGTCCAGGATGACCGGCTGGAATGCGATATCTGGGCCTGGGCGGAGGGTTATTCCTCCTGGCTGGTGGATCACATTGTCATCGCTGGCAGCCCGCGTGACCGTGCGCCCTGGGATGCGTTGTCAGCCTTACTGGCGCGTGATTGGCCACGCGCGAATGGAGGCGCGATACGCATTGCCAAGGCGTGTGTTGATACGGGTGGTCGCGATACAGCGGCGGTTTATGGCCATCTGAGGCGCCTGCGCGACCCGCGCATTGCGCCGACCAAGGGCGTGGATGGTTGGAACCGCGCGCAGCCGTTGCAGGGGCCAACGCCCGTTGACGCGCTGGTGGATGGGCGGAAACTACGGCGCGGCTTGAAGCTTTGGACAGTGTCGGTTTCCACCTGGAAGGTTGATCTCTATCGGCGGCTTTGGCTCGGGCGTGGCGAGGCGGCGGAATTCCCACCCGGCTGGGTGCATTTGCCGCAGGGGATCGAGGTTGAATGGGTCAAGCAGTTGGTGGCGGAGCAGCTGCACCAGGTGAAGGACCGACGCGGCTTCATCCGCCAGGAATGGGCGAAGCTGCGGGACAGGAATGAGGCGCTGGATTGCGCGGTACTGGCGCGCGCGGCGCTCTGGTTGCTGGGTGCGGATCGGTATGGCGAGCGGTTCTGGCTGAGGCTGCGTGAGGATATCGCGAATGCGCCGGTGGAAATGCTGGAACATCCCCGGCCTAAGCCAGCGCCAAACCCTGATCCGCCACCACTAATGCGCCGACCTGGTTGGCTTGCGCCGCGTGGCGGTTGGTTGCGCTGATTACTTTCGGGAGGAAATCATGAGTAACGGGGAACTCCACGCGCGCGAGCGCGAGGATCTGGCACTGCATGTCGAGCGCTGTGCCGAGCGCTATACGGCGGTGCGGAAGGAAATCTGTGGTCTCCGCAAACAGTCACGCCGCATTGAGGGCGCGATCTGGGGCATCGTTGCTGTGCTTATCGCGCTTGGCGCGGGTGGGGCGCAGATCCTGCCGATCCTGCGCGCCCTCTCGCGTGGTGCGGCTGGGTGATCCGCCTTGAACCCCGCAACCCTCGCCTGGGCGCTGGCGCAGCCTGCCGGCAGCCGTGCCGCCGTGCTTGTCGCAGCCTACACTGGCGGCGTCACGCGTGTGACCTTCGAAGGCCGCACCGTCGAATATCGCAGCCTGGATGAATTGGGCCGCGCCATTGCGGCGCTTTACGGCGCCGAGAATGCCACTGCGCGGCGGCCGGGCGTCACACTCGCCAGTTTCACAAGGAACGCATGATGGAACAGATGCACTGGCAACCCGCCACGCTGGCGGCAGCGCTTGGCGTGCCAGAGGAGGCCTTCCGCGCCTTCACCCGGCTGCGTCAGATAACCTGGGAGAAGGAACTCTCGCCGCCCGAGGCAGCAAGCCTCGCACTCGCCTGGGTCGCAGCCGATCGCGCGGCCTGCCTTGGCCCGATCGCCGAGGCCGCCGGCGCGCTGCTTGATGCAGTAACCGAGGCCCCCGCCGCATGAAGCTCCACCTGCGCGCCGCATGGAATGCCCTCAGGGGCTATGCGGCTGCGCAGGAGAACCGTGCCTCGACCTGGTCGCCTTCGGGCGGCAGCGCGAATGGCGAGGTCGGCATGGCCGCCGCCAGCGTCGCGAGGCGCGCGCGCGATGCGGTGCGCAATGATCCCTATGCGGCGCGCATCGTGGACCTTTGGACCGGCAATGCGGTCGGTGCGGGTATCACGACACGCTGGCCTGAAACCGCGCATCGCAATGCATGGCAGGCCTGGGCGGATAGCACGGCCTGCGACGCCGAAGGCAAGCTTGATCTCTATGGCCTGCAGGCGCTGGCCATGCGCGCAGTCGTCGAAAGCGGCGAATGCTTCATCCGTCTGCTGAGCGTGCCGACATCACCGCAGAACCCGATCGGCCTCAGCTTGCAGGTGCTGGAAAGCGACCACCTGGATACCGCGCGCAATGGCGTGGTGAATGGTGCGCCGACCATCCAGGGCATCGCCCTTGGATCGGCAGGTGAGCCGATTGGCTATTGGCTTTTCCCAACCCATCCCGGCGCCTGGATGCTGCCGGGCGCGCGGCTGACGAGCAATTTCATCCCCGCGCGCGATGTGCTGCATGTGTTTCGCAAGCGGCGGCCTGGGCAATTGCGCGATGTCTCCTGGCTCGCGCCCGTGTTGCTGCGGTTGCGTGATCTTGGCGATTACGAGGCCGCGCTGCTGATGAAGGCCAAGATCGAGGCATGCCTTGCGGCGGTGGTCACCGATGATGGCGAGGAAACCCTCACCAAGCCCAGCGATACGAATGCTGGTTTGCTCCGCGATGCCCAAGGCCGTGCGGTGGAAAGCTTCGAGCCTGGGATGATCCTCTATCGGCGCGGCCAGGGCGAGGTGAATGTGGTCAACCCCTCTGGCGGTGGGTCGCATACCGCCTTTGCGCGACGCTCACTTGAAGCGGCCGCCGTTGGCGCGGGCCTCACCTATGACCAGGTTTCCGGTGATCTGACCCAGGCGAATTACTCGAGCCTCCGCGCCGGCAAGATCGAATTCCGCCGGCTATGCGAACAGATGCAATACGGCATGCTGATCCCGATGCTGGTGCGGCCCATCGCCGAGCGCTTTCACGCGCAAGGTGCGCTGCTTGGGCTTTGGGCGGATGCCATGCCGAAGGGTGTCGCGCATGTGCCGCCGGCGCATGAAATGATTGACCCGCTGAAAGACACCACCGCTTTGATCGCCCAGGTGCGCGCAGGCTTTGTACCGCAGCCTGAGGCCGCCGGTGCCTTTGGCTATGACTTCCGATCCGCGGTCGAGATGATCCGCGAAGCCAACGCCGCGCTGGATGCGGCAGGCATCTCGCTTGATACCGATCCTAGGCGTGTCGCGAAATCCGGCGGCGCGCAGGACGCGGCGCAAATGGCGGCGGTGGAAATCGCCGCCACTGGTGCAGCAGCCTATTCCTCTGCAACGTCCCCCGTTTCGGCATCAGCACCACCATAAGGTCGGACTGCCTCCGGCGTGCACAAGCTTGGATCAAAGGCAGGCAGCCCGACATATTCATGGGCATGGCTTCCTTCGTGGTTAGCCATTCCAGGCGCTGTCAGACGCTTTTTCGGTTCTGCGTAACTGTCGATCTGTTTCTTGCGTTGCTCATGCCACTGCAGGTTGAAGGCCCAGCGCTTCGGAAAAAAATGCATGGTTGAATAGGGCAGATGATCATGGATCCACCATGCAAGCTTTCGCCAATCTCCCTGCTGTTGATAGCGGTCATAGAACCATGGAACTACGATACAAGCGGTTGCCCCCATGCAGCCATTCTTATCGCGCAAATCCCATATATGGTCTGCAGCATTTCTCTCGTTAGACGCGCAGTTCAGCTTGTTCTCATTGCCGTATTGGTTGACAGCGGCTGAGCGGTAGGCCGACCGGATCGCGATCCTCCCAAAGTGATTCTGAAGCGGTTCCAGTAATTCCTGGCAAAGCCGCCTGCCTGCCTTGATCGCAAGATCGGGATCGTCAGGCACGTTAGGGATGCCGTGAATCTGCGAGATGTCAGAGTACAAAAAATCTCTCATAAAAAAGGATTTGGACAGTCTTACCCGGCCCAGATCTTCGAGCGCCTCGACTGTTGTTGGCTTTCGCATTGGTTTTCGCATTGGGTTCGCTCTTTCACTTATGGCGGCTCCGCAGTTCGCCGCAGTTCGAGACTATTTGCAAGGTAGAACATTTCGTCCTGGCTACTGAGCCCTAGATTGGTGAACCTGGCTCAGCAAGCACCTCATACGCAAGCACTCTCGGAGGAGGTTCAATGACCGAAACCACCGACCCGGGCGGGAGCGATCCCGCGCCGGCTGATCCCGCTTTGCCTGATCGACTTCCCGCCGATGGGCAATCGATCACCGCCCGCCGTGCCATCACGGCACCGGCCACCGTCGATCGTGCCACCCGCACGGTGGAGGTCGTCTGGTCCACCGGCGCGCGGGCGCGGAACTTCGTCCCCTCCCTCGGTGGCATAACCGAGGAATTGGACATGTCGCCCAATGCGGTGCGCATGGCGCAGCTCGGCTCTGGCAATGCGCCGGTGCTGAACACCCATCGCAGCAGCGATGCGCGTGATGTGCTGGGCCGTGTGCTTGCCGCGCGGCTTGAAGGCGGGCGCGGCCATGCACGGCTGCAATTCTCTGCCGCTGCCGATGTGGAACCGCTCTGGCAGCGCATTGCCGATGGCACGCTGCGTGCCGTCAGCATCGGCTATCGCGTGCATCGCTATGACCAGCGCCCCGATCCGGTGAGCGGCGAGATGATCTACCGCGCCGTGGATTGGGAACCCTTCGAGATTTCGATC
>JADCFA010000033.1 GCA_020249775.1 Roseomonas sp. | reverse complement strand
GCGGGTTGAAGGCCAACCGGCAGCACTCGCGCGGCGGCGTTCCTTCAAGGAACTCAGCGCCAATGGCGTGATCGGCGATGCGCGCAGTGCGACGGCGGCGAAAGGTGAGGCTTTGCTGGAAGCAGCCGCCGAACGCATTGCGCGGGATTTGGCGAACCCGAAGCTATGGGCGTGAAAAGCTATCGCCATTGGCAGAGCAGGCGCAGGTGAAACTGCTGCACCGAAGGCTGGGCGCTGCATTTGCGCTGCTGTTCACGGCTGCCTGTTCCTCGGCGTTAGCGGATCCCGAAATTCGTGCGGTGCAAACGATTATTGATCGGCCTGCGGCAGCGCAAGCGCCGCTGCCGACGATCATTGTGCTGCATGGTGCCGGGCTGAGCGGCGCGCTCACGCGCGATATGATGCATTTGCCGAAACTGGCGCGGGAAGCCGGCTTTGTCGCGGCGTTTCCCGATGCGGCCGGCCTCGTCTGGAATGAAGCCTCGCTGGCGCGGGCGCTTCCTTCCGCTTTTTATGGCCCTGATGATGTCGCCTCGCTGGATGCGCTGATTGATCATTTGGTGAAGGCCGGCATTGCCGATCCGGGCGCGATCCATCTGGTTGGAATTTCCAATGGCGGCATGATGGCGGCACATTACGCGTGCCTGCGTGCCGAGCGGCTTGCCTCGCTCATGCTGTTCAAGGCGACCATGCCGCCCGCATCTGACCCGCCCTGCACTCCGGCGCGGCCCATGCCGGTCATGCTGGTGGCCGGCACGGAAGATCCGGTGGTGCGTTGGGATGGCAGCGTGGTGCTTGGCGGTGCCGTGATGCTGCAACGCCGCCGATCCATCCCGGAAAGCTTCGCCTTTTGGCAGGCCGCCAATGGCTGCACTCGCGTTGCGCCGGCCGAAGCCCTGCCACGGCGCGGCGCCGTGGATGCGCCTGATGTTCTGCTGCACCGCGCACAGGCCTGTCGGCATGGGGTGGCGACATGGCTTTATGAAGTAAGGGGCGGCGGGCATCGCCTACCGGGCGGGGAGGAACTCAGCCTGCTCAGAATTCTCGGCCGCGCAACGCCCGATCTGGAGACGAGCGCCATGATCCTTGACTTTGCGCGCGTGGCGAAGGCGACGCCTTGAATCTTGCTGACCGGGAAAGCTACCCTTCCGCAGGAGAGATTCCTTGGCGGCCAAATGAAGGAAAACACATAAATGCCGATCGTGCGGCCATACCATTACCTCGCATATGGTCTTTTTCTGGCGCTTGTCGTGATTGGCATGGCGCAGGCGCAACGCGCCGGTGATCCGCGCAGTGCTGAGGCGGCGGCACATATCGCGCGCTGCGACGTGGCGGCTGCCCATTTGGCGAAGGAACATGTCCGCGACATGCATGTGGCCTTCCGCCAAGCGCTGCCCTTCGCGCAGGATATTCTGGCCTCCCACCGGGTCACAGCAAACTTCACGGATGGTGGGCGCCAAGCCCGCGTTGAATTGCATCTGCGCCATGTGCGTGAACTAGAAATCCCTGAAGGCAGCCCATCAACCCATGAACTTACCGGCGTGGATGGGGCGGCCATCCTGCAGGATCGGCGTTCCCGCCACCCGGCGCTCTGGCAGGTGGATGAGGCTACGGTCGCTGCAGCGGATCGCGCCTATGATATCCGCTACCGCAACCCTTCTGACCCGAATTCCCGCCCCTGGCTTGAAGACTCACCAACAGCTGCCGCACTCACGCATTATGAGGTCCTGCGGGTCTATACGGACCGCTACAGCGGCTTTGCGGGCCTGGCGCTGGAAGCTAAGGATCGCCGGCACCCCCACCGGATTTATGCCATCGCGGGGACCCATACTTTTGATCACCCAGATCTCAGGACCTGGGCCTCAGGGCTGACCATGGGGCGGGCGCAGGCCATATCAACCGCCGCCCTCAGCATGATCCGCGATGCCGCCGCCTATGCCACGGTTGGCCCTGCGGGTGGCGAGGTTTTCGTCACGGGTCAGAGCCAGGGCGGCCTCAGCGCGCAGGGGGTGGGGTATTTTCTGCAAGCCTATTTGGATGCGATCCAGAAGCCGCATCATCTGGTGCATATCGTCTCCTGGGGGGCGATTGGCGCCAAGGATAGCCTGGTCCGCATGATTGCGCATTGGCGCGAGGGCAAGGCGCGCGGCTTCCCCGCGGAGCTTGAACGCCATTGGGCGGCGAGCGATCCGAATTACCCCGCAGCGGCCGAGGTATGGAACGCGGTTGCAACAAGATGGACAGCCGTGGCGCCGGGTCAGGAAGGCGCGCATTTGGATGACACGGCGGCGCGGATGCGCTCCATCGGGTATTTCTTTGAGGTTGACCTGTTTGCCCGCGCCGGCACTTTCCTTGGCACTACCTTCGCCTTTCCAACCGCGCTGATACTGCCTGATGAATGTGAAATGACCGTTGCCGAAAGTATGGTTGGCTTCGGAAGCGGCGGCTTTGGCGTGCGGCTTGAATCGCATTTTCTCAAGGGCTATCGGCGCGCCGTGTCGCGCGGTGCCATTGCCGTTGCGCGTCCGGCCCAGGCGGCAAAGTGGGAATGGATGACCAATCTGCTGCCGAGTTTTGAATCTGTCGGCGAGGTTTGGCTGGAGATGATCTACCTGAGCCGCGATGCCACTTTGGATCCTAATTGGAATGTCTGCACCGCAAATGCCGAATGGTTCACGGTTGAGAACCGCTCCTGCCGTTCCACCGGCTGGGATGGATGCGGGCCATCAAGTGATCCGCCCAGATGGTGTCTGGTGCGCGAACCGCGCCCAGGCACAAGCTTGCCGGTTATTCGGTAGTTCATCCCTCTGACATCGCCATCGCTTTCCAGGTAGATGGCTCCATGAGGCCAGAGCGTGATTAAGATTGGCCCAGGCTCCAGCGCCTCAAACGGCAGATCAATCCGCGCGAGCGCGCCGCCCTTGCCCGCGCCAATATCCAGGAAAATCGCCCGTCCACCAAGTGCCCCGCGCATTTCATGCGGCCGCCCCAGCGCAAACCACAGAAACCTCAACCGACAAACTCCGCGATACGCAACACAGAACCAGAAAGTCGGCGGGTTAATGCCTCCTGGCAGCTGGTTTGACGCGGTGCGGCAGCATCTTTCCGGCTATGTGCGCGACCATTGGGCCGAAGCGGCGGATGATGATGGCCCGCCGCCCGGGCAATCCTCGGCGCTGGCCGCGACCGGGCTTGCCCTTGCCGGAGAGGTTGCGGGGCCCGTTGTGGAGTTGAGCGCCGCCGCCGGCGGGGTGACGCGCTGCTTGGCCGAATGGCTGGACGCGCCCGTGCTTGGCCTTGACCTTTCCGCACCGCTGGCACGCTTTGCCGTGCGCGCCTTGCGCGGCGGGCGCCAGGCCTTTCCGCTGCGTATGGCTGGCACAGCCTATGCGGAACGCCATGTGGTCACTCAGCCGCCATCACGTGGGATGGCGATGGTCTGGCTTGCCGATGCGACAGCGCCACCAATTGCCGACGGCGCTGCGGGGCTGGTGGTCGCGCTGAACCTGATTGATTGCGTGGCCGATCCCGCCGCGGTGCTGCGCGGCGCTGCTTCACTGCTGCGGCCCGGCGGCAAGCTTGTGCTGGCCACCCCTTGCGATTGGTCCCCGGCGGCGACGCCACCCGAAATGTGGATCGGCGCGCGCCGCGGCGCCTTGGCAGCACCGGATTTGTGCGCCTGGGCCGAGGCAGAAGGCGGTCTGCGCCTGCGCGGCACGAAACAACAGCCCTGGCTGGTGCGTGTGCACGGAACCGCCACCATGCAATACCGTGCCTTAGTGATGGCGTTGGAGAAGTTGTGAGGCGGGCGATCCGATTGCACAGGTGAACGCGCGGCGGCATTTTTCGATCGGGTAATTGGATGATCCCCCTGGAACGCGCCTAAGATGTAACCGCTATCTGGCCCCCACCTTGCGCCTGGACCTTTTAATGTTGCGATCTGCGCCGTTGACGTGAGCTGGATGCGGCTGTGGTGGATGCTACTGTGACTGGGAGCGCTCGAGAGAGCACTCCTTCGAGTAGTCGTCGAGCTGCGGTGGAGGTTGTAACGCGCGGCGAGCCTCGGCGCCGGTGGTCTGATGAGGATCGTGCCCGTATTTTGGCTGAGGCGATGGCGCCGAGTGTCACGGCATCGCATGTGGCCCGCCGCTTTGGTGTCAGCACAGGGCAGTTTTATATATGGCGCAAGGCCATGCTGCGGCGGTCTGCACCGTTTGGCGTTCCGCCAGTATCGGCCAAGTTGGATTTTGCCGAGGTACGGCTTTCGGCGCTGCCGCCAAAGCCATGAGCGCGCCTGTGAGGGTGAATTGGCCGAGAAACTGAAAGCGCTGGAACGCGAGAACCGCGAGCTGCGCCAGGCCAACGAGATCTTACGCAAGGGGTTGGCAATTTTTGCCTGAGCGTAGCGCATTTAAGCAACACGGAGCTCGACCGCCGGTTCAAGCCATGATCGCTTTTATTGTTGATCAGCGCAGGGTTCACGGTGTCGAGCCGATCTGCAAGGTAAGGCGCAGTTCGAGATCTATGGCGTGCAGAAGGTCTGGCGCCAATTAGATTGAGAAGGTTTCAGTGTTGCGCGTGTTAGCGTTGCGCGCCTGATGCGTGCCAATGGGATTGAGGGGGCGGCTCGCGGGAGGCCGCAGCCGCTTTGCGGTTCCAATGATCAAGGCAAACCTGACCCGGGACTACTATTGGTTTGATCAATCGATTCCGTCAGCCCCATCTGTCTGACGGAATCTTGCTTTTACACTTCGCCTGGTCACATTTCCCAAGGCGCCAGGCGAAGTCACTGGGCTTGAAAATGCTCCGGCGGAAATCGGTTCAGGCAGCCTCAGCCCCGGTGCCGCCAATGGCCGCCCTTGGGCTGCTGGCCCAGATTTCCGCACGATCTGAAGGTTCGCGCAGCACATAACCGCGGCCCCAGACAGTGCCAATCAAATCCGCACCACCTGCGATGGCCAGCTTCTTGCGCAGCTTGCAAATAAAGACGTCAATGATCTTCACTTCCGGCTCGTCAATGCCGCCGTAAAGATGATTGAGGAAGACCTCCTTGGTCAGCACAACGCCCTTGCGGAGCGCGAGCAGCTCAAGGATCGCGTATTCCTTACCGGTCAGATGCACGGAATTGCCGCTGACGGCGACTTCGCGTGAACCGATGTTGAGTTGCAACGGCCCGACAGTCAGAGTCGGTTGGCTGAAACCCTTCGCGCGACGCACAATGGCTTGAATACGCGCCACCAATTCTTGCTGATCGAAAGGCTTGGTGATGAAATCATCGGCGCCCATGCCGAAGACCTTCACCTTTGTCTGCGGACGGCTGACGCCCGACAGGATCAACACCGGCGTTTCGATGCGGCCTGCACGCAGGCGACGCACAACCTCGCCACCGTCGAGGTCAGGAAGCATCAGATCAAGAACGATGATATCGTAATCGTACAGCTTGGCGAGTTCGAGGGCTTCTTCCCCCGTATCCGCTGTTTCTACAATCATGGACGCGTGACGAAGCATTAAAGAAATGCCGCGCGCCGTGGTGGGATCATCCTCAACTAACAGAACACGCATTGATCGCTCCTTTTGACCGACGAGATGGTTTTTACCGAGTTTTGAAGGGAATTGAAACAGGAAATTTCTTCCCCTCGCATCCCGGAGACCATATTCGTCCAAAAAAGTAAATTTCTTGATAAAGAAAAATACTTAAAATGAGTTTTTCGACATTTTTTTACGACCATCGGTGCCTTTCTCCTTAATAAGTGCTTACCAAAAGGTGAATCGCGGCCAAAAATTCAGCCGGATATTCGCGTGATAGGAAGTGTCCCGCCTTGGAAACAACCTTTCGAGCTAAAAGCCGCTCAAAATGACGGGCGCAGCCCGCGCTACTCGCCGGCGGGTCCACCCCATCCTCCGCGCCATGCAAAACCAGACTCGGGACGGTGATGACAGGGCGCGCCGCCAGGCGCCGCTCAATGGCCGCATAGGCCGGATCCCCCGCCACCGCCCGATGGCGATGGCGATAGGAATGCACGGCAACCGCCACGAAATCGGGGTTGTCAAAGCTGGCCGCCGTTTTGGCGTAGCTTTCCGCTGTAAAGCCCATATTGGGCGACCAAAGACGCCACAGCAGCTCGCAAAGCTCGCGCCGATTCTCGGCCAGGCCTGCGGCGCCCCTCTCCGTTTGGAGGTACCATTGATACCAATGGCGCGCTTCCTGCGCCGGCGCGGCGGGGTGAATACTCGCTGCAATATCCTGAATATTATAGCCATTGGCGGAAACCAGGCCGATCACCCGCTCCGGCCAAAGGGCCGAGACAACACAGGCCGCCCGCCCGCCCCAATCATAGCCAGCCAGGATCGCTTTCGGGACGGCCAGCGCATCCATTAGCGCCAGCAAATCCGCCCCCAAAGCCGCCTGTTCGCCGGAACGTGGCGTCGCCTTGTCCCGAAACCGTGTCGGGCCATAGCCGCGCAGATAAGGCACCAGAACGCGAAAACCTTGGGCAGCAAGCTCAGGCGCCACGCCATCCCAGGCGCGGGCGTCATCGGGAAAGCCATGAAGCAGGATGGCGACCGGGCCGGCTTCCGGACCGCTCATTTCCACCGCCATCTCCAGCACCCCGGCCTGAACCGTCCTGAGTTCCATCGCCACCCGCTCTCCCTCGGATAAACCATTCTCCACCGAGAGCATTAACCAAAAGGTTAACGCGCGGGCTGAAAGACCCCTTAATTCAAAAATTATTTGCAACCCAGGGATGTAGGGCCAGGCAGCCCCCTTCGCCGCAAGGCTGCACCGACCTCTGTGTTTCCTAACTCTGGGTAGTGAATTTAACTTAATTGAATCAGTGCTTTACTAAAAATAACCCTCATGGGGGCAGCGGATATTGGTCCAAATAAGGCTGGTAGTCGGGCTCCACCTCAATTGCCAAGGAAGACAGCGCGCGCACCACCGCGCAATAAAAAGCGATCGTCAGCACCAGATCCACCATCAATTCATGGTCCAGATGCGCCGCCAGGGCCTGGTAAGTGGCCTCGCTCACCCCCGGCCCCGCCGCAGCTTCCCGCGCGGCCAGCAATACCAGCTTGGCGAGTGGTTCAAGCGCCGAATCCTGCCCGGCGCTTTCCGCGATCAGGCCCCGGATATCGGCATCGCTCACGCCGAAATCCTTGCCGATTTTCACGTGATGGGACCATTCATAGGGCGACCGCGCCTGCCAGCCCACTTGCAGAATCGCCAATTCCCGCAACCTTGGGTCGAGTCGCGACCCGTAGCGGATGAATTGCCCAAGACCGGAAAAAGCGCGCGCTGCCTTTGGGCTATTCACCAGCGCCTTATGCAGCGCGATAGGGCGCTTTAGCAGGTCTCGATCGGCTTCCGCCAAATCTTCCACGGAAAGGTCAGGGACGCGGGCCATGGGCTATTCTCCGTTATTCAGGGAAAGCCTAACCGCTTCGACTAGGGTCCGGAAGCCCGGGCCGCCCCGCTGAGCGCCTTGGCATCGGGCACTTCCACGCGCCGCCCCTGCAAGCGCACCAGCCCCGCCGCTTCCAGCCCATGCATGGCACGTGAAAGGCTCTCGGGTGTCATGCCAAGCCGGGCGGCAATGGCCGCGCGTGGTTCGGGCATGGCGACTCGCCCGCTGGGCAGCAGCCGCTCGGTCAGGAAATGCGCCACGCGCTCGCTCGCCTTGGTCATTTTCAGCTCGGTGAGCTGATCGGCCAGACCGCGCCATTGCCGCGCCATTTGCGTGAGGCTTGCCTCGGCCAGCCGAGGCTCCTCCACCATGATGCCATGGAAGGCCTCGGCCGGGATGCGGAGCAAGCGGCTTGGCGCCAAAGCCTCTGCGCCGAAGGGCCAGGCGCCGCCCAGGATCACCGCCGGCATCAGGAAGCAATCATCCGGGCCGATAATCTCCAGCAGGCCGCGCGATTCGCCCGCCCCTTGCATGGAAAGCCCGACCGAGCCTTCCAGAAGAAGGTAAAGTGCCTCCGCCTCTCTCTCGGGCGCGAAAATCACATCGCGGCGCGGCGCGGCGAACGGCCGTGCCGCGGCAAGCAGGGCCTGGGCCGCCGTGGGCCCGGCGGCGGAAAGGAAGGGGTGCACAGCACCAAGGGCGGGCGCGGCGATCATTTCCTGCATGGCGCAAGACAAGCCCGTTTCGCCGCCGGGCTTCTTGATGCAGCGCAAGCACCCTGGCGATGCGGCACGACTTCACGCAAAATGGCAGCGCAAGAAAACGGGGGGCGTCATGCAGATTTCATCCGGCCATTTGCCAGTGGATTTCACCGAGGGGCATTTCTGCGCCCGTATCATGCTGCCCGAAGGCCCCTGCGTGATCGGCTTCGCCCGCGGCGCGGCCTATGACCTGACACCCGCTTTCGGCACGGCGTCGCGCTTTTTGGAAGAAGATGATGCGCCTGCTGCCATAACCCGGCGCGGTGAGCCCATCACGCTTGATCTTGCGGCGCTTTTCGCCAATTCCGCCTGGGATGCGCGCGACCCTGCCTTGCCCTTCCTGCTCTCGCCGATTGATCTGCAAAGCGTGAAGGCCGCTGGTGTGACCTATGTGCGCAGCATGTTGGAACGCGTGGTGGAAGAACGCTGCCGCGGCGATGCCGGCCAGGCGGAGGCGGTGCGCGCGGAATTCCGCAGTATCATTGGCGATGATCTGGCGGCCATCATTCCCGGCAGCGCGGAAGCCATGCGCCTTAAAACCGCGTTGCTGCAAAAGGGCTGGTGGAGCCAATATCTGGAAGTGGGTATTGGCCCGGATGCAGAGATTTTCACCAAATGCCCCGCCATGGCTTCCGTTGGCACGGGCAGCAAGATTGGCGTGCATCCTGTCTCCGCCTGGTCCAATCCGGAACCGGAAGCGGTGATGGTGGTGAATGGCAAGGGGCGCATTCAGGGCGCGACGCTCGGCAATGATGTCAATCTGCGCGATGTTGAAGGGCGGAGCGCGCTTTTGCTGGGGCGTGCGAAGGACAATAACGCATCTGCCGCGTTGGGGCCCATGATCCGGCTGTTTGATGCGGGCTTTACCTTGGAAGATGTGCGGCGTGCGGAGCTTGGCCTGACCATCACCGGGCGCGATGGGTTTGAATTGGCGGAAAGCGGGGCGGTCGGCGCCATCAGCCGCGACCCTGCCGATGTGGTTTCGCAAATGATCGGCGCGCATCATCAATATCCGGATGGCGCGGTGCTTTACCTCGGCACACCATTCTCCCCGGCCAAGGATCGCGGCGCGCCGGGCATGGGCTTCACGCATCGTGAAGGGGATGTGGTGCGCATATCAACGCCGCGGCTTGGCGTGCTGGTGAATGAGGTGGATCGCACCGATGAATGCCCGCCCTGGCGCTATGGCATTGGGGCGTTGTTTGCTTCCCTCGCTGCGCGCGGATTGCCGCGCCCATGAAGGAAGAAACCGGGCGGCTTGATCGCGGTGATGGCGTGCATCTGGCCTGGCGGCGCCTGGCCGGGCGCGGGCCGGGCGTGGTGTTTTTGGGCGGCTTCAATAGCGACATGATGGGCAGCAAGGCGGAATTCCTTGCCGGCTGGTGTGCCGCGCGCGGGCAGGCGTTTTTGCGCTTTGATTACTCGGGCCACGGCACATCCGAAGGGCTGTTTCAGGATGGCACGATCGGGCGTTGGGCCGAGGATGCGGCATGCGTGATTTCCGCGCTGACGGAAGGCCCGCAAATCCTGATCGGATCTTCCATGGGCGGCTGGATTGCGCTGCTGCTGGCGGCGCGCCGCAAGATTGCGGTGCGCGCGCTGATCGGCATAGCGCCTGCGCCGGATTTCACCGAGGATTTGATGTGGGCGGAATTCACGCCCGCCGTGCGTGAGGCGATTATGCGCGATGGTGTGTGGCATAGGCCAAGCGAATATGGCGCGCCTTATCCCATCACCCGCGCCTTGATTGAAGATGGCCGCAACCAGCTTTTGCTGCGCGCGCCGATTGCACTCGATTGCCCCTTGCGCATTCTGCAAGGTCAGCAGGACCCGGATGTGCCCTGGCGCCATGCGCTACGCCTTGCCGAAGCGGTGACGGGTGGTGATGTGCGCGTGACGCTGACCAAGGATGGCGATCATCGCCTGTCACGAGAGGCAGATTTGGCGTTGCTGGGGGAGGCGTTGGCTGGGTTGATAGGGTAGCTTTGTGGCCAAGCCTTTAGAAAATTCATGGTGGCTTCATGTCGTTAGTCGAATTTGAAACAAGGGAACCCCTGATCAATCAGCGATGAGGCTGGGTAGTCTTTTGTCGCGAGGGACGGGCGCCTATTCACGATTTTTCATTGGCCTCGCTCGCTTTTTTCTGGCGGGCGCTGCTGCATAACCCGTTTTCAGGCGCGCTTCTCACGCTGGCACGAATTAGTGGCGTTTGCGGCGCGTTCTTCCTCTGACAAGAGGGATCTTCCCAAGCAAAATCACTCGGCAGCTTGGGACAAATGATCAATTCTAAGGATGCGGATTGCGCGGCGGATGGGCGCGTACCGCTTCCTCATTGATATCCGCGCCCCAGCCGGGCCGATCAGGCACAATCAGCGCGCCATCACGGATCACGGGCGGATGCGTCACCAGATCATCCTTCCAGGTAACATCATCAATATCTATTTCCATGATACGGAAATTCGGTATGGCGGCGCAGAAATGGGCGCTCATCAGCGTCGAAAGATGGCCATAGAAATTATGCGGCGCGCAATTCATCTCATAGGCCTCAGCCATGGTGGAAATCTTGTGGCTTTCGGCGAGCCCATTCCAGGGCACATCCACAATCGCCACATCCATGGAACGGTTTTCGAAAAAGGGACGAAATTGCCGCCGGATGAAGAGCGATTCACAAGATGCAATCGGCATCGGCGCACGATCACGGATCAGGCGCAGACCTTCGGGATCATAACTGTCAATCTCAAGCCAGAACAGGTTGAAAGGCTCACAGGCGCGCGCCACCTTGATATAGCCTTCGGTTTTGAAATTGAAATTCGTATCCAACAAAATGCCCATATCCGGCCCCGCGCCCTGTCTGAAGGCCGCAAGACCAGCCGTGATGGCCGCCAGCGTCGCGCCATCCGCGTTCAACTCCGGCCCACCTGGGGACCGCGCGAAGCCTGGCTGATACATATTGGGCGGATCGAGATCGAAGCGGAAGATATTGGTCTTCAGCGCCTTGAAGCCGCGCGCCTTCACCTGCGCGCCAAGCGCCACCAGATCATCCAGTGAACGAATGGGCTCAAGCCCCATTACCGCGGCGTGATGAAAACGATAGCTGCCGCAATGCGACCAATAAAGCGGAAGCGTATCACGCACCTTGCCGCCGAACAGCTCATAGACCGGTATGCCAAGCGATTTGGCCTTGACATCAAGCAGCGCGTTTTCGATGGCGGCCATGGCCTGTTGATTGATCCCACCCGGTGCCTGGCGCGTGATGGCATATTGCGTGCTCATGATCCGCTCAACGGCGCGGGGATTTTCACCAATCAGCCCCGCAGCCATGCGGCGAATGACGGCGGTGATGCCGGCACTGCCATAGCCTTCATTATATTCCGACCAGCCGATGATACCATCATCGGTGGTGATCTTCAGGAAGGAGAAATCCCGCCAACCGGCATTGCAGTGCAGATCTTCGATTTTGACGATTTTCATTTCTCGTATCCCATCAAATGATCACAAGGAAGAACCGCCGCAGATGAAAATCTGCTGACCAGTAATGGCGCCCGCTTCAGGCCCAAGCAGAAAGCAGGAAAGCGCTGCCACTTCTTCCGGTTCAATCAGCCGACCAATGGGCGGAATTTTCGGCGCATTATTGGCGCGCGCCGGGTCGCGCAGCATTGCTGTATCCGTGGTACCGGGGGAGACGACATTCACCGTAATGCGGCGCGGCAGAAGCTCCTGCGCCCAGGCCCGCGCCATGGCGACCAAAGCGGCCTTCCCCGCACTGTATTGAGAGCGCCCCGCAATACCGGTTGCCGCGCGGCTGCCGATCAGCAAAATCCGGCCACCATCTGAAAGCCGCGGCAACAGCGTATTCACCATGCGCTCTGCCGCTTCCACATGCAGTTGCCAGAGCGTGGTGCTTACCGCCGGGTCCAGCGCACCAAGCGGCGCGGCACGCATCATGCCGGCCGCGTGAATGATGGCGTCTGCGGAAAGCCCTTCCAGCGCTGCCGGAATCGCGCCTGTATCAGCCAAGTCAATGCTACGATGCTGATAGCCAGGCGCCTGCCAGTCGGGCGATCTGCGGCTCAGGCCGGTTACGCGCCAACCTTCGCGCAATAAACGTTGGCAAATCGCCTCACCAATGCCGGAACTGGCCCCGCTGACAATGGCGTGGCGCGGCGGGGCTGCTGACATGGGCTGTCCTTGCTGGTGGTGAGCGCTTCAATATGCCTATTCTGGCTTGATATCCGCATCCTGCACAACCTTGGTCCAACGCTGCACTTCGGATGCGATATGCTGCGCGAATTCGGCCGGCGTGCTGCTACGCGGCTCAATACCCTGGCGTTCCATGGCCTGGCGAATTTCCGGCATTGCCATCACGCGGATGATCGCCGCATGCAACCTTTCCAGCACGGCCGGTGCCATGCCGGGCGGCCCCATAATGCCGCCCCAGCTTGTGGATTCAAAACCCGGAAAGCCCTGTTCGGCAATGGTTGGAATCTCGGGCGCTTGCGCAATGCGGTGCAGCGTTGAAACCGCAATGGGCCGGATGCGCCCTTCACGAATTTGCGGCAGCACCACCGGCGCGGTGTCCATGATGACCTGCACCTGCCCGCCAATCACGGCGGTAATCGCCGCCTGCCCGCCACGGAAGGCCACATTCACCCAATTGATATTGGAAAGCGTGCCAAGCTGCGCAAGCGTCAGATGCGGCGCCGAACCAATCCCGCCCGAAGCGTAATTCACCTCCCCCGGTCTTTGGCGCGCGAAGGCGATGATTTCCTGCAGGTTCCTTGGTGGGAAACCAAGAAAAACGCCCATCACCAGGGGCACAGAGGAAACCAGCGAGATTGGCGTGAAGCCATTGATCGAATCATAATTCAGCCGCCGTCCATAGAGCGCCTGATTGAGCGCATTAGGCCCGGCATTGCCCATTAGCAGCGTCGTACCATCTGGCGCCGCGCGGGAGACAAGCTCAGCCGCGATGCCGCCATTGGCGCCAGGGCGATTTTCCACCACCACGGTCTGGCCCAGAATCTCGGTCATTGGCTGGCTCATCAGGCGCGCAATCACATCACTGGCACCGCCTGGGGGATAGGGAACGATCATGCGGATGCTGCCCGATGCCGTTTGTGCCAGCGCGGGTGCGGCAAGACAGGCAAGGCCAAGGCCCAAAACGCCGCGACGCTTGAAATTGATCATTGTTCTTCTCCCCTTTGCCCGATGTCCTGTTTTCGGTAGTTTTTATTGCGCGCGCAGGTCAACTTCGCCCAGCACGCTATCCGACATGATCATGATGCGGAAGTGAAACCTGCCCTCGGGGGCGGGTCAAGCACCTGGAATGCTGCGCCGCAAAAATGGCTTTGCTTGACTTGCCCATTTGCCTGGGTCACGGTTTTTCCATTGGTGCAGCACATCCGGCACGCACCGCGACGCGAGCACAAGGAAACAAGCCATGCCCGCCGCAACCATTGGCGCGATTGATTGCGATCTGCACCCGGCCATTCCTGGCTGCATGGCGCTACTGCCCTATTTGGATGAACATTGGCACGAAGAAGTGGTCAGCCGGGGTCTGGATGATCTTGATCTGGCGCTTTGGCCACGCGGTGCGCCGCTGACCGCGCGGGGGGATTGGCGCCCGGAAAAGGGCCTGGCTGGCGGATCGGTGGAGCTGTTGCAGCGCCAAATCCTGGAACCCTTCGGCACCAGCATCGGCATCCTGAATACCATGTTTGGCGCGCCCGCTTTGCATAATGTGGATATGGTGGCGGCCCTTTGTCGTGCCGCCAATGATTGGGTGGCAAAGGAATGGCTGGACAAGGATGCGCGGCTGCGCGCCGGCATTCTGGTGCCGGTGGAAGACCCCGCACTCGCCGTGCAAGAAATTGAGCGTCGCGCTGAGGATAAGCGCTTCGTTCAAGTGCTGCTTTTCGGTGCCAGCGAAACCTTGCTCGGCCGGCGGAGCCATTGGCCGATCTATGAGGCTGCCGAACGCCACGAAATGCCGGTTGCCTTGCAGGTCACCAGCGCGGTGCGCCATTCGCCCACGGCCAATGGTTGGCCGAGCTATCTGATCGAAGATCATGTGAATTTCGCACAGACCTTTCAAAGTCAGCTGCTGTCCATGATTTCAGAAGGCGTCTTCACGCGCTTTCCGAAATTGAAAGTTGTTCTGCCGGGTGCTGGCATTGGTTGGGTGCCCAGTTTTCTCTGGCGCGGCACCAAGGAATGGCGCGCACTCAGGCGTGAAGTGCCTTGGGTGGATCGCAGCCCGGCGCAAATTCTGCGCGATCATGTCCGCATTTCCTGCCAGCCCTTGGATGCACCCCCTGATCCGGATGATCTTGCCGTGCTGCTGGAAATGATTGGCTGTGACGATATGCTGCTTTTCGCGACTGATTGGCCGCATTGGCGTTTTGATGGTTCGGAAGCGCTGGCGCCAGGTTTACCGGAAAAGCTGCGCGTGCGGCTTTTGCGTGATAATGCGCTTGCAACCTATCCCCGCCTGAAAGGGTCCTTGTCATGAGCTCCACCGCGCTGCCGAAGCAGGAAACCAAAGCGGAATCACGGCTCAGGATTGTGGATTGCGATATCCACCCGGCCATGCGTTCGGGCGCAGAGCTTGATCGCTGGCTGCCGCAGCGCTGGCAGCAACATCGGCGCGAATATGGCCTCAGGTTGCGTCAGCCCTTCACCAGTACCTATCCCTATCCGAAATCCGCGCCGGCGCTTTCGCGGCGCGATGCCTGGCCGCCCAATGGTGGCCCGCCAGGCAGTGATCTTGATTTCATGCGGGCGCAGCATCTGGATTTTCATGATATCGAATATGGCATGCTGCAACCGCTTTCCGTGCGCGGCATGGATCAACGCGTGCAAGGTTTTGCCGAAGCGGTTTCTTCCGCAGTCAATGAATGGCAGCAGGAAGATTGGACCAGCAAGGATAAGCGCCTGAAGGGAACCATTGCAGTTGCTGGTGAAGATGCCGCTTCTGCCGTGAAGGAAATTGAACGCTGGGCGAAGCACCCGGATTTCGTACAAATCTCCCTGGTGACGCGTGCCTTGGAACCGCTCGGGCGTTCGCGCTATTGGCCGATTTATGAAGCCGCCGAACATTACGGCCTGCCGCTTGGCCTGCATACGCTTGGCACCAGTGGGCATAGCGTGGCGGGTGGCGGCTGGGCCTCCTTTTATTATGAAGAACATCAGGCGGTTGCCATGTCGCTCTCCGCCATGGTCGCCAGCTTCATCATGGAAGGTGTGGCAGAGCGTTTTCCCAAGCTGAAGATGGTGATCATTGAAGGCGGTTTCGGTTGGGTGCCGTCACTCGGCTGGCGCATGGATAGCCATTGGCAGGCGCTGAAAAGTGAAGTGCCGCATCTGCGGCACAAGCCATCCGAATATCTGAAATCGCAATTCTGGTTCACCACTCAACCGGTGGAAGAACCGGAAAATCCTGAGCATCTACGCAAGCTGATTGATTGGATCGGTTGGGATCGGCTGCTGTTCGCGACTGATTATCCGCATTGGGATAGCGATGATCCGCGCTATGCCTTCAAATGCCCCCTGAGTGAGGAAGAAAAGCGCGCGATTTTCGCCGGCAATGCAAAGGCGGTATATGGGCTTTAGATTTTGTTTCGCTGACTACAGGAAACCGCGTAAGGGCTGCGCTATATCGGAAAGCGCTGCCCTATCCAAACCCTTGCCGCTCGCGATCAGGCGGCGGCACAGGGTGGCTTCCCGCCCATTATTGATCAGTATCGCACCACGCAGGCGCCCGTCACTGTCACAGGCGAGTAAAGTCAATCTTTCGCCTTCCGCGCGTTCAATCTGATGAGGCTGTTCGTTCGGCTCGCCCAGAACCTGCAGATTGCAATCGAATTGATCGGTCCAATGCCAGGGGATTTCCTCATAGGGCTTTTCCTGCCCCATGATCGCATGCGCGACCGCGACCGGCTGTTGCTGTGCAACTTGCCAAGTCTCCTGACGCATTGACGCTTCGGGGCGCAGCGGATTGGGAAAACGCGCCACCTCGCCAGCGGCGTAAATATCGGGGAGCGATGTCCGCCCAGCATGATCGGTCAGGATTCCATCAGCCACGGCAAGCCCAGCCTCCGCGGCCAGACTGGTTTCCGGCGTCGCGCCGATGCCAACCAGCACAAGATCCACTGCCAGGCGCCGCCCATTCTTCAGGTGAAGTATGACTTCCCTGTCTGCGCCTTCAATTCGTTCCAAGCCTGCATTGAAATGCAGTGCAACGCCGTGCTCCTGGTGCAAGGCCGCCATGCGCCTGCTGATCGAAGCCGGCACCCCGCGCGCCATCAGCCTTTCGCCGGCTTCCAGCACATCAACCGCGCAGCCCAGTAACCGGGCTGATGCCGCCACTTCCAACCCAATCAAACCGCCACCAATCACCGCGAGTTTGGGTTTTTCGGCAAGCTGCGCCTGCAAGGCCCGCGCATCATCCAGGCTGCGCAGCGTCATCACACGCGCATCATCCGCACCGGTCACGGCAAGGCCTCGCGCTTTGGCACCCGTGGCCAGCACCAGCACATCATAAGCGAAGCTTCTGCCCTGCGCGGTTTCAATGCGCTTATTCTGCGTATGAAGCCGCGTGACTACTTCGCCAAGATGAAGTGTGATGTGTTGTTCCGCATAATACTCAGCACGCCGCACGAAAAGCGCAGGCCCAGGATCCCTGCCCAGCAATACGCTTTTCGAAAGCGGGGGACGATCATAGGGCAGATGCGCCTCCGCCCCGAAGATCATGATCTCGGCTGCTGCATCCAATTCCCGCAGGGCTTCAGCGCAGCGCCGACCCGCCTGACCCGCCCCGACGATGATGATGCGACGCGCCATTCAGAGCATGACGAAAACATCGCCGCCTTCGCATTTCACCGGATAGGTGGCGATGGCGATGCTGGCCGGCGCGGAGAGCGCCTTGCCGGTGCGAATATCAAAACAAGCCTGATGCAGCGGGCATTCCAACTTGCCGTCTTCGCAAAACCCTTCTGACAGCAACGCATATTCATGGCTGCAGACATCATTCACCGCGAATATGCCATCCGCAAGGCGGATGATCGCAATCTGTGTTTCCCCGATACGCCTGGCCAAGGGCGTTTCAGCTTGCAGCTCATCTTCCGCGGCCACACGATGCCATTCCGCCATTCTCGCCCCCGCCTTAAAGTTCGATCAGGATATACTGATCTTCCACCGTCACCGGGAAGGTTTCCGCGACAAAGGGGCCCTTGGCCAATTCCGCACCTGGTTCGACCGTCACCTGATAGGTGCGTGCCTTGATGCTTTCAGGATCGCAATAGGATTGGCCGGTGCGGATATCAAATTCCCAGCCATGCCAGGAACATTGGACAAATTCGCGTGGGCGGGAAAGATCATAGGTGCCGGGTTCCTTGGAGGTCAGCCTACCAACAAGCAGGCCGGCGCAAAGCGACCCTCCTTCATGCGGGCAGCGATCCGTCAGCGCATAGTATTCATTATTGCTATGGAACAAGGCAATCTGACGGCCACGCACCGTGACCAATTTGCTGCCGTTCGGCGGAATATCGCCAACTTTTGCTACGATATGACGGGCCAAGGGTTCCTCCGTGCATAAGGCTTTACGCCTATACTTTTTTTGATAGTTGCATGGATTTCGCGTTTCGTGAAGCTTCGGGAACGCGTCGGGTCTGCATGCCAGACTTTGCGCAATAGGCAGTCAATCTTCGCAAAGCTCATCGTCAACCTGGCGAAAGGCTCTGCCACTGTCATTGAGCTTGACGAGCCAATCGTCTTCCACCGGTCGCAACGCGATGAATGGCGCTCGTTGCTGGAGAATATACCACGACTTTCAGGAAGGTTCGCGCGTGAATAGGGCGCGGGTGTCGGTGAGCCTCGCAAGATGGACCAGGCAGGAAAGCTGCAGGCCGATGTGGTGACGCCTGCGCTGACCTGCGCCGGTCAAGCCGCCCAGTAACGTGGAGGTTGAAGATGCAGCAGCTGGACGGGAGCCCGAATATCAATAAATGCGCATAAAATGAAAATTTAGTTACTTTCGGCACGCTGCGCTTGCCTTACTATTTCTTAATTGCCTGACTAAACATGAAGACAAATCTTGGTCGACGACGTGGCGGAGGATAAGGGGTTTGGCGCTTTTCTGGATTCGGGGCAGGACTTCGGCCCCGAAGTTGAAGGGCTGCCTGTGACTTCGCTAAAGCTGCGGCATTCGCGCCCCTTGTCCATCCCGGCCAGCAATGGCCCGAGGCTTTGCCCCACCCCCTAAGCGCTACTGATAAGGAGCCCAAAGTCATGTCCGGAACAAGCGCTTCGACTGTTGATGGTGGGCCCGGAAACGATCCAATCGTTGGTGGCAACGGCAATGATTGGCTCTTTGGCGGCGATGGTAATGATACCATTGGCGGCTTCGGAGGCAATGACAGTATCCTGGGCGGCAATGACAATGACTTTATAGATGGCGGCAATGGTGCGGATACAATTTCCGGTGGCACCGGCAATGACTGGTTCCAGGACCCCGCAGGCAATAACAGTATTTGGGGCGATGCTGGGGCGGACACCATCCGGGGCGGGAATGGTGCCGATACGCTGGATGGCGGCGCCGGCAATGATTTCCTGGATGGCGGTCAGGTGACGATCTTTACCTGATAGCCAATGTGTCGGGCGCTGATACGGTCAACGACAGCGCCGGCAATGATGTATTGTCCTTCTTTGGAACGACGGGTGGCAATATCTCGGCGGCTTCGCTTGGTTCTGTAAGCGGTATTGAAGCGATCAATCTTGCCGGTGGTGGCAACACCCTTAATTTGTCCGCCAGCCGAGTTGTGGCGCTTTCGGATAATGACGTGCTGGGCGTTT
This sequence comes from Roseomonas sp., assembly GCA_020249775.1. Lineage (GTDB taxonomy): Bacteria > Pseudomonadota > Alphaproteobacteria > Acetobacterales > Acetobacteraceae > Neoroseomonas. The sequence goes on along the minus strand of JADCFA010000033.1, from coordinate 11,229 downwards.
TTGGAAGCGGCAATGATAGCTTGTGGTTTGAGGATGCGTCATCCTGGACGCTGTCTGCCACCGAAGGTGATTTTGTCACCTTTACCACGAGCGTCGGTGGCAACGCGACGGTGATCGCGGCGCAAAGCTTGCTGCCCGCCGGGTCCAGTTTTTTCCTTGGTGAAGATAACGATTCGGTCGAAGGCACCTTTGGCTCGGATACCATTGACCTGATGGCAGGCAATGACACCGTTTTCGGCCGGAATGGCAGTGATTCAATCCTTGGTGCCGATGGCAACGATTGTATCAATGGTGAAGGCGGCGCTGATACGGTTTATGGCGGTAGCGGTGCTGACAGCGTCACTGGTGGCAATGGCAATGACCGTATTTTCGGTGAAGCCGGCAATGACCGGATTGACGGTGGCGATGGGAATGACACCCTTTCTGGGGGCGAAGGGAATGATATCTTCCTTGTGAGTGACTCGCTCGATCAGATCATCGAAAACAGTGGAGGCGGCGCAGATACCATCATTACCTCCGCCAGCATCACGATGCCTGATCATGTGGAGGCACTGCAAATCACAGCTGGCGTTTCCGGCATCACCGTCACGGGCGGTGCAGGCAATGACATGCTGATAGGCAATGGGCTGGCGAACAACTTTGTGGGTGGTGCGGGTGATGATGTGATCCTAGTCGGCAATATGACGCTATCAGACCTCTACGCGCTATTCGCGACATGAGTGGATTTTGGCGATGATATTGTGACTGGGAGCACTCGAAAGAGCGCTGTCAGTCGCAGCACCATCCACCCAAGCCGCCTCCGACCCACATCGCCAGCGCAGATCGCAAAATCAATGTACTCCGGCGCAAGGTGGCCCGCAGACAGCGGTTGCCGACAATTGTCTATCCAATCGTGTGTTTCGTCGTCATCAGGAAATTGTCTATCGCTGCTGTCACGCATGGAACAGGCTCATCTGCCAGCCATGGCGCATCATGTCGATCGGGCTGTGGAAATGAGTGCGCGGATACTAAACTGTGGGAATTGGTATTACTCACCGCCGACGCGCCCGGCGCGGGCGCCCGCGCCCCGGGCGCATTGGCGACCGCTGCCGGATCGCCCGCGCCGTGTTCAGCGTGGCAAGGGCCGCCGGCGCTTGGCTCATGATCGGGCTTCTGTCCATTGTCAGCGTCTCAAGCCCAAGCGCGGCCGCTTGGGCGCGATCTATGCGGGCAAAACGTTCCAAGGATGCATGTTTCATGCCCTGGGCGGCGGACGCCATGGTGGCAAAGCTGTCCATACGGCCTTGTAGATTGCTGCGCACTTGGTCTGCCATGTTGCGCAAGCGGGAAGCTGCGCCAGCACGCAGGGCGTCTACGCCAAAGCCATCGCGGATTCTTCGCAGGGAATCCAGCATGGACAATAACGACCCAAGCTGCACCATATCGCTGATCGAAGGCAGGTCATAATCCGCAAGTCTGTTTAGAAGGTCACCCAATTCACCAAGCGCGTCAGTGCCATTGACGGGCATGTCCAGCGCCGCTGCTGCTCGATCCAGGGAAAGCCATTCTGAAATGGCCCGCGCACGTTCCTGTTGCCAGGCTGCGAAGCCTTGCCCGGTTGCCGCCTGCTGCAAGGCGGCTAGCGCCTTTGTCCAGGCTTCACCCATGTTCGGCAACGATAGATCTACCTTCATCTGATCGCGCATTGACCTCACAGACGACGCCAAGCTTGCCCATTCGGCAAGGTGCGTTTGGGCTTCCGGGGTTATGGGCGCCTGTTCGGATAGGCAATCATCCAGGCTCTCCATTGTCTCGGCAAGGTCATCGAGCGCGCCAGGTTCGGCTAGGCTTCTGCCGAAAAGCTCTCGGAACATTTCGGCGGCGGCGGCAAGAGCAGCCATGGCGGCCGCATCCACGGGAGGTAGCTCAATGCGGCCTTCCGGCGGCGCAGGGAGGGAAGGCAGTTGCGGTAACGCCGGCAGGATAGGCAAGTCTACGCTCAAGTTTGCCGTATTCCACAATTCCCCCCAAGGATCAGCAACGTTAAAATTGAAGGTGGGCATCGGCGGTGGCGCCAGGGCACCGGCAAGCAAGCCGGCACGCAAAGAAGTCCAGCGACTGGCCGCTTCGGATTTCATGCGCGAACGCCAATCGGTCATGCCCGCTTGTTGCAAGCTTCTCCATCCGGGCAGCGCGGGCAGATTGAGACTTATAAAATTTGGCCCGCTGGGTAGCCCATTAACCGCCTCGTCACGCAAGGAAGCCCAACGATCGCGGAAAAGATTCATCGGGTTTTCCAAGGTTTGTCCCGGGCGCGCTTCTTCGGGCGGGTTTTTCTTGGATCGATCATCATCGCCTGGATGGTCATCGTCTTGATCCTTATCGCGAGGTTGCCTCTCACGTGGATCCGGCCGTGCTGCATCAATTGGGGGAACGACGGGAGCGACACCAAGCCTGGTAAGGCTCGCTTGGGCAAGGTTCATCCGATCAAGCAATCCCGCTTCAATCACCGCAATACGCGCCTTGGCAGCTTCAGACATCTGCATTGCCATGCCAGTGAGCTTGTCTCCCGCGCCTTGGACAGAGGCGATCAAGGACTTTACATCCGTCTGACCCTTTGCGAGTCCATCTCGCACCGCTTGCTCAACAGCGACTGCCTTGGCCCTAGCTTCCTCCGCGGCGGCGCGGGCCGCCCCGATGGCCTCCAAGGCTTGAGCCTTAGGCGCTGAGACATGGGCCGCGAGCGTGGCTGCCGCGTCCTGTTCCAGCGCCTTTCCCTTATGGCGCAAAGCTTCCGCCATTGCCTCTGCGCTTTGCACGCGATCGCGCAACTTGGTCAAAAGGGCAGCGCCGCGTGCCAGTGCCGTACCACCGCCAATCGCCGGAATCGCCGCAAGTGCGGCTGCGCTGACCCGTGACTTCAGATCAGCAGCGAGCACGGCACGAGAGGCCAAATCCTGCACCATGCCAGGCGGAATGCCGAGTTCAGAGGGGCTAGGCAGATCGTTGGCTGACGGTAATTGCGCCGGCTTGGCGACCCCGCAGACCGCATCGCAGTCAACCTGGGCCATCGCGGCTCCGCCTAGTTGATTTTCACGAGCGCACCCTTGACGGTGAGGATACCGCCCGCGCTAATCTCACTCATACCATCGGCCTTGAAGTTGGCTACGGCGCCGTTGACATCCACCTGTGCGGTACCCATGAGCTTTGTCTGCGTGCCCTTGGCTTCGAGATTGACACCAGCTTCTGCCTTGAGATCCTTGGAGCCTTTTAATTTGAGGTCGGTTGCCGCTTCCACGCTGATTTCACCTGAACTTGCCTTTATGGTGATCTTTTCAGCGGTGATTGTCAGCCCCCCGGTGACATCAATCGTCATCTTGCCTTTGACAGTCAACGCATAATCGCCATCAACCTGATGCGTAAATTTGGCCTCATTGGTATGGGTTTCGTCACCCTTTACCTTAACGCTGCGCGTGCCCGCTTTGATGGCGTGAGCCTCATTGCCTTCGGTTACCTCAAGGCTCAGATCCTTCTTGACCTTGACGGTCCGCTTGCCGTCTACCGTGAGGGTATCGTCATTGGTCACCGTGGAAGTGCGGTCATTCAGCACCATAAGAGTCAGGTTTTTCTGCGCCTGGATCGCGATTTCCTCTGCATCCACCTTGTCATCAAAGCGGATTTCATTGAATTTGCCGTCACCATTTGGTGACGTGCGGGACTTGATCGTGGATTTGGTCTTATCGCCCGGAAGCGTGGTTGGGACCGTCTTTTCCGCATTATAGACATTGCCGGTGATGAGTGGCCGGTCAGGATCGCCATCCAGAAAACTCACAACGACTTCACTACCGATCCGTGGGATGAAAATGCTTCCCCAGCCGGCGCCCGCCCAACCCTGCGCCACCCTCATCCAGCAGGAACTGTTCTGGTCCTTCTTGCCGACCCGATCCCAATGGAATTGCACCTTCACGCGCCCGTATTTATCGGTCTCTATTTCTTCGCCTGAGGTGCCGACGACAATCGCCGTCTGCGCGGAGGCAATGGTTGGTCGTTCAGCCAGGCGCGGGGCACGGAATATCGAGGTCGCCGTGAAGGCCGTGACCTCACATTGAAATTCCTCAGGTGTGGCGCGCAAATGTTGTTCCATCACAACCCAGGAACCGTTCAATGCGCCTTCAGGATGCTTGGATAGACCAAACTTTCCGCCACAGCAGAAATATCGGTTGTTGCCGCGGATGCGCAGCAGCTTCTTGCCAATCTCATAGGCACCAAGCCTTATGCCCGCAAGCTTTTCCCCCGTATCCTTGTCCCTGTGCAGGTGCCACCAATCATTGATCGTGTTTTTTGATGATTTGCCGGTTTTGCGAGCATAAAGCGCGGTCGAAGGTGTTTCGAAACTCCATGCATCCACACCGACAGCATCGGGTACCACCCGCATCACCAGGCTACAATCGCGCACCTGATCATCCTGAAACGGAAAACCTTCCACGCCCGACCAGGTGACGGCGGGCACAACGGGCAAATCCTTGTGGCCGTCCGCATCGTCGGACAGAATGAGTTTATCCGTACCCTCGGCGTGTTCGAACCAGAAAAAGATTCCCTCATCTTCCATAAGCCGCATGATGAAATTGAGATCGGTCTCGCGCCATTGCACGCAGTATTCACGTGGCTTGTAGGTTGCGGTCACGCGGGAATCGATATTCGTCACGCCGCCGTCCGCAAGCACCTGATTAATGATGTCAAGCGCACTCTTGTTCTGAAAAATTCGGCAATCCTGCCTCAGGTCGAGCAAGGCGAGGCGTGGTACGAGTGTCGCCCGAAAAAATGATTCCTTTGTGGCTTGGCGCGATCCCGCCAGCGCAAATTCACTGAAGATTCCATGAATATGGCGCGTATCGGAATCCTTGCCGGTTCCATTGATCGTCACCGTCGCTTCGGTACCGACCAAATCTTCCCAGGCGAGCCCGGCCACTGTCGTGTAGAGTTCAAGTTCATAGGCGTAGGGTGCGGATAACCTTTCGGCACCAATGATGGAGGAGAGCTGTAGCTTCTGATCGCCGGCTTCGGTCTTAATCGCCAGATACTGTTTCGCCTAACGTTGGTCCTGCGGCAAAGGTCCGCTCATGTGCTGACCGCCTCAAGAATGATTTCGAGTCTCCCTTCTGCCGAGAAGGCCACCTGCGCGTGATCAAACGCGCTTCCTTCCGCGATACGCCCCAGCACCGCCGACGAAAGCGCCGGGAGCACGAAATTCTCCAAGGCCTGGTCAATCGATCGGGCGCCGCCTTCGGTATCCAGGCAGCGCTGCAGCAACCAATCTTCGACCTCAGAGGCGATGTTGAGTGTTGCGCGATGGCTTTCCAGGAAGCGGGCGCGCACGCGGTCCAACTTCAGTCGAATGATTTCGGCCAACTGTTCTTCCCCAAGTGGCAGATAAGGCACGATGGTGCAGCGCGCCAGGAATGCAGGCTTGAAGCGGCGCAGCAATTCCGGCCTTATCGCCGCCGTAAGCATATCTGAATGCACCTGTCCTTCTGCATTGGCCAGCACCGCGTCAATAGAATCCGTGCCCAGGTTTGATGTCATGATGATAACGCAGTGGCGGAAATCAATCTCGACGCCTTCCGCGTCCTCAAGCCGGCCCTTGTCAAAAACCTGATAGAATAGATCGGTGACATCGGGATGGGCCTTTTCAATTTCATCCAGCAATATGACCGAATAGGGCTGGCGCCGCACCGCTTCTGTCAGAACACCGCCCTGCCCATAGCCCACATAGCCCGGCGGGGCACCCTTCAGGAGCGCCACGGTATGGGCTTCCTGAAATTCCGACATATTGATCACCGTAAGGCCGCGATCCCCCCCAAAGAGCAAATCGGCCATCGCTAGTGCTGTTTCAGTCTTGCCAACCCCGGTCGAGCCGCAGAAGAGAAAGACACCAGCAGGCTTGCCGCGTTCGGCCAAGCCAGCGCGCCAGGTGCGCATGCGGCGCGCCAGCATGGCAATGGCATGCGGTTGGCCGATGACACGCGCGTTCAACTGCGTCTCAACTTCCAGTATGGCCGACATTTCATCACGCACCATGCGCCCCACTGGTATGCCGGTCCAACCGGCTACCACCTCGGCCACGGCGGGGCCGTCCACTTCAAAGGGGACCAGCGGCGTCGCTTCCCCATGAAGCGACGCGAAACGCGCGCGCGCGGCTTGCAGTTCGCCAGCGCGGTCGCTGATGGCTGTGTCTTCCATAAGCTGGCGGATGTGCAAAGCGGCATGACGTTCCGCAACCCACCGCGCCGTTTGTTCGGCATGGGCTTGTCTTGTGGCTTCCTGTGTTGCGGCCAGCGTATCGAGTTCCGCACGGTGGTCACGGCCTTCCTCATTCTCGCGCTGTAGCCTTTTGCTTTCGGCGGCAATCGCTTCCAGCCTGCTGGCCGCATCAGCAATCACGCCAGGCACGGCATCCCGTGCCACAGCGACACGCGCGCAGGCAGTATCCAGCACGGACATTGCCTTTTCGGGCTGCTGGCGCCCGCCGATATAGCGCGAGGAAAGCGCCACCGCCGCGGCCACTGCCTCTTCCGTAACGCGCACGCCATGATGCGCTTCAAGTCGCGGTGCGGCGCTGCGCAGCATGATGCGCGTGGTGGCATCATCCGGTTCGGCAACCTTCACCACCTGGAAACGGCGCGCCAAGGCTGCGTCCTTTTCAAAATAGCGCTTGTATTCGCCCCAGGTTGTCGCAGCGATGGTCCGAAGCTCCCCCCGCGCCAGGGCGGGCTTCAGAAGGTTGGCGGCATCAGCCTGGCCCGCCTGTCCGCCGGCGCCAATCAGCGTATGCGCTTCATCCACGAATAGGATGATGAGCATTGGCGCTGTTACGACTTCCGCGATAACAGCCTTCAGCCGTTGTTCAAATTCACCCTTCACCCCGGCACCTGCCCGGAGCAGACCAATATCAAGCGCGCGAACCGCGACACGTTTCAGCTTTTCCGGCACCTGGCCGGAGACAACAAGCTGCGCGAAGCCTTCAACAACCGCAGTCTTCCCAACGCCTGGCTCCCCGGTAAGGATCGGATTGTTCTGACGGCGGCGCATCAGAATATCAATCAATTGGCGGATTTCCGCATCCCGGCCGGGGACAGGGTCTAGCCGCCCGGCGCTGGCGGCGCCTGTCAGATCCGTGGTGTAAAGATCAAGCGCGCCGCCACGCGTAACCCCGCCTTCGGCCGTGGGCTGCGCGCCGGGCGGGCCATCTTCCTGAACAAGCGCGAGCATTTCCTTCAGATTCGCAGCCAGATGTTCCTGCGGGATCTTGAGAAGCAATGGGCAGGCCGCAACGGCGGCGTTGCGACAGGCTTCCCGCTGCAGAATGCCAAGCAGCAGGGCGCCGGAGCGGACGGAGCTGGCGCCGAGCCCGATTGAGGCCACCATCCAGGCTTTCTGCATGGCTTCGGCCAGCAAGGGCCGGAAGCTTGGCGTGCGCCCATTGCCGCGCGGCAGGCCATTCAGCCCCTTGGTCAGCTCCGCTTCCACCGCAGCGGCATCAATTTCATAGGTACGGAAGATCGCTTGCCAATCCTGACAGGGCGGGCGGAGCAATTCCAGCATCACATGTTCAAGCTCCACCGCGAAATAGGTCGCGAGCACACAGGCATTCACGGCCCGTTCCAGCGATTTGCGGCTGGATGGGGCAAGGCGGCCAACCAGGTCGCGGAGGTTACCGCTCATGGGTTAGCGGTCAGGAGTGGCGTGAGAGCTATGCGTGCCGCCCTGGCATGAAGCGGCGCGTGCTGAGTTCTCAATGTGATGCGGTTTTATAATCATAAATTCAATGCTCCTGTTCCCCGAGGTGAGAAAGTAAAGAACCTCCTTTGGAGTTCCCGCTAGCAAATTAGGCCTAGCCCAATTAAACCAGACACTCGGCGTTGTTGGCCGATTGGCTTTCTATGGGCTCATAGGGAGGGCGAATGCGGCTGCTTCACGCTGAGTATAGGTCCGCTAGAGCCGGAGGAATTCAATACTCTCCTGCCCGGCGGCACCAGATACCGAAGCCTCGACGCTCTTACGCGCTTTTTTGCTGGGCCTGCACTGGATTTCCACCTGAAGCTAAAACTACGCCCGCATCGTATCCGCCCAATGGAAATTCGGACACGCGGACCGGCGGCGCGGTTGGGTTTGAACACGTTTCTTGTTCATGGGCCGCCTACACGCTCTAGCGGTATCACCCATTTGTCCATGAGTGATGTTCCCGCAACCTATCTGGTTTTTTTATGCGCCAGCGCTTTGCGACGTGTGATGCAGGAATTGCTAACTGAATTCCAGAGGGAAACTGGCCTTCGGGTTAAGGTAGAATATGCTAATGCGGCCACCATTACTGAAAGGGTGCGCCGCGGCGATGCCGCTGACCTTGTGATCGTCTCCCCACCGCAATGGGAAGCCCTGCAAAAGGAACGAAAGATCAGCGCCTCCCCCCGCGACATCATAGCGCAGGCGAACATCGGTGTTGCAGTGAGGCCAGGGTCTCCGCAGCCGGATCTACGCACCGAGGAAGCCTTCCTCTCCGCCTTACTTGATGCGCGTTCCATCGCGATCGGCGATCCTGCCAAAGGCTCTTTCGTGGGTGCCCATATCATGTCGGTGCTGGAGACGCTTGGCATCAGTGCAGAAATAAGGCCAAAGGTCCAATTCATTGCGACAGAGACTGAAAACGCTATTTCCGACGCCGTCATCAATGGCGCCGAACTTGGCATAGGCCTGCTACCTTTTTTTTGGCGACGCCTCAGGTGGTTTTGGTGGGACCGGTTCCAGAAACCGTTCAAAAGAGGATCTCCTTCATTATGGCTTCCCCTACCCATGCCAAGCTTGCGGTTAAGGCTAATGAGTTGGTGAAATTCCTGACATCCTCAAAGGCTATCACGGCTTTCAGACTGAAGAAATGGGATGTCGGCTAGGGCATTTTTAAGCCAAGTGGAAGCAATTGGCGGCTCGGAAGTTACGACCAAACAATGGGCGCGGGCGGTCCTCGTAAAGGGAGATGAACGGAGCCCGCTCCAGGCGAGTGTTCGATTTGGTGGAGTCAAAAACACCCGTAGCCGGGAGGTAGAGTTGGTCTGGCATTGTGAGGAATTTTGGTTCAACCTATTCACGACGGTGCTTTTACAAGAAAGGCTGTTCGGGGATTTAGGAATGCTGCCGCAGGAAAACTGGAAAGGGTGCGCCCACAATGTCTGATACAAATTCTTACATATCTTCCGATTATATCACGGAAATCAACTATTCTGCTGACTATCAGAGACAGCTTAACCCTCTTCGGTCGCGCTTAGCGTTGTAGAGCAGCGGCTATGCCTGTCCTAAGATCAATGTTGCATGCGAATTAGGATTTGGTCTGGGCCTTTCTGCCAATATCCATGCGGCGGCAAGTAGCACGGAATGGTATGGCACGGATTTCAATGCTTCACAGGCACTTTTTGCACGCAATATGGCCACTGCATCTGGCGCCAACATCAAGCTTTTCGACCAAGCCTTTGCTGAATTCTGCAATAGAAGAGATCTGCCGGATTTCGACTTTATCGGATTACATGGCATCTGGTCCTGGATATCCGCGGATAATCGAGCCGTCATTGTTGATTTTGTGCGCCGAAAGCTGAAACTGGGCGGGCTGCTCTATATTTCCTACAATACCCTTCCGGGTTGGGCCGATTTCGCCCCCATAAGAGAACTCATGATACAGCATTTCAATGCAATGAGCGCGAGAGGCCAGGGCATCATAAGCAGGGTCGAAGATGCCTTCACGTTCATCAATCGGCTTCTAAGCACCGAACCAAGCTTTGTCCATGCTGCGCCAAATATCGGACGAAGGTTGGAACAGATGAAAAAGCAATCCGTCAATTACCTAACGCATGAGTTTTTCAATCGGTACTGGGACCCGATGTATTTCGCGGAAATGGCGAAACAGCTTGAAGCCGCCAAGGTGCAGTATGTCTGTTCGTCCGATTACCTGAATCTTCTTGATTATGTGCGCCTGACCGAGGAACACCGCGCCTTCCTGGCAGAGATTCCGGATCCGGTATTCCGTGAAAGCGTACAAAGCTTCATGACGAACGAACAATTTCGCCAGGATTACTGGCTCAGGGGCGCTGGAAGAATGACTGCGCCCGAACAGGCAAAGGCATTGCGCGCGGAACGATTGATTCTTGTTTTCGATCCAAGCGACGTATTTTCCTTGGTGATCAAGACCAGATTCAGCGAGGTGACCTTAAGCGAGGAGATAACGCGGCCACTTATCGGCCTGATGGCAGATCATAAGCCACGAAGCCTGGGGGAAATTGCGGATGCCCTCCATCCGAAGGGAATTGCTTTGCCCGAGTTGGTGAGAACCCTTGTGACGTTGATCGGTAGCCAGATTCTTGCGCCGGCGCAATCAGCGGAAGAAAGCGCCGCAGCAGCGAAGGCCTGCGCGGATTTGAATTCTTATCTGCTAAACCGGTCCCTTGGCGATGGAGAGACCGACTACTTGGCCAGCCCCATAACCGGCGGTGGCGTGAGGGTTCCCCGCGCGCAGCAGATTTTCCTGCATGCGCGAGAGCTGGGCTTGAATACACCAGCCGAATGGGCGCGATATTCCTTCGAATTCATGGAAAGCTGGGTAAACAGATTATCAAGGATGGCAAGCGCCTGGAGAATCCCGAAGAAAGGCTAGGCGCTCTGATTGCGAAAGCCCAGAAATTCAATGACAAGGAATTGGCTTTGCTGATGGCACAGGCCGTCGTGTGTTGAATTTGGCGTATTCTTTGGCGCCATTTATGCATGAATCGTCTAGGCTCCTTCTACCATGGTTGGTCCCGTAAGGCGGCGAAGGTCGTATCCATCCGGGGAGCCTTTCAATTACCCACATCGTCGTTTTTAGCCGATATGTATGCCACGTGCGATATCGTGAAGACGCGTCAATCCGCGCCATTTGACCATGTTCCCGGGGGGCGGATCGTGGTTGCGGTTGAGGTACCCGCCGAGCATAGCGATCTGGAGCAAGTAAGCGGCCAAACTCCGGTCGTGCAGACGCGGGGTAGGCCCCCCGATACAGGCGATAATGCTTCTTATGGTTCTCCATACCCTTGCCTTCCAGCATGATACCAATGCGCCGATAGCCAAATCGGCGCCTCTGCTTGGCAATTTCATCCATCTCATGGCGGATTTCCGGATGGTCCGGCAGGCATTCGCGCCGCACCGTCTTTGGATCAACACCGACCAGGAGGCAGG
>JADCFA010000032.1 GCA_020249775.1 Roseomonas sp. | reverse complement strand
GCCGGATCGATGAATTGCATCTGGAATACCCTTTCGCGGTCAGTCGGATGATGCAGGGCCTACTGAAAAAGGAAGGCTTTTCGGCTGGGCGTCTGCATGTGGCCAGGCTGACGAAGCGGATGGGCATCGCGGCGATCTACCGCCGCCCGAATACCTCGAAACCGGAACCGGGACAAAAAATCTACCCGTATCTGCTGAGGAACATGCCGATCCTGCGACCCAATCAGGTCTGGGCAATGGACATCACCTACATCCTCATGGCGCGCGGCTTCGCCTATCTTGCCGCCGTCATCGATTGGTTCAGCCGGAAGGTCCTGGCCTGGAGGCTCTCGATCACGCGCGACACAGGCTTTTGCGTTGAGGCTGTTGAGGAGGCGCTCGCAAGATACGGCAAGCCCGAGGTCTTCAATACGGATCAGGGGTCACAGTTCACGAGCCTGGCTTTCACGGAGCTGCTGAAACGTCACGAGATCGCGATCAGCATGGATGGCAAAGGGGCGTGGCGGGACAATGTTTCCGTGGAAAGGCTCTGGCGGAGCATCAAATATGAGGAGGTCTACCTGCGGGCCTATGCCAGCGTCTCTGAGGCGCGGGCTTCGCTTGGCCGATACATCAATGGCTTCTACAACACCCGTCGGCCCCATTCGAGCCTTGACGGTCAAACGCCGGACGAGGCCTATTTTACCGCGCTACCATCAATCCCGATGGCGGCCTAACCGAGGGAGACATCCACTTAGGGAACGCACCAGAATTGTCCAAACTAACCGAGCCAGCTCTCTTTGCTTAGAGATGGTGGCTTCAATCACTACCGCGTTGCTCAGGCTTTACTGCCAAGCCTGACGTTGTCAGCGCTGAAGCACGATGAGTTGACGCGCTTTGAGCGCTTATTTTTGAAGATCGGTGAGGCATTATGAAGCGTTCTTGCACATCGCCAGCATCAAGGCCGGCTACGACGCTGAACGCCGATCTATACCCATGAAAAACCCCGGGGCGTTGCCACCCCGGGGCTGACAGCCTGTCCGTCGTGACCCAGGAATTACTCTTCCCCGGTTATCTCCCGGCGGCGGCGGATAGCCGCGCCCAGGATATCGCCGAGCGAGGCGCCGGAATCGGCCGAGCCATATTCGCGCATGGCTTCGCGTTCCTCTTCCACTTCCTTGCCCTTGATGGTGAGCGTGAGGCGGCGCGCGGCGCGATCCACGGCGGTGACCTTCGCATCCACCTTTTCGCCAATGGCGAATTTGTCGGGGCGCTGGTCGCCACGGTCACGGGCCAATTCAGCGCGACGAATGAAGCCGGTCAGCACTTCATCCACCTTCACTTCGATGCCGTTCTGTTCAACCTTGGTGACAACGCAGGTGACGACATCACCCTTGCGCACGCGGTCCAGCACTTCGGCGGCCGGGTCGGCCTGAAGCTGCTTGATGCCAAGCGAGATGCGTTCCTTTTCCACATCCACATCCAGCACCTTCGCCTTGACCATCTGGCCCTTGCTGTAGGCCTGCATCGCGGCTTCGCCGGCTTCGTCCCAGGAAATGTCGGACATATGCACCATGCCGTCGATTTCCGCGCCAACACCGATGAACAGGCCGAATTCGGTGATGTTGCGAATCTCGCCTTCGATGGTGGAGCCCACCGGATGCGCTTCCACGAACAGCTCCCACGGATTGCCCTGCGCCTGCTTGAGGCCCAAGGAAATGCGGCGCTTCGGTTCATCCACATCCAGGATGATCACATCCACCTGTTCTGAGGTGGAAACGATCTTGCCGGGATGCGCGTTCTTCTTGGTCCAGGACATTTCGGACACATGCACGAGGCCCTCAACACCGGCTTCAAGCTCCACAAAGGCGCCGTAATCGGTGATGTTGGTCACGCGGCCAGAGAATTTCGCACCGACCGGATACTTGAGCGCCACACCATCCCAAGGATCGGACATGAGTTGCTTCATGCCAAGGCTGATGCGCTGCGTATCCTGGTTGAAGCGGATCACCTGCACCTTGACGGGCATACCGATGGTGAGTGCTTCTGACGGGTGGTTGATGCGCCGCCAGGCGATGTCGGTGACATGCAGCAGGCCATCCACGCCGCCCAAATCCACGAAGGCGCCGTAATCGGTGATGTTCTTCACGACACCATCCAGGATCATGCCTTCCTTGAGGCCCTGGATCAGTTCGCTCCGCTGCTCGGCGCGGGTTTCTTCCAAAACGGCGCGGCGGGAGACAACGATATTGCCCCGCGCGCGATCCATTTTCAGGATCTGGAAGGGCTGCGCATTGCCCATCAGCGGCATCACATCACGCACCGGGCGGATATCCACCTGAGAGCCCGGCAGGAAGGCAACCGCCCCGCCAAGATCAACGGTGAAGCCACCCTTCACGCGGCCGAAGATCACGCCATTGACGCGAATGCCGGCCTGGTGGGATTTTTCGAGGGTCGTCCAGGCTTCCTCGCGCCGCGCCTTTTCGCGCGACAGCACGATGGAACCATCGCGATCTTCATAACGCTCAACGAAAAGCTCATAGACATCGCCGGGCTTCACTTCGGGCTTCTGGCCCGGAGCGGCGAATTCCTTGAGCGGGACGCGGCCTTCGCTTTTCAGACCAACATCAAGAACCGCGAAATCACCATCAATGCGCAGCACGCGCCCGGTGACGACAGAGCCGGCAAAACCCGTATCCGGGCCAAGCGTGGCATCGAGAAGTGCGGCAAAATCCTCCTCGCCGGCATTGGCGAGGCTGGTGGCAGTAGCCATGAAGTTTATGTGTCCTGTATGGGCCGCGGGAGCGGCCATTTGGTCTGCGCCCTTCCACCCTTGGGGGAAGCACGGCTTGGCCCCGGCGCTTGGCGCTGGCTGGCCCAGATGTGATGAGCGGGATAACGGACCACCCTTTGCCGGCCCAATGACGGGCGCTGCGCCGATTGGCACCGGAACAGGATGCGGGTCCTTAGAGCCTGACAGCTTGGCGCGTCAAGCGGATTCAAGCTTTTTGCGGATCAAGGCCAGGGCAGCGCTGAAGGCTTGGTCGGCATTCAGCGCGGTTGTATCTATTTCGATGGCATCCGGTGCGGGCTTCAGGGGGGCCACGGGACGATTGGCGTCTTGCGCGTCGCGGTCGCGGATTTCCGCTTCCACCTGGGCGGGATCAGCGGCGACGCCGCGCGCCGTCAGTTCCAGAAAGCGCCGGCGGGCGCGTTCGGCCACACTAGCGGTGATGAACAGTTTTACGCGCGCATCGGGGAAGACCACCGTGCCGATATCCCGCCCGTCCAGCACCGCACCTTTGGCGGCACCGAAGCGGCGCTGGAAATCGAGCAAGGCAGCGCGCACGGCAGGGATGGCGGCGACCTTGCTGGCGGCCATATCGGCCAAGGAGCCGCGCAAATCGCTGCGTGCGAGGTCTTCGGCGGTCAGCGCGCGGGCTTCGGCTTCCGCTACGCGGGCATCCTGCGGGTCTATGCCGCGATCCAGGACGCGCCGGCCAACCGCGCGGTAGAGCAGGCCGGTATCCAAATAAGGCAGGCCAAGCTCGGCGGCCAGGCGCCGGGCGAGCGTGCCCTTGCCCGCAGCCGCGGGGCCATCAACCGCAATGACAGTCCCCGGTGGAAGCTTCATGCCGCGCGGATCGCGTCCGACCCAGCCAGCCGGTTCATCAGCGCGGCGAAGCCAGGGAAGGAAGTGTCAATGAAGCTCGCATCATCCACCGTGACGGGGTTTTGCGTGGCAAGGCCCATGACCAGCGCGGCCATGGCGATGCGGTGATCCATATGCGTGGTGACCAAGCCACCGCCGGCAGGGGGTGCGCCAGTGCCATGGACCAGCAGGTCATCGCCTTCGATGCTGACCTTGGCGCCATTGGCTTGAAGCAGCGCGGCGGTGGCCGCCAGCCGGTCGCTTTCCTTGACGCGCAATTCTGCAAGCCCGCGCATGCGCGTGGTGCCCTGCGCGAAGGAAGCCGCCACGGCCAGGATTGGATATTCGTCAATCATGGAAGGGGCACGGCCCGGCGGCACATCCACGGCCTTGAGCGCGGTGAATTCACCGATGATATCGCCCACCGCCTCCCCGCCTTCGATCCGGGCATTTTCGATTTTGAGCGCGGCGCCCATTTCGCGAAGGGTGGTGAAAAGCCCGGTGCGGAGTGGGTTCAGCCCGATTTGCGTCAGGCTGATGCGTGACCCCGGCACCAGAAGTGCCGCCACCAGCGGGAAGGAGGCTGAGGAGGGATCGCCCGGCACGCTGATGGGCGCGGCCTTCAATTCCGGCTGGCCATCCAGGCGCACCACGCGGCCTTCTTCGGTGTCTTCCACCGCCACCATGGCGCCGAAATGGCGGAGCATGTTTTCCGTGTGATCGCGCGTCGGTTCCGGTTCCACCACCCGCGTGGTGCCTGGCGCACATAGCCCCGCCAGCAGGCAGGCGCTTTTCACCTGGGCCGAGGCGACGGGCAGGCGGTAATCCAATGGCAGAGGGTCCGCCGCTCCGCGCACGGCAAGCGGCAGGCGCCCACCCTCGCGGGTCCAGAATTGCGCCCCCGTCGCCGAAAGCGGATCGGTCACGCGCTTCATGGGGCGGCGGCGGAGTGAGGCATCGCCGGTCATCACCGCAAATAGCGGATGGCCGGACAGCAGGCCGAGCAGCAGGCGGGCCGCCGTGCCGGAATTGCCCATATCCAGCACATCGGCGGGCTCTGTCAGGCCGCCCACACCGCGGCCGGAGACGCGCCATTGGCCCGGGCCGAGTTTCTCAACCTCGGCACCCAGGGCGCGCATGGCGGCGGCGGTGCGGAGCACATCCTCACCTTCCAAAAGCCCGGTGATATCGGTGGTGCCGACGGCAAGAGCGCCGAACATCAGGGCGCGGTGGCTGATTGATTTGTCGCCGGCCACCCCGGCCTTGCCCGAAAGCGGGGCCGAGGGTTTGCTGGCGCGGAAGGGGCGGGGCGGGGCAGAGGACATATGGGCGGTTTGACATGGCAGGGCAGGGCGTGGCAATGCGCGCCTCCCTGATTTTTACGGGATCGCTTTGGGTCATGCCGGGGTGGTTCCTTTGCAAACCCGCGCCCAGCGGAATTCAAGAGGCGTTTCCATGGCGAAGCCAGAACTCGGCCTGAAGCGGACCTGCGTTGCTTGCAGCGGGAAGTTTTATGACCTGACCCGCGCCCCGGCGGTCTGCCCGAAATGCGGCACGGAACAGCCGGCTGAACAGCCGCGCCTGCGCCGCAATGGTGCCACCCCGCTGGATGAGCGGCTGAAGAAGGCGCCCGGCACGCCGGAGGCCGAGACCGATGATATCGAAGTGGAAGATATCGAAGGCGATGAGGCGATTGAGGACGCGGAAGAGCTGGAAGATGACGCCGAGGATATCGGCGAGGATATCGAAGTCGGCACTGATCGCGACGAAGAGCAGTGATTTGGCCGGGGCGGTTCAGCCGCCCCGTTTGAGATGCTGGTGCGCGCTCCAATCGCCTGAGGCGATGATGGGCGCGCCGGCCAAGTTTTCTGGCGCCATCACATAGGCCCAGGCGCGCCGGCGTGCCCCGGCCTGATCCGTAACGGTCAGGATGGTGCGGCGATACATGCCGGAAGCGGCGCCATCGGGCGCGGCATCTTCGATGTCGTCCAAAATCGGCAAGGCGCTTGCGATATCCTGAAAGGTCAGGATTTCGCCCCGGATGGGCGTGGCTGCGCCGAGCGTGAGGGCGGGATAATCGCCAAGATCAAATAGCGTGCCGATGGCAAGCGCTGGCGTGATGGCCGCGATGCCGGCCTTGGCGGCGGGGCCGTGCCAGAAGCCGCCCTGCATCAGCGTGCCATAGACAAAGACATCGGGCAGGTGATGGCAGCCTTCTTCGCCGCGCGCGGCGGCCTCCAGCGGGGCTGGGTGCAGGCCATGGGCCGCGAAGCCGCGCCGAACGGCGTTCAGATAGGCGGCGGGGGGTACGACAAAACCCTGCTGGCGTTCCGGCACGACCTGATAGGCAATGGCTTCAAGCGCTTGGCCATCGGGGAGGATGATGTGGCGTGTGCGGCGCTGATAGGCGTGGGGTGCGCCTTCCTTCTGATCCAGCATTCGCCAGCCGGCATCAGACACTTCCAGCACGACGCCTTCGACAAAACCGCCGAGCCGGGTTTGGAAATTCAGCGCCCCGCCGCCGCGGCTAGGACTGAAGAAATCAAAGGTGAGCCGCGCATCGGGCAGGATGCCGGGGCCGATTGGGCGAATGGCTGCCGGGTCATGGCCATGGCGCGCGCACCAATCGCGCCAATCAAGTGCGTCAGTGTTGGAGCCATAGGCGAAGCTGTGGCGGGGGATCATTTCTGACTAGCGAAGCGCCAGAACAACCAGCATCAACCCGCCCAACGCGATACGGTAATAGCCAAAGGGCGTGAAGCCAATGCGCCCGATCAAAGCCAGCACCGCGCGCAAGGTGATGAAGGCAACAATGAAGGCAGCGATGAAGCCGACCGCGATCTGGCCGAAGGCGCTCGGGTCAATCTCGGCGCGCACTTTCCAAAGGCTGTAGAAGCTGGCGGCAAACATGGTCGGGATGGCGAGTACGAAGGAAAATTCGGCCGCGGCCCGGCGTTCAACCCCGATCAGCAGCGCGGTGATGATGGTCGCCCCTGAACGTGATGTGCCCGGGATCATCGCCAAAGCCTGGCCGAGCCCGACCAGCACGGCGGCCAAGGGGCCGATTTCCGGCACGCTATGGATGCTCGGCGCCGGGCGCAGCTTTTCGATGGCGATAATGGCAATGCCGCCCAGGATCAGCGCAATGGACACGACCCACGGGTTGAACAACAGCGTCGTGATTGTCTTGTGAAACAAAAAGCCGATGATCGCCGCCGGCAGGAAGGCGAGCATGAGGTTGATGACGTAATAGCGTTCCCGCCCTGGCCGCCACATGCCGCGCAATAGGTCAATGATCAGGGCGCGATAGATCCAACAGACGGCAAGAATGGCGCCAAGCTGGATGGAGATTTCAAAAACCTTGCCGGGCGGGCCCTGAAAGCCGATCAATTCGCCAAGCAGGATCAAATGCCCGGTCGAGGAAATCGGCAGGAATTCGGTGAAACCTTCGACAATGCCCATGAGCAGGGCAGAGAAAAGGGCGCTCAGGTCCATGCGCGTGATCCATGCGTGGCGCGGGCGGGCTGCCCGATTCGCCTATCATGAATGCTTGCGCTGGGGCACGGCCAATGTCCACGCCCCAGCGAGTTAAATTCAGGAGTATTTTCAAGCCACGTGGAATCACTTGGCGGCTCGGAAAATACGACCAAATCAAACTTCAGTAACGGTATTGTTCGGCCTTGAAGGGGCCTTGCGCATCCACGCCGATATAGCCGGCCTGCTGCGCGGTAAGCTGCGTCAGTGTCGCACCCACCTTTGCCAGATGCAGCGCCGCCACCTTCTCATCCAGGTGTTTCGGCAGGGTATAGACCTTGCGCTCGTATTTGGAGGTATTGGTCCAAAGCTCGATCTGCGCCAGCGTCTGGTTGGTGAAGGAAGCGGACATCACAAAGGAAGGATGGCCCGTGGCATTGCCCAGGTTCACCAGCCGGCCTTCGGATAGAAGAATAATACGCTTCTGGTCAGGAAATTCGATTTCATCCACCTGCGGCTTCACATTATCCCACTTGTAGTTGCGCAGGCTCGCCACCTGAATTTCGGAATCGAAATGGCCGATATTGCAGACAATGGCGCGATGCTTCATGGCGCGCATGTGATCCAGCGTGATCACATCCACATTGCCGGTCGCGGTCACGAAAATATCGGCCATCGGTGCGGCCTGTTCCATGGTAACGACCTGATAGCCTTCCATGGCGGCTTGCAGGGCGCAGATCGGGTCAACTTCGCTCACCATCACGCGGCAGCCGGCATTGCGCAGCGACGCGGCGGAACCCTTGCCCACATCACCAAAGCCGCACACCATCGCGACCTTGCCGGCCATCATCACATCCGTGCCGCGACGGATCGCGTCCACCAGGGATTCGCGGCAGCCATAGAGATTGTCGAATTTCGACTTGGTCACGCTGTCATTTACGTTGATGGCCGGGAAAAGCAGGCGCCCTTCCTTGGCCATGACGTAAAGCCGATGCACGCCTGTCGTGGTTTCTTCCGAAACCCCCTTGATCGAACCCGCAAGCTTCGCGAACCAGCCGGGCTTGGTCTTCAGGCAATTCTTGATCAGGGCGAAGAAGACTTCTTCTTCCTCATTCGTCGCCTTGTCCAGGAAGGCGGTATCGCCCTGTTCGGCGCGCAGCCCGTAATGCACGAGCAGCGTCATGTCACCGCCATCATCCAGCAGCACATTGGGTTCCGCACCATCGGCCCATTCCAGCGTGCGCTGCACATATTCCCAGTATTCCGGGAGCGTTTCACCCTTCACGGCGAAAACCGGCGTGCCAGTCGCGGCAATGGCGGCGGCGGCGTGATCCTGGGTTGAGAAGATATTGCAGGAAGACCAGCGCACATCGGCGCCAAGATGCTTGAGCGTTTCGATCAGCACCGCAGTCTGGATGGTCATGTGCAGGCAGCCCGCAATGCGCGCACCCTTGAGCGGCTGGGAAGCGCCATATTCGGCACGCACCGCCATCAGGCCGGGCATTTCGTCCTCGGCCATGGCAATTTCCTTCCGCCCCCAGGCGGCGAGGGAAAGGTCTTTAATCACGTAGTCTTGGGCAGCCATGGCGGGATCTCCTTCAATATGGCGCGGCGGGTAACACGGGGCGGGGCTTAGGGCTAGAGGGAAAGAAGAATATAAAGATACCTTTATGTCTTTTTCGGACTGGCCCGTTTTGGCGGGCGGGCTAAGCTTCCCCCTCAAACCCCAGGGAGGCGCTTATGGCCGAACAAAGCTTAGGCATTCTTGAACAGCGACGGATCGAAGCCGCCTTCGCCAAGGGCATTTATGAGGAAATGAAGGCGCAACTTGGGGAGGCGCAGGCAAAATCCATCCTATCGGCCGCCATCATCAAGCTTGCCAAGGAAACCGCCGCCGAAATGGCCAAGCAGGGGCCGGAAGGGAAGCCATCCTTGGAACATTTCATCTCCCTCCAGCCGCTATGGACCAAGGGCGATGCGCTGCAAATTGAGACGCTGCGCAAGGATGCCAAGCATTATGATTTCAACGTCACGCGCTGCCGCTATGCGGAGATGTATCGCGCCATGGGGTTGGCGGAGCTTGGCGCCATCCTGTCCTGCAATCGTGATGGGGCGTTTTGTGAGGGCTATGACCCGAAGCTGAAGCTGGAACGCACGCAAACCATCATGGGCGGCGCAAGCCACTGCAATTTCCGCTATCGCTACGAGGATTAGGGCGCATGTCCGGCTACGCCGCGACCAATGGCGCGGCTTATGAACGGAGCATGGGCCGCTGGTCCCGCAAGCTTGCGAATGAGATGTTGGATGCGCTGGCGTTTCCGGGCGGCGTGGCGGTGCTGGATGCGGGTTGCGGCACCGGCGCGCTGGCGGATGCTTTGGCAGCGCGCGACCCATCTGCGCGCATCACAGGCATTGATATCAGCCCGGCCTTTTTGGATGCCGCGCGGGCGCGCGTGCCGGGCGGTGATTTCCGCCAAGGTGATCTCTGCGCGCTTGATCTGCCCGATGGGGTTTTTGACGCAGCGCTTTCCCTGCTGGTGCTGCAATTTGTCCCAGACCGCGCAAAGGCGGTGGCCGAGATGCTGCGCGTGACGAAGCCGGGCGGACTGGTCGCGGCGGCGATGTGGGATTTCACGGGAGGTTTTTCGTTTCTGCGCGCCTTCGCTGATAGTGTCGCCATCACGGAGCCGGAAGGCGAGGCGTTTCGCGCGCGCTATTGGGCGGACCCGGTTGGCGCGCCTGGGCGCATGGCCGCCTTGTTCACCGCAGCAGGCATTCAATCCGTGACGGAGGGCGATATCGTTATTCGGCAGGATTTCCCGGATTTCAAGGATTGGTGGGACCCCTGGGCCGCGGGCGGGCAAGGCATTGCCGGCGCCTTCATCGCCGCCTTGCCGCCGGAACGTATCCCGCCAATCAAGGAAATCGCACGCCGCGCCTATCTGGCGGGCGGCGTGGATGGGCCGCGTTCCTTTGTGGCGGTGGCGCGGTTGGCGGTGGGGCGGAAGCCGGGCTGAGGCTATTCACTGCGCGCAATCCGGTGAAGACTGCCCCTTCGACTGCGGGAGGAAGGCAGCGCCATGGATATCGAACGCATCGGATTTCTAGGGCTGGGCGCCATGGGTGGCCCAATTGCAACGCGCATGGCGGATTGGGCGCAGCGCAATCCAGGCAAGCGCATTTTGGTGTTTGATCCCCGCCCTGAAGCCATGCAGCGCGCGACCGAAGCGGGGGCGGAGCCGATGAGCTCGGTCGCCGCGGTGGCGCAGCAATGCAGCGTGGTCTTCGCCTGCCTGCCAAGTGCGGAGACATCTGAGCGCGTGGCCTTGGGCGCGGATGGCATCGCCGGCGCGCAAGGCGCGGTGCGCACCTATATCGAAATGTCCACCATTGGC
The DNA here is from genome assembly GCA_020249775.1 of Roseomonas sp. Classification (GTDB taxonomy): domain Bacteria; phylum Pseudomonadota; class Alphaproteobacteria; order Acetobacterales; family Acetobacteraceae; genus Neoroseomonas. Next base: position 39,556 of record JADCFA010000032.1, on the reverse strand, counting down.
AGCGCGGCCATGCGCCGCATTGCGTCAGGCCTTGCTGAAAAAGGCATTGCGCTGATTGATTGCCCGATCAGCGGCGGCGTGCATGGCGCAGAATCCGGCGCGCTTGCCGTGATTGCTTCCGGCGCGCCGGAAGCGTTGCAGCAAGTCATGCCGCTATTGCAGGTGGTGGGGCGCACAGTTTTCACCATTGGTGATACGCCAGGTCTTAGCCAGACCATGAAGCTTGCGAATAATCTGCTCTCATTGGCAGGCATGCTGCTGACATCCGAGGCATTCGCGCTTGGCGCCAAGGCTGGCATTGATACCGCGCTGATGTGCGAGGTGATCAATGCCAGCACGGGGCGCAATAGCTCTACGGTGACCAAATTTCCGCGTGCCGTTTTGACGGGGAAGTTTTCCGGCGGCGCCAGCAATGCCATTGTCTCCAAGGATTTGTCCTTGGCGGTGGCGGAATTTGCGGCCTTTGGGCTTCCCGCACCCATGGCGGCGCTGGCGCGCGAAATGCTGAATATTGCGAAGAACCGTTTTGGCCCGGAAGCGGATATGACTTCCATCGCGCAGCTTTATGAGGAATGGGCAGGGGTAAAGATGCAATCGCCGAACCCGGTCAAAAGCGCGAGTTAGGTTCCGCCCAGATGGATAAGGCAAAAGCGGGGCTTGGCTTTTTTGAACGCTATCTGAGCCTTTGGGTTGCCTTATGCATCATCGTGGGCATTGCGCTTGGTGCCGTGATGCCTGGGCCGTTTCGCCTTTTGGGAGAGGCCAATCTCGCCAAGGTCAATCTGCCGGTTGCGCTGCTGATCTGGCTGATGATCATCCCCATGCTGCTGCGCGTGGATTTTGGTGCCATCGCGGAAGTGGGCAAGCATTGGCGCGGGATTTTGGTGACGGTTGGCGTCAATTGGCTGGTGAAGCCCTTCAGCATGGCGCTGCTCGGCTGGTTTTTCATCGGCTGGCTATTTCGGCCATTACTGCCAGAAGCGCAGATTGAAAGCTATATCGCAGGGCTGATCCTGCTGGCCGCGGCACCCTGCACGGCAATGGTCTTTGTCTGGTCCAATCTTTCGGATGGGGAGCCGAATTTCACACTGAGTCAGGTCGCGTTGAATGATGCGATCATGATCATCGCTTTTGCGCCGCTCGTTGGGTTTCTGCTGGGGCTTTCGGCTATTATCGTGCCTTGGGATACGCTGTTTCTTTCTGTGCTGCTCTATATCCTACTACCGGTGATCCTGGCGCAGCTTTGGCGTCGGCGCTTGCTGGCGCGGGGTGGGGTGGAAGCGCTGGCGCAAGTGTTGCGACGGTTGGGGCCCGTATCACTTTCGGCGCTATTGCTGACGCTGGTGCTGCTGTTCGGCTTTCAGGGACCACAGATCATCGCGCAGCCCTTGGTGATTGCGCTGCTCGCGGTGCCGATCATCATTCAGGTCTATTTCAATGCAGGGCTGGCTTATTGGCTGAACCGACAATGCGGATCGGCGCATGCGGTGGCCGGACCATCAGCGCTGATTGGCGCGAGTAATTTCTTCGAATTGGCCGTGGCGGCAGCAATCAGTCTGTTTGGCTTTGATTCCGGCGCGGCCTTAGCCACCGTGGTTGGCGTGCTGGTGGAAGTGCCGGTCATGCTTTCCGTCGTGGCCATCGTGATGCGAAGCAAGGCCTGGTATCAACGGGCATAAGGACAGGAGGAAGCGGAAATGCGGTTGAAGGACAAGGTTGCGATCATCACCGGCGGCGCGCATGGCATGGGCGAAGCTGAAGCAAGGCTATTCGCCAAGGAAGGCGCTGTTGTCATCATCGCTGATCGCCGCGCCGATTTGGGGGAAGCGCTGGCGGCTGATATCACCGCAAGCCAAGGCCGCGCGCGTTTCATCGCCATGGATGTGGCGCAGGAAGCGGATTGGAAGCGGCTGATCGAAAACACGCTATCCGATTACGGGCGCATTGATATTCTGGTGAATAATGCCGGCATCAGCGGCAGTGCGGTTGGCGATATGCTGTCACTGGAAGGCTGGAATCAGCTTATGTCCATCAATGCGACAGGCGTATTTTTGGGTACGACCTTGGTGGGCCAGGTGATGGCGGGGCAGGGCAAGGGCTCCATCGTCAATATCTCCTCCATCATGGGGTTTGTCAGTAGTGCGGAAGGGCATCCGGGCTATTCCGCTTCCAAGGGTGCGGTGCGATTGCTCACGAAAAATGCCGCGGTGCGCTGGGGGCCGCAGGGGGTGCGCGTCAATTCTGTGCATCCCGGTTATTTGCCGCCGATGCTAGGGGGCACGAATGGTCCGGGGCGGGCCGCGAAGATTCCTCTGACGCCGCTGCGCCGGCTGGGCGAGCCGATTGAGGTTGCCTATGGTGTGCTGTTCCTTGCTTCCGATGAGGCATCCTTCATCACGGGGACGGAGTTGGTGATTGATGGTGGCTTTATCGCGCAATGACGGGGCGGCTCTCATGAGAATCATTGATGCGCAGATTCACATTTGGTCCAAGGGCACGCCTTCCGGCCTGCATCGCAAGGTTTCTTCCTTCACGGCAGAGGAAGCCTTGCGGGAAATGGATGAGGCTGGAGTGCATGCGGCACTGATCCATCCCCCGGCAAGCTGGGACCCTGATTCGAACGCCATCGCGGTGGAAGCGGCACAGCGCTATCCGGAGCGTTTTGCGGTGATGGGACAATTCCCGCCAACGCGGCCTGAATTGCGGCATTTGATTCATGGCTGGAAAAATCAACCGGGCATGCTCGGTTTGCGCTGGGCCTTGCTGCATCCGGAAGAACAGGTGTGGTTGCGTGATGGCACGCTGGATTGGTTATGGCCGGCAGCAGAGAAAGAAGGCTTGCCGGTTTCCTGCATGGGTGGTCTGTTCCTCAAGGAATTTCGCCAAATTGCGGAAGCGCACCCAAACCTTAAAATGATCCTGGATCATTGCGGCCTGGTGCGGACGGGGCAGGATGAAGCGGCCTTCGCCAGGCTTGATGAATTGGTGGCGCTGGCGAAGCTGCCCAATGTTGCGGTGAAGGCGACCGGCGCGCCGCATTATTCAACCAAAGCCTATCCGTATCGCAATATCCATGATGGGCTACAGCGGATTTTTGACGCCTTTGGGCCGAAGCGGTTTTTCTGGGGCACGGATATCACCCGCATGCCCTGCAGCTATCGCCAGTGCGTGACCTTTTTCACCGAGGAATTATCCTGGCTGAAGGGCAACGATCTGGAATGGGTAATGGGCCGTGCGCTGTGTGAATGGCTCGGCTGGAATTTGCGCTTTGATTGAAGCGATAAAAGGAAATGAGGGAAGCGCCATGAAGGCAGATTACGTGATTGTTGGTGGTGGTTCGGCCGGCTGTGTGCTGGCCAATCGTCTTTCGGAAGACCCGGGGAATCAGGTTTTGCTGATTGAAGCGGGGGGCAAGGATTGGAATCCGCTGATCCATATTCCCGCCGGCTATATGAAATTGCTTGAACATCCGACGCTAACATGGGGCTTCAAGGCGGATCGTGATTCCGGACTGAACGGGCGCGAAATCAACTATCCGCGCGGCCGCGTGCTGGGTGGATCAAGTTCGATCAATGGCATGATCTATATCAGGTCTCAGCCGGAAGATTATGATCACTGGGCGCAGCTTGGAAATCGTGGCTGGTCTTCGGGTGATGTGCTGCCTTACTTCAACAAATCCGAGAAATGGCAGGGGCCGGACAGGGCCGCGCATGGCAAGGATGGTTATCTCTATACCTCGCCATCGCGGGACCAGCCGGAACTTTGCCAGGCGGCGATTGAAGCCGGCCAGCAAATGGGTTGGGCGTATCGGGATGATTTGAATGATCTGCCGCATGGTCTTGGCGATCACATCGGCTGGGTGCAGCAAACGCGCGGCGGGCGGTTTCGTGCGAGTGCGGCGCGTTCCTATCTGCGCCCCGCGATGGGGCGGCCAAATCTGCGCGTGGTGACCAATGCGCTGGTGCATCGCGTGGTCGTTGAAGGCAAGCGTGCCGTGGGCGTGGAATTCTCCCGCGCCGGTGTCATTGAACGCGCTGATGCAGGCGTGGAAGTTATTCTCTCCGCCGGCGCCATTGGCTCACCGCATATCCTGCAACTTTCCGGTGTGGGCGATGCAGAACATTTGGTCGGGCTTGGCATTCCCGTGCTGCATGAATTGCGCGGCGTGGGGCGGAATTTTCAGGATCATTTCCTGGTGCGCGTGCAAGCCGTGGTGAAGGATGTGGCCACGCTGAATGAACGCACGCGCGGCCTGCGCCTGGCCGGTGAGGTGCTGAAATTCGCCGTCTTGGGGCGCGGGGTATTGACCTATGCTGCATCGCTGCTTGCGGCTTCCTTCAAGGCTTTGCCGGAAAGTGCCACACCCGATATGCAGGCGCTGTTTGCTTCCGCGAGCTATGCGCCGGGCGTAACGCGTGTTCTGGATACTAAGCCCGGCATGACTGCCGGCGTTTGGCAAATGCGCCCGGAAAGCCGGGGCTTCATCAAGGCGCGTAGCGCAGACCCGCGCGAACAGCCCATCATCAATCCGAATTACCTGGCGGAAGATCGCGACCAGCGCAGCATTGTCGCGGGGCTTCGCATGATGCGTGACTGGTTCAGCAAGCCAGCGCTGCAACGCCATATGGTGGCGGAATCCATGCCGGGGCCCGAAGTGCAAACCGATCAGGAATGGCTGCATTATGCGCGCCAAGTGGGCAGCACGGTATTTCATGCTTCCTGTTCGTGTCGCATGGGGCCGGATGTGATGTCTGTGGTGGATGAAAGGCTCCGTGTGCATGGGCTTGAAGGGCTGCGGGTGATTGATGCGTCAGTAATGCCCGCCGTGACCTCCACCAATACCAATGCCCCGACGATCATGATTGCGGAAAAGGGCGCTGATATGCTGCGCGCGGATGCGCGGGCGCGGCTGGCGGCGTGATCGGGGGCGCCTTTGGCCGAAATTTGTGCCGGGCCGTTATGAAAAGCCCGATTCTACCCTTGCGAAGCGACGCATTTCGGCATTCCATGAGGTCCATTGCCCCTCGGGGCTTGGGGAGGAGAAAGAGCATGATGAAAAAGCTTGTAATGGGCCTGACAGCGGTGATGCTGGCAGCACCCGCCTTGGCGCAGCAGGCGCCCGTGCCTGGCTGGGCGGTGGGCCGCCCGGAAGGATCAACCCTTGCGCCACATGCGCCGCGCCTGACGGTGACACCGCTCGCCGAAGTGCCGGTGGGCGCGATTCGCCTGCCGCCCGGCTTCCAGGCCGAGGTCTTCGCCCATGGCATTCCGGGCGCGCGCATGATGGCCGAAGGTCCGCGCAGCACCATCTTTGCTGGCACGCGCGCCATTGGCCGTGTTTATGCCATCAGCCGCAATCCGGATGGCACGACGCGCACGCGCATCATCGCCGAACGCCTGGTGCAGCCCAATGGGTTGGTGATGATTGGTGACAGCCTATATGTTCTCGCGGCCAATCGCGTGCTGCGTTATGACAATATCGAAGCCAATCTGGATAATGTGCCGGCCCCGGTTGAACTGACGGCGGCCTTCGCCCTGCCGACTGAACAGGAACATGGCGGCAATCACCATTGGAAATTCGCCTCACTCGGCCCGGATGGGCGAATCTACACAAATGTCGGAGTCAACTGCAATATCTGCGAATTTGATCGTGACAAATTCGCGCTTCTGGTGTCCTTCAATCCGGATGGCAGCGGCCGGCGCATTGAAGCGCGCGGCGTGCGTAATAGTGTCGGTATGGCGCATCACCCGGTGACGCGTGAATTATGGGCCACAAATAATGGCCGCGACTGGGCCGGCAATGAATGGCCTAATGATACGCTGCACCGCGTGCGCCAAAGTGGCGAGGATCACGGTTTCCCCTATTGCACCGCCGGTGATCCTGATCCGCAATTCAATGCGGGGCGCAATTGCGGCAGTTTCGTGAAACCGGCGGCGCTGCTTGGCCCGCATACCGCGGCACTTGGCATGCGCTTTTACACAGGCACGATGTTCCCCGAACAATATCGCAACCAGGCCTTCATCGCGCGCCGTGGTTCCTGGAACCGCGACAAGCTGAGCGGCTATGATGTTGTGGTCGCGCATCTGGATGCGCAGGGTAATGTGACCCGCGTTGAGGAATTCCTGACCGGCTTCCGCGATGATGCCAATCAGCGCTTCCTCGACCGGCCGGTGGATGTGCATGTGATGCGCGATGGGTCTTTGCTGGTTGCGGGTGAGCAGATGGGTGCGATCTATCGCATCACCTATCGCCGGTGAGGCTGGGTGTGGTTCTGGCGGCGGTCCTTGCGGCCGCCGCCTTTTCCTTGCCGGTTGCCGCGGCTGATCCCGCGCGCGGGGCCGTGGTTGCGGCGGAACGCTGCGCTGCCTGTCACGGCATGGATGGCAAAAGTAGTGTGGCGGAAATTCCGCGCCTCGCTGGCCAGCAGGCGGGTTTCATCACCCTCCAAATGATCCTGTTTCGGGAAGGCATTCGCCAGGTACCGGCGATGCAGGCCCCCACCGAAAAGCTGAGCGATGCGGATGTTGAATCGGTAGCGGCTTATTTCGCCAGCCTGCCATCCGCCCCGCCTGAGGATCGCGCGCCGCGCGATGCGGCGCTGATGGCGCGCGGCCAGGTGATTTCAGCCGCGCGCAATTGCGGCGTTTGTCATTTGCCGAATTACGCCGGGCGCGCACAAATGCCGCGTCTGACCCATCAGCATGAAGCCTTCCTGGCACATACCATGGCGGAATATCGTGACGGCAATCGCGTTGGCATTGACACGCAAATGAATGGTGCCGTGCAGGGGCTGTCAGATGCGGATATCGCCGCACTGGCGCATTACCTGGCACATCAGGATTGAGCGGCAGAAAACTCCCGGTAAGTGAAGGCGGCATCACCCGCTTCGGCGATGGCGGAAGCCAGCACCGCGTGATGCGGTGACAGCGCGCAGGCCGGGTCGGTCGCGGCGGCATCACCGATCAGCGCAAAGGCCTGGCAGCGACAGCCGCCAAAATCACGTTCGGCATGTTCACAACCCTGGCAGGGGCTTGGCATCCAGCCTGTGCCACGAAAACGATTGAACGCCTCGCTCTCCTCCCAGGCGGCGCGCAGGCTCGTGCTGCGGATATTGGGGAAGACCATGCCGGTGATGGATTCCGCAGCATGGCAGGGCAGCACATTGCCGGCAGGCGAAACTGCCAGGAAGCGATTGCCCCAGCCCCCCATACAGGGCTTGGGCCGCGCCGCGTAATAATCCGGCACGACATAATCAATCACGAGCCGCCCCTTGTAGTGCGCGCGCGCGGCCTCTACGATCTGCGTCGCCTCATCCAATTGCGCGCGTGTTGGCAGAAGGGCGTCGCGATTTTCCAGCGCCCAGCCGTAATATTGCACGTGCGCCACTTCCAGCCGCGCCGCGCCCCAGGCCAGCGCGATATCAAGCATCGCCGGCAGGTTATGGAGATTCTGCCGATGCACCACAGCATTGAGCGTGAGCGGCATGCCCGCTTCACGCACCAGCCGCGCCGCTTGCTGCTTGCGCGCATGGGCACCCTTCATGCCGCCGATGCGCTCTGCCCCCTCAGCTTCCGCATCCTGGATGGAAAGCTGCACGTGATCCAGGCCCGCTTCCTCCAACCGCGCGAGCAAGGGCGCATCCAATAGCACGCCCGCGGTGATCAGGTTGGTATAAAGCCCGGCATCGCGCGCGGCGGCGGTAATCTCCACAATATCACGCCGGGCGGTCGGCTCGCCGCCTGAAAGATGCGCTTGCAGGCAGCCAAGTTCAGCAGCTTGTGCGAAAACATCGGCCCATTCGGCGGTGGAGAGCTCGCCAGACGCACGCGTCAGCTCAAGCGGGTTGGAACAATAGGGGCAGCGCAGCGGGCAGCGATGCGTGAGCTCTGCCAAAAGGGCGAGCGGCGCATTCATGCTTGCAGCGCGCCGCGATTGGTCAAGTCTTCCACCATGGCGCGCACATCGGCGGCGATCACATCGCGTGGGGCGGCGAATTTGGCGGCAAGTGCGTCAATAATGGCGTTTAGATCGCGTGCGCCATCCACCAGTTGCAGCACTTCAAGCGCGGTCTCATCCGGGATGAACATGCGCTCCGGCGCCATCACCACCCAGCGCGCCCGCGCCTTGTCGTGATGCAGCCTCACACCCGGCGCGAAGCGTGGGATCATGGGCGAAAGGCCCCGGGCGGTGGCAGGCCGGGCGCGACATAAGCGAAATGCAGCGCATCCAATTGTGCCCAAAGCAGATCGCATTTGAAGCGCAGTGCGGCCAGCACCTGTTCCTGCTTTTCCGCCGTATCGGCGTATTGCTTCACATAGGAAAGTGCGAAGGCAACATCCTGCGGTGCCTGGGTCAGGCGCGGGGTGAAATAGGCCAGTGTTTCGGCAGTCACGAAATCATAATTGCGTAACATGCCGGAAACGCGCTGCGAAATGATGTTGGGCGAGAACATTTCCGTGAGCGAGGAAGCAATCGCTTCCAGCAGCGATTTTTCGCGCACGAAGCGCACATAGGCATCCACGGCGAAGCGTGTCGCCGGCAGCAGCCCTTGCAGGGAAACCACATAGGCGCGGTCAAGCCCAAGCCCATCGGTCAAGGCAAGCCAACGTTCCACGCCGCCCGGATGCGTGCCATCACCATCATGATCCACGAGCCGCCGGCGCCATTCGCGGCGCAGATCAGGCGTGGGTAGCCGCGCGAGCAATGATGCATCCTTTGCCGGGATGGATGCCTGATAATAATAGCGATTAAGCGCCCAGGCCTGCACCTGCGCCTTGGTCAGCTTGCCGCCATGCAGCAAATGATGAAACGGATGATGGATGTGATAGCGTTCCTCACCAATCCCGCGCAGCGCCGCTTCCAGCGCATCGGGTGACATCAGGCTCACAGGCAAAGCTCCATACCATCTTCGGCCACTTCCCAGCCGGCAGCCGTGAGCATGGCGCGTTCCGGGCTATCGGCCAAAAGGGCGGGGTTGGTATTGTTGATATGCACAAAAATCCTGCGTTCAACCGGAATATCGGCAAAGGCTTCCAGCGTTGATCCAGCGCCTGTCATCGGCATATGCCCCATGCGGCGGCCGGTCTTTGGCCCGGCGCCAAGGCGGATCATTTCATCATCGGTAGCCAGCGTGCCATCGAACATCACGCAAGCTGCGCCAGTGAGGCGGGCGCTGAGCGCCGCCGTCATCATGGCGCAGCCTGGGATGTAATGCAGCGTGCCGCCGCCGGCGGTAAGTGCCACGCCAAGTGCTTCGCCATCCGCGGCAATGGCGGGTGCATCGCTACTTTCGGCAAATAGCGGCACCTTACCCGGCACGGCATAGGCTGTGATGGTGATGCCAAGCAGGCTGAAGGGTTGATCAAGCGTGATGGCATGGCGCGTGACATTGGCGGGGTTGAGCGCGCGAAAGATCGGGTTCTGATCCAGTACCGTGAGGCTTTGCGGTGCGCCGTGCAAGCTGAAGCGATGGCCTTCGCGCATATGCAAAAGCCCGGCGATGGTATCCACCTCGGCCCCTGTCAGCAGCACGGCCTGGATTGGGGAATTGCGTAACCGCTCAGGGCGCGGATGCAGCGCCGGGGTTGCGGCAATCTGCTGGCGCAAATCGGGACTGGCATTGATCAGCAGCCAATTCTCACCATCCACCGAAGCGGCGATGCTCGCCTGGCTGCGCGGTGGTGCGGCGGGGTCTCCCGCACGGGCTCTCTGGCAGCCGGGGCCGGCGGAATTCCATTGTGGAAACCCGCCCCCGGCGCCGGCGCCGAGTATGATCACCCGGAGCAATGAAGGAGCGCTCCGGGCAGTAATTTCAGCCGATTTCGGCGCAGGCGTAGCAGTTGATTTCGCTCGCGAGCGAGACTTCGACGATCTTTGGGGTCTTCCAGGCCATGATTTTCTCCTCCGGTTGAAGCTGCGGCGGGCTGCCGGCTAAGGACATATTGGCCATTTCGGCGGGCTTCAGCAAGCGGCATTCGGGCGGCTTCACGCGTTTCTGCGGTGGATCAATGCCCTGGGGCGGGGCCAAGCCATGATGGCGCTTGGCTTTTCCGGCATCTGGGCCAGAATGGGCGGGCCGCACCAGGGAATAGGAAAGTTGGACATGAGCGCAGTGATGGAAGCAACCAGGGCGAAGGGCAGCGACAAGGGGCTCGATTACGATGCCATTGTCATCGGCGCGGGCATGTCCGGGCTTTATCAACTGATCCGGCTGCGCCAATTGGGCATGAAGGCGCGCGTGTTTGAAGCCGGCACGGGTGTGGGCGGCACCTGGTATTGGAACCGCTATCCCGGCTGCCGCTTCGATTCGGAAAGCTATTCCTATGGCTATTCCTTCGATAAGGATTTGCTCAAGGAGTGGCATTGGACCGAGCATTTCGCGCCGCAGCCGGAAACCGAACGCTATCTGAACTTGGTCGCCGACAAATACGATCTACGCCGGGATATCCAATTCTCTGCCCGCGTGAAGGCTGCGCGCTGGGATGAAGCGGCACGAAGCTGGACCGTGACTCTGGAAGATGGCAGCACGCATAAAAGCCGCTTCCTGATCACGGCGATTGGCGCGCTCTCTGCGCCGACCATGCCGCAATTTCCGGGCATTGCTGATTTCAAGGGCCAATCCTTCCACACCGGGCTTTGGCCCAAGGAAAAGGTGGATTTCACGGGCAAGCGCGTGGCCGTGATTGGCACGGGCGCATCAGGCGTGCAGACCATTCAGGAAGTGGCGAAAACCGCCAAGCAGCTTGTGGTGTTTCAGCGCACGCCCAATTGGTGCGCGCCCTTGCATAACGGCAAGATCAGCGCTGAGGAAATGGCGGAAATCCGCGCCCGCTATGATGAGATTTTCAAGCGGTGTGAGGAAACCTTCTCCTGCTTCCTGCACACGCCCGATCCACGCAATACCTTTGATGTCTCGGCCGCGGAACGTGAGGCGTTTCTGGAAAAGCTCTATTCCGAAAAGGGCTTCGGGATTTGGGTTGGCAATTTCAAGGATTTGCTGACCAATCGCGCAGCGAATGAGGAAGTCTCCCGCTTTGTCGCGAATAAGATCCGCCAGCGCGTGAAGGACCCGAAAGTGGCGGAGATGCTGATCCCGAAGAATCACGGTTTTGGCACCAGACGCGTGCCTTTGGAAACCTTCTATTACGAATGCTACAATCAGCCGAATGTGACGCTGGTGGATAGCAAGGCAACACCGATTGAGCGCATTACGCCGACCGGCATCAAGACCAGCGAAGCCGAATATGAATTCGATATCATTGTCTATGCCACGGGTTTTGATGCGCTGCGCGGTGCTTTTGACCGGATCGAATTCCAGGGCGTGGATGGCGCGACGCTCAAGGAATTATGGCAGGATGGCGCGACATCGCTGGTGGGCATGTTGCAGAAGGGCATGCCGAATATGTTCATGCTGCTTGGGCCGCATACGGCGCTTGGCAATATTCCGCGTTCCATCGAATTCAATGTGGAATGGGTGAGCGATCTGCTGGCTTATGCGCAAGCCAAGGGCATTACGCGCGTGGAAGCGACCGAAGCGGCGATGGAAAAATGGATGGATCACGTTATGGAATTGGCCAAGGGCCTGCTTTCCATGGAGGTTGATTCCTGGATGACCGGCGTCAATCTGAATGTCGCGGGCAAGCAAAAGCGCATCGTCGCGCGCTATACCGGCAGCGCGCCGGCCTATCGCGCCTGGGCGAATGATATGGCAGCGCAGGGTTATGCAGGGATTACGTTGCAGTAAGCGCTAAGTCAGGCGTTGAAGGCAACCGAACCAAGTGCGGATAGATCATAACCGCCAAGCCGCGCGGCGCGGGTGGCGAAAACCTCATGCCGCGTGAAGGCCAATAGCTTTTGCACGGGATCGCCGAAGAAATGCCGGCGGTCCATCACCAGGTCAAAACGCTCACGAAATAGCGGCAGGAAGGTCAGGCCACGCGCGGCGGCCTCGGCACGAATGCCAAAACCTGCATCGGCGCGGCCTTCGGCGACGCTGGCGGCGACCTCATCCTCGGAAAGGGCGGGGGTGGGCAGGAAGCCGATCTGACCAAGGCGCAAGCCCGCTTCTGAAAGCAAATGCGTCAGCAACACATGGCTGCCGGCGCGCGGCTGCCGCCCGGCTACGCGCAAGCCCGGCCGCGCCAAATCAGCGATGCCCAGCAGCCCGGCGGGATTGCCTTGCGGCAGGATCAGGCCTTGCTCTCGCCAGGCCCAAATAATGCCGACAAAGCCGCGCCCGGCCAGAAACTCACGCGCCGCGGGTTCGTTGAAGCTATTCGTATCGGGGTCGAGCAAATGGCTCGCAGCGACCAAAGCCTCGCCCTCCGCGAGCGCGATCAGCCCATCCAGGCTGCCGCCGCCGCGCAAGGCAAGCCCGCAGCCGGATTGCCGCGCCGCCCAATCGAGCAAAGGGTCATGGCTGCCGGCCAGGATGGGGGGCGGGTCCAGGCGCTGCGCGGTGCCGGCATCGGCCTGGGCTGCCAGCCAGCGTTCAAGCTGCCGGCGCGGGAATAGCCATTTGCCGCCAAGCTGCGCGGCCGGCAGCCTTTGGGCGCGGGCGAGCTCATAGAGTGACCGTTCAGACAGGCGGAGGAAGCCTGCGGCTTCCTTCAAAGTCATGATATCTGGCATTAACCGGCGAAATTCGGCAAAAACCAGCAAACAGTCAAGCATTTTGCGGAATTGACCCTGGTTTCATCCACCCGCACATAGGCTACCTTCCGGGGGATAGGGTGAACGACCTTACCAGCGCCTTCACAACAGCTTTCAGCCTGATCCTTTCCCTGGATCCGGCGGTGCTGGCCATTGTGGCGCTGTCCTTGCGCGTCAGCCTCGCCGCCCTGCTGCTGGCTGCGCTGATCGGCCTGCCGATGGGGGCACTTTTGGCGGTGGCGCGGTTTCCGGGGCGGGGCAGCGTGATTGCCCTGACCAATGCGCTGATGGGGCTGCCGCCGGTAGTGGTGGGGCTACTGATCTATCTGCTGCTGTCGCGTTCCGGCCCGCTTGGGTCCTTTGGGCTGCTGTTCACGCCGGGCGCCATGATCATGGCTCAAGCCGTGCTGATCACGCCCATCCTGGCAGCGCTGACGCGGCAAGTGCTGGAAGGCATGTGGGAAGAATATGCGGAACAGCTGCGGTCCTTTGGCGCTGGGCCGTGGCGCGCGGTGCCCACATTGCTGTGGGATGGGCGATTTCTGCTGCTGACGGTGCTGCTGGCGGGGTTTGGTCGTGCGGCGGCGGAAGTGGGCGCGGTGATGGTGGTGGGCGGCAATATTGAAGGCTTCACCCGCGTGATGACCACGGCGATTGCGCTTGAAACCAGCAAGGGCGATTTGCCCTTGGCTTTGGCGCTGGGGATGGTGCTGATGGCGATTGTGTTGGGCGTGAATGCGCTGGCGCAGGGGGTGCGCGGGATTGCCGCGCGCTGGGCCGGCTGAAATGCAGGCGCCCGATTCCATTCTGCCGCTTTGTGCCGAGGGCCTTTGCTTCAGCGCCGGCGATGTCGAGATTCTGCGCGATATTTCGTTGAAGATTGCCGCCGGCGCGCCGACGCTGCTGATTGGCGCGAATGGTGCGGGGAAAAGCGTGCTGCTGCGCTTGCTGCATGGTCTGCTGAAGCCCTCGGCCGGGCGCGTATTCTGGGCGATGCCAACCGAGCATGCCGCGCGGCGCCAGGCGATGGTGTTCCAGCGCCCAGTGCTGCTGCGCCGATCTGTGCTGGCCAATACGCTCTACCCGCTGATGCTCGCCGGCGTGGCGAGCGAGGAACGGCTGACGCGCGCCGAGGAAGCCTTGGCACTGGTGGGTCTTGCCGATCGCGCCGCTGATCCGGCGCGCAAGCTTTCCGTGGGGCAACAGCAGCGGCTCGCCTTGGCGCGGGCTGCCGCTTTGCAGCCGGAATTGCTGTTTCTGGATGAGCCTGCCGCCAGCCTTGATCCTGCTGCCACGCGCGCGGTGGAGGAGATTGTGCTGACCCTGGCGCAGCGCGGCACGAAGATTGTGATGACGACGCATGATCTGGCGCAGGCGCGGCGGCTGGCGGGCGATGTGGTGTTTCTGCATCGCGGCAGCGTCTTGGAACAGGCGCCGGCCGAGGCGTTTTTCAGGCAGCCCGCTTCAGCCACCGCGCATGCCTTTTTGCGCGGCGAATTGGTGTGGTGAGGGCCGGAGGGAAGCTGGTGCGCATTGCCCGACGCGGTGTTTTGCCGCTGCTGCTTGCGGCGATGGTGCAGCCGGCCTTGGCGCAGCAGCGCAGCATTACGCTGGCTTCCACAACCAGCACGGAACAATCCGGACTATTCGGCCATATCCTACCGATCTTCACGCGTGAAACAGGCATTGCGGTGCGCGTGGTGGCTTTGGGCAGTGGCCAGGCTTTGGATATCGGCCGGCGCGGTGATGCGGATGTGGTTTTTGTGCATGATCGCGCCGCTGAGGAACGCTTCGTCGCGGAAGGTTTCGGCGGGCCGCGGCGGCATGTGATGTTCAATGATTTCGTGATTACCGGCCCCGCCGCGGACCCGGCGTGCATCGCCGGCCTTGGTGATTCGGTGGCAGCGCTCAGCCGTATTGCCGCCGCGCGCGCGCCCTTCATCAGCCGCGGTGATCGCAGCGGCACCCATGCGGCGGAACTCCGCCTATGGCAATTGGCCGGCATTGATCCCGCAACCGGGCGCGGGCAATGGTATCGCGAAGTGGGCCAGGGCATGGGTGCGGCGCTTAATACCGCTGCCGCACAGGGCGCCTATGTTCTGGCTGATCGCGGCACCTGGCTGAGCTTTCGCAATCGGCAGGATCAGCGCATTTTGATCGAGGGCGACGCGCGGCTGTTCAATCAATATGGCGTCATGCTCGTCAATCCGCAGCGCCACCCGCATGTCAAGGCCGCCGATGGGCAGCGCTTCATTGATTGGCTGGTTGCAGCCGCTGGTCAGGCCGCGATTGCGGCCTTCCGCATCAATGGGGAACAGCTTTTCTTCCCCAATGCGGATAAGCCAGAACCGATTTCCTGAAATCGCTTCACGCGACCGCAACGCGCGCCTCGGCGCGCGCCTGACGGCCCTTTTCATCGGTCCAGATGAATTCGAAATGGCTCGGCTTTTCAATGCGCACGAAGAATACATGATAGGGGTTGGTCGCGGTGCCATTCTGGAAATCAGCGGCAAAGAGCGTTTCGCCATTCAGCCGCACCATCAGCCGCGTCAGCATATCGCGCGGCAAGGCGCGGCCCGCTTCGTGGCGCAGCCCCGTTTCCATCGGGTGTTCGATCAGCGTGCGGATTTCAATCACCTCACCGGCGCGGGCGCTGCGCGGGATGCGAATGCGGGGCTGGGATGGCAGCGCGCTCATGACAGGCACCCCCCGGCGCTCACGCGCAATTCCGCGCTGGTACGCAGGACGCGGCCGGTGCTGGTTTCCGCCAGCACGATCAGGCGCTGATCTTCGGCCAGGCGAATGCGCGTTTGCACTTCAGCGCGCGCCAGCATCGGCGTCAGTCGGAAGGTCGCGACACCGGGGGTTGGGTTGCGGGAGGCAAAGACATGAATGGCGGTGATGTGATCCTGCTGCGTCATTGCGCTTTCCACCACAATGCCGAGCGGCACCTGCCCACCATTTTCGGCAAGCGCGGGCACGCGGAGCAGAATGCCGCCATCGGTCACGGGCTTGTCGCCAATGGTTTCACGCATCGCGGTAGACAACGCATCATCTGCTCGCGCTGCGGCGGCGAAGGGCAATGCCAGTAGGGCAAGGCATGTTCTGCGATTGATCATCAATACCTCCATGCCGCGCCGCGCGTGAGGGGGAGCGCAGCAAGAAATTCTCCAACCAGGGGCGCTTCAAAGCCCCGTTGAAGCTTGATATGGCCGCTGGATTTTCTAGACGCAAGCGAAATATTTAAATACTATCAGTGGATTAGGTGGGATAAAGGGCATGCTGCCCGAATGCTCTTTCTTAGAAAATATTTCTCAGCGATCCAGGCGGAAAAGCGGGCGCAACCGCAGCCCCACCCAATTGCCGGCAAGCCCGGGCAGGATCCAAAGCCAGCCATGCAGGCTGCCGGAAGCGATCCCCGCCACATAGGCGCTGATATTGCAGCCCGAAGCCATGACCGCGCCATAGCCCAGCAAAAGCCCCCCGATGACAGAGGCACAAACTTGCCGCCATGGCAGGCGCCAGGCCGGGCTGAAGCGCGCTGCGCTGGCAGCGGCGAAAAACGCACCGAGCATCAGGCCAAAATTCATCACGCTGCTGCGTTCGGCAAGCACGGGGCGAAGAAAGGCTTCAGTGCGTGTCGGGTCTTCCCAAAACGCCCAAAAGGCGGGTTCATCCAAGCCGAATTCGGCAATAATGCGCGAACCCCAAAGCGGGAAGGAAGCCGTGATCACCCAAGGCCGCCCTGCCGCCCAAAGCGTGATGATATTCAGCACCGCAAGGATGATCGCAGCCATCGCCCAGGACCAGCGCCGTGATGCGTTCGGCAATGGCGCAGCGAATATCGCTTCAACGCGGCCATGGCGGCGCTGTTCCATTATGCGTGAACCCAGCGCCACCAATAGAAAAATCGCAAGGCTGCCAAGCAGCGCGGGCCAAAGCCCAATCAGCTCCGGCAGGGTTGTGCTGGGCAGTGCCGGCAAATCGGCCCATCTTTCGGAATCATAGGCCGCGATGGTGGCGCCGGAGATGAAAAAAATCAGTGTCAGCAGCATGCGCGTATTGCCGCCGCCCGCAGTATAGAGCGTGCCGGAAGCGCAGCCCCCACCCAATTGCATGCCAAGACCGAAAATGAAGGCACCAAGGACAACCGCGACCCCTGCGGGAAACACAATGCCACGCACCGGCGCGCCAGCGATTGCGCCGGCGTGAATGGCCGGCAGCATGATGATCACCAGAATGGCGAGCATGAGCATTTGCGCGCGCAGCCCCGCGCCGCGCCCTTCAGCCAATGCCTCGCGAAAACCGCCGGCAAAGCTGAAGGCACCGCGATAAAGCGTATAACCAAGTGCCGCACCAAGCACCCATAGCAGCGCGTGATTGCTGCCATAATGCAGCGCAAATGCAAGCGCGCCGATCAGCAGGAGCAAGGCCGCGATAATGGCTGGCAGGGCTTGGGGCAAAGCTTCGGGCCTTCCACGTTAGAGAATGAATACCGGAATGAGTGAGGCCACCAATGCCAAGGCCATACCGTAGTTGAACAAAAGAAAAGCGCGATCAGAGGTGAGCAACCTGCCAATCGCCACACCAAATCCGCACCAGAGCGTTGAGGAAATGATGCCGGAGAACAGGAAAGCCCCCGCTACGCGCGCTGCTTCAGCCCATGCCGGCGCCTCGGGCGCTGTATAGGCAGCCAGTGCACCAACCGCCATGATCCAGGCCTTGGGATTGACCCACTGAAAGCCTGCCGCTTCCACAAACCTGATGGGCTTGGCAGCGGCTGCGCCCTGGCCGCGCCCCGCCGTTGCGATACGCCACGCCAGGTAAAGCATATAGGCCGCGCCAACATATTTCAGCGCCAGGTGCAGCCAGGGCAGGGCGGAAAAAACTGCGCCAAGACCAAGCCCAATCGCGAGCACCATGGCCGGAAAACCCAAAATAATGCCAAGCATATGCGGCACGGCACGCCGAAAGCCGAAATTGGCGCCGGAAGCCGTGAGCATGGCGTTGTTCGGGCCGGGCGTGCAGCTTGTGGTCAAGGCGAAACCAAGCAGCGCCCAGAACAGCGGATCATTCATTTCAACTATCCTTGTGAGCGGGAAGGGCAAACGGGCTGCTCACCTAGGCTTTTTCAAAAGCTGAGGCAATAAAGCCGCGGCATTGAAGACGGCGCATGCTTGCGCTGGAGAGCTTTCGCATGAGGGTCACCGCGGCGCTTCTATCCCGAATCTGACTGCCACGGCATAAAGGGCAAAGCAAAAGGAGCCACCGCATGATTCCCCGCCGCCTTCTGCCGGCCCTATTGGCGGCACCCTTCCTGACGCAGCGCGCTGTAGCGCAGGACGCCTTCCCGATGCGCGGCATTTCCATCATCGTGCCTTTTCCGCCAGGTGGCGGTACCGATGTACTCGCGCGGATTCTGGCGCAGCATTTTCAGGAAAGCTTCAAGCAGCCGGTAGTGGTGGAAAATCGTGGCGGCGGTGCCGGGCGCATCGGCATGCAGCAATTGCAGCGCAGCGCTGCGGATGGGCATACGCTGATGGTGACATCAACGGGTGGGATCATGGGGCTTGCAGGGGCGCATGATGCCTTCAAGGTTGAAGCGGCCTTGACACCGGTCACGCTTTTGGCAGCGCCGGCCTATGTTGTGGCGGTGCATCCAAGCCTTGGCGTGAAGGATGTCGCGGGATTGATTGTGCTCGCCAAGCAAAGGCCAGGTGGCTTCAGCTTTGGCAGTTCCGGCACCGGTGCGGCGAGCCATTTGGCGGCGGAGCTTTTCGCTTCCATGGCCGGGATCGAGATGCTGCATGTGCCTTATCGCGGCACCGGGCCGGCGCTGAATGATCTGATCGGCGGGCGTATTCAATTGATGTTCGCACCGCCGCAGACTGTCGCGGCGGCGGTTGCATCGGGGCAAGTGCAAAGTCTTGCCATGACAGCAGAGCGTCGTTCTGCCTTATTGCCCGGCGTGCCAACAGTGAATGAAAGCGGGCTGCCGGGCTATTCCGCTTTGGGCTGGTTCGGCTTGTTCGGCCCGCGCGGCATGACCGCGCCGGTTACCGCGAAAATCGCCGCCGAGGCCGCGCAAGGCATCACGACGGATATGACCCGCCAACGCCTTGCGGGCCTGGGCGCGGAGCCTGAGCCGATGTCACCCGATGCTTTCGCGCGCTTCATTGATGCTGACATTGCCAAATGGCAGCAGGTTGTGCGAGAGCGCGGCATTACACTGGAGTAGAAAATCCCATGATCAGATTGGCAAGTTTCCTTGCACCCGGCGATGTGCGCCCAAGGCTTGGTGCGGCAGAAGGTGCTATGATGCGCGACCTGACAGCAACCCATGGCGCGGATTGGGATATGCGCGGCGTGCTGGCGCTGCCCATTGCGGCATTACGCGCCTTCGTCGCGGCAGGGAAGGTCATGCTGCCGGCGGTGCAATGCCATCTGCTGCCGCCCATTCCTGATCCAGGCAAGATTTTCTGCGTGGGCAAGAACAGCAAGGTGCATCGCGCGGAATTGGTCGCGCAGGGCATGTTGAAGGAAGACCCCAAGGAACCGACCAGCTTCGTGAAGCTGACGGAAACCTTGGTGGGCGATGCTGCGCGCGTGGCGCGGCCGGAAGGCATTACGACCTTTGATTATGAACCTGAATTGGCCTTCATCATCACGCGCCGCGCCTTTCAAGTGAGCAGTGAAAGGGCCCGCGATCATGTCGGTGCAATCACGGTGTTGAATGATCTCACCGCACGCGAAATCCAGAAGCAGGAAGTGCAGCTTGGTACGAAATTCTGGGTCTCGAAAAATATGCCGCGCTTCACGCCGGTTGGGCCTTATGCGGTGCCGCTTGCGGAAATTGCCGATCCCTATGATTTATGGCTGACCTGTGAAGTGAATGGCCAGCAGCGGCTGCGGGTCAATACGGATGAGTATATTCATCGGATTGAAAGCATCATCGCGCATTTCTCTCGCTTCATGCCCTTTGAAGTGGGCGATGTGATTGCCACCGGCGCGCCCCGCGGCACCGCCATTGGCCACCCGAATGCGGCGGAGCTCTATCTTAAGCCGGGCGATACTTGCGTGGCGGGGCTTGAGGGTGTGATGCAGATCACCACCCATATCGTCGCCCCTGGCGAAGTGTGAGCCTGCCGACCGCTTGACCTTGGCGCTGATCCGGTTTGCAGTTGCCCAATAATTTGGGCAGGCCGCATCTTATGCATGTGATGCGGTCATCGCGGCGGGGTAGGCCATGACACAATTCACCTTGAACGGCGCCGAAATCGCCTTGGACTTGCCGGGCCAAGCGACTTTATTGCAGGCGCTGCGTGGCCCTTTGGGGCTTTCCAGCCCGCGCTATGGTTGTGGTGCTGAGCAATGCGGTTCCTGCATGGTGCTGCTGGATGGCAAGCCCGCTTATGCTTGCGCGCTTGGCGTGGACGCGGTGGCCGGGCGCAAGGTGGTAACGGTTGAAGGCCTGGGTTCGGCTGCAGCACCGCATCCCTTGCAAACGGCGTTTCTGGCAGAACAGGCGGGGCAATGCGGCTATTGCCTTTCGGGCATACTGATCTCTGCCGCCGCTTTATTGGCCGCCAATCCTGACCCGGATGAAGAAGCCATACGCGCGGCCATGGAACCTCATTTATGCCGCTGCGGCAGCCATAATCGCATCATCCGCGCGATCCGGCGTGCCGCGCAGGAGATGGCTGCATGAGTCACGGGTTTGGCGCTGCATTGAGGGTTGATGATGGCAAGCCGCGCTTGCCGGGCAGCCTGCATCTCAATCGCATTCTGTCACAATGGCTGCATTTCCGCGCCGATGGCGTGGTGGAGGTAAAGCCCGGCAAGGTGGAACTGGGCCAAGGCATTCTGACCGCGCTTGCGCAGATTGCCGCCGATGAATTGGATGTAGCGCTTGAGCGTATCCGCATCATCAGTGTTGTTACCCCGGGTAGCCCGGATGAGGCAGTGACCTCTGGCAGTCTTTCCGTGCAGGATTCCGGCAGCGCCATTCGCCATGCCAGTGCCGATGCGCGGCGTATCTTTCTGTCTGTCGCGGCGCAGCGGAGCGGTGTGGCCTTTGAAGCGATCACCGTCCGTGACGGAGATTTCATCGGCCCGCAGGGCAAGATCGGCAGCTACTGGCAATTTGCCGAGGCTGGGCTGCTGGCGGTTGAGGCCTCACCCGAAGCGCGCGCCAAGCCTGTTATGGCGCGGCGCCTGGTCGGTGTTTCAGCGCCGCGGCGTGACTTACCGGGCAAGCTGCGTGGTGCGCCCGCCTATGTGCATGATCTCTGCCTTCCCGGCATGCTGCATGCGCGTGTCATTCGCCCAGGCGCACGCGGTGCTGTGCTTGACGCGCTGGCTGATGGCCCGCTGCCTGGTGATGCGCGAATGGTGCGGGATGGCAATTTCTTGGCCGTATTGGCCAGCACCGAATGGGATGCGGAAGCCGCCGCCGCACGCATCGCGGCGCGCGCACAGTGGCGCGAAGCTGATACGCTACCAGAACAGGGTGCGCTAATTGCCTGGCTGCGTGATGCCGCGACGCGTGGCGAACGAAAGGTTACCGAAGCCCGGGATGCGGAAATACCGACAGCCACGCATCGGCTGAAGCGCAGCTTTCATCGGCCTTATCTGGCACATGCCTCGATCGGGCCATCTTGCGCCGTGGCGCGGTTTGCGGGCGATGTGGTGGAGGTCTTCAGCCATACGCAAGGGCCCTATAATTTGCGTGCCGACATCGCAAAAACACTGCGCTGCGCGCCAGAGAAAATTATTGTGCGCCACATGGAAGGTGCTGGTTGCTATGGGCATAATGGCGCCGATGATGTAGCGCTTGAAGCGGTGCTGATCGCCCGCGCGGCGGAAGGCAAACCAGTGCGGTTATTGTGGTCCCGCGCGGATGAGCTTGGCTGGGCGCCGTTTTCGCCCGCCATGCTGGTGGATATTGAGGTGTCAGCAGCAGCGGATGGAAGCCTGCTTGCCTGGCATGCGGAAGTGATCAGCAATGGTCATTCCGGGCGGCCGGGGCGCTCTCCGGTACCGACACTTTTGGCGGCGTCGCAGCTTGCCGAACCCTTTCCGGTGCAGCCTTCCATCAACCCACCCTTGGCAGCGGGCGGTGGGGCGGAACGCAACGCCATTCCAGGTTACCATGTGCCGAAACTTCATGTTGCCACAACAAGATTATTGGAAATGCCGATCCGTAGCTCGGCCTTGCGCGGTTTGGGTGCTACGCTGAATGTCTGGGCGGTGGAAAGTGTCATGGATGAAATGGCCGCGCTGGTGGGCGAAGACCCGCTTGCCTACCGCTTGCGCCATTTGGATGATGCGCGTGCCCGCGCCGTATTGGAAAACGTGGCAGGCATGGCGGGCTGGCAAGGGCGTCAGCCGCGTGAGGGTTTTGGCTTCGGCATTGGCTATGCGCGCTACAAGAACACCGGCGCCTATGCCGCGGTGATTGCGGAAGTGGAAGCGCGTGAACGCATCTTATGCCGGCGTATTTGGATCGCTGGCGATTGTGGAGAGGTGGTGAACCCCGATGGCGCCGCCAATCAGCTTGAAGGTGGTGCCATTCACGGCACCTCCATCGCGCTGGTGGAGGAAGTGCGTTTTGACCGCCGGCGCATCACCTCAGATTCATGGGAAAGCTTCCCGATTTTGCGCTTTTCGGAAGTGCCCAAGATTGATGTGGCGCTGATCAATCGGCCGGAAGCACCCTTCCTGGGCGCGGGTGAGGCAAGCCTTGCCCCAACCATCGCCGCCATTGCCGGGGGTATTCACGCAGCCCTTGGCGTAAGGCCGCAGCAATTGCCTTTCTCGCCAGAAAATATCGCCCGGGCGGGATAATCTGGACGCAGGCGCAAAGCTGTATCAGGCTAGGCATAACGACAGATTGAACGGAGACGCGCCGTGGCTTCCTTGCTTTTCTCCCCGCTCACTATTCGCAGTGTCACGATTCCCAATCGCGTCGTGATGCCGCCGCTTTGCCAATATTCCGCGATCGAAGGTTTGGCGAATGATTGGCATATGGTGCAGCTTGGTCGCTTTGCTGTAGGCGGTTTTGGGCTGATTTTTACCGAGGTGACTTCCGTGATGCGCGAAGGGCGCATTACCCATGGTGATCTTGGGCTTTGGTCTGATGCGCATATTGAACCGGTGCAGCGCCTGGCGCGCTTCATCAAGGCGCAGGGCGCAGTGCCGGCGATGCAGCTTGGCCATGCGGGACGCAAGGGTTCGTCACAGCGCGCCTTTGAAGGGAATGGGCCGCTTGGTGCGCCGGAAATCGCCAAGGGCGAAAAGCCCTGGCCACTTGTAGGGCCGACCGCAACGGCGATTGGCGAAGGCCATGTGCAGCCCGAAGCGCTCACCAAGGAAGGTATGGCGCATATTTGCGAAGCTTTCGCCACCGCTGCACGCCGCGCCTTGGCCGCCGGGTATGAGGCGATTGAGGTGCATTGCGCGCATGGCTATCTGCTGCATCAATTCCTCTCGCCACTTTGCAATACGCGCAATGATGAATATGGCGGTGACCTTGCCGGGCGCATGCGCTTCCCGCTTGAGATTGTGCGTGCGGTGCGGGAAGCCTGGCCGGAAAATCTACCGCTTTTCGTGCGTATTTCCGCAGTGGATGGCGCCGATGGCGGCTGGGAAATGGAAGATAGCGTTGCTTACGCGCGCGAATGCCAAAAGCTTGGCGTGGATGTGATGGATTGTTCTTCCGGCGGCATTGGTGGCAGCGCCACCGGCAGCAAGCGCGTGCCGCGTGGCTATGGTTTTCAAATTCCCTATGCCGCCCAAATCCGCCGAGAGCTTGGCATGAAATCCATGGCGGTTGGGCTGATAATCGGCCCGCATCAGGCCGAAGCGGCTTTGGCCGCGGGTGATGCTGACCTGATCGCGATTGGGCGCGAAGGCATGAATAACCCGAATTGGCCCTTGCATGCGCGCGCCGTGCTGGAACCCGGCACAACGGAGGAGGTTTTCGGCTGCTGGCCGCCGCAGCATGGCTGGTGGATGGAAAAGCGCGGCGCGGTGATGAATGCCCTCGGCACCCCGCCGGCATGATGGAATTGCTGTGATATAAAGGAAGGAAACGCAATATGAAACTCGCCTATTCACCCAATAGCCCCTATGTGCGGAAATGTGTCGCACTTGCGATTCAGCGCGGCATTGACAAGCAATTGGAACTTTGGACGGTTGGTACCACCGATCCCGCTTTGGTGAAGGTCAATCCGCTTTCAAAGGTGCCGACCTTGGTGCTTGATGATGGCACCGCGCTTTATGACAGCCCGGTGATTTGCGAATACCTGGATAGTATCGGCGATGGACCAAAGATGTTCCCCGCCGCTGGCCCGGCACGCTGGAAGGCCTTGCGCCAGGAAGCCTTGGGCGATGGAATTCTGGATGCGACGCAACCGCGCCGGCGCGAAATTGCGCTGCCGCAGGATGAGGGCCGTCAGGCTTATATCGCGCTTCAGCAGGGTAAGGTAAAGGCCGCACTTGCCGTGCTGGAAGCGGAAGCCGATAGCCTTGGCATGCTGACGACCATAGGCGAAATCACCATCGCCTGCGCTTTGGGTTATATGGATTTCCGCTATCCGAATGAACCCTGGCGGCCTGGGCACCCAAAGCTGGAAGCCTGGTATGCGAAGGTTTCCGCCATGCCGGCCATGACGCGCACGGTTCCGCCTGGCTGAACCAAAGTCTTTGGTGCGCCGCTGCTTGCGACTATGCGCAGGTAGCGGCCCGCCAGGCCTTGGCGATATCAACACGCCGCGCAATCCAGATCTGATCACGCAATTCGGCAAGGCGTGCAAGCACTTTTTCAAAGGCGGGAAAACGCGCGGGCCGGCCCGCAATGCGCAAATGATAGCCGATATTGAGCAAGCGCGGCTTGCCCTGCCTGGCTTCAGCAAGCAGCACATCCAAAGCATCATTCACATATTCAACCATCTCACTGGCACGCACAAAACCATTTGGATGAAAGAATTTCATGTCATTGGTATCAAGCGCATAGGGCAGCACTAAAAGCCCAGGATGCGCGGGATCATCATAGGGCACATCATCATCGAAAGCATTTGACACCCAGGTAAAGCCGCGTTCCTGCAGCAACCCGCGCGTCCAAATGCTTTCGGAGCCTCGGCAGAAAAATCCTTGCGGCGCTTCGCCACAGGCTTTGGAAATGGCGGCGATGCAGCGATCAAGATCGGCGGCTTCCGCCTCACGCGATGTGTAATCGGCCTGCGGACGCCAGAGCCAGCCATGAGCGGCGGCTTCATGGCCACGCCTGGTTGCCTCGGTAGCAAGGGATGGCGCCCGTTCAACCGCGCGGCCGCACATCAGGAAAGTGGCGGGGATGGCATGACGGTCCAGCGCATCCAGCATACGCCAAAAACCAGCGCGCGTGCCATAGGCGAAAATCTGTTCCTGCCCCATGTCGCGCACACTGGGGGCGACGACGCTGATTACCTCACCGATGCGTTCACATTGCGGATCTCCATCGCCCACCTGCTGCTCCGCACCTTCCTCGAAATTGACAGCGACAGAAACGGCCAGTCGCGCGCCATTGGGCCAGCCGATATCGGGCCAATTACCGCCATAGCCGACCATATCGCGTGTCATGTGAAATCTCCTCTGCGCGCATGGCGCCCGAACCAGCATAGCGCTGCACCGGCAAGCGGTAGCGTTGCCAGTATTGCAAAAGCGTAGCGATAGCCGTGCAATTCCTGTCCGAGCAACGCAATCAGCGGTGGCCCAAGCACGGCGCCGGCGAAGCTGAGTGAAATGACCGCACCAGAGGCCGCGCCCGCGGCGCCAGGTGGCGCAAGGCGCACGCTTTCCGCCACCAATACGCCATTCCAGCCGGCGGTGCTGGCGCCAATGGCGATGAAAAGCAGCACCAGCATCAAGGTTCGGCCCCCGCCCACCAATGGCAGCATCATCAGGAAAACACCAGATAGCGTGCCGATCATCATCAATACGCGCTGCCCGCCAAGCTTTGTATCCGCAACCAAAGCCCAGCCGATACGCGAAAGCCCGCCCACTACCTGGCAAAGCCCAACCAGCGCACCTGCAGAAACCGAATCCCAGCCGTAATCACCGATCAACATCGCGACCATATGCGCGCCAAGGCCTATCTGCACCAAGGCATAACAAGCAGCCGCCAAGCCGATGACGCCGAGTGCGGGCGATTTCAGCAGCAGTAATGGCCCTGCCTGCAAGGTGGGCGCACCGCGATCCTGATCCCAGTCTGCACGCTTGAATTGCAGCCCGATGACCATGGCAAGCAACATTGCAGCCGCAACCAGCATGGCGTAGCGCCAGCCGAAAAACTCTGCCGTACCGGGCAGCATCAAACCTGCAAGTGCCACGCCGAAGGGCACGCCCATTTGCTTCAGGCCAAATACCATATTGCGGCGTGACGGTGGCGCCAGCCTGCCAAGCAATTGTGACGCAGCCGGGTTGGTCAGCCCATAGGCCAGGCCAATCAGCATTGTTGCGGGCAGCGCGACGGTAAACTCCGCAAAGCTGAGCAGTGCAACGCCAATTGCAGCCGCACCAAGCGCGATTTGCGTGGTACGCGCCGGGCCCCATACCGCCAGCCAGCGCGGCCCATAGGCGGAAGCGAAAACGGCGCAGAGATAAACAAGACCCACCTGATAGCCGATCGTCGCACGCGCCATGCCGAAATCCGGCGCGGCATAGGCCACCAGCACGGGCAAGGCATAAACCGCCATGGTGGCCAAGGTTTGCGCCCCAGCAAGCAAAAAAACCGCCAGGGCCAGGCCGCTTGCCGTGTTCATGCGCGGCCCTGCGTCACGCCTGATGCAGCCCTCGGCGATAGGTGGAAGGTTCCATATCCTTCACCGATTTCGCGCGTTTTTCGAGCCAATAACTCTGCGCCGGTGGCATGGCATCAAAGGCCGCTTCAATGCCAAGCTTGCGTGCTGCATCGGTTGGCCAATTCGGGTTATAGAGAATCTCTCGCCCAATCGCGACCAGATCAGCATCGCCCGCTTGCAGAATCGCCTCGGCCTGATCGGCATGTATAATCAGGCCAACCGCCATGGTCGCGATTGGCGCTTCATGGCGAAGACGCCGCGCATAAGGCACCTGATAGCCATAGCCAGGCCGCGCAGCCTTGGGCGGGCCACCGACGATGCCGCCCGATGAGCAATCCACAACATCAACACCCGCAGCGCCAACAAGCCGCGCCAGCCGAATGCTTTGTTCCACATCCCAACCCGCATCATCTTCAACCGAAAAACGCATGAAAAGTGGTTTGTGCACCGGCCAGACCGCGCGCACCGCCTCCACCACTTCAAGCGCGAAGCGCATTCGGTTGCGTTCTGTGCCGCCATAGTCATCGTTGCGGCGATTGGCGGAAGGTGAGAGGAATTGATGGATCAAATAACCATGCGCCGCGTGGATTTCCAGCACATCAAAGCCAGCCTCGTCTGCCCGTCGCGCGGCATCGGCCCAATGCTGCACAACTTGAGGGATTTCATCGCGTGTGAGGGCGCGCGGCATTGGGTCCCCTGCATCGCCAATCTCCGCACTTGGGGCAACTAATTCCCATGCCTCCCAATCAGTGATCGCTGGGCTTTGCACCAACGGTGCGCCACCTTCCCAGGGACGAAAGCGCCGCGCCTTGCGGCCAGAATGGCCGATCTGAATGGCAGGCACCGAAGCATTCGTGCGAATCAAATCCGCCACGCGCTTCATGCCCGGGATAAAGGCATCATCCCAAAGCCCAGTATCACCCAAAGTGCCGCAGCCGCGTCGTTCCACCTTGGTGCTTTCCACCATCACCATGCCGGCACCACCCGCGGCAAAGCGCCCAGCATTCATCAAATGCCAATCAGTGATGAAGCCGCGATCCGCCGCGTATTGATGCATGGGCGCCACCACCACGCGGTTCTTCAGCGTGACACCACGCTTGGTCCAGGGCGTGAAAAGCAAGGGCAGGGTCATTGGGCAATCCTCCGTTTCCAAGCCTAGGCCAGGATGATTGCGCTGATAAGGGGATCAGCCCTTCACATAACCAAGCGCGAAATCTGCCTTGCGCCGTTCTGCTGAACGCTTTGCGGGATCACCAAAGCCGCCACCGCCGGAAGTTTCCAGACGTACGATGTCACCCTTCAGCAAGCGCACCGCATCGCTTTTTGGCGCAATGGGTGTTTCTTGCCCATTGCGGAGGCGCAGCAAACGCCCAAGGCTGGCTGGCTTGCCACCCGCAAGGCCATAGGGCGGGAAGCGAAAGCGATCCATATTCGCGGTGAAGATCCCAGCAGGGCTATCCACGCGCCATTCGCGAATAAGGCCAAGCCCGCCACGATATTGCCCATCACCGCCTGAATCGGGCTTCAACCCGTAATGCGTGATGGTTACCGGCATTTGGCTTTCGATCATCTCGATCGGGATATTGCTGTTATTGTGCATGCCGAAGGACCAAGCATTCACGCCATCCTTGGCGGGGCTGGCGCCGGTGCCGCCGATTTCGATTTCGACCAGCACCTCTCGCCCGCCATCGGCTGCTTCGGTCTGAAAGGTCGCCACGTAAGAGCCGCCATAATAGGCCGCCGGCATACGGTCTGGCAGCGCCTGATGCAGGCAGCCGAACATGACATTGGCGAGCCGATGGCAAACTGCCACCCTATGCGCAACGGAAGCTGGCGCGCGGCAGGAAGTCACACTGCCTTCCCGGTGGCGAATGCAAATGGGGCGGTAGCAGCCTGCATTGGCCGGCATGGCGCCATCAGTCGCCGCAATGATGCTGTAATAGACTGCACAATTGGACATTGCCGGCGTGCAATTGATGGGCCCGCGTTGTTGATCAGCGCAGGCAGTCAAATCAACTTCAATCTCATCACCCTTGATGGTGATGGAGGCATGCAGGCGCACTGGCTCTCCGGAAACGCCATCATCATCAAGGAAGTCCTCAAAGCTATAGGTTCCATCCGGCATGGCGCGAATGGCGGCGCGCATTGCCGCTTCGCTCTGATCCAGGACACGGCCCGTTGCTTCAATCAATGTCGCGGCACCATAGCGTGCGGCGATGCGCCGGATGGAAGCCGCGCCCACCTCAAGGCTCGCCAATTGGGATTGCAAATCGCCAAGCATGAGGGCGGGCTTGCGCACATTCTGCCCGATCATCGCGTAGATGGCCTTGTTCAATACACCGCCTTCAATCAGTTTAAGCGGCGGGATGCGAAGCCCTTCCTGAAAGACTTCCGTTGCAGTCGCGGCATAGGAACCAGGCGCCATGCCACCCATATCTATGTGATGGCAAAGCGCGCCCACATAGGCAACGCGCTTGCCATCATGGAAAACCGGCTTGAACACCAAGATATCGTTCAGATGCTGCGCGCCGCAATAGGGATCATTGGTGGCGACAACATCATCCTCGTGCCAATCCGTGGCATCCACGAAGCGGTCCAGCAATATGCGCAGCGCCGCGCCCATGGAATTGAGATGCTGCGGGATGCGCGCGGATTGCGCGACATTATTGCCATCAGCATCGAAGACCGCTGTGGAATAATCCAGCAATTCGCGCACTGTCGTGCTGCGGCTGGTGCGCCAGATGGTGATATCCATCTCGGCCGCCGCCGCTGTCAGCGCATTGCGGATAACTTCTATTTCGATGGGGCCGAGGTTCATGGCACGATCCTCTTTGCAATCAAGGCGCCGCCGGCGGCAAGCTTTGCGTGCCAGGCGCGGGAAATCCAATGGGTGGCGAAGGCTTCTTCGATGATGGCGGGGCCTTCAATCAGATCATCAGCGCCAAGCGCCTCTCGGTCCCAAACAATCACCTCACACCATTGCTGGCCATCATAGGCGCGGCGCTTTGCCTTGCGCGCAGGCCGCGACGCTGGCGTTGGTTCGCGCAATGCCGGCTTTGCAAGTTTGCCTTTGGCGATGGCGCGGAAGGTGACGATTTCCACAGCCTCATCTGGATTGGCATAGGAAAAACGTTGCTTGTGCGTTGCATGAAAGCGTTGGATCAGCTCCGCCAAAGCAGCTTCATCCGGGGCATGTAGTTGGCCCCATGGCACAAGCAGTTCAAAAGCCTGACCATGATAGCGCATATCAGCGGCGATTGTGATTTCACGCTGATCGGCCGGGATGCCATCTTGAGCCAGGCGCGTATCCGCTGCCTCGCGCAGTTCAGCGATGATGTCGCGTATCCGCGGCAGGCTTGCGGGTTCAGCACGTGTCAGCCGGGTGCGCGCCAAATCCTGCACCAGATCGGAAAACAGAATGCCATAGGCGGAAAGCGTGCCGGGTTCGCGCGGAAAGATCACTTCTGTGATGCCCATTTCATCGGCTACTTCCGTGGCGTGCAGCCCGCCAGCACCGCCAAAGGACAGCAGCGCGAAGTCACGCGGATCAAGCCCCTTTTCGAAGAGCGAAAGCCGCACTGCGGCGCCGAGATTCGCATTCGTCACGGTCAGCATACCCGCCGCCGCCTGTTCGAGTGACAAGTGCAGCGGCGCGCCGATGCGTGTTTCAATCGCCATGCGCGTGGCCGGCATGTCAAGCTTGATGGCGCCACCAAGAAAGAAATCTGGATCAAGGCGGCCGAGTGCCAGATTGGCATCCGTGACGGTGGGTTCGGTGCCACCGCGCCCATAGGCAACGGGGCCTGGGCGTGCGCCGGCGCTGCGTGGGCCAACGGTGAGCCGCCCTGCGGCATCAACGGAACCGATGGAACCGCCTCCGGCGCCGATGGTGCGCATTTCCACCATGGGCAGGCGCACCGGCAGACGGTCAATCTCACCCTGCGTGATAACGGAAACGCGCCCGCCTTGCACAACAGAAACATCATAGGACGTACCGCCCATATCCACTGCGACCAGATTTGGGCGTGAAAGCAGCTCAGCAATTCGCCCCGCCGCCAAAGCGCCGCCTGATGGGCCAGAGAGTAATAGCCGCGCCGGTTGTTCAGCCGCCATGCGCAGGCTGCAAACGCCACCATTGGACTGCACCAGGAAAACGAGTGGCGAAAATCCGTCCTCTCCCAAGCGCTTTTCGAGGCGGTCCAAATAGGCTTTCACCACCGGCATCAGAAGCGCATTCAGAACGGTGGTTGAACAGCGTTCATATTCGCGAATTTCCGGCGAAATATCAGCAGAAAGCGAAATTGGCAGATCAGGGCGCGCAGCCTGAAGCAGCGCGGCCAAACGCTTTTCATGGGCTGCATTGGCATAGGCATGCAGCAGCGAAATCGCGATGGTCTCCGCGTCGAGTTCTGAGATAAGATTGAGCAATGCTGGCAATTGGGCTTCATCCAAAGGCGTTTCAGCACTGCCATCAGCGCGCAGGCGTTCCCGCACCCCAAGGCGACGGTCACGCGGGATCAGGGTTGGGAAAGGTTCCTGTGCCAGGCCGTAAATGTCGCGCCGAACATGGCGATTGATTTCCAGCACATCCTCAAAACCCGCTGTGGTCAGCAAAACGCCGCGGGCGAGTTTTCTTTCCAGCACCGCATTGGTGGCAATGGTGGTGCCATGCAGCAAAAGCCCAACATCGGCGAGCGCAAAACCGAAGCGCGCCGCGGCTTCCTTGACGCCGGTCAAAAGACCGATCGAGGGATCTTCGGGCGTTGTTGGCGTTTTCCATGCCTGCGCGACGCCCTGGCGCGCATCAAGAATTTGAAGATCAGTAAAAGTGCCGCCGATATCAACAGCGATACGAATGGGGCGTGTGGAGGTTGCGGTGCTCAAGGTTTCGATCCGTCAGGAAAAGGTCAACTCATGACGCTTGGCAGCCAAAGCGCCAGCCCGGGGAATATCATCAGCAGCGCTACTGCCAAGAGATAGACTGTGAGAAAAGGCATGACACCGGCGAAAACATCCGTGATGGGACCAGGGCGTTTTCGCATGCCTTGCAGGACATACATGACTGTCCCATCGGGCGGGCTGATTTGCGCGATTTCCACCAGCATGGTGACGATCACACCAAACCAGATCGGGTCATAGCCAAGCGCAGTGACGATTGGGAACACCACTGGAACCGTGGTGATGATCATGGAAAAGCCTTCCATGAAAGTGCCAAGCGCCACGTAAAGTGCGATGATACACAGCATGATGGCCCAGGGCGGAATGGGCAGGCCAGAAATCATGCCGGCAAGTGCTTGCGGCACATTGATCAGCGTCAGGATATAGTTCAGCAAATAGGCGCCAAACAGAATGAGCCCAAGCAGCGCCGTATTGCGCGCGGTTGCCTCGGCCGAGGCATTCAGCATACGAAGCGTCAGCTTGCCTTCAAGTGCCGCGAAAATTGCGGCACCTACAACACCAAGTGCCGCTGCTTCCGTGGGTGTGGCGAAGCCGCCATAGATTGACCCGAGCACCAGTAAAATCAGCAAGAGTGTCGGCACAAGGTCAACCAGCGCGCGAAGCTTCATGGCAAGCGGCAGCTTGGCCGGCTTTTCCATGGGATGCGTGATGCCATGCGCCAGGATCACCATGATGAAAAGTCCAGTGACGAGCAGAGATGGAATAACCGCGGCGATATAAAGCGCACCGACCGAGGTTTCCGTAATCAGCCCATAGATGATGAAAGTAATGCCAGGCGGGATAAGATTACCCAAGGCACCGCCGGCAGCGAGCGAGCCCAACACCATGCGCTGGCTATATTTCGTATCCTGGAAATAGGGCAGCGCCACCGAACCCATGGTGGCCGCGGTTGCGACTGAGCTGCCGGAGATGGCAGAAAACACCGCGCAGGAGACGATATTGGTATGCAGCAAGCCGCCAGGCATACGGTTCAACCAGATATTCAGCGCGCGATAGAGCCGATCAGAAAGACCCGCGCGCAGCAGGATTTCGCCCATCAACAAAAATAGCGGCACCGCAACCAGCACGAAGTTTGAAGATGGCGCCCAAAGCGTTTGCCCCATGAAGGCCCACCAGGGCCGATCCGAAAATAAAAAGCCGATCAGAACGCCAAGTATGCCGAGCACAGCCGCGATGTAGACGCCTGAGCCAAAAAACAGCACGAAGATACCAACCAGCATCAGGATTTCAGCGATGGGCAGGGCCTGCGCGCCAGTGGCTGCGGCGAAAACAGTCACCGCCAATAATCCCAGCAGGAAGACAATCGCGATCATGCTTGCGGCCTTGGTGCTTCAAGCGCCATGGCAACGGCTTCCAGCGCTTCGTCGGTTTCATCCTTCAACGTGCGGGAACCAAGCAGATCATCCAAAACCTCTGGCTCACCCGCCAGGATTGATAGGCTCGCTTCCAGCATGAGC
Organism: Roseomonas sp.; assembly: GCA_020249775.1. GTDB lineage: Bacteria > Pseudomonadota > Alphaproteobacteria > Acetobacterales > Acetobacteraceae > Neoroseomonas. Next base: position 6,647 of record JADCFA010000032.1, on the reverse strand, counting down.
ACCGCTGCCATGATGGCGAAGGTAATGATACCAAAGGCCCAAATGCCCTGGGGCCAGATCATTTCAATCCGCAGCGCTGAATTGTCATGCGCGTTGAATAGGGCGCTTTCATCCACCAATTCCAGCGCGGCCCAGGCGAAGAAAACGCCAAGCCCCAAAAGCAGAGCAAGAGAAAAAAGATGTAGCCACGCGCGCAGACCAAGCGGCAGACGCATCATGAAGACATCCACGCGAATATGCGCACGCTTGGCGAGTGTATGCGCCAAGGCCCAGGCAATACCACCGGCCAGCATATAGCCGGTGACCTCCACCGTAGCCTTGGAGGAGAAACCAAAAAAGCTACGCCCAACAATATCAAAAGTGATAAAACACGCACAGAGAATGTAGTTCCAGCCAGCAATATGCGCCATCACGGCAGCCAGCGCGGCGACCCAGATTCTGAGTCGCCGCGCCGCATGCAGCCATGCGGGGGCGATGCTGGCGCCGTTGCTCATCCGCCGAAGCGCACGCCGCTGATGGGCGCAATTACGTCGTTATAGACTTCACCACAACGCGCGCCACAGCGGCGCACCCAGCCAGGCAAGACGGTGGTGCGGAAAATTTCCTTCGCTTGTGCCCTATCATTGGCGGAAGCGGTCACCTCCGTCATGGGCCGCGCGGCGAGGTTATGGATGCTGCACCCTGCAGCGCGACCGATATTGCAATCAATACCATCGCGCGTGGCGGCAAGCCCGAGCGCCCATTGCTGGTTGCTCACTTCCTTCATGGTAGCTTCCATAAAATCGCGCACCGCGGGTTCCAGACGGTTCCACCAATTCAGATTCACAAGATATCCGGCAACGGCCCAGGAAACCGGCAGATCAGAGATATGCGTGGACACTTCTGGCCAGCGCGCAGCGGCGCCGGAACCGGAACCCGTGATGGCGCAGTCCACCACACCGCGTTCCAAAGCGGAATAGACTTCAGGAAAGCCGATACTGACTGGCTGCGCGCCGAGCGCCGTGAAGAAATCCACCAGCGAATTGCCGAAGGTGCGAATGCGCCTGCCGCGCAAATCATTCAGGCTGGTGAAGGGGGCGCGGCAGAACACCACCTGCGCCGGGAAAGGATACATCGCGACAAGCCGCGCACCGAAGCGTTCCAGGTCGCGATTGGCAACGGGCAGCACCGCTTCCGCAATGCGGCGCGCGTCATTGATGTCGGGCGCAAGGCCTGCAAGGTCAATGCCATCCAGGATGGGCACATCGCCGGAAAGTGTCGTCAGTGTGCCAGCACCGATTTCCACCTGGCCAGAGCGCACCAGGCGGACGATTTCATTTCCGGCCAGGTTGCGTTCCGCGTGCGTTGAAAGCTGCACCTGCACGCGCCCATTGCTGCGCGCCGCCGTGCCATCACGCAGCACTGGGATATCAACGCGGGTATATTGTGGCTGTGTCGGCAGTGGCTGTGTCACCGCAGAGATACGAATGGGCGCACCCGCCGGAAGGGTCGGTAATTGCGCCGCGGCGGAAAAGGCAATGCCAGTTGCCAGAGCGGCACCGGCAAGGAGATGTTTCAGCATCAGGAGTCCTCCAAGGTCTGGTTATTGTCAGTAACTCTATGCCAAAGAAAGTCGAGCGATTCCACTCGGCTCGGACACGCTTTTGCCATATCATGCGATTTGACGTCTCCGATCTAAAGACCCGCCCACCCGCCTTTAATTTGGGATTTGCTCAACACTACATCTTACTGCCGGATTGGGCATCAGTAATCAAGCAGGAGGGTAGGAGCCGATTCAGAGCAGGCTCGGGTAATTTGAGCAACTGGGATACGTGGATTTTCTGCCAGCCTTTGGCATGATGCTGCGAACAAGAAATAGCAGGACGAGACGACCACGTCGGAACCGCAGCCTGGCCTTCAATGCGAAAACGGCGCTTGCTGCTGTGAAGGGTGAGAAGACGCTGGCCGAGCTGGCTGCACAATTCGATGTCCACACTTATGTCATCAAGACCTGGCGGGATCATCTTCCTGAAGGGGCTTCGGGGATGTTTGGCAAAGGCAAGCCGGAAGCGTCGCCACCGGTGATGTGAAAGAATTACACGCGAAGATGGCGGATTGGACGCGCAAGAATGATTTTTTTGCAGACGCGCTCACCAAGGCGGGATTGCTGGGCGCAAAACGATAATTGACCGCCAGCATTCCCTCCCTCTGTCGAAACAGGCCAAGGCGCTCAGCATCAGCCAGGGGAAGCTCTGCGACGTCTACAGGCTTTTGCATCGAAGCTGTCGAGGCTACTATCAATCCAGATGGCGGACTAACCAAGGCAGAAATTCACTTAGGGAACGCCTATCTGAAAGAACAAGGATTATCCTCTCAGCCGCCGCCACACATCGCAGGCATGGGCGAAAAACGCGGCGGTTAGCGAAAGCGACACAAACCCCCACCAGGCCCCGGTGAGCGCCGCGCGCAATGCGAGCGCGAAAAACACCCCGGGCAGCACCAGCGCTGCAATGGAACGCGGCGACAGGCCACGACCGGTAAGCCGCCAAAATGCCAACAAGGCCAAGGCTTCCACCAATAGCACCGCCACCATCAGATCAGCGACCTGGCCTGAGGCGAAAAAGGCAGCGAAATCCGTCATGGCCTGCTGGGCTATTCTTCGGCCGGCACAGCGAAGCCTTCTGGCGCAAGCCCGGCGGCATGGCGCTGCCACATCATACGATAGGCGCCTTCCAAATGGCGGGTGAAGCGCGGCGTATTGAACAGGGGCGCAGTCGGCAAGGCGGCGGCGAGTTTCGCCTTCAGCGCCGCGGCGCGCGCAGGATCGCGGCCAAGCGCAATCGCCAGCGCTTCATACGCCGCCGCATCGCGCGTGATCATTTCCGGCAGACCAACTGCATTAAGCAGGCTTGCCGCCACGCGCCCCGCAAAGGCCTGCCCCAATTGCGTGAGCACCGGCAGCCCGGCCCAAAGCGCATCACTCGCCGTTGTATGCGCATTATAGGGCAGCGTATCGAGGAAGAGATTCGCAAGCCGATGCCGCGCGAGATGCTGCGCCGAGGGCAGCGGCGACCCAAAGACCAGCCGCGACGGATCAACCCGTGCCGCTTCGGCAATGGCGCGCAGCCGAGCCATGGCTTCCGCATCGCTCGATAGCAGCCAGAGAACGGAACCCGGCACGGCGGCCATAATGCGCATCCAGGAAGCGAAGAATTCCGGCGTGATCTTATAGGCGTTGTTGAAGCAACAGTAGACAAAGCCATCCGCCGGCAGCCCTGCCTCGGCACGCGATGGTGTCGCGGGTGCAATCACGCGGCGGTCATCATTCGCCTGATAGCTATCGGGCAGATGGACAATTTTTTCATCATAGAAGCGCTGCTGATCCATGGGCAGAACAGTCGCATCCGCCAGGATGTAATCCAGGAAATCGGCACCCACCGTGCCGGGATAGCCAAGATAGCTGACCTGCAACGGCGCCAAACGTAATGCAAAGGGGGCAAGCCGCGCATCCTGCGTATAGCCGTTCAGATCTACAGCGATATCAAGCCCCGCCTTGCGCGCCGCGGCGATGATCGCGCCATCGGAAAGCCGCGGGCAGTCATGAAAATGATCCATAGTGGCGCGGATACGTGCACGCATCGGATCCTCCACCTCTGGCCCATAGGAAAAGGCGTGGATTTCAAAGGCATCGCGGTCATGGCACTCCAGTGCGCCAACAAGCAGTTGCATGATGGCGTGATTACGAAAATCGGCCGAGAAATAGCCGATGCGCAGCCGGTCACGCGTTATGGCCTGCGGCGATTGAACGCTCGGTACGGGCGGTAGAGTCTCACGCGTATAGGCGCGTGCGGCAATCTGGTGGAGTTCCGGATCGTCGCAAATGCCGAGTAGCGCGAATGGATTGGCCACATATTGTCTGGCGCGAACACGATCGAGCAATAACTGCCGCTGTTCCGGTAGCCCCGCCCAATCCCAGCGCCGCTGCTTTGTGTAAACCAGTGACGAAAGCGCCTCCGTAATACTGGGATCAAGCGTCACTGCCTTTTCAAACCGCGCGACGGCTTCCGATTGCCGGTTCAGCGCATTCAGTGAATTGCCTTCGTAATTCAATGCCTCGGCCGAATTCGGATCAAGCGCCAGCACGCGCTCATAACAGGCGAGCGCTTCCTCATGCCGATGAAGCAGCGCCAAGGCATTGCCGAGATTGAGATGCGCATTCACAGCGCGCGGCGCGACTTCAATGGCGCGGCGATAGGTCTCAATCGCCTCGGGCAGGCGCCTCAGCGCCTTCAGCGCGACTCCCTTGCCGATAAGCGCTTCCGCATCAAGAGGATCAATCGTGAGTGCCGCATCAAGCGTCTCTATCGCTTCCTCATGGCGATTCTGACCGCTCAGCGCCACGCCCCTGCCGATAAGGGTCTTGGCGGAACGCGGGCTCGCAGCGGCCAAACGTTCAAACAGCGCAAGCGCGCGCGGGTAATCCCGCAGGCCGAGAAAACCCGAACCAAGTGAAATGAGCGTCTCCAGACTGGCGCGCTGCTTGTCCAAGAAACCGGTCAGAAAAATCACAGCATCGCGATGTGACCCCTGCTTTTGCAGCGTATCGGAAAGCGCGGCGGCGGCGCGAGAATGGCCAGGTTCACGCGCCAAAGCAGCGCGGAAGGCATCCATGGCACCGGTCGCATCACCAAGTTGCAGCCGACACAAGCCGCGATTGACGTGAAAATCGCCATCAATCCCGGCAAAGCCGCGCGTGATGATGTCATCATAGGCATCACTGGCCCGCTGGACGTTGCCGGCTTCCAGAAGCGTATCAGCCAGGTTGAAATGGGCGAAAGCAAAGCCAGGATCAGCTGTGATCGCTGCCATGAATGCGTCAATAGCCGACGCCTTGTCGCCCATGGCACGGCGCGCATTGCCAAGATCATTCAACAGTGCGGCATTGCTTGGCGCCAGGATTGCGGCACTTTCCAAAGCCTCACGCGCTGGCGCCACCTGGCCGCGCGCAAACAGCGCCAAGCCAAGCAGCCGATTGGCTTCGACATGGTTTGGCTGTTGCTGTAGCAAGGCGCGATAGCCTGCAATGGCCGCGTCCAGATTGCCGGCCTGATGCTGGCGGAGAGAGGCTTGCAAATTGAGCGAGGCCAAGGCGATTCCTTCCGGGCTGAAACAGCACGGCTTTCCTTGCCCGGAAAAACCCCCGCCCGTCCAGCGGGCCAAGCAAACCCGCCTAAAACAGCGACATCTGCGCCCCCGGCACCGCAAAGCGCGCGCAATCCAGCGCCCCAGTGCCGCCCCCGCGCTTTTCGAGGCCCAGCCGGCGCATCGCCACCGCAAAGCGCCGGGCCAGCAATTCAGCGTAAGGCCCACTTCCGTTCTGACGCTGGCCGAAGCGGCTGTCATACAGGGCACCGCCCCTTGTCTGACGGATCAGCGACAGCACCCGGGCGGCGCGATCCGGCATATGCCGCGCGAGCCATTCCTCAAAAAGCTGTTTGATCTCCAAGGGCAGGCGCAGCAGCACATAGCCCGCGCTGGTTGCCCCCGCCGCCGCCCCCTGTTCCAGCAGCTTTTCCAATTCCATGTCATTCACCGCAGGGATCATCGGCGCGGCGAGGATGGCGGTTGGCACACCCGCCGCCGTCAATTCCCGGATCGCTTGCAGCCGCCGCGCCGGGGTGGCGGCGCGCGGTTCCATGATGCGCGCCAAGCCAGCGTCTAGCGTGGTGATGGAGAGGCAAACGCGCACCAGATTGCGCGCGGCCAGGCGCTGCAGGATATCCACATCACGCAAAACGCCCGCCGATTTGGTGACGATGGTAACGGGGTGGCTGAACCGGTCCAGCACTTCCAGCACGGCCCGCGTCAGCCCCAATTGACGTTCCACCGGCTGATAGGGATCCGTATTGGCGCCAAGTGCGATCGGGCGGGGCTGATAGCCTGGCTTGCGGAGCTCCTTTTCCAGCAGCGCCGCGATATCGGGCTTGAACATCAACCGCGTTTCGAAATCGAGCCCCGGCGAGAAGCCCAGATAGGCATGGGATGGCCGCGCATAGCAGTAGATGCAGCCATGTTCGCAGCCACGATAGGGGTTGATGGACCGATCAAAGCCTAGATCGGGGCTCTCATTGTAACTCAGCGCGGATTTCGCGCGATCCTCGGTCAGGCTGGTCGGCAGGGGCGGCAATTCGGCGAAGCTTTGCTCAAGCGTCGCCCAGCCATCATCAAAGGCCTCCCGCCGCGCGGGTTCAAGGCGCACGGGCGGGTTGGAAACCGCTCCGCGCCCCTTGCGCGCCAGGGATGGCATGGCGAAGCACCGTGCGCCGCTATCGCCAGGGGTCAGGTTGGGGATACCATCGGGCATGGAGTTCGTCCCTTTCCACTCGTCCCCAGCCTGCAAAGTTTGGCGTCGGAAGTCAAGAACAAAATAAGAACAAATTCGTGTTTTGCTCGTCTCCGCCCTGGTCCCGATGCTGAATGCCGCCGCAAGCCTGCCGGGCCAGAGCTGGCTCGGTTAGTTTGAACAATTCTGGTGCGTTCCCTAAGTGTATTCCTGCCTCGGTTAGGCTGCCATCGGGATTGATGGCAGCGCGGTAAAATAGGCCTCGTCCGGCGTCTGCCCGTCAAGGCTCGAATGGGGCCGACGGGTGTTGTAGAAGCCATCGATG
>JADCFA010000031.1 GCA_020249775.1 Roseomonas sp. | reverse complement strand
GGCTTCTACAACACCCGTCGGCCCCATTCGAGCCTTGACGGGCAAACGCCGGACGAGGCCTATTTTACCGCGCTGCCATCAATCCCGATGGCAGCCTAACCAAGGCAGGAATACACTTAGGGAACGCACCAGAACTGTTCAAACTAACCGAGCTGGGTTTCCAGGCAATTGGCGCGCTTGCAGGCGGGTGTGGTTGCGGCACGGCGCGCGGGCTTGCTCTGCCATGCCGGGCATGGGCTGACATATGAGACGGTGAGTGACATTGCGCGGATTGAGGAAGTCACGGAAATCTCCATCGGGCATTTCCTGATTTCGCAAAGCGTTTTTGAAGGGCTTCCCGCGGTGGTGCGGCGCTTCAAGGCGTTGATCACCGCGGCGCGCGGTGCTTGAGGAGAGTATGATGCCGACAATGAGCGTTGATGATTATCCGATTGCCTATGTCGAAGCCGGCAGCGGCACGCCGGTGGTGATGGTGCATGGCACGCTTGGGGATCAGCGTTCCTTCGCGGGGCAGATGGAAGCCTTTGGTGCGCAGTATCACGCGATTGCTATCAGCCTGCGACATTGCTGGCCCGATAAGTGGCGTGAAGATGGGGATTTCACCATTGCGCGGCATACGGCAGATGTGGCGGGCTTCATTCGTGGGCTCGGCAAAGGCAAGATGCATTTGCTTGGCCATTCCCGCGGCGGGCATATCGCTTTTCGTGTGGCGCAGCATCATCCGGAATTGCTGGCATCCTTGGTATTGCTGGAACCAGGCGGTGAATTGGCTGAAAGCCTGGCTGGTGCGCCGCCCGCGGGTAATCAGGCATCGGCCTTTGCACGCGGCGCGGCCCTGATTGCTGAGGGCAAAATGGAAGAAGGCTTGACGGTTGTCGCTGAACATACCGGTGGCCCTGGCGCATGGGCAAAGCGTTCCGAGGCGCGGAAGATAGTCAATCGCGACAATGCGACCACATTGCTCGGGCAGATCAAGGAACAGCGCAAGCCTTATGCGCGGGAAGATGCTGCCGGCATTGCCGTGCGCGCGCTACTGGTGGGTGGCGATCAATCCCAGCCGCAATTCGGGCGCATCTTGGATGCGCTGGAAGGCGCCATGCCGAATGCGCGCCGCGTGACCATTCCGCGCGCCGCGCATAGTGCGCAGGTGGATAACCCAGCAGATTTCAATGCGGCAGTATTGGCGTTTCTGGCGGGATAGGCTGCATTCCGCCCTGTGTTTCGGCCAAGCTTCAGGAGGGGCCAAATAGCGCCAGGAGCGTCGCAAGATCGGTATTGCCAATCATGATGACATCGTCGCCAGGTCCACCATCCAGGAATTGAGCGCCGTCCCCAGCTATGATCAGATCATTGCCCTCCCCGCCGATGATCTGATCATTGCCGGCGATACCATTCAAAGTATCATCGCCAGCGCCGCCGGAAATGATGTTGCTGACTTCATTGCCGATGATGATCTCATTCCCGATACCGCCAGTCAGGCTGACGCCCAGCGCCCCCGAAGCAATAATGGCGACTTCAATATTCTCGGGCATCGAAAGGCTGCTATTGGCAATGAGCGTATCCGCCCCGCCGCCGGCGGCTTCGGTTATCCTGTCAGCGCTCGTGACGCTGAAGTAGTAATCATTCCCATCGCCACCTTCCAGGGTGTCATTGCCACTAGCCCCATCAAGGCTATCCGCCCCGGCATTGCCGCGCAGCAGATTGGCCGCCGCAGATCCCAACATACTATCGGCGCCAGACCCACCATAGGCATCTTCAATCGTCACACTCCTCGCGATGGAGATATTGTTTCGCAGGCCGCCGACTGAGGAAAACGCCTCCTCATTCAAGTTGATCCATTGGGTCTGGCTGTAGCCGGAGAAATCAAACACATCGCGACCGCCGGCATCCCATACGGAAAAGACGGTTTGCTGGTTGGGCAGTGTAATGGAAAACGCCTGGCCTGCATTGGCGTTAAAGCCATAAATATTGTCGCCCGTGCGGGTTGTCATATTGGCGCCGTATAGGCGCTGGATGGCGCCGATATCGTAGAGCATCGGGGTGGTCGAGTTGGCGGAGCCCAAGAAGGCGTGGGTCGTATTTCCGTTGAAATAGCTCATCAAGCTATATTGTTCTGAGTCCTCAAAAAAAATCGCATCCTGCGCATAGGCGGTATAAGTCCCGGTGCCGCCGATGTTATAGGGACCCGGATGGGACAAGCCGAGCGCATGGCCGATCTCATGCATGTAGAATTCAAGGCCGCCATTTTCGCTCGTGGGTGCCGTGGCCAGTGTTTTTTGTTCATTGAGGTAGACAAAGTTCTGCCATGTGCCGCTTGCGCTTCGCCATTGCCCATAGCCTGAGGCATTGGCGGGGCCGGAGCCGGATGTGGCGCCGGTATAATTCCATAATGTCAGTTGTGCGTTATTGCTGTATTGGCTGCCCGGATCCTGGACGCGGGTCAGCGTAATATTGGCTACGTCCTGCCATTGCTGCATGGCATAAAGCGCTGCGGAAATCTGGGTGTCGGTGAAGCGCGAAAAGCCAGAGGCGCCAGTCGTCATGGGGGGCATATTTGTTGACGAATCACGGAAAGCGAAACTCATGGTGAGCGGATTTCCGAGACCCGCCGTGAAAGCCTGATTGCTGCTGGTGATATTGCGTGAAATCTGCGCCGCAGCGGTTGCCCAATCATATTCGGGCAGGGGATCATCGAAAGGGCTGGCCAGAACTGGGGGCAGCGTCAGCTCATTCGGAACTCCCGCAGCGGGAAAGAGCGCCCCGCCCAAGCTCGTGATGCGGGTCGCTTGTATACCACTCCCGCTGCCATCGCCGGCACCGGTGCCGCCGTAAACGGCGACCACGCTTTGGTCCGCCAGAAGCGCCAGGGTAAAGCCAGGCACCGAAGTGTCTGGTAGAGTCGTAATCACGAAATCGCTGGCGCCAAGCACGCCATTATGATCCACCCAGCGTCCGCGGATGGTATCCGTGGGGCCGCTCTCAAAAGAATGCCACCAGACCAACCGCCGACCGTCATTGAAACCAAGAATGATAGGTGAACGCTGATCGCCAGTTGTGGTGATGTTGAAGACGAAATCGGTTCCCGTTGGCGTGCCATCAGAAGCCGAAAAGCGCGCCCGAATCGCAGTACCCGATCCATCTCCGGTATCGGTGGATTGCCAAACTTCGAGCAGCCTCCCATCAGCAAGCCGATTGGTGCGAATGCCGGTCTGATCACCACTTGTCGTTGTATTCACCAAAAAGTCATTGGTGGAGGAATTAATGCTGACCGGGGTCAAATTGCCGTTAGTATCAACAGAAAACACCCGGTTGCGGATTTCAGTGCCATTGGCGCCCCCCTCAGGCGATTCGAAACGTAATAAATAATTTCCATTTGAAAGGCTCTGTAACCCAATCGTGGCAGGCGTTCCAGTAAGCGTGGTATTGAGTTGGGCTTCGCCGTTCTTTGCCGCAAGGGTCACGGGATCAAAGCTTCTGCCCTGAATTTCACCATCATTCTGATAGGCGAAAAGGATCACGCCACTACTGCCGCTCCTTTGGATGAAGCTGTAGGACCCATCCGCGCCACTCGTGCTGAGTTGTATTTCCCCGGTCAAGGCTACGCCGTCGGCGCTGAAGCGTCGGCCAAAGAGATGCGAATTGCCTGAATTGAGAGGATCGGGTGACCGCCAGGTGATCAGAACGGACCCATCATTCAGCGCAAGCGAACTCAAGCCGGTCTGCGTACCGGCGGCAGTCTCATTTATCCTGATATCAGACCCTATCGCTGACCCATCCAGGCGAAAGAAGCGCGCCCTGATGTCCTGGCCATCATCCGCCGTACTGTTGGACAGAAAGGAGATGACGAAATTGCCGTTTGAAAGGCTGACGATGCCGGCTGAGCTTTGATTGCCATTGGTGGTGCTGGATACGCCGAAGCCATTCGGTTCGGCTTCCGGGGGGGCTATTGGCGGCGGAGGGTGAACGTGATCATGATCATCTTCGTAATCGGGATCATCAATCTGAGGCATGGCGATATTCCGACGCGTCGTTAATTTTTTAGTGAAAGGGAAGAGATCGCGTCTTGTAAATTAAATTATCTGTAATCTATAATCAATCTTCGAGGCCGGTCGCAGCCCGGATTGTCATTTAACGATGATGCGCAGCCTAGTGCTGCAATGCTGGCTTTGCCGAAGGGCAATGCGGTCCCTCAGAAGCTTCGCTTCACCAGTGAACGGCGGGGCGCCATATATTCCTTGATAGGAGAGCCGTTCCGCTGCAAGCGCGCCCAGCGGTATAAAAGCAGGTGCGGGTCGGAATTGCCCCGCCCGTCACCTGTCCTACTGCTCAAAATTAGCCATCCCGCCGTGCCTGGGCGCGCTTGTTCTGGGCGGAAACGCTGCCAATCCGCGCGCCATGCACATGCTTGGCCCTCTTCGCGTTCCCCTTGCTCCGCATCCCCTCGCTTGAACCGAAGCCGGCGGCAGGATGTCGCGCGCGCTGCGCCTTGCGGCGGGCCAGCGCTTCCTTGAGCGCAGCGCGATGCTCGGCACGCCGGCGCTCATGCGTCAGCTCATCGAAACGCTTGTTCACGCGCTTCAGCGCCGCGGCATAGACTTGCTTGCGGCGCGTCGCCTTGCCGGCCTCGGCGCTCGACGCTGCCCGGGCATCGCCCTTGCCACGCTTGGCACGCTTACCCTCGCGGATCAGGTCCCGAAGCTTGCCGTGTTCGGCGCGCAGGCGGATCGCAAGGCTGCGGAGTTCCTCCGGCGGCAGCGCGGCAATGGCCGGCTGATGGCTCGGCGCAATCAGGGCGAAGGCATCATGGCCGAGAAGTTCGCGTTCTTCGCGCTGTGTGGTCGCCATGGCGTAGGGTCCTTATTTGTTGTTACGAACCTCTTTGCTAACGGGGTGTCCCGGCCCGTGCATGGCGGACCCGTCCCGCAGCTGTGCGCAGCGTGCCGGAGGCCGCATCACCAATAAAGCCCCGCCGCGCGTGCGGACTGGGTTGCCAGCGCCACCATCAGCGCAAAATGCGGCATGGGCACGCCCAAATCGCGCCCCAACTGCAAGGGCGCAGTGAACAGCGCGTCAATTTCCATCGGTCGGCCCAATTCCAAATCCTGCAGGATGGAAGGTTTGTGTGCGGTTTCCCCAAAGCGGCGCATCCGCACCTCGCCCGGCACTTTCAGATCATGGCCAAGCGCGCGGGCCAGCGCCGTGCCTTCATCAGAAATCCTGACCCCCGCTTCGAAAATCGCCGGATCGGCCAGCGTTGCCTTCATATCCTGGCGTGAGAGCAGGCAAAGCGGCCCCACCACCATATTGCCAAGCAGCTTGCCCCAGATGCGGTGGCGGATATTCGCAACCGCCTCGGTCGGCATGCCGCCAGCGCTCAGTAGCGTCGCCAAGGCTTGAGCGCGCGGGGAAACCGCGCCGCTTGGCTCGCCGAGAAAAAGCTTCAGGTCAGTATGTTCTGAGGTGACGATACCGGGTGCGACCACCGCACTCGCGGCATAGATCACGCCGCCAATGGCACGCTCCACACCGATGGCGCGGCGCAGCGCATCAGCTGGGTCCAGCACTGCCAGGCGCTTGCCTTCCAGGGCGCCGCCAATGCCATCGAAATACCACCAGGGAATACCGTTCATGATGAAGGCAACAGGCGTATCGGGGCCGAGCAAAGGGGCGATCCCGGCTGCCACTGCCGGTAGCGCAGGCGCCTTTACCGTGACCAATACGGCATCCACCGGGCCGATTGCGGTAGCGCTTTCGGCGGCCTGCACGCTGAAGGTGCGATCACCCGCCGCATCGCGCAGCGTGATGCCCCGCGCCTGCATCGCCGCCAGATGGGCGCCGCGTGCAATCACACTCACCTCGGCGCCCGCCGCCGCAAGGCGTGCCGCCAGATGCGCGCCGATGGCGCCGGCGCCATAGACGCAAATGCGCTTCACGGCGCGTGATCGCGCAGCTGCGCGCAGATGGCAGCGCCGGCTGCAACAAGCTGTTCGACAATCCGCGCGCCATGCGTGGCATTGGCGCCACGCGGATCGGGCGCGGCGACGCCGCCGGGCGCCACTTCCTCAACCCACATCGGCACGGCGAATTCCACGCCATGGGCGCGGATGGCGCCAAAGCCCGTTGGCGGCACGCCAAGATAAGGCCCGGTCGCGTCACGCGGGCGCGCCGCTTCAGGGCGGCAGAGTTCCGGCTTCAGCGCCATGGTGACGGAGGCAACCGGGTCTCCGCCATGGCCAAAGGTGATGGGCTGCCCGCCCAATTCACCATGCAGCTTGCCCGCTTCGCGCCAGAGATGCAGCGCGGGGATAATGACGCCATGCCGATGGCGCATGCTGCGGGCGGCGGCATCGGCCGGCGCGATGGTGCCGGCATGGCCATTCACAATCATGATGCGCCGCGTGCCGGTTTTGATGAAGGCTTCGGCCATTTCCTCGATCACAGCGGTCAGGGTAGCAACCGTCAGCGTGATGCCCCCCGCGACCCCGGCGAAGAAATCCTCACCGCCAAAGGGAATGGCCGGCGCCACCAGCGCATCCGCGCCCTTGGCGTAAGCGGCGGCGGCAATGCGGCAGGCGATTTCCTCGGCCACTAGGTAATCGCCCATCGGCAATGCAGGGCCATGGGTTTCCAGGCTGCCCATCGGCAAAATCGCAACCGCCCCTGCAGCGAGGCGCGATGCGACTTCAGGTGCGGTCAGCTCCGCAATGCGATGCACGCTCATGCCAGCAAATCCAGCGCAGCGCGCGACAAAGCCTGCACGCCAAGGCCGATGCAGCGCTCATCCGGCTGGTAGAAGGCGTTGTGCAGCCGGTCATCTCGCCCGGGCTGGCCAGAGCCGATGCGTAGCTGAAAGGAAGGCGCCACCGCGGCGAATTCGGCGAAATCCTCGGCCCCCATCGAAGCCTCGCCTTCACTTACCACATCACCCATCTGCCGGCGCACCGCGGCAATCACGGGGTCCAGCACGCGATCATCATTCACCAAGGGCGGCACCTTGCGGACATAGTTCATCTCCGTCTTCACGCGCATGGAAATGCCGATCCCTTCTGCAAGGCGGCGCAAAGCCGCCTCGGCGATATCGCGCGATTCATGATGCAGCGTGCGCACCGTGCCCTTCAGATGCACGCGTTCGGGGATGATGTTATAGGTGGTGCCGCCCACGAATTGTCCAATGGTCACCACCGCCGGATGGAGGGGCTTGATTTCTCGGCTGACCACGGTTTGCGCTTCCTGCACAAAGGCCGCCGCCGCCACAATCGGGTCAATCGCCGCGTAAGGATGCGCAGCATGGCCGGATTTGCCCTGGATGATCAGGTCAAACCGGTCAGACGCCGCCAGGCAGGCACCGCGCACATAGCCGAAACGACCAACCGGCATATCCGGGTGGTTATGGAAGCCAATCGCCATATCAACGCCATCCGCCGCACCATCGGCAATCATGGCGGCAGCCCCTTCAAGCACTTCCTCCGCCGGCTGGAAGATAAGGCGCACGGTGCCGGCAAGCTGCGGCGCCAAATCCTTGAGCACCGCGGCGACGCCCAGAAGCGTGGAGGTATGAATATCATGCCCGCAGGCATGCATCTGGCCGGCGATCTCACTCGCGAAGGGCAGCGCCGTTTCCTCATGGATTGGTAGGGCATCCATATCGGCGCGAATGGCAAGCGTGGGGCCGGGGCGCGCGCCCTTGATTTCAGCCACCACCCCGGTACGCCCCACGCCAGTGCGGGTCGAGAGGCCCAGGCGCGAAAGCTCCGCCGCCACAATCCCGGCGGTGCGGGTTTCCTGAAAGGCCAGTTCCGGATGGGTGTGGATATCGCGCCGGATTTCGATCAGGCGCGGGGCCACTGCTTCGGCCGCTTCGCGGATGCGGGTTTCGGGGTCATTGGGCAGGCGGTCACCTTGCGGCATGGGGCATTTCCTGTTGGGGCTGGGTTTCGCCCAATGATCGGCCCGGGCGTCGCCCGAAGCAAGGCTTCAGCAAGCCTCGCTTGCCCAGGTTTCGCTGCCATGCAATAGAAACGTCATAAATAAGGGGGCCAAGGGATGAGGAGCGTTGCTCGCCGCAGCGTTTTATTGGGTATTGGCGCGTCGCCGCTTTTGGCGATGGTTGCGCATGCGCAGGGGGCTTGGCCGGCTCAGCCTATCCGCCTGGTAGTGCCTTTCGCGCCCGGCGGCACCACTGACCTTGTCGCGCGCCTGATTGCTGCGGGTCTGCAGGAAAAGCTTGGTGTTTCCATTGTGGTCGAAAACCGCGCCGGTGCCGGTGCTACGCTTGGCAGCGAAACTGTCGCCCGCGCCGCGCCCGATGGCTATACCCTGGTCATGTCCAATATCGCGAGCCATGCCATCAGCCCGGCGGTTTATGGCAGCAAGGTGCGCTATGATCCGGTGAAGGATTTCGCCCATATCGCGCTGGTGGTGAGCAACCCAACCGTTTGGGTCGCCAATCCGCGCGCAGGCATCCGCACCATGGCCGATGTGGCGGCGCGGGCGAGAAGCGCGGGCGGCTTGCAGGTGGCGACCTCAGGCGCCGGGTCGTCCAATCACCTTCTGGTCGTGCAAATGAGCCGGCAGATCGGCACGGAAATCACCCATGTGCCCTTCCGCGGCGCAGGGCCGGCCATGCAGGCGGTGATCGCCGGTCAGGTGCCGATGATGTCAGACAGCCTGCCTTCGGCGGCATCCCACATAAAGCAGGGATCGGTGATTGCGGTCGGCATGTGTTCGGCCGAGCGGCACCCATCCTTCCCGGATGTGCCGACCTTCCGGGAGCAGGGCTTTCCGCTGGAATCGGATTCCTGGTTCGGGCTTTCCGCGCCGGCGGGCACGCCCGCGCCAATTATCGAAAGGCTGAACCGGGACGTATTGGCGCTATTGCAAACGGCCGAGATCAGGAACCGCTTTGCCGAGCTTGGCGGCACGCCTGGGACTTACTCGGCGGCAGATTACAACAGCTTCATCATAAGGGAGGTGGCCAAATGGGCGCCCTTGGTGCAGGCTGCGGGCGCGACAGCGGATTAATGTTGACGCAATAGGGCCGAAAGGCTTGGGGGCAAGGCTGACCCGAAGGGTCACGAAGGGTGGACGACGAGGATGAAACTTAACACAAAAGACTTGCTGTCGGCGGGGCTGTTTATCGGCCTGGCTGCCATCGGCCTGTGGCTCAATCAGGACCATAATCTTGGCACGGCGCGCCGCATGGGGCCGGGCTATATGCCCATGCTGGTCTTTTGGCTGCAGATCATCCTTGGTGGGATGGTGCTATTCTTTGGCCTGTTCAATGGCCCGGACCCGCTTGATGATTGGACCCCTGCCGAAATCGGCTTCCTGGTCGCCGGGGGTGTTGTTGGCGTCGCGGCCGGCATGATCGCCGCGCGCATTCCGGGCTTCCCATCTTCTGGCTGGAATGCGCTTGGCATCGGCATGTTCGTTGGCTGCCTTGTGGCTTCAGTGCCACCTGGATGGCGCGCCCTATTCTTGCCGAGTGCCGCCTTCACCCTGTTTGGCCTGGCGCTTGAACCGCTTGGTATTATTGTCGCCATCATCATCACGGTGATCTGCTCTGCACTTGCGGATCGGGAGCATTTGGAACGTCCGCTTGGGGTTGCCGGGCTTTGTGCCTTCCTGTGCATTCTTTGCTGGGCGATCTTCATCCATTACCTTGATATCCGCGTGCCGCTCTGGCCGCAGCTCTGATCGGGAAGGCAAAACACCATGGATCTTATTGCCAATCTCGCGCATGGCTTCGGCGTTGCTTTCACGCTGAATAACCTGCTTTTCTGCCTGATCGGCTGCATCATCGGCACCGCCATCGGCGTGCTGCCGGGCATTGGCCCTGTGGCAACGATTTCGCTGCTGCTGCCGATCACTTTTGGCCAGCCCGCCACCACCGCCATCATCATGTTGGCGGGCATTTATTACGGCGCCCAATATGGCGGTTCCACCACGGCCATTCTGCTGAACCTACCAGGTGAGGTCAGTTCGGTCGTCACAACGCTGGAAGGCTATAAAATGGCCCGCAGGGGTCGCGCCGGTGCGGCGCTGACCATCGCCGCGGTCGCCTCCTTCTTCGCCGGTTGCGTTTCCACCGTGCTGGTGGCGGCGTCCGGACCGCTTCTCACCTCGGTCGCGCTGTCCTTCGGGCCGGCGGATTACTTCTCCCTCATGCTGCTCGGCCTGATTATTTCGGCGGTGCTGGCGCAGGGTTCAGTGATCAAGTCTATCGGCATGGTAGTGTTTGGCGTGGCGCTCGGCCTGGTCGGCACTGACGTCCAAACCGGCCAGCAGCGCTTCACCTTCGGTATTCCTGAGCTTTCCGATGGTATCGGCTTTGTGTCCATCGCCATGGGGATGTTCGGCATCGCCGAAATCATCCTCAACCTGGAAAAGCCCGAAGCGCGCAGCGTCATGACCGGCAAGGTCGGCAGCCTGATGATGACGCGGGAAGAAGTGATCCGCGCCACCCCCGCTGTGTTGCGCGGCACGGCCGTTGGCAGCTTGCTGGGCATTCTGCCGGGTGGCGGCGCGGCGCTGGCTTCCTTCGGTTCTTATATGATGGAACGCAAGGTCTCCCGCGGGCGGCATGAATTTGGCACTGGCGCCATTGAAGGGGTGGCCGGCCCGGAAGCGGCCAATAATGCCGCTTCGCAAACCTCCTTCATTCCGCTGCTGACGCTTGGCATTCCGGCCAATGCGGTGATGGCGCTGATGGTGGGCGCGCTGATCATTCAGGGCATCCAGCCGGGACCGCGCATGGTGGAAGCGCAGCCTGATCTGTTCTGGGGGCTGATCGCCTCCATGTGGGTCGGTAACTTGATGCTGCTGGTCATCAACCTGCCCTTGATTGGGGTTTGGGTGAAGCTGCTGGCGGTACCCTATCGCCACATGTATCCCTCGATCCTCATCTTCTGCGCGATTGGGGTCTATTCGCTGTCGAACAATGTCTTCGATGTTTATCAGACCGTGTTCTTCGGCCTGTTCGGCTACCTTTGTTCCAAGCTGCGGTTGGAACCGGCGCCGATGCTGATTGGCTTCGTGCTGGGGCCAATGATGGAAGAACATCTGCGCCGCGCCATGCTGCTTTCGCGCGGTGACCCCATGGTGTTTGTCCAGCGCCCGATCAGCGCCACCATGCTGGCGATTGGCGCCATCGCGCTGATTGCGATGCTGATGCCCAATATCCGCAAGGGCAAGGACAAGGCGCTGCAGGAATAACGGCGGCGCGCCCCCTACCAAGGCCGGCCCCATGCAAGTGGAGCCGGCTTTTTCTTTTCCCGGTTCTGCGTTAACCGAATCTCTGCTCTTTTGAAGCTTCAAGGATTGAATGATGCCCCCGCTTTCCGCCCGCCTTTCCCCGGCCATGCAGGTTGTGACCGCCGCCGTGCAGAAGGCAGGACGCCGGCTGCTGCGTGACTTTGGTGAGGTGGAGCAGCTTCAGGTCAGCGTGAAGGGGCCATCGGATTTCGTCTCCACCGCCGATCTCCGCGCTGAACAGACATTACGGGAGGAGCTTTCCAAGGCTCGCCCCGGCTTTGCCTTCCTGATGGAAGAATCAGGCGCCTCCGGCGGCGATGATTGGGAATGGCGCTGGGTAGTGGACCCTTTGGATGGCACCACCAATTTCCTGCATGGCATTCCCCATTGGGCGATCAGTGTCGGCGTGGAAAAACGCATCGCCGCCGATAAGACGGAACTGGTCGCGGGCGTGGTCTATAACCCTGCCTCGGATGAGATGTTCTGGGCCGAAAAGGGTGTGGGGGCCTTCTTGAACGACAAGCGCCTGCGGGTTTCCGGCCGAAAGGATATGCGCGAAGCCCTGTTCGCGACCGGCATTCCCTTCGGCGGCGTCGCGCGCAAGGCGGAATTCAGCGCCACCCTGCACAAGCTGATGCCCCAGGTGGCCGGTGTGCGGCGCTTTGGCGCGGCGGCGCTTGACCTCGCTTGGGTAGCGGCGGGGCGTTATGATGGCTTCTGGGAATTGGGGCTGAAGCCCTGGGATATCGCCGCCGGGATCGTGCTGGTGCGTGAAGCCGGCGGCTTCGTGAGCGACCCTGACGGCAATGACCCCTATCCTTCAGGCATGGTGGTTTGCGGCAATCCGGCGCTGCAACCGAAGCTGCGCGAGGTAGTGGCCGAGGGCATCGCCGCCGTGAAGGCGCATCAGGCGGCGGGATGATTAAGGGAAGGGTATCCCTTTCCAGGCGGGCTGCCCTGGCGGCCGGGTGCGGCTTACTCGGCTTGGCAGCGCGGGCGGAAACGCCCGATCAGGCGCTGCCGCCAGACCCTGCCCCGGCGCCGCCACCCCCGGTACAATTGACGCCGCTCCGCCCACAAACGCCGCAAGCCACGCCTCGGCCTTTGCAGGGCCTGCAAACACTGCCCCAGGGGGGCTTTCGCCTGCGCATGACGGGCGCGGACCTCACGCCGGCGCAGACGGCCGGCATCCAAGCTTTGGCCCGCGAGTTGGCGGCGCTCCCCCAGGGCAGGATCACGGTGGAAGCCCAGGTGGCGGGGCCGGCGGATGATGTCTCGGCTGCCAGGCGGCTCAGCTTGGCGCGCGCGCAGGCGGTGAAATCAGCGCTGGTGGCGGGCGGGCTGACGCCAACGCGCATTGACCTCCGCCCGCTGGGCCGGCTTTCCGGTGCGCAGGATGCGGTGGACATCCTGCCCCCCGGCGTGGCAAGCCCAAATGCGGAGGCAAGGCGATCATGACCCAGCCAACAATCTATCTCTGGCGCATGCTGATTTTCCTGGCCGCAGTGGGTGGCATTGCCGCCATGCTGGGCCCGGATTTGATCCATGCTTTTCAGGCCAATCCGCTGCTGAATGGCGTGATCCTGGCCGTGCTGCTGTTTGGCATTGGCATGACCTTCAGCCAGGTGCTGTCGCTGCGGCGCGAAGTGGCCTGGGTTGATGGTTTTCGTGCGCCCAAGGATGGGCTTTCCGCGCGCCAGCCGCGCTTGCTGGCGCCCATGGTATCCATGCTGTCAGGGCGGCGGAATGATCGCGTTTCGCTTTCGGCTTCCGCGATGCGGAGCGTGTTGGATGGGCTGCAATCACGGCTTGATGAACGGCGCGAACTTTCGCGCTACGTCACTGGCTTGCTGATTTTCCTTGGGCTGCTTGGCACTTTCTGGGGCTTGCTGCTGACCATCGCGTCCATCGCGGATGTGATCGGCAATATGTCCGTCGGTTCCGGCGATTTGAATGTGCTGTTTGAACAATTGAAGGCAGGGCTCGCCAAACCCTTGCAGGGCATGGGAACGGCCTTTTCTGCCTCCATGCTTGGCTTGGCCGGCGCGCTGGTGGTGGGGTTTTTGGACCTGACAGCGGGGCAGGCACAGAACCGTTTCTTCAATGATCTGGAAGAATGGCTGGCTGGGCTGACGCGGCTTTCTTCCGGCATTCTGGGCCAGGAAGGGGAGGGCAGTGTGCCCGCCTATGTCCAGGCGCTTTTAGAACAAACCGCCGAGAATCTGGAAACCCTGCAATCCACCATTGCGCGTGGCGAGGAAGGCCGCGCCGCCACATCCCAGGCGCTGATGACGCTGACCGAACGCATGACCGTGCTGACGGAACAGATGCGTGCCAATAACACGCTAATGCGCCGCATTGCCGATGCGCAGGATGGGCTGACGCCAGCCATATCGCGCCTGGCCGAAAGCCAGGCTGATCGGAGCGAGACCGAGGCGATGCGCGGACATTTGCGCAATCTTGAAATCTATCTGGCGCGCTTGGTGGAAGAAGTGGCGCAAGGCCGCGCGCAAGCCACCAATGACATCCGCAATGAGATCAAGATCCTGACCCGTACCATTGCCGCCATCGCAGAGGAACAACCGCGGTGATGGATAGAGAGCGCTAAGCGAATATGGCGGGGTCTTCCGAAAGGCGGCGCGGGCGCGGCGGCAATCTGGATGTCTGGCCAGGCTATGTGGATGCGCTTTCCACGCTGCTCATGGTCATTATCTTTGTGCTTCTGGTGTTTGTGCTGGCGCAGGGCTTTCTTTCGGTGGCGCTGAGCTCTCGCGAAAAGGCGATGGATCAGCTCAATCGCCGTGTTGCCGAATTGGCGGATTTACTTTCACTGGAAGCCGCCCAAGGGGAGCAATTGCGCCAGCAATTGGGGCGGCTCGGTGATGATTTGCGCGGCACGGCGGCCGCGCGTGACGCAGCCATGCAATCCCTGGCATTGCTCCGCGAAGAACGCGACAGGCTTGCCGGTGAACGCGATGGGCTGCGCGGTGAACGCGAGAGGTTAGGCGCGCGGCTTTCGGATTTGGAATTGGCCGCGCGCAGTGCCGCGGACCGCGCTGCTGCCACGGAACGGCAATTGGCCGAGGCACTTTCGCGCGCTGAACGCACTGGGGGCGATGCCGCGCGGTTGCAACGGGATTTGCGCAGCAGCCAGACAGAATTGGCGGCAGCACAAGCCGCGCTTGAGGCGATGCGCCGCGAAGCCCAGGCGCTGGATCGGCAAGTGCGGGTCGAGCGTGAAACCGTCACGCAGCGGCTATCGGAGATGGCACGGCTTTCCGAACAGATCAGGGCGCTGACGGCGTTGCGTGATGAATTGGAACGCCGCGCCGCGCAGGAACAGCGTGGGCGAGAGCGTGCGGAAGCGGAAGCAGGCGAACGCGCGCGCTTGGCAGAAAGCGCTGCCGCGCAAGTGGCACTGCTGACGCGCCAGACGGAAGCGCTGCGCGCGGAATTGGCCCGCCTCTCGCGCGCGCTTGATCTGGCGGAGGCGGAAGGGCGGGATCGCAATGCGCAAATCGCGCTGCTCGGTCAGCGCCTGAATGCCGCGCTTGCGGCGCGGGTGGAGGAATTGCAACGCTACCGCAGTGATTTCTTCGGCCGGCTGCGTGATGTTCTGGGCGAAAGGCCGGAAGTGCGCATTGTGGGGGATCGCTTCATCTTTCAGGGTGAGGTGCTTTTCGCCCCGGCGAGCGCGGAATTGTCAGAAGCCGGCCTCAGGCAGGTGCGCGCACTTGCAACGGTGCTGGCCGAGGTAACGCCATTGATCCCCGCTGATGTTGCGTGGGTGTTGCGCGTGGATGGTCATGCGGATCGCAACCCCATTCGCAGCGCGCGCTTTGCCAGCAATTGGGAATTGGCCGCCGCGCGGGCCATTGCGGTCGCCCAGAGGCTGATTGCCGAGGGCCTGCCGCCCAACCGTGTCGCTGCTACCAGCTTTGGCGATGCCCAACCAATTGATTCGGGCGATTCACCCCAGGCGCTGGCGCGCAATCGGCGCATTGAATTGCGCCTGACGGATCGGTGAAGGCGCGGCGCTTTCGCCCTGCGTCAGTAAAGATTGGCCTTCATGCGCGCCGGTGCCGCCTGGTCAAAGGCCGCCGCATCCACTGCGCCTTTTTTGTGGGCGGAGATCAATTGCCCCATGCTCGGCACCTCAGCCGGGCGGGTACGACCACCCCAAAGGGCTGAGCGCATCAGCGATTTCGGGCAGTGTATGAAAATTTCGCGGATTTTGATGATCAGCACAGTGGCTGGTTCCTTGCCCTGCGCCACTGACCGCGCGCGCAATGCCGGATCGGTTGAAATGGTGGCGGTGCCATGCAGACGGAGTGTCTCATTTACGCCGGGGATCAGGAACAGCAGCGATACGCGATTATCTTCCAGAATATCGCGCAGCCCATCCAGCCGGTTATTCCCCTTGCGATCAGGCAGCATCACATGCTGGTCATCCAGCACCTGGACAAAACCCGGCGCGTCGCCGCGCGGCGTGATGTGATTGCCGCGCGCGCCCTGGGTGCCGAGCAGCACAAAGGGACAGGCGGCAATGAAGGCGCGCGTTGGCGCATCCAGCCTATCGGTGGATTTATTCGCGGCGGTCTCCAGCACCTGATCATACAAGGCTTCGAGCGCGGCGATGGTGGTGATGACGTATTGTTCCATGGAAAGCACTGTCGCAAAAACCAGCGCCAAAAGCAAGAAAAGGGCAGTAGCGCCGCCTGGCTGGGTGCGCTTAAGCTGGTGTCTTCACCCTTGAAGGAGACCCCGCCATGATCATTGATCTTCGGATCTATACCTGCCTGCCCAATAAGGTCGCTGATTTCGTCGCGCTTTATGAAAAGGAAGGCTGGGAGATCCAGAAAAAGCACCTCGGCCGCTGCTATGGCTGGTTCACCACCATCGAAGGTGAGCTCAATACCATTGTCCATATGTGGGCCTATGATGATCAGGCGGATCGTGAACGTCGTCGCGCCGCCATGGCCGCCGATCCCGCCTGGGCCGCCTATCTCAAGAAAGTCGCGGATACCGGCGCGCTGGTGCAGATGCAGAATCGCATCGTCAAGCCAACCGCCTTCTTCGAAGCCTTCCAGGCCGCGCAGAAGGGCTGAAGCCCATGGCCGGACCGGCAGTACCGATTGAGGTTGATCCCGAAACCGGGATCTGGCGCACCGATGGGCTGCCGATGATCTATCTGCCGCGCCATTTTCTGGTGAATATCCAGAAAAGCGTGGAGGAAGCGATCGGCGCTGATCGCTTCCGCGGCATCATGTATGGCTCGGCTGATCTGTCCGCGCTGCAATGGTGCCGCGCGGAAGCCAAGACCCATGGGTTGAGCCCGGTTGAGACCTTTCGCCATTATCTGAAGCGCCTATCCCAGCGCGGCTATGGGTTGTTTGAGATCACTGGCTTGGATGAGGCCGCCGGCACCGCCGCAGTAACCGTGCGCCATTCCGCCTATGCGCTCGCTTACGGGCAGGTTGGCCGCCCGGTCTGTTATATGTTCGAAGGCAGTTTTGGCGGTGCGATGCGCTTCGTCATGGAACAGGCCGGGCGGGCGGCTGAGCCCACCTGCAGGGAAGTCGCCTGTGCGGCGCATGGCGCCAGCGAATGCCGCTTCGAACTCCGCTGCGAACCGGTGTGAGCCGTGATGCGTTAAACCAGCCGCGCCTCAAAAGGCGGTTGCAAATCCGGCGCATCGAATTCCACCACCCAAAGATCGGGATCGCGCTGCACCTGCCGCGCGACATAGGCATCAGCCGTTTCCTGATCCACCGGGCCGGGCCCCGTCGCGCGCAGCCAGGCCGGCCGGCCCTCCGCATCGCGGATTTGGCTGAGCACCTGCACCCCCGCCCGCCCACGCAGCACGCAGACAATGCCGCCGCTATCGGGGTCCCCCTTGCGCAACACGGCAGCGGCCCGCCCGGCCATATCGGAAAGCCGGATCGCCATGGAAACCCAAATACCGGCCTTTACTTTCGCGTCCATGGGGGTGCTTCTGCCACTTCTTGCCCCTTGCCGGAAGTCGCGCGGCGCGCCATTCAAGCGCCGGTAAAGAGGTACTGATCATGGCCGACCGGAAATTGACCGAAGCGCAACGCGCCTATGAAGCCAAACGCGCCGCCAAGGCAGGCATGAGCCTGGAAAAATGGCTGAAGGAGAAGGAAAAGCGCGCCGCCGCCGAAGCCGAGGCGACCATTGCCGCCACCAAACCGCCCGCTGAGCCTAAAAAACCCGGATTCTTGAGCCGTTTGCTCGAAAAGGCGCAAAAGCCGCTCTGAAAGTGTGCCTGGGGTTGGACTGCACCGCGCCCAGCCCTAAGCTTTCCGCCGAAACGGTATCAAACACAGACATGAGCAAGATCATCTGGCGCGCCGAGGATGGCAGCGCGGAATTGCACCCGGCCCTTGTCCCTTTGGCAGCCTCCGCGCGCGTGGCGGAAACGCCTTGTAGTTCCGGCAGCATGGTTTGGCGCGTTTGGGGGGAAGGCGCGCCGCTTCTGCTGCTGCATGGCGGGTCCGGTTCCTGGCGGCATTGGGCGCGCAATATCGGCCCGCTTGGTGCCGGGCGCATGGTGATCGCGCCAGACCTGCCCGGGCTTGGCGATAGCGCCATGCCGGAAGGTGTCTCAACGCCCGATGGGGTGGCGGCCATTCTGGCGCGCGGCTTGGATCACATCCTTCCCGCCGGCAGCCGCTATGATCTGACGGGGTTTTCCTTTGGCGCGCTCTGTTCCGGGCATCTGGCCGCTTTGGATCAGGACAGGGTTCGAAGCCTCACCATCATCGGCGCCGGCGCGCTTGGCTTTCAGCGCAGCCCGACGCAATTGGTGAAGGTGCGCGCGCTGGCCGGTGCGGAACGCATCGCTGCGCATCGGCATAACCTCGCCGAATTGATGTTCGCCGATGCCAGCAAGATTGATGATGTGGCACTCGCCATTCAGGAAGCCTCCACCCGCGGTGCGCGCTTCAAAAGCCGCGGCTTTGCCAGCACGGATTCGCTGAAACAGGCACTGATGCGTGGGCGCGGGCAACTCAATGCGATCTATGGTGAATGGGATGCAATTGTGCGGCCCCATGTGCAGTTGCGGCTTGATCTGGTGCATGGGCTCCGCCCCGGTGCGCGCGCGCATGCCATTCCCGGCGCCGGCCATTGGGTCGCCTATGAAGCGGCCGAGGCATTCAACGCCACGCTGCTGCGTTTTTTGACCGAACAGCCATGAACCAAAGCTCCGCCGCACCCCGGAATGCGGTGCTGCGCGGCATGGCCTTTATTGCGGTCTCAGGCCTGCTGTTCACGCTGCTGAACACCATCATGCGGCGGATGACGCATGAACTTGATCCCTTGCAGGTGCAATTTCTGCGCTACCTGATGGGCATTGTCGTGATGCTGCCCTTCATGCTGCGCGGCGGTGTCATGGCTTGGATGCCGCATAATCTGCGCGGGCAAATCTGGCGCGGCCTGGTGCATACGCTCGGCCTCATGCTTTGGTTCATCGCGCTGCCGAATGTCGCCATGGCGGATATGACCGCCATGGGCTTTACCGGGCCAATTTTCATCATGGCCGGCGCGGTTTTGTTTTTGGGCGAACCGATGATCCGCGCACGCTGGATTGCCGCCGGCTTCGGCTTTATCGGCGTGCTGATTGTGGTCGCCCCTGGTTTGCGCGGCGATGGCGGCTATTGGAATCTGGTGATGCTGGCGAGCACGCCCTTATTCGCCGCATCCTTCCTGATCACCAAGGCGCTGACGCGCCACGACAAGCCAGAGGTGATTGTGGCTTGGCAATCCATCATGGTGGCGCTGTTTACGCTGCCCTTCGCGGTCGCGGTCTGGACTTGGCCGAATGCCGAACAATGGGGCTGGTTTGTACTGACCGGCATTCTTGGCAGTGTTGGCCATTGGTTCCTGACCGAAGCCTTCCGCCTGGCCGATATGTCGGCGATTCAGCCCGTAAAGTTTCTTGATCTGGTCTGGGCCAGCCTGATGGGCTGGCTGGTCTTCAGCGAGGAACCGGCGCTGACAACCTATGCCGGCGCCTTAGTGATTTTCGCGGCCACCACCTGGATTGCGCGGCGCGAAGCGCGGCGAAAACCCTGATTATCCGAGCAACAAATCCCGCGCCGCATTGATGCGCGCGGCCAGCCACGCACTGCCACCCTGATCAGGATGCGCCGTTTTCATCAGGCGGCGATGCGCGGCGCGAATGGCATCCTCATCCACACCTTCAGCAAGGCCCAGAATATCAAGCGCTTCTTCCCGCGTCATGGCAGCGCTGCGCGGTTCGGCAGCGGGTTCCGCGCGCCAATCAGGATGGGCGCGATCAAGCCAGGCTTCCAGCAGTGCCACGGAATCAACATCTGACACCTGGCATTCTTCCAGCAGCGACAAAAGCTCTGGCAGGTCAAGCGTTGCCAGATCGCGCCCGGCGAATTGCCCTGCCTTCACACTCCCCGTCATGCGCCCGCTATCATGGTCCAGCGTCATGGTCAGGAAGGCGGTCTCCACACTATTCGCCGCGCCGGTTTGCGGCGCTGTGCTGCCGAAGCGCTTATTGGTGCGCCAACGCTGCGCCCATTGCAGCAACAAGGGCAGAAAGAAAGCCAGCGCGAAAATCGCCTGCTGACCGCGCGCCGTGAAAAGCCCCAGCAGCAGGATGACCGCGCCAATGGCGCCAAGCACCACCGCGCCGAATTGCTTCACACGCGCGACCGGCGCATTGGCGAAAGCGCGCAGCAGCAGGAAAAGCAAAAACAGCGCAATGGCGCCAAGGGCAAGCCAGGTCATGCGCCGGCCTTGGGCTTTGGCAATAGCCCCGCCACCTGCCGCGCCGCCGCACCCGGCAGCCGCGCCAAGGCACCCTGCCCACCCGCCGCATAAACCGCAATGGCGCGCAGCAAATCGCGCAATTGCCCAATTGCCGCCGAATCAAAGGGCAGATAGGCGCCCCCGCTCAGCCGCGCGATTTGCCGAAACACCGCCCCCGCCACGGGATCAGCACCTTCATGGAAAATGAAAGCCTGCGTGCCGCGCAGGCCAAGTTCGCCCGCTATGTGGCAAAGCGCATCGGCATCTTCTTCCACGGCATCGCCGATGAAAATCAGCGCCCTGATCCTGTCGCGTTTCGTCTCATCCAGCGCGTGATCCAGCACCGACTGAATTTGCGTTTTGCCACCCAGGCAGGCAACGCCCGAAAGCCGCCGCGCCAAATCCGCCGCATCCTTCAGGAAAGGTGTCGCGCGAAATTCGCCAAAGCCTCGGTAATAGGCCAGCGAAATCGCAAGCCCACCAATGCCCTGCGCCGCCTGCAACATCTCCGCCGTCAGCCCCGCCGCCTGATCCCAGGTGCGTTCGCGCGATGCCGTGGCATCAATGGCGAAAATCAGCCGCGCCACCGTCGCGGGCGCCGTTCGCAGCGCCGGCACACGCGCCGCCTGTTCCAGAAAGGCGGCCACGGCGGCGGATGGGGCGCGCGGGGCAGGGGGTTTGCTCATGGGGGGGATGTGGGGGCGGGGCGAGCCGGTTAAAGGCCACAAGGGGTTTTGCCGCTGGCGCGCAAATCAGGCGAGTGGGCTCCGCACCCAGGCAGTGTCGGTCGCCGCCGTCACCCGACGCAAGCGCGCCACGATTGCGTCCAACTCCTCCGGTCGGGCAGAGCTGCTGACCAGGGTTGCCAATATCGCCACCTGCCCATCCTGCCGCGCATGCTGTTCCCACCCCGCCACCGGGAAGCCACCCGCCGAGAGCGCCTTGCCCAGCGCCTCCCGCGCTGCTGCCACCGCGGGTTCGGGCACGGTAACGGCCACCTGGTAGCGCGCCTCAGCCGCTTGGTCGCGGACCGGCAGGCGGTCAATCAATATGCCAAGCGGTCGCAACGCGGTGTTGCAGACCAGCACAAACACCGCGATCGCAACCGCCTGCACCGGCAGGTTAGCCCCCGCCGCCGCACCAACAGCCGCCGAACACCAGACAGTCGCCGCCGTATTCAGCCCGCGGATCGTCCCGCCTTCCCTCAGGATCAACCCAGCGCCGAGGAAGCCAACCCCGGTGACGACATTCGCCAGTACCCGCATGGCGCCATCGCCGCCGGCCATCTGAATGCCCAAATCCACAAAGGCCGCCGCACCAAGCGCGACCAGCACATTGGTGCGGAGCGAAGCGATACGCTCCCGATACTGACGCTCCGCCCCGATCACCGCGCCAAGCAGCAGCGCAAGCGCCAGGCTGCCGGCAGTGTCGGCGATGCCGGCGAGACTATCGGGGATCATGCGGCGGACAGCGGCGGGTTGCGGGTCGCCACTGCCTCATTATCCCGGAAGCACAGCCTGTTTGTCATCCGCGTTCTTTACCCAGCCCTGGTTACTGCCACCATGCCCTTGCTGTGCGGATATTGGCAATTTCGGCACCCAGTCCCGGCCGGATCGGAGGCAAAGCCCCCGGCCTCACCCCTTCCCATTCGCCTCAGCCACTGCCAGCGCCGTCAGGTTCAGAATGCCCCGCGCGGTCACGCTTGGCACCAGCACATGCACGGGTTTTTTCATGCCGAGCAGGAGTGGCCCCAATTGCAGCCCATCGGTGGCGGCCTTGGCCAGGTTGAAGGCGATATTGGCGGCATCAATGCCGGGCATGACCAGCAAATTGGCGGCGCCGGTGAGCTTGCCATCTGGCACGGCGCGGTCGCGGATGGCCGGCACCAGCGCGGCATCGGCGTGCATTTCGCCATCCACTTCCAAGCCAGGGTCGCGCGCCTGGATGAGGGCGAGCGCTTCACGCATCCGCCGGGCTGAGGGCGCGTGGGAAGCGCCGAAGGAAGAATGCGAAAGCAACGCCACTTTCGGCTGCAAGCCAAAGCCGCGCACCTGTTCCGCTGCGAGCAAAGTCATTTCCGCAATCTGCGCGGCAGAGGGTTCCACGCAAAGATGCGTGTCCACCACGAACATATGTTCGCCATTGCGGGTGATCAGGCCGGATACGGCATAAACGCGCCCGACATCATCGCGCTTGCCAATAATATCCAGCACGTGGTGCCATTGATCCATCCAATCCTGCGTGCCGCCGCACAACGCGGCATCCACCAGGCCAGCTTCCAGCAATAGCGAAGCCGCAACAGCATTGCGCGTTGCCACGCGCCGCCCGGCGGCATCTGGCGGCACGCCGCGGCGGGAGACTTTGCGGCGGTAAAGTTCCACCAGCGGGCCGAAGATTTCCGTATCGCGCGCCGGGTCCAAAACCTTCACGCTTTCGCCAATGGACATGCGCAGCCCAAGCGCCTCGCAGCGCGCGGCAATCACATCGGCGCGGCCAATCAGGAAGGGCTCCGCAATGCCTTCATCCAATACGGTCTGCACGGCGCGGAGCGTGCGTTCATCCTCACCTTCCGCATAGGCGATGCGGCGCGGGCGTTTGCGCGCGGCTTCAAACACCGGGCGCATGAGGTTGCCGGAACGGAAGACATTGCGTTCCAGCCGGCGGCGATAGGCAGCGAAATCCTCAATCGGGCGGGTCGCGACGCCGCTTGCCATGGCGGCGCGCGCAACGGCAGGGGCGACTTCCAGAATCAAGCGCGGGTCAAAGGGTTTTGGGATGATGTAATCGGCCCCGAAAATCGGTGCCTGCCCGCCATAGGCGGCGGCAACAACTTCGGATGCTTCAACGCGGGCAAGTGCGGCAATGGCATCCGCTGCCGCAACCTTCATTTCCTCATTGATGGTGGTGGCACCGACATCCAGCGCACCACGGAAGATGAAGGGAAAACACAGGACATTATTGACCTGGTTCGGATAATCCGTCCGCCCCGTTGCCACAATCGCATCCGGGCGCGCGGCGCGCACCGCTTCGGGCAGGATTTCGGGCTCGGGGTTCGCGAGTGCCAATACCAGCGGATTGGGCGCCAGCAGCTTCAGCCATTCTGCCTTCAGGACGCGCGGCGCGGAAAGCCCAAGGAAGATATCCGCGCCGGGCAGTGCGTCTTGCAGGGTCCGCGCATTCGTCTCAATCGCCCATTTGGCCTTATAGGGGTCAAGGTCCTCGCGCCCCTGATGCACCACGCCGCCTATATCGCAGATGGTGACGTTTTCGCGCTTGAGGCCCATCGCCACCAGCAGATCAAGGCAGGCGAGGGCTGCCGCGCCGCCGCCGGTATTGACCAGGCGCACATCTTCCAGCCGCTTGCCTTGCAGCAAAAGCCCATTGCGGACGGCGGCCGCGACAATAATCGCCGTGCCATGCTGGTCATCATGAAAGACCGGAATGCGCATGCGTTCGCGCAAGCGGCGTTCAACTTCAAAGCATTCGGGCGCCTTGATGTCTTCAAGGTTGATGGCACCGAAGGAAGGCTCCAGAGCCGCTATCACCTCGATCAGCTTGTCGGGGTCGCGTTCGTCAATTTCGATATCAATCGAATCAATGCCGGCGAATTTCTGGAACAGAACCGCCTTGCCTTCCATGACGGGCTTGGAAGCCAGCGCGCCGATGGCACCAAGGCCAAGCACCGCCGTGCCATTGGAAATCACCGCCACCAGATTGCCGCGCGCGGTATAGTCAAAGGCAGCGCTTGGGTCGGCGGCTATTGCCTCACAGGCCGCGGCTACACCCGGCGAATAGGCTAGGCCAAGGTCGCGCTGGGTTTCCATCCGCTTGGTTGGCGTGATGGAAAGCTTCCCGGGGCGGGGCAGCCGGTGGTAATCCAGCGCGGCTTTGCGAAAATCATCATCCATGAGGGATACCTTACCCGGCAACACCCGAAAGGGTGAAATATGGTGCGGTCAAGAAGATTCGAACTTCCACGGGGTTTCCCCCACCAGCACCTCAAGCTGGCGCGTCTACCATTCCGCCATGACCGCAAACCAGGTAGAAGGCGGGCGCTATAGCCGATGAATGCGCTGCCATCAACGCCCGCCCTTGAATGGGAAACCCTGCCGGGCCTTACCCCCTATGCCGAGACACTCTCGCGCATGGAAAGCCGCGCGGCGGCCATTCGCGCGGGCACGGCCACTGAGGCTGTTTGGCTGGTGGAACACCGGCCGAGCTATACTGCCGGCACTTCGGCCCGCGCTGAGGATTTACGCGATGCCCGCTTCCCGGTGTTTGAGGCCGGGCGCGGCGGGCAATGGACCTATCACGGGCCGGGCCAGCGTACCGGGTATGTGATGCTCGATCTGCATCGCCCGCATGGCGCCATCCCGGCGCGCGATGTGCGCGCCTTTGTCGCCGGGTTGGAAGATTGGATGATCCGCACGCTGGCGCATTTCGGCGTGCAGGGCGAAAGGCGCGAAGGGCGCGTTGGCATTTGGGTGGCGGATCGGGCAACCGGGCAGGAAGCCAAGATCGGCGCCATTGGGGTGCGCGTGACGCGCTGGGTATCCTGGCATGGCGTGGCCCTGAATGTGGCGCCTGATCTCGGCCATTTCGGCGGCATTGTGCCCTGCGGGATCGCGGAGCATGGCGTTACCAGCCTGCAAGCGCTCGGCATCTCGGTCAGCATGGCACAGGTGGATCAGGCGCTGCGCCGGGCTTGGGGCCAGGTTTTCGGCTAAAACCCCTGGCTGCGAATCGTGCGGTTTTCCTTTAAGGCGATCATTCCCGGCCAATGGAGCGCCCCGCCATGCCCATCCCCATCGCCTCTGACCATGCTGGCCTTCCGCTGAAACAGGCGTTGAAGGCCGCTTTGGAAGCCGAGGGACTGGTTTTCGATGATTTGGGCACGCATGGCCCGGAATCGGTGGATTACCCGGATTTCGCCCATGCGGTCTGCGACCGGGTGGCGGGCACTGACGGCTTTGGCATTCTGGTCTGCGGCACCGGGATTGGCATGGCCATCGCCGCCAATCGCCACCCCGGCATTCGCGCCGCCGTCTTGCATAACGCGACCGAAGGGCGGCTGACCCGCGCCCATAACAACGCCAATATCGCCTGCCTGGGCGCCCGTACAACGGGGATTGAGGTCGCGCTGGATGCCATCCGGGCATTTCTGGCCTCACCTTTTGAAGGCGGGCGGCATATAGGGCGGGTAGAAAAGCTTGATCCGGCGCTTGCCAAGCAGGGCGCGGCGGGCGCAAAAACAAGGTCATGAAAACCCTCCTCCCCGCCCTGGTCCGTGCGCCGGAAGGCCTCGGCGCCGCCCCGCCCCCCGCTGGCTTTTTCACTGCCGGCCTGGCTGCATCCGATTCCGAAATCGCCGCCGCCGTGGCGCAAGAATTGGTGCGCGAACAGGATGGGATTGAACTGATTGCGTCCGAAAACATCGTCTCCCGCGCGGTGATGGAAGCGCAGGGCTCGGTGATGACGAACAAGTATGCTGAGGGTTATCCGGGCCGGCGCTATTACGGCGGGTGCGAGGCGGTGGATATTGCCGAAAGGCTCGCCATTGAACGCGCCTGCAAGCTGTTCGATTGCGGCTTTGCCAATGTGCAGCCGCATTCCGGCGCGCAAGCGAACCAAGCGGTATTCCTGGCGCTTTTGCAGCCGGGCGACTGCTTCATGGGGCTTGATCTCGCGGCCGGTGGGCATTTGACGCATGGGTCGCTCGCGAACCTTTCTGGCAAATGGTTCAAGCCGGTGCCCTACACCGTGCGACGTGAAGACCAGCAGATTGATATGGCGGAAGTGGCGCGCATTGCGCGTGAAGCCAAGCCAAAGCTGATCATTGCCGGCGGCAGCGCCTATGCCCGCATTTGGGATTTCGCGGCCTTCCGCGCCATTGCCGATGAGGTCGGCGCCTATTTAATGGTGGATATGGCGCATTTCGCGGGGCTGGTGGCGGGGGGTGTGCATCCTTCACCCTTCCCGCATGCGCATGTCGCGACCACCACCACGCACAAAACTTTGCGTGGACCGCGCGGCGGCATGATTTTGACGAATGACGAAGCGCTCGCGAAGAAATTCAACTCGGCGGTTTTCCCCGGCCTGCAGGGCGGGCCGCTCATGCATGTGATCGCAGCCAAGGCGGTCGCCTTCGGGGAAGCGCTGCGCCCGGAATTCCGTACCTATTCGCGCCAGATTGTTGCCAATGCCAAGGCGCTTGCCGGTGAATTGCAGGCGCAGGGTTTGGATCTGGTGACGGGTGGTACGGATAATCACCTGTTGCTGGTTGATCTGCGGCCAAAGAAACTGACCGGGAAGGTGGCGGAAGCCGCACTCAATCGCGCGCATCTGACCTGCAACAAGAACGCCATTCCCTTTGATCCCGAAAAGCCGATGGTAACTTCGGGGGTGCGCCTTGGCACGCCCGCCGGCACCACGCGCGGCTTTGGTGAGGCGGAATTCCGCCAGATCGGCAAGCTGATCGGCGAGGTTTTGGATGGCGCGGCGCGGGCCAATGATGAAGCCGGCAATGGCGCGGTGGAAGCTTCGGTGAAGGCGCGGGTGATGGAACTCTGCCATCGTTTCCCGATCTATCCGGCATGAAGTGCCCCTTCTGCGGATTTGAGGATACGCAGGTCAAGGATAGCCGCCCGGCGGAAGACAGCGCGGCCATTCGCCGCCGCCGCGCCTGCCCGGAATGTGGCGCGCGCTTCACGACATTTGAACGTGTGCAGCTGCGCGAAATTACCATCATCAAGACCGATGGGCGCCGCGTGCCGTTTGAACGTGAAAAGCTCGCGCGGTCCATCCGTGTTG
This sequence comes from Roseomonas sp., assembly GCA_020249775.1. Lineage (GTDB taxonomy): Bacteria > Pseudomonadota > Alphaproteobacteria > Acetobacterales > Acetobacteraceae > Neoroseomonas. Next base: position 8,196 of record JADCFA010000031.1, on the reverse strand, counting down.
CCTTGCGCAAGCGCCCGGTGGATGAGGACCGCATCGAAAAACTGGTGAATTCCATCCAGCGCCGCCTGGAAACCGAAGGCGAAAGCGAAATCCCCTCCAACAAGATCGGGGAGATTGTGATGGAAACGCTGAAGGAATTGGACCAGGTGGCCTATGTGCGCTTCGCCAGCGTCTATCGCAATTTTGGCGAGGCGAAGGATTTCCAGGCGTTTCTCGGTGAATTGGGCAGGAAAGAATAGAGCATTTTCAAGCCAAGTGGACTCACTTGGCGACTCGGAAAATGCGACCAAACAAGGGTCGAGAGCATGTCTGATGAGCCATTGCGAAACGGACATGCTCTTAGCGCCGGCGCGGCGCTGACCCAGATGATGCCGCGATGATGGATGATCTGCTGCATATGCGCGCGGCTTTGGCACTCGCGCGGCGGGGGCTTGGTAATGCCTGGCCGAACCCGGCCGTGGGCTGCGTGCTGGTGAAGGATGGCCGCGTGATTGGCCGCGGCTGGACGCAGCCTGGCGGCAGGCCCCATGCAGAAACTGAAGCGCTCCGCCGTGCTGGTGACGCAGCGCGCGGTGCGACCGCTTACGTGACGCTAGAGCCCTGTTCCCATCATGGCCGCACACCACCCTGTTGCGAAGCACTCGCCGAGGCAGGCATTGCCCGCGTGGTGATGGCGATGCGCGACCCCGACCCGCGCGTGAATGGCCGCGGGCTGACCATGCTGCGCGGTGCGGGCATTGTCGTAGAGGAAGGGCTTTTGGAGGCCGAAGCCCGCGCGCTGAATGCCGGGTTTTTCCGCCGCATCCAGGCGGGCATGCCGTTGGTGACGCTGAAGCTGGCCTCCACCCTTGATGGCCGCATCGCCACCGCTTCCGGTGAAAGCCGCTGGATTACCGGCGAAGCGGCGCGGCGCGAAGTGCATGCGCTGCGCGCGCGGCATGATGCGATCCTGGTGGGCTCAGGCACCGTGCTCGCGGATGATCCGGACCTGACCTGCCGCATCCCAGGCATGGAGCGCGTACCGATGCTGCGCGTGGTGGCGGATGCCAGGCTGCGTACGCCGGAAGCCTCTCGGCTGGTGCGAAGCGCGGGCGCGGCGCCAGTGCTGATCATCACCGCGCCCGGCCACCCGCCAGCAGCGCAGGCGCCCTTCATCGCCGCCGGGGCGGATATTGTGACGGTGCCGTCCCATGCGGCGGGCGGGCTTGATCTGCCTTCCCTGCTGCGCGCCCTTGGCCGGCGCGGGGTGACGCGCGTGCTCGCCGAAGGCGGGGCGGGGCTGGCGGCGGCGCTGCTCCGCCAGGGGCTGGTGGATCGGCTGGTCTGGTTCCACGCGCCCGCCGTGATGGGCGGCGATGGTCATCCGGCGCTTGAGGGCTTGCGTCTTGCCGCGCTCAGCGCCATGCCTCGTTTTCGTCGCACGGCCCAAAGGGCTATTGGCGATGATATGCTCTCTGAATTCGAACGGATCGAGGATTAGCGCCATGTTCACCGGTATCGTCACGGCCCTTGGCACGGTCAGAGAGGTGCAGCCGATCGGCGGCGGGCATGATTTGCGCCTGGTGATGGGCGTGACCCCGGATTTTTTGCGTGATCCCATCCCCGCCGTGCTGGGCGCTTCCATTTGCTGTTCGGGCGTGTGCCTGACCGTGGTGCAGTTGTCAGCGGATTCCTTCAGTGTGGATGCCTCGGCTGAGACAGTCGCGAAAACCACTTTGGGCGGATGGAAGGCGGGGCAGAAGGTCAATCTGGAACGGGCATTGCGCCTTGGCGACGAGCTGGGCGGGCATTTGGTATCCGGCCATGTGGATGGGGTGGCGGAGGTGATTTCCGCGATCCCCGAAAATGCCTCGGTCCGCTGGCGCTTCCGTGCGCCCGAAGTCTTGGCGCCCTTCATTGCGCCCAAGGGGTCGGTTGCGCTTGATGGCGTTTCACTGACGGTGAATGAGGTTGACGGCGCGAACTTTGGCGTCAACATCATCCCCCATACCGCCGCGATGACAGGCTTTGGCACCTTGCAGCCCGGTGATCGCGTCAATATCGAAATAGACACGCTGGCCCGTTACGTCGCCCGCATGATGGAGTTCAGGGCATGACTTCCAATACGGCGCAAACCGCCATCCGCACTTCCTTCGCCGACTTCATCTCACCGACCGAGGAATTGCTGGAAGAAGCGCGCCGCGGGCGCATGTTCATCCTGGTGGATGACGAGGACCGTGAGAATGAGGGCGATCTGGTGATCCCCGCGCAATTCGCGACCCCGGATGCGATCAATTTCATGGCGCGTTATGCACGCGGCCTGATCTGCCTTTCCATGACGCGCGCGCGGGTGGATCAGCTGGGCCTGCCGCTGATGGCGCAATCCAATGGCACGCGCCATCAAACCGCCTTCACGGTTTCCATCGAAGCGCGTGATGGCGTGACCACGGGGATTTCCGCGGCTGATCGCGCGCGCACCGTCGCCGTTGCGATCAATCCTGAATTGGGGCGTGAGCATATCGTGACGCCGGGCCATGTCTTTCCGCTAGTGGCGCGCGAAGGCGGCACTTTGGTGCGCGCGGGCCATACGGAAGCGGCGGTGGATTTCGCGCGGCTTGCGGGGCTTAATCCCTCCGGCGTTATTTGTGAGATCATGAATGATGACGGCACCATGGCGCGCATGCCGGATCTGGTGGCCTTTGCGCAGCATCATGGGCTGAAGCTTGGCACCATTGCCGATCTGATCGCGCATCGCCGCCGCACGGAAAAACTGGTGCGCCGCGTGCAGGAAGGTGAGGTTGAACAGGCCATTGGCGGCACCTGGCGTGCGATTGTCTATGAAAGCACGGCAGCGCCCGGTGAGCATTTGGCGCTGGTGAAGGGCGATGTCAGCAGCGATGTGCCGGTGCTGGTGCGTATGCATGCGGCATCACTGTTCCGGGAGATTGTCTCGGGCCGCGGGCTTGGCGATTTGCATGCGGCGATGCGCATGATTGAAGCCGCCGGGCGCGGCGTGGTGGTGCTGCTGCGTGATCCGCGCCCCGATGCGCTTTCCATTCGCCTCAAGCGCGGCAATACCAATGCGATTGCACCGGAAATCCGCGATTACGGTATTGGTGCACAAATCCTGGATGATTTGGGCGTGAAGCGCATCATTCGGCTTTCGAACAATCCCCGCCCGCTTATCGGGCTTGAAGGGTATGGGTTACAAGTATTGGAGACCCGTCCCATTGCATCGGAGAAGACACCATGAGCACGATTGATTCACCCACTCGGGGTTCCGCCCATTTGTTGGGCGACGCACCACGCTTCCTGGTCATCCAAGCGCCCTATTATCGCGATGTGGTCGAAGGCATGCGTCGTGGCGCCATGGCGGTTTTCGATGAATTGAAAGCCGAGGTTGAAACGGTAAGCGTGGCTGGTGGTTATGAATTACCGGCAGCGCTGCGTATGGCCATGAAGGCGCGTCGGCGCTGGGATGGCTATTTGCTACTGGGCTGTGTGGTGCAGGGTGAGACGGATCATTACACCTTCATCTGCCAAGCCATCTGCCAGGGTGTTATGGATATTGCAGTCGAAAGCGGTGCGCCGATTGGACTGGGCTTGCTCACCGTAGATACACTGGCCCAGGCGGAAGCGCGCTCACGCCACGACCGCATGAATAAGGGCGTGGAAGCGGCTCATGCGCTGGTGGCGCAAATCGCCTTGGCGCGGAGTTGGGGGCTGGCATGAAGGCCGCAAGGCGCGCACCTGCGCGCCCACGTACTGGGGCGCGCGTTGCTGCGGTGCAGGTGCTTTTCCAAAGTGAGCATACGGGTGAGAGTCTTGAGACCGTGGCAGATCAATTCATCCGCCACCGCATTGGCGCGCCAGCCGGCCCGATTGGATTCGAAGAGGGCGGCGTGCCTGAAGCGCATATTCCGCTGTTCCAGGCGCTCCTGAAGCAGGTGGCGGAACATGCAGAGGCTGCTGATGCCGCGATCATGGAGTGCCTGCAAAAGGGGTGGACTCTTGACCGGCTGGATCCTGTGCTGCGCGCCTTGCTGCGTGCTGCGACCGGCGAATTGATGCAGGCACATGAACCGCCGGCGCGTGTGGTGATCAATGAATATCTGGACATCGCGGCGGGTTTTCTGGATGAGGAAGCGACGCGCTTCGCCAATGGCATGCTGGATACGCTGGCGCATCGGCTGCGCCCGGCGGATTTTGCGCCGGGCGCCTGAAACGCGCCATGGGCCTGCCCCGCGAGTTTGCGCTGATCGCGCGTCATTTCCGCCCACTTGCAGGTGATGGGGCGCTTGATCTGAGTGACGATGCGGCGCTGCTGACGCCGCCCACCGGCCAACAATTGGTGCTGGCGGCCGATGCGCTGGTTGAAGGCGTGCATTTCCTGCCCGATGATCCGCCCGGCATGATTGCGCGCAAATTGCTGCGGGTGAATCTATCAGACCTTGCGGCCATGGGGGCTGCGCCGCTTGGGTATTTGATGACCACGGCGTTTACGCGCGGCACGCCTGATGCCTGGATTGCGGATTTCGTCGCGGGGCTTGCCGATGATCAGCAGCGTTTCGGCCTTCAGGTGCTCGGCGGCGACACAGTGGCTACACCCGGCCCTGCCTGTTTTTCGCTGACCATTATTGGGACCGTGTCCCCAGGGCAGGCTTTGCATCGCCGCGGTGCGCGCATCGGCGATGAGATCTGGATCTCCGGCAGTATTGGTGATGCCGCGCTGGGGTTGCGTGTACTGCAAGGCAAACTCGCCGCCGATGCGGAAGGGTATTTGGCGCGGCGCTACCGGTTGCCGGAGCCGCGTTTGGCCTTGGGGCAGGCTTTACGTGGTGTGGCGCGGGCGGCGATGGATGTCTCTGATGGGTTGGTGCAGGATTTGGGGCATCTCTGCCGCGCCGCAGGCTGTGGCGCGGAAATCGCCGCCGCTGCGCTGCCGCTATCCGTCGCCGCAAGCGCGGCATTGGCGCGTGATGCCGCGCTATTGCCGGTGCTGCTGACCGGCGGTGATGATTATGAATTGCTCTTTGCCGCCGCGCCGGAAGATGCTGAGGCGGTGCAGGCTGCCAGTATCAGGGCCGACGTGCCGGTGGCGCGGCTTGGGAGCTTCGTGACGGGTGATGGGGTTGTGGTGCGTGATGCCTCCGATGCCGCCATAACACTGCTACAAGGTGGCTGGAGTCATTTTTGATTTGGATTACTTATCCTATTGCCCCGACGCGTAACCGCAGCAATCGGTTGCGCGCAGCGAGCGAGCGGTTGCACCTTGGCCGTTTCACATCGGCTATTGGTGATGAACGCCTCATCAATATGAATACTGACCACTTGGCCGATGATGATCCATCCTTGAGCTGCATGCCATAAAAATTTTGCTTGCAACAGGACTTTTTTTGCGCTAAAAGAAATAATAATAATATCATAATAATGTATCTCTCCAAAGTATGCCGGTCTGAATTCGAACCGCTGCACGGAGGTATCCTGATGATCAACTGCCTAAACCTCAAACCGAATTTCCGCACTCCCAAACTCCCTTGTGAAGGCAAGGTTGGTGACCTGCTGATCCTGTCGCCGCTCGAGAAGGACGAGTTGGATCCTGCTCCCGCTGGCCAGGCAAGCCTCTGGGTTTGTGTAAAGGCCGCCTTGGACCGGGAAGGGTTGCCAGCTGTATGGGCCCGCGTGGCTTTTGATGGCTTGGCAACCTGCAGCTTCCCTGTCCAGCCAACACCGCAGGATCTACCGAACCTTGCTCGTGGCTAACAGAGTTCCGAGCGTCATCGGCACGTTGCCAAGGCGGCCGAACAACTCAAACACCGTAAGGAGCATTCCATGGCCGTTTTTTCCATTTCCAATGACGACCCCAATGACGTTGCGATCCTCGCCACTTCGGCAAACGAAGCGATCCGCGCCCACAGCACCAACAATGATGTCGCCGCCATAGCCGCGCGAAACACCAGCACTGCTGATACTAGTCGAGGTGCCTCGGTCTTTGCGGAAACCAGCGGTAACGGCCCAGGTATTGTCGCGATTGCTCATGGCCAAGGTCACGGAGTGCATTCGCGAGTGACTGACGCTTTGGGTGCTGGTTACGCCATCTATGCGGAACATTCGGGGGAAGGCGAGTTCAAGCGTGCGGCTTTCTTCGATGGCAATGTGGTCGTCACAGGAGATGTCTCATTTCCTGGTGCTGATTGTGCAGAAGAATTTCCGATCCTTCGCGATATATCGAATGAGGCTGAACCGGGCACACTCATGGTAATTGGGTCTGACAGCCGACTAGAGATTGCGCGACGTCCATATGACCATTGTGTTGCAGGCGTAGTGGCCGGTGCCGGTGACTTACGTCCAGGTATAGTCATGGGCCGCGGGCTCTCTGGCGACACGCCGGCGCGCGCGATTGCTCTCGTTGGTCGTGTTTGGGTCAAGGCTGATGCCGAACATGGGCCTATTGATGTGGGCGACCTACTGACGTCGAGCGCGACCCCCGGTCATGCAATGCGTGCATCGGATCGGGACCGCGCGTTTGGCGCCGTTATTGGCAAGGCACTTGCACCTCTGCCTTCGGGTCGAGGCTTGGTACCTGTTCTAATCGCGCTGCAGTAGGTGCAATTATGGAGCGGATACGCCATCACGTGACGGCAAGCGGGAACACAACGCTACGCGGCTTCTACGCCTCAGAAAATGTCAACTTCGATCCACCAAATCCTTCCATGCGCATTAATGTGCAGAAGGCAAAGTGTAATTTTGTTGTTGGGCTCGCTAATGGAGCAACTTCGCGCGCGGAAGAAGAACGTATTCGGGACGCAGTTGGGCGTTCGCAGAACAGTTACGAGGTCATCCGCATGGTCTCCGCCTTAGGAGGTTGGGATGGGATGGACGATGAGCTAGAGCCTGGAGATCTGGACGAGATAGCAAAGAATATTGCCCAGGTCCTCGATCAACGGGATTATCCCGTCTATCGGTTTATCCGCCGTCATCTTCCGGTGCTTCACTACGATGATGATAAGCAGGGACCAAGCCTAGGCGATGCAGTCAAACGTCTGCTCACAATGCCATCGCGGTCCATGAAGAATGAGATCAATTTGCTACTCAGCCAAACGGATGAGATGATGTTGCGCATCGGCCTTGCAGGTCTGCGAGCGCGGTCTCACATGGTGCGTGCGGCCGGCGTTTCTATTGAAACGATAGAAGCCGTCACGACCCAGGCTCCGCCAGTACACCGTCGAGATGAGCTTGTGACATTTCTTTATCGGGCAGTCTACACTGTTAGGATCGCCACCGCACTCGAGTTGCGGCAGTATGGAGATCTCTACAAGGTTCTGATCGACATGGCTGATGGCTCGAAAGACCTACGCTTGCGACGTGCAGCGCGCGACAGCTTAGAGACTATGGCAAAAGCCTTTCTTGCCGTCGAGCGGGCTGTGCAAACGTACGGTTCCAATGAAGCGCGAACGACAGTCGGTCGCTTTATGGTCGCGCGAAGAAGAGCGCTTGACGCCTTTTAACCAGCGGCACCCGCAAATCAGGTCCTGAACGCAGTGGCGGACGCTATCGGTTCAGCTGCCAATACCATCGTGGATCTCGAAAACGGCTATTGTGAACCTGCCAGACGTGTTGACGATTGTGCTGACCTTGGCGGGCTTTCTCAAAGAGGATGGGGATGACAAGGCACGTGACTTAGTCAACGTTTTGTTTGGGCTCAATGCGCTGGGCCATTTGCCGACCCGAGTTAAGCTGGACGCGATCAATGCCTGTCTTGACGGGAACACCGACGATGACGACGAGCAAGCAATCTTAAAGATTTTGCAAGCTGCGAAAGATCTAGAACCGGCGGAGCTTTGGCAGGTCGCCAGCTCAGCGACTTGGGAGGCTCTAGATTTCAGCATCGATTTCACGGAGAACGATGAACTCGTGGCTCTCCTTGCCCAACCGGTTTGAAGTGGACTCCGTCCCGCTCTACAGTATGCTGAGATCGGTGAGTGGTCGCAGACTTTCCGTTGGAAGTATGCTGGGGTACGTCTGGGGTGCCTTTGTCAGGCAAGACTCTCTCTCGTGATAATCCGACTGAACCGTCCCGGGTAAGCCATCGGCTCCAACTTCCAAATAGGATGGAGCCGTTATGAGCAAGACGACAAACAAGTTTTCCCCTGAAGTCCGTGCCCGAGCGGTGCGGATGGTGCTGGATCACGAGGGGGAACACCCCTCTCGCTGGGC
>JADCFA010000030.1 GCA_020249775.1 Roseomonas sp. | reverse complement strand
TGCCTGGAATGCCCGATTGACGTGATCCTTCGGACAAGGTGCTGCCTTGTCCGAAAAGGTCGTGCGCAGGGGCTTTCCGCGAACCGCCCCCTCAATCCCATGCGCACGCATCAAACGCTCAACGGTATAGCGCGCGATACTGAAACCTTCTCGACCTAATTGGCGCCAGACTTTCTGTGCGCCATAGACCTCGAAATGCTCCTTATGCACTCGCCTGATTTCTGGAAGTAGCAACGCGTCCCGTTTGGCCCGATCCGACAGAAGATCAGGATCGGCGCGCTTCGCCTGGTGATCAAAATAGGTTGACGGTGCAATCGGCAATACCTTGCAGATCGGCTCGACACCGTGAACACCGCGCTGATCATCGATGAAAGCGATCATGGTTTGAACCGGCGGTCGAGCTCCGTGTTGCTGAAATGCGCTGCGCGCCGGCAAAATATGCCAACCCCTTGCGTAAGATCTCGTTGGCCTGGCGCAGCTCGCGGTTCTCCCGTTCCAGCGCTTTCAGTTTCTCGGCCATGTCGCTCGGCACGCCAGCCTGCTTGCCGCTGTCCACCTCAGCCCGCTTGACCCAGTCCAGCAGCGTAGGCGCCGAACAGCCAATCTTGGCCGAAATCGATAATGCCGAAGCCTAGCGAGAGGGGTGTTCCCCCTCGTGATCCAGCACCATCCGCACCGCCCGGGCGCGGACCTCAGGGGAGAATTTGTTCGTCGTCTTGCTCATAACGGCTCCATCCTATTTGGAAGTTGGAGCCTCCGACAAACCCGGGGCGGTTCACACACAAAATTACTGATAGGACCGAGCCTCGAGGGATGGGCTGGACATGAGGGTCTGAAGCAGCACATATTGAACAGAAGAGAAATTGATGTTACCGCAACATTGGTCTTTCTTTCAACGCTAGGATGGATGGCCGAGCGGTCGAAGGCGCGCGCCTGGAAAGTGCGTATACGTCAAAAGCGTATCGTGGGTTCGAATCCCACTCCATCCGCCAGTTTCAAAGCGATCCGCTCTCTCCGCCCGCCCGATCCCCCCGCTGGATGGCAGGATTCCTGGGGTTTTTGGGGCGGACCTGTTGACCGGCTCCGCCCGGAAAAGCCCCAAAATCTCTCTCCAAGGGCCAATTCTCTCCGAACCTATTGACTTGGCCGATTTAGTACGGAGGTTGTAAGCTATTGTTTTTATTTGCGAAAAATCTCCGGGTACCCACACTGGTTCGCATCGAAAACATGGAAGCAACCGCGCCTGCGCGCGAAACAGGGCACTCATTTTCTTACATAATTTTGCGTCTCTAAGCAGGAGGTCACCGCCCACACCTCGACCATCTCACCCCCGCATATCCCTCAAGAATTCCGATTCCGGCTCCACCCCCGATACCCAAAGGCTATCCCGCGCCCGCGTGCACGCGACGTAGAGCAAATGGCGTTCTGTCTCATAGACTTCGAGCAAATCGGCTTCGTCCGTCACCGCCTCTACCCGCTCCTGCAACGGCAGGACCTCATCATCGCAAGCCATCACGGCCACCGCACGAAACTCCAGCCCTTTGGTCAGGTGCATCGGGCTGATCGAAATTGAGCCCGCCGTCACGTCAACCTTCTCATCCAACTCAGCCGCCTTTGCGCCTGCGACCTTAGCCGCCGCCCTCGCCCGTGATGCTTGAGCGGTTGACCGCAGAAGAATAGCGATCTCCTCCGGCGCATAACCCTCCCGCAGTCGGTCCGCGACCCAGCCTCCAACAGCCTCAGCCTCCGCCGCCTCGCTCTTGAATAGGCGAATGACCGGCGCCGGGCCGTCAAACAGCGAAACCGTCCCGCGCCTGTTCTCCTGCAAGCCATCCACATCCGAAACTACGCCCGGCAGCAACCTATCCGCCTGAGTCCTGATCTGGTGCGACGTCCGGTAATTGATTCGCAGGCTATGAGACCGCCCCCGCACATCAAGCCCAAGAGACTTCCAAGAAAACGGCTGCTGAAAAATGCGCTGCCCCAAATCGCCCGCGAAGAACAATCCATCAGGCTTGCCGCCAGCCACTGCCGCCAGAAACCGAGCCTCTGGCATGCTCACATCCTGCGCCTCATCCACCACGATGAAATCATAACCAAGGCCCTTACCTGCCATGGCCTGCTCCGCAAGGCGCCCGAAGATATGCGCCCAAGTCACCATCTTCTGCGCGCGCAACCCGGCGGTCACCCCTTCAAACACAGACCACAATACCAGACGCTGCTTTTCGCCGAGCCGCGTCTTGCGTCCCAATCGCGGCGCATCGCGATAGGCATCCCATGATGCCAGTTGCTGGGCATCTACAACCTCGGCCCATTCATTGAATAGGAAATGCTGGGGAAACTTCGCCCCCTCAACCTGCCCTGCGGCCTTCTTCAGCAAGCCATGCACCAGGCCACCCGAAGCAATATTCGGCTGCCCGAAGGCACGGCCATAAAGCTCATAGGCAATGCCGGTCAGGGCATGCACATCAATCCGCGCCGCAATAGCGGGCTCACCCCCAACCAGGCTTGTCAGCCGCGCGGCCAGCGCCTTGGCGAGTGGCTTGGAAAACGTGGTCAGCAGCACCCGCGCCTTTGGATTGCGCCGCGCCAAATGCACGGAGCGATGCAGCGCCACGATCGTTTTGCCCGTCCCTGCGGAACCAGTAACACGCGCAGGCCCCGCGAAGCGCCGCTCTACCAGGGCACGCTGCGCGGGATGCAGAAAGACAGCCCAGCGATCCCAGGGGAAATCCAGCGCGCGGCGAAGTTCATCCCCATCCTGCAACACCCGAAACCGCCGCTGAGCATCTGGATGCGCGAAGGGATCGGCCGTGGCCTCGGCAGGCGCGGGTTCGGCGACAACCGGCTTCTCGCCCACCGCAAGCCGCAACAACGCTTCCTGAGCTTCCTGCGGCAAATGGGGCAGCAGATCAAAGAGCGAGGACTCAGTCGCCTCTCGCACATCATTCACCCATTCTTCGGGCACCCCGAAGGACATGATTTCCAGTTTGCGCAACCCGGCGAAAAGCTTTGGTTCCGGCGCAGCCGAGGGCGGTTTTGGCCGCACCACCAAATCTTCCACCCTTTCGCGCACTTCCACCAATTGCATGGCACCTGTGGTGGGGTGGCGCTCAATCTTGCGCCGTTCCGCCCAGCGATAGGCCTTATCGTGATGATCCACATAGGCCAGCAAAAGGCTGGCATCCCCGCGATGCACAATCAGCCGGATATCCGCATTCACCCGCACCGACCAGAAATTCTTGTCCACCGCGCGATCCAGCTTATGGAAGGAAAGCCCTGGTGCCGAGGCATCCATTTGCAGATCAAAGGCCGTAGTCTTCACGGCCTTCTGTTCCTGCGCGGTAAGCCGCGCGAGGCTTTCGGTGAAGGTGGCGGCGATACGGAATTCCATGAGCAGCCTATCCCTTGAACACGTTTTCGCGGTGCCACTGCAGGAACATTGGATGCGGCGCCTGGTCTGTACGGCGCGTGGGCAGCAACACGCGATCCGGATTGAGCAACCGCATGGCTGCTTCCGGCACATGGCCCTGGGCCAATAGCAATTGATGATCGTCAGCGACCGAAATCAGCCCACGGTCAAACATCCAGTGAAAAGTCGAACAAAGGGCGATGCCATTCCGGAGTGAATCCGGCCCTGCGCTGGCCACCGGGCGCACATGCGCTGCCTGCACCTCACTGCGGCCTCCACCATTGATGATTTTCAGGCCGGTGAAGGCACAGGTATCGTCATAGGCAGCCTTGACGGAGCGGGCGAAGGCGGCCTCTCGGAAGGGGCGCGTCACCACACGTTCGATCAAGGGGCGCTCAATTTCCTCAATCTCTTGTGCAAAACCCGGGACGGGTTCTTGCCTTGCGGCGGCGGGGGCTGCGTCTTTGCTCAATATCGTGGCGAAGGCTGCCTGGAGGATGGCGTCATACTCTGTATCCGGCAGGGTGCGCACCGCGCGCCCGAAGGCGCCCTTGCTGGTGCCGCCATCTTCCCGCCGAAGCGCTGATTCGTAGTAGCGATTCCCTTCCTGGAACGGCACAGCGCGCGCAAAATCCAGGTAGGAATCCATCAGGGCATAGAAATGGTCTGGCAAAGTGGGGTCAGGGATAATCTCTCGCACGCGGGCGGTTGCGAAATAGGCTTGGCGGCCACCACGACTGGATAAATCCGCCGAGGAGCGTCGTGGTTCGTAATAGATCACCCAATCTTGAAGCGCGCCTTCAACCTGCCGCAGATAGGTGCGCGGGAAATGATAGCGTTGCTCCGGAAGATCATCATAGCTGGGGTCAACCCGGGTGGTGAAGATGACCCTTGCCATTAGGAAAACCAGGACTCTGTCATCATGCTCTCCCTATTGCGCATGAAGTCGTTCAAGCCAGTTATCCCGCTTGCTGCTACCGACAGCGTCGTGGTGCAAACGACGATCGGGAGGCAGAATTCCACACTACCGACCTGATGACCTTTCGGCTCCTGTTAGCTCAACATCAATAAGCTTTCCCTCCGCGATTAGATCCCAAAGAATGTCCTGATCACGTACTAGCAACGGCAATAACGCCTCAGGTGCTCTTGGAAAGCTGTCAAGAAGCCGAATTGCTGTTTCAGCATTTTTAAGCTTTAAATCCTTGAGGATTTCCCGCTCCTGTTCCAACTTTGTTTCCTTGATTTTTGTATCCAGTGAAGCCTGCTTATCGCGCTCTTTACGGAGATGCGCATCATCCCAGTACACTTTCATCCGCCCGATAGAATCACAGATAACTTCCAAAACCTTCCCAACACCTAGAAGGTCAATACCCCCTGGCGATGCATATTGGATAGCTCGAACTTTCAGTCTCAGGGCACCTGGCGCGGTGTAACGTAAACGCTCTGTGAGGCGTTGATTTGTTAGATCAAGAACGAACGGATAGGGAATGGAAGTATCCGTATACCGATCAAAGGAAAACGCTCCCCCGAAATAGAACTCCTCAAGCCAAAGTCGAGGTAGCTCTGACGGAACCAATTTATAATACATGTTTTCCACGGCTTGAAGAACCTCAATAAATTCCTTGGGCTCCCAAGAACCGTCAATCTTCAGCCGCAACATATCGTCCTCCTCTAGTTAACCGCAAACACCTTCATCACCTCATCCCCCAGGTGATTGATCACCTTCACCGCGATCCGCCCGCTTACCGGCTTCGCGAAGGGCCGTGACACATCACTGTTCAGGGTGCTCCAGGCTTCTTCGTCAATCTCAGCCTTCAGGGTGGTTTTCAGCGCCTTGTAGGGGTCATTCGCGCCAAGGAAATAGGCGTGGCGGACGAAGAAGCTTTCCTCGTTATAATCCGTGTCCAGCATCCAAAGCGCGATGCCATCGCGGCCTTCGCTGACGACTTCCCCGGTTTGGGGCTTGAAGACATCCACACCCTTGATCGCTACGCGCAGCATGCCATCGGGTAGTTTTTCGATCTGGATATCGGGTTCGCCGAACACCACGAACAAATTGCCATGGCCGGTTGCCTTCAAATCCTTGGCCATGTGCAAATCAGGGTTCATGCGCGCCTTCAGCACGGGCAGGCGGCCGAGCTTATCGAATTCAGCCGAATGCGCGTCATAGGCGAAGGCGCAGGCTATCAGGATATCAAAGCCCGCGTCGCCTGCTTCACGGGCGGCGGCGACCAAATCCGGGCGCGTCAGCGTGCCGAATTCGGGGCCGATCAGAATGCCCGCGCGGCGTTCATGTTCGCCTTCCATGAAGCGGCCTTCGGCGCAGATGAAATTGCCGGGCCACCCCTTCAGGCTTGAGAAGGAAATACGGTCTTCCTTGCGCGCCTGCTGCACACCGGCGCTGCGCAGGTTTTCCAGGATCATGCCCGCAAAATCCTGCGGCAGCCTTTCCTGCCCCTCGGCCATGCCCTTTTTCGGCTTGTTCGGGTCTATCAATTCATCATCCCAATCCACCGCCAGGGTGCGGTGTGGGGACAGGCTTTCTACGGTGAAAGGACCAGCCACGCGGATGCGCGATTTATCCTCATAGGGCTTGTCATACAGGTATTCCACATCGGCGCGGGCGGCGATGGACGCATCAATTTCCTTCTGTCGGGCGATGCGCGCTTGCCACCAGGCGGCATGGGCTTTCTTGGCCTCTGCGGGCCAATCCTTCCCGGCTTCGCGCGGGATTTCCCATTCCTGCCAGGTTTTTGTCAGCGCGGTATTGAGCGTGGCGCGGAGCGGTTCCAGCACCGTCTGCGCCTGCTCCCAAATGACATCAATTTCGGCGTTATTGGCGATGGATTTCAGCGTGATATGCGGCACACGTTCATAGACAAAGCCCTGGCGCAGCTTGCCCGTGGTGGGCGTGGTTTTGGGGGCGGAGCGCGTGACTTCCCCTTCCTTCCTTTGCCCTTCGGGACTATCGGCGAGAAGGTAGTAAGGGTAGCGCGCGCCCATCAAGCGCGAACGTGCGAGGGCGAGGGAAACGCGGGAGGTATCAATGGTAATCCAGCGACGGCCCCATTGTTCCGCGACATAGGCTGCGGTGCCGGAGCCGCAGGTGGGGTCCAGCACGAGGTCACCGGGGTCGGTGGTCATGAGGATGCAGCGTTGAACTACTAGGTCGCTCGTTTGAACTACGTAGATCTTTTCTTCAGTGAAAGAGCCAGTCCCTACATCCCCCCAAATATTTGAAAGCGGAATAGCTGGATAATCAGTGAGAAACCGAAGATAACGAAGACTTCCTGTAGAGGTCGCCCACAAACGTACTGACTTAGCGAGACGACTCATTCCCTCACGATCAGTTGTAAAAGTACGCTTTCCTGGGTGGTAAGCGCGTCCTTCGAAAACGAAACTTTGGAGATCACCCTCGCGCGCAGGGCGAGTGCTGGTGATATCACCACTTTGCGTAACTTCCGCATTTTCAGGAACAGCCACAGCGCCACCACGCTCACTTGCTGTCATGCGTCGAAGTGAACCATCTGGAAACCGAAGCAACGTATAGGTTTGATCAGTTGATGATCCGCTCGATTTATCGAGTAGAATTTGTCGGTACTTGATTTTTTCTTTATTTCGTGCGGCCCACAAAACATAATTAAGTGCTTCAGAAATAAGCCGTCCACCGCGACCTGTAGTTGTACGTATGGCGAGAATTGACACAAAGTTTTCTTCGCCAAACACCTCATCCATCAACGCCCGCACGCGATGCACATTCTCATCGCCAATCTGCACGAAAATACTGCCACTCTCATGCAGCAGGTCGCGCGCCACCGTCAGCCGGTCTCGCAGATAGGTCAGGTAGGAGTGGATCCCATCTCGCCAGGTATCGCGGAAGGCGCGCACCTGCTCGGGCTCTCGGGTCACATGGCCCTTATCGCCATCCTTCACGTCGCGGCTGGTGGTGCTCCACTGAAAATTTGAATTGAACTTGATGCCATAGGGCGGGTCGAAATAGATGCATTGCACCTGCCCACGCAGCCCTTCGCGTTCCGCCAAGCTTGCCATCACGGAAAGGCTATCGCCGGAAATCATCCGGTTGGACCAATGCTGGTCGTGCTGATAAAACTCCGTCGCCGCCGCGCTGTCACTCAGCCCGTTGAAATCCGCGAATAGGTCCGGCACCGCATCCGCCGCCTGCCGCGCCCTGGCAGCGCTTTGGCGCTTCAAATCCTCAATCAAAACCTGAGGATGTACTTTCTCCTGGATATAGAGCGGCGGCGCCTGAACAATCAGGTCCGACCAATCCTGTTCATCCTTCCCGCGCCAAACCAACTGCGGGTCCAAATCCCGATTGCGCCGTTCATACGCAAGCTGAATGGGCGATTTGTCTTCCGCCCGCATGATGGATTCAAACTCCGCCGTCGGAATATTCTTCCGCGTCGCATCATCATGCTTGAGAGACGTAACCTCAATAGGCTTCTTGGCCATTATGCGCTCTCCATTTCGGCGCTCGCCGTCGTACCGAGATTGGCTTCCAGCGCGTTCTCAATCACGTCCTCCCCTTCCTCCGGCGCTGCTCCGCCGCGGCTGATCTTATGGCCAGTGGCAGCTGAGATCAGGGCCAGAAGCCGGGTCTCACGATCCGCCATGAAGGCGTCGAAGGCATCGGCGCGCAACAAGGCGGGATCAACGGCGTGGGTCCGGAGGTAGTCGTCCAGGGTAACCGGCGCGATGGCCTGTGCATCCTTACCGCCTGCCTCAAGCTTTGCCAGATAATCAGAAGGCGCCGCACCGCCGATCGTGCGGTTGGTGCGGTATCCGAGCGGCGTCTTGTTGATGATGGTGTCGAACACCCGAACATCGTGGCCCTTTTTGCGGCACCAGTCCTGCGGGAAGATGTGATGGATATCGACATTTTCGTCGAAGAAGATGGTCTGCCCGAAGGCCTGGCCGGAGCGGAAATCGATAGCCCCTTCGCCCATCAGCAAGGCATGTACGCCCTTATAGGCAGCGGATTGGCGCGTGCGCATGAAGCGGAGGCGTTCGGCCCGGAAGACGCCCTCGCGCACCGTTGAGGGTTCGGGGCCACCATCAATCCAGGCAGGGACTTCCAGGATATCCTTGGCGAAGCGTGACTCGCTGGAGGAACCGTAGAGTTCCCCGAAGATGCCGCACCAATACCATCGGGCCAGTTTCTGCTTCGCTGCGGCGTGTTGCCACTTGTCGCCAATCTTCGCCAGAATGGCGGCGAGCGGCACGAGCTGCCCTTGGTAGGGCAGGTCATTGACACGGAAGACGTGATGCTGCCGCAGCAGCTTTGCCGCCGTCTTGAAGCCTTCCTCGACTGCTGTGCGATACTCCTCATAGGCCGAGAGGGGGATATCAAGAAGGGATTGGCGCGTCGCGCGAACAGCCGGAAGATCATTATCTTTCTTGCCAGCAGCTACCGCGTCCTCGCGCAACTTCGCTGTATGCAAAAGTGAGATAGCCTGGAGCACATCCGTGCTGGCGACCTTTTCCAGGACGCCAAACTTCTGGTCTGCTGCCCTCCCGAAGACCTGGAGGCGGTGTTGCATGCCGGGCTGCCCATCCGCGCCCAGCCAATCGTCGCGAAGACGAAATCCCTGCGCCGCATACATGGCGGTTACCAGTTCAAAAGCATCCAAGGGCTTGCCGCCTGTGTTCACCTTCTCAAACACCAGACACACGGCAGCGTGCGACGTCTCCGGCGCCAGCGCGATGACAGGAACTTGATAGCCCTTGAAGCTCTGTAGCACCTCGTTCTTGAAGGCCTTGAAAATCTCCCGCTTTCCAATATCGCCCTTGGCGATCCAATAATCGCCGAAGCCCTCCTGCCACGCGTCCCATTCGAACGCTTGGTTCAGCGGGAACATCAGCTTTTCATATTCAAGTTCTGGCGTGGAGAGATCGAGCACGACCTTGCGATCAAAGTCGGATTTGATGATGCGATCCTCCGGGACGCCGATGATGGCTTCCTCCCGATCGGTATCCGGTTGGAGTGCGGCCTGGATGTTGATGTAGAACCAGCGCTTGACGAGCTTCAGGCGCGGCGTGATCGTCTCGACCACTTCGCGGCGCATGCAGGTCTGATAGAGCGATGTCATACGCTGTTGCCCATCCAGCAGCAATTGTTCGGGCGCTTGGCCTGCGGCTTCGGGCGGTACACCCTGCACTAATCGGCGAGCGAAGGTGTCTGCTGCTCCTGACTTCATTTCAAGCGTCATCAGTGCGCCGACCGGGAATGCCTGTGAGATCGAGGCGATGAGGCTCTTGATGCGGTCCTCGTCCCAGACCCAGCTGCGCTGGAAGTCAGGAAGCTGAATTTTTCCGGTGCCGCAGTAGCGCAGAAGCTCTTCCAGGCTAATCGGGTTGGTCTTGAAGGCTGTGTGTTTCATCGTTGACCTCTTACTGCGCAGCGGACGCAGGCTGGGCCGCGCTGAGTTCTTCCATCAACTTATTGAATTCCGCCTGAATTTGAAAAACTTCGGTGAATTCCACGAAGGCCCAACGGCCGAAGCTGCCCAGGTTATTCACCCCCGGCACCCAATAGCTGTGCATGGTATTAGCCTTTTCGATGGCGTCTTCGCCGCGATAGCCCTTGATCTCGACAATCAGGTTCAAAGGCTGTGCCTGCCCATCATTGATGCGCAGGATGAAGTCGGGCCGGTAGCGGCGCGGCTCCCCCGCCAGCAGATAGGGCACTTCCAGTCCAAGCCCCTGGTTCTTCACATAAGCCAGCACGCGCGGGTGCTTTTCCGCGACACGGCAGAATTCGGCTTCCCAATCGCTATCCGTCACCACGTAATTCAGATGGCATTTATCCGCAGCCGTCTTCCACACGGGTTTGGAGGTATTGAAGTTCACAAAGGCAGAAGAACCCGTGGGGTTATAGACATCCAGCATGGCCTTCACCGGGCGGATGCCTGCCAGGGTTTCGGTAATCGCCGCTTTTATGCGCCCCGCCGCCATATCGGCCAGTTGCCGATACAAAAGCAGTGCTGGCTTGGTTTCACCCTTGCAAACCAGATAGCCGCCATCAAGCCATTGCCGGGCGATGCGCTTCATCTGGCCGAATAGATGCAGCTTGGGTTCCTCACCGGCGTCGCGGTAGGTCTGGTAAATCAGGTGGCGGGCAAGGTGGAACAGCACCGTGGAATCGCGCACATCTTCCAAATGCTGCAAGGTAAGGTCTACGCCTTCGCCAATGATGCCGCGATTTTCGGTGACGGTGGCGCCCACCATATCGGGCGTGAGTTCCAGCCTGTGCTGCGGCCCAAAATTCGCCTCCAGCCGTTCTTCCTCAAGCTCCACACGATAACCTTCAACCCGAGGGAAAGTGATTTCCAGCGCATCGCGTTCCGGCTTCACGGCATGGATACGCAACGTCTCTGCCGGTTTCGTTGGTTTGACAACAACGGGTTTCGCAGTGAAATCAAAAGGAATGCCAAGGATGTCGGCATACTCAACGTCGAACAGGCCCTCAGCGTTCAATTCATAGCTTTGCCGCCGCAGGCCACGGCCCACCACCTGTTCGCAAAGTAGCTGCGTGCCAAAGGCGCGCACGCCCAGAATATGCGTAACCGTGTTGGCGTCCCACCCTTCGGTCAGCATGGAAACGGAAACAACGCAGCGGATTTGCTCGCCCAATCGGCCCTTCTTGCCGACAGTGTTCATCACTTCGCGCAGCAATGTGGCGTCATCAATCGTCTCACCGGCGCGCGCATCGCCACTGCGTTCCACCATTTCAAGGCGGAAGCGTTCAATTTCATCGGCGGCCATGTCGCGAAAGCCCTTATCCAGGGCTTCGCCAGATTCAAGCTGGGCACTGTCAATCAGGATGCTGTTTGGCCTTGCCAGGCGGTTCCCGTATTCGTCGAAATTACGGAACAATTCCAGTCGGCCATTTTCCAGTGTGGCGCTGCCGTCGCTATTCTGACGTTCAAAGCCAGAGATGTATTTATAGACCAGTTCCGATGTCGCGGTATTGTTGCACACCACAATGAATACGGGCGGCACGCCGATGCCAGATTCCTGCCAAAGCTTGAAGGTTTCAGCGTAATGGCCGTAAAGCGCCTGGAGAGCGGTTTGCAAAACAGGCGGCAGCATCAGGGGATCGAGCCCTGCGGCGCCTTTGGCCTTCTTTGGCATGTCCTTGCCAATGTGGTGCCACAGATTCCGGAAGATGGGCATTTCGCCCGATGGGATATTGTTGGAAACCGGCACGCGCGGCAGCTTCACAATGCCGCATTCAATGGCGTCCATCAGTGAAAAGTCACTCATGGTCCAGGGAAAAAGTGTGCCTTCGGCATAGCCGGAACCGCGCAGAAAGAAGGGGGTCGCCGAAAGGTCATAGACAAGGGAAAGGCCAAGCTTGCGCTTCACCGTTTCCAGGCCAGTGATCCACATGCGGGCGGCTTCGTTGTTTTCCTTCGCTTCGTCTTTTTCGTCGCCCTTCAGGTCGTCGGCAGCGTCATCCGCCACCTTCTCGCGGTAGCAATGATGGGCCTCATCATTGATGACGACGATATTCTTCATACCCATGAGTTCGGGCATGACGCGCTGTAGCATCTGGCCTTCGGTTTCCAAGGTCTGGAGCTTTTCGCCGCGCCAGCCTTCCAGCGCGCCGCGTGTACCTTTGGCGATGTCTATCCGCTCACGCAGCTTGAACGCGTGGTAATTGGTGATGACGATCTTGGCGCGGGCAATATCCGGCAGCATGTCAGGCGGGACAATTTCGCGGTGCTTGTAATAGCTGTCCGGGTCGTTCGGCATGATGACGCGCAGCCGGTCTCGAATAGTGATACCGGGCGCGACAACCAGGAAGCCGCGGGAGAATTGCTTGCTATTGGGGTGACGGACGGCGTTCACCGTCTGCCAGGCGATCAGCATGGCCATGACGGTCGTTTTGCCCGCCCCGGTCGCGAGCTTGAGGGCAAGGCGCAGTAGCTCCGGGTTCGCCTGAGCGTTGGCGCCCTTCAGATGGGCCAGAAATTTGGCGGTGCGAGCGCCCATTTTGGGGGCAACTTCGGCGAGCCAGATCGCGGTCTCGACCGCTTCGACCTGGCAGAAGAAAGGGCGGATGCCTTGGAAGGCATGGTGGCGCCAATGCTGGAGCAGGCGGGCCGTTTCCGGCGTGACGAGCCATTGTTCCGGGTTGGGTAGGTTGCGCCAGGCGTCCACGAAGCCACGGATTTCATTGATGATCGGGGTGGGGTTGTATTCCTGCTCCTCGGTAGAGAGGGCATCCTTCCCACCAAGCACCATGCTGGCCTGGCCCTTACCGCCCTTTTGCTTCTTGGGCTTGGGGACAGGGGTGATGAGGTCCGACTTGCGGCGGCTTTCGACGACGACCTGGGTGGGCTGGCCATCGGCATCCAACTCCCAGTGTTGCTGAGGGATGGCGTAGGGGGAATTGAGAATCGGCCGATCGAAAAACCCAGCGTCCATTCAGGTTTGGCTCATTTTGTTTTCAAAAATTAGGCTACATGATTCTTAATCCCGAAGGAACAGTTTGGGCGAGGGTGGCGCACAGGGAGCGTTTGGGTTGCACCGAAATGGCTTCCCCCGACGCCGACGCGAGATAAGTCTGGCCCAGGTCCTGAGTGACGTGCTGTCATGGACTGCTTGATTTGAAAGAAGGTATTCTCCGCGGCGACCATGTTCCGCAAGCTCCTTCTTGCCCTTGCCCTGGCGGCCCTCCTGCCCAGCGCCTCTGATGCGCAGTGGCGCGAACCGCCGCGCTCCATGCAGGCGGCGCCGCAGCGCTACACCGATTGCCGCGCCGTGGATGGCGACACGCTGGCCTGCCGCCAGGGGCGTGTGCGGCTGCGCGGGGTGGATACGCCGGAGCGTGGCGAGAGCGGTTACCGCGCTGCGCAGCAGGAACTGCGGCGCCGGATCCCAGGCGGCACCGTGACGGTGGTGTCTCATCATCGAGACCGCCATGGGCGGGTTGTCGGCGATGTTTACGCGCGCGGCCAGAATGTCGGGCGGTCTATGAATGCTGACGGCTACTCAAAGCGGCGCGGCGCTAGGCGGTGAATAGTGATGGCCCGGGACGCCCGCTACTGCGACGCCCCAGTGAAACCCGACTGCTGCTCCCCCCACCCCACCGGCACCCCTTCCAGCAGCCACGGCAGCGTCACCCCCTCCGGCTGCCGCCCCGCCAGTATCGCCTCGACCATGGTGGGCGAGAGCAGCGTCAGCCGTAGTACCCGGCTGACATAGGATGGATTGATTTTCTCCGCCGCCGCCAGCTCGGCGACGGTTGCGTGCCGGCCTGTTTCGATCATCCGGCGCCAGCGAAAGGCCCGCGCCAGGGCTTTGACCAGCGTGATATCCACATTTGCCGGCGCCTCGATCGCGTTTCCTTCTGGCGTCAGCACCAGCTTTCGCCCACTGGGCAGCTTGCGTGGCGCCAGCGGCACGCGGATGGTCAACATTTGCGCCTCGCCGGTCATGCGGCAGCCCTTGCCCAGTCCGCGCCGGGGGCGGCCAATTCCCGCGCCAGGCTGGCCAGCCCCTCCAGCTTCATCCGCACATCGGCGCCATCAGGCCCAAGGTCCACCCTATCCACCAAAAGCCGGAGGATCCGCGTCTGCTCGGCGGGGAAGATCTCCTCCCAAAGCGGGTCGAGCCGTTCCAGGGCCAAACGCGCCTCGTCCTCTGTCAGTCCCGGCGCTGCCAACCGTGCCGCGCGCCAGGCGCCCAGGACTATCTCAGGCTGGCGCAGCAGGCCGCGCAGCTGCGCGATCACGATGCCCTCGATTTCGCCGGCGGAGATGCGCGCAATGGCCGGCCCGTCCGCGGCGCTGCCCTTCAGCACCGACTGGCTGACATAGTAGCGGTATCGCTGGCCGCGCCGGCCCCGCGTATGCGTGGGCGACATGGCCCGCCCATCGCTGTCAAAGATCAACCCACGCAGCAAAGCAGGAGTCTGGCAGCGCGTCCGGTTGGCGCGTGTTCGTGGGCTGATGGTCAGTAATGCATGGGCGGTGTCCCACAGCGCTTGCGGCACGATGGCGCCATGCTCGCCGGGGTGCGACTTCCCCTTGTGCATCGCCTGGCCCAGATAGGTTCGGTTGCTGAGCACGCGATAGACGTCGCTTTTTGTGAAGGGGCGGCCGCGTTTGGTGGTGGCGCCCTCGGCGCGCAATGCCTGCACCAGCTTCGTGCCGGATTCTGTTTTCACAAAATCCTCAAAGATGCGCCGTACCAGCACGGCTTCGGCTTCGTTCACGATCAGCCTGCGGTCTCGTGCGTCATAACCAAGCGGCACAAAGCCACCCATCCAGATGCCACGCGCGCGGGATGCCGCCACCTTGTCGCGAATGCGCTCCCCGATCACTTCCCGCTCAAACTGCGCGAAGCTGAGCAGGATGTTCAGCGTGAGGCGCCCCATGCTGGTGGTCGTGTTGAAGGACTGCGTGACGGAAACAAACGTCACATTATTCGCGTCGAACACCTCCACAAGCTTGGCGAAATCCATCAGCGCGCGCGACAGGCGGTCGATCTTATAGACCACCACGACATCAATCAGGCCGCGCTCGATATCGGCCAGCAGGCGTTTCAGGGCTGGCCGCTCCAGCGTGCCGCCGGAAACACCGCCATCATCGTAGCGGTCGGCCACCAATACCCAGCCCTCGGACCGCTGGCTGGCAATATAGGCCTCACACGCCTCGCGCTGCGCATCGAGGGAGTTGAATTCCATATCGAGCCCTTCTTCGCTCGACTTGCGCGTGTAGACGGCGGCGCGGATTTTCTTGATCGTGGCGGGCATGGTGGCGTCGGCGGTGGCTTTGCACTTCATGCCGAACCTCTCTTGTTCTTCAAGCCAAAGAACACCCAGCCGTTCCAGCGCGTGCCGGTGATGGCGCGCGCAATGGCGGAGAGTGATTGATAAGGCCGGCCCTGATATTCATAACCATCCTGCAACACCGTGACGGTGTGCTCGACACCCTGGAATTCACGGATCAACCTTGTGCCGGTGATCGGCCTGTCGTCGCCACGGATACGGCGCACTGCCACTTTGCCGCCGTCGAATTGCTCGCCCAGCTTCTCAAGCCTTGCCAGGGTTTCAGGCTTCAGACCGCCATATGCCAGTTCCTGAATGCGGTACCCAAGCCTGCTTTCCAGAAAGCGTCGATTATAGGGCGGTGGCTCCTTGCCAAAGAGATCACGCCATTGCTGCTTCAATTCGGGCGTCGCGGTGGTTTTGAGCGCCGCCAGCCGACCGAGCACATCGGCTTGCGGTATGGCGGGGATGATCGGCGTCGGCGTGCTGCCGGCTTTGGATTTGGCAGTGCGTGTCATGCGTTTCTCCGGTTAGGCCGGTTCGCATCACGGCGCTGGGGTGC
The DNA here is from genome assembly GCA_020249775.1 of Roseomonas sp. GTDB lineage: Bacteria > Pseudomonadota > Alphaproteobacteria > Acetobacterales > Acetobacteraceae > Neoroseomonas. The sequence goes on along the minus strand of JADCFA010000030.1, from coordinate 50,793 downwards.
CGGAAAGTGTAGTCGAATTTCTCCACTTGCTGCTGGCACTGGTGCTTCCCGCACCACCGCGCGGCTGCGCAGCCGCAGTAATCCGCGGGCGAGGATGTCGCAGACCTCGCGGAGGTGCGGCGGGAGGTGGGGATTCGCATGTGGCAGGGGCATCGCGGCTCCGCGTGGATTTCCTGCCATGTAATTACGTAAATCGAGGCGTGTTTTTCTCACGCGCTCGCGCGGCGAGGCTCAGGCGGCCTTGTCCTGCGCCTCCGGCCCAAAGACGGTCCAGAATTTCTTGAGGCGCCGCTTCAGGGTGCTTTCATCCGGCACACGGCCGCCCTTGGCGATGTACCAGCCCTGGATATGGCGAATAAGCGCACCAAAGGATGGCGGCACGCCTTCGAAATAGACCAGCCGAAACGCCTCAAGCTGCGCTGCTTCCCAATCATAAGCCGTGGGCGCGCGCCGCTTTTCCTGTCGCACGGTAGGCGCGGCATCTTCAAGCGATTGTTCAAAGGCGAGGTAACGCGTCAGTTCTTCGTGCCGCAGCCCGACATCCTCGCGCGTGACCAGCCGGCCAGAGGCATTTGATTTGCTGTCGATGAGCCGTCGATAATGGCCTTTCTCTGCCGCGAGCAAGTTGATTGTGTGCGAACCAGCGCGCAGGACTTCCCAACCATCCTCAGGGCGCAGGTCCACAAGGCCATGAACGAAATTTTGGCATAGCGGCATATGCGTGCAGCCAAAATCGAGCCCTTCCTCAAGAATCCCATCTTCCACCAAAATCCCACCCAGGGCAGCGGAAAGCAGCAGCTTTTTTTCTGCAACAAGGACAGCCATATCCAACATGGACAGCCCCAGCCGGTCCTTCGCCTCGTGGATTTGATAGAAAACCTTGTTTTTCGGCGTGGCGCGCAAAGAGCCATGGCGATGATTATCTAAAATTTGAGACATTGTCGTCCCCCGAGCAACGGTTAACCAGCCGTTGCCATGCGTGGGGCTCTCTTTCGACGTGCTGGAATCGCCGAAATTCGAAGACATCATTCGCTACCGCCAGGGCAGCATATGAGTCAACGAATCTGGCACGAAGAACCGCACGAGCCGATTGCGCAACGGCGCGGATCTCGGGCGCGGCCCGTTCCGACTTCGGGCTGAAGGCAGTTTCTCTGGCATAGGCAATCACAAGCGGCATAGGAACCTGGTCCCTGATCTATCCCTGGATAGGAAACTGTATGTTCACTTTATGTTCTCACCCTAGCGTGAGTCCAGCCCCAATTTGAAAGTGCCGGGGGGTGCAGTGGGGGGTGCAAGAGGGGGTGCAATGCCTGCACGGGTCTGACCCCCTGCACCCCCTGTTTTTCCTATCTAAGCCATTGATCCATATGGGGGTGCATCACGCGAAATCGCGCTTCGACGCACCCCTTTTGCACCCCCTTGCACCCCTTTGCACTAGGCGCACCCCCGACCGCTCGGCTCGCCTTGGCCCATCGAAATCAGCCAAGCGCGAGAGGTCGCAACATGAACAGACAACAGAACAACGGGTCAGAACTGCCTCAGAAATGGGAGAAAAGTCAGATTGAGGAGGCCCTGAAACTGGCCCGCATTCTGGCTGCCAAGGCAGCGCGGAATCGTCGAATCGCTGCCGCCGATCGTGACGACCTGATCCAGGACATCCTGCTGGCCCTGCTGCAGGCCAGCATCCATTTCGACCCGGCACGCGGTTCCTGGGGCGGCTTTGTTGCCATCATCGCGCGGCGCGCCATCGCCGATCAGGCACGCCGCCCCTGCGCCCCGCCCTCCGTCTCGCTGGACAGCAAGGAGGCCGCCGGGATCCTGCGCAGCCTTGCCGCACCTGCGCATGGTCTGGATGCCCATCTCGCCATGACACATGCGGCGGATGAGATGCCCGATGCGCAGCGCGCATTGCTGCGCAGCATCTTTACGCATCGCGACATCGCGGCAACGCGCGCGGCGAGCAATGTCTCCACCGCCACCTTCTATCGCGAGCTGCAGGAGCTGCGCTGCTGGCTGCGCATCATGGGTGCATCGCCATGCGCAACGCGCAGAACACACCGCGCTGCGACTGTGTCTTTGAGGTCGTGAGAATTTTTGGCGCGCAAATACGTAATTACTCAGCGAGACCCCTAACATCACGGAGGACCGCATGATGCTCCCGCAAAATCCGGATCAATCACCGCCTGCTGACGCGGCTGATCTGGCAGCGCTGCTTGATCTTGTCTTGAACGAAAACACCCTCTGCGATCGCTTTGCCGATGCGGCAGCGGGCGATGCCATCACCTATCATATCGGCCTGCTTGCGCGTGATCGGGACAAGCTTGCGACCGAACTACCGCCTGAGAGGCGCGATGAGTTGGAATTGGTCGCGCGTCGCGCCTTTGCCATGGCTGAGGCAGGGCTCTGCCACCTGCTGCAACGGCGCATGGGTACGGAATGCTTCGCCTATATTCTGGTGGTGCGGCCGCGCAGCACGAATAGCCGCGGCATGGCCTCGGCGGCGCTGCTGCAAAAGCTGCAGCGGGGGATCGCCTGATGCACGCGCTCTCCAATCGCCCCACACTCGAAGCACTGCGCCACATGCCAATGGGCGATGTCGTCGCGCTACCTGCCGAGCATCTGGCCCTTCTTCAATCAGATGCCCGCGAGGCGGCTGATGCTGCCAAGCGCATGCAAGCCTGGATCGAAAGTGCGATTGCCCTTCGCTACCAGCAGCGCGCCATCGCAGCACGCGGCATGGCCGGCAAGGATACCGGCATAGTGCGCTTTCAGGATGGCTCGGTGGAAGTCACCGCCGAATTGCCAAAGAAAGTGGAATGGGACCAGACGCGGCTTGCACGGCTGGCCGAGGAAATCCGCGCCGGCGGCGAAAACCCGCTCGACTACCTTGAGATCGCCTTCAAGGTTCCCGAGCGCGCCTATACCGCCTGGCCCGAGCGCATCCGCAAAGTTTTTGAACCGGCACGTACCGTGCAGACCGGCCGCCCGACCTATCGCCTAACCCTGCTCAGCGAAACCGCACGCCGCGATGGCGATGCCATGGCCGGCCCCCACCCCAGCAGCGAAGGGTTAAACTGATGGCATTGCGCATTGTCACGGCCGATGAGCGCCTTTCGCGCGCGGCCAATAAAACCACTTTGGCGCTATTCGGCCCGAGTGGTGTCGGCAAGACCTCCCAGCTCAAAACCCTGCCTGCCGCCGAGACGATCTGCATCGACCTCGAAGCCGGTCTGAAATCCGTCCAGGATTGGCGGGGCGACAGCATCCCCATCCGTCGCTTTGACGATGCGATTGCCATCGCCTGCCTGATTGGCGGTGTAAACCCGGCTGCCGATCCGAATGGGTTTTTCTCAGAGGCGCATTACCAGCACCTTGCCACCGCGCATCCCGATCTGGTGCGGCTGATCGCCGGCAAGTCCATCGTCTTTCTCGACAGTATCACCGATCTGACGCGCCAAGCCATGGCCTGGGCAAAGACGCGGCCCGAGGCGTTTTCCGACAAGACCGGCAAGCCAGACACGCGCGGCGCCTATGGCTTGCTCGCGCGCGAAGTGATCGGGCTGCTGAAGCATCTGCAACACGCGCCGGGTAAGACCACCATCATGGTCGGCATTCTGGAACGCGTCACCGATGAATTCGGCCGCGTCACCTGGCAGCCGCAAATGGAAGGCGGCAAGGCCGCGCGCGAATTGCCGGGCATCGTCGATCAGGTCGTCTCCATGGGCCTGTTCCAGCGCGAGGGCGATGCCTGGCGTCACGACCCCGAACGCGGCAGCGAGCGGCGCTTGGTCTGCCGTGCCGGCAATAGCTTCGGCCTGCCAGCGAAGGATCGTTCCGGCCGCCTCGATGAAACCGAGCCCGCCGATCTCGCGGCCCTGCTCCACAAAATCAACACCACCCCCACCGCCTGAGCCGAAAGGAAGCACCCATGCTTGACATGAATGATGCGGAATTGCCGCGCAATACGGACATCCTGCCAGATGGCAGCTTTGTCAAAATCACCATGCAGATCCGCCGTGGCGGCCTGGATGGTGATGGTGAGGCCGATCGCGGCGTGCTCAAGGGCGCGAAATCGCCCGGCAGCGATGTGCGCATGCTGGATTGCGAATTCACCATCACCGATGGCCCGCTGGCGCGGCGGAAATTCTGGCAGACCTTCACCGTGATGGGCGGCAAGCTCGACGAGCATGGCGTCTCGATCGGCTGGAAGATCTCCAAGGGTATGTTCCGCGCCATGATCGACAGCGCATTGGGCCTCGATCCGCAGGATATGAGTGACGCGGCACGCGGCAAGCGGGTGCTGCGCGGGCTTTCCGACCTGCATGGCATTACCTTTGCCGCCAAGCTGCGCGTCGAACCCGCAAGCGACGCTCGCTATTCCGAGACCAACAAGATCGACCGCGTGCTGCTGGCGAGCGATCCCGAATACACCAAGGTCATGGCCGGTGAGAGCGTGCCAGCAGCGCCAACGCCGCGCCCGCCGCGTGCGACAACCAATGCGCCAGCCGCTGCCGCACCGGCATGGGGTTCACAACCCGCGCCCAGCCCCGCAGCCGCGCCCGAACAGGCGCCAGCCTGGGCTGCGCCCGCACAACCCGCGCCCGCTGCGCAACCGGCGCCACCGCCCGCCGCAGGCCCGGCCTTTGCCGGTGGTGGCCCAGCCTGGCTGAACGGGTAATGCGCCCATGCCGCCCCGCCGCTGGTCGCGCCGCGCAGCCCCGCGCGTCGCGGCCAAGCCCCCAACAGCACTGCCGGGCTGCACGCCCGAGGATCAGGTGCTGCGCCTTACCTGCGCGCTCTGCGCAAGAGAGGCACGGGGCTTTGGCTATATCCACCAACTGCGCATCGGTGAATTTCCGCATTACCGCTTTTGCAGCATGGCCTGTTCAAAAGCGGGCAGCGCGCTCGCGCGGCGGATGGGCGGCATGATCGACAAGACCCCCTTGGAGGAAGCCGCCATCAAGGCCGCGCGCCGACCATTGGCAGAGGTGCTGCAGGAACTGAGCCTGCTTGCAGCCTTTCACGACCGTAGCCCGGCCGAGATCGATCGCATCATCGAAGCCTGCGTGGATGGTTTTCAGGAAGCCATGCAACGGCAAGTCGCTGAGCGCGATCCCCTTTCAGACCCAATTCCTTTTTGAGGCAAAGATGCTCGATCTGAACCACCACTCAGGCCTGATCTATGGCATTGCCGCCGATGGCCGCGCCGATACCGCTGCGCGCGTCAATGCCCATATCGATGCAGCCATCACCGCGCGCAACCAACGTCAGTCCCCACGCGATTATCTCGGCGGCAGCCGCATTGGCGAGGAATGCGCGCGCAAGCTTGTCTATGAGGTGACGCATACGCCCAAGGATACCGGACGGGATTTCCCCGCGGGCATTCTACGCATCTTTGATGCCGGGCATCAGATAGAAGCACTCGCCATTCGCTGGCTGCGTCAGGCGGGCTTTGACCTTCGTGATCGCAATGCCGAGGGCACGCAATTCGGCTTTACCAGCGCCGGCGGCAAGCTGCGTGGCCATGCGGATGGTGTGATCGTCGCCGGGCCGGATATCGGCATTCGCTGGCCGGCGCTCTGGGAATCAAAAGCGCTTGGTCAGAAATCCTGGACCGATCTGGTCAAGCACGGGCTGCGCCAATCAAAGCCGATCTATTTCGCGCAGGTGCAGCTTTACATGGCCTATTTCGAATTGGAGGTGGCGCTACTCACCGCCGTGAACCGCGACAGCCTGGCACTGCACCACGAGGCCGTGCCCTTTGACGCTGCCGAGGCGCAGCGCCTGTCCGATCGCGCGGTTGATGTCCTTCGCGCTGCCGAGGCCCGCGAGTTGCCGCCCCGCATCGCCGCACAAGCCGATTTCTACCTCTGCCGCGCCTGCCCCTACGCGGCCCGCTGTTGGGAGAGACACGCATGAGCTTTACACCCTCACCGCAACAAGAAGCTGCCATCAGGGCGATTGTGGATTGGTATCACAATCGCAGCGCGCACCAGCAGGTGTTTCGGCTATTCGGCTATGCCGGATCGGGCAAGACCACCACCACCCGTTCCGCCATTGATGCGCTTGGCCTTGAGGAGCAGCCCAACCAAGGCCTGTGCAGCGCTGTGCTTTATGCAGCCTTTACCGGCAAGGCCGCGCTGGTGATGACCCGCAAGGGCACACCGGCCTCGACCATTCATTCCCTGATCTATCGCGTCTCGGACGCGACACCGGAGGAAATCGCCCGCGTCGAAAAGGAGCTGTTTGATCTGCAACGCAGCCTGGGCCGCATGGGATATGCCGAGCGTGCCTTTGCCGAAATCCAAATGCGCCGGCTGGAATTGCGCCTGGCTGATATCCATCGCCCGACCTTTTTGCTGAATGAGCAATCGCGGCTGCGTGATGCGTCACTGCTCGTGCTGGACGAGGTGTCCATGGTCGGTGAGGAAATGGCTGCCGATCTGCTGGCCTTTGGCAAGCCGATCCTGGTGCTGGGTGATCCCGGCCAATTGCCGCCGATCAAGGGCACTGGCGCTTTCACCATGGCAACGCCCGATATCATGCTGACGGAAATCCATCGGCAGGCGGAGGAAAGCGCCATCATCCGTCTGGCCACCATGGCGCGGCAGGGCATTGAGATTCCCCCAGGCGCGCATGATGCGCATGTCTGGAAAATGCCGCGCCGTGCGGTTGGCCCCGAGCAAATGCTGCGCGGTGGGCAGGTGATTTGCGGGCGCAATAACACAAGGCTCTGGCTCAATAGCCAAATGAAGGAAGCCGCAGGCTTTCCTTTCGCTTATCCGCAAGGGTGTGACGAGAAAATCATCTGTCTCAGGAACCGCCACGATCTTGGCCTGATCAATGGCATGTTCGTGAACCTGACCGACATCGAGGATGACGGGCCGCTCAGCTTTCGCGCCAGCGTTACCACTGAGGATGGCGACGAAATCTCCGGCCGCCACCGCTTTTACAAGGGCCATTACGACGAGCATGTGCAGCGCGACCCGGAACGCGAAAGGCGTGACTGGCGCGATATGCGCGGCATGATCGAAACCTCCTGGGGTTACGCGATCACCTGTCATAAGGCTCAGGGAAGCTCATGGCCCAATGTGATTGTCTATGACGATCAACTGTCGCGCACCGAGGAGGACCGCAAGCGCTGGCTCTACACCGCGATCACACGCGCTGAGCGTGGGCTGGTGATCCTTGATTGACCTGAACCAGATCGATCCGGCGCCCATCCGCTACGATCTCGATGAGATCGTGCGCCGCTTGCGCGGCAGCGCTGAGCGCTGGGTGCCGGCGCTGTTTCCAAAGGGCCGCCGCCAGGGTGATGAATGGCGGCTGGCCAATATCCAAGGTGAGCCGCCACGCAAATCAGGCTCCTGCGTCATCATGCTGCGCGGTGATCATGCCGGCGATTGGCATGATTTCGACGGTGGTCAGGGCGGTGGGCCGCTTGCCACCTTGGCGCAAGGGACCGGCCTTGCCGATCGTGCGCTATTCGCCCATGCGGCTGGCATCACCGGCTGGCAGGGCGAAGGCCCCAAGCGGCAGGAACCGCCAGCAGCGCCAAAGCCGGAGCGCGATGCATCGCTGGATATCGCCTTTATTCGCGACAATGCCGCAGCCATCCAGGGCACGGCAGCGCAACGCTACCTTGAAGGGCGCGGCCTGATCATCCCGCCCGATGCGGATCTGCTGTTTCACCCTGACCTGACGCATTACGAAACCCGCACCGGCTATCCCGCGATGGTCGGGCTCATTCGCAACATGGCCGGTGAAGTGGTGGCACTGCACCGGACCTATCTTGCGGAGGCTCAGGACAAGGTCAGCAAGGCGGCCATCGCAAAGCCGCGCATGATGATCGGCAAAACTGCCGGCGGCACAGTGCGGCTTGGCGCGATCACTGCACAAGGCTTGCTTGGCCTATGCGAAGGTATCGAAACCGGCCTTGCCGTCATGCGCGCCTGCCCTACCTTGCCAGTCTGGGCAGCACTTTCCACCAGCGGCATGGAACAGGCGCAGCTGCCGCCCGAGGCACGGCGCATCGTCATCCTCGCCGATCACGATCCCTCCGGCGCTGGGCTGCGTGCCGCGGAAGCCACCGCAGCCAAGCTGCGGCTTGAAGGGCGCGAGGTGCGCATTGCCATGCCGATAACACCCGGCACGGATTTCAACGACATGCTGCAGCGTGAAGGTGGCCCAACCATCGTCAAGCTGATCGAGAATGCAATCAGCGGTCAGGACAACGCCAACGCTGAGGCCACCACCCAAGCAGCAGAGACAGGTCGGCATTTGCCAATCGGCTTTGTTGAGCCTTCACACCCTCTGCCGAGCTTGAGTTCCATTGAAGGCAATCTGCGCCATTCAACGCGTCGCGCCTGGTCGCTGCTCATTGCCTCCAACCGGTCACCTTGGATTTTCCGCCTTGGCGGTCAACCGACTTGGGTTGTGCCCGATGATGAAGGACGCCCTGCTGCCGCGACAATCGACATTGAACGCATGCGCCACATGCTGGCCAATCTTGCTGACTGGCGGAGACCTACTGGCAAGGAACAAACAACCGCGACACCGCCGCCGTCCAACGTGATCAAATCGCTGCTGGCAACGCCCGATCCTGCCTTGCCCGTTCTTGCTGGTATCGTCACCGCACCGGTATTCGGCCGCAACGGCTCCTTGCTGACCGAGCCCGGCTATCATCCGGATGCGCGGCTGCTCTACCACCCGCCGCCAGGGTTTTCGCTGCCACCCATCCCGGCCAAACCATCTGCCGAGGAAATCGCCGCAGCGCGCAGCCTATTGCTGGATGAATTGCTTGGCGATTTTCCTTTCACCGGAGAGGCGGAACGCGCGCATGCGCTCTGCCTGCTGCTGCTTGGCTTTGTGCGCCCCATGATCGAAGGGCCGACGCCACTGCATATGATCGAAAAACCGACGCCCGGCACCGGTGCCACGCTGATGGTTGATGCCATTGCGACGGTGCTGACGGGTTCCAGCGCCTCCGTCATGACCGAGGGGCGCGACGATGATGAATGGCGGAAGCGGCTCACGGCGAAACTCCGGCAACTGCCGGTATTGCTGCTGATCGATAACCTGCGCCAGGAACTCGATAGCGCAGCCCTGGCCGCCGCATTGACCGCACCAGCCTGGGAGGACCGTATCCTCGGTGTCTCGGACATCATCCGGCTGCCCGTGCGCTGCACCTGGGTCGCTACCGGCAATAACCCCGCTGTCTCGCATGAAATCGCCCGCCGCCTGGTGCGCATTCGGCTGGATGCCCGCAGCGACCAACCCTGGCGGCGTGAGGGCTTTCGCCACCCTGACCTGATGATCTGGGTGCGCGCCAATCGCGCACGGCTTGTGGCGGCTTGCCTGACCCTCTGCCAAGCCTGGGCCAGCGCCGGCAGGCCGCCCGCCGCACGCAGCCTGGGCAGCTTCGAGACATGGAGCCAGACCCTGGGCGGCATTCTTCACGTGGCGGGCGTGCCTGGCTTTCTGGGCAACCTGGATGAGGTGATGGAGGCCTCGGATAGCGAGGGCGGCAGCTGGCGCGCCTTTATCCAGCTTTGGTGGGACCGCTTCGGCAGCGCCGAGGTGAGCGTCAGCGATTTGATTGGCCACGCTCAGTCCGCCCAGGTCGGTTTACCGGTTTCGGCCAAGACCGACCATGCGCTCAGCATCACGCTCGGGAAGGCTTTCCGGAAGCTGCGCGATCGTGCCTTCCGCACCAGCGAGCGCCTTGTTCACGTACGTGCCGCCGGTCATGTGCACAATTCGCAGCGCTGGAAGCTCGAACCCGCCGCCGAGGTTCCCGAAAAGGGGGGAGTGAGGGGGGAGTGGGGGGAGTCGTGTTCCAACTCCCCCATATCCTATGTCATTGAAAACAAACCGCTTGGGGGGAGTGGGGGGAGTGGGGGATGTTTTTTATACCCCACACACGCGCGCGCACACGCACATGATAAGGGGAATACGGAAAAACATCCCCCACTCCCCCCACTCCCCCAAAGCCCAATACATTCAGACACTTCGGAATGGGGGAGTGTAAAGCCAACTCCCCCCGACTCCCCCCAACTCCCCCATTGGCTGGAGGGCGTGCCGTGACGCGCCGCCCGAACAGCACTGGGCCGCCACGCGCGGTCCCATCCCCCAAGCCGGGCAGCGACGGTGTGCTCCGCCAAGAACCCCACCGCCGCCGCCCTCACCATCACCATCCCCATCAGGAGACAATCATGGCTCTCTCGACTCTCCCCATGTCCGCGGCGCTGGCAAGCAGGCCGCCCATCATTTCCGATTGCGATGTCGGCACCGCACCGCGACGGGCCGTACTCGCGCTCGACCTCGGCACCACGACCGGCTGGGCACTGCGCCTGAACACGGGCGGCACGGTTTCCGGCACCGTGACCTTCAAGCCAAGCCGCTTCGAAGGTGGCGGCATGCGGTTTCTCCGCTTTCGGCGCTGGCTGGACGAAGTGACTGATCTCGCCGGCGGTCTCGATATGATCGTCTATGAGCAGGTGCGCCGACATGCCGGCACCGATGCCTCACACGCCTACGGCGGATGGCTCGCCATTCTGTCAGCCTGGTGCGAGCAGAAATCCATCGCCTATGAGGGCGTCCCGGTCGGCACGATCAAGCGCTACGCGACCGGCAAGGGCAACGCCGACAAGGCGGCCATGGTCGCTGCCATGCGAGCCCGTGGCTTCGCGCCAGCGGATGACAACGAGGCCGATGCACTGGCCCTGCTGCTTTGGGCGACGGACGCAGATGGAGGCCGGGCATGACCCTGCACGGCGCCCCGATGCTCGCGCAGAGCCCGCTCACGCGCCTTCGCAGCACAACCAACGATACCGAATTGAACGCCATGCGCGCGGCCGCGTGGCACCAGCATGGCGTGGCTAGCATTGTGGTGGATGACATCACCGATCCATGGCTGCGCCAAGCCATCACCAACGAAGCCAATCGCCGCTGGGGGCGGCGCAATGGAGGAAATAATCATGGCCGCTAAGCGCAAGGACAAACGTCCCACCAAGCCGCGTGAGGATTTGTCAGCGCCATCGAAATGGCGCCTGCAGCATGGCGATGTCAGCGCACCAATCCGCGACGCAGATCCCGAGACGGGCACTCCGGTCCGGCACCGCCGCGCCGTGGATACACTCGGCATGATGCTGTCCAACGGAACCGTCACGCCAGAGATGCACGAGGCAGGCTGCATTTTCCGCACGCTATTTCGCAGTGCTGCACTGGATGGCATGTCAACCTCACAACTCATCCGTCTGCCAGGATCAACTGCTGATCGGCTCTCCAACCGTCAGCTTGACGCGCGTCGTCGTGTGTTTGCTGCCATGGATGCGCTTGGTGGAGACGATAGCCCGCCAGGCTCCTGCATCTGGTTTGTTGTGGGGCTTGAGATGTCGGTGCGCGAATGGTCGGGGCGTAGCGGTTGGAGTGGCAGGCCCGTGTCACAGCCTTTCGCAGGCGGAATTCTCATTGCTGCGCTTGCAATCTTGGCGAGTCACTTCGGCTTGCAGCCAAGCTCACGCGTGGCCTGAAGTGCTACGCAATGGGGTGAATTGTCATGCTGATGCTCTGTTACAATTCTCCCCATTGCGGCGCGCAAATCGAGTTTGCTATGACGGTGACACGTCGAGAAGGCGCGTCGAGCTTAGTGGCTCGTCAGCCAATTAGCAGATGATCAGCCACTGTGGCTTTTGAGCTCATGGTTCCTTCCTGCGCATTTTGTATGCGGGGGGCATTCGCGCTCGACATCGCTAGCGCCAGGCCGAAAATATGGGTTGCAGTTTGCACCATAGCCCCGCCCTTTCAATAGCTTAGCTGCAAACCTCGGCTCCCCAGGTTTGCACCTGGTTTGCACCTATCCGTGCCCTCAGCATCGCCCAACCCTTCCCGGATATCCCCCATGACGCTTCCCTGGATGGCCGAGCGGATCCAACTCCGCGCGATCGCCTCGCTGCGCCCGCATGCCGGCAATGCGCGCGTGCATGACGCGGCGCAGCTCGCGCAGATCATGGCCAGCATGCAGGCCTTCGGCTTCACCAACCCGCTGCTGATCGACGAGGATGGCGTGCTGATCGCCGGTCATGGCCGTCTGGCGGCGGCAGAAGCGCTCGGCATCGCCAAGGTTCCGGTGATTGTGCTGAAGCACCTCGCACCCGCGCAAAAGGAAGCGCTGCGGCTTGCCGATAATCGCATCGCAGAGAACGCAACATGGGACCAGGCGCTGCTGCGAGATGCTTTGGCGAGCGTCCAGGCGGCGGAAATTGACCTCGCCGCGCTCGGTTTCTCGGCGGATGAACTTGCGGGCATCCTCGCGGCGGCTGGAGATGCCGTGTCCGACGGCGATGCGCCCGAAGCCCTGCCCGCGGACACCGCCGAGAACCCCGCCGCGCCGGCGATTAGCGAGGATGCAGACGATCCTGCCGATGCAGAGCCCGAGGCACCGCGCCAGGCGGTCTCACGCCCCGGTGATTTATGGCTGCTGGGCGCGCATCGGTTGTTGTGTGGGGATAGCACCGACGCGGCGACGGTGGCGCGCGTGATGGAAAGCGATCGTGCCGCGATGCTGTTCACCTCGCCACCTTACGGAAACCAGCGGGCCTACACGACCGGCGGTGTGACGGATTGGGATGCGCTGATGCAGGGCGTGTTCCAGCATCTGGACGCTGCGCTGCGGCCGGACGGCCAGGCGCTGGTCAATCTCGGCCTGATCCATCGCGAAAATGAATGGCAGCCCTATTGGGAAGGCTGGCTGGAATGGATGCGCGCGCGGGGCTGGCGTCGCTTTGGGCTTTACACCTGGGACCAGGGGCCAGGATTGCCGGGTGACTGGAATGGTCGTTTGGCGCCGGCTTTCGAGTTGGTGTTTCACTTCAATCGCAGCGCGCGGCAGGCGAACAAGATCATCCCCTGCAAATGGGCAGGCACGCCGAATAAGGGCAGCGGGCTGCGTGCCGCCGATGGCGAGGTGAAGGCGTATACGCATATCGGCCAGCCCGTGCAGGACATGCGCATTCCCGACGCGGTGCTGCGTATCACGCGCCACAAGGGGCGCGGGATTGAGACGGAACATCCGGCGGTGTTCCCCGTCGCGCTGCCGGACTTCCTGATGCGCGCCTACACTGAGGCTGGCGAGGTGGTGTTTGAACCCTTCGCCGGCAGCGGCACGACACTCATTGCCGGCGAACGCACGGGCCGCATTGTGCGCGGCATTGAATTGGCGCCGGCCTATGTGGATTTGGCGATTGCACGCTGGCGGATGCTCTATCCGGATCAGCCGGTGACGCTGGCGGACGATAGCCGCGATTACGATGCCATCGCGGCAGCGCGGGCGGCGCCGCCATCCTAGGCTAGAGACGCATTTCGTGGGCCGCTAATTTGTTCGATCAGGCGACGTGATGAGGGCTATGGCCACCCTAGTGACGGATCGTTGCGACGCGCTGCGACTGCGATGGGTCGGGGGGCCGGCGTCAATCCAACACCCTCAGTTCTTCATAGGAGACCATCACGTGCTCGCGGAATGCCGGCCGCGTTGTGAGCGCATCGTAGTAGCGGCGCAGCATCGGCCGATGCTGCCGGGTAATGGGAATATCAAAGTAGCGGAACAACACATGCCCAAACTGAATGTCGGCCAGCGTTAAGTCTTCCCCGGCAAGGAAGGCCGCGTGCGAAAGTTGCGATTCAGCGATATCGAGCAACTTGTCGAACTTTGCGACGGCCTGGCTGATCGCGACTGGATCCTGATCGGTCGGTGCCGTCCGTACCACTTTCCAGAAGATCGGAGCAGTGAAGCCGAGCGTAATGTTGATCTTGGCCCACTCAGCCCATTGATCGATTTTGGCGCGCGCAACGCCATCGCCGGGCCAGAACGGCGCTGACCCGTAGCGGGCGGCCAGATAGCGAAGGATCGCGCCGGTTTCCCAGATAGGCTCTCCCATCCCATCACGGAGGACGGGAACGGTGCCATTCGGGTTCATCGCAAGAAAAGCCGGAGTATCAGTGCCGCCATAGCGATGACCAAAGTCGAACCGCTCATAGGGAAGACCAAGCTCGCCTATACACCACATGAGGGCCTGGACATTCGATGAAGTCTTCCGTCCCCAAACAGTCAGCATCGCCTCGTCCTCCCGACCCGGTGGCTGGAACCGACAGCAAGCGGCTTCAGCAGGGAACCGTGAATTGATCGGAACTCAGAACACCATCTCCCTTCGCTTGGCAAGCGCGATGGTCTCTCAGCATTTCAAGTCTGCGGGCGCGAGCCGTCAGGCTCAAAACCAATTTGCGTACCGGCCATAGGCATCGCTCCTCTGAATACGACGTTCTTTGACTCGCCCTTAAATCGCGGAGGCAAAAGATGCAGCCTGAGCTTGCCGTTGTCTCGCTGCCCGTTACGGCGCTGCTGCCCTATGCCGAGAATGCGCGCACGCATTCGCCGGCGCAGGTGGCGCAGATCGCTGCCTCGATTGCCGAATTCGGCTTTGTGAATCCTGTCCTGGTGGATGGCGCGGGCGTGCTGGTCGCGGGCCATGGCCGCGTCATGGCGGCCAAGCAGCTTGGCATGGCGAGTGTTCCCGCTATTCGGCTCGCACATCTCACCGAACCGCAGGCGCGCGCGCTGCGGCTCGCGGATAATCAGATCGCGCTCAATTCCGGCTGGGATGAGGCGCTGCTGGCGACGGAGATCGCGCGCATCCGTGACGAGGCAGCGGTAGATTTGGACGTGCTTGGCTTCTCAGGCATGGAATTGGACCGGCTGCTGGCGGCTGCGGATGCCGGCATTGATAGTGAGGATGCCGACGAAGCCCCGCCACTGCCAGTCAATCCCGTCACGCGTGAAGGTGATCTCTGGCGCTGTGGAGAGCATCGGCTGCTCTGCGGTGATGCGACTAAGCTTGCCGATGTGCAGCGCGCCCTTGGCGATGGGCATCTCGCGGACATGGCCTTTCTAGATCCACCCTATAATGTTGCTTACGAGGGTGGCACGGCGGCTAAGATGACCATCGCCAATGACGCGCTGGGCAAGGGGTTTCTGGATTTCCTTCAACCTGCGCTCACGAACCTTCTCTCGGTCACCAAGGGCGCCAGCTATGTTTGCATGTCGTCTTCCGAATGGCCGACGCTGCATCGCGCCTGGCAGGAAGCGGGCGGCAAATGGTCCAGCACGATCATCTGGGCCAAGAACACCTTTGCGCTGGGACGCGCAGACTACCATCAGCAATTCGAAGCGATGCTCTATGGCTGGAAGGCCGGCGCGCAGCATTACTGGTGCGGCGCGCGCGACCAGGGGAATGTCTGGCATTTTGACAAGCCGGCCAGAAATGATCTGCACCCGACAATGAAGCCGGTGGCACTGGTCGAGCGTGCCATCCGCAACAGCAGCAAGCCGCGCGATACGGTGCTAGATTGCTTTGGCGGATCGGGCACGACGATGATCGCTGCGGAGCGGACCGGGCGGCGCGCTGTGCTGCTGGAGATTGATCCGGCTTATTGCGATGTGATTGTGCAGCGCTGGCAGGAGGAAACAGGGCAAGCGGCGGTGCTGGATGGCGAGGACCGAACCTTTGCCGATGTCACTGCAACACGCGCGCCACATAGATCATGATTGGAACTTCCCAATCATAGTAATGAAGTAACGCTCATTCTTGCTTGGCTCGCCCCCCGCTACAGCGCGAATGGTCCCTCAGGCGCAGGGAATTGCCCCAGCGCCACAGCAAGGAGACCAAGATGAACGACACCACCGACACCGCCCAGCTTTTCCTGGAAATCGCCAAGCGGCACATGCCCTCGGTTGAAACGCTGGAGACCAGAAACCGCGACGCGCTCGATTTCCACGATGTCGCGGTCTGGTCGATCCGAAACTCTCTCGCGGAAGCCTACGCCGCAGGGATGGCGGCCGCCAAGCGCAGCAGAAAGCGCCGCTAAGCACGCCGATGAAGGGCCAGATAGCAGCAGCTTCTGGCCCTCACATCATGATCAAAACGCATGAATCATAGCAATGAAATGACGCTCTATTTCGCTTGGCTCAGCCCCCATCACAGCGCGAATGGTCTGTCACGCGCAGGGGATTTCCCCCGCCGATGACGGAGACAAAAAGATGAGCACGATCCTTCCCACCGAAAACCAAGACTGGGGTTTCTGGGGCACCATGCGCGAACACGCGCAGCAAGCCTGGCCGATCGCCTTCACCGCGATCCACGACGCGACCAGCACGGATCCCGCCTCGGTCCGCGCCTTCCTCGACAGCCGCTACGGGCGCCACTTCGCCGACGGGGTGAATAGCCAGATGCACCACGGCGCGAGCCTTGCCGACGCCATCGCCAAGACCACCGCGGAATGGATGGGCTGGCGCATTACGCAGCGCACCAGCCGCGAGACGGGCATCCCCGCCGGCCTGCCCTACCTGACGGGCTTCGTCATCAACGAGGGCATCGCCGCCGAAGCACAAGACTGAAGCGCAGCCCGCCGCAAGGCGGCGCCGCACTGCCCCGCAGGGTCCGCCCGCGGGGCTCCCGGCAGTAGGGGCCGATGGTCGGCACCCGCAACCGGAGACCGAGACGATGAAGCTTTCTGACACGCAGCGTATTGTATTGAGCCATGGCGCGCAGCACCCGCAATTGCTCGCGATTGCACCGAAGCATTTGCCAGTCGCTGCCTGCCGCGCGGTGGTGAATAGCCTGATCAAAAGCCGCCTGCTGATTGAGGTGGCTGCGCCACGCGATCAATTGGCGATGGTGTGGCGGAAGGATGGGGATGGCACGCCGATCCTGATCCAGGTGACGGATGAGGGGCTGCGCGCCATTGGCATTGACCCGAATGAAGGGCGCGTGGCGCCCGACACGGCGCCACAGGGCGGGGAAGAGAAGACGCCGCAGCAGGACGACGCGGTGACGGAACAACCCGCCCAGGCCGCGCCAGAGGCGCCCAACATGGGCAGCGTGAATTTGCGCGAGGCGGCCGAGCGCTTGCTGGCAGCCTGGGAAGAAACGCCACCCGTCAACGCGGATAAAGACCCCATCGCGCGGGCGATGGACATGCTGCGCAACGTGCTCTCACGCCGCGGCACACGCGCCACGGGCGCGCCACGCAAGCCGCGCGAAGGCACGAAGCAGGAAGTGGTGCTAGCCATGCTCCGCCGCCCTGAGGGCGCGACTGTGGCACAAATTGCTGAGGCCACCGGCTGGGCACAACACACGGTGCGCGGGTTTTTCGCCGGACTGAAAAAGCGCCAGGGCATCAAGGTGGAGATTGCCGAGCGCATTCGCCAAGTCGGCCCAAACAAGCAGGGCGCCAAAGGATCCTACACCGTCTACCGCGTCGCTGAATGAAGCTGCACAGCCACAGCGGCATGAATGATCGCCAAGCCCAGGGATCATCGCGATCCCTGGCGCTTTATTGCCTTGGCTCGCGCGAAACACAGCGCGAAGCATCCGTCACGCAAGACGGAGAATGACGATGCGCACAGAAACTGAAACCCGCTGGATCGTGCTCGGCGCCGATGGCCGGCATGTTTCCCTCGGTCGCAACGAGCCAATTGAGGCGGAAGTGATGGCCGCCAGCGACGCCCTTGCCGCGCAGGGGCTTTCCGGGTGGCTCGCGCGCATGTGGGGCGAGTACTACAGTCGGAAGAACGTGACGCTCGAACCCCTCCAGCGCATCGGCGCGGCGCATGATGCCGACTGGCAAGCCGCCCTTGCCGCATTCCACGCAGCGCGCCAGCGCGCCACGCACTGACGCCACTGAACCCCTACCAACGCGCGGCGGGAGGTCGCCGCCATGGCTGAACTGACATCCTCCACGCGCGAAGCAGCGCGACGCCTTGGCGTCAGCGATACCACCATGCACAAAGCCGAACGCACGGGGCGCATCGCGCGCGAGCCGGATGGCCAGTGGGACATCGCCAAGACACGCGCCAGGCTATCGGAGACCGCCGACCCGCAGCGCTCCCCGCTCAGCGGCAGCGCGGCGGCCGAGGGCACGCCATTCGCCCGGCTGAAGGTCGCGCAGCTTGCGCTGAAGGTCGAAGCCCAGCGCCTGGCTCTTGATGAAAGCAAGGGCCGGCTGCTGGATGTCGCGACTGCCAATGCGACGATTGATGAAATCGCCAGCACGATGCGTGACGCGCTGCTGAATTGGCCCGCGCGCGTCGCCGGCGTCATTGCCGCCGAACTCGGCGTCGAACCCCATCTGCTGCAAACCATCATGCAGCAGCACATCAATGAATTGCTGACGGAGGCTTCAGATCGCTTCGACCCTCCCGGCATCGGCGGCGAACGAGAGCCGCACGCGTGAACATGTGCGCCGCCGTGCCGGGGCCATGCTGCGCCCGCCACCGCAACTCACTGTCTCGGCATGGGCAGAACAGCACCGCATTCTGGGCAGCCGCGCGTCCTCGGAACCCGGCCCCTGGCGCACTAGCCGCACGCCTTATCTCCGCGATGTGATGGATGCGTTGTCCGCGGTGCATTCCGCACGGCGGATCGTGTTCATGAAGGGCGCGCAGGTGGGCGCGACCGAGGCAGGCAATAACTGGCTCGGCTATATTCTGCATCACGTCCCGGCACCGGTGCTGGCGGTGCAGCCGACCGTGGAATTGGCTAAGCGCTTCTCGCGCCAGCGCATTGATCCATTGCTGGAGGAAACGCCGGCGCTACGGGAGCGCGTGGCGCCCGCCCGCGCGCGCGACAGTGGCAATACGATGCTGTCCAAGGAGTTCCCCGGCGGCATTCTGGTGCTCACGGGCGCGAATAGCGCGGTCGGGCTGCGTTCCATGCCGGCGCGGTTTCTGTTTCTGGACGAGGTAGACGCCTATCCCGGCGATATTGAGGGCGAAGGCGATCCCATTGCGCTTGCCGAGGCCCGGGCGCGCACCTTCGGCTGGCGCAGAAAGGCCTTTCTGGTGTCAACGCCAACCATTGCCGGGCGCAGCCGGATTGAACGGGAATATGCGGCATCCGATCAGCGGCGCTTTTTCCTGCCCTGTCCGCAATGCGGCGCCATGCAGTGGCTGAAATTCGAAAGGCTCATCTGGGAGAAGGGCGACCCGCGCAGCGTGCGCTACCATTGCGAAGGATGTGACACGCCGATTGAGGAACATCACAAGACCGCCATGCTCGCCGCCGGCGAATGGCGCCCGACAGCGGCAGCGGAGAACCCGCATACGATCGGCTTTCACATCTCGGCGCTCTATTCCCCGGTTGGCTGGCTGTCCTGGGAGCAGATCGCGCGGGATTGGGAAGCAGCGCAGGGCAAGGCTGAGGATCTGAAAACCTTCCGCAACACGGTGTTGGGCGAGACCTGGCAGGATCGTGGTGAGGCGCCGGATTGGGAACGCCTGGTGGAACGGCGCGAGGATTTCCGGCTTGGCGTGGTAGCGCATGACGCACTGGTGCTGACGGCGGGCGTCGATGTGCAGGATGACCGGCTGGAATGCGATATCTGGGCCTGGGCAGAAGGTTATTCCTCCTGGCTTGTCGATCACATCGTCATTGCTGGCAGTCCGCGTGAGCGTGCGCCCTGGGATGCGCTGGCAGACCTTCTCGCGCGCGATTGGCCACGGGAGAATGGCGGCGCAATCCGTATTGCCAAGGCCTGCGTTGATACGGGCGGGCGCGACACCGCAGCGGTCTATGGCCACCTGCGTCGGCTGCGCGACCCGCGCATTGCACCGACCAAGGGCGTGGATGGGTGGAACCGCGCGCAGCCGGTGCAGGGGCCGACGCCGGTGGATGCGCTGGTGGATGGGCGAAAGCTGCGGCGGGGCCTGAAGCTTTGGACGGTATCGGTTTCGACCTGGAAGGTTGATCTTTATCGCCGGCTTTGGCTTGGGCGTGGCGAGGCGGCGGAATTCCCACCCGGCTGGGTGCATTTGCCGCAGGGGATTGAGGTTGAGTGGGTCAAGCAGTTGGTGGCCGAGCAACTGCATCAGGTGAAGGACAGGCGCGGCTTTGTGCGCCAGGAATGGGCAAAGCTGCGCGACCGCAATGAGGCGCTGGATTGCGCGGTGCTGGCGCGTGCGGCGCTGTGGTTGCTGGGCGCCGATCGTTATGGCGAGCGGTTCTGGCACAGGCTGCGCGAGGACATCGCGAATGCGCCGGTGGAAAGCCAAGCGGTAGAGACTGCCGTTCCGGTCGCGCCGCGGAACACTGAACCACCGCCAGTGATGCGTCGGCCTGGTTGGTTGGCGCCGCGTGGCGGTTGGTTGCGCTGATCACTTTCGGGAGGAAATCATGAGTAACGGTGAACTCCACGCGCGTGAGCGCGAGGATCTGTCGCTGCATGTCGAGCGCTGTGCTGAGCGCTATACGGCGGTGCGTGCCGAGATCTGCGGCCTGCGCAAGCAGACGCGCCGGATTGAGGGCGCGATCTGGGCGATTGTCGCCGTGCTGATCGCGTTCGGCGCGGGTGGGGCGCAGATCCTGCCAATCCTGCGTGCCCTCGCGCGCGGTGCGGGCGGGTGATCCGCCTTGGACCCCGCAACCCTCGCCTGGGCGCTGGCGCAGCCTGCGGGTAGCCGCGCGGCCGTGCTGGCCTCTGCCTATACTGGCGGCGTCACGCGCGTGACCTTCGAAGGCCGCACCGTCGAATATCGCAGCCTGGATGAATTGGGCCGCGCCATCGCCGCCCTTTACGGCGCGGAGAATGCCGCTGCGCGACGGCCGGGTGTTACACTCGCCAGCTTCACAAGGAACGCATGATGGAACAGACGCATTGGCAACCCGCCACGCTGGCGGCAGCGCTTGGCGTGCCAGAGGAGGCGTTCCGCGCCTTCGCCCGGCTGCGCCAGATCGCCTGGGAGGAGGAACTCTCCCCTTCCGCAGCGGCAAGCCTCGCCCTCGCTTGGGTAGCGGCGGATCGTGCGGCCTGCCATGGCGTCATCGCTGAGGCCGCCGGTGCACTGCTGGATAGCGTCACGGCCCCCGCCGAATGAAGCTTCACCTGCGCGCTGCCTGGCAGGCCCTCAGGGGTTACGCGGCCGCGCAGGAGAACCGCGCCTCGACCTGGTCGCCCTCAGGCGGCAGCGCGAATGGCGAGGTCGGCATGGCCGCCGCCAGCATTGCACGCCGCGCGCGCGATGCTGTGCGCAATGATCCCTATGCCGCGCGCATCGTGGATCTCTGGACTGGCAATGCGGTCGGTGCGGGCATCACGACCCGCTGGCCGGAGACGGCGCATGGCGCGGCCTGGCTGTCCTGGGCGGATAGCACGGCCTGCGACGCCGAGGACAAGCTCGATCTCTATGGGCTGCAAGCGCTGGCCATGCGCGCGGTCGTCGAAAGCGGTGAATGCTTCATCCGGCTGCTGACCGTGCCGACATCGCCACGGAACCCGATCGGCCTCAGCTTGCAGGTGCTGGAAAGCGATCATCTGGATACCGCGCGCAATGGCGTGGTGAATGGCGCGCCGACCATTCAGGGTATCGCGCTTGGGAATTTTGGCGAGCCGATTGGATACTGGCTATTCCCAACCCATCCCGGCGCCTGGATGCTGCCAGGTGCGCGGCTGACGAGCAACTTCATCCCTGCACGCGACGTGCTGCATGTGTTCCGCAAGCGTCGCCCCGGGCAATTGCGCGATGTCTCCTGGCTCGCGCCCGTGCTGCTCCGGCTGCGCGACCTTGGTGATTACGAAGCCGCACTGCTGATGAAGGCCAAGATCGAGGCCTGCCTCGCCGCCGTGGTGACGGATGATGGCGAGGAAACCCTGACTAAACCGAGCGACGCCAACCCTGGCCTGCTACGCGACGCGCAAGGCCGCGCAGTGGAAAGCTTCGAGCCTGGGATGATCCTGTATCGGCGCGGCCATGGCGAGGTGAATGTGGTGAACCCTTCCGGCGGGGGATCGCATACTGCCTTTGCGCGACGCTCGCTTGAAGCCGCCGCTGTTGGCGCAGGCCTGACATACGACCAGGTTTCCGGCGACCTGACGCAGGCGAATTACTCCAGCCTCCGCGCCGGCAAGATCGAATTCCGTCGGCTTTGCGAACAGATGCAATACGGCATGCTGATCCCGATGCTGGTGCGGCCGATTGCCGAGCGCTTTCACGCGCAAGGCGCGCTGGTCGGGCTTTGGGCGGATGCAATGCCCAAAGGTGTGGCGCATGTGCCGCCAGCGCATGAGATGATTGACCCACTGAAAGACACCACAGCGCTGATCGCCCAGGTGCGCGCGGGCTTTGTGCCGCAGCCCGAGGCCGCCGGTGCCTTTGGCTATGATTTCCGCTCGGCAGTCGAGATGATCCGTGAAGCCAATGCCGCGCTCGATGCGGCTGGTATCTCACTCGATACCGATCCGAGGCGTGTGGCCAAATCCGGCGGCGCGCAGGACGCGGCGCAAATGGCGGCAGTGGAAATCGCCGCGACCGGGGCGGCCGGGGCAGCAGCGTCAACGCCGGCAGATACCCAAACAGCATAGGGCTCACCATGACCGAAACCACCGACCCGGGCGGGAGCGATCCCGCGCCGGCTGATCCCGCTTTGCCCGATCGACTTCCCGCCGATGGGCAATCGATCACCGCACGCCGCGCCATCACAGCACCCGCCACCGTGGATCGTGCCGCACGCACGGTGGAGGTCGTCTGGTCCACCGGCGCGCGGGCGCGCAACTTTGTCCCGTCTCTCGGTGGCATCACCGAAGAACTGGATATGTCGCCGAATGCGGTACGCATGGCGCAGCTCGGCTCTGGCAATGCGCCGGTACTGAACACGCACCGCAGCAGCGATGCGCGCGATGTGCTGGGCCGTGTGATCGCCGCCCGGCTGGAAGGCGGGCGTGGCCATGCGCGGCTGCAATTCTCCGCCGCTGCCGATGTGGAACCACTCTGGCAGCGCATTGCTGATGGCACGCTGCGCGCGGTCAGCATTGGCTATCGCGTGCATCGCTATGACCAGCGCCCTGATCCGGTGAGCGGCGAGATGATTTACCGCGCCGTGGATTGGGAACCTTTCGAGATTTCGATCGTGCCCATCCCGGTTGATCGGGATGCGCAAGTGCGTGGCGCGGCGCTGCAGGGCGCGCCGTCCTTCGCCATTGAACCTGCCCTGGCTGATGAGGAAATCCCCATGACCGAGACGACGCCGGAAACCCCGGCAGCCCATTCGGCGCCGCCTGCCGCGTCGCCCCCCGCAACCATCACGGTGGAAACGCCACCTGACCTTGAAGCTTTGCGCAGTGAGGCACAGCGCGCAGAACGTGATCGTATCTCCGGCATTGATGGTGCGATTGACGCCGCACGCGCCCTGGTCGGCACCGAGACCGCCGCGCATATCCGGCGTGAGGCTGTCGAGCGCGGCTGGCACCCGGACCAGGCGCGTCGTTCCTTGTTTGACGCCATGGTGAAAAGCGCTGCACCGCCTGCCATTCCGGCGCGACCGGAAACCGGGCCGGGGCATGACTCGCCGCCGGAAATCCTGGACGCCATGGCGGAAGCCTTGGCCGCGCGCAGCATGCCCGGCTACCAGCCGCAGGGCACCGGGCGCCATGCCGAATTCATGGGCTGGCGGCCTTCCGACATGATCGGCGAATTGCTGAGGGTTCGCGGTGAACGCAATGTGCCGCGCAACCCGACGCTGTTGGCCGAACGTGCCTTTCACACCACTTCGGACTTTCCGCTGCTGCTCTCGGCTGCGGCGAACAAGATGCTGCTCGCGGCCTATCAACCGGCAGCGCCGAGCTATCGGCAAATCTTCCTCCGCCGCGATTTCCGAGACTTCAAGCCGCATCGCCATCTGCGGGTGGGGGATTTCCCAACGCTGATGCCGCTGATGGAGAATGGCGAGATACAGGCTGGCACCATGTCGGAAAGCCAGGAAATCGTCCTGCTGCAAACCTTCGCGCGACGCATTCGCGTGACGCGGCCGATGCTTGTAAATGATGACCTCGGCGCCTTTACGGATTTCGCTGCCGCGATTGGCCGCCGCGTGGCGGATTTCGAGAATGCCACGGCCTATGCGCTGCTCAATCAGGCCAATGGCGATGGCCCGACACTGACGAACGGCCCGGCTGCGGTGTTCGGCACGGCCGCCGCGCGATTGAATAAGGCGGCGGCGGGCAGTGCGCTGGACATCAACAACCTTGCCAATGGTCGCGCTGCGATCCTGCGGCAAAAGACGCTGGATGGGCTGCCGATTTCCGTCGGCAATGCCATGAAGCTGCTGGTGGGCCCGAGCCTTGAATTGCCCGCGCGGCAATTGACGGTGAGTGTTGGCGCCACGCAAATCAGCCACGCCAATATCTATGCGGGCTTTGTCCAGCCGCTGGTCGAACCGCTGATCCCGAATAATCGCTGGTACCTGTTTGCCGATCCGCCGACCGCGCCGGTCTATGTCTATGGCTACCTGAATGGCGCGGAGGGACCGCAAGTCACCACCGGCCCGGTCTCCGGCGTGGATGGTGTCGAGGTCAGCGTGATCTTCGACTTCGGCGTCGGTGCCATTGATTGGCGCGGGGCTTGGTTCAATCCGGGCGCCTGATCACTCCCAACCCCTTTCATCATCGCAATTTCGCAACGGGCGTCCTTCGGGGCGCCTGTTGCGTTTCAGGAGGTTCATTCCATGCGTAACTTCATCCAGCCAGGCAATAGCCTGGCGATTGCCGTGCCCTATGCGACCGGCGTTTCCGCCGGCCAGGGCGTACTTGTCGGTGCGCTGTTCGGCGTCGCGGCCGTGGATGGCGTGCAGAACGTCATGATCGAGGCCGCGACCACGGGTGTATTTGACCTCACCAAGGAACCGGCGTTGGCCATCGCGGCTGGTGTGCGGGTGTTCTGGGACAATACCAACCGGCGCATCACCGCGACCGCCGCTGGCAATTTCCAGGTGGGCATCGCGACCCAGGCCGCGCTGGCTGCCGATGGCACGGTGCGCGTCTGGCTCAACCGCGTTCCGGCGGCGGGGGCGTGAACATGACGAACATGCTGGCGCGTGACCATGAACGCCTGCAAGGCGTGCATCCCCATCTGGTGCGTGTGGTAATCGAGGCGCGCAAGGCCGCACCCTTCATTGTGCTGGAAGGCCTGCGCTCGCGTGAAAGGCAAGCCAAGCTTGTCGCGCTTGGTGCCTCACGCACCATGAACAGCCGGCATTTGACGGGCCACGCCGTGGATCTCGGCTATTGGCTGGATGATGGTGATGGCGTGCCGGAGAATGGCGAGGTTCGTTGGGACTGGCCGCTATATGCGCAACTCGCGAGCGCCATGAAGGGTGCGGCGCAGAGGTTCGGTGTGGCGATCACCTGGGGCGGTGATTGGCCGAGCTTCCCCGATGGCCCGCATTTCGAATTGGATCGGGGGAAATACCCATGATCGGCGCATTGCTGCCCGCGTTGGTGCCGATCCTGGGCGATGCGCTCAAGCGGCTATTCCCCGATGCTGAGGCGCGGCAGCGTGCCGAGGCGGAACTGAATGCTGCCCTGCTTGCGCGCGCAGGCGAATTGGAGAAAGCCGCCGCCGATATCATCAAGGCCGAGGCGCAATCGGAACATTGGCTCGCTGCCTGCTGGCGTCCGCTGATGATGATCACCTTTGGCATCTTGATCGTGCTTCGCTGGCTCGGCTGGTCGGCGCCGGGGATCAGTGAGGCTGAGGCGCTGAAATTGTGGAACATCGTTGAGATCGGCCTGGGCGGTTACGTCATTGGCCGCTCCGCCGAAAAGACGCTGCCGCGCATTGTCGAGGTGCTGAAGCGATGAGCGCCTTTGACGGAGCGATGGCCACGCTGCTCGCGGATCCCAACATGGCTGTCGCCGCTGAATGGCGCGCGGCGACGGGTGGTCCCTGGCGGTCCTTGCGCGTGATGCTCACCACTGCCGCGCAGGAGATCGGCGCCATCGGCGCGCGCGGGGCGGCGCTGGAGGCGGTGCTGCGTTTCGCGGACCTCTCGCCCGACACGCCACGGCGGGGTGATTTGCTGCGGCGTCTCTCGCCACCCGAGACCTGGCGCATTGAGGAGGTGGAGCCCGATGCGCTTGGCCTATCCTTGCGCCTGACATTGGCGCGTGCGCCATGAGTGGCACGCTACCGCTCCGCGAAGCCGCGCTGGCCGCCATTGCGGAACGCATCATCACCAGCCTGCCCGATGTGGCGCTGGACCGCGCGCGCCGTGCTCCCGTGGATGCCGAGGTCGAGCCCCTCCCGCGTCTGGTGCTGCGCGGTGAGGAGATTGAGGCCGACGATACCGAGGAACCGGGCCGCACGCATTATCGCATCGGCTTTGTGGTTTCCGGTTTTGCGGCGGCAGCGAGTGACCTTGCCGCCGAGCAAGCCTTGTCGGTCTTGCACGCGCGCCTGGTCTCGCTGCTCGCCGGCTGGACGCCCGATGCGCCAGGGCTTGGCGATGTCGCGGAACAGGGCGCCGAATTCCGGCTTTACGACACCGAGGAATCCGCCCTCCCGGCTGGAGAATTCCTCGCCCGCTTCAGCATCCTTGCCATCGGGCCCAATGGCGGCCCCTGGTCCGCCTGACCGCAATCCTTCTCCTCATATCCCGAAAGGAACCGCGACATGAGCCTCGATCTCGTGCGCATGCGCTTTGCAGCCGTGGCAGCAAAAATCGAAACCACCCCGGGGCTGGACGCCATTGGCGGCACGCCGGCCAATGCGGATTGGCTCGCTGCCGATTGCGAGATCGATTTCGATCCGATCACGGTGGAGAATAACGAGCTCACCGGCTCGCTTGATCGTTCGCCTGCCATTGTCGGTGGCTTGCGCCCGCGCATTCGGTTGCGTGTGCCATTGCGTGGTTCCGGCACGCCAGCGACGCCGCCGGAATGGGGCCGGCTGCTGCGTTGCTGCACGATGGCCGAAGGCATCACCAATGCTGCCATCGGCGCACCCACCGCCGCCGCAAGCGGCACCACGACCAACCTGACGCTGGCGACACCCTTCGCCGCCACCGCGCAGCTTTATCGCGGCATGCCCTTGCTGCTTTCGGGCGATCGCAGCCTGGTCAGCGGCATCATTGACTATACCGCTGCGCGCGTAGCGACCCTTGGCGAGACCATGGCCACAGCGGGGGCAGTTGCGACGCTCGCGCAAATCCCCGCCAATGTTCTCTACAGCCCGACATCCGATGAGGCAGTGTATCGCACGGCGACGCTCTACTTCTACGCCGATGGTTTGCGCTGGCGCTTTACCGGTGCGGTCGGCAGTTGGAGCCTGGAGCTTTCCACCGGCGGCATTGGCTTTCTGGTGTTCGACCTGCGCGCGCAACTACTCGACAAATCGGCGGCCGCACTGCCGACCGGGTGGAATACCGTCATTCGCCCAACGCCGCCGCGTTTTGTGAATGGCCGCTGCCAGTTGAACCAGCAACTGGCCCGCGCGCGACGCTTGACGCTGGATGCCGGTGTCAATGTCATCCTGCCCGACAATCCCGAAGCAGCCGAAGGCTATGATCCCGCCGTGCCGGTGGAACGCGATGCACGAGGCAGCATTGATCCCTTGATGAGCACCACGAATGCCGTTGCGCTGTTCAACGCCTTTCGCTTGGGCTCGGCGATGCCCTTGATGGCGATCCTGGGGGCCAATCCGGGCAATCGCTTTTGCGTCATTGCGCCGGCAGCCAGAGCCACCGCCATGCGGCCCGGGCAACGCGACGGGCTTGGGCAGTTCGACATTGGCTTTCAGCTGGATGGCGCGGATTGCCCGCTGTTTCTGGCGCAGTTTTGAGGAGTATGAAAATGAGCGTTGTCTTTTCCCGCCGCGATGCGGAATGGTTCTCACCACCCCATGCGTCAGACCGGCGCTACCTGATTGCGCCGCTGACCTTCCGCGAGCGTCAGGCCTTTCGCGCCGATCTTGCGCGTGATGGAGGCATCTATCCGCCGCAAGCGCAGATGCTGGAAGCGTTGCGCCTTGCCATCACCGAGGCCGCGCCCGGCAATGCCGATGAACTCGCGGCCGCCATTGCGCGCGCGGAAGCCGAGCCGGATGATCCGGAAGCGCAGGCGCCGCTTGCGATGATCGAGGCCGCCTGTGCGGCCATCCCAAGCTATGCAGGGCTGCTGGCAGCGCGGCAGCGCTATATCGGCATGCTGCCGTGGGTGGCGGCGCGTCATGCACTACGCGGCTGGGAGGGCGCCGATCTGCCGCCCTTCAAGCGTGATCGCGACCTGGTCTCCGAGGCATTGATGGATGCCTTGCCGCAGGAGGATATTGAGCCGATCGGCTGGCGTGCGAGTGCGCTGATGCAACCAAGTCGGGATGCGGAAAAAAACTCCGCGGCGCCCTCGCCATCGCCCGCGAGCCCAGCGCCTATGACGGTGGATTGAGACCCGCCGAGGGTGGTGATTGGCTGGTGGGGGGTGAGGCTTGGGCGGAGAACCCGCGCTTGGTGATTACCGAGCCCTGGCATGGCTTTGTGCGGCTTTGGGCCGCGTGTCGCGGCGGTATGGGCGGCATTGCGCATTGGCCGGATGCGGGCGGCGTGAATGACCAGGCAGCCTGGGTGGTGGATGGGTTTGCGGTGCTCGCGGGGGCTGAGGCCCAGATGGAGGGGGAACGGCGAAAGTTGGGGGCCGGTTAGGTGAGATCCTCCATCGGTACGCGCAGCGCATTGGCAACAGCGCGTATCGCCGCAGCGCTGCCCGGCTTTCGGCCACTCTCAATCTCCGAGAGATAGCTCACCGATACGCTCGCCATCTCTGACAGCGCAGTCAGTGTCAGCCCACGATGCTCGCGCCAAATGCGTATCGCGCTCTCACCGGCGAGTAGCCGATCTACCAGCGGGCCCTGCAGATAATCAGCGCGCGCTGCATCTTTGCCGAGTGCTGCTTCCCGTGCTTCCTGCTCATCGATCGCCTGATGATCAATGCGATCTTCCGCAGCAGCAATCAGCGCCTCGTAATCGCGACGCGAAAGCGTCACGGTCTCAGGGGTCTCGGCCAAAGGCCTGAAATGATTCATCGCTCATAAACCTCCCGACGGTGGCCGATGCGGTCTACGACCACATCTTCTCCATCAATACGAAACACGGCGCGGTAATCGCCCTGGCGAACCCTAAACCGTCCACGCGGTTCTCCCTGGAGCGCCGTGACGCTCGCATGCTGTTCGCCTGGTGCGGCGGCGATCGCGTCCAGCCGCGCCTTGAGTTGTGCTCGCTCCCGTTTTGGCATGCCCATGAGGGCCTTCAATGCGGCGGGGGAGAGCAACAGCACCATGGGCGGAGTTTTCGCCGATAGCGAAAGCGAAGGCAAGTGAAATTTCGCTGATAGCGAAAATTTGGTATTCCCCCATGCCCCTCCTCCTCGCCACAATCCGCGGCGACCTCCGTGCTGCCATGGAGGCCGAGATCCGCGACGTCGCGCGCGCCATGCGTCGTGGCGTGGAACGCGCCGGGCGGGAAGTACAGGCGGAACTCCGCGCCCAGGCGCGTGGTGCGGATTTCTCCGATAAGGGCCGTGCGCTCGCCAATAGCTGGCGCCTGAAACTCTACCCGCCGCCTGGCGCCGCACCGCGTAGCTTTCGCCCAGCCGCACTGGTCTATTCCAATGCGCCAAAGCTGGTGGAGGCCTTCGACAAGGGCCTGCCCATTACCGCCAAGGGCGGGCGCTACCTTGCCTTCCCAACCGGCTACAACGCCACGCGTGGCCGGCGTGGTGCCTCATCGCGTGGTGGGCTGCGCGTCACCCCCGCCGACATGAAGGCCGCGCGTGGCGAGGCTTTCATCATCCGCTCCAAATCCAATCCGGCCGTACGGCTGTGGTGTCTCCGCGTGCGCGGTGCCTCCGGCCTCGGCAAGCGGCGGCGCTTGCGGCTGTTCGTTGGCGCGAATGTCGAAGTGCTCACCGGCCATCGGCGCGGCCAGCAGCGCCTGGCGCGCGCCACTCTTGCCCAGGGGTTTGTCCCGATGTTCTTTCTCATGCGTCAGGTCAGGCTCGACAAGCGGCTTGATGTCGCGGGCGTGCGCCGCCGTGCAGGGAATGTGCTGGCGCGCGCCATCGTTGCTGAATTGGCGCGCGACGCATGAGTGGCGCCGCCCGCACCATCGCCATCCGGCTCTCAGCTGAGAATGCCGAGACCGTGCGCCGGTCGCTGGAAAAGCTCGGCGCCGATGGCAAGAAGGCGCTGGAGCAGATTGATAGCGCCAGCGCCAAGGCACAGCCGGCAATGCGGGGATTGGCCTCGGCGTCCGATGCTGCGGTGCGCAGTTTTGGCGCACTCGGCAATACCCTCGGCAGTACGGGCAGCGCCTTTGTCAGTGTCGCAGGCCGTGCCGGCGGTGTGGCGGCAGCGATTGCGGCGGTGGCGGTGGGCGCGGCGGCGGCGGGCAGCTCGATTGCGCGGGCGGGTGATCAGGCGACGGAATCGCTCGCACGTCTGCAAGCCGCAACCGGGTCCTTCGGCGCGGCGGAGAAAGTCTATCAAAACCTCTATGCCCTGTCGCAGCAGACTGGCGTTGCCATTAGCGAAAGCGCCAATGCCTTCGCCCGCTTTGCCATCGCCGCGCGCGAGATCGGTGCCACCAATGATCAGGTGCTGGCCCTGGTGCGCACGGTGCAACAGGCCGGGATCATCGCGGGGGCCAGCACGGCGGAAACCTCCGCCACCGTCATGCAGCTTGGCCAGGCTTTGGCCTCGGGCCGGTTGCAGGGCGATGAGTTGCGCTCGGTGCTGGAGAACATGCCGACCCTGGCGGAGGCCCTGGCGCGCGAATTGGGCGCCAGCGTTGGCGAACTCCGCAAGATGGGCGAGGCCGGCAAGCTGACGGCCGATGTGGTGATGCCTGCGCTGATCCGTGCCGGGCAATCGCTCAATGCCGAGTTCGAGAAAATGCCGCCTACCATGGGAAGGGCTTTCTCCATCCTCGGCGAGGCCATGTCGCGCTTTGCCGGGGATCTGGATCGGGCGCTTGGGCTGTCGCAGGGCATTGCGCGTGCGGCACAAGCGGCGGCAGCGGCGGTCAATCAGGGCCGTGTGGCGGTCGGGCTTGGCACGCCGATGGAACAGGCCAGCGCGGGCTATGACCGCAGCCGGGATCGGCTGGCGGTGCTGGACCAGCAGATCGCCAATGCCGAGGCAGCCCTTGCAGAGACCGCCATGCCAGGCGGCACGCGCGGCATCATGCGCCGCAATCTGGAAAACCTGCGTACCGAGCGCGAGGCCGCGCTGCGTGACTTACAGAATTTCATCACCCGCCGCAGCCAATTGGAGCGCGAGGCACAGGAAGCTGGTGAGGCCGAAGCCTACACTGCCGGCCAGCGTGCCATCGTCGCCGGGCGCCGGGCCGATCAGGCGCGGCTTGAGGAATTGTATAAGGCGCTCGACAAGGAGCGCGGCGTCCGCGCCGAACATGCCGAACGCGTGCAGCAGATTGACGCCCTGGCCGCGCGCGGCGCGATTGAGGGTGAGGAAGCCGCCCGGCTGCGCGCTGCCGCAGACAAGGACCGTGATGAGGCGCTGGCCCGGTTGGCAGACCGCACCGAAACCACCCGCGCCACGACAGAACGCCTGACCGAGGCCGAGCGCGCATATCAGCGCCTGGTCGAACGCGGCACATCGCTGGCGGAAGGTGCCGCGACCGAGCAGGAGAAATACGCCGAGCAGGTCAAGGCGTTGGATGCCGCGCTGGCGGCCGCGCGCATCACGCAGGAACAATACAATCGCACCCTATCGCAGCTTGACCCTGCGGCCCGCGCTGCGCGTGAGGCTTCAGCCAAGGCCGAGCAGGAAGCCCAGCAATTCGCGGAACGGTCGCGCAATGCTCTGGCCTCGATCGGGGAGAATGCGCTGGACCGGATTGGCAATGGGCTGGTGAATGCCTTTGCCATGGGCGGCAAGGCGGCGATTGATTTCGGTTCCATCGCGCGGCAGGTGATCGCGAGTTTGGTCACCGACATGGCGAAGCTCGCCATCGTCAATCCACTCGTGAATGAAGTGTTCGGCACGTCGCGGCCGAGCCTGATGGGGGCATTTGGTGGGGCTGCGCCTGCGGGTGGGATAACGCCCGCCGCCAGCGCACCAAGCGGCGCAGGCGGCAGCGCGGGCATGTTCAGTTTTTC
Source organism: Roseomonas sp. (assembly GCA_020249775.1). Taxonomy (GTDB): domain Bacteria; phylum Pseudomonadota; class Alphaproteobacteria; order Acetobacterales; family Acetobacteraceae; genus Neoroseomonas. The sequence continues at coordinate 18,801 of JADCFA010000030.1, read as the reverse complement.
GCCTTTGCCGCTTTTGAACATGGGTGCACCCAATCTATTCGGCGGCACGGGCGGCCTTGGTGAGTCTCTCGGCCTTACTGGCGCGGGTGGGTTTCTCTCCACACCGATCTATACGCCGACCTCCTTTGGCGCGACGCAGAGCAATTTCTTTGCCGGCACCGCATTGCCGGGGGAGGCAGGTTTCTTTGCCGGTGGTGGCGGTGCGGCAGCGCCCGTGACGCTGGGCAATCTGCTTGGCGCTGGCGCGATGGGGTTCGGCCTGGGTATGGCGGGCGGCACCATCTCGGGCAGCCTACGCGGCACGGCGGATCCCATGCCGGGGACCTTGATCGGCACCGGCCTTGGCATGGGCATCGGCTTTCTGGTGGGCGGGCCGATTGGCATGATGGTCGGCGGTGCCATCGGCGGCGCTGCGGGCGGATTGTTTGGCCCGACCAAGAAAGGCATGGCAGCGCGTTCCGGCGGCGATGTGTTTCTTGGCGTGGATGATGCCGGGCTGCTCACCATCAGCGGTGCGCGCGGCAAGCGCTGGGACCAGGCCGGCGCGGTGGCCGAGGTGCAGCAGCAGCTTGACGCCATCAACCGGCAAATCGCCGCACGCAATCTGAGCTTTGCCGCACCGGGTCAGGCAGCAGTCGGTTTTGGCCAGGCATCGGGCTCGCCGCGCGAACTATCCATGACCGCGCTGGTCGGCCAATTGCGCAGCGACAATGCCAATCAGATGACCGCCTTTGGCACGCTGGCCGGGCGCGGTGGTAATTTGGAGGAAGCGCTTTCCGCCGCGGATTTCGTGACGCAGGTATTTGAGCCCCTCGGCCGCGCAGTGGAAAAGACCAGCGCCTTCAAATCAGCGATGGAAGTGCTGACCAAAACCTATGACGAAGCCATCACCAAGGCCAAGGACCTCGGCCTGTCCGAGGCCGACCTGAATTCCCAGCGTGCCGAGCGTATCGCCAAGCTGGAAGCCGACCGCGCGCGGGATTTGGATATCATTGACCGTACGCTTGGTATTCGCCGCATGGCGCTGAATGGCGATAGTCGCGGCGTGGCGCTCGGCCAATTCGACCTGCGCGCCGAAGCGGAACTGCGCGCCTTTCGCGAGCAGCTATTCCAGCTTGGGCTCGAGGAAACCGGTGCGGAATACATCCGCCGCGTGGTGGCGCTGGAACAGACCATCGCTGATGAACGCCTGGCGGTCATGCGCGAATTCGACCGTCAGGCGGAAGCGCTCGCCGCACAGATGCGCGGCATTGCGCGCGGCTTGCTGGAAAACCTGACCATGGGTGATCTCGGCGGCCTGCCGTTGGAGGCGCGCTATGGCGCGGCGCTGGCCTCGCTATCGGCAGCACAGCAGCCCTTGCTGGATGGCGCCACGCCAGAAGAACTCGCGGAATTCTCCCGCGTCGCGCAGATCGCGCTGCCGATTGCCAAGGATTTCCTTGGTATCTCCACCAGCTTTGCCGAACTGGTCGCCGATGTCGCGCGCACGCTCCGCACTGCTGCGCCCGGCAGCGATCCCGCCAATCTTGGCGCTTTGCTTGAAGCACAAGTCGCGGGGGCGGATCGGCTGGAATTGGCGGTGATCGCGACCGGCAATGCGCAGACGGAAGTGCTGCGCAGCCTGCTCTCCGAACTACGCCGCCTGACCGCACAAAACGAAGCCATCCTGGCCCGCGCCAGCACATGACGGGGTGACCCATGCCAATCATCGCCTATCGCGCCAAGCAAAGCACCGATACCGCCGGCACCGGCACGCTGGTGCTCAGTGCTGCCGCCAGTAATGCTCGCAGTTTCCAGGCTGCCTTCGGTGCGGCTGCACGGCGCATCCAATACTGCATTCAATGGAGCACCGGGTTCGAGATTGGCTATGGCGATTTCGATGGTGGTTCGCCAGGGTCGCTGACGCGGGCGACCATCCTGGCCTCCTCCAATTCCGGCGGCTTGGTCGCGCTGCCAGCCGGCACCAAGGATGTGTTCAGCGTGGTGGACCCGGCCGCGCGGGAAGTCATCGCCATTGCGGGCACGGCGAACCTCGCGCTCGCGGATCTTGGCAATACGGTGGTGTTTTCGGGCGCGGCAGCAGCGACGCTCAATCTGCCCGCGGTTGCCGCTGTGGCCTCTGGTGCCGGCTGGCTGGTGCTGAATCTGGGCAGCGCGGCGCTCACCCTTGATCCCAATGCCAGTGAGACCATCAATGGGCAGGCCAGCATCGCGCTGATGCCGGGGATGACAGCGCATATCCTGCGCAGTGGTGCCGGATGGGTGGCAGGCATTTTCGGCCACGGGCGATTGATTGGCGAATATGTGCAGGTCGCCGGGCCTAACCTGCCGCCATTCTGTGTCTGGCCAAATGGGCAGAACCTGTCGCGCAGCAGCTATGCCACGCTATTCGCCGCGATCGGCACCACCTATGGCGCGGGGGATGGCGCGATAAGCTTTGGTACGCCGGATGTGCGGGGTCGCGCACTATTCGGGTTGGATAATCTCGGCGGTGTTGCTGCCAGCAGGATTACCAGCGGCGTTTCGGGCATCAATGCGGCTGCGCTGGGCAATGCGGGCGGCGATCAGCGTATCGGCACGCATGGCCATGTCGCGACGCAGGCGGCGCATAATCACGCTGGTTCGACAGATTCGCGCGGGGGTTACGGCAGTATTTACGGGCTGCGCTACACCGATCATCGCGGGGCCAATGGCATATTCAGCTTTGCGACTGGACCGAATAGCTGGGATGCGAATAACGGACAGTCCAATACCTGGTCGGCAAGCCTCGATACGACGCATGCCCATAATGTTTCCATCGGCAATGCCACACCGCCAGTCACAGTGAGCGACTTCGCCGGCGGCGCCTCAGCCAATATGCCGCCCATGTTGATCTGCACCGTCGCGCTTTTCGCGGGTGCTTGAGGGCTTCAAGTCAGAAACTCGAGGAGGCCAATCATGGACCATATAATTGAGGATTCTATACTGGCAGCAGTGCTGCAGCCAGAGGAAGGTGCGGATAGCCTGTCGGCGCCAAGGCTGCGCGTTACCGCCGAGGTCGTCGAAGCCTTCGGACCTGCGCTCGCTGATCGCGTGGCAGCTTATGTTGCCGCGCTGGAGGCGCACCGGTTCAGTGTCGGCGAGCCCCGCCCGGTCGAGCATCCACTGGTTGAGGCCATCGTCGCGGCGGGCGGGATGGAAGCGGTCGAGATCATCCCCGATCCTCCAAAGCCTGAACCCGTTCCGGTGGTTGAAGTCAAAACAGTGCCTGAGGACACGCCTCCGCCACCCGCACCACCACCTGGCGAGATCACTAAGCTGCATCTGGTCGAAGCCCTTGGTGCCACGGGAAAACTGCGCGATGCCATGGCGCTGCTCAAGCTTGAAGCGCCCGCCACCGAACTTACCGATGCGGAATTGCTGCTGCGCGAACGGTGGCTGGCGGCGCAAAAGCTGAATTTGTTCGCGCCCGAAGTGGCCGCGCTGCTGAAGGCGATCGGCTTTGATTCCTCAAGCCTGATCGCATGATCGCATCCGATGCGCCTGCCATGGACGCGCCGGCCATTCTTGGCGGCGGCATGTCCAATGCGGCGCTGGCAGCGCGGCCTGGCCTCATCCTTGGCCCGCAGCCCAGCGCCACCGTGCTGCTGCTCGAAATCGCGATCCGCACGGCGAAGGATGTACCGGCACCACCGGAACCACCACCACCGCCGCCAAGCATCATTAGCGATGGCCTTGTGCTGCATTTCGATGTCGTCAATCCGGCATGTTATTCAGGCAGCGGTCTGGCCTTCACGGATCTGAGCAGCAGCGCCAATCACGGCACCCTGACCGGGCCCACCAATATCGCCGATGGTGCGATCAATTTTGATGGTACTACCAACCTCACCACCACCAACCTTATTTCCAATCCGCAGAGTTTCACCATCGGCGTCTGGTTCCGAACCTCTGCCGCACTCGGGCGCAAGCTGATCGGTTTCGAGACATCGCAGATCGGTGGTTCCGGTGGCTATGATCGGCACTTCTATGTGGACACCGCCGGCCAATTGCGCTGGGGCGTCTGGAGCCCGGGCAGTTCTACTTTCCTCTATGGCAACGTGACCAACAATCAATGGCGCTACGCGGTGGTGTCCTTCAACAATGGCGCCACGCTGCACAGCATGAATGGGCAGGTCGTCGGCAATGTCTCTGCTGTATCGCAGCCCTTTGACGGTTATTGGCGCATTGGCGGGCAGAGCCTGAATTTCTGGCCAGCGGCATCAGCCGGCTTTTTTGTCGGCAGCATCGCGTCGGTGGAAATCTACAACCGTCCGCTGGTGATCGCGGAGATCGAGCAGAACTTCAACATCAACCGGGGACGCTTTGGCCCATGATCGGCTTTGACGCCCTTGGCATGCTGGCGCCGGCCTTTCTGCCGGATGCCTTTGTCGCACCCGAACGCATCGCGACGCTGCGCCTTGCCTCGGCCGCCTTTGTCTCCGCGCCGAGCGATACGCCGGCACTGGCGTTCTATGAGCCGCGTATTCTGGAGGATATCGAGATTGGCCAATCCGCCGCGGATGCGCTGGCAGTCGGTGGCAGGGTGGCGCTGACTGTCTCGGAAATCGCGCTGGCGGATGGAGACAATTTCTCGGCCGATCTGGCGCGCTATGGTGTGGCCGATGGGCGTGCCGTACGGCTGCTCAGCCTGCCGGTGCTCAATCCGCGCGCGAGTGATTTCGGCACCAGCCTTGCTGCCGCCAGCCTGCCTTTCACCGGCATTTTGCGTGGCGTGGAACGTGGTGGCGATTTCCGCGCCAGGCTGGCGCTTGGCGATGTGACGGAGCGGATGGCGACGCCTTTGCAGCCGGTGCTGTTTCAAGGCACGGGCGGCCAGGAAGGTGGCAATGAACTCAAGGGCCACCCGAAGCCCGTGACGCTTGGGCAGGTGTTCAATGTCGCGCCGGTGTTTCTCGGCAATGTGGATCTCGGGGCCGGCAACCTGCCGACCTATCAATCGCATTGGCGAGAGATTGCCGGGCATGACGCCGTTCGTATTCGTGGCGTGGCGCAGGTGATTGTCTCAGCAGGTACTCCGACGGTTGGACAGGCGCGGGATTATCCGGCGCTGGGGCTATTCCAGCTTGGCGCCGCACCCGATGGCGATGTCACGGCCGATCTACGAGGCGACACCGTGCCGATCTATGTGAACAGCATCGCCGGCATTCTGCGCCGCATGCTGGAAAGCCTGGGCCTCGCCTATGACCCAGCAGATTTTGACACCACCGCCTGGGCTTTCGCCGAGGCCGATCTGCCTGGCATTGTTGGCTTTCACCAGGGCGCGACCGGGACCACCACGCTCGCGGCCGCCGAGGAAATCCTGGCCGGGTCAGGCGCGATGCTCGCGGCTGGGCGCGGCGGAAAGCTGCGGCTTGCTGATCCCTTGGCAAGTGATGCGCCGCAATTCGATCTGCCCTCGGCCTGTGTGCTGGCCTTTGAGCCCTTGCCACTGCCTGCGAGCCTGCGGCCCCTGCCGCGCGCCATTGCGGTGCGCTGGGGGCGGAACTATGCGCCGCTGTCCAACATGGCTGGCAGCGTCGCGGCGGCGGACAGGCAGCGCTTGTCGCAAGAAGGCAGTTTCGCCCGGGCCGAAAGCAGCCCGATCACGTCACGCGTGGCACAGCAGCGAGAAATCTCTTTCCCCGCCGCCTATTGGACCGAGGCAGAGGCACTAGCACGTGCCGAGAAATGGCGCGCCGTCCTGGAAGCTGGGCCGCGCATGGTCCGCGTGCTGACGGATCGGTTTCTGGGGCAGATCGAAATCGGGCAGATCGGGCGCGTGACCTATCCGGCCTTTGGCTTTGATGCGGGGTTTGTCGGGGTCGTCGTCGGCTGGCGGGAAAGCCTGACAGCGCGGCGCGTCGAAATCACACTCTGGGGGGCGGGCTGACATGCCGGGGGCGTTTTTGCAGCAGGATCGGGTGGCGACGGGCAGCGTGGCATCGGCGCAGGCGACCATCGCCACCATGCCGATCACGAACCTGCAGGATCCACAGCCGCGCCGGCGTACACGCCTGATGGGCAGCAGCGCGACCGTTACCGCTGATCTCGGGGCGGAAGTACTGGTGGATTGCGTTGCGCTGATTTCCACGACGCTTGGCGCGGGCGCTTTGGTGCAGGCGCGGCTTTCGAATGTCGCGAATTTCAGCGTGACGCTGGCAGACACCGGGCTGCTGAATGCCGAGGCGCAGGATGAGAGCCAGGGGAATGTCGTACTGGTACTGCCAGCACTAGTCACAGCGCGGTATCTCCGCGTTGATCTGACCGATGGCGCGGCGCCTTACATGGACATCGGCCTACTGGTGGCGGGGCAGCTGTGGCGGCTGCAGCGCGGCACGGCGTATGGCATTCGCGAAGGCCGCGTCATGCTCGACCGGCGCGACCGCAATCCTTACACCGGGGCTGAATTCCCCGTCCCGGCCATCGTGAACCCGCGCATGGCGGCATTTACCCTCCCAGCGCTATCCACCGCCGAGGCGCGCAACCAGCACCGCGATATGCTGCGGCGCCTTGGTGCGGCGCGGGATACGCTTTGGATTGCGGAGCTTTCCGACAGCATGGCCGAGCGCAACCGTCGCGCCATCTGGGGTGCGATGAACGCCCCCGGCGAGGATGTCGCTATCAGCCGGGACAGCCTGCCGTTGGCATCAAGGGGGTTCAGGTTGGTGGAGAGGGTGTGAGGGTAAGCCTCCAGGGCATCCCAAGGATTATTGCTGCTGGCTCATCTTCACTCTCCTCGGAGTTACGATGAGCCGGAAATCCTCCGTTACTCAAATCGCCAGTTTGGTCTGATAGGGGCTTAGGAGGTGGAAAGCTCAGGGCGGCGGGAGTTCGCGGCGGAGGTGTCCTGGGACCTGCCGAGCCTGGCGCCAGGGGCGACCGCGCTGCTCGACGTCACGGTGAACGGAGCGCGGGCGGGCGATCTGGCGCAAGCGTCGCTGGTGTCGTCGACGCGCTTCATCGAGCTCGATGCGGCGGTGTGGTCGAACAACACGGTGCGCGTCATGGCGCGGAACATCTCTGCGGCGACGTTCGACCTGGCGGCGGTGACGCTGTCGGTGGGGGTGGTGAAGCGACGGGTGCCGTAGGGGCTGAGGCGGACTGCTCCAACCTCAAGAAGGCGGGTGTGAGCGGAGAAACCCCAGACCTGCCAACCGCGCCTGCACGACGGGCGAGCCGAGCGCCTCGAAGAAGGCCTTCATGGGTACGCGCGGCAGAGCGCTCTCCGGCACGAAGAAATCATAATGCTCATCGGCCAGTGGCAGGAAACCCAGGCCGTAGTCGCGCGCCACCGTCTCGATCGCGACACCCCAATCGGCGCGTGATTGCGCCACGGCCGCCGCCACTGCGTTGTGGGATTTCGGCTGGTTTGCATAGCCGGCCGGGCGCATGCCCTGGAGCACCCCATCGAGCAGGATGCGCGTGCCGGACCCGGCGTTGCGGTTAACCAGCAGGCAGCCAGGGTCGGCCGCGGCACGTCGGATGGCCTCGCGCCCGTCGAGCCCCTCGAAGCGCGCATCCCCGGGGCGGAACACCACGCCCTGGCTGCGCCGCCAGCCTGGCTTCAACACCAGCCCCGGCGCCAGGAAGGGTGTGTTGTAGCTGCCCGTCGTCGGGTCGAGCAGATGCGCCGGCGCCAGATCGCACTCGCCGCGCTTCGCCGCCGCCAGGCCGCCGAGGCTGCCGACGGCCAGTGTCCGCGCGCGGATGCCCTGTTCGGCTAGCGCGTCCAGCACGGCATCGAGACCGACGCAGTGAGAGCCGATGATGACGAGATCGGGCGCGCGCGTGGCGCCGCCGATCAGCCGCACCCGAACCTTGCTCTCGGCATCGGCGGCCTGGTCGAGGGCGGGAATTGCGAAGAACCCGTCCGCCTGGGCGAAGGCCGTCACGCTGCCTGAGCCCTTGCCGAGCGGGAAGGCGCGCGGGCCGTCATCCCCCTTGGCCAGCGAGACCATGACGTATTCGGTGCGCCCGAGTTCGCTTGGCGTGCGCACGGCGAGCTGCGCCTCGACCTCGGTCTCCTCCCGCGGCGGCAGTCCCGCCATCGCGCGCAGCACCGGCACAGCGAATTCGTGGAAGGTGAAGACGGCGCTGGTCGGAAAGCCCGGCAGCACTACGACAGGCTTCTGGCCCGCGACCGCGAGGCAAAGCGGCTTGCCGGGCTTCAGCGCCACGCCATGCACGAGAACGCCCGGCGCGGGCAGCGCGGCCAGGATGCGATGCGAGACATCGCCCGCGCCCTTGCTCGTGCCGCCAGACATCACGACCATGTCGGCGCGCGCCAGTGCATCGCCCAGCGCCGCTGCGAGCACGTCCGGATCGTCCCGGAAGATGCCCATCGCCAGCGGCTCGCCGCCATTCTCGCTGACCGCGGCGCAGAGGATCGCGGCGTTGCTGTCGGTGATGCCCCCGGGCGGCAGGGGCGTGCCGGGCGGGTGCAACTCGTCGCCGGTCGAGATCACGGCCACGACCGGGCGGCGCACCACCGGCACCTCGCTCCAGCCCGCGGCGGCCAGCATGCCGATCTCGCGGCTGGTGATCTGCGCACCGGCCCGCAGTAGCGCCTCGCCGCGCGCGATGTCGCTGCCGGCGAAGCCGATGAACTGGCCCGGCGCCAAGGCGCGCGAGAGCTGGATCACCGGCCCGTCCCCGGCGTCCTCCAATTCGGTCCACTCGATCATGGCAACCGCATCGGCGCCGCGCGGGATCATGGCCCCCGTCGCGATGGCGGTCGCCGTGCCGGGGGCCACCTCGATTCCCGGCGCTACGCCACAGGCCAGCACCTCGGCATTCAGCCGTAGCCGGATGGGCGCGGCCTCGGAGGCTGCGGCCGTGTCCGCGGCGCGCAGCGCGAAGCCATCCACCGAGGCGCGGTCGAAGGGCGGCGCGTCGGCGCGCGCGGGCAGCGTCTGCGCGACGATCCGCCCGAGGCTCGCGGCCAATGGCACAAGCTCCGCCCCGAGGCGGCCGGGCGGCAGGGCAGCCCGGAAGCGCCGCATCGCCTCCTCGGCGGAGACGATGTCGAGGAACTGCTCCTGGCGGGCGGCGTGCCGCACGCGCGCGAGCAAGGCTTCGGGGCCATGGGCGTCAGGGCTGGGGTCGGTCATGGGTCGGGCCGGAACAGCGTGATGGCGATCTCGGCGCCCGCCTCCGCGCCCTCGGACGCGGCGGGCTGTATGAGAACGGTGCCGCTCGCCAGTGCGTGCAGCGGGAGTGCGCCGGTGGCCAGCGGCTCGACGCGACCATCCGCGAGACGACGCAGCGGTGCCAATTCGACCAGGCCGACCGTCGAGGTCACCTTGCGCGCGAGTCGGGCCAGTAGCGGCGACGCCGGCACCGCGCCCGTCAGCGCGGCCAACGCCGGGCGCACCAGCAGCAGCCACGCGGCCAGCGCATCGCCCGGCGAGCCGGGCAGCAGGATCACCGTCCGGCCAGCCACCGCGCCGAATCCCGCATTCGTTCCGGGGCGCGCGCCGATGCCGTGCACCGCGAGCCGGCCCGCTTCGCGCAGCCCAGCGACAGTAAGGTCGCGCGCGCCCTCCCCGGTGCCGCCCACGGCCAGCAGCAGGTCGCATCGCTCGGCGCCGGAGCGCAGGGCCTCGGCGATGCCAGCGGCGTCGTCGGACGCCGGCGGCAGGCGAAGCAGCGCCGCCCCGGCCGCCTGCGCCAGCGCCGCGCAAGTCGCGAACAGGGTGTCGCGCGCGCCTTCGGCCACAATCTCGTCGCCGATGGCGAGCCAGCCCAGGCGGGGCCGCCGCACCGCGACCTCGGTCACGCCCAGCGCCGCGAGAACCGGCAGGTCGAGCGGCGAAAGCCGTTCCCCGGCAGCACGCAGCAGGGTGCCGGCAGCAGCGTCCTCGCCGGCTGTGCGCACGCCGGTGCCTGGGGCGACAGCGTCCAGCACCTGCGCGAGGGGACCGTCCCGCACCAGGTCGGGCAGCGGCAGCACGGCGTCGGTGCCTTGCGGCAGAGCATCGCCGGGCTGCAACAGAAGCGGCGGCATGGGCAGCACCGCGGGCGCATAGGGCCCGGCGCCGAGCGTATCGGCCGCCGCGATGGCCCAGCCATCCCACCTTGCCACCGGGTAGGCTGGCGCGGCCGCGGTTGCCTGAAGCGGTGCCGCGAGCACGCAGCCAATGGCCTCGCCCAGGGGCAAGCTGCATGGCGCGACGGTGGCGATGCCGGCGAGCAGCAGCGCGGTGGCCTCGTCCAGCGCGGTCAGGCTGTGAGGACCGGTCATGGCGGGCCGACCAGCGGCGCGCAGACGAGGCGCTCGCCCTGCGGCGTCTGCAGCGCGCCCACCACGGCGTCAACGCCATAGGCTGCGCGAAGGCGGGCCGGCGTGATGAGCTCCGCGGATGGCATAGGTCCGATCATCGCGCCCCCATGCAGCAGCATGGCCGCATCGGCAACCAGCAGCGCATGGTCCGGGTGATGCGTCGTCATCAGCACGGCAAGGCCATCGCGCACGGCGAGAGCGCGCACCTCGCGCAGCACCAGCGCCTGGTTGCCGAAATCGAGGCTCGCCGTCGGCTCGTCGAGCACCAGACAGCGCGCATCCTGGACCAGGGCGCGGGCGATCAGCACGAGCTGACGCTCGCCGCCCGAGAGCTCCGTCACCGGCCGATCCGCCAGATGGGAGATGCCCAGCCGATCGAGCGCCGCCTCGGCCAAGGCGTGATCGTGCGCGCCCGGGGCTGCGAGCAAAGGCAGGCGCGCCGCACGGCCCATGGCCACCACCTCGCGCGCGGCATAGGCGAAGCCGCCAGGTGCCGCCTGCGGCACATAGGCGAGGCGATGCGCGACCTCGCGGCGCGACAGGGAGGCGAGCGGCGCCGCCTCGAGCAGGACCTCGCCGGCCAGCGGCGGGATCAGGCTGAGCAGCGTGCGCAGCAGCGTCGTCTTGCCGCCGCCATTCGGCCCCAGCAGGCACAGCACCTGGCCGGCCTCCAGCGCGAAGGAGATTCCGGCCGCGACGACGCGTCGCCCGTGGCCAACAGACAGGCCCTGCGCGGCGAGCAGCGTGGTCATGCCGCACCACCTCGCCTTGCGCGCACCAGCAGCCAGAGGAATAGCGGCGTGCCCAGCACCGCGGTCAGGATGCCGAGCGGCAGCTCGGTGCGCCCCGCGACGCGCGCAAGCGTGTCCACGGCGAGCAGGAACGCCGCGCCCAGCAGCGCAGAGAGCGGGATCAGCCGGCGCAGATCCGGCCCGCCCAGCATCCGCGCCATGTGAGGCACGACCAGCCCGATCCAGCCGACCGCACCGGCGAGCGCCGTGACCGCGGCCGTGGCGAGCGTGGCGCCCGCGACCGCGAACGCCCGCAATGCCGTGGTGTTCACACCGAGTGCGCGCGCCTCGTCCTCGCCCAGCGTCAGGAGGTTCAACCGCCAGCGCAGCAGCAGCAGCACGACCAAGCCGAGCAGCGCCGCGGGTGCGGCGGCGAGGATGTCCTCCCGCGTCGCCGCCGAGAGCGTCCCGAGCAGCCAGAAGGTGATCGCCGGGAGCTGGTTGTACGGGTCGGCGAGGATCTTCAGGAGGCTGATCGCCGCCCCCATCAGCGCGCCCAGTGCGATGCCCGCCAGGATCAGCACCAGCACCGGGTCGCCTTGACCCCGAACGGCGCTCGACAGCGCTGCGACAGCAGCCACCGCCGCAATGCCGCCGGCGAAAGCGAGCCCCTGCACCGCTGCAACCGGCAGGCCGAGAAAGATGCCGAGCACCGCGCCGAGCGAGGCGCCGGCCGAAACGCCGAGCAGGTCGGGCGAGGCGAGCGGGTTGCGGAACATGCCCTGAAAGGCCGCGCCGGCGGCTGCAAGGGACGCGCCGACCAGGATGGCCGCGCCCACCCGCGGCGCGCGGATGTTCCAGAATACAATCGAGGCCGTGCCGGTCTCGGTGCCGGTCAGGATTGCCCAGAGCTGCGCTGGCTCGATCGGGAAACGACCGACCGCCAGCGCCCCCAGCACCGCGACGACGAGGGCCGCGACGCCGACGCCCCAGGCCAGCGCCCCACGCTTCATGCTGGGCGCCTCACGCCGGCAAGGCGGGGCGCAGCAGCGCCTCGATCTGCGCGGGCTCCGGGCGGCGGTGATAGAACAGAGCGTGGAAGTCAGCGACCGCCTCCGCAAGCCCAGCGCGTGGCCGCAGCCCGAACAGCACCGGCAGCCACATCAGCCCGAGCAGGCGATTCACGGCAGGCGGGAAATCTACCCAGCCGAAGGGCAGGCCCGGCGCCAGCGCCACGCGCCCCGCGCGCACCGCCGGCACCGCGGACCAGAGCCGGTCGGTCTTCGCGGTCGTCATGAAGTCGGGATGGATGGCGATGATCCAGTCGGGGTTCCAGGCGAAGACCTGCTCCATCGAGAATTGCACCAGGCTGCCGGCGCCAAGCGCCGAGGCGGCGACATTCTCCGCGCCCGCGAATTCGATGATCTCGGTGTTGATCGAGCCGGCGACGCCGGTCTCAAGCCCGCGCGGGCCGCGCACATAGAGCACGCGTGGCCTGCCGCGTGCGCGCAGCGCCTCCGCGGCCGCGACGGCCTCGCCCAGGATGCGCTCTGCGGCGGCCGCCCGCGCTTCGGCGGCGTCGCGGCGGTCGAGGATGTCGCCGAGCAGGCGATAGGTCTCGGGGATCTTCGGCAGCGCGCCGTCAAGCAGCAGGGTGGGCAGCCCGGTCTGCGCCTGCACGCGTTCGGCGAGCGAGACGAAGACCGGCCGCACCGAGCCGTAGTCGAGCACGAGGTCGGGCCGTTGCCGCAGCACAGCCTCGATATTCGCGGTGTTGTCGCGGCCCGTCAGGCGGCCGATCTCGGGCAGGGCGGCGGCCTCGGGTAGCATGAAGGCGGCTTCGGCCGGGCGCGGCGGCCGGGCGGGCCAGCCGGCGAGCAACTCCGGCGCCAGCGTGTAGAGCAGGATCGCCGCGGGTGGGCCTGCCGGAAAGACCCGCGTGACGCTGTCCGGCACCGCGATCCGCCGGCCCGTCGCGTCAGCGACCTGCCGCTCCGCCCGCGCGGGCGTAGCGAACAGCGCCGGCGCGGCCAGCAGGGCGCGGCGCGGGATCATCCCTTGGTGCCGACCATCACATCGGAGGCCTTGATCACCGCTACAGCCTCGCCGCCGACCGCAAGGCCCAGTTCCTCGGCGGATTCATTGGTGATGGCGGCGGTGACAATGACGCCAGGTGCCACTTCGATCGTGACATGCGTCGTGGTGACGCCCTTGCGGATACCGGTGATGGTGCCGGGGAACTGGTTGCGGGCGGAGAGCTTGAGCATGGCAATGCCTTTCACGGGTCAGCGGGCTGGAAGGCCGGGTGCGACGAAGCCGTAGCGATCCAGGATGGCCTGTCCTGCAGGAGATAGGAGGAACATCGCGAAGCGCACGGCCTCCGGCCTGTCCGAAAGCAGGATCAGCCCGTAATCCGCGCCGACCGACAGCGCCTCCGGCACCGCGACCTGTCGCAGCGACGCATCGGCGGCGCGCGCCAGTACGGCGTTGGTGCAGTAGGTCAGGAACAGGTCTGCCGCGTTGCGCTCGAACTGCCAGGCATAGAGGTCGCGCCCTTGCGGTTGGCGCGGGCTATCGGGCCCGCCGGTCAGCAGCAGCGCCTTGGCTTCCAGCGCCGCGCGCGCGCCAGGACGAACAGCTTCCGCCCTCCCGAACAGCGCGAAGGCGTAGTCGCCGGCAGGATCGGCGCGCGGCGTCGAGGTGCCGAGCCGCAGCGCGGGATCGAGCATGCGCTCCAGCAGCGTAGCCGGCGTCACGTCGAGCCCCGGCCGCGCGATGGCGCACAGCGCGTTGCGCGCGAAGAGCGCGGTCGGGCGGTTGCGCTCGCGGCCCACCGCTTCCGGATGCTCCATGTTGGCGGAGGCGAACACCTCGAAGGGCTCACCGCCGGCGATTCGCTGTCGCAGCAATCCGGAGGGCGCGTAGGTTTGCGTGACCGCGCCGCCGCCTGGTGCACGTTCGAAGGCCTGTGCCACCTCGGCGAGCGCCGCCCTCAGCGAGCCGGCGGCGGCGAGACGCACCGGCTCGGCGGCGGCCGGCATGGCGAAGATCAGGGCCGCGAGAAGAGCCGCGAGCCTCACGAGGTCGGCTCCGGCTGTGTCGCGTTCGGGAAGAACAGCTGCTCGCCATTGATCTGGTAGGAGGCGATGGCGCGCTGCCCGGCAGGCGATAGAATCCAGTCGATGAAGCGCTGGCCGTCGGCAACCTTCACATGCGGGTGGCGCTGCGGGTTCACCAGCATGACGCCATACTGGTTGAACAGCCGCGCATCGCCCTCGACCACGATCCGCAGATCCTGTCGGTTGCGGAAGCTGAGCCAGGTGCCGCGGTCGGTCAGGATATAGGCGTTCTGCGCGGCGGCGGTGTTCAGCGCCGGGCCCATGCCCTGGCCGACCTCGCGGTACCACTGGCCGCGGCCCGTCGCCGGATCGACGCCGGCGAGTTGCCAGAGGCGCAACTCGGCCGCATGCGTGCCGGACCGGTCGCCACGGCTGACGAAAGGCGCGCGGGCTTCGGCAATACGGCGCAGCGCATCGTTGGTGTCGCGTAGCCCGTTGACCCGCGCCGGATCGGCGGCGGGGCCGACGACCACGAAGTCGTTGAACATCACGTGCCGGCGCGGGCCGCCAAATCCCTCGGCCACGAAGCGCTCCTCGGCGACGCGGTCATGCACGAACACCACATCGGCATCGCCGCGGCGGCCGACATCGAGCGCCTGGCCGGTGCCGAGCGCCACGACGCGCACCGTGATGCCCGTCTCGCCCGTGAAGATCGGCAGGATATGGCGGAACAGGCCGGATTGCTCGGTGCTGGTGGTGCTGGCGACGGTGATGAAGCGCTCCTGCGCGGATGTAGCGCCTGGCAGGAGAAGTGCCGCGGCAGCGGCAGCGAGGAAAAGGCGGCGGAACATGGCGGGTCTCCCGGATGGGCCCTTCACCACACCAGTTCGCCGCGCAGGAAGGCCGCGGCTTCTGGGGTGGCAGGCTGGTTGAAGAAGGCGGCGGCCGGTGTCTGCTCGCGCAGGCGGCCGCGGTTGAGGAACAGCACCTCGCCCGCCAGGCGACGGGCCTGACCGAGGTCGTGCGTGGTCATCACGATCTTGGTGCCACGCGCGGCGAGCGTGCCCACGATCTCCTCGACCGCGCGGGTCGCCGTGGGATCGAGGCTCGCGCAGGGCTCGTCGAGGAACAGCACCTCGGGCGACAGGGCGGCGGCGCGGGCCAGCGCCAGGCGTTGCTGTTCTCCGCCTGACAGCCGGCGCGCCGGGCGGTCGGCAAGTGCCGCGAGGCCCACCATCTCCAAGGCAGCGCGGGCGCGGGGCTCGCGCTCCGCGGCCGCGACGCCGGCCAGCTTGAGCGGATAGACGGCATTGGCCAGCACGCTGCGTCGCAGCAGCACTGGCCGCTGGAACACCATCGCCTGGCGGCGTGCGGCATCGCCCGCCCAAAGCACGCGCCCGGTGCTTGGCGCCAGCAGCCCGTGCAGCAGCCGCAGCAGCACGGATTTCCCCGCACCGTTCGGACCGACGATGATGCTGGGCGATCCGGCCTCGAGGGTAAGCGAGACATCGGACAGGATGGCGATCACGCCGGCGGAGAAACCCAAGCCTTCGGCACGCAGCGGCAGGATAGTGTCGGGTGCGCGCATCACGCGCCCGCCCGGGTGGCGAAGTCGCGCGAGGCCTGCGCGAGCGCGTTCACGACCAGCACGATCGACATCAGCACCATGCCGAGGGCTAGCGCCAGCGGCAGGTTGCCCGCGCTCGTTTCCAGTGCGATCGCGGTGGTCATGACACGGGTGAAGCCCTCGATATTGCCGCCCACGATCATCACCGCGCCGACCTCGGCACTGGCCCGGCCAAAGCCCGCCAGAAGCACGGTCAGCAGCGCAAAGCGCCCGTCCCAGAGCAGCGTCGGCACGGCGCGCGCGGGGCCGGCCCCGAAGGAACGGAGCTGTTCCGCGTATTCCTCCCACAGCCCTTCGAGCACTTGGCGTGACAGGGCGGCGAGGATCGGCGCGATCAGGACCGCCTGGGCGATGATCATCGCACCCGGCGTGAAGAGCAGGCCGAGATGCCCAAGCGGGCCCGAGCGCGACAGCAGCAGGTAGATGACCAGCCCCGCCACAACGGGCGGCAAGCCCATCAGTGCGTTGAGCACCGTCAGGATGGCACTCCGCCCCGGGAAGCGGGCGACCGCCAGTAGTGCGCCGAGCGGCAGCCCGACAAGGGCCGCGATCAGCAGGGCGGAGAAGCTGACCCGTAGCGACAGCAGCACGATCTGCGCCACCGCCTCGTCGGCAGTGAGCACAAGGTTCAGCGCAGTCGCGGCGGCGGCTCCGAGGTCGTTCACGGCAAGTTCCCAGCTTGTCCGCAAACTGCGTTCGGAAAGCTGTTTGGTCAACTGGCCTGGGGCTTGACGGAAGCGCAGCATATGCCGTTTTCTGCCATCAAATGCCCGATATCCTGACCCTGCGCGAGGCGGCCGAGTTTCTACGCCTGTCCGAGCGCTCGCTTTACGAACTGGCACGCTCGCACCGCGTGCCGGCCGCCCAGCTTGGCGGCAAGTGGCTGTTTCCGCGGAGACAGCTGGAACGCTGGCTGACCACCCAGGCTGACGGGCAGGAAGCCGAGCCGCGGCTCGATCCCCCGCCGATCCTGGCCGGCAGTCACGACCCGCTGCTCGATTGGGCCGTGCGCCAATCCGGCTGCGGCCTCGCGCTGCGCGCCGGCGGCAGTCTCGACGGTCTCTCGGCGCTCGTCACGGGCGAGGCGATGGCGGCCGCCATGCATCTGCGCGACCCAGACACCGGCGCCTTCAACGAGCCCGCGGCGCGCGACACCCTGGCGCGCCGGCCCATGGTCGGCATTGTCTGGGCGTGGCGGTCGCAGGGGCTCATCCTGCCTGCCGGCAATCCGCGCAGCATCCAGGCCATCCCGGACCTGGCGCGGCCGGGCATCAGCGTGGTCGGCCGGCAGCCACGCGCTGGCAGCCACGTGCTGCTGGTGCATCTTCTGGGCGAAGCGGGCATCCGGCTCGATGCCGTGCGGTTCCTGCCCGAGCCAGCGCTGGCCGAGGACGAGGTTGCCGCCGCGGTGCAGGAAGGACGCGCCGATGCAGGGTTCGGCATCGGCGCCGAGGCCGCCGCGCGCGGGCTCTGCTTTGTCCCGCTGTTCCGCGAGCGCTTCGACCTAGTGATGGAGCGGCGCCACTATTTCGGGGCGCACCTACAGCGCCTGATGCGCTTCGCCCGCCAGCCCGACTTCGTGGCGCGCGCAAAGCGGCTGGGAGGGTACGACGTCGAGGAGAATGGGGAAGCCAGCTTCTGTCTGTAAGGTCGCGGTCGGCTTTTGTCCGGCCGAGCCGCGATTGATCGACCGACGGCAACCCGACACTGCGGCTGCGGCGGTTCGGATCTTCGATCACCGCTTTTGCCAGTTTCAATGTGGTTCGCATCGCTACGCCGCTTCTCGCTCGGGCTCGCGCATTACCTGGGGACGCCATCGAAGCCGCGCGAAAATCTGCGAGGGACCGTTTGTAACCAGTCGCACTTCCTCCGCCAGTTTCAAAGTGAACCCCTCTCTCCGCCCGCCCCGAACTGCCCGCTGTTTGGCAGGATTCCTGGGGTTTTCCGGGCGGACCTGTTGACCGGCCAGGGCGGGAAAAGCCCCAAAATCGCTCTCCGAGGGCCAATTCTCTCCAAAGCTGTTGACTTGGCCGATTTAGTACGGATTTCGTAAGCTATTGAAATTGATAGAATTTTGAGTGGCAGAAATGTGGCATGGTTCGCATTTCACTTGCCTGAGATCCGTACTGGATTTTCGAAACGTAGGCGCAGCGCTGCCATTTTTCTAAAAAATTGGCGACCCTTCTCAAAAAAGTTAGTTTCCGAGTTATTCGGAAGCTTATCGCGGCCATTGCCAAGCGCAGTAACGACAGTCGTTAGAGTCTGCCTCCAAAGGCTTTCTCTCATCCAGATCGTTGCTGCACTCCCGACTTGATCGAAGGCGCTCAATGCGTGATGGGGCGTCATGGGTGCAGATCCGCGATCGCCTGGTCGGTCGCTTCGGTGGCCGCCTTCAAGGCCTTAAGATTTCCGGAAATCGCCATGAGCAATCCGGATACGTCAGCAATGCCCTCCTCCTCGATGTGCTTAGCCGCTTTTTCCACGAGTTGGTTCCACTGATAAAGCAACGACACCATTTGCGCCGCCGATCCGCCTCCCTTATCGCCCAGGCGCCACATGTCTTCCGCAAGCCTGTCGACCATCGTGGGTACAGGTATCGCCGCTTCCCTCAAATTTTTTGCGACAAAAGAGTGGCCTTTCGAGGTGGGGTGCTCATCTGTCGTCCCCGAGAACGGCGCTCGTGATAGAATAATCTCTGCTTTGCGCAACGCCGCCTTGATAAGAAGAACATCAGGGTAGATTGATACGGCAATCGCCTTTGCGCGCTGCTTGGCCTCCCGATTTCTTGCTTGCATTGGCGACCAAATAGCCCAGGTCGACAAACCGAGAGCCACTACGGGGGCTAAGGCTCGCAGCACGTCTTGCAGCCACACAGGGAACCAAGCGGAGAGCCAGATAGGTGTCTCAGACATGGCAACTTTTGCGGCTGGTCCGCAAATTGCTCTTGAACCGCCCCGGGTTTGCCGGAGGCTCCAACTTCCAAATAGGATGGAGCCGTTATGAGCAAGACGACGAACAAATTCTCCCCTGAGGTCCGAGCCCGAGCGGTGCGGATGGTGCTGGATCACGAGGGGGAATACCCCT
>JADCFA010000003.1 GCA_020249775.1 Roseomonas sp. | reverse complement strand
CACATCATCCTCGCCGACTGCCACCAGCGTCTTGGCGCGTATCGCGGGCAAGTGGGGTCTGGAATCCATGCGCCCGGTAAGCGCGGTTTGCTGGCGGAGGAAAGCGTCACGACCAACCCGTTCCGCCATGGCCATCACCTCAGCCGCCAAGGGGCTTTCCAGGCGGGAAGGATGCACCAGCATCGGCAAAAGGCGTGGCGTCACGCCGCGAAAACGCCCGGTCTGGGCAAGGGTGAGCAACCCGCGCCGGTATTCGGTCTGTTCCGGCGTATCCGCGCGGGCCGAATTGTCGAATAGCGCTAGGCGCTTGACCTGCCCCGGCGCGCGGCGCACCACCTCCAGCGCTACATGCCCGCCCATGGAAAGCCCCGCGACGGCCAATGGTCCGTCCAGCCCAGCCAGCGCCACTTCCGCCATGGCCGCGATGCTGTCATGCCCCGTCAGGCAGGCGACCACCACCCGGCGGGAGGCGCTGAAAGCCTCGAACTGGTTGCGCCACAGCCGGGCATCGCAGAGCATGCCGGGTAGCAATAAAAGCGTCTCGTTCTGAGCCATGGACGGAAACTATCCCCGCAGCGGCGCAACCGTCCAGGCAAGCCCCACCCAAGGCGACGGAAATCCTTGATTCCCGCGCGGTATGGGCGCATAGGGGACGCGCTCGCGGACAGGCGGGCCGGATCCGCCGGCCCCGGCATGCGCGCCCCGCCGGGGCTCGGCCTTTCCCGTACCCACCGCCAAGCGCTGATAGCGCGGGCCTAGAAAGCGATTGAAGTTGAACGAAAATACTGAAGTGACCGCCGCCGAGGCTGTCCCAAGCGAACCGCAAACCCTTCCCCTGGCGCCCGCAATGTCTGAAGCCGCGCCAGCCGAAGACCCCCCGCTGGCCGAAGCGCCGGCCGCGGAAGCTGCCCCGGAAGCGGCAGAATCCGCGCCCGAGGCGCTGCCCATCCCGGAAGAAGACCGCGCCACTTTCGATTCCATCGGCTTGTCTGAGGAAATCGTGAAGGCGGTGACGGAATCCGGCTATCGCCACCCAACGCCCATTCAGGAACAGGCGATCCCGCAGGTGCTCATGGGCCGCGATGTGCTGGGCTGTGCGCAAACCGGCACGGGCAAAACCGCGTCCTTCGTGCTGCCCATGCTGGATATTCTGACCGGTTCGCGCGCCAAGGCGCGCATGCCGCGCAGCCTGATCCTGGAACCAACCCGCGAGCTTGCTTTGCAGGTCGCCGAGAATTTCGAGAAATACGGCAAATACCTCAAGCTCAACCACGCGCTGCTGATCGGTGGTGAGAGCATGAATGACCAGCGCGATGTGCTGGAAAAAGGCGTGGATGTGCTGATCGCCACACCAGGCCGGCTGCTGGATCTGTTTGATCGTGGCCGTGTGCTGCTTGCTGATTGCAAGGTGCTGGTGATTGATGAAGCGGACCGGATGCTCGATATGGGCTTCATTCCGGATGTGGAACGCATTGTTTCCATGCTGCCGCCCTTGCGCCAGACCTTGTTCTTCAGCGCCACCATGGCGCCGGAAATCCGCCGCCTGGCCGATGCCTTCCTGTCCAACCCAAAGGAAATCAGCGTCGCACCCCCGGCATCGGTCGCGACCACGATCACCACGGGCCTCGCTTACGTGCAGCCTTTTGACAAGCGTGAGGCTTTGCGCCGGCTGATCCGGCGCGAGCAGGTCACCAATGCGCTGATCTTCTGCAATCGCAAGATTGACGTGGATATCCTTTACAAATCGCTGAAGAAGCATGGCTTCAGCGTGGGTGCCCTGCATGGCGATATGGATCAAAGCCAGCGCTTTGCCACGCTGAATGCCTTCAAGGCGGATGAATTGCAGCTGCTGGTCTGTTCCGATGTCGCCGCACGCGGGCTTGATATCGGCGGCTTGTCCCATGTGTTCAATTTCGATGTGCCCTTCCATTCGGAAGATTACGTGCATCGCATTGGCCGCACCGGTCGCGCGGGGCGAGAAGGCCATGCCTATACGATCGCGACCGCCGATGATGCGAAGAATGTCGCCGCCATCGAAAAACTGACCGGCAAACCCATCCCGCTTCTGGATATTGAGGGGCTGGAGCCGGTGACGGAAGCCGAACTTCAGGAAGCGCTCACCTCTTCCAAGCGTGGCCGGGGCCGTGGTGGTCCGGCGCGTCGGCCGGATCGTCGTGATGGCGGGCGTGGCCGGCCAGAACGTGGCCGCCGCGATGGTCAGGACCGCGCGCCGCGCACCGAAGCACCGGACGAAATCGCGGCCGAGGCTCCAGCCCGGCGTGACCGCCCGGAACGTCGCCCACGCGCCGAAGCGCCAGAAGGCCGCGATGCGCCGCGCCGGGATCGCGCCCCGCGTCGGGACCGTGATGCGCAGCCAAGCGAATTCGCGCTGCGTGAAGCCGCCATGCGCGATTACGCCCCGCGGGAGCGTGAGGCACCGCGCCAGGATCGCGATTATCGCAACCGCGACCGCCGCGATGATCTTGGCCCGCCCGTGCAGGGGTTCGGTGATTTGGTGCCGGCCTTTATGCTGATCCCGATCCCGCGCCCGCGCCGCGCTGCCGCACCGGCGGCGACCGAGGCCGCGCCAGAGGTTGACGCCGCCTGACGCGCCCGCAAACTCCATTTGATCGCCCAAGACAAAGCCTAAGTTGAGGATAGAAGCATGAATGTCGTGACACCCCCGAAGAAGACCGCCATCGCGCCCTTCACCTGGGAAGACCCGCTGCTGCTTGAAGAAGCGCTGACGGAAGAAGAACGCATGATCCGCGATAGCGCGCGGCAATTCTGCCAGGAACGCCTGATGCCGCGCGTGCTGGAAGCCAATCGGCATGAGCGTTTTGATCGCGAGATCATGAATGAATTCGGCGAAATGGGTTTTCTCGGCGCCACGCTGGATGGCTATGGCTGCGCCGGCGTTTCCTATGTTGCCTATGGGCTGATGGCGCGCGAGGTTGAGCGCGTTGATTCCGGCTATCGCAGCGCGTTTAGCGTGCAGTCGTCATTAGTCATGTTTCCGATCCATGCCTATGGCTCGGAAGAACAGAAGCAAAAATACCTGCCGAAGCTGCGCACCGGGGAATGGGTGGGTTGCTTTGGCCTGACCGAACCCGATGCCGGGTCTGATCCTTCTTCCATGCGCACGCGCGCGACCAAGGTGGATGGCGGCTGGAAGCTTTCGGGCTCCAAAACCTGGATTTCCAATTCACCTATCGCTGATGTCTGCCTGGTTTGGGCCAAGGATGATGAGGGCATTCTGCGCGGCTTTTTGCTAGATCGCGGCATGAAGGGGCTCACCACGCCCAAGATCGAAGGCAAGTTCAGCCTGCGCGCTTCCGTCACCGGCATGATCATGATGGATGAGGTGTTTGTGCCGGAAGAAAACCGCCTGCCGGGCGTGCGGTCACTCGCGGGTCCATTCTCCTGCCTCAATCGCGCGCGTTACGGCATTGCCTGGGGTGCCATGGGGGCGGCGGAATTCTGCTGGCATGCGGCGCGGGATTACACGCTGAACCGCATCATGTTCGGCAAGCCGCTGGCGGCGACGCAATTGGTGCAAAAGAAGCTCGCTGACATGCAAACCGAAATCACGCTCGGCCTGCATGCGGTGCTGCGCGTGGGGCGGTTGTTTGATGAACACAAGGCCGCGCCCGAGATGATCAGCCTGGTCAAGCGCAATAATTGCGGCAAGGCCTTGGATATCGCCCGCGTTGCGCGCGACATGCATGGCGGCAATGGCATTGTGGATGAATATCACGTCATTCGCCACGTCATGAACCTTGAGACGGTCAATACCTATGAAGGCACGCATGATGTGCATGCGCTGATCCTGGGCCGGGCGCAGACCGGGTTGAACGCCTTCGGCTGATCACGCCGAAGACCCTGCCGTGGAAGTCCTGATTGAGCGTATGGGCGCGGGCGGCGATGGCATCGCCGCCGGTCCGATTTATGTGCCGCAGGCACTTCCGGGCGAAAGGCTGAATGTCACCATCACCGGCAAGCGCGGCGATGGGGCGCTGGCCGCCATTCAGGACATCATTACCGCGAGCCCTGACCGGATCGCGCCCGCTTGCGCGCATTTCACGGCGGGTTGCGGCGGCTGCGCCCTGCAACATTGGGCGCCGGCGCCGCAAGCGGCCTGGAAGCGCGAGAAGCTGCGCGTGGCCCTCGCGCGCGGTGGCTTTGCCGAGGCCCCCATTGCCGAGACCATCACCACGCCGCCCGGCGCACGTCGGCGGGCCGATTTCGCCATCAGGCGCGGGACGGATGGGCTGAGGCTTGGCTTTCACGCGGCGGGCAGTGCCGCGATTCTGGATATCGCCGCCTGCCCGGTGCTGCATCCGCGCCTGGTGGCGCTGCTTGGGCCGCTGCGGGATTTGCTGCCGCGTCTGCCTGCGCTGAAGCGTGATGGCTCGGCGGTGCTGAACCTGCTGGATACCGGCCCCGATCTGCTGCTGCGTACCGATGGCACTTTGGATGCGGCGGGGCGGGCGCTGCTGGCGGGCTTCGCGGCGGCGCAGGGCCTCGCGCGAATCGCTTGGGCGCGCGGCAATGGCCCGCCAGAGGTCGCGGCCCAGCTTGGGCCGGTGGCGATCACGCTGAGTGGTGTGGCGGTAACACCCGCCCCCGGCGCCTTCCTGCAAGCGAGCGCCGAGGGGGAGCAGGCGATCATCGCCGCGATGCTGGACGGCCTGCCCGCCAAGCTGGCCGGGCGGGGGCGCATTGCTGATCTTCATGCTGGCTATGGCACGCTGAGCCTCGCCTTGGCGCGGCGGGGCAGGGTGACGGCCTTCGAATCGGATGGGGCAGCGGTGGCCGCCCTCGCGAATGCTGCCGCCAAGGCGGGGCTGCCCCTGGCCGCGACGCGGCGGGATTTGGCGCGCCAGCCACTCACGGTGGCGGAATTGGCGCCCTTCGCCGCCGTGGTGCTGGACCCGCCCTTTGCGGGGGCCGAGGAACAGGCGGGTTTGCTGGCGCGTTCCGCCGTGCCGGCGGTGATTTATGTGTCCTGCAACCCGCAGGCGCTGGCGCGGGATATGCGCTTTTTTGCCGATCAGGGCTGGCGGGTGGATGCCGCCACGCCGATTGATCAGTTCCTTTGGTCCGGCCAGCTTGAGGCCGTGGTGACACTCAGCCGGCCGAACAAGGTGAAGCGCTAGGACGCCTCACTCGGCCTTGATGCCAAGGCCGCGCACTTCCGGTTCCCAGAAGGCAATCTCGTCCCGCACATAGGCCGCGAATCGCTCGGGCGTGTAGCCGCGCATGGCGGGGGTGCCCATTTCCTCAAAGCGCTGATTGATCGCGGGATCGGCCAACGCCTGTTCGGTCGCCGCTGCCATGCGGTTCACAATGGCGGCCTGCGTGCCGCGTGGGGCGAAGAAGCCATACCAGGAATGGGATTTATAGCCTGCGATTCCCGCCTCGGCCGCCGTTGGCACATTGGGCAGCAGGGAAGACCGCTGATCGGTCGCGACAAAGAGCACCCGCGCCGTGCCCGCATCCTGGAAGCCTTTGAGGATAGAGGGGATATCGCAGCAGAACTGGATCTCGCCGGCGGTGAGCGCGGTAAAGACCTGCCCACCACCGCGATAGGGCACATGCACGGCCTCCGTCCCCGTGCGCACCAGGAAACTGGCCGAGGCGATATGTCCCGAAGTGCCAATGCCGGAAGAGCCATATTGATAACGCCCAGGTGCCGCCTTGAGCGTTGCGATGAATTCCGCCGCTGTGCTGGGCGCGAAATTGCGCGTGGTGACAGCAAGCGCGATCGGCACAAAGACGGTCGGCGCCACCGCCACCAAATCGGCCCGGGCATCAAAGGGCACCGGGGCGGGCAGGCCACGGGCCAGCGCGATGGGGGAAAGCGTGGAGAGCACAAAAACCTCCCCATTCGCCGGTTGCTTGGCCACATAATCCGTGCCGACCACCCCGCCCGCGCCGGGGCGGTTTTCCAGCACCACGGGCTGGCCAAGGATTTCCGCCAATTTGGGGGCCAAAAGCCGCGTGGTGATATCCGTCCCGCCCCCGGTGCCGAAGGGAATCACAATCCGCACAGGCCGGCTTGGCCAGGGCGCCTGAGCATAGGCTGGGCAGGCAAGCGGGCTTAGCGCCAGCGGGGCGGCGATCAGGCTGCGGCGAGATATTTTGGCCAAGGGATTCTTCCTTCTTGCAGTTAAGCAATTGAATTTTCTTGTTTAATGCGGGGCTTGGCCCAACGTCCGTATGATGTTGCGGCAAGCGAGCGGTCTTGCAAAGGGGGCCGATTTAAGGTACGAAACGGGAACAAACTCGCCCTGCCGCAAAGTCACCCCGCTTTGCAAGCCCAGAATCACGCACCGCATCTAGTGGCATTCAGACTGTGGCAAGACTACATCTTGTAGTCAGACTGTAACTTGGGGCATGATCCGGCTTCGGGGGAGTTCTCAGGGGGTTATCCGTGTTCGACGCAGTTCAACTTGAAGGCCATGGCCAGGTACGCATTGATCGCACGCGCGATGCGCTGCTGACCGATTTCGGTAAGGCCACACTAGATGATCGTTATTTGCTGCCGGGCGAATCCTATCAGGATTTGTTCGCACGAGTCGCATCCGCTTATGGCGATGATGCGGCGCATGCGCAGCGGATTTATGACTATATCTCGCGGCTCTGGTTCATGCCGGCGACACCTGTGCTGTCCAATGGTGGCACAACGCGCGGCCTGCCGATTTCCTGCTTCCTGAACGAAGCCTCTGACAGCCTGGATGGCATTGTCGGGCTTTGGAATGAGAATGTGTGGCTCGCGGCCAAGGGCGGTGGCATCGGGTCCTATTGGGGGAATCTGCGCGGCATTGGCGAAAAGGTTGGCCGTAACGGCAAGACCTCGGGCGTTATTCCCTTCATTCGCGTGATGGATAGCCTGACGCTGGCGATTTCCCAGGGGTCACTCCGTCGTGGGTCGGCGGCTTGCTACCTGCCCGTCAATCACCCGGAAATCGAAGAATTCCTTGAAATGCGCCGCCCGACCGGTGGCGATCCGAATCGCAAGGCGCTCAATCTCCATCACGGCGTGCTGATCCCCGATGCCTTCATGCGCGCGGTGGAAGCGGATGAGGAATGGGCGCTGGTCTCGCCCAAGGATGGCGCGCTGATGAAGAAGGTCTCCGCGCGGAGCCTTTGGATTCGCATCCTGACCGCGCGCATCGAAACCGGTGAGCCCTACATCATCTATTCCGACCACGTGAATAATGCGCGGCCAGAGCATCAGAAGCTTGCGGGGCTTGAGGTGAAAACCTCAAACCTGTGTTCTGAGATCACCCTGCCGACCGGGATTGATCAGCATGGGGAACAGCGCACCGCGGTGTGCTGCCTGTCCTCGCTTAATCTTGAGACTTGGTTTGAATGGAAGGATGAGGCGCAGTTCATTCCCGATGTGATGCGCTTCCTGGATAATGTGCTGCAATCCTTCATTGACACGGCACCCGATTCCATGGCGCGGGCGCGCTACAGCGCCATGCGGGAACGCTCGGTCGGGCTTGGGGTGATGGGCTACCATTCCTTCCTGCAAGCGCTGAATGTGCCGTTCGAAAGCGTGGTGGCGAAGGTGTGGAATATGCGGATGTTCAAGCATATCCGTGCTCAGGCCGATACCGCTTCCCGCGTGCTGGCCGAAGAACGCGGCCCCTGCCCGGATGCGGCCGAATATGGCTTCATGGAGCGATTCTCGAACAAGATCGCCATCGCACCCACCGCTTCCATCAGCATCATTTGCGGTGGCGCGAGCCCGGGTATCGAACCCATCGCGGCCAATGTCTATAATCACAAGACGCTGTCCGGTTCCTTCATTGTGCGCAACCCGTATCTGAAGAAGGTGCTGGCCAAGCATGGCCGGGATGATGACGATACCTGGACCACCATCACGGTGAATAAGGGCAGCGTGCAGCATCTGGAATTCCTGACCGAACAGGAAAAATCCACCTTCAAGACGGCGTTTGAATTGGATCAGCGTTGGGTGGTGGAACATGCCGCCGACCGCACGCCCTATATCTGCCAATCGCAATCGGTGAATCTGTTCCTGCCGGCCAATGTGCATAAGCGGGATTTGCACCAGATCCACATGTCGGCCTGGAAGAAGGGTGTGAAGTCGCTTTACTACTGCCGCAGCCTTTCCATCCAGCGTGCGGATGCCATCAGTGAAAAAGTGGCACCGCAGGCAGCCCTTGGCGTGGCGGCACCGGCCAATGACCAGGCACAATTGCCGCTGGTCGCGGCGGTGCCGGCGACCAACAACAATTACGAAGAATGTTTGGCCTGCCAGTAAAGCTGCGTTAGACTGACTTCCAACCCGCCCCCGGCTTCGGGGGCGGCAAGCCCGAATTGGGCAGGGGAGGAAGTCTGACATGTTCACGCGTCGCAGCCTGCTGGCCGCCGGGATGGCCAGCACGATCATCACCAAAGCCAAGGCGCAGGCGAGCAATTGGCCGGATCGTCCGATCAGGATGATCATTGGCTATCCCGCCGGTGGCCCCACGGATTTTCCGGGCCGGCTATTGCAGGACCCGCTGCAACGGCTTTGGGGTCAGCCTATCGTTATTGAGAATCGCCCAGGCGCCAGCCAGGTGATTGCATCGGAAATGGTCGCGCGGTCCGCGCCCGATGGCTATACGATTTTCCTCTCGGCCAGCACCCATGCCAGCAATGCGGCGGTCTATGCGCGGCTGCCCTATGATACGATCAATGACTTCACGCCGATCGTGAATATTTACGCATCACCGACCGTCTTGTTCACCGGCGCGGGGCAGCCCTTCCGCACAGCGCAGGATCTGGTGGCGGCGGCGCGGCGTGAACCGGGCATGGCTTTCGCTTCTTCCGGCAATGGAGCATCGGGGCATTTCGCGCTTGAGATGTTCCGCAAGAAAATGAACCTTGATCTGACCCATGTTGCCTATCGCGGTGCGGCGCCGGCGCTGCAGGATGTGGTGGCGGGGCGCGTGCCGGGGACTTTCAGCACGCTATCCGGGGCGATTGGCCTGGCGCGTGATGGCAAGCTCCGCCCGCTCGCCATTGGCGGGCCGCAGCGCGTGCCGGTGCTGCCCGATGTGCCGACCTTGGATGAACTCGGCATGGGCATTCCCGATACCAGCCCATGGTATGGCTTCATCGCACCCCGCGGTATTTCGCGTGATATCGTGGAGCGCATCGCGCGTGATGTGCAGGGCTTGCTGCGGGACGCCACCATCCGCCAAAGGCTGCTCGATCAGGGCGGCGTGATTTTGGGCGAAGGGCCTGAGGTTTTCACCGCCCGTATTGCCCGCGAATTGGCCGAAAATATCGTGGTCGCGCGGGAGGCGAATATCCGTGTGGAATAGTCGCACCACAATATCTTGCGGTTCGTGATTGCCCGACCCACCAATTGTGGTAAAAGCAACGCGCACCAACAAGATGGGATTCGATACAATGGCCGATGGCATGATGCGGGATGAATTGCCGGTGAAATTTGATCTTTTGACCTCGAACCCTGTCTATAAGCCCTTTCGCTATCCTTGGGCCTATGAAGCCTGGTTGCAGCAGCAGCGCATCCATTGGCTGCCGGAAGAAGTGCCGCTCGCCGATGATGTGAAGGATTGGCAGAAGAATCTGACGCAGTCAGAACGCAATCTGCTCACTCAGATTTTCCGCTTCTTCACCCAGGCGGATGTGGAAGTGAACAACTGCTACATGAAGCACTATTCCCAGGTATTCAAGCCGACGGAAGTGCTGATGATGCTCTCGGCCTTCTCGAATATCGAAACGGTGCATATCGCGGCCTATAGCCATTTGCTCGATACCATCGGCATGCCTGAAATCGAATACACGGCCTTCCTCAAATACAAGGAGATGAAGGACAAGTATGATTACATGCAGGGCTTCAGTGTCGCGAACAAGACCGAAATCGCGAAGACGCTGGCCGCTTTTGGTGCCTTCACCGAAGGCTTGCAGCTTTTCGCTTCCTTCGCGATTCTGATGAATTTCCCGCGCTTCAACAAGATGAAGGGCATGGGCCAGATCGTGAGCTGGTCTGTGCGCGATGAAACCCTGCATTGCCTTTCCGTGATCCGGCTATTCCGCACCTTTGTGCAGGAAAATCCGGAAATCTGGACCGAGGAGCTGCGCCGTGATCTCTACCTGATCTGCGCCACCATTGTGGATCATGAAGATGCCTTCATTGATCTGGCGTTTGAATTGGGTGGCGTGCAGGGGCTCGATGCCTCGCTCACCAAGCAATATATCCGCTTCATTGCGGATCGCCGCTTGCAGCAGTTGGGGCTGGAACCTCTTTACAAGATCGAGAAGAATCCGCTGCCCTGGCTCGATGAAATGCTGAATGCGGTGGAGCACGCGAATTTCTTCGAAAATCGCGCCACCGAATATTCCAAGGCAAGCACCGCCGGTTCCTGGGAAGAAGCCTTTGCGGATAGCGCCTTTTCCTCGCCGCAGCCGGAAGGTGAAATAGAAATCGCGCGGCATTGACGCCGCGTGTTCACGCTGGATGAATTGGAAGAGGCAGCGCGGCTGGTCCACGCTGCCTTTCCTCCGACGCCGCAATATGCCTGGCCGCTACTGGCGCAACGCGCGGGGACAGAGGTTTGGGTCAAGCATGAAAACCACACGCCGACCGGCGCCTTCAAGCTGCGCGGCGGCTTGGTGTTCATGGAAAGGCTGAAGCGCGAAAACCCGGATGTGCCAGGGGTCGTGAGTGCGACGCGCGGCAATCATGGTCAGTCGCTTGCTTATGCCGGGGCGCGCTATGGTATCCCAGTCACTATTCTGGTGCCGCGCGGCAATAGTGTTGAAAAGAACAGCGCCATGCGCGCGCAAGGGGCGCGGCTGATCGAATATGGCGCGGATTTCGACGAAGCGCGGGAAGAAGCCGCAAGGCTTGCCAAGGCCGAGGGCTTGTTGTTCGCGCCATCCTTTGCGCGCGATCTGGTGCTGGGCGTTGCGACCTATGCGCTGGAATTCCTGCGCGGCGCGCCGCCGCTGGCCGCGCTTTATGTGCCAATCGGGCTTGGGTCGGGCATTTGCGGCTGCATCCTTGCGCGCGATCTGCTGGGCCTTTCTACCGAGATTATCGGTGTGCAAAGTACTGAAGCGCCGGCCTATGCGCTTTCCTTCGCCGCAGGTCGCGTGGTCACAACACCAACTGCCAATACGCGCGCCGATGGCATGGCCACGCGCCTGCCGGATGCGGGCGCGCTTGAGATCATCCGCAAAGGTGCTGCGCGCATCGTTACCGTGACGGATGATGAAGTGGCGGCTGCGATACGCGCCTATTGGCAGGATACGCATAATTTGGCGGAGGGCGCAGGCGCCGCGCCGCTGGCCGCACTGATGCAGGAACGCGATGCCATGGGCGGCAAGCGCGTGGGTGTGGTGCTGTGCGGGGGGAATATTGATCTCGCGCTGTTTCGCGATTGGGTGATGGTGGGCGCCTGAAAGGCGCCGCGTATCAAAGCGCGAAAAGCCGCCCCGCCCCCTTGATCATGCCGGGGCTGCGCCCCGCCGCGCGAATGGCACCCCAAAGCGCTACCGCAATCGAATCCAGAATGGGGATGCCCGTTTCGGCTTCGATCCCAACCGCGCCGGGCAGGCCACGGAAATTGGTGCAATGGATCACAATGGCATCGGGCTTCGCAGCGGCGGCTTCGCGCACCAGCGCATCCACCTTGGCGGCGCTGTGCTCAGCAAAACTGTAATTGCCGGGGTCTTCCAGATGGCGTTCCACCACGGTCTCAACGCCAAGCACCGCGAAGTTTTCGATGATGGCGTTCTGCACCGTGCCCAAATAGGGCGTGATCAGCCCGATGCGTTTCGCCCCAAGCGCGGCCAGAGCGTCAAACAGCGCAAGCGTCGCGGTGGTGCAGGGCAGGCCAGTTTCATCGGTGATAGTGGCGCAAAGCGCGCGGTCACTTTCCAAGCCAAGCCAAGCGCCGGAGGTGCCGTTCCAACACAGCGCATGCACCTTGGCATCCGCGAGCAAAGCCGCCGCATCGGCCATGGGGCGTGGGTCAAACTGGCTGGTGGCATCCGCGCCAAGATTGATCGCCAATACGCGCAAGCGTTGGAAATGCGCCGTGATCCAGGGGGTGGCCGCCAATAGCGCAGCCGTCACAGGCTCCAACACCGTGTTGGAGCTTGGCGTCATCATGCCAAGCCGAAGCGGCGCTTCCGCCATGGCCTCAGCCCCCGGCAGCCAGGCGCGGGTCCTGCTGGCCGCGTGTCGCCCAGCCGGTTGTGCGTTCTTCAATCGTCACCGCCACCCAATACATCGCCACCCCCATCACACCGGTGATGATCAGCCCCGCGAAAACCAAAGGCACATCAAAGCGGGAAGACGCGACCAGCATCAAATGCCCAATGCCTTCATTGGCCGCGACGGTTTCGCTGATGATGGACCCCACGAAAGCGACCGTGATCGCGACCTTCAGCGAGGCGAAGAAATACGGCATGGCGCGCGGCAGCCCCACTTTACGGATGATATCCGTTCGGCTCGCGCCAAGGGCGCGCAGCACATCGCGCAATTCTGGCTCGACCGTCGCGATGCCGGTCGCGACATTCACCACGATGGGGAAGAAGGAAATCAGAAAGGCGGTCAGCACGGCGGGCCAGAAGCCGGCACCGAACCAAATTACCAGCACCGGTACCACGGCAACCTTGGGGACGGAGTTGAAGGCGATCAACAGCGGGTAAAGCCCGCGATAGACCAGCACGGAAGACCCGATCACCACACCCAGCAAAAGGCCAAAGACAACCGCCATGGCGAAGCCAATCACGGTGGTGAGCAGCGTTGCCCATGAATTGCTGAGCAAGGGCTGCCACCATTTCACCATGCTGGCGGCAATGGCCGAAGGGGCAGGTAGGATGAAGGGCTGAATGGCGAAAATGCGCACTGCCGCTTCCCAGATCAGGAACATGCCGGCAATCACCAGCCAGGGTAGCCAGGCTTCCAGCCGGCGGCGCCGACGCGCGGCAGCGGCCAGGGCTTCGGGACTGCGGAGCGCTTTACGAGGCATCGGCAATTTCCTCGGCATCGCGGGCATCACTGATCCGGTCCCGCAATTCATGCACCAGGTCTTGGAATTCCTTGGTGTAGGTTGTCTCCATGGTGCGTTCGCGCGGGAAATCCACGCGCCGTTCTGCAATGATGCGCCCAGGGCGGGAAGACATGACCAGCACGCGATCCGCGAGATAAGCGGCTTCGCGCAAATCATGCGTCACCAGAATGACCGTGGGGCGGCGCGCCAACCAAAGCTTTTGCATCACCGCCCAAAGATCTTCGCGCGTGAAGATATCCAGCGCACCGAAGGGCTCATCCAACATCAGCAGACGCGGCTGATGGATCAAAGCGCGGCAGAGCGATGCGCGCTGTTGCATCCCACCCGAAAGCTGCCAGGGAAATTTCGCTTCAAACCCATCAAGGCCAACAAGTGCCAGCAATTCGCGCGCTTGCCGTTCGTAATCAGCCCGCTTCGCGCGAAGCTGTCCGCGATGCGGCTGCACCACTTCCAAGGGCAGCATCACATTGTCCAGAATATTCCGCCACGGCAGCAAGGTGGGGTTCTGGAAGGCCATGCCGGCGATGGAAAGCGGGCCATCCACTTCCTGGCCATCCACAAAAACCTGACCTTCCGTGGGTGGCCAAAGCCCGGTCACCAGGCGCATCAGCGTGGATTTGCCGCAGCCGGATGGCCCGACCACGGCGACGAATTCGCCTTCCGTCACCGCAAGGCTGGTGCCCTTGAGCGCGAGCGTTCCCTCAACGCCGCCATAGCGCATGGCGACATTGGAGATATCCACGAAAGCCTGCGCCATGGCGCGCGATCAGACCGCGCGATCGGCAGCGGCGGGCAGGAAATCGGCCGTGTAGATTTGTGCCGCCTGCACGCGGGGCTGCAAATTATAGGCTTCTTCCACCGCGCGAATGCCGGTTTGCAGCCGGCCCATATCCACCGAAGAAAGCCCATTGGCCCGCACATTGTCTGACATAATCACGCGCGCGACATTCATTTCATGCCGTTCGCGTTCCAGCGCAACATCCGTGAGAGGCTCCACACGCTTCAAATTGTCCAGCATTTCCTGGCCATTGCGCAGCGTGTCGCGGAAGCCGCGCATCAGCGCTGCCGTCGCGCCACGCACCACGGCGGGATTGCGTTCAATGAAGGCGCGGGTGGTCAGAATAGCGCCGCCGTAAAGATTGAGGCCATGATCGTAATACATCATCACGCGCTGCGCCGGATGATCGAGCCCGATGCCCTTCAGCGCGAGCGCTGAGGTGGTGACAAAGCCCGTCACGCCATCGGCTTCGCGGCGCACCAGCATGGGTTCACGCAAAGCAGGAGACACTGACAGGAAGGTCACCTTGCTCGCATCAATGCCGGCGGATTTGGCGAAGGCGGGGAAAAGCTGGCGCCCGGCATCGAAATCCGGCGCGGCCAGGCGCTTGCCTTCAAGGTCCTTCGGCGTGCGGATGGGGCCATCGGCGCGCACAATGGCGCAAAGCGGGCTGCGATCATGCAGAACGGCAACCGCGACAATGCCGCGATCCGGATTTTCGGCGACGAATTTGATGGCGGGGTTCAAATCCGCATAGCCCATATCATAGGACCCGCCGGCGAGTGCCACCGGCACGCCGCCCGAACCCTGGCCACGGTCAATCTGCACATCAATGCCGGCATCGCGGAAATAACCCTTGTCGCGCGCGAGCAGCGCAAATGCGTTCGGCGCCTGGAAGGCCCAATCGAGCGTGAAGCGCAGCCGCGGCGCCTGCGCGCGGGCCACAAGCGGGGCCGCCAAAACCGAGGTGCCGGCGATGAGCGCCGCGCGGCGCGAAATGCCATGAGCCATTGAGGTTCTCCCTTATTTGTCGGTCCCTGCGACCTGATGCCAAGTCTCTGCGCCCTTGGGCGTGGCGGGGCAAGGCTTAACCGCTGCGGGGCGGGGCTGCAAAGCCTGAAACTGTGCAATTTTACAGCAAATGAGCCCGTAGGCGCCGATTTTTTGGGCGAATCAGCCCTTGCGGCGCCGCCCGCCTTTGCCCTTGTTGGGATCATAGCCCCCGCCACCCGGCCCCATGGGCTTTGGCTTCCAATCCGCCTTGGCCTTGGGCTTGGCTTCCTGCAAGGACCGACCCGCAAGGTTGGGCGAAAGACCGAGGTCAAGGCTTTCCAGCCGCTTGATCTCATCACGGAGCCGCGCCGCGGTTTCGAATTCCAGATCGGCCGCCGCCGCGCGCATTTTGCGTTCCAATTCGGCGATGGTGGCTTTCAGATCCTTGCCCACGAATTCTGCGGTTTCCTCACCTTCCAGCGCGTCAACCGTCACGTAATCCTGTTCATAGATGGATTGCAGCGCGGAGGAGATATCGCGGCGGATGGTTTGCGGCGTGATGCCGTGTTCCTTGTTCCAGGCTTCCTGTTTTGAACGCCGGCGCGCGGTTTCTTCCAGGGCGCGGCGCAGGCTATCGGTCATGACATCGGCATAAAGCACCACGCGCCCATCCACATTGCGCGCGGCGCGCCCGATGGTCTGGATCAGTGATGTGGTGCTGCGCAGAAACCCTTCCTTATCGGCATCCAGAATGGCGACCAGCGCGCATTCGGGAATATCCAAGCCCTCACGCAGCAGGTTGATCCCGATCAGCACATCAAAGACACCCTTGCGCAAATCGCGGATGATTTCGATGCGTTCCAGCGTATCAATATCGGAATGCAGATAGCGGACGCGAATGCCCGCTTCCGTCATGTATTCGGTCAAATCTTCGGCCATGCGCTTGGTGAGTGTGGTCACCAGCACGCGCCCGCCATGCTTGGCGACTTCGCGGCATTCGGCCAGCAGATCATCCACCTGCTTTTCCACGGGGCGGATTTCGGTCACGGGATCAACCAAGCCGGTTGGGCGGATCACCTGTTCAGCAAAGGCGCCGCCGGTGCGTTCCATCTCCCACGGGCCGGGGGTGGCGCTGACGAAGATGGAGGCCGGGCGATAGGTATCCCATTCTTCGAATTTGAGGGGGCGATTATCCGTGCAGCTTGGCAGGCGGAAGCCGTATTCTGAAAGCACAGTCTTGCGATTATAGTCACCGCGATACATGCCGCCAATCTGCGGCACGGTGACATGGCTTTCATCCACGATCAGCAGCGCATTTTCCGGCAGATATTCGAAGAGTGTCGGTGGCGGTTCGCCGGGATTACGGCCCGTCAGGTAGCGGCTGTAATTCTCAATCCCTTTGCAGGAACCGGTGGTTTCCATCATTTCAATGTCAAAAATGGTGCGCTGTTCCAGCCTTTGCGCTTCCAGCAATTTGCCTTCCGCATGCAGCTTCGCCAGATGTTCCTTCAATTCATCCTTGATGCGCGTAATGGCCTGCGTCAGGGTCGGGCGCGGCGTGACATAGTGGCTATTGGCGTAGATGGAAACGCGCTCCATCTCGGCCGTGATCTCACCCGTCAGGGGGTCGAATTCGCGGATGGCTTCGATCTCATCACCGAAAAGTGAAACGCGCCAGGCGCGGTCTTCCAGATGGCTCGGCCATAAATCCACGGTTTCGCCGCGAATGCGGAAAGTGCCGCGGGCGAAGAAATTATCGTTGCGGCGATATTGCTGCTCCACCAGGCCCTTCACCAGCACATCGCGGTCAATCTGCCCACCGGTTTCGAGCTTGACGACCATGCGCGAATAGGTCTCGACCGAGCCGATACCATAAATGCAGGAGACCGACGCGACGATCACCACATCATTGCGTTCCAGCAGCGCCTGTGTGGCGGAATGGCGCATGCGGTCTATCTGTTCGTTGATCTGGGCGTCTTTCTCGATATAGGTATCGGTGCGCGGCACATAGGCTTCCGGCTGGTAGTAATCATAGTAGGAGACGAAATATTCCACCGCGTTTTCCGGGAAAAAGCTTTTCATCTCACCGTAAAGCTGTGCGGCGAGCGTCTTGTTCGGCGCCAGGATCAGGGTTGGGCGTTGCACCGCCTCAATCACCTTGGCCATGGTGAAGGTCTTGCCGGAACCCGTGACGCCCAGCAGCACTTGGTCGCGGTCACCGGCTTCAAGCCCGGCCACAAGCTCCGCAATGGCGCGCGGCTGATCGCCATTCGGTTCATAAGGCGCGGTCACGGTGAGCCGCCGCGTGGCCGGGGGCGCGGGGCGCTTTTCCGGCATGAACAGCACGGGGCCTGGGGCGATCATATTCATGGGCGTAAGATGGCGCCGCAAGCGCCGTAGCGCCAGGGTGGGGCTTGTCCTGACGGCCCGAATTGTGAGAGGGCAGCGTCATGTCCAAGCACCCCATCCCGCGCCCGGCCCTGCTACTGGGCGCTGCCGGCCTGCTGCCAAGCCTTGCCATGCCCGCCATGCTGGCCGCGGGCGATGGCGCGGCGGCCTTCGCGTTGCAGGCCGGGCCTGCCTATGGCGCCCTGATCGCGAGCTTCATCGGCGGCGCCTGGTGGGGCTTGGCGGCCAATCGCGCCGGCGCTGCGGCGCTGACGCGCTGGCTGGTATTGTCTGTGTTGCCCATGCTGGCGGCCTGGGTCGCGCTACTGCTGCCGCCCCAGGCAGGGCTTTTATTGCTTGCGGTGATTTTCGCACTGCTGCCCTTGGCGGATCGTGCCGCACAGGCCGCCGCGTTGGCGCCCGAATGGTGGTGGCGCCTGCGCTTGCCGCTTTCGCTATTGATGGCCTGCCTGCATGGCGTTTCCGCAGGCATGGCGCTGAGCTGAACCGGCTTCAGCCTTCCAGCCGCACATTCCCCGCGCGCGCCACTTCGCGCCATTTCGCCACTTCAGCGCGGACGAATTGGCCGAATTGATCGGGTGTCAGCGGGTCTGCCACCGCGCCCATATCCTCGATCCTTTTGATCATGGCTGGATCGCGCAGGATGGCGACCACATCGACATTGATGCGATTGACGATTTCAGCCGGCGTGCCGGCGGGTGCGACCAGACCGGACCAGCCGGCCGCTTCATAGCCAGGCACCAGGCTTTCCGCGATGGTCGGCACCTCGGGCAATTGCGGCACGCGCCGCGCGCTGCAAAGCGCGATGGGGCGCACGCGGCCGGATTGGATATGCGGCAGGGCGGAGGCGACTGAATCCGTCATCAGCTTCACATTGCCGGCCATGACATCGGTGATGGCCGGACCGCTGCCGCGATAATGCACGATGTTGAAACGAATGCCGGCGCGCAGCATGAGCAATTCTGCCGCCATATGCTGACTGGTGGCGGGGCCGGCAGAGGCCATATCAATCTGGCCGGGCCGCGCCTTGGCACTGGCAGCCAATTCCTGAATGGTACGTTCCGTGCCAGAAGGATGCGCAATCACCAGCAAGGGCACCATCACCACATTGCTGATGAAGGCGAAATCCTTTTCCACATCATAAGGCAGGCGCGGCATGACTGACGGATTGACGCCAAGCGGGCCTGAAGTGCCGGTCAGCAGCGTATAGCCATCGGCCGGGGCGCGTGCGACCGATTCAACGCCAGGCACGGAAGCGCCGCCCGCGCGATTTTCCACCACCACACGCTGCGGCCAGCGTTTGGAAAGCTCATCAGCAATCAGCCGGGTGAAAATATCGGCGGCCTGGCCTGGCGGGAAGGGCACCACAATGCGCACGGGGCGATTGGGCCAATCCGATTGCGCCCGCGCGGCGAAAGGGGCAAGCGCGGCAGCGCCCATTACGGCTCGGCGGTTGAGTTTCAAGGACATGGCTTTTCTCCCGGTGATTTACGCGAAGTCTAACCATAACCGGGCCGCACCCGGCAAGGTTTTCAGTAGGTATCCAGGCCCATAATGCCATCCACGCCGCCTGCATCAGCCAGGATGTGCTTGCCGATCAGATCACGCAACGATTCCGAAGACCCGCCACCGAGCGAGCCATAGCGCGCACCGCGATAAAGGCGCGACACCGGGTATTCATCCGTAAAGCCATAGCCGCCATGCACCTGCACCGCTTCGCTGGTGACACGGAGCGACATTTCATTGCAGAACACCTTGGCGGTTGCGGCCATGAAGGGATCCGGGAAGGGATTGGCGGTGAGGCAGGCACGATAGAGCAAACCCCGCCCGGCTTCGATATCCTTGAACATATCGGCGAATTTCCAGCGAATACCCTGGAAATCGGCGATGGACTTATTGAACAACTTACGGTCATTCACATAACGCACCGCCTCATCAAAGGCGCCTTCCGCAAGCCCCAAGGAGATGCTGGGGTTGAGGCAGCGCTGCGTATTGAAAGCCGTCAGCAATTTCTTAAAGCCATCGGTTTCAATGACAAGGTTTTCCGGTGGCAATTCGCAATCATTGAATTGCACTTCATGCAGATTCTCACCGCCCATGGTGTGGTAGGTGCCGGTGACAGAAAGCCCCGGTGTGCCCTGTTCCACCAAAACGCACCCGATCCCTTCGCGGCCCGGTTTGCCATCCACGCGGGTAAACACCACGAACATGCCGGCTTCCGCGGCGCGGGAGATCAGGGTTTTGGTGCCATTCAGCACCAGATGATTGCCATGGCGCTTGGTATTGGTGCGGTAATTAGCCACATCGGTGCCCGCATGCGGTTCCGTCATGCAAATCGCAAGAATGCAATCGCCGGAAATCACGCGCGGCAAAATGCGTTCCTTGATGGCCTTTGGGGCATAATGGGAAATGACGCGGGTTTGCACGCCTGCCTCGCCGAGCACCGCCATGGCGGTGACGTAATCCACCTTGGCGATTTCCTCCAGGATCAGAGCGGAATCAAGAATGGAAAGGCCAAGCCCGCCATATTCTTCGGGCACGGACATACCCAGCACCCCAAGCCCCGCCAGCTTTTTGATATTCGGCCAGGGGAAGGTGCCATCCATCCATTTCGGCGCATCCTGCTTGAATTCATTTTGCGCCAATTGCCTGACGGCCGCGATCATTTCCCGCTGTTCAGTGCCGAGTTTGAATTCCATGTGAGCCTTCCGGGTTTATCAGTGATGCATCTTCAGCCCGCTTCGCCCTTCAGCGTATCCAAGGCGCCCTTGAGGGCGGATTGGAAGACACTGACATCAGACCCGTAGCACAGGCAGCGAAACCCCTTGGCGCGCCAGCCACGCACCATCTCCATCCCCGCGCCCAATACGCCAGCGGGTTTGCCTGCGGCTTCACACGCCTGCAGGAAGCGGGTGAGCGCGGCCTGGAAAATGGGGTGTTCAAATTGCGCCGTGATGCCAAGCGAATCACTCAAATCATAATGGCCGAACCAGCCGAGATCCACGCCGGGCACCGCCATGATCGCTTCCACATTCTCGATCCCCTTGGCGGTTTCGATGAGTGGAATCACCATGACGCGGTCATTCTCGGCCTTCATCCCGGCAATCACATCCTGGCCCTGATAATCATCATGCGCATAACCGAAGCCAACGCCGCGCCTGCCTTCGGGGCGATAGCGGCACCAGGCGGCCAATTCTTCAGCCTGTTGGCGCGTTTCCACCATGGGTTCCATGATGCCCATGGCGCCTGCATCCAGCACAGGCGCGATCAGATGATAGTGATGGCCCGTGACACGCACCAAAGGCACCACGCCGGCATGGCGCGCGAAGGCGCATTGCGCCTTGATCGCGTCAATGCCCATGCCGCCATGTTCCATATCGAAAATCACGTAATCCGCGCCGGCATTGCCGAGGATTTGGCATAGCCCCGGTGTCAGGAACTCCGTTGCCATAATGCCATGGGCCATGCGGCCTTGGCGAAGCGCGACGCGGACAGGATTTTTGCGCATGTTTTGCCCCTCAGCTCAGGATCATGCCGGCATAGCCTTGCGCGGCAACTTCATCACATTTGGCGCGATAGGCCGGCGCACCGCCCTGATATTGCAGAATGCGTCGTTGATCTCGGCCTTCGACATTGCGGTTGATGCCCGTCGCCCAGGAATCAATCTGCGTATAGAGCAAGCCCTCGGCCAGGGTTTCGATGTGATGCGACCATTCGGCTTCCGCGGCTTCCGTTGTCTCAAAACGCGTGATGCCGTTGTCGCGCACATGGCGCATGAGGTCCGTCACCCATTCCACATTCTGTTCAATGCAGCGCGGGATATTGCAGCGCGTGGAGGCATTATGCGGCCCGACAATGGTCAGCATATTCGGGAAACCTGCCGATTGGAGACCAAGATAGGTTTTTGGTCCATTGGCCCATTTATCCTTCAGCCTTTGGCCACCCACACCGCGGAAATCAATCCGATCAAAAGCGCCGGTAATGGCATCAAAGCCCGTGGCGTAGATGATCATATCGAATTCATATTCGGCATTGCTTGTCCTGATGCCCTTTGGCGTAATGCGCTCGATCGGGGTTTCATTGATGTCCACCAGCCGCACATTGTCGCGGTTATAGGCCTCAAAATACCGGGTTTCGAGTGGAACACGACGCGTGCCAAAACCGTGATTTTTCGGGATGAGCTTTTCCGCAACGGCGGGGTCCTTCACGCGCTGGCGGATCTTGCGCGCGATGAAATCACTGATCAGCGCATTGGCCTTGGGGTCGGTCAGGACATCGCGGTAATTCGCCTGCCAAATGCCAAAGCCTGGTTCGGCGTAGCGCTGCTCCCAAAAGGCTTCGCGTTCTTCGGGGGTGACTTCAAACACGCTGCGCGGATCGGCATTATGGATATAGCAACCAGGCGTGGTGCGCAGTAGCGCAAAAAGCGCAGGATAATTGCCCTTGATCTGGCGCTGTTCTTCTTCCGTGATGGGGCGATTATGCAAGGGCGCGCACCAATTGGGCGTGCGTTGAAACACGGTGAGCGAACCAACCTCAGCAGCAATGGTCTGGATTACCTGCACGCCGGTTGCGCCTGTGCCAATCACCGCGACGCGCTTGCCAGCAAAATTCACGGCTTCATGCGGCCAGCGATAGGTATGGAAGGATTGGCCGGTGAAGCTCTCAACACCTGGAATGCGGGGCAGCGTATCGGCGGAAAGTGGGCCAATGGCGGTAATCAGGAAGCGGCAATGATGCTGCGCGCCACTATCAAGCGTGACAGCCCAGCGTTGCGACGCCTCATTAAAATGCGCGCTGACGACGCGGCTATCGAATTGGATATGGCGGCGCAGATCGAATTTTTGCGCGACATGCTGCAAATAGCGGAGCGTTTCGGGCTGCGGGGCGAAATGCTCGCTCCAGCTCCATTCCTGCAAAAGCTCATCGGAAAAGGAATAGCCATAGGTGTAGCTTTCGGAGTCAAACCGCGCGCCGGGGTAGCGGTTCCAATACCAGGTGCCGCCCAGATCGCTGCCGGTTTCAAAAACCTGGACCGAATAGCCAAGCTCCCGCAACCGATAGAGCTGGTAAAGGCCGGAAATGCCGGCGCCGATGATGATCACATCGGGGTCTGTCAGGGCCGGCCCGGTGTTTGCTGGCATTGTTCGCCGCATTTCATTCATCGCATCCACCCTTTCCGGCCGGGCAAGGCACCGCGCCGCATGACAGGAAATTCATATACCCAAGCCCGGGGCTTGCGCGCCAGACGGGACGAGGGCGAGTATCCCCGCAAAAGGGGAAACCGCCAATGCCAAGCCGACTTTTTTCGCCGTTTATGCTGCGTGGCCTGACACTGCCCAACCGCATCATTGTCTCCCCCATGGCGCAATATTCGGGGAGCGCCGGCAATGAGGCGACGGATTGGCACTTGATGCATTACGGGAATTTCTCGGTCTCCGGCGCTGGCCTCATGTTTTTTGAGGCAACGGCGGTTGAGCCCCGCGGTCGCGTGGGGCGGTTTGATCTGGGACTTTGGAATGATGCGCAGCAGGCATCGCTGGCACGGGTAATCGCGTTTTGCCGCCAGCATGGTCAGGCAAAAATTGCGCTGCAATTGGCCCATTCGGGGCGCAAGGGCTCCACGGCGCAACCCTGGCTGGGCGGTAAGTATATCGGGCCTGAGGAGGGCGGCTGGCACCCGATCAGCCCAGGCGATATCGCCTTTCCCGGGCGCCCAGCGCCGCGCATGCTGGACCATGCGGGGCTCGCGGAGATCAAGGCGTTTTTCGTGCAGGCGACCAGACGCGCCGATGCGCTTGGCATTGATTTGATTGAGCTACATTCGGCGCATGGCTATTTGCTGCATTCTTTCCTCTCGCCACTGTCGAATAATCGCAATGGTGAATATGGCGGCGATATCGCGGGCCGCATGCGCTTCCCGCTGGAGGTTTTCGCCGCCATGCGCGCGGTTTGGCCTGAGGATAAGCCACTCGGTGTGCGGGTATCGGCCACGGATTGGATTGAAGGTGGCTGGACGCTGCAGGATAGTGTGGTTTTCGCGCAGGAATTGAAGAAGCTTGGCTGCGATTTCATCTGCGCGTCTTCCGGCGGCAGCAGCCCGGATCAGCAGATTGATCTTGGCCCCGGCTACCAAGTGCCGATGGCGCGGCGCATTCGCGAAGATGCCGGGATTCCAACCATCGCGGTTGGGCTGATCAATGAACCGGCACAGGCGGATCAGGCTTTGCGCGATGGCGCGGCGGATTTGATCGCGATTGGCCGGGGCATGAGCTATAACCCCCGCTGGGCCTGGCATGCGGCAGAGGCGCTGCGTGAGCCGGCGGCCTTCCCGCCGCAATATGCCCGCAGCCATCCCAGCATGCGCTTTGGTGATTTCACCAAGCTGCCGCCCACGCGGTGACGCCACCTCTTGACTGATAGCGCTTCCGGGCGGAGCCTTGCTCGCAAATAATAGCGCGGGCCAAGCAAGCCCAGCGTGATGGTGATGAGGAATGTCATGAAGCTTGGTTTCATCGGCCTTGGCAATATTGGTGGTGTCATGGCGCGGCGGCTGGTGAAGGCCGGCCATGCGCTGGTGGTGCATGATCTTGATGCGAAGGCGGTTGCGTCCCTTACGGCCATGGGTGCGACGGCCGCGACCAGCGCGCGCGATGTCGCCGATCAATGCGATGCGGTACTGCTCAGCCTGCCCACGCCTGCCGCGGTGGAAGCGGTGGCGCTTGGTGCGGATGGGTTGGTGCACGGCAAAAAGGCGAAGATCGTGGTGGATCTTTCCACTACCGGGCCGACTATAGCGCGCCGCGTGGCGGAAGGCTTGGCCGCGAAAGGCATTCATCAGATTGATGGCCCGGTCAGCGGCGGTGTTTCGGGCGCCGAGGCAGGCACGCTTGCCATCATGACATCGGGCGATGCGGCATCGCAAAAAGCGGTGGAACCAGTGCTCAAGCAGATCGGTCAGAATATCTTCTACCTTGGCGCGGCGCCGGGCCTTGGGCAGACCATGAAGCTGGTGAATAATGTCATTCTTGCCAGCAATACGCTCGCTTGTTTGGAAGGCATGGTGCTCGGCGCCAAGGCCGGCCTTGATACCAAGCTGATGTTTGATGTGCTGAATGCCTCCAGCGGGCGTTCCTTCATGTCGGAAAAGCGCGTGCCGCAGGCCATCACGGAACGCACGCAAGGTTTCCCGGTGCGTTTTGCCGCCGGGCTGATGCATAAGGATGTGAAGCTGTGTCTGGAAGAAGCGGAGCGTTTTGGCGTGCCCATGTTCATGGGGCCGGCAGCGCGGCAATATCTTTCCATGGCTTTGGCCATGGGTTCCGGGCCTGAGGATTTCGTTTCCACCATTCAGCATATGGAAAAACTGGCAGGCATTGAGGTGCGCGCCACGCCCAAGGAAGCTGACAAGTAGCGCCACCACAAGCATCGCGGCAGGAGGAAGCAGCAATGGAATTCGGCATTCTGATGACGAGCCACCCGAACCCGGTGGAAGAACCCTATCCGCATCAGGGCGTCACCGCGCGCACGACCGAGGAAATCCTGCGCGCCGAAGCGCTCGGTTTTGATACCGCCTGGATCGCTGAACATCACTTCAGCACCACTTACGGCATCATGCCAGATTGCTTTGTGTATATGTCCTACCTGGCGGCGCGCACCAGTCGCATCAAGCTCGCCGCCGGCGTGATTACGCTGCCGCTTTATGACCCGATCCGCGTCGTGGAAAACACTGCCTTCGTGGATGTGCTTTCCAATGGCCGCGTGATGCTGGGCCTGGGCAGCGGCTATCGGCCTTATGAGTTTGAAGGCCTTGGCAAGGATTTTGAGGCGCGGCGCGATATTGTTGAGGAAAGTGTGAAGCTGATTTTTGATGGCTTCCATCGCCGGCGTTGGACGCATGAGGGCAAATTCTTCAAGGGCAAGGTGGAAGGGCAATATGAAATGCTGCCCGTGCCAATCCAGCTTCCGCATCCGCCGCTTTATATGGCGGGTGGGACGGATCGGTCCATTGCCTATGCCGGGCGCAACGGCTTTGGCTTGATGCTGAGCACACTGCCCGGGATTGAAACCCTTTCCGCGCAAGCGAAGATTTATCGCGAAGCGCTCGCCACCGCGCCATCGCCG
Source organism: Roseomonas sp. (assembly GCA_020249775.1). Classification (GTDB taxonomy): domain Bacteria; phylum Pseudomonadota; class Alphaproteobacteria; order Acetobacterales; family Acetobacteraceae; genus Neoroseomonas. The sequence goes on along the minus strand of JADCFA010000003.1, from coordinate 184,934 downwards.
CAGCGCAATAACCCGGCGGCTGGGCATATTGATATCGCGCGCATGGTCTATGTGGCGGAAACCGATGACCAGGCGCGGGCCGATACGGAAGAACACATCCTGCATCACATCCGCAATTTCAATAGTGCCGGCACCAGCGGTTACCTTGGCTCGGTTTCCGAGAAAGGCCAGGCGCTGGATTACGGGGTGCTGGCGGAGACCACGCTGCTGCATGGCAGCCCAACCACGGTGATTGCGAAGCTGCGCGCCCTGCAAGCGCGCACCGGCATGACCAGCCTGCTGCTGCATTACCCGCCCTATTACGGGCATGAGAAAATCCTGCGCAGCCTGACGCTTTTCGCCCAGCATGTGATCCCAGCCTTTCGCCCGCCCGCGAGCCGCGCGGCCGCCGAATAGGCATGGATTTCAGCCGGCGCCTGGGGTAAGAGCCCGGCTTCTGGGAAGCTTCATCCAGACAACCGGGAGACGAAGGGAGTTAACATGACCATCGAAAGACGTTCCGTTTTGACCGCCGCCGGCGGTGCAGCAGCCCTTGGTGGTCTGCCCTGGCGCAGCGCAAAGGCGCAAGCGGCAAATACCATCCGCATCGGTATTCTGACCGATATGTCCGGCACTTTCCGCGACATCAATGGTCCGACCACGGTCGCTTGCGCACGCCTGGCGGTGCAGGAATTCGGCCAGCGCGGTTTCAACGTGGAAACCGTTGTGGCGGACCACCAGAACCGCCCCGATGTCGCCTTGAATATCGCGCGCCAATGGTATGATCGTGACGGCGTGGATATGACACTCAGCCTGGCCGCTTCATCCGTGGCGCTGGCTGTGGCGGAACTCACGCGGGAAAAGAACAAGGTCACCATCCCGACCTCTACCGCCACATCGGATATGACTGGCCGCGCTTGCAGCCCGAATACGGTGCATTGGGCCTATGATACCTTCATGCTCGGCAAATCCACCGGCGGTGCGACAGTGCGTGCCGGTGGCGATACCTGGTTCTTCATCACTGCCGATTACGCCTTTGGGCATTCGCTGGAACGCGACACCACGGCCTTTGTGCAGGCGGCAGGTGGGCGCGTGATTGGTTCCGTGCGCACACCATTTCCGGGCACCACCGATTTCTCGTCCTTCCTGCTGCAGGCGCAGGCTTCGCGCGCCAAGGTGATTGGCTTTGCCAATGCGGGGACGGATACCATCAACTGCATCAAGCAGGCGGCGGAATTCGGCATTACGCGGCGCGGCACCAAGCTTGCCTCCATGCTCATGTTCCTGCCGGATGTGCATGCGCTTGGCCTTAGAACCGCTCAAGGCCTGGTCTGCACGGAAACCTTCTATTGGGATTTGAACGATCGCACCCGCGCCTTCTGGCGCCGTGCCCAAGCGGTGGCCGGCCAGGTCGCCATTGGCATGAGCCATGCCGGCGATTATTCCGGTACGCTGCATTATCTGAAGGCGGTGGCGGATTTGGGCGTGCAAGCCGCCAAGGCAAGCGGCCTTGCCACCGTGCAGCGCATGAAGGCGATGCCGACGGATGATGATGCCTTTGGTCAAGGCACCATCCGCGCCGATGGGCGGAAGATGCACCCCGCCTATTTGTTTGAGGTGAAAAGCCCGGAGGAAAGCAGGGGCCCCTTCGATTACTACAAGCTCTTGCAGACGACGTCGGCTGATGAGGCTTTCCGCCCGATTGCCGATGGTGGTTGCGCCTTCGTGCGTAGCTGATCCAAGCCGCATGGGGCGGCGTGCTGCCGCCCCATATGGCTCTCACGCTTTTGGCAGTGGCGGAAGTCGTGTTGCCTCGGGCGGGATTTGTACTTCCGCGACATTCAGCGTCATGGATACCGCGACGTAATAGCCACTGACGGCAATCAAATCCACCGCACCTTGTTCGCCAAAACGCGCAATAGTGGCGGCGAAGGTTGCGTCAGATACGCCATGATCGCGGTGCAATTCCGTGCAGAATTCATAGACAATGCGCTGATCTTCCGTCATATCCGCGGGGCGGCGGCCGGCGGCAAGGTCGGCCGCGATGGCGGGCGGCAGGCCGGCCTTCATGGCCATGGCGTGATGCGCATACCATTCATATTGGCTGGTCCAGACCCGCGCCGTGATCAGAATGGCGAATTCATTCAAATCGGTGGGGATGGAGCTGTTGAAGCGCAGATATTCGCCAACCTTCTGCATCCTATCGGCAAAAACCGGGCTCCGGAGCCAGGCATTAAAGGGGCCACGCAAACCGCCGCGCGGGCCTTTGATGATGCCCTCAGCCGCGGCGCGCTGGTCTGCGTTCATGCTATCGGGCGTCAATTCGGGGAAGCGCGGCTTTATCGGCGTGGCCATCGGGGTTTCCTTGCTTTGCAAAAGCCGAAAGCGCAATGCCCCCAGCCATTTGGGAAAGGCTAGACAGGGTGCCTTGGCAGGGCAAGCTGCGCTTGCCGGGGCAGGGGGCTTTGGCTAGCTTAACGCTTCGATATGACCGGTCCGAGTGAGTGCGGGCCAGCAGCAAGCCGGATGGAGAAGCACCATGCATGATATCGTGATCCGCGGCGGCACCATTGTGGATGGGCTTGGCACGCCGCGTTACACCGGCGATGTCGCGATTGATGGCGACCGCATCACGCAGGTGGGTGGCAAGGCCGGGCCGGCACGGCGCGATGTTTCAGCCGAAAGCCGGCTGGTGACACCTGGCTGGGTGGATGTGCATACGCATTATGATGGGCAAGCCACCTGGGACCCGAAGCTGGCACCTTCTTCATGGCATGGCGTGACGACTCTGCTTTTTGGGAATTGCGGCGTTGGCTTCGCGCCAGTACAGAAAAGCCATCATCAGGCGCTGATTGATCTGATGGAAGGCGTGGAAGATATTCCGGGCATTACGCTGAGCGAAGGGCTGAAATGGAATTGGGAAAGCTTCCCTGAATATCTTGACGCTTTGGAAGCCATGCCGCGCACGCTCAATATCGGTGCGCAGCTCGCGCATCATCCCTTGCGCGTTTATGTGATGGGCGAACGCGGGTTGAAGCGCGAAAACGCGACAGGCGATGATATCGAAGCCATGGCGCGGCTGACGCAGGAAGCGCTGGAAGCCGGCGCCTTTGGCTTCACCACATCGCGCACGGATCAGCACAAGACCCTGGCTGGCGATCTGGTGCCTGGCCGCTATGCGGAAGAAGAAGAATTGCTCGCCATTGGGCGCGCCATGGGGCGGGCCGGGCGTGGCACTTTCGGCATGTTGAGCGATTTTGAGGATGAGGCGGCGGAATTCCGCTGGCTGCGTGAAGTGGCGAAATCCACCAAGCGCCCGGTTTGGTTCCTGCTGACGGATCGCGCCTATGACCCGCAGCGTTGGCGCCGCCTGATGCAGGGCGTGCATGAGGCGCGCGCCGAGGGGCTCAGCCTTGCCGCGCAAGTTGCGGGGCGCACAGTGGGGCTGATTCTGGGGCTGACGACATCGCTCAATCCCTTTGCATTGCGCGAAAGCTTTGCCGCGTTGGCCGGGTTGCCGCCGGCCGAGCAATTGGCGCGGCTGCGTGACCCGGAGGTGCGGCGCAAGATTCTGTCCGAGGAAGCATCAAAGCGGCTGCTGGATGTATTGCCGCCGCTGTCACGCCAGATCGCGACGCGTTGGGACAATATGTTCGAATTGGGCGATCCGCCGGATTATGAACCGCCGCGGGATCGCAGCATTGCCGCACTCGCCGCCAAGTCAGGGCAGGACCCGGCTTCCTATTGCTATGATTTCCTGGTGGGTGCTGATGGTGGGCGGATGCTCTATTTCCCCGTCACCAACTACGTGACGGGTGATCTTTCCGTGGTGCGCGAAATGAATATGGATAAGGCAACAGTGCTTGGCCTTTCCGATGGCGGTGCGCATTGCGGCGTGATTTGCGATGCCTCCACGCCGAGCTTCATGCTGACGCATTGGGCACGCGATCGGAAGCGCGGTGATGGGCTGCCCTTGGAATTCGTGGTGAAGCGGCAAACCAGTGAAACCGCGGATTTCTTCGGCCTGACGGATCGCGGCCGCTTGGCACCCGGCGCGATGGCTGATGTGAACATCATCAATTTCGATGCGCTGCGCCTGTATCACCCGGAGATGATCTATGATCTGCCCGCGGGCGGGCGCCGTTTGGTGCAGCGTGTTGAGGGCTACGACATGACTCTGGTGGCCGGACAGCCCATTCGCGAAGCGGGGCATGATACGGGCGCGCTACCGGGCAAATTGCTGCGCGCGACAAGCTGAAAGGTAGCGCCGTTACGTCAGCCGATAATGGCTCGGCATTTCATCCTTGAGCGCGACACCCGTGGCGCCAAGCTTGCGTGCTTCAACCAATAGCCAAAGCGCCTTTGCGGCAGCGGCATCAGTAGTCAGGCCGCCCGGGCGGATATTGCTGATGCAATTGCGCATCGCGTCATTACTGCCGCGCCGCGCTGCCCAAGTCAGGTAAAGCCCCATGCTGTCGGTTGCGGAAAGCCCGGGTCTTTCGCCTATCATCACCACCACGGCTGCGGCTTCCAGTGCTTCTGCCACATCATCACCAAGCGCAACGCGCGCCTGTTCGGCGATGATGATGGGGCCGGCCGTGAAGCCGGCCTTGCCAAGGGCGGGCACCAGCGCGGCGAGTAAAGCCGGCGCCTGTTGCTGCACGCCGCTGGCGCAAAGCCCATCCGCCACCACAAGCGCGATACAGCCCGGCGTTTTAGGTAGCAGGCAATCTTCAGGCAGTTTGCGTCCAAGATCGGGGCGCAGCAAAAAGCGCCGACGTTCTTTTGCCTGGCTTGTCACGCGTTCGATTGGCCGGCCAAGTGGCGCCAGCGCTGCTTCCAATTGCGCCACATCCAAGCTGGACCAGACCGCATCACGCGCGCGCGCATGCGCTTCCTGAAAATCCAAATGCGCGGCAGTGGGCAGCGCATTGCCAACGCGGCCAAGCGCCACGCGCGCATCCGTGAAGCGGCGCAAATCGCGCCATTTGCTGGGCGTGGTCATGCAAGACCAATCAGCGCGGGTGACAGGCGCGCAGGGATCGCCTCAGTCGTCGCACCAATGCCCATGCGGTTCAGCCAATCCTCAAATTCCGGCGCGGGGCGTTTGCCGAGTGCGGCGCGCGCATAAAGCCCATCATGGAAGGAGGTGGATTGATAGGCGAGCATCACATCATCCGCACCCGGCACGCCCATGACGTAAGTGACACCTGCGGCAGCAAGGCAGGTGAGAAGCGCATCCATATCATCCTGATCTGCTTCCGCATGGTTGGTGTAGCAAACATCAACCCCCATCGGCAGGCCAAGCAGCTTGCCGCAGAAATGATCTTCCAGCCCGGCGCGGAGAATCTGCTTGCCATCAAACAAATATTCCGGACCGATAAAGCCCACTACCGAATTGACCAAAAGGGGCGAAAAGCGCCGCGCAACCGCATAGGCGCGCGCTTCCAGGGTTTGCTGATCCACGCCGTGATGCGCCTCCGCACTTAGCGCGCTGCCCTGACCGGTTTCGAAATACATGACATTCTGCCCAAGGCTGCCACGCTTGAGCGTAAGCGCCTGTTCATGCGCTTCAGTGAGCAAGGCGAGATCAACACCGAAAGACCGGTTCACGCCCTCAGTCCCGCCGATGGATTGAAACACCAGATCAACCGGCGCGCCCAGATCCATGGCGCGCATGGTGGTGGTGACATGCGCCAGCACGCAGCTTTGCGTTGGGATGTCATAGGCCAGCCGCAGCCGATCCAGCATATCCAGAATCCGCAACACGGCTTCAACATTATCGGTTGCGGGATTGACGCCAATCACCGCATCGCCGGCGCCGAGCAATAAACCATCAAGCGTGGCGGCAGCGACGCCGCGCGGATCATCGGTCGGGTGATTGGGTTGCAGGCGAATGGAAAGCCTGCCCTTGAGCCCGATGGTATTGCGAAAGCGCGTCACATTCACGCATTTTGCCGCGACCGTGATCAAATCCGCCGCGCGCATGATCTTGGAGGTTGCCGCGACCATTTCCGGCGTCAGCCCGGGCGCGAGCGCTGCAATTATTGCGCTATCCGCAGAATCGGCAAGCAGCCAATCGCGCAACCCGCCGATCGTCAGGCTGCGGATCGGGGCGAAGGCTTGTTTGTTATGGCTGTCCTGGATCAGGCGCGTTACCTCATCCACCTCATAGGGGACCACGCTTTCCGAAAGAAAATGCGTGAGCGGCAGATCAGCCAAGGCGCGTTGCGCGGCGATGCGTTCCTCAGCCGTTTCGGCTGCTACACCAGCCAGCGCGTCGCCGGACCGGAAGGGGGTCGCGCGCGCGAGCAATGTCTTCAGATCGGGGAAGACATAACGCGTGGTGCCGATGGTCTGCGCGAAAGCCATGCTCATCCTGGGGCTGGGGGCTGAAGCTTGCTCAATATACCGTGATGCAGCCCGAGATTCGAGCAGGAAACCGTGCTTCGCGCCCGACATGACAGGCTTGCCGCGTAGCGATACACTGACCGCCATGGCAGGAGATTTTTCATGCGCATTGCGGTGATGGGAACGGGTGGTGTTGGCGGCGGTTTTGGCGCGGCCTTGGCCAAGGCGGGCGCGGATGTAACCTTTATCGCCCGCGGGGCGCATCTGGCGGCGATGCAGCGTGACGGCCTGCACATTACGGGTGGCCGAGGCGAGACGCATCTTATGCCGACCAAGGCTACTGATGATCCCGCGAGCATTGGCCCGGTTGATCTGGTGATGTTTTGCGTGAAGCTTTGGGATGTGGAAAGCGCCGGTGAGGTGATCCGCCCAATGGTTGGGCCGGATACGGCCGTCCTGCCCTTGCAGAATGGCATTGATGCCAGCGAAAGACTGATTCCCATTCTGGGCGCACGCGCGGTGATGGGGGGTGTCGCGCAAATCAGCGCTACCATTGATGCGCCGGGCGTCATTCGCCAGACTGGCGCCTTCATGCGCCTTGCCTTTGGTGAGCTGGATGGCAGCATCTCCCCACGTGCCAAGACATTTCTGGAATGGTGCCAGCGCGCCGGTTTTGACGCGACACTGAGCGAGCGCATCCTGACCGAGCTTTGGCTGAAATTCATTATCCTGGCGACGAATTCTGGCATGACGGCACTCACGCGCCGCCCGCTTGGCGAATTGCGCGATGACCCGGATATCGCGCCCTATTTTCGCTCTGGGTTTGACGAAGTGATTGCGCTGGCCCGCGCAAAGGGTGTTTGGTTGCCGGATGATGTGCTGGAACGCAGCATGAAATTCACCATGGGCGCGCCGGCCGGCATGCGCGCTTCCATGGCGGTGGATTTGATTCGCGGCAATCGGATTGAATTGCCTTGGCTGTCTGGCAAGGTCGTGGCGCTGGGCCGCGCGCTTGGCGTGCCAACACCAACCCACGCCATGATCCATGCCGCACTGAAGCCTTACACCATGGGCGCGCCGAAGGATTAGTCTCGGTTTTGCGCGTGCCAATATTCCGCTATTTGGCCCATGGTGGCGGGCCAGATACGGCCGCGCGCCATGATGCCATCAAGCATATTATTGAAGGCGCGGATACGATGCGGCACGCCCATCAGCCAAGGTGTTACGGGCACCACCAAAATACGCCCACTGCCGGTTTGCTGCGCTTCGTGATCGAGTGTCTCATGCGCTGTCAGAATGGCGTTGGTGAAATCCTCGGTCGCCAAATGCTGCTGGTGCAGCATGCGCTGATCCGACAAATCCTGCGATAGCGGCATGCAGATAAGGCGCCCTGCATCGGTGGTCATCACATAGGGCATGTCATCATTCGCCCAGCCGGTGGTGAAGCTGAAGCCGGCTGCCGCGACCAGGCTGAGCGTATGGCTGGATTCGGAATGCGCCGGCGAATGCCAGCCGCGCACCGAAGCACCGAAACGGCCACGCAATAGCGCCGCCGCTTCCTGCACCGTGGCGCGTTCTTCATCCAATGGCACGCCGCTATGATGCAGCCGCCCCATATCCAAGCCCGCGCAGGTAATTTCCCATTGCGCGGCCGCAAGATCATCCATCAATACCGGGTAGCGGCGCGCAAGCACTGCACTGAGCAAGGCTGTAGCCGGCAAGCCGCGCGCCTTGAGCGAGTTCATTAGGCGATAGACGCCGATGCGGTTGCCGTAATCGCGCAGCGTATAATCCCAATAGGAAGGATAGGGCCGTTCCATTCCGCCCGGCGCGATCAAGGGCTTAAGCGGCATATCCATTGGGAAATGGCCCATATGGACCGCGATGCAAAGCGCGATGCGCGCGCCATTGGGCCAGCTTACGGGTTGTGCCGCAGGCAAGGCGCGAAACGGATAAATCTCATGATCCATCCCGCGCTGGCGCTGCGGATAGTGCAAATAGTCTTCAGGCAAGCCCTTCATGGTGTCCCCGCCGCGATCCAGGATTGCGCTTCTGCCAAATGATGTTCGGTATACCAGGCGGCAATTTCCCGCCCGGTGGCCAGCCATACCTTGTCATGTGCCACCACATGACGCAGCACATCATCCAACGCGCTGATGCGGTGCGGTTGGCCGATCAGAAAGGGATGCAGCGGCATGCACATCACCGTGCCGCTTTCAGCGCCTTCTTCGTAAAGCTGATCGAATTGCGCCTTGCAGATGGCGGCGAAGCGTTCCGGCGGCGTATTGCGCATGACCAGTAGCGGCACATCATTGATTTCAAGCGAATAGGGAATGCTGATCAAATTCCCGCTGCGCACCTTGATCGGTGTCGGCTGGTCGTCATGCAGCATATCAAGTGTGTATTTGATGCCTTCTTCCGCCAGCAAATGCTGGGTGGTTTCGTCATTGGAAATGGCGGGTGTCAGCCAACCATCCAAATCCTGCCCGCTTGCGCGCTTGATGGTTTCCCGATTTTCGCGAATGACCGCGCGCTGCTGATCCTCATTCATGCCGTAGAAATAGCGGGTATTGTAGGTGCCGTGGCTGAACAATTCCCAGTCCAAATCGCAGCAGCGTTCGATGATTTCCGGATAATGATCACAGACCGCGACATTGAGCGAGACACTGCCGCGCACGCCGTGCCGCGCCATGACATCCGCCATGCGCCAAAAGCCAACACGATTGCCATAATCGCGCCAGGAATAGCCGAGCACATCGGGCTGCGGGCGCGTCCAGGGCATGCGGCGCGCATTGGGCGGGGGGTCAAGCTCATAATGTTCGATATTTGGCGCAACCCAAAAGGCGATGCGCGCGCCATTGGGCCAGGTGATCTTTGGGCGGCGGCGCCATGGCATATAATCGTAATGGCCGGGCTCGCTCAGCATGCGTGATGATCCTTTTTGTGACAAAAACCCAAGGTTCAATCAAGGCGTCTTGCGGCAAGCATAGCTTTCATTGGCCGGGAATATCAATCCGTTCCAATGTGGCGCGGCCCTTAAGGCGTGACGCCAGGCCGAATTCCGGAAAGGCGCGCAAGAAGCTTCGCCGCGCTTCAGCATCTCCCGCATGGCAGAGCATGAGATGCGTGACACCGATGCCAACATCCCGGTCATTGGGACCAAGTGAGGTTCCAGCGCCGCCATCAATATCAAGGCGAAGCTGCTTGGCTTTCAGGCGCAGGTTGAACCAAAGCCCAAGGCGCTTGCCACGGCCGATTTCGCGTTCAATTGGGCCGAAAACATGTTTTCCATCGGTGAAGAAGCTGATCTTGATTGGCGTCGCAAAAGCAGGGCCTCGCAGCCGCAGGCAAAGCAGCAAATCCCGTTCGGCAAGATCATCAGGCAGCGGCAGGCTAAGGCTTGCCACGCCGGGCTTGGTCCAGGAACCCCAATCTTCCGGCCTGTGCCAATTGAGCCCATCGCGCAGCAGATCGCCCAGCGCCCTTTCGAGAGGTGGCGTCGGCGCTGTCGCCTTGCCAAGATGGATCAACTGCCCAAGTGGTAGATGCAGAAATTTTGCTTGCCGTAGCGCGGCACTAGGTTCGGTCGCAATAATACGATCAATGAATTCATCCGCGACCGCGCGCCAATCCCGGATTGCCGCATTGGCGCGCGCGTGATCGCGCAGGGCCAATCTTTTGGTGTTATTGAAAATAAGCATCTCAAGCTTTTCGCTGATATCTTCAAGGTCATTGTCGCGGAAATAGACAGCGGCCTTGCCGCCGGCCTCAGTCAATGAGGTATTGCTGGCAACCAGTGGCAGCGTGCCGAAGGATAGGCTTTCCGTAACGGGCAAGCCCCAGCCTTCGTAGAAACTGTTGAAGATGGAAAACAGACATTCCTCATAAAGCGTGGCCAGCGCGCCATCTGTCAGGCTTGAAATCAGCAGGATGCGTTCATGGAGCGCCGGATTGGCGCGCAGAAACTCCGCCGCCTCATCAAATAGCCAACCGGCGCGGCCAAGGCAGATCAGATAGGGCACTGCTTCCGTGCCATGGCGTTCGATCAGCCGGGCCCAGGCCTTGAAAAGCAGTATATGATTCTTTCGGCTTTCCAAGGTGCCGACACAAAGAACAAAGGGCGCCTTGCTGGGCAGGATATGCCCAACTATACCCCTTTCCGTGAGCGCGCGGCCTGCAAGATGGCTGCGCATATTCCCATTCAGCGCTATTGGATGAACGGGAAGCGCTGCATCGGGAAATGCGGCATTCAGATGGTGATCTATATCCTTGCCCGACCAATGCGAATTCGTGAGCACCGCATCCGCTTGCAGCATGGCGCCAAAGAACCAGTGGCGAAAATCCTCAACCAAGGCGCTTGGGCAATGTTCCGGCACCATCAGGGGAATGCAGTCATGGATCATCGGCACATAGCGAAGATCATGATATTTTCGCAATTCGCGTATTTTCTGGAAGTAATTCTCGATCCACCATGATGAACCAAGATTGACAAGCAGGAAGTGATCATGCGGCGAAAACTGGGTCAGATGCGCAACCAGTGGCTGGTGTTTTGATAGGCCCTGCATCAAGGTCTGGAAGGCTTCCTCATCCGCCTCATCATTCGCTTCGGTCGCCTGATAAAACGCCAGGAAGATGTCTTCGGGGATATGCAGCCAATCATTTTGTGCCTGATCGAAATAGACGATGATGGGATTGGCCCGATCCCGAAAATCGGTCACGGCATAATGGATGATGTTGAGTTGAACACGCTGTATGCCGGATGGGATGCGGCTTTCGCGCAAGAATTGAATAAGGTCGGAAATATCGAAAATAATCCGCTTCTGACCCATTTGGGGTTTAGGCGCTAACGCGGCGCCGGGGGCGGCATTCGCTTCTTCAGCGCGCTGGCTTTGTGGCGCGGCTGAAGCGCGCCCGGGCGGCAGCGCGGAAAGGCTATTTTCCTCGGGCTTTGTCAAAAGCCGGCGCAACGCATGCAGCATATCGTCAAAAAACCGTGCCAATGGCTATCTTTCCGGCAAGGTCACGAAGCGCCCGTAAAGCGCGGCAAGGCGCGCGTGATACCGATCCACGGAAAATGCCTGGGCGCGCAACGGCCCTGCTTCCGAAAGCCGCCCGCGCAGCGCCTCGTCACTGGCAAGTGCGCGAATGCCCTCCACCATGGCCTGCATATCGTAGGGATCAATCTGCAGCGCCGCATCGCCAACCAATTCCGGCATGGAGGATGTATTGGAAGTAAGCACTGGTGTGCCGAGCATCATGGCTTCAAGCGCAGGCAGGCCGAAACCTTCATAGAGTGAGGGAAACAATACGGCCTTGGCACCGCGGATCAGGCTGACCAGAACAGGGAAAGTCAAATAATCAAGTTGAATGACGCGCGACAGCGGACCCCCACCCGCATTCTTATCCAGCAGTGAAAGCAGCCTGTCATGCTGTGCCAGGAAGCGCAGATCGCGCTTGCGGCGCCAGACTTTTTTGCCGACGATCACCAAGGGATCAGGAATACCGGAAGCAAGATGCGCTTCGATCATGCGCGTCACATTCTTGCGCGGTTCCAGCGCGCCGAAATAAAGGAAATAGCCCTTGAAGGGAATGCCGAAATTACCCTCGATCTCGTTCTTCACCTCATGCATCGGCTTGTTCTTCAGCGCCGCCGGAATATCCACGGCCTGATAGGTTACCGTAATGCGATCTTCGGGCACGCCGAAGAAGCTCATGATATCCTTCTTCGAGGATTCGCTGATCGTCACCAGATGATCCGCGTGCTTGGCGATATGGTTCAGCAGCCGGAAGTAATTGCGCTTATTGTCAAGCGTGGCATAGGGCAGCCGCAGCGGTACAAGGTCATGCAGCGTATAGATATTCTTGGCCCCAACGGCGCGCAGCGCCAAGGGGAAGGTCCAATGCATCAATTCCGGTGGTTCAAGGAAATGAACGGGGATACGCCCTGCCGCAATTTTCGTGGACAGGCGCTGCTTGTCGTAAAGCCCTTTCACATTCCAGATATGATCGAAATGCGGCAGCCTATTTTGCAAAGGTTCGCGGACAACGCTGCCGGTTACCGGCACACGGGTTGCGATTTCCCCGAAGGGCAGCGCCAGTGTGCGCAGGATATTGCGCGGGATATCCTTCAGCCTTGGGCGGCGTTCAAGTGGCGCGTCGAAGAAGGAAACCTCACGCAATATGGGGTTGCGGCTGACAGTGCGCGATTGCCCCCCATAAAGAACGCCAACTTCCGCCCCCAGATCGCGCAGCGCCAGCGACAGATTGCGCGCATAGGTGGCAACCCCCGTGCCTTGCTGCAGGGATAGGTTATAGCCATCAATATAGATGCGCGGTTTTTGCAAAAAATCCTGCCTGAAAAGCCAAAGCCGAAGCCCAGCGTTCCTGTTACGCCAAATGAAGCGCGAAAGTCCAGGATGGCGCTAATCGCCGCCGGCCAGCTTGTCTTGCGTTTTGGTTGCGAAATCGCTGGCGTCGTGGCGTTCATGCAATTGTTCGGCGGGCTCACCCGTCACGCGGTTCACCATGCGCCCGCGCTTCACGGCTGGGCGGTTGAAGATGGCCTCTGCCCAGCGCTGCACATGCTTGTATTCATGCACGCTCAGGAATTCCGCCGCGCCATAAAGGAAGCCCTTCACCAGGCCGCCATACCAGGGCCAGACAGCGATATCGGCGATGGTATAGTCATCCCCACCCAGATAGGGGCTTTCCGCCAGGCGCCGATCAAGCACATCCAATTGCCGCTTGGTTTCCATCGCGAAGCGGTCAATCGCATATTCGATTCTCAACGGTGCATAGGCGTAGAAATGCCCAAAGCCGCCGCCCAGATAGGGCGCGCTGCCCATTTGCCAGAATAGCCAGGAAAGGCATTCGGCGCGCAAGGCGGGGTCCTGTGGCAGGAAGGCGCCGAATTTCTCCGCCAGATACACCAGGATCGCCCCGCTTTCGAAAACGCGGATGGGCTTTGGCCCGCTACGATCCAATAAAGCGGGAATTTTGGAATTGGGGTTCACCGCGACAAAGCCGCTGCCGAATTGCTGGCCCTCACCAATGCGGATCAGCCAGGCGTCATATTCGGCGCCTGTGTGGCCCTGCGCCAAAAGCTCCTCCAGCAGGATGGTCACCTTCTGGCCATTGGGCGTGCCCAGGGAATAAAGCTGCAAGGGGTGGCGGCCCACCGGCAATTCCTTGTCATGCGTCGGGCCGGCGATGGGGCGGTTGATATTGGCAAAGCGCCCGCCATTGGCCTTGTTCCAGGTCCAGACCTTGGGGGGGGTATAGTCGCTGCTGCTGCTCATTGGGGTGCTCCTGAGTTCAAGGGGATATAGCCTGAGCCAATTTTGCCGATTCCGCCAAGGTCATGGCATTAGCGGCTTTACGCTTGTCCTTGAGTACTTGTGCTGCGGTGCAGTCAACCCATGGCGCGATTGGACAAAATGGATCAACATGCGCCTTAAGACGAATTACTTCGCTCTGAATGATGCAGGCTTCAGCGTTTAACGATAAATTAATCTCTAGGCTGGTCTTTAGGGCATCTGTGTTTGAAGGAATGATGGAAAGCGCCGTGTTTTCGCAGCACCTTGGTTCGCCGCGTCGAAGCCGGGACCGCTTTGTGGTCTTTGCCTTTGCGGCTGCCGAATTATTGGTGGAGGCTGATCTCCGCGGCAGGATTTCCTTTGCTGAAGGCGCGTTTCGTGCGCGTTTCGGTCGGGATGCGAAGGATTTTCTCGGTCATTCTGTAACCTCGCTCGTGGCGCCTCCGGACCGCCCAGCCTTTTCCATCGCACTCGGGCTTTTGACAGAACACGGGCGGTTGAAACCGGCAGTTCTCAAGCTGGCGGATCAGGGAACCACTGCCTTTAGCGTGGCCGGTCTCCGGCTTGGTGGTGAGGATGCCAAGTTTGTGCTGACCTTCGCCCCCTTACCCCGTGAATTACCTGCTGGCCCCCTGCCTGGCGGGCCAGGCCTCGCGGCCCTGGCCGAGGAGATTCTGCGTTCCGGTGAACCCGGCGGCCCGGTCGGCTTTCTTGAGTTAACCAGCTCTACGGGCAGCTTCGCTCCAGGCGAGGAGGTTAATCGAGAGATTCAGGAAAGACTGAACCGGCAAGCCGGGGAGGGCGCAGTTGCTACCGAACTTGGTGAAGGGCGCTATGGCCTACTGCCTGGCCAAGTGCCGCTTGACCTGCCGGCCCTGACCGCGACGGTGAGCGAATTGCTCGAAAGGCGCGGCGTGATTGATGTTTCCGTCGGCACTATGGCTGTAGGGCTGGAGGCTGAGGGCCTCAATCCCGTGCAGGCAACGCGGGCGCTGCGCTTCGCCCTTGCGGCCTTTGCCCGTGGCGGGAATGATGCGCTGGCCAAGGCAGGGTTTGCTGGTGGGCTCGCCGGGTTTTTGGATAGCGCATCGCAGCGGGCAAATATGCTCCGGCGCAGTATCGCGGAACGACGCTTCCGCATGGCTTTCCAGCCCATTGTATCGCTCGCTGATCGTAGCCCGCATCATTATGAGGCCTTGATCCGTCCTCTTCAGGCGGATGATGTGGCGTTGTCCCATCCCGGCGAGTTCGTGGCCCTGGCAGAGGCGGTAGGCCTGACCGAAGAGCTTGATTGGGCCGTGGTCAGCGCCGTTTTCGAGGCTGCCGGTGGTGCCGGCGGCACCCGTGTTGCCTGCAATCTGTCCGGGCTTTCGCTGCAAAGCCCGAAATTCCGCGAAGATATGAAGGAGCTGCTGGAAAATACGCCTGGAATGGCGGAGCGGCTAGTGGTGGAGATCACCGAGACCGCTGAAATTGAGCAGGAGGATGAAGCCGTCCGCATGATCGAATTGCTGCGGGAGCATAAAATTCCGGTCTGCCTGGATGATTTCGGCGCCGGTGCGGCGGCGTTTCGATATTTGCGCGCCTTCAAGGTGGATTACGTGAAGTTGGACGGAATTTACGTTGCCAATGCCTTGCAGAGTGAACGTGATCGGGGCTTTATCGCCGCCATGGTTGACCTTGCCCGCACCGTCGGCGCTCAGGTGGTGGCGGAACGCATTGAAACCGAAGAAGAAGCGGCGCTCATGCTGGAACTCGGCGTTCGCTATGGTCAGGGCTATCTTTTTGGCAAACCGAAGATGCAATTGGCCGCCCGTAAAGCAGGGCTTGCCTGGCAAGACGAAAAGTGACTGCCGCAGCACTGCCGCGCTTTTGCGTGGTGATTCCCTGCTTCAATGAAGCGGCGAATGTTGCGCCCATGGTGGCGCGGCTGGATGCGGCCCTGGCCGGCATCGCCTGGGAAGCGATTTTCGTTGATGATGACAGCCCGGATGGCACCGCGGCCGCTGTCCGCGCCATGGCAGCCGGGGATGCGCGCATCCGGTGCATCAGGCGCATCGGGCGGCGCGGGCTTGCCTCCGCCTGCATTGAAGGGATGCTCGCAACATCCGCGCCATATCTTGCGGTGATTGATGGTGATTTGCAGCATGATGAAACCCTGCTGCCGCGCATGCTGGAAGCCTTGGAAGCGGGCCATGCGGATATTGTGATCGGCAGCCGCAATATCGAAGGTGGCGATAAGCAGGGCGGGCTTACCGCTGTGCGGCAAATGATTTCCGATACCGGCGCCGCACTTGCCAATGCCGCATTGCCGATGCGCGTGAGCGATCCGATGAGTGGGTTTTTCGCCTTGCCGCGCGACATCTTTGAGGAAATTGCGCCGCGCCTGACGGGCACGGGTTTCAAGATATTGCTGGATATTCTGCTCTCGGCAAAGCGGCCCTTGCGCAGCCTGGAAATCCCCTATTCCTTCCGTGCGCGGGTTGCGGGTGAAAGCAAGCTGGATGCGACGGTGCTGCTGGAATTCGCTGGCCTGCTTGCGGATAAGGCTTTGGGTGGCGTTGTGCCGCTCCGCTTCCTGTCCTTTGCCGCCGTGGGTGCCATTGGTGTGCTCGTGCATCTGGCGGTGCTTGGGGCTTTGCACGGGCTGATCGGGATGGGCTTCAATCCCGCGCAATGGGCGGCAACACTTGTCGCCATGACCGCGAATTTTCTGCTGAATAATCGCATCACCTATCGGGATCGGCGCCTGCGTGGCCCTGCGCTGCTCCGTGGATTGGTGCTGTTCTATCTGGTCTGCGGATTGGGCGCTGCGGCCAATATCGGCATTGCCAATCTGTTGCTGCGCGATGGCGTGCTGGCCTGGGGTTTCGCAGGCGCTGCGGGGGCAGCGCTGACGGTCGTGTGGAATTACGCGGTTTCCGCAACGCTGGTTTGGCGCGCCAAGTGAAGCCTTGGCTGGTTGCGCTGCTGGCGCTGACGGGTGTGCGGCTGGTGCTGGCGGCGATCCTGCCGCTTTCACCAGATGAGGCTTATTACTGGGTGTGGTCGCGCCATTTGCAGCCGGGGTATCTGGACCATCCGCCCATGGTTGCGATTTTCATCTGGCTCGGCACGGCGCTGGTTGGCGAAAACGCGCTTGGCGTGAGGGTTTTGGGGCCAGTCACGCTGTTCATTGGCTCCTTGATGCTGGCGCGCAGCACGGAAGATCTTTTCCCCGGTCGCAGCGCCGGCCCCTGGGCGGCTGCCTTGATGAATGCGACGCTTTTCGCTGCCCTCGGCGCCGTAACCATGACACCGGACACACCTTTGCTGTTCTTCTGGGTGGTGACGCTGTGGGCCGTGGCGCGGGCGCATCGGGGCGGGGATGCGCGCTGGTGGCTGGCCGCCGGGTTTTTTGCGGGCGCTGCGCTGCTGTCCAAATATACCGCTGCCTTGCTCGGCTTAGGCTTGGTGTTGTGGTTATTCCTGATGCCGGAGGCGCGGCGCTGGCTGAGGCACTGGCAGCTTTGGGCGGGGGGCGCGTTGGCGATGGCGCTTTTTGCCCCGGTGATTTTCTGGAACGCCGCGCATGAATGGGCATCCTTCGCCAAGCAGGGCGGGCGCACGGCCGAGGGCGGTGCGGGGCAGAGCCTCCGCTGGCTGGGCGAATTGCTCGGCGGGCAGGTGGCTTTGGTGACGCCCTTGGTGTTTCTGTTCTGTGTGGCAGGCGGCTTCATGGCCGCGCGGCAGGTCTGGCGCGCCCGCGATACCGGCGCTGGGCTGTTGCTTGCCCTGATCCTGCCAGGTGCGGCGATATTCCTCTGGCAGGCCTTGGGCAGCCGAGTGCAGGGGAATTGGCCGGCGATCCTCTACCCCAGCGCCGCCATTGCCGCCGCCGCGCTGCTGCCCGCCGCTTGGCGCCGCTGGCGCATCCCTGCCTTGGCGCTGGGCTTTGCCATGGCGGGGGCGGCCTATCTACAAGCCACTGCGGCGCCCATACCTCTGCCGCGGCGGCAGGACCCAACCCTGGCACGGCTTGGCGGCTGGGATGGGCTGGCGGCCGATCTGGCGCGGGCTGCTCGGCGCGAAGGTGCGGCCTTCATCGCGGCCGAGGAATATGGTCTGGCTTCCGGCATGGCGTTCCGCCTGCCGCCAGAGTTGCGCGTTGTAGCGATGGACCCGCGCTGGCGCTTCTTCACCCTGCCCGAGCCGCCCGAAAATGCCCAAGGTTTGCTGATCCGCAGCGAAAGGCGAGGGGAGGGGCCGCCGCTTTGGCCGGGTGCCACGCCGGTTGAAGGCGAAGCTGGCCGGCTGATCCGCGCGCGCGGCGGCCAGCAGGCCGAAGCCTATCGGCTATTCCGCGTGACTACGGCGCCCGGCCTGCCGCCGAGTGCGGTTTTGCCACAAGCCAGACGCTGATCATGCTTGACCTTCGCGCGCGGCGCGCCTTTATCGAGGATAACGAAAGGCTTCCCGCCATGCATATTCTTAAAAGCCGCCCCTGGAACCTGCCTGAAAGCAGTGTCACCCCGGAAGCGCTCGTCTTTGGCCGCCGCAAGGCGCTGGTGCTTGGCGCTGGGATGCTTGCCGCTGGTCCCGCCATGGCACAGCAGGCTGGATTGCCCCCTGCCATGCGCAATACGCGCTACGCGCCGGGCCGCGCCATCACCGCTGAACGCGAAGTCACCACCTATAACAACTTCTACGAATTTGGCAGCCACAAGACCATCAGTGCCGCCGCGCAGCGCATGCCCCAGCGCCCCTGGATAGTGAAGGTGGAAGGCATGGTGGAAAGCCCGCGCGAATATGACATTGACGATCTGCTCCGCCGCATGCCGCTGGAAGAACGCGTCTATCGCCTGCGCTGCGTGGAAGCCTGGGCCATGGTGGTGCCCTGGACTGGCTTTCCGCTTTCCGCGCTATTGGCCGAGGTGAAGCCACTTTCTTCCGCCCGCTATGTGGTGTTCCAGACCGCGACCCTGCCAAGCGTCATGCCGGGCCTGAGGCAAAGCTGGTATCCCTGGCCCTATACGGAAGGCTGCACCATCGCCGAAGCCGGCAATGAGCTTTCCTTCATGGTGGTTGGCGCCTATGGCAAGCTGCTGCCGCCGCAAAATGGCGGGCCGCTGCGTTTTCACCAGCCTTGGAAATATGGCTTCAAGGCGGGCAAGAGCCTGGTGACGATCCGCCTGACTGACCAACGCCCCAGCACCTTCTGGGAAAAGCTGCAGCCGCAGGAATATGGCTTCTGGGCCAATGTGAACCCCGCCGTGCATCATCCGCGCTGGAGCCAGGCGCAGGAACGCATGCTGGGCACGGGGGAGACCGTGCCCACGCTATTGTTCAATGGCTATGGCGATTTTGTTGCTGATCTCTACGCCAATTTGCAAGGCGAAAGGCTTTGGGCATGAGGGCGCGATGCGCCTGATTGGCCTTGCCCTGCTGGCGCTGGCCGCAGGGCTTTTCTTTATGTTCGGCAGTGATCCGCTGGGCGCGCTGCTGTTTCGCCTCGATTCCGGATTGCTGAGTTTGGTGCAGGCCGGGGTTCAGCGCTATCTTTTGCCCATGTTGTGGGATGATGGGCTGCTGCCGGTATTGGAAGCGCCCGCCTGGATTGTGCCTTTGCTGCTGGGCGCTGCCTTGACCTTGTTTGCCTGGATGCGCGCGCGTGGCTGACGCCCCGTTGCATTATCAGATTTTGCTGGTCGAGGATTCACCTTCGCTCGCGACCGTGTATCAGGAATATCTACGCGCAGGGCCTTACCAAATTCGCCACGCGCATTGCATCGCAGATGCGCTGAAATTCGCTGATCAGGCGATGCCGGATGGTGTGTTGTTGGATTTGCGCCTGCCCGATGGTGATGGGATGTCGGTGCTGCGCGCATTGCGCGGGCGCGATCCTGACCTGCCTGTGGTGGTGATGACCGCGCATGGTTCGGTTTCGCTGGCAGTGGAGGCGATGCAGGCCGGGGCTTCGGATTTTCTGGTCAAGCCCTTTGCGCCGGAACGCCTGACAGTCACGGTCGCGAATGTGATGGAACGCGCGGCCTTGCGCCGGCAGGTGGCAGTGCTGGCGGCGGGCGCGCCGCGCCAAGGCTTTGCGAGCTTCATTGGCGCCGCACCTGCCATGCAGGCGGTCTATCGCATTCTGGAAAATGCCGCCGCGTCACGCGCGACCGTATTTGTCACGGGCGAAAGCGGCACCGGCAAGGAATTGGCGGCCGAGGCGGTGCATGGCATCTCACCGCGCAAGGCCGGGCCGTTTATCGCCATAAATTGCGCGGCCATCCCGAAGGATTTGATTGAAAGCGAAATCTTCGGCCATGTGCGCGGCGCCTTTACTGGCGCGGTGGCGGACCGCATCGGCGCAGCGCGGGCAGCAGATGGCGGCACGCTGTTCCTGGATGAGATTTGCGAAATGGATCTCGCGCTGCAGGGCAAGCTGCTGCGCTTCATCCAAACCGGCACCTTCCAGCCGGTTGGCAGCGGCAAGACGCTGCAAACCGATGTGCGCTTTGTCTGCGCCACCAATCGTGACCCGCTGGAAGAAGTGCGCGCGGGGCGCTTCCGTGAGGATTTGTATTACCGCCTGCATGTGATCCCGGTGCCATTGCCGCCGCTGCGTGAACGGGGTGATGATGTGCTGGCTTTGGCGGAGGCATTTCTGGTGAAAAGCGCAGCCGAGGAAGGCAAGCGCTTTCAGCGTTTTGATGCTGAGGCGCGCGCAGTGCTGATGCGCCACACCTGGCCTGGCAATGTGCGCGAATTGGAAAACGCCATCCGCACCGCCGTGGTGCTGCATGATGGGGAAGTGGTGAGTGCCGCCATGCTGCCCGCTACGGTGCGCGAAGGCGGCGCCAAGCCCATGCCCGCACCGCCACCGCCGCTGGAACCGGAAGTCGTGAAGCCTGCGCCCCCGCCCGCGCCGGTGGAACCCCGCGCGGTGGAATCCACCAAGCGTATCCGCCCCCTGGCTGACACGGAACGCGAAGCGATTGAAGAAGCCGTGCGGCTCTGCGGCGGCAATATCGCCAAGGCGGCGGCGTTTCTGGGCATCAGCCCATCCACGCTTTATCGCAAGCAGGAAAGCTGGCGGCGGCGTTGAAGGTTTAACCTAGCCCCAGCGCAATCCGCGCCGCAGCAATCGCCTCATGCGCCGCTTCGGTCAGGTCATAGGCATGCAGCTCATGCGGCAGCGCCCAGGCGACCTCGCTCACATCATCGCCGGCGCGGGCTTCGCCTTCCAGCCAAAGTGCTGCGAAATCAATGATGGTGTAGTGGTAGCGCGCGCGGCCATCATCATCCTGATTGATGGCGTCGAACACATAGGCCAGCGCCATCTGGCCCACTTCAATACTGGTTTCTTCGCGCAATTCGCGCCGCGCCGCTTCTTCCGCCTTTTCGCCGACATGCTGCGCGCCACCGGGAAGCGACCATTGGCCGATGCGCGGCGGCTTGCCACGCCGGACCAGCAGCACCGCTTCTTCACGAAACACGATGCAGCCAATGCCGACCCAGGGGCGGTCAGGATATTCGCGCGGCGCGTTGCTCACCTTGGTGCAATCGGCGGTTCAGTCGCGGGGGCGGGCGCTTCTTCCTGGCGGCGCAAATCCTCAAGTCGGGGGATCATGGCTTTTTCTTTCCATTGCCCGATTTGATAGACCCAGCCACGCCAGCGCGCATTCAGCCGCGCGGCTTCGTCATCGCCCTCAGCCGCCAGGTTCACCCAGATTTCCTCGGCCTGCTTGCGCGGGCGGGCAATGATGGCCAGCCGATCGGTCAGTTCAAAGCGCGTTTCACCCAAAGCCTCGCCGGGTGCATCGGCTTCGCGCCGTACATCCAGGAAGGTGAGGAACTCGAAGCTGCGCGAAACTTCATCCAGGCTGACATCATCAGCGGGCGGTGCCTCGGTAGGGGTGGTGATCGTAAGCTTGCCATCGGGCTGGCCAGTATGCGTCAGCACAAGTGCCTCTTCGCCCGCACGCGCAACAACCACGCGCGTCACACGTTCGCGCGGCAGATTGGCGATGTCTCGGTCAAGCCAAAGCTGCGGGTCGGCATCCACCGGAATGCGCCCTTCTGCGAGCCATGCCTGGTTTTCATTGGGCCGCCGCACATAGGCACTTTCCGGCACATTGCCCTGGGTACGAACCCGCCGCCGACCAATCACCAGCTCCACCAGCGCCGTGCCTTGCGCATCCAGAACGCGCAGCAGCGTGGAAGTGGCACCCGCGCGCAGCGGGTCTTCCAGGCCGAGCCGATCAAACATCTCCGGATTGCCGGTGCGCGGTTCCATCAGTCGCAATTCCGTGAGCCCGGTCAGCAATTCGCGCAGTTTTTCTTGCCGGATCGGGTAATCACCCTTGCTCGGCAGCACCCAGACATCGCCGCGGCGGATGATTTCCAAAGCGCCATCATGCCGGCGGACCTCAATCCGTGCGGCATTGCTGAGGCGCTGCGCAAGGCCCGGAAAGGCGAGCCCGCCGGTGCCTGCTGGCGGCGCTGGCGGCGGCGGTGGCTTGATCAGCAAGGCACCGGCCATGGCAATCACCGCAGCGCTGCCAAGCAAAATCAGGGAACGTCGTTGCATCTTCCTGCCCCCCGCTTCAGTGCCGCGCTGCCGCGCGGCGGCGTGCACGCGCAATACCCATCACCAGCGCCAGGATGGTCAGCAGCACCGGCACCGCAGCGATATTCAGGATACGTAGCCGCGTTTCCAAGCCTTCAATATCGCGCCGCAATTCCAACTGCACCGCGCGCAATTGCTGGCGGGTGCGCAGAATTTCCTCACGCGCCGCGTCAATTTCCGCGCGCTGTTCGGCGCTGATCACGGCATTGGTCTGGCCACGTTCACCACCCTGCGGGCCCTGGCGCAATTCGCGCAAGCGGCGTTCGGTCGCTTCCAGGCGCTGCGTGAGTTCCCGTTCCGTCTGCCGGAAACGCGCTTCCGCATCGCGGCGAATATCATCCACCACCTCAAAAGGACGGAGCGATTCACCGCGTGAGCGCAGCGAAATCAGCGCATCACCACCCGCCATGGTATCCACAAGGTTTGCGATCAGTGCGCCATTATCGCTGAAGGGGGTCGCCACCTGCTGGCCAAAGAAATCCTGCACGCGCACCCAGAAGCGATCTTCCAGCACATCCGCATCATGGATCACGATGATATTGGCCACCCCTTCGCTCCGTGCGCGATGCGCCGGGAAATCCGCCGGGCGTTCCGCGCCTTGCGGGGGTGAGGGCGGGCCATCGGGGAAGGCCGTGTTGATTTCACCGCGCAGCCGCGCTGCCAGCACGCGGGTTTGCCCATCGGGGCGGAAATCTGCCAGCACTTGCGTCGGGTTCGGATTGTCCCGCACTTTCGCCACATCCGCTTCCATGCTGCGCGGGCTTGAGGTGATCAGCGGCGTGAATTCCACCCGTGCGCCATCCTTCCGCCGCAGCAACCCTGCCGAGGCAAAAGTCACCTGATTAAGCTGCGCTGTCGCAACCTCTCCCTGCGCAATCGAATCGCCCTGGGCATTGAACCAGGCAACGTAATCCACCGCCTGCACGCGGTCCTGCGGATTGGCGCGCACGCGCCAGGCGCCGCGCAAATCCAGCACTACCTTATCGGACGGCGCTTCAATGCCCCAGGCATTCGTCAGGCGTTCCAGGCTTGATGCGGTATTGGCCGGCGGACGACCTCCGGGGCCAGGGCGCGATGCCTGGCCTTCGGAATGTGGGTCAATCAGCAAAATCAGCTTGCCGCCACGCAGCACGAATTGATCCACGGCATATTGCGCCGCATCTGAAAGCCCTTGCGGATGCGCCAGGATCATCACCTGGATGTCGCTTTCAATCACCTGCGCATCCATGGGCACATCGCGCAACGTGAAGAATTGCCGAAGGCTATTCATCACCGCGAAGGGCTGACCCATGGCAGCCTGGCGCATCATCATGGCGCGCGGATCGCCATTCAGCGGCAGGGGCGACATCATGCCAATCACCGGGCGGCGTGGGTTGGAAAGCTCATAAACCAAGCGCGTCAGATCGAATTCCAGGAAGCGTTCGCGGTCCGGCTGGAAGAAGGGGATATTGCGTTCATCATCCAGCAAATTGGCGCCAACCAGGCCGAAATAGACCTGCTCACCGGATTGATCCACCGGCACACCCTGCAAGCCGAAAGCGAGCGCGCGGTCTTCGGTTTCGCTGAAGGGCTCCGGGTCCAGCACTTCAAGGCGCAGCCTGCCGCCGGCAACCGCGACATATTCATCCAGCATTGCGCGCACGCGTTCCGCATAGGCGCCATAGGCGGGAATGGCAGTGCCGAGCTTGCGCGAATAGAATAGCCTGAGCGTCACCGGGTCTTGCAGCCCAGAGAGCACGCTGCGCGTGCCTTCCGAAAGCGTGTAAAGTTTTTGCGCCGTGAGATCGAGCCGCGCGCGGGGCGCGAAACGCTCCACCAACAAATTGACACCAATGGCAAGCGCCAAGGCTGCCACAATTCCAAGCGCGGAGGACCAGACGCGCCGCGTGCCGGGCTTTGCCCTGTTCTGTTCAGCCATGATCTAGTCAGCCTTCCGGTGGTCAAGCACCACCGCATTCACGAAAAGCCAAAACCCGATGAAGGTGGCGAAAAACACAGCATCCCTCAGCGCAATCACGCCGCGCGTCAGGCCATTGAAGCGTTCCGTGAGCGAAAGCGCGCGCGCGACCTCGGCCAATACCGGCATGCGTTGGCTCAGGAAATCCGTCACCAGGGCGCTGCCGGCCACCGCAAACAGGAAACACACGGCGACGGCCAGGACAAAGGCAATCACCTGGTTCTTGGTCATGGCCGACATGGCGGAACCGATCGCGAGATACGCACCCGCCATCAACAAACACGCGCCATAACCCGCCGCGATCACGCCATTATCGGGCCTGCCCAAATAATTCACAGTCAGCACCAGCGGGAAGGTCAGCGCCAGCGCAATGGCGCAAAACGCCCAGGCCGCGAGGAATTTGCCAAGCACCGCCTGCCATTGCGCCATGGGCAGCGTCAGCAGCAATTCAATCGTACCAAGCCGGCGTTCTTCCGCCCAAAGCCGCATCGTCAGCGCCGGCACCAGAAACAGGAACAGCCAAGGAACGAAGCCAAAGAAGGGGCCAAGATCAGCCTGACCGCGATTGAAGAAACCGCCCAGGCTGAAGGTCATGGCACCGGCCATCATCAGGAAAATCACGATGAAGACGTAAGCGACGGGGGTCGCGAAATAGCCGGCCAATTCGCGGCGAGCGACCAGCAGGGCAGCGCGCATCAGGTGGCCTCCTGCTTCAAAGTCAAATCGCGGAAGACCTGTTCCAGCGTCTTGCCCGGCGCTTCAAGCTGTTTCGGCGTGGCATCAGCCAGCACCTTGCCGCGCGCGATGATGATGGCGCGGGTGCAGACCGCATCCACTTCTTCCAGGATATGCGTCGAAATCACGATGGCCTTTTCGGGCGCCATGCGGCGGATCAATTCACGCACCTCATGCTTCTGGTTCGGGTCTAGGCCATCGGTCGGTTCATCCAGCACCAAAACGGGCGGGTCATGCAGCAGCGCCTGTGCGAGGCCAACACGGCGCTTGAAACCCTTGGAGAGTGTCTCAATCGGTTGCAGGCGAACACCTTCCAACTGCGTCATCGCCATGGCGCGGGCCATGCGCTCATGCGCCTCGGCGCCGCTGAAACCACGAATGCGCGCGATGAAGGCCAGAAAGCCAGTCACGGTCATTTCGGGATAGGTGGGCGCGCCTTCGGGCAAATAGCCAAGGGCTCGCTTGGCGGTGACGGGTGCTTCAATCACATCCTGGCCGCAAATGCGCGCCGTGCCGGCGCTTGGCGTCACGAAGCCCGCCAGCATTTTCATGGTGGTGGATTTGCCGGCGCCATTGGGGCCAAGAAAGCCCACCACCTCACCGCGATCCACCGTGAAGGATACATCATCAACAGCGGTGAAGGCGCCAAAGCGCTTGGTCAGGCGCTCGATTTCGATCAGCGCGGCCAAAGCCTATCTCCCCTTATCCTGCCTCAACGCATTATTGGCAAAACTTGCGCGCCGCGATTTGACCCTTCCCGCGCTTGCTTGCAAGCCCCCGGCGCCGCCCTAACCGGCATGCAAGGGCGCCATGGAAAGATCATGGCCAAAAAGCCGGAGCAAAAGCCGCGCTGCCTGCCCGCGCGGCGATGCAAGCGCCGCATCACGCGTCAGCAGCGCTTCCGCATCGCGATGGGCAATCTGGACATAGCGCGCGAATTCATCCGGGTCTTCCCGCGCGTCAAACAGCCGGGCACCGGGAAGGCCCGCCTGCCGCGCGCCCAAGGCATCGCCGCCGCCGCGGGATTTCAAATCCTCCTCCGCGATCACGAAGCCATCTTCCGTGTCGCGCAGCACCAAAAGCCGCCGCCTTTCGCCATCACTCAGCCCTGGGGAATGGACCAAAAGGCAGGAAGACGCCTCCCGCCCCCGCCCGACGCGACCGCGCAGCTGATGCAGCGCCGCCAGACCAAAGCGTTCCGCCTGTTCAATCAGCATGATGGTCGCTTCCGGCACATCCACACCCACTTCAATGACAGTGGTGGCGACCAGGATATTGGTCCGACCGGCGGCGAAATCGCCAAGCGCGGCTTCGCGCACCGCAACATCCTGCATGCCATGGGCAAGGCCAGCGCGGCCTGGGAAATGGGCGGAAAGCTCGGCAAAGCGATCCTCGGCCGCGACACTGTCATCCTTTTCGCTGCCGGTGATGGCGCGCACCACCCAATAGGCGCGCGCGCCGCGCGCCACCGCCTCATGCAGCCGGGCCAATATGTCCGGCAGGCGATCCTGACTGAAAATACGCGTTGCAATGGGCTGGCGCCCGGCGGGTTTGCCTTCCATGCGGCTGACAGCCATTTCGCCCCATTGCGTCAGCAAAAGCGTGCGTGGGATGGGTGTGGCGGTCATCACCAGCATATCCGCTGCCTGGCCCTTTTCCGCCAGCATGAGGCGCTGCGCCACGCCAAAGCGGTGCTGTTCATCCACCACGGCCAGGCCCAAATCCTTGAAGGCGACCCCTTCCTGAAACAGCGCATGGGTGCCGACCACGATGGGCAGCGTCCCATCCGCCAGCCCTTGCAGCACGCGGCGCCTTTCCTTGCCCTTCACACTGCCCGCCAGCAGCGCGACTGGCACCCCGGCGGCACCGCAAAGCCGCTCAAAACTGCGCAAATGCTGGCGCGCGAGCAATTCCGTCGGCGCCATCAGCGCGGCCTGGGCGCCGGCTTCCACCGCGCGCAGCATGGCCATCAGCGCCACCAGCGTCTTGCCCGCGCCAACATCGCCTTGCAGCAGGCGCAGCATTCGCCTGGGTGCGGCGAGATCGGCGTCTATGTCGGCCATTGCCTGGCGCTGTGCGGGGGTTGGCGCATGGCCGAAGGCGGCCAAGGCGGGGCCGCGCAGGCTTTCATCGCCCATCAGGGCGCGGCCTGGCCTTTCGCGCGACCGGCGCCGCACCAAACCGAGCGCGATCTGCCCGGCCAGCAATTCATCATAGCCAAGTCGGCGGCGCGGGGCCTGGGCGGCCTGCGCCTGGGGTGAATGGAGCGCGCGAAGGGCCTCGGCAAAGCCCGGCCAGGCTTCGCGCTTTAACAGCGGGCCATCCACCCATTCTGGCACATCAGGCAGGGATTTCAGCGCCCCATCCAACGCATCCGCCATGTTCCGCCAGGAAAGCCCCGCGGTCAGCGGCCACATGGGCTGCCATAGCGGGATGCGAAGCGGCGGTTCCACCAGCGGGTCCGCATCCAATTCCAATTGCCAGGCGCGCTGATAGGGTTTGAGCCGCCCGGCCACGCGCCGCTCAGCGCCTTGCGGGAAGGCGCGGCCCAGCGCCGTGCCTGCCCAAGTGGCGCGAGAGAAGGAAATCAGCGCCACCGGATCAGCCCCACAGATCGCCGGCACCATCCAGGGCCCGCGCCCGCTGCGCGCCGGGGCGCCGGTGATGCGCAGTTCCAGCGTCACTTCCTGGCCTTCAACGGCCTGCTTTAGCCCGCGCAGTACCGGGCGATGCTGCACGCGTTCGGGCAGATGCAACAGCAAATCCAGCACCCGGCCACCGCCCGCCGCGCGCGCCAGCAATTCTGGCTTGCGCAGCCCTGGCAGGCTTTCAATCGGCGCCAATAGCCGCGCGAGGGGGTCCTCGGCGGCATCGGGCGATTCGGGGCGGGCTGACAGGATTCCCATCCGCCTCTATATGCCAGCGCCTTGAGACTAGAGCGATATGCCAGACCCAACAGAACTTGACGCCCGGCGCCGCCGGCTTGTTTTTCGCGCCCAGCATCGCGGCACCAAGGAAACCGATATCCTGATCGGCGGTTTTGTTGCGCGCCATATCGGCAGCCTCTCCGATGCCGAAGTGACGGCCTTGGAGGGAATCCTGGAACTCTGGGATGTGGATTTGGCCGATTGGCTTTCCGGCCGACGCCCGATTCCGCCGGAACATGACCACCCGCTATTGCGTCGGATCATGGCCGAAGCTGGCGGCGGGCCATGAAGCCCGTCACCATCCATGGCGCGCCTGAGGGTTTTGACGCCCTGCTGGTGGCGCGCCGGCGAGCCGAGATTGAAGCCCCCATCGCCCATGTCTGCCGCGATGATGCGCGCATGGCCCGCATGGCAGAGGCTTTGGGCTTTTTCGCCCCGGAAATCGAAGTGCTGCGTTTCCCGGCCTGGGATTGCCTGCCTTATGATCGCGTCTCGCCCAATCCGGAGATTGTGGCCGAACGTGTCGCGACACTCACGCGCCTATTGGAAGCGGGCAAGCGCCCGCGTGTCTTGCTCACCACCGTCAATGCGCTGGTGCAGAAAGTGCCGCCGCCCGCCGTGTTTGAAGGCGCCACCTTGTCGCTTGCCAAAGGCGGGCGCGTACAGCCGGAAAAACTCACGGCCTTTCTGGAAGCCAATGGCTATCACCGCACCGGCACGGTGATGGAACATGGCGAATATGCCGTGCGCGGCGGTATTATTGATCTTTTTCCGGCGGGCGAACCGGAGCCCATACGCCTCGATTTTTTTGGCGATGAGATCGAGGATATGCGCCGTTTTGACACGGCAAGCCAGCGCAGCGGCAAGGCCGTGCCAGCGCTGTCGCTCCGCCCGGTGGGCGAGGTGTTTCTCGATGAGGCATCGCGCACGCGTTTTCGCAGCGGCTACCGCGACTTGTTTGGTGCGGCGGCAGCGGATGATCCGCTTTATGGCGCCATCAGCGCCGGGCGACGCTATCCCGGCATGGAACATTGGGCGGGGCTGTTTCACGAAACCATGGTGCCGCTGCTGGAGTATTTGCCCGGCGCCGAAATCAGCTTCGACCACCAGGCCGAGGAAGTGCTGAAGGCGCGGCTTGAGATGATCACGGATCATTACGAAGCCCGCCGCGTGCCGTCCCGCATCGGGGAAGGCGATGTGCCCTATCGCCCCGCGCCGCCTGCAACACTTTATCTAGATGACACAGGCTGGGCAGCGATGCTGGCAGATTGCCGCGTGTTGCGCTTTTCGCCCTTCGCCGTGCCGGATGGCATTGCCGCAGGCGGGCGCCCGGGCCCGCTTTTTGCCGAAGCACGCAGCGCCGGTGAGAATGTTTTCGCCGCCTATGCCGCCATGGTGCAGGGCGAAGCCAAGGCGAAGCGCCGGCCTGTGCTGGCCGCCTGGTCACGCGGGTCTCGTGAAAGGCTCGGCAATTTTTTGCGCGAAAATGGCGTGCGTGCGGAGGCGGCCGAGGATTGGAAAGCCGCGCGCGCCTTACCGCCTGATGTTGTCGCGCTGGTGGTGATGGGGATTGAGCGTGGCTTTATCGCGGAAGGCATCGCCGTCACCGCCGAGCAGGATTTGCTGGGGGAGCGCATTGCCCGCCCGCCGCGCCGGCGCCGCCGTGCTGATCAATTCATCGCGGACGCCACCGAAATCGCCGAAGGCGATCTGGTGGTGCATCAGGATCACGGCATTGGCCGGTATGAGGGGCTGGTCACCATCGAAGTATCGGGCGCGCCACATGATTGCCTGAAGCTGATTTATGATGGCGGGGATAGGCTTTTTGTGCCCGTCGAGAATATCGAAATCCTCTCCCGCTTCGGCTCGGAAGGGCTCGGTGTGGCGCTGGATAAGCTCGGCGGGGTTTCCTGGCAGAATCGTAAGGCCAAGGCCAAGTCGCGCATTCGCGACATGGCAGCGGAACTGATCCGCACCGCGGCCATGCGGCGCATGAAGGATGGCACGCTGGCAACGCCGCCGGAGGGGATGTGGGATGAATTCTGCGCCCGCTTTCCCTTTGCCGAGACGGATGATCAATCCCGCGCCATTGCCGATGTACTGGAAGACCTATCCGCCGGCCGGCCGATGGATCGGCTGATTTGCGGCGATGTCGGCTTTGGCAAGACGGAAATCGCTTTGCGGGCGGCCTTTGTGGTGGCGATGTCTGGCGCGCAGGTCGCGGTGGTGGTGCCAACCACACTTTTGGCGCGGCAGCATTTCCGCAATTTCCAGAAGCGCTTTGAAGGCTTTCCGCTGCGCATCGCGCAACTCTCGCGCCTGGTCACCGCCAAGGAAGCGGCAGAAGTGCGGGAGGGCATGAAGCGCGGCGATATCAATATCGTCATCGGCACCCATGCGCTTTTGGCCAAGGGCACTGAATTTGCCGATCTCGGCCTGCTGGTGGTGGATGAGGAACAGCATTTCGGCGTGCGCCACAAGGAAGCGCTGAAGGCGCTGAAATCCGATGTGCATGTGCTGACCCTGACCGCGACCCCCATTCCGCGCACGCTGCAATTGGCGCTGACGGGCGTGCGCGAAATGAGCGTGATTGCGACGCCGCCCATTGATCGGCTGGCGGTGCGCACCTTCATCATGCCCTGGGATGCGGTGGTTTTGCGCGAAGCCATCCAGCGCGAACGCTTCCGTGGCGGGCAGATTTTCTGCGTGGTGCCGCGCATTGAAGATATGGCGAAGCTCGCGGAACGCCTGACCGAGATTGTGCCGGAAGCACGCATGGTGCAGGCGCATGGCCGCATGACGCCGACCGAGCTTGAACGCGTCATGACCGAATTCGGCGATGGCAAGCATGATATTCTGCTCTCCACCAATATCGTTGAAAGTGGCTTGGATATGCCGGCGGTGAATACGCTGATCATTCACCGCGCCGATATGTTTGGTCTCGCGCAGCTTTATCAGCTGCGCGGGCGCGTTGGGCGCGGCAAGCTGCGCGGCTATGCGTACCTCACCTGGCCGGAAGCGCATCGGCTTTCGGCTGCGGCGGAAAAGCGGCTGGAAGTGATGCAGACGCTCGATAATTTGGGTGCTGGCTTCACGCTGGCGTCGCATGATCTGGATATTCGCGGCGCGGGTAACCTTTTGGGTGAAGAACAATCCGGCCAAATCCGCGAAGTTGGCATCGAGCTTTACCAGCAAATGCTGGAAGAGGCGGTCGCCGATATCAAAGCCGGCGCCGAGGGGGCGGAGAGTGAGCGGGAATGGACGCCGCAAATCAATCTTGGCCTGCCGGTGCTGATACCGGAAAATTACGTGACCGATCTGCCGGTGCGGCTGGGCCTCTATCGCCGTATCGGGGGCTTGGCGACGGATGGCGAGAATGACGCCATGGCGGCGGAATTGGCCGACCGCTTTGGCCCCTTGCCGGGTGAGGTTGAAAACCTGCTGCAAGTGGTCGCGATCAAGCGGCTCTGTCGCCAGGCTGGGGTGGAAAAGCTGGATGCCGGGCCGAAGGGGCTGGTGTTGAGCTTCCGGGGGCAGAATTTCGCCAATCCGGGCGGCTTGATTACCTGGATTCAGGGGCAAAAGGGGGCGGTGAAGCTCCGCCCCGATGCCAAGCTGGCGCTGATTCGCGATATGGACCTGGCCGAGCGCGTGAAGCGCGCGCGGGATTTGCTGCGCGTGCTGGCACGGCTGGCCGGGGAAGCCAAGCGGGTTTGATTTCCGGGCGGTCTGGGGGCTATCAGGGTATTGATGGGCCTGTAGCTCAATGGTCAGAGCGGACCGCTCATAACGGTTTGGTTGCAGGTTCGAGTCCTGCCGGGCCCATTTTTGCCCGCTAAGCGGGCAAAAATCCCCCGGAGGGCGGCAGCCAAAGGCTGCCAAGACAGACCCTCGCGCGGCACTGCCGCGCGAGTTCCGCGATTTTGCGGTCCCTCGACAATCAAAAAATCGGCTTGCGAGCAAAAATCCCCCGGATGGACGCGAAATCAGTTGGAGCGGCTTATTCACTGCTCCGGCGCGCCGCCTCCGCAGATCAGACGCTGGGCCGCGTAGACAGGCCCTCGCGCGGCACTGCCGCGCGAGTTCCGTGATTTTGCGGTCCCTCGACAATCAAAAATCGGCTTGCGAGCAAAAATCCCCCGGAGGGACGCGAAATCAGCTGGATCGGCTGATTCACTGATCCGGCGTGCCGCCTCCGCAGATCCGACGCTGGGCTGCCAAGACAGACCCTCGCGCGGCACTGCCGCGCGAGTTCCGCGATTTTGGGAGCCCTTCGACAATCCGCCTAAACAGCGCCGGGCGAAAGCACCCCGATTTCACCCGCCCGCAATCTGCTCTATTACCTCCGCGCAACCCCCTAACCGCATCAGGTCCCCCGCCCCATGGCCGCCTATCAATATGTCTATGTCATGAAGAACCTCACCAAGTCCTATCCGGGCGGGCGAGAGGTCTTCAAAGGCATCACACTGTCCTTCCTGCCCACCGCCAAGATCGGCGTGCTGGGGCCGAATGGCGCCGGCAAATCCACGCTCATGCGCATCATGGCCGGGCAGGATAAGGATTTCGGCGGTGAGGCCTGGGCGGCGGAAGGCGCCAAGGTTGGCTATCTGCCGCAGGAACCGCAACTCGATCCCAATCTGACGGTCGGTGAGAATGTGCGCGCGGCCTTTGCCGAGCTTTCCGCGAATCTCGCGCGCTTCAACGAAATCTCCGAAAAATTCGCCGAGGAAATGAGCGAGGAGGAGATGAACACCCTGCTGGCCGAACAGGCGGAACTGCAGGAAAAGATTGATGCGGTGAATGGCTGGGAAGTGGATCGGCAGGTGGATATTGCGCTGGATGCGCTGCGCTGCCCGCCGGCTGATAGTGCGGTGACGCATCTTTCGGGCGGTGAACGCCGTCGTGTCGCGCTATGCCGCCTGTTGCTGGAAAAGCCTGATCTGCTGCTGCTTGACGAACCGACCAACCATTTGGATGCGGAAAGTGTCGCCTGGCTTGAAAAGACGCTGCGCGAATATCAGGGCGCGGTGCTGATCGTCACGCATGATCGCTACTTCCTGGACAATGTGACGGGCTGGATTCTGGAAGTGGATCGTGGGCGCGGCATTCCCTATGAGGGGAATTACTCCGCCTATCTGGAAGCCAAGCGCAAGCGCCTGTCGCAGGAAGAACGCGAAGAAACCGCGCGCCAGCGCCAATTGGCCGAAGAACAGGAATGGATCGGGCGGTCACCCGCGGCACGGCAGGCGAAATCCAAGGCGCGTATCGCGGCCTATGAGGAATTGCTGCGCCGCAGCCAGGAAAAGGCGCCGGACCCGACCGAAATCACCATCCCGCCCGCACCAAGGCTCGGCAATACCGTTATTGTTGCTGAAAATCTCTCCAAAGGTTTTGGTGATCGGCTGCTGATTGACAATCTTTCCTTCAAGCTACCGCCGGGCGGCATTGTTGGCGTGATCGGCCCCAATGGCGCGGGCAAATCCACGCTGTTCAAGATGATCACCGGCGGCGAAAAGCCCGATGCCGGCAGCCTTGTGGTCGGCGATAGTGTCCAGCTTGGCTATGTGGATCAAAGCCGCGACAGCCTGAATGATACACGCACGGTCTGGGAAGAAATCTCGGATGGGATGGATATGATCACGATTGGTAAGCGTAGCGTCCCGTCACGCGCCTATGTGGCGGCCTTCAACTTCAAGGGTGGGGATCAGCAGAAGCGCGTTGGTGTGCTTTCCGGCGGTGAACGCAATCGTGTGCACCTGGCGAAGATGCTGAAGCGTGAACATAACGTCATTCTGCTTGACGAACCGACCAATGATTTGGATGTGGATACGCTGCGCTCCCTCGAAGAAGCGCTGATGGATTTCGCCGGTTGCGCGGTGATCATCAGCCACGATCGTTTCTTTTTGGATCGTCTGGCCACGCATATCCTGGCCTTTGAAGGCGATAGCCATGTGGAATGGTTTGAGGGCAATTTCCAAGCCTATGAGGAAGACAAGCGACGCCGTCTTGGTGCGGATGCGACGGAACCGCATCGCATCAAATATCGGCCCTTGCAGCGGTGAGCCAGGCGCTTGGCGCGCTGCATACCCCGCGCGGAATTACCACCGCGCGGCTTTCCCTGTTGCCGCCCGCGCCCGAGCAATTGCCCGATCTGATCCGCCTGAAGGCCGATGAGCGCGTCTTTGGCTTCATGCTGCATGGGACGCGCAGTGCGGAGCGCACGCGGGAAGAATTGGAAGACGACATAGATTTCTGGGCGGTGCGTGGCTATGGCACCTGGTCTGTCTTTGAACGCGGTAGCGGCGAGTTTCTGGGTATTTGTGGGCTGATGGAACGCCCCGATGGGCGCGGTGTGGCGCTCCGTTATGCGCTGTGGCCGGAATGTCGCGGCAAGGGTTATGCGCGGGAAGCGGCGCGCGCCGCGCTGGATTTTGGTCATGCTGCAGGATTGCCGCGCATCATCGCTGTGGCGCGGGAAAGCAATGAAGCGTCACGCCAGGTGATGGAAGATATCGGCATGCGGCCTGCGGGCGGCTTTACCCATAGGGGGCATGCCATGGTGATTTACGAAAGCTTGAAAGCCGGTTGATCAGCCGCCTTCGCGCGCCGCCAATTGGGCGATCTGGCCGCGCATGGCTTCGAGCAGTGAGGCCACGCGCCCGCCATTGCGTTGAATGACCGCGGCATATTCGCTGCGCGTTGTCAGGCGAAGTGATGTGCCTTCCGCGATCACATCCACCACCTTGGGCTGGCCGTTGATATCGGCGACACGCCAATCCAGCGTGAAGGCAGGGCTATTGGGCCTTTCCACCAGCGTGCTGACCAGCGCATCTTCTTCCGTGCGCTGTTGGGAACGGCCGAGAGAAAACTTCACGCCGCGATATTCGCCAAAGCGCGCGGAGAGGTTACGGATGATAATCTCATCAAACAGCTTCAGGTAATCCTGCAATTCGGCAGGGGTTGCCTGGCGCACATAGCGGCCGAGGATGAAGCGGCCCGTGCCTTCGATGTCAATCGCGTAACGCAGAATACTGGCAACCTTGTCACGCCGCTGCGGTAAGCTCATGCGCGGATCATTGATGGCGTTGACCAAGTCTTGGCCTGCCTTGTCCACAAAGGCAGTGGCGCGGGTGATGTCCATTTGCTGCGCGCGCGCTGGCTGGCTGGCAATGCCAGCAAGGCTGGCAAGAAAAAGACGGCGCGACAGTAGAGACCTCAGCATTATTTGGGCTCCGTCACGCCTTGGCCAAAGCCAACGCCGCCCGCAGGCGCCACGGCGCCGCCTGGGCCATCCTTGTTCTGGATTTCGAAGGCGCGGCGCTGGCGATAAGCCGAACGCAGGGTTGCGTAGGGATCAAGCGAAGTTTTGCGCACCATATCAAAGGGCTCAAGCAGGGCTTCGCGGGTATCCACCACCGTCATGCCGATGCGCGTGTAATTCCAGACATCCAGGATTTGTCCCTGGCCGATCAAGGATTGTGGGTTGGTATAGATATCCGTCGCGAAGCCCACCAAATCGCGCGCCGTGGTCGGGCCAAGCAGCGGGACAAACATGTAAAAACCCTCGCCCACTCCCCAAACTGCCAAGGTCTGGCCCATATCCTCGGAATGGCCATGCACGTCATAGCGGCGGCCAACATCCACAATGCCGCCAATGCCGATGGTGGAATTCACGATGAAGCGGCCAAGTGTTTCGCGCGCGCGGGTCAGATTGCCTTGCAGCAGGTCGCCAGTCAGGATTGTTGGTGTGCGCAGATTACCAAGAACGTTGCGGATCCCCGAACGCACCGGCTGGGGGAGCAAATCCCGGTAGGCTTCCGCGATGGGCTGCAATACGGCCTTGTCAATCACTTCATTCACTTCGAACATGAAGCGGTTGGTGGGTTCGAAGGGATCGTTGTTTTCCCTGAACTCCTGCAAGGCTTCCGGTTCATCGGCAGGGGGGCGCGTGGCGCAGCCCGCCAATACCAGCAGGGCAAGCGCAACCGGGCCAAGGATGCGGGCAGCAGGAGTTGTCATGAAATCGGTCTTAGCGCGAAAAGCCAAAAGGGAGGAAGCGCTTAACCCAGGGCGCGCGCCCTTGCCAAGACGGGCGTGATGGGCAAAGGGGGCGGCGTTGCGGAAAGCTCAACGCCTCACCATCTCGGGATTTGTCATGAATAACCTTGCCCCTGGCCCGCTTGCCCGCTGGCTGACTGGCCCGCGTTTCAGCGCCCTGCCGGCCCCGGCGGCCTTGCCGGCGCCGCGGCTTTCCTTTGAATTCTTTCCCCCCAAGACCGACAAGCTGGAAGAACAGCTTTGGGCCTGCATCCGGCGGTTGGAACCGCTTGGGCCTCGATTCGTCTCGGTCACCTATGGGGCCGGGGGCAGCACGCAGGAACGCACCCATGCGACCGTGGCCCGCCTGGTGGCCGAAACCAGCTTGACCCCCGCCGCGCATCTGACCTGCGTAGGCGCAACGCGGGAAGAAGTGGATGAGGTGGCGCGGCGCTATTGGGCCGCCGGTGTCCGCCATATTGTGGCCTTGCGGGGTGATCCTCCCGCCGGGGCTTCCGAATATGTGCCACATCCGGGTGGTTATGCGCAGGCCGAGGATCTGGTGCGGGGCCTGAAGCGCATTGGCGATTTTGAGATTAGTGTCGGCGCCTATCCGGAAACCCACCCGGCGGCGCTTTCGGCAGATGCGGATTTGGATTTCCTGAAGCGCAAGATTGACGCGGGTGCGACGCGCGCCATTACGCAATATTTCTTCGAAGCCGAGACTTTCCTGCGCTTCATTGATCGCTGCCATGCCAAGGGCATTACGGTGCCGATCGTGCCGGGTATTCTGCCGGTATCCAATTTTCAGCAGGTGGTAAAATTCTCAGCCATGTGCGGCGCG
Source organism: Roseomonas sp. (assembly GCA_020249775.1). Classification (GTDB taxonomy): domain Bacteria; phylum Pseudomonadota; class Alphaproteobacteria; order Acetobacterales; family Acetobacteraceae; genus Neoroseomonas. Next base: position 148,177 of record JADCFA010000003.1, on the reverse strand, counting down.
AGTGTCCCGGCCTGGATGGGCCAATTGTTTGAGGGCCTGGAGGAGGATGTGGAGACGCGGCGCATGGTGGCCGCCGTGGTGGCCGCCGAGCAGGTGCGCCTTTTGCAGGCGAATGGCGTGGATGAATTTCACTTCTACACCCTGAACCGCCCCGATTTGACCTACGCCATCGCCCATATCCTTGGCGCCCGCCCGCGTCGGGATTGATGTATTGTTGGCGGGGTCCCGGGTAACGGGCTTTGGTTTGGCGCGCAGCCGCCACACCCATCCTGCGCGCGCCGCTGGCCTAGGCCTGCGGCGACCCCGGCATGGGTCTGGGGTTGGTCCCCCCGGTTCTGCCCATGATTTGTTTTGTAGGTTATAGTTTTTTCATGCAGACCCTTTTCACCCCCGCCCAATTGGCTGACCCGGATATTGCCGAGAGCAACCGCATTTTGCGCAGTTGCGTGCATTGCGGGATGTGCACCGCGACCTGCCCCACCTTCCTGTTGCGGGGCGATGAGTTGGATTCGCCTCGGGGTCGGATTTACTTGATCAAGGACATGCTGGAATCAGGCCGCCCAGCGAGTGAGCTTGAGGTGCGGCATGTGGACCGTTGCCTGTCTTGCCTGTCTTGCATGACAACCTGCCCTTCTGGCGTGCATTACATGCATCTGGTGGATCATGCGCGAGCCTATATCGAAAAGACCTATCAGCGCCCGGCGGCGGAGCGTTTTCTGCGGCGTTTGCTCTCTGCGGTCTTGCCGTATCCGGGCCGCTTCCGCCTTGCCTTGATAGGTGCGAGCCTGGCGCGGCCTTTTGCCCGCTTGATGCCCGGCCAGTCGGTGATGGCGGCCCGGCTGCGCGCCATGCTGAGCCTCGCGCCTGCGCATGTGCCATCGCCCTCGGCCATTGAGCGGCGCGGCGTTTTTCCTGCGCAGGGTGAAAGGCGCGGGCGAGTTGGCTTGCTGACGGGCTGCGCGCAGCAGGTTTTGGCGCCCTCGATCAATGAGGCGACGATCCGGCTGCTGACGCGGATGGGGATTGAGGTGGTGCTGACCAAGGGCCAGGGCTGCTGCGGGGCGCTTGATCATCACATGGGCCATCATGATCCGGCGATGCGCCTGGCGCGGGCGAATATTGCGGCCTGGTCGGCGGAAATTGAAGGTGAAGGGCTGGATGCGATTGTGGTGAATGCATCCGGTTGCGGCACCACGCTCAAGGATTACGGCTTCATGTTCCGTGAGGAAGCGGCGCCCTGGCGAGAGAAGGCGGAGAAGGTCGCGGGCCTGGCTTCCGATATTTCGGAAGTGCTGACGCGCTTTGGCTATGCGCCAAGCCGGCCGGCTCCAGGGTTGACGGTGGCGTATCATGCGGCCTGTTCGCTGCAGCATGGGCAGAAGATCACGGCGGAGCCGAAGGCATTATTGGCGAGGGCAGGGTTTCAGGTGAAGGAACCGGCAGAGGGTCATATCTGCTGCGGTTCGGCCGGGACCTATAATCTCATGCAGCCGGAAATTGCCGGGCAATTGAAGGAACGCAAGCTCGGGAATCTGGCACGCACTGGGGCGGCGGTGATCGCGGCAGGGAATATCGGCTGCCTGACCCAATTGGGTGATGGGGCCATGCCGGCCATCCATACGGTGGAATTGCTCGATTGGATGGCGGGCGGGCCAGAACCGGAAGGCATCGCGAAAGCGCGCGAGCTGGCATGATGACACGCCGCGCCGCCCTGCTGCTGGGCTTGGCGCTGCCCGGGCTGGCGCTGGCGCAGGGCACACCGCGCGCGGCGGAGCTTGATCAGCTTTTTGCCGTGCTGCGGGACAGCCAGGATGCAGCGCAGCTTGCCCTGGCGGAAGCGCGGATCAGGCAGTTATGGGTGGAAGCGGCCTCACCGGCGGCAAGGTTATTGTTGCAGCGCGGCACGCGCAATCTGAATGCGCGGCTGCCGGAAGAAGCGATTGAGGATTTTGACGCCGCGCTGACGCTGGCCCCCAATGCGGCAAGCGCCTGGCATTTGCGTGCCGAGGCGCTGGCGGCACTTGGCCAGATGCGCGAAGCCGCGCGCGATTTGGCCGAGGCTTTGCGCCTTGAGCCACGGCATTTCATTGCCCTGCAAAGCCTGTCGCGTTTGCAGGCCGAAACGGGTGATGCAGCGGGCGCCTTGCGCAGCATGGAAGCCGCCTTGGCGCTTTACCCCGCCATGCCAGGCGGGGCAGAGGCGCTGAGGCGTCTTAGGGCAGCGGCCGAGGGTGAGGCGCTTTGATTTGCTGGGTGGATTACCCTTGAGCGGCGGTTATTGGCTGCAGCGAGGTCACCGTGATGTTTCAGGCCCCTTGCCCGCCGCTGAAGTGTCTCACAGCCTGAAACCCCAACCGCGTTCCCCGATCATGTTGGTTCACGGGAAACGTTCCACACCTTTATTTGATCACATTTTCCGGTGAGCCGAGTGATTCCACTTGGCGCGGAAATGCTCAATTGGTGAGATTGCTCCTGCAGGGTCCCAGCAGCAGCGATCAGACCGATAGGGAACAACTGCCTCATATCCGCGCATCGGCCATGGACAAGGCCCTTATCTGGTCGCTTGTCTCGAGTCGCTGCATGGCTCTCCAATTGGCTCAAAAATGTTCCGGCGGACCGTATTTTCGTTTCAAACCAAGGCCCCAGTGATGAAAATGATTCCATGACCACAAAACATAAATCAAGTAATTGAATTCATGATATTTTAATAATTTCCGGTCGGGCGTGACCATGCTGGCCCTCCTTAAGTGTGACTCTGGCGGCGGCCTAAAGGCTTGGCTGGGAAGAAAAAACTGATTACGCTTCACCGAGAGGTGCTCGCATCATCTGCGCGGGTCCCACAATCGGTTCTTGCTCCGCTCGGCGGATCGTCTGATCCATCGTTTTGGCGATACCGCGCAGTCGGAACAGGCGGAAAAACGCTTTTTCAGGTTTAAAACGCGGTTATGTCGTCAAGTTCTAACCCCAATAGTCTCGGTAACGCGGCCCAGAAGGGCCATCCTGACCCGGTCGGCTTCCGGGAGAGGGGCGTTGTGGTGGCGTTTACCACGCCGCAGCTCTTCGGTGCGCGTATACGTCCGGCTCAGAAGGGGCCGGTGCCTGATCTCTTCGTCATGGGCCCCGCGAGTAAGACCGGCCCCACCATTTTGACGGGCAGGGATGTACCATCAGTGCCTGGGATCACCGCCCATGATGTTGCCCTGTGGCGCAAATTGCGGCAGATGCCCGAACCCGGGCCAGAACAAGTTCGTGTAGCCTGTTTGAATGTCGCTTTGGAAGGTTGGCGCGGGCGGGCTGCCATGGCTTGGGCAGAAGAACAGTCAGCTGCCGATGCCACAGCGTTGCGTCGCATATTCTTCCTGCTATTGACGGATCTCATTCGCCGTACCGAATTAGCGGCTGAATCCAAGGTTCCCCCGGAGCAGGAAACGCTGATTTATCTGCGTCCCCGGATCGGTAAAGCGGTGGCCCGTATTGCGCGCCGCCTTAATATGACGACAGAAGCAGTAGAAGCCGCGATGGAGGCCTTGGCCGGTGTTTTCATGTCCCTTGGCAAGGCTGATGACACAGTCATCGGCCACACGCGACGTGCATTTGGCGATTTACAATCCTTCGTGCAGGAACTCGAAAGGTGGCTTGCACCGCGTCGCGACAATGCCCGCGGCCTGAGGGCCGAATTTCTTTTGCGTCGGGCGCAACTCACGATGAGATGCGCCAAGGCAGCTATCGGTGAGCTGGACCGCGTGCTGGATGATACGACTATTCTTTTGCGCGCTTGGCAGCGCGACCAGCAATCCGTCATACGACGCGTATCGCGCCCGGAATGGCTATTAAATGGCTGGGACATGATTATAGGCCTGTGGCAGCAATCGGAACCTTCGGACCGTGAAGCCACATTATGGGAAATGAGCCATCTTGTGCCAGAATTGCCCAAGGAGGTTGAGGGCTGGAGCGGCTTTCCCGAGGGTGGTTCCAGGCTGCGCCTTGAGTCGCCAGCAATGATAGAGGGCTTGGATTGGCGGCGCAGTCGCCCGTTGGCATTCATCGCGCGTAACGAATCTCTCCTGGCCGGGACGCATGCAATCACGCTTGGGTCTGAGGCCAAGAAGCTGCGTGAAGCCTATCTGGTGCAGTCCGCCCGATCACTCACTCAGGGTGCTGACGATGCCGGCAAGGGTGAGGATGCGCTTTCACATATCTCAAAGCGCGCATCCAAGGCATCGGATGCGGTGCTTCAGCAGGTTGTTGCGGTGCTTGAGGCCGTTCCTTCGCGCGCAACGCTTGACCCCATCATTGAGGCCGCGCGACCGCGCTTGAAGCTGATACGCCCCCCCAGGCCGATCACATTTGCTCGTATCCTTTTCCTACCCTTTGATGGTGCCGTAGTACCCTTGAAGGCATGGAGCCTAGGTAGCGCAAAACTCCCGCGACCCGCCCTAATGCCAATTGCCGAGGCGGTTCGAGCGGCAATGGGGCCGGCAGCCGAAAAAATTTCTGCTAACCTTGGAGGCCGGAACTTCTTCGAAGTCCTTCAAGTTGACTCGGAAGGACGCACGCTTTGGGCCGAGGCTGCGCGCATTGCGCCCACTCTCTCCTTCCCTCAGGGCTTACCGGTGGCCGGGCTTGATGCGAGGCAGAGCCAGGACTTACTTGAATTGGCTGCCAGCATATGGCGGCACGCAGATGGGATTTGGGAAGCGAAGTTGGCCTCCTTTTCGGGCCCGTCGCCTGAACTGGTCATCGCTGCGCTTAAAGGACCGGTGAAGGAAGGGCAAACGGCGTTCGGCATTGCCTTGTCGAGCCTGCTGGACCGCGCGCAAAGCCCAGGGTCGGTTCTGGCGACTGCGGCGACGCTTTCGCCAATTGCCGGCAGCATTGCTGATGAGAAGCTCGAAGAGTTGCAGCGTGCACCGCCGCCGTCGCTGCCTGTTGAAGACCCTGCGCGCGCCGCGCATGTTGCGGAGGAATATGTTGCCTCGCTAAAGGAATTCGAGGGTGCCCCACCCGGCCGCATCAAGGATCGGCTGGCGGTGATTTCTCCACTTTTGCAGCAAATTGGTCTGGCGACCGAAGAGGCCACGCAGCACATTATCAACCGCCAATTTCTACCAGCCTTGCACGAACCGAATGCCAAGCGCCGCGCCGCTGTCGTGCTGAATATCGAGATCCTGGCACAGGCACTCAGGCGCTTGGAGGAGGCCGGGCGCCGTGCCGGGCGTTTTGAAGTCTTTGATAATCTGCAACTTAGCCATGCCGTGAAACTCAAATCCATTCTGAATGGGCTGGATGGGGGCGGGCTACAACGCCATGATGTGATCAGGATCGCGGATATCCTGTTGGGCGCGGAAAAGGCGATGGCGATGGCCGGTCCAGGGCCAAAGCCTGCGCCCCGTAAGTAAGGCAATCCGTTCCCGGTAGCGCCTCATGGGGTTTCCTGATGGCGGCGCCTGCGCCATGATCGGCGCATTCGCAACATTACCTGTCAGGATAACCCCATGGCTCTCCGCTGCGATCTGATCATCCGCGATGCGACCATCATTGATGGCACCGGCGCCGCAAGCCGGCGCGGCGATATTGGTGTTTCGGGCGACCGCATCGTGGCGGTGGGCGATCTGGGTGGCGCAAGCGCTGACCGTGAAGTGATGGCGGGTGGCAAGGCCGTGGCGCCTGGCTTCATTGACAGCCACACACATGATGACCGCGCCGTGCTATGCGGGCCTGCCTGCATGACCTGCAAGATCAGCCAGGGTGTCACCACCGTTGTGGTCGGCAATTGCGGCGTTAGCCTGGCGCCAGCGCGCTTCACCAAGCGCCCCCCGCCGCCGCTTGACCTGATTGGCGAAGATGGCTGGTGGCGCTTCGATAGTTTCGGTGATTACGCACATGAGCTGAAGAAGCAGGGCTCGGAAGTGAATACCTATGCGCTGGTTGGCCATCAGACCATGCGCGTTGAGGTCATGGATGGCGATGTCATGCGGGTTGCCAATGATGCCGAGATTGAACGCATGCGGCTGCGAGTAAAGCAATCGCTCGCCGAAGGCGCATCGGGCTTTTCAACGGGGCTTTACTATCCGCTCAATATGCACGCAACGACCGAGGAAGTGATTGCGGTTGCCGAGCCACTGCGCGCCTTTGGTGGGATTTATGTGACGCATATGCGTGATGAGGCGGATCGCGTTTGCGCTTCCATCGAAGAAACGCTGAAGATCGGTGATCGCGTCGGCTGTCCGGTTTGGATCAGCCATCATAAATGCTCAATGCCGGAGAATTACGGGCGGTCCAATCAGACACTCGCGCTGATTGATGCCTATGCGCAAAGCCAGGAAGTCTGCTTTGATGTCTATCCTTATCCGGCGGGGTCCACCGTGCTGATGCCCGATCGGCTGCGCGATGATGTGAAGGTGATGATCACCTGGTCCATCCCGCATCCGGAAATGGCCGGCAAGTATCTGTCTGACATTGCGCGCGGCTGGAATACCGATATCCGCATGGCAGCCGAACGCCTGCTGCCCGCGGGGCAGATCACCTTCCAGATGGATGAAGCCGATGTGCGCCGCATCATGGCGCATCCCATGTCGGTGATTGGCTCGGATGGCATTCCGCATGATGCGCATCCGCATCCGCGGCTTTGGGGCACTTTCCCGCGTGTGCTTGGCCTTTATGCGCGCGAATTGCGCCTGTTCAGTCTTGAGACTGCGGTCCATAAAATGACCGGGCGCCCCGCCGCCGTTTTTGGCATGGTGGATCGTGGCGTCATCCGCGAAGGTGCTTATGCCGATCTGGTGTTGTTTGATCCCGATACGGTGATTGACCGCGCCACTTTCGAAAACCCAAAGCAGGAAAGTGCCGGGATTGTGGAAGTCTGGGCCAATGGCATTTCAACCTTTGTCGCCGGCAAAGGGGCTACGGGGGAAAAGCCGGGCCGGCTGGTTACGCGCGGAAGGGCCTGATCAATTCCAACGCCAGCGCCAATCCGCCCAGGCCACCGCCAAACCCACGAGCGACAATACCAGCCCCGCCGCAAAAACCGCAGCGTGGCTTTCATCCGTCGCGCGAAATAAAGCCGCCAAGGCAAAACCCGCCAGGGCCTGCGCCACGGCAAAGCCCGCTGTCACACGCACCCAAATCACGCCGGCCAAGGCGCCGGCCCTCTCCCGCGCGGCGGCCAACGCCACGGTGGTGATGCCAAGCGCGGCAAAGCCTGAAACCAGGCCAAGCGGCACCAGCACCCAAAGCGCCTTGGGCAAAGCCAATGCCAGGGCGATGCTTTGGATCACCATCCAGACCAGAATGGCCAGGCGCCCGCCCCATCGGTCCACTGCCCGGCCGCCAACCAAGGCGCCAGTAATGCAGCCAAGGCCAAACAGCACCCACATGCCGGCACCAAGCTCAACCCCCAAGCCCCGGCCACGCGCCGCAAGGTCCGACAGATAGAGCATGGGCGGCACCAGCCCCGCGCCAGAGAGCGCATAGGCGATGATAATGCCAACCGCGGGCGGGGAGCGGCCTTCTGGCGCTGTCTCCGCCGCCGGCGGGCGCGGCCAGAAGGGACGCATGATCAACCAAAGCAGCAGGGCGACAGAGGCCAAACCAAGCCAGGCCATGGCGACACCGCCTTGCAACAACAGCGGCACCAGGAAAGCGCCAAGCATAATGCCGCCGCCCACACCAAACAGCACCATACCGCCAGCGCGGCCGCGTCGTTCCGGCGGCGTCACCGCCTGCACCGAAGGACCCGCAAGGCCCATCAACATGCCGCCCGAAATGCCCGCAAGGCAGCGCCAAAAGCCAAGCCAAGCGAGCCCGCCATGCCAGGCACAGGCCGCGAAAGCGACCACCGCCATCGCCATGCCGATATCCAGCGCGCGCGGCACCGAAACCCGCCGCGCGAGCGCCCGTACGCCGCCGACACCAATCAGATACCCCGTAAGGTTCAGCGCCCCAAGCAAGCCGGCTTCCGCACCATCCACCCACCCGGCCGCCACCATCGCCGGAAATAGCGGCACATAGGCAAAGCGCGCGAGACCAATGCCGGTGCAGGTGGCCGCCGTGCCGGAAAGCGCGGTCAGGGTGGCGGTCTTCATCTCGGCAGCATCCGAGGCGAAGCAAGCCGCATCAATTGATGCACCTCTCCCCTCAAAGGGGTAGTTTCCCAGCTCTTGCGGAAGGCAGTCAGGCGATTGCCCTTCACTCTGGCCGGATATTGGCGCGCCTGATCACCTCAGACCAACGGGCCTTGTCGGTCCTGATGAGCGCCGCCAATTCGGCTCGGCTGCTGCCGACCGGGTCTATGCCTTGTTCGTTCAGTGCCTTCACCACTTCGGGGTCTTGTAAGGAAGCTGCCGCAGCAGCGTTGAGCCGGTCCAAGATTACCTCCGGCACGCCGGCGGCGGTGACCAGCCCATGCCAATTGCTGGTCTCAACACCGGTTATGCCCGCTTCCGCCAGCGTTGGCACATCGGGCAGATAGGGCAGGCGCTGCGCACTGCCGACTGCCAGAATACGCATCGTCCCAGCCCGGTGGTGCGCCAGAAAAACAGACATATCCGACATGCCCATATCAACTTCCGCCTGTAGCAGCGCAGTGCCCACCGGACCGCCGCCGCGATATGGCACATGGACCATCTGCACACCGGCCACCTGGTTCAGCAATTCCCCAGCCAGATGCGGCATGCCGCCCGTGCCACTTGAACCGAAGGTGATCTTACCGGGCTGCGCTTTCGCTGCCGCCAAAAGCTCCTGAAGTGTGCGATAGGGTGATTGCGCCGGCACCACAATCGGAACCTGCACATTGATCGCAAGCGTAATGGGCGCCAAATCGCGTTCCGCAACAAAGGGCGGGTTACGGGTCAGGCTGGGGCCAATGACAATCGCGCCGGTGGTGCCGAGTGCCACCGTATAACCATCGGCCGGGGCCTTGGCGGCAACATCCACCCCGGTCATGCCGCCCGCGCCTGAACGGGTTTCGATCACCACAGGCTGGCCAAGCCGCGCCGCCATGCGCGGGGCCATCAGCCTCGCGGTGAAGTCATTCGACCCGCCGGGTGCAAAGGGCACAATGAAGCGGATGGGCCGTGTTGGGTAAGTGACTTGTGCCGTGGCAGGTGCCGCCATCAGCAAGGCCAAAGCCATCACGAAAGATCGCAGCATCCTCGGAACCCTCCCCCATTGATTGGCAAGCAATGCCATCGGTTTTGAGGGGAGCCTAAGCAGGCTTTGGCAATAAGACCAGAGATTGCATAACGCTTCATGCTAGGCGCTACCACCAGAGCGCTTCGCGCCAGATCCGTTCACGGGAGAAGCCATCGCACTTGAAAATGTTGCGTCCGATCGCATTTCCCGCGCCGCCAAGCGATTTCACTTGGCTTGAAAATGCTCTCATTGGCGGGAGTTGGCCGAAACGAGCCTATTCCCCCCGCTGCGCTTCCTTCAGCGCCCGGCGCAGCTTGGCGATGCCGCCGCGGGTCTGGCCTTCGGCGCAAAGCCTTTGCCCCTCATCGGCCAAGGTGCGCAAATGGCTTGGGGCTTCCGCGCCAATGGCCGCAAAGCGGCTCGCGAGTTCAGCGCAATACTCGGGCGAATCGGAAATCAGCCGGGGCGCGGCCTGCTGAGCCCAGGCAGCGGGCGTGGCAGCGAACAGCAAAAGGGCGAAGACCCAGGGCATGGGCGCCTCATAAGCGGCGCCGCCCTGCCGGGTGATGGCAGCATCATGAAGCCCGCGTCATGCGCGGGAACTGAGCATAAGCCGTGCTTCCAGCCCTGGCCTCGCGGCGCCGGGCTGCCCATCCCCCAGGCGCAATTCCCCGCCATGCAGGGCCGCCACCGCCTTCACCAGGGAAAGACCAAGCCCCGAACCCGGCAAGGCGCGGGATGGATCGGCGCGGAAAAAGCGCTCGCCTGCCCGCGCGCGATCCTCGGCGGCAAGGCCAGGCCCTTCATCGCGCACGCTGATTTCGCGCCTGCCGCGCGCGGGGGCGCTGCCAGTCAGACGAATAGTGCCGCCTTCGGGGGTGAATTTCACCGCATTGTCCAGAAGATTGGCGATGGCCTGCAGCACCATGTCGCGGTCGCCCACCATGGTGAGCTTTTCCGGCCAATGCGTTTCCAGATGCTGGCCGCGTTCTTCGGCAAGCGCGCCATAGACCTCTGCCGCATCGGTCAGCACCGCCGCCAGATCGAAGGGTGCGAAGGCGGCGCGGCGCGCCCCGGCCTCAGCCTCCGCAATGCGGAGCAGGGCCTGAAAGACGCGGGTGATGCCATCAAGGTCAGCCACGGTGGTTTCCATCGCGGCACGCAGGCTTTCCTCATCCGGCGCGGTAAGCAGCGCATTTTCAAGACGCATACGCGCGCGTGCGATGGGCGTGCGCAAATCATGCGCGATGGAATCGGAAACGCCCTTGATGCCCACCATGAGGTGGTCAATGCGATCAAGCATGGCATTCATGCTTTCGCCCAATTGATCAAATTCATCGCGCTGCGTTGAAAGCGGCACGCGGCGGGAAAGATCACCTGCGGCAATGGCGCCCGCTGTCAGTGAAGCGGCGCGCAGCCGATCGGCCAGCGCGCGGCGCAGCGCCGCCGCCCCGGCCAGGGCAAAGGCAACCGCAACGGCGAAGGACCACAACAAGGCTTCGGACAATAAGGTGCGGAGCTTTTCGCGATCTGTCGCATCACGGCCCACCAATAGCCTATGCCCCTGATCAAGCGGCACATGATAAAGTCGCGCGGGCACCGCCACCCCATCCCGGCGCACCTTATCGGCCGCCCAGGCGCCGGGCATATCCGCCGCTGCCGGCCAGCGATCCAGATTCCCGCCAAGCGGCTGCCCGGCACTATCGGTCAGCAGATAAATGGCGTGATCATCAATATCCACCGCAAGTCTTTCGCCGATGGCATCAAGCACCGCTTTCGTGCTGCCTGAACGCCATTGTTCCTGCAACCCAAGCGCATCGGCGCGGATGGCATCATCTATCTGGCGCGACAGCGTGCCCGCCGTACCCCACCAAAGCATGAGCGCAAAGCCGGCCATCGCCGCCAGGAACAGCACAGCGAAAAGCGCGGCAAAGCGAAACCCGGCGCTTCGGAAATAGGCGCTGAGGTCGCGCCAGCCGCCAGTCTCCTCAGCGGGCGCGGCCATGCAATCTCAGGCGTCAGCGCGGATCATATAGCCCGCATTGCGCACGGTATGGATCAGCGGCACATCAAAGCCCCTATCCACCTTCTGCCTGAGGCGGGAGACATGGACATCAATCACATTGGTCTGCGGATCGAAGTGATAATCCCACACCTTCTCCAGCAGCATGGTGCGCGTGACCACTTGGCCCACATGGCGCATCAGATGTTCAAGCAGGCGAAACTCGCGCGGTTGCACTTCAATCCTACGGCCACCGCGCGTCACGGTGCGCGAGAGCAGATCAAGTTCAAGATCAGCCACCGCAAGCTTGGTCGCTGGCGCTTCCATGACAGGCCGACGCGCCAAGGCTTCAATGCGTGCCAGCAATTCGGCAAAGGCAAAGGGCTTGACCAGATAATCATCTCCGCCCGCCTTCAGCCCCTTCACGCGTTCATCCACCGCGCCAAGCGCGGTCAGGAAAAGCACCGGGGTCTTATTGCCCTGGCTGCGCAAGGTTTCCACAATGCGCAGCCCATCAACGCCGCCCGGCAGCATGCGGTCCAGGATCAGAAGGTCAAAGGGCTCGGACGCGGCCATGAAAAGCCCATCGCGCCCATTGGCGACGTGCTCAACAATATGCCCGGCCTCTTGCAGGCCCTTTTTCACAAAACGCGCGACCTCGGCATCATCCTCAACAAGCAGGATTTGCATGGCAGGCTAACTCCAGAAAAAAACCAGACTCCCAAGGGCGACAAGGCTACGCCCCTTCGCTGGATTATTCAAAGCGCGCCTTCAGCCGGGGCTCGGCCGGCGCCCGACCTGGACGGTGATTTCCATCACGCGCCCTTCCCGCATCAGGGAAAGCCGGACATTCTGCCCCGGCGGGATGGCGGAAATGCCGCGCACCAATTCGCGATTATTGCTGATGCGCGCTCCGTCCACCGCGGTAATCACATCCCCCTGGCGGAGCCCCGAACGGGCGGCGGGGCTGCCGCGTTCCACCCCCAATACCTGCGCGCCGCCGCGCGGCGGGCGCCCGGGCTGGGCTTCCACATCGCCCACCGCCACGCCGAGCCAGCCGCGTTCAACGCGCCCGCCGCGCAGCAATTGCTCGATCACCGGGCGCGCCAGATCAGATGGCACGGCAAAGCCGATCCCGGCCGAAGCGCCGCTTGGGGAGAAGATCAGCGTCGTGATGCCAATCACCTCCCCGGCCAAATTGAATAGCGGGCCGCCCGAATTGCCCGGATTGATCGGTGCATCGGTCTGGATGAAATCATCATAGGGCCCCAAGCGAATATCGCGCCCAATGGCCGAAATGATGCCCGATGTGACAGAACCGCCAAGCCCGAAGGGATTGCCCGCCGCCATTACCCATTGCCCAACGCGCATCTGGCGCGAATGGCCAAGCGATACCGCCACCAAGGGCGCATTGGGTTCAATTTTCAGCAGCGCGATATCGGTCAATTCATCAATGCCGATGATGGTCGCCTGATATTCCGAACCATCATGCAGCCCCACCAGCACATTCGCGGCATCGCCAATGACATGCGCATTCGTCACGATAATGCCGGAAGGTTCGATGATGAAGCCAGAGCCCGCCCCCTGGATGATGGGGCGATTGCGGCGGGAAGGTTCGCGCTGTGGGCGTTCCCGCGGTTGGCCGCGCCACTCAGGTGGCATGCCATCACGCGCGGTGATTTGAATGCTCACCACGGCTGGGATCACGCTTTGGGCGAGATCGGCAAAATCCGGCAGGCCACGCTGCGCAATGGCCGGGCCACATGCGGCCAGGGCAGCGGGCAATAGAAGGGTAAGGCGGCGCGAAAGCTGGGGCGAGGATGAATGCATGATTGCCGATAAATGCGCCGCTTTGTCGCGCGCTTCAACCTTCAGTCGAGGCTGGATTCTCCGGCCAGGCATGTTTCGGATAGCGTCCACGCATCTCCTTACGCACATCGGCCCAGCTTCCCGCCCAAAACGCCGCCAGATCGCCAGTGATGGCGATGGGTCGCCCGGCGGGCGATAGCAGCGCCACTTGCAAAGCAACGCGCCCGCCCGCGAGCAAGGGCAAGCCTGGCAGGCCGAATAAATGCTGCGCGCGGGCTTCAAGCGTTGGCACATCGCGCGCGTAATCAATCAGGGCACTGCGCCCAGCAGGCAGCGCAAGCCGCGCGGGCAAGGCTTGGTCCAAAGCCCGGCGCGCTTCCCAGGGCAAAAGGCCAAGCAGGATCTGGGCAAGATCAAGCCCCGCCAATTCCTGCAAGCGTGTAAGGCCCGAAAGATGCGGCGCCAGCCATTCGGGCGCTGAGGCGATCAGCGTTTCGTCGGAAAGATCAGGCCAGGCATCGCCTTCCACCTGCCGCATCCAGCCAATGCGCGCCCGGGTTTGCCGCGCTGTTTCGGTCCATGGCAGATCGCGCAAGCCGCGTGAGGCCACGGCTTCGGCCAGCGCCGCCGCCATGGCAGCGGGATCAGCCTGAGGCAGTGGCGATTCCTCCAAGACCAGCGGGCCAAAGCGCAGCCGCCGCCGCGCGAGCACCGCGCCGCTGCGCGCATCAAAAGCGGCACCTTCTTCCCGCCGCAGCCTTTCGGGGAAGCGCGCTTCCAGCACGGCGCGTTCGATGGGGGCGGCCATGCGGATGCGCGCCTCGGTCCCCGCGATTTCCAGATCGGCCACGGCCAGCAGGGGCGCCTTGGCCAAGGGATCAATGCCGGTGATGCGCGCCCCCTGGCCTGAGGCCAGGCGAAAGGCACCATCCATGGACCCGCGCCGGGCCGCAATGCGATCCGGGAAACCAGCGGCCAGCAGGGCGCCGGCATCGCCTTCCGCGGCGACACCATTGCCAATGCCAAGCCGGCGCCGATGCAGGCTGGCAGCGCGGCGAATGCGCTGCACCGCGCCGCGATCCGCCGCGGCGTGATCGCCGCCCGCCAGCAGATCAAGCCGCAAGCCGATATCGGCCGGCGCTTCCCGCCCCCGCAAGGGATCGCGTTCTTCCAGCAATGCTGCGAGTTCAGCGGCGAGTGCCTTCTCAGCACTGCCCTCCGCCGCCAGCATCATGCGCGCAAGCCTTGGGTGGGTGCCAAGTCGCGCCATGCGCCGTCCCGTTTCCGTGATGCGCCCGGCCTCATCCAAGGCATCCAAATCGCGGAGCAAGCCGCGCGCTGCGGCCATTGTCCCGGCGGGCGGCGGATCGAGAAAAGCGAGCGCGCCGGGCTCAGCCCCCCAGGCGGCGCAATCCAAGGCAAGGCCGGAAAGCTCCGCTTCCAGAATCTCAGGCCGATCCGCCTGCGGCAGGCCGCGATGCAAAGCTTCGGTCCAAAGCCGGATCGCAACGCCTGGCGCGGTGCGCCCCGCACGGCCGGCGCGTTGCTCCGCTGCGGCCTTGCCGATCCGCAAGGTCACCAGCCGCGAAAGGCCACTCGCAGCATCCAACCTGGGCGCGCGGCGATAGCCGCCATCCACCACAATCCGCACACCAGGCACGGTCAGCGATGTCTCGGCGATCGAGGTCGCGAGTACCACTTTGCGCTGCCCATCTGGGGCAGGGTTTAGCGCGCGGTCCTGTTCGGCCGGCGGCAATTCACCGTGCAAGGGCAATACCAGCGCATTGAGCCCGCCCAGCCTTTCGGCGGTACGGCGAATCTCGCCCCAGCCCGGCAGGAAGGCCAGCACATCGCCGGGATGCGTGATCAGCGCTTCACGAATCGCACTCGCCATCGCTTCGGGCAAATCGCGCGGGTCGCGCAAATCCCGCGCGCGGTGGCGGATTTCCACCGGAAAGGTACGGCCCAGGCTTTCAATCAATGGGGCAGGGCGGCCCGCTTCCGCCATCAGCCCGGCAAAGCTCGCGCCATCCAAAGTGGCGGACATGGCCAGCAGGCGCAGTTCGGGGCGGAGTGCGCGTTGCAGATCAAGCGCCAGCGCCAGCGCCAAGTCAGTGTCCAGATTGCGTTCATGCGCTTCGTCGAAGAAAATCGCCGCAACACCTTCAAGCCCCGGATCGGTTTGCAGGCGGCGCACAAGCAGACCTTCTGTAACAACCTCTACCCGCGTGCGGTCAGAGAATTGCCGATCAAGGCGCGTGGCAAGGCCAATAGTGCCGCCCGGCTGATCTTCCCCGAGCAGGGATGCCATGCGGCGCGCGGCAGCGCGCGCTGCCACGCGGCGCGGTTCCAGCACCAGGATGCGCCCTTCAGCGGCCCAGGCTTCCTCCATCAGCGCCAGCGGCACAATGGTGGTCTTGCCCGCGCCGGGGGATGCGATCAGCACGGCGTTGGAAGCCGCGCGCAAGGCAGCGCGCAGCGCCGGCAGCGCTTCAGAAACGGGTAATTCAGGGAGCATGGGCGGGGCGATACACTTCGGATCGCCCCCATGTGACGCGCCAGCAGCGCGCAATCAAGCGGTCGGGGGTTTTTGCCTCAGCGCGGCCCCGGCCCTGGGCGCGGCGGTATTGGGCCAGGACCCGGCCCAGGACCCGGCGTGAAGGGCGGCGGATTGACCCAAACCCCGCCGATCGGCGGCGCATAGCCCGGCTGCTGCACGATATTCGGATCAGGCGGGCAATTCGGGCGATTGATGCCGCAATCCCAGGCGAAACGATCGGGCCGGCCGGTCATGCTGCCGCCGGGAATGAAGCGGCAGACGCATTGCTTGCCCGCCATGCAGGCCAATTGCCCTTCGCGCGCTTCAACGCATTGCGGCGGTTCCTGCGCCGCCAGGGGCCAGGATAACAGCAGAAAGGCGGCGAGAAGAATTTTGCGCATGATGCAGCCTCACCGGTAAAGATTAACGCTTCACTAACAAGACGAGGTTAGTGACATTTCCGGGCTTGCACCAGGGCGCTTTCGCGCCCCTTTATGGGATATGCGCCTTCTCGCTGCCCTTTTCGCCATATTGATCCTGCCCTGGCCATCGGCGCGGGCCTTGGAAAGCGCCGTGCAGGAATCGCCGCGCGCGCGCGTCAGCCTGGTGGCGGATAGCCTTAGCGTGGCGCCGGGACAGGCATTTCAGCTTGGGCTGCGGATCCGGCTGGCGCCGCGCTGGCATAGCTATTGGCGCCACGCCGGGGATGCCGGCGCGCCCACAGAAATCTCGCTGACCCTGCCAGAAGGGAGTCAGGCCGGCCCCATCGCCTGGCCCACCCCGCAGGCGATCCCCTTCGGCCCGCTGATGAGCTTTGGCTATTATGGCGAAGTGGTTTTGCCGATGCAGATCACCCCGCCCGCCGGGCTGCGGCCGGGAGAGGTCTTCAGCATCTCGGCAGACGCAACCTGGCTGGTTTGCGATGATGTTTGCATTCCGGAAGAGGGCAGTTTCCGGCTTGATCTTCCTGTCTCGACGCAAGCCGAGGCGAACCCCCATCTGGCGCCGCTTTTTGCCGCCGCTGCCGCGGCCCTGCCGCGGCCCTCCCCCTGGCAGGCCAGCGCGATCATTCAGGGCGATTCGCTGCGGCTGCGCCTGACCGGACCCGGCTTGGGGCGTGAAAGCCTGAAGGACGCGCTGTTCATCCCGGGCGTGCCTGGGCTTTTGGATCACGCCGCGCCGCAAAGAATGAGCCATGGCGCGGATTGGCTGGAGTTGACCCTGAAGCGGGCCGAGCGTCCTGGGGCGCAGGCAAGGCTGGAGGGCGTATTGCTGCTGACCGACCAAGGTGGCCGGCGGCTCGGCTATGACATCGCGCCGCCGCTTTTGCAGGGGGCGGCCTTCCTGCCGCTGTGGCAGGCGTTGCTTTTTGCCCTGATTGGCGGCGTGATCCTGAACCTGATGCCCTGCGTCTTTCCCGTGCTGGCCATGAAGGCCATGGCCTTGGCGCGGCTGGGCGGTGCCGCGCGCGGCGCGGTCAGGCTGGAAGCGGCCGCCTATACCGCCGGCGCGGTGGTGAGCTTCACGGCGCTGGCCGGGCTTTTGCTCGTGCTGCGCGGCGCGGGGATGGCGCTGGGCTGGGGTTTTCAATTCACCTCCCCGGTTTTTGTGCTGGCGATTGCCTGGCTGATGCTGGCGGTCGGGCTGAACCTTTCGGGCGTTTTCACATTTGGCGGGCCGATTGGCGCGGGCGGGCATATCGCGGCGCGCGGTGGGTTTTTGGGCAGCTTCGCAACCGGCGCGCTGGCCGTGCTGGTGGCCAGCCCCTGCACGGCGCCCTTCATGGCGGCGGCGATTGGCGCGGCTTTGGTCATGCCGGCGCCGGCGACGCTCGCGGTGTTTGCGGCGCTCGGCCTTGGTTTGGCGGCGCCGACGCTGATCCTGGCACTCGCCCCGGGCCTCACGCGGATGCTGCCCCGGCCCGGCCCCTGGATGGAGAAGCTGAAGCACATCATGGCCTGGCCCATGTATGGCGCGGCGCTTTGGCTGGTTTGGGTGCTTCGGGCGCAAAGCGGTTGGCCCGGCGTGGCCCTGGCACTGGCGGGCGGGCTTGGCCTTGGCCTTGCCGCCTGGGTCTTTGGCCGGGCGCAACGCCAAGGCCGGCGCGCCGCGCAACTTGGCGCTGCCCTGGCTGCGCTTGCCCTGCTGCTGGCGCTCCCCTTTGGCCTGACCGCCGCCCCCGAGACCCCTGCCGCCAGCGATACTGCCGAAAGCTGGAGCCCCGCGCGGGTGGAGGCGCTGCGTGCCGAAGGCAAAGGCGTGTTCCTGAATGTCACCGCAGCCTGGTGCATTACCTGCCAGGTGAATGAACGCATCGCGCTTCGGCGAGATGCCGTGCAAGCAGCCATGGCGGCGCGCGGCATTGTCTATCTGAAGGCGGATTGGACACGGGGCGATCCCGCCATCGCGGCGCTACTCCGCACCCATGGCCGGGAAGGCGTGCCACTTTACCTGTTCTGGCCGTCGGCCGGCGGGGAGGCGGTGATCCTGCCCGAAGTGCTGACCGAAGCCATGGTGCTGCGCCAAATCGGTGCGTCCGGAAGTTAAACCGAATTTCCCTGGACGATCGCCGTCGAATGAGCTGCCCCGGGTAAACCAACGGCTCCAACTTCCCAATAGGACGGAGTCCTTCTGAGCAAGACGACGAGCAAATTCTCTCCTGAGGTCCGTGCCTGTGCGGCGCGGATGGTGCTGGATCACAAGCGGGAACACTCCTCTTGCTGGGCCGCGGCGTTATCCATTTCGGCCAAGATTGGCTGTTCGGCGCATAGGCTGCTGGACTGGGGCAAGCGGGCGGGCGTGCCGAGCGACATGGCTGAAAAGCCGGCGGCGCTGGAACGGGAGAACCGCGAGCTGCGCCAAGCCCACGAGATCTTGCGCAAGGAGTTGGATTATTTTGCCGAACTGGATTAACCAGCCATGGCAGCGTAACCTAAGCAAATCCGCCTTCGGCAAACCCGTGGCGGTTCAGTTTGACCAGAAGGCCCGTCCGCCCGATGCTGCGCCCATGGAGGAAACCCTGACATGAGCAAATACCCCTTTACCGCCGCCGATCTTGAAGCGCTACGCGCCTGGGATACGCCCACCATCTGCAATGCTTTGGAAGTGGTCGCACCGCATCGGCGCAATTACGGCTTCACCGTGCGCCCCTTTGTGGCGGTGGACCGCAAACTCCCGCCGATTTGCGGCCTGGCGCGCACCGGCACGCAGCGCGCGGCCTTCCCCTCTGGCCGCAGCAAGGAAGCCGATAAGGCCATGCGGATCGGCTGGTATGAATATGTCGCCGATGCCACGCTACCCACGATTGTCTGCCTGCAAGACCTGGATGACACCCCCGGCGTTGGCGCCTTTTGGGGTGAGGTGAATAGCGCCGTGCATAAGGGCCTGGGCGCGCTTGGCGTGGTGACCAATGGGTCGGTGCGCGACCTCGAGATGTTCGCACCGGGCTTTCAGGGCATTGCCGGGGTGGTCAATCCCTCGCATTCCTATGTTCATATCGTCGCGCTGAAGAATGAGGTCACCATCCATGGCATGCAGGTATCCCATGATGATGTGATCCATGCCGATCATCACGGCGCGGTGGTGATCCCGCATGATGTGGTGACGAAAATCCCCGCCGCGATTGATCTTGGCGCGCGCAAGGAAGCGGTGATTCTTGAGATGGCCCGCGCCCCTGGCTTCAATATCGCCAAGCTCCGCGAAGCGCTGGCGCGGTCCGAAGACATCCACTGAACGGGACGGGGGCGGGCAACCGCCCCCATCTTCACCACGCATGACCGAACGCCCGATCCTGACCGAGGTTAAACCCGCATGGGTGGATCACTACGGCCATATGAATCTGGCCTATTACCTGGTTGTCTTTGACATGGCCTGCGATGTGCAGTGGCTCGATCTTGGCTTCGGGCCGGAATATCGCGCGCGCGGCATGGGCACTTTCGCGGCTGAAAGCTGGCAGGCCTATATCCGCGAAGTGCGCGAAGGCGCGCCGCTCGCCCGCGACAGTCTCGTGCTGGATTATGACGATAAGCGCCTGCTCTGTCGGCATTTGATGTTCCATGCCAAGGAAGGCTGGCAGGTCGCGGAAAACGAGGTGCTTTACCTTAGCATTGATCTCGCCAAGCGGCGCGTCGCGCCCTGGCCCGAAGATATTCTGGCGCGGCTTGCCCTGCGCCGTTCTGGCGAGGCTGCGAAGCGGCTCTCGCTCAAACCCAAAATCCGTTGAATTTCAAGGAAAGGAAGCAAGCCATGGCACGCATCGGCTTTGTTGGTCTTGGCAATATGGGCGCGCATATGGTGCGCAATCTGCTCAAGGCCGGGCATGAGGTCTCGGTCTTTGACATAGTGCCCGCTGCCATTGCCTCGGTCACGCCCAATGGCGCCAAAGCGGCGGCGAATGCCGCGGAAGCCGCGCGCGGCGCCGAATATGTCATCACCATGCTGCCCGCCGGCCAGCATGTGCGCGATGCCTGGCTTGGCGCGGGCGGCATGGCGGCGGCCAGCGCCCCGGATGCGCTGCTGATTGATTGCTCCACCATTGATGTTGCGACCGCGCGTGATGTCGCCGCGAAATCTGGCCGCGCCTTTGTGGATGCGCCAGTCTCCGGCGGGACCATGGGCGCCGAGGCCGGCACACTCACCTTCATGGTGGGTGGCGCGCCAGAGCATTTCGCGCGCGCCGAGCCGATCCTGAAGCAAATGGGCCGCAACGTTATTCATTGCGGTGTCGCTGGCGCGGGGCAGGGTGTTAAGCTCTGCAATAACATGATGCTGGCGGCGACTATGATCGTCACCTCGGAAGCCTTTGTTCTTGCGGAAAAATTGGGGCTTTCACCTCAGGCGCTGTTTGATGTCTGCTCCACCTCCACCAGCAATTCCTGGGCGCTTTCCAGCTATTGCCCGGTGCCGGGACCGGTGCCTGCCAGCCCGGCCAATCGGGATTACAAGCCCGGCTTTGCGGCTGCGTTGATGGCGAAGGATTTGGGCCTGGCGCAGGAAGCGGTGGAGCAGGTGGGTACCGCATCGCCGATTGGGGCGCATGCGCTGTCCCTGTTCCGGCAATATCTGGAACGCGGCGGCGGCGACAAGGATTTCTCCGGTATCATCAACATGATCCGCGAAGGGGGCGTGAAGTGATCACCTCCTTCGTCTCACCCCGCCTGCTTGTGATGGGCGGGGGGTCTATCGGCCAGGCAGCGGCGGTGCTGGCGCAGCTGGGCCTGTCGCGCCCGCTGGTCGTGACCGATCCCTGGATGATGTCTTCCGGCACGGTTGAAAAACTGCTCGCGCCCTTGAAGGCCGCCGGCATCAGCTATGGCGTCTTCAGCGATACGGTGCCGGACCCGACCGATACCGTCATCGCCACCGGTGTCGCTGCCATGCAGGGCCGCGATTATGATTGCCTGATCGGCTTTGGCGGCGGCAGCCCGATGGATACCGCCAAGGCCATGACCATCCTGGCCGCCGCACCCGCCGGCGCCAAGATGCGCGACTTCAAGGTGCCGGCCCAGGCGAATAAGGCCGCGCTACCTGTGATTTGCATCCCAACCACGGCGGGGACGGGCAGTGAAGCCACGCGCTTCACGGTCATCACCGATACCGAAACCGATGAGAAAATGCTGATCGCGGGCCTCGGCGCGCTGCCTTTGGCGGCGATTGTGGATTACGAACTCACCTTCAGCGTGCCGCCGCGCACCACCGCCGATACCGGTATTGATAGCCTGACCCATGCGCTGGAAGCCCTGGTGTCTCGCCGCGCCAATCCGGAATCGGATGAATATGCCCTGCGCGCCATGCGCCTAATTGGCCCCAATCTGCGCTCTGTCTATCACGACCCCAAGAATGCCGCGGCGCGCGAAGCGATGATGAAGGGCGCCACACTCGCCGGGCTTGCCTTCAGCAATAGCTCGGTCGCGCTGGTGCATGGCATGTCCCGCCCTATTGGGGCGCATTTCCATGTACCGCATGGGCTTTCCAACGCCATGCTACTGCCCGCTGTCACGGCCTATTCGCTCAATGCCGCGCTGCCCCGCTATGCCGAAGCAGCACGCGCCATTGGCGTGGCTGGGCGGGATGAGGGCGATCAAAGCGCGGGCGCCAAGCTGCTTGAGGAGCTTTCCGCTCTGAACCGCGAATTGGCGGTGCCGACCCCGGCTGCTTACGGCATTGATGCGGCGAAATGGGAGGGCTTGCTCCCCACCATGGCGGCGCAGGCTTTGGCTTCCGGCAGCCCGGCCAATAACCCGGCCGTGCCGGATGCCGAGGCGATTATGGCGCTTTACCGCCGCGCCTGGCAGGGCTGAGGCGCGTCTGGCCGCCATTATTGCGCCTTGGCGGCTCTGGCTGGCCGAGCAAAAAGCCTTGGGCGAAATCCACGCCCAGGCCGCTTGTGGTGCGGCGGAGCAGGCTGGTGGAAACCCCCTCAGCGATGACATAGCGGCCCTTGGCATGGGAATCGCTCAGGATGCGGCGCAGGAAATGCCTTGCCCGCATCTGGTTTGGCAAAGCCTCGACCAGGCTGCGGTCGAGCTTCAGCCCGGCAAAGGGCAGGTCGGCCAACCGCCAACGGTGATCGCCAAGGGTCACATCATCCAGCAAAACGGGAATGCCAAGGCGCTTCAAGCGCAACATCACCCGGCGCAGGCGTGATGGGTCTCGGATTGCCTCGGTTTCTGTGAGTTCCAGCAAAAGCGGCCCGCGCCGCGCGCCATGCCGGCGCAGCATGGCCGCGAGCAGCGCAGGCATTTCCGGCAGCATGAGGACAGTAAGCGGCATATTCACCGCAAGCCCACCCTTGGGGGAGGGCGTTCTTTGCCAATCATGCGCGACCCGTTCCAAGACCGCATGAGTCAAATCAACCGCCAGACCAAGTTTTTCCGCCAAGGGCACAAAGGCGTCGGCTTGCAGCAGCGCGTTCTGGCGCGGCCAGCGCACCAGCCCTTCCAGCGCGGCGATATGGCCATCTCGCAGCCGGATAATGGGCTGGTAGCGGAGCAGTAGCGCGCGCCCCGACAGGGCCGAACGCAATTCCGCTTCCTGGTTGGGCAGGTCCTTCGCGCGCGGGAGATGCGGCAGCCCGCGGCCTTGCGCCTTTCCCCCTAGCCCGCTGATTACGCGCTGCGCCACGCGCCCCATTCCCTTGCCGAAGGCTGCATTAATCCCCGCAAATGTAGCAGTATCACCGCCAGAGAAAACCTGCCGCGGTCAAACCTCCACTAGCTTGGCGCCGCGCCCTCAGCCTTGCCCGGCGCTGCGGCATCCGGCATGCGCAGCCGATTGCGCCCGGTGAACAGCACAATGGGGGCGGCGATGAACACCGAAGACCCGGCCGAAATCACAATGCCGACCACCATCACCCAAGCGAAGCCTGACAGCGTATCGCCGCCGAACAGCGCAAGCGGCAGTGCTGAAAGCAGCAAGGTCATGGAAGTGCCGAGCGAGCGATTCATTGTCTCATTGATGGAAAGATCCACCAATTGCTCCAGCGGCATGGCTTTGAACTTGCGTAGATTTTCGCGCATGCGGTCAAACACCACCACCTTGTCATTCGCCGAAAAGCCAATGATGGTCAGGATGGCGGCAACGGTGGTCAGGTTGAATTCAATGCCGAACAGCACCATGAAGCCAATGGTTTTTGTCGCATCCAGGATCAACGTGGTGATGGCGGCAATACCAAACTGCCATTCAAACCGCACCCAGATATAGATCAGCATCGCGAGGAAACTGAGGCCAAGCGCCATCAGCCCACCCAGGAACAGCTCATTCGAAACACGGTTACCCACGGCTTCCACACGCAGAATGCGCGTGCCAGGGGCGGCGCGTTCCAAAGCCTCACGCACGGCGGTGACGGCCCTTTGCACACCGCCTTCATCGCCTTGCGCGGGCAGGCGGAGCGCGAAGGTGGCGGGATCGCCAAATTGCAACAGCGTTGCATCGCCAAGCCCAAGCCCGCCCACCGCGCCGCGCAACACGCTGATATCGCCTGGGCCAGGGGTGCGGATTTCCATCTCAACCCCGCCCTTGAAATCAATGCCCTTTTCAAGCCCTGGATGGAAGGCGATGGCGACCGAAATGCTCGACAGCAGCGCCGAGACAATCAACCCCATCTTGGCGCCGCGCATGAAGGGAATGCGTGTGCCATCCGGAAAAATCCGAAACAGCGGCCGGCGAAGCCGGTCGAGCAGCGAAAGCCCTGGGCGCTGAAAGACCGGCAATTCCTTTGGCCGCGTCCGCCGATACCACCAGGAAGCGAAAAGCCGCGTCAGCACTGTCGCGGTCCACATCTGCACGATGGTGCCGATGGCAACCGTAACCGCAAAACCCTTCACCGGGCCTGAGCCAAAACCATACAAACAGGCCATGGCGATCAGGTTTGTCAGGTTCGAATCAAGGATGGTGCCGGATGCCTTGGTATAGCCGGCTTCCAGCGCATTGATCGGAGATCGCCCGTTCTTCACTTCTTCGCGGATGCGTTCATTGATCAGGATATTCGCATCAAGCGCAGTGCCAAGCGTCAGCACAATTCCGGCAATGCCAGGCAGGGTCAGCGTCGCGCCCAGCACGGAAAGCCCCGCCATCAGCAGAATGATGTTGATGGCCAGCGCGATATTGGCGAACCAGCCCAAAATCCCATAGGCAAAGCCCATATAGAGAAACACAAATAATGTCCCCGCAGCGAGTGCGAGCATGCCGGCGCGAATGGCATCCGCGCCCAATTCCGGGCCGACGGTGCGTTCTTCGACAATCGTGAGCGGCGCGGGCAGGGCGCCGGCGCGGAGCAGCACGGCAAGATCATTCGCCGTGCGTACGGTGAAGGAACCGCTGATCTGCCCCTGGCCGCCGGTAATCGGCTCTCGGATTACGGGCGCGCTGATCACCTTGTCATCCAGCACAATGGCGAAGGGGCGCCCGACATTGGCGCGGGTGATATCGGCAAAGCGCCTGGTGCCGGTGCCATCAAAGGTGAAATTCACCACCCATTCGCCAGTGCGCGAATCCTGCCCGGCGCGGGCATTGGTCAGGTTCTTGCCATCCACCGCGACATTGCGGCGCACCGCCACACGTTCGCCGGGGCGTTCACTCGGCAGGAACATCACACCGGGCGGCGGGCTGCCGGCCAGATTGGCGCCTTCATCCACCAGATGAAACGTCATGCGCGCGGTGCGGCCCAGCAAATCCTTGATGCGATTCGGGTCTTCCACACCGGGCAGCGTCACCAGAATGCGCGCCTGCCCCTGGCGGGCGATGAGTGCCTCAGCGACACCGGTTTCATCCACGCGGCGGCGAATGATTTCAATGGATTGCTCCACCGCCGCACTCGCCTTGGCGCGCAGCCCGGCTTCGCTCAGCGTCGCCGTAACCGTGCCATCAGAGGCGGTGGTCACCTCAATATCCGGGACATTCTGGCCGGTCGGCAGTGTCACAGGTTCGGCCAATTCCCGCAGCGCCGCCGCCGCCGCGCCGGCCTGCGCCGGGTCCAGCACACGGAAACCCATGCGGCGGTTCGCCCCATCGGCGGCTAGGTTCACATAGCGGATATTGGCGGTGCGGAGCTTGCCGCGCACACCATCCACGACCGATTCCAGCCTTTCCCGCACGACAGTGTTCAAATCCACTTCCAGCAGCAGATAGGACCCGCCGCGCAAATCGAGCCCCAAGCTGATCTGGCGGGGTTCCATCCAGGATGGAAAGGCCGAACGCGGCATGAGGTTGGGTAGGCACAAAACCACCCCGAGCAGACATACGCCGAGAATGACAGCCTGTTTCCAGCGCGCGAAATGAAGCATGGGCGGGTGGAATCCCCTGGTTGAGCGGGCGGACAATGGCGACGCACCCAAGGGGATGCAAGCCCGCCCCGGTTAGGTGTAGCTTTCCGACATGAATGTGAACCCCGCCCCGCTTCGCCTCGGCATTTTGGGGGTCGGCCATTTTGGCCGATTCCATGCCTTGAAGGCCGCCGCCAACCCCGCCATCCGCCTGATTGGCCTGCATGATGCCTCGGCCGAGAGGGCCGCCCAGATCGCCGGAGAGGTTGGCGCAGAGGCGCTGCCGCCCGAGGGCGTGATCGCGGCGGCTGAGGCGGTGATTATCGCTGCGCCCACGCGGTTCCATTACGCGCTGGCGGAACAGGCGCTGGCGGCCGGGCGGCATGTCTTTATTGAAAAACCTATCGCGGCCAGCCTTGATGAGGCGGATCGGCTCATTGCGCTCGCTGCCCGGCAGGGGCGCGTGCTGCAAGTCGGCCATATTGAACGGTTTTCGGCGGCCTTTCGCACCGTGATGGCGACCCCTTCCGGCGGGCGCGCCTTATCCTTTGAAGCAGTGCGCGCCGCGCCCTTCCGTCCGCGCAGCCTGGATGTTTCGGTGGTTTTGGACCTGATGATCCATGACCTTGATCTGGTGATGGAATTGGCGGGCGGGGAGCCCGAAGCCGTGGAGGCGGTGGGGGCAGCGATCGCCTCCGACCATCCGGATTTCGCGGTGGCCAGGTTGCGCTTCCCCGGCGGGCGGGCGGCCTGCATCACGGCGTCGCGGGTTTCGCTTGCCATGGAAAGGCGGCTACGCGTGCTGGGGACCGAGGGCGAGATGGCGGTGGATTTCCTCACGCGGTCCCTCGCCGTGCTGCGACGCGGCGGGGCTGAGCCGGTTGAGACCATGTCTGGCCATGGCGTGGATCGCGCCACCTGGACGGATCATGACAGCCTTGAAGCCGAACAGGCGGCCTTCATCGCGGCCTGCCAGGGACAGGGGCCGGTGGTGGTGGATGGCGCTGCCGGGCGGCGCGCCTTGAAATGGGCGCTGGCGATTGAGGAAGCCATGAAGTGATCCGATTCGCCGGATCACTTCATGGTTTTGTTTGAGCGGCTGATTCACCGCTCCGGCGATTCCGCCTTCGCGGATCAGACGCTTAGGGCCAGCGCCTGACCCCCTCTTGCCGCCGTGCGATTCCGGGCGGAGCATCACGCGAGCTTAGTTTGGGGAAACGCGATGAAGCCAAGAATAGCGATTTTTGGGGCGGGCGCGGTTGGCGGTTATGCCGGCGCGCATATGGTGCAAGCGGGGGAGGATGTGACCTTCATTGACCCCTGGCCCGAGCATGTGGAGGCGATGCGGAAGACCGGCCTTCGCATCACCCATTTGCGCGATGTGCCGGAATTCACCGTGAGGCCGCGCGCGCTGCATTTGACGGAAGTGCAGGCGCTGGCAAAGGAAAAGCCGATAGACATCGCCTTCATCTGCATGAAATCATATGACACGGCCTGGGCGACGACGATGATCGCGCAATATCTCTCGCCCAATGGGTATGTGGTTTCGCTGCAGAATTGCATCAATGAGGAAGTGATCGCGGGCATTGTCGGCTGGGGCCGCGTGCTTGGCGCGATTGCGAGCCTTATCACGGTGGAATTGGCAGAGCCTGGCCATGTGCGGCGCGCGGCAGGCAAAAGCGGCGCGGCGCATACGGTGTTTCGCGTGGGCGAACCGCATGGGCGGATTTCGCCGCGCGCGGAACACATCACCAAGCTTGTCGGGCTGACCGATAGTGCTTTGACCACCAGCAATCTTTGGGGTGAGCGCTGGTCGAAACTTGTTGCCAATGTCATGGGCAATGGGCTTTCCGCCTGCACGGGGCTCACCACGCGCGATATGGTGGCCGATGACGCCATTCGCGCTTTTGCGGCGCGTTTGGGGGCTGAGGCGATCCGCATCGGGCAGGCGCTGGGTTACGATCTGGAGGAGATTTTCCACCTGGATCCCGAGATCATCGCCCGCGCGGGTGAGGGTGATGCGGCAGCGCGCCAGACCTATGATGAGCATCGCCTGGCGGAAACAGCCAAGGGTGGTGGTGGCGCGCATCGGCCTTCCATGGGCCAGGATATGGTGAAGGGCCGCCGGACGGAGATTGAATTTCTGAACGGCTTTGTCGTGGATAAGGGTGCCACGATTGGCATTGATGCGCCGGCCAATGCCGCGCTGACCGATATTGTGAAGCGGGTCGAACGCGGTGACGCCAAGCCAAGCCCAGAATTGATCCGCGGCTTGCGGTTGAATTGAAAACAAGTTTTGCAGACAAAACAAGGAAGGAAACGATCATGATGAATCCGATGGCGCTTGCGGGCAAGACCATCATCGTAACCGGCGCGGGGCAGGGGATTGGCCGCGCCATTTCCGAATTGGTGCTGGGGCTTGAAGGCAATCTGGTGATGGTGGAGCGCAATCGCGAAACCCTGATGCAGGTTGCCGAAGACCTGGCTGGGGATCGCACCATGGCGATTGAAGGCGATGTCAGCGATGAAGCCTTCGGCCCGCAATGCGTGGCCGATGCGGTGGCGCGGTTTGGCGCCGTGCATGGCCTGGTGAATTGCGCCGGCATCACGCGGCCTGCGATGATCGAGAAAATGACGCTCCGCCAATGGCAGGAAGTGATCAATGTCAACCTGACCGCCTGCCATTTGATGCAGCAGGCGGTGGGCAAGCACATGATCGAACGCGCGCGCGCCGGTGAGGAACGCCCGGGCGCGATTGTGAATATTTCCTCCACCGCCGGCAAAAGGGGCAGCATCGGGCAGGTGAATTACGCCGCCGCCAAATCCGGACTTTTCGGCATTACCATGACAGCGGCAAGCGAATGGGCGCGTTATGGCATTCGCGTGAATAGTGTTGGCTTCGGCACGGTGGAAACACCAATGACCGAGGTGATTCGTTCAGAACGCTTCCGCGAACGCACGCTCGCGCGCATTCCGCTTGGGCGCGTGGCGCAGCCTTCCGAAGTGGCGCCCTTGATCTGCTTCCTGCTGTCCGAAGGGGCTTCCTTCATCACCGGGCAGAATTGGGTGCAATGCGGTGGGGCGCATATGCAGCCCTGATGGAATTATGGAAGGGCGGCGAGGACAGCCTTCGCCGCCGCTTCGGATGGCGTGCCTTCCGGCGCGCTTAACTTGGCCAGGGTTTCAGCGAAACCCTGGCGCTGCGCTGCGATGGTAGCTTGATCCTGCAACAAGGGCAGTAGGGCGGCGGCAAGTGCTTCAGGGGTGCAGCTTTCCTGAATGCGTTCCGGCACCACTTCCCTTGCGCAGAGCAGATTAACGAGTGAGGCATGCGGCACCTTGATCAGCCGCCGCGCAATCGCTGCCGTGATGGGATTGACGCGATATGCAACGATATGCGGCACGCCGGCTACCGCCATTTCCAGCGAGGAGGTGCCGGATTTGATCAGCCCCGCACCGTTTTCCGCTGCCGCCGCGAAGGCATCATGCTTATCGGCAATGTCTTCCACCAGAATGGGTTTGGCGGGCCAAGCGGCAGCCGCTTCGCGCACCAAAGATGCGACGATGGGCGAGACAGGAATGACCGGGCGCAGCGCTGGGTTTTGCGGCAGCACAGCCTTCAAGCTGGCACCAAAAATCGGCAACAGGCGCGTGGCTTCAATGCGCCGACTGCCCGGCATGATGATCAGCGGGCGATCTGAGGCTGCCAGCCCATGACGGGCGCGGAAGCGCGCGGCATTTCCCTGATCAACGCCGCTTTCCAAGACGGGATGTCCCACGAAAGTTACGGGTATATCAGCCGCTTCGAAAAACCCAGGCTCGAAGGGCAGTAGGCAGAGCAAATGGTCAATCTTGCGGCGCAGTTTTTTGACGCGCCCCGGCCGCCAGGCCCAGACTTGCGGTGCGACATAATGCATCACGCGAATGCCTTGCGGCTTTACGGCTTTCGCGATGCGGAGCGTGAAGCCGGGGCTGTCAATCGTGACCAGCAGGGCGGGTTGGCGGGCAACGATATCAGCCTCGGTCTCCGCCAGGCGGCGCTTCAATTGGCGGATGCGCGGCAGCACTTCCAGTAAGCCCATCAGCGCCAATTCGCGGTAGGGGAAAAGGCTTGGCATGCCCTGTTCGGCCATGCGTTCACCGCCAATGCCGGCAAATTGCAAATCAGGCCGCGCCTTGCGCAAAGCCGCGATCAGCCGCGCGCCGAGCACATCGCCTGAAGCCTCACCGGCGATGATATAGATCAGCGTCATGCAAAGCTGGCGGGTTTGGGCTTGGCGAAGGGCGCCCTTGGCCAATCGCGGTGATTGAGCACGGCGCCATCGCGCCGCACCGCTTCAATCAGGCCTGGATCGAGCGTGCAAAATACCCAGCCCGGCGCATCCATCTGACCCTCGGCCAGAATACCATCAGCGGGAAAGCCGCGATCCATCGGGCCGAAAACGCCGGCGCGACCGCGATTGACATCAAGCGCGGCAGACCAGGGCGCTTCACCGACGGTTGGCGTGATCGCGACATAGCATTGGTTTTCCAAGGCGCGTGCACGCGCCGAGAAATGCACGCGATTGAAACCGGCGAGTGTGTCCGTGCAACTCGGCGCCAGGATCAGCCAGGCGCCGGCCATGATTTGCACGCGCGCATGTTTCGGAAATTCGATATCGTAGCAAATCGAAATGCCGATCCGGCCCCAGGGCGTGTCAAACACATTGGGATCGGCGCCTTGGCTGACGCCCCAGCGTTCAGTCTCAAAACGCGTCATGGCGCGCTTGTCCTGAAAGGCGATGCGGCCTTCTGGCGTGATCAAGGGCGCGCGATTGATCACGCGGCCATCAGCAGTACGCATCGGCAATGTGCCGGGTTGCAGCCAGACCTGATGGCGCCGCGCGGCATCGCGCATCGCCGCCAGGATATCCGGTGCGGCGGCGATCATGGCGGCAAGCTCGGCGGCTTCGGTTGCCTTGCCGCCATTCAACGCAGCGCCCAGTTCCACCGCGGCATATTCCGGCAGCACCAGCAAATCCGCGCTCGCGCGGCCTTCTTCCAGCCAGCGATCAAGCCCCTTGGCGAAATCCGCAATGGAGGCCGGGCGCCCCACCGGATATTGCAGCAGCCCAAGCCGGATGGGTTGCGCCGGCGTCATGAAAGCCGCTTGATCCAAAAGGACAACACATGCGGCGTTTCGCGCGTATCGCCGACCTCGCGCCAGGACATCACTGTTGAGATATCCGGCCGCGACGCATAGCCACGATTACGCCAGAACCGATCCAGCGGTGTGTAATCGCGCGGCCGGCGCGGGTCGTTTTCATTGCGCACCACGGCGCAAAACGCCGCGATGGAAAGCCCAAGGCGTCGCGCATGGGCTTCGCGTTCCTCAAAAAACCGCACGCCCGCACCCTGGCCGCGATATTCCGGCAAGAGAACACTTTCGCCGAAATAGCAGAGGCGGGCAGCATCCAGCCCAGCAATGGTCCAAGCGGCGCGGAGCTTTTCGTTCGCTTCCGTGCCGGGCTGGCAGGTTGCCATGCCAACGGCCTCACCCTCTGCTGTGCTGGCCGCCACCACCAAGGCGCCGGGGCTTTGCGCATAGGCTGCCAAGTAGCGCGCCTCATAGGCCGCATCGCCCTCATACAAATAGGGCCATTCGCGAAAGACGCGGATGCGCAAACCGGCCAAGGCATCCAGCCGCGCGGACAGCGCGGCGCCAGACAGGGTCTCAAAGGTCAAAGGGGCAGGGGGCATGGGGCGCTTTTAGCGGAGATTGCTGCGCAGCGGAATCATGTTGTGCCCGCCGCAAGCGCGGCCTTGTCGCGCGCCGCTTGCAGAAAGGCGGCCAAGCCTTCTTCCACAACGGCACGGTCCAGATCACGCAGGATAAAGACGATGCGGGAGCACCGATCATGCCCTGCGGGCCAGGCGGCCAGGCGCTCCGGCGGGTGGAACACATGCTGCACGCCATGCAGCACCACCGGGCGATCTTCTCCCTGCAAATTCAAGATGGCCTTCATGCGAAGGATGCTGGCGCCGCGCGTGATGGCGAGCATTTCCAGCCAACTCGCCAAGCCTTCCCAGGGGAGGGGTTCTGTGAAGGTCAGACCGAACGCCTGGATCCGCGCATCATGGCGGTTCGGATCATGGTGATGGTCGTGATGATGGTGGTGATGCACGGCTTCCGCTGCCAACCAATCTGCGACCTCGGCGATTTTTGCGCTGGGATCAAAGCTGCCCGCGCCAAACAGGAAATCCGGCGCGACATCACCTGCCACAACGCGCTGGATTGGCGCGCCGGGATTGAGCGCATGCAGGCGCGCTTCAAGTGCGTTGATTTGATCCACAGTTGCAATATCCGTCTTGCTCAGGATCAGCCGGTCGGCCACGGCAGCCTGCTTCACGGCCTCAATCTGCGCGTCCAGCGTTGTGCTGCCAAGCACCGCATCCACCACCGTCACCACGCCATCCAAGCGGAAGGACCGCAGCGCCACCGGGTCGTTCATCAGCGTTTGCAGAATGGGCGCGGGATCAGCAAGGCCGGTGGTTTCAATCAGCACACGGCGAATATCATGCCCCGCTTCCGCTTTCAGCGCCAAACCACGCAAGGCGCGCTGCAAATCACCGCGAATGGTGCAGCAAAGACAGCCGGCATTGAGCAGCACGGTGTCTTCATCAAGCTTTTCGACCAGCAGATGATCGAGGCCAATTTCGCCAAATTCATTGATGAGAACAGCACAGCCGGCCATGTCCGGATGCTTCAGCAGCCGGTTGAGAAGCGTGGTCTTGCCCGCGCCCAAAAAGCCGGTCAGCACCGTGACGGGAATGGGCGTCATTTGCGGTAAAGCGCTTCCGGGTCCATCAGCGGTTCAGCGATATTCGCCAACGCTTCGCCGCGCGGGGCGCGGTAGAAGCAATTGCGCCGCCCGGTATGGCAGGCAACCCCCTGCTGATCCACCAGCAGCAGAATGGTATCGCCATCACAATCAAGCCGGAGATCCACCAGCATCTGCAGCTGACCGGAAGTCTCCCCCTTGCGCCATAGCGACTTGCGGGAACGCGAATAATAGCAGACCCGGCCGGTTGCGAGTGTCTCAGCCAGGCTTTCGGCATTCATCCAGGCCATCATCAGCACTTCGCCCGTATCATGTTGCTGTGCGATGGCGGGGATCAGCCCCGCGGCATCGGGCTTCAGCGCGGCGAGCAAGGCTTCGCGGGCAGGGGCGGAGATAGGGGTGGCGGATAGCGTCATTGTTACTTTATAACACTCGCAACTTCTGTTAGGAAGCGGCATGCATGGATCGGGTCATTCTCTGACGGCGCTCGAAAGGGCGGAGGCGCTTTGCCAGACGCGCGGTGTGCAACTCACACCGCTGCGCCGCGATGTGCTGCGCCTGGTGCTGGAAGCGGAAGCGCCTATCGGTGCCTATGCGCTGCTTGATCAATTGAAGGCGAGCCGAGCCAAGGCCGCGCCGCCGACTGTCTATCGCGCGCTGGATTTCCTGCTGGAACAGGGGTTGATCCATCGGCTGGAACGGCTGAACGCCTTCATGGGCTGCGCTGAGGCGCTTGATGGCCATGGGCAGCATCACGATCATGCGCATGACCACCCGCATCAATTCCTGATTTGCCGCGGCTGTGGCGCGACGCGGGAGATTTCCGATCATGGCGTGGCCGCGGCGATCACCGCTGCCGCTGCCAAGGCCGGCTTTTCCGCCGCGCGCAGCACGGTGGAGATCGAGGGCTATTGCGGGAAATGCGGGGACGCTCTGCACAGCGCGCAGGCCTGATCGCATTGCCAAGCTGCGGGTGCGGTGCCTAAGATCATGCTTCCTTTCGGAACAGGAGGGCGTGATGGCGTTACGCGGTTTTGCTTCTTTCCTTCCCATGGCCGCATTTGCGGTGACATTGGGCGCCGCGCTGCCGGCTTCGGCGCAAGGTGGCGCCATTTCGGGTGAGACTTTCAGCGCCGGCACCACCGGCGCCTTGGCGCGGCTCTGTGGCGCCACGGCGCAGGAACCCGCTTACGCGGCGGCGATACATTTCTGCCATGGCGTGCTGGTGGGCTCTGGCCAGACCAGCGACATGATGCATAAGCGCCAAGGCACGCGGCCAGGCTTCTGCCTGCCGACACCATCGCCCACCTTGGATCAGGTGGCGGCAAGTTTTGTCGCCTGGTCGGCGGCTAATCCACAGTTCCAAGGCATGCGTGCCGCCGATGGGCTGATGCGCTTTGCCGCTGCGCAATACCCCTGCGCCACGCGTTCGGCGCGGCGCTGATGCAAGATCGAAATACGGCAAACGCCAAGGAGAATCCCATGGCTGGCAAATGGAAAACAGGTATCGCGTGCGTGGCGCTGCTGGCAGCGACCGGCTGCGCGGATATGACCGATAAGCAGCGCAGCACGGCGATTGGTGCCGGCGCGGGCGCGCTGGGTGGTGCGGCGATCGGCTCCTTTTCCGGCAATGCCGGCTGGGGTGCGTTGATTGGCGCTGGCGTTGGCGCGGCTGGCGGCTTGGCGGTCGGCCAATCGCGCGAAAATGAGCAGCGCGCCTATCAGCGCGGGGTGGAGACGGGGCGCAGCCAGCGTTGACGGTATTGGGCCGCCCATGATGTGGGGCGGCCCTTAACCTGCCGCATTATTTCGGCAGGGTTGCCAAACCCTGCGTCAGATCAGCGATCAGATCGCTCACATCCTCAAGCCCGATATGAATGCGCACCGTGAAGCCGCCCAAATCCGGGCTGGTCGCGGTGCGGGTAATGAAGCCGGTGGTGGGCAAGGCCAGGCTTTCAAAGCCACCCCAAGAAGCACCAATGCCAAAAAGCTTGAGGCTATCAATGAAGTTGAAGATATCCGCTTCCGTATAGCGCGGCTTGAACACCACGCCGAATAGGCTGCAAGCGCCAGTAAAATCGCGCTTCCATAAGGCATGCTGGGGATGCGATGGCAGGGCAGGGTGCAGCACGCTCAGAACCTCAGGCCGGTTTTCAAACCAGCGCGCCACCTCAAGCCCGCTTTTCTCCTGCTGCTGCAAACGGATGGGCATGGTGCGCGCGCCACGCAGCGCCAGCCAGCAATCATCGGGTGCGGCGAAATGCCCCATTTGGGAAGCCGCGCCGCGCATAATCTCATAATCCTTTTCGCTATTCACGGTGATGGAACCCAGCAAAACATCCGAATGCCCGCCGACATATTTTGTCAGCGCCTGAATCGAGACATCCACGCCATGCTGAAAGGGCATGAAGTGATGAATGCCCCAGGTATTGTCCATCATCACCACGCAACCGGCAGCATGGGCGGCGCGCGCAATGGCCGGCACATCCTGCACTTCGAAGGTGTGGCTGCCAGGGCTTTCGGTATAAACAACCTTGGTATTGGGGCGGATCAGCGCGCGGATGCCGGCCTCATCAATCAGCGGGTTGTAATA
The DNA here is from genome assembly GCA_020249775.1 of Roseomonas sp. Classification (GTDB taxonomy): domain Bacteria; phylum Pseudomonadota; class Alphaproteobacteria; order Acetobacterales; family Acetobacteraceae; genus Neoroseomonas. Next base: position 113,520 of record JADCFA010000003.1, on the reverse strand, counting down.
GGTGGTCTCAATCCCCCAATCCTTGAGCAGCCCATTGCAAACATTGCGCGCGGGGCCATAGGCGGAATCGGGCATCAGACAATGATCGCCGGTTTTCAAATACGCCATCAACGGCACCGTCACGGCGGCAAGGCCGGTGCCAACCAGCACGCAGCGCGTGCCGCCCTCAATTTCCGCAACCACATCTTCAAGCGCGTATTGTGTGGGACCGCCGGCGGTGCCGTAGGTCATCACGCGGTTCCATTTATCCTTCTGGAAGGCGCGGCGCGCTTCGGAATTCGGGTGCAGCACGGTGGACCCGCGATGCACGGCGGGATTGACGAAGCCATGCACCCGCGTTCCCGCGCGCCCGGCATGAGACATGCGTGTGGCGAAGCCTTGCCCGTCTTTGGCGTTGTCGTCGGCCATATCAGCTACTCTTTTCCTTTTGGGTTTCGGGCCTGCCGGCCCATTCGGTCCAGGAACCATCGTAAATCGCCGCATCACCAAGCCCCGCCTGTTTCAGACCAAGTGCCAGGATGCAGGCAGTAACGCCCGTGCCGCAGCTGGTGACAACGGGCTTGCTGCCATCCGCACCGGCCGCGTCAAAACGCGCACGCAGCGCCGCCGGATCCTTCATGGTGAAATCGGCATTGAGCAATTCATTGAAGGGCACGCTTTTCGCCCCTGGCATATGGCCAGAAGGCAGCCCCGGGCGCGGTTCCGGCGCTGTGCCATCAAAGCGGCCTTTGGCGCGCGCATCCAGAATCAGCGCGCCGCCATGCGCGATGATGCGCTTAACATCGCCAATGCCTTTCACCAGATCGGCGCGGAAATCCGGCGTATAGCTGCTGGGCGCGGCGGGTTTCGCATCGCCGCTTTCGGTGGCGCGCCCTTCCGCCAACCATTTCGGCAATCCACCATCCAGCACCGCCGCTTTTTCATGACCGAACAGCTTCATCAGCCACCAACCGCGCGCCGAGGATTGCAGACCCTTTTGATCATAGAAGATCACGCGCGTCGCATTGCTGATGCCCATCTCACCCATCAGCCGCGCGAAGCGACCGGCCGTTGGCGCCATATGCGGCAAATTGGTGTCGGGATCGGCCACTACATCAATATCGAAAAAACGCGCGCCCGGAATATGCGCTTCGCGATATTTGGTCAGGTCATCAAAGGGTTCATTGGGCAGGTATTTGGTCGCATCAAATACCATGAGATCAGGCGCGCCAAGCGCCCCGGCCAGCCATTCGGTTGAAACCAGATCATGCATGGATCAATCCTCCGTCAGCACCAGGGAAACGCGGCGATTCTGCCTGCCCTTGTTTTCGATTTTCGTGACCTCCACACGCCCGATCTCCCCCGTATGGCGCACATGCGTCCCGCCACAAGGTTGCAGATCAATTGGCGCATCAGCGCTGCCAATACGCACCAGGCGAATGCGCCCAGCGCCGCGCGGCGGCTGCACGGAAAGCGTGCGCACAAGCCCGGGGTTCGCATCAAGTTCCGCTTCGGTGATCCATTCCTGCGTGATGGGATGATTGGCGGCGATCAGCGCATTCAGCCCTTCGGTCAGGCTTTCCTTCGTCGGCGGCTCGGGCAAATCAAAATCAAGGCGCGATTTCTCAAGCCCGATTTGCCCGCCCGTCACCCCCGCGCCGGGGATCAGGCTGCACAGCAAATGGAGCGTGGTGTGCATGCGCATCAGGCGAAAGCGGCGCAGCCAATCGAGCGCAAGCGTGACTTCCGCCCCCACTTCCGGCAGGGCGGCGCCAGCTTCCGGCACATGCAGGACAGAATCTTCTGGCCCCTTGATGGTATTGGCGATGCGCGCTTCCGCGCCCTGCCAGCGCAGAAGGCCAGTATCGCCGGGCTGACCGCCTGCCTGGGCGTAGAAATTCGTCCGGTCCGTGATGATCGCCTCGGCCGAAGCCGCAAGCACCTTGGCGCTGATCTGCTGCGCATAGGCATCTTCGCGATAAAGCAATTCAGTCATGCGTTTCCTGGGCGTTGCTTGAAGGCGATAGGCTAGGCCAGAAAGCGGCGGAACAAAACCTCTGCCGTTGGGGCCGGTTTAGGGGTAGAATTAAGCCGCCAGTCGCATGCAACAAAACGATTCCCTAGCCCCCGATCCCGTCCGGACCCGGCGCGCGCGCCGCCGTGGCGTCATTCTGGTTGTTCTGGCGGCGGCGAGCTTTTCCATCTCGGCCGCTTTTGCCAAGACCATCGGCACCGGTATTCCGGTGGCGGAGGTGATTTTCTTCCGCAATTTCTTCGCCCTGTTTCCGCTTTTGCCGGTGGTGATCGGCGCTGGCGGCCTGGCGGCACTGCGCATGCGCAATCCCGGCAGCCATGTGCTGCGCATGATTTTTGGCATGATGGGAATGGTCGGTTCCTTCTATGGCTATGTCCATCTGCCGCTGGTGACGGTGACGGCACTTGGCTTCACCATGCCGCTGTTTCTGACCCTGCTTGCCATTCCGATCCTTGGCGAGAAGGTGGGCTGGCGCCGCTGGCTTGCGGTGCTGGTTGGCTTTTGTGGCGTGCTGCTGATGGTGCGGCCCGAACAGGGCATCACGGATACGCAATGGCTGGCGCTTGGGCTTTGCCTTTTGGGCGCTTTGGCCTGGGCGCTTGCCATGATCACCATCCGGAAAATGGGTGAGGCCGGCGAAAGCGGTGTGGCCATTGTGTTTTGGTTCGCGTTTTTCTCCGCTGTGCTGGCCGGCATTGTGATGATCCCCGTTTGGGTCTGGCCAAGCCCAACACAATGGGCGCTGCTGGCGGGAATCGGCCTGGTTTCCGCGATTGCACAAATCATGATGACGGATGCCTATCGGAAGGGGGAGGCATCCTTGCTCGCACCCTTCGAATATTCAGCGATCATCTGGACCACGGCGCTTGGCGCGCTGATCTGGGCGGAAATGCCGGATGCCTGGGATTTCCTCGGCATCCTGATCCTGGTGGGTGCGGGGCTTTATATTTGGTATCGTGAAATGCAGCTCGGCGTGAAACGGTAGATCATATCCCCCAATGCGCGCGCAGGCTGGCGGCGGCATGTTGCAGCACCAAATCGGATTTCGGAATGAAGCGCCCCATGGTCAGGCAGGCATGGATCTGATCCGCAACATGCAGATGCGTGACATTCACCCCTTCCCCATCCAGCCGCTTGGCATAGGCAATGCCCTCATCCACCAGGGGATCAATGCCCGCTGTCATCAGAAAGGTTGGCGGCAGGCCCTTGAGCGAGGGCGCGCGCAGGGGTGAAGCGCGCCAATCAATGCCCTTTTCATGGGGCCCGAGATAATGCGCAATGAACCACTTCATGACATCGCGCGTCAGCACCAAGCCTTCGGTGAAGCGATCATAGGATGGCGGGTTGCCGGCCATATCGGTGACCGGATAGAACAAGATCTGATAATCCGGCATGGGCAAATCACCATGCAGTGCCATCAGCGCCAGCACTGCGGCAAGATTGCCACCCGCGCTATCGCCACCCACCGCAATGCGGGTTCGGTCTATGCGAAGGCGCTTCGCCTGGCGGCAAATATAGCCATAGGCCGCGGCGGAATCCTCGACCGCTGCCGGGTAGCGATGTTCCGGAGCAAGGCGATAGTCAATCGCAATGACGCAAGCCTGCGTGAGATTCGCAAGCCGCCGACATAGCTGATCATGGCTGTCCAAATCACCAATCACCCAACCGCCACCATGCATATAGACAAGGCAAGGCAGCGCAGCATCAGAATCCGTGCCAATGCCGCGATAGCGGCGCAAGCGTATTCTGCCCGCAGGGCCCGGGCATTTAAGGTCTTCCACCAAAGCAACTTCAGGCGGGTCAGGCTGCATCACGCGGCGGGAAGCGGCGGAAACCTCTCGCGCTTCGGCGGGGGTAAGCGTATTGAAGGCCGGGCGCTTGGCTTCCTTGATCAGGTTGAGAACATGTTGTGCGCCTGCATCAAGTGTCATCTGGCTTCCCCTTATTCCGCTGCCGCTGCCGGGCGTTCCGCGCCACCAAAATGAAAGCCACGATAGCCATCGGCAGCGATTTCATCGCAGAGCACACGATAATTTCCAACACCGCCCACATAGGGCATGAATAGCCTTGGTTTGCCCGGCACATTGGCACCCATGTACCAGGACGCCGCACGCGGATAGAGCGTGCGATGCGCGACCTTATTCACTTCCTCTACCCAGGCGTCTTCTGCGCTGCGATCGGCTTCGATGGAGACCTGACCCTTGGCCTGCATCTGCGCCAGGCAATCCATGATCCAATCCACATGCTGTTCGATGGAAACGATCATATTGCTGAGGACCGAAGGGCTTCCCGGACCCGTGATCATGAACATGTTCGGAAAACCTGCCGTCATGATGCCAAGCAAGCTGCGCGGCCCGGCTTCCCATTTCGCGTTGAGGCTTTCACCCGCGCGACCCTTGATATCCACACCAAGCAGCGCGCCTGTCATGGCATCAAAGCCGGTCGCGAAAACAATATCGTCGAATTCATGCAGGGCCCCGCCCGCTTCAATACCGGTTGCGGTAATGCGCGTGATCGGCGCTTCGTTGATGTCTATCAGCGTGACATTGGGGCGATTATAAGTCTCGTAATAATGCGTATCCACGCAGATGCGCTTAGTGCCGATCGGGTGATTGCGCGGGCAGAGTTTTTCGGCTGTGGCTGGGTCCTTCACGGTTTCGCGAATCTTGCCGCGCACAAAATCCGCCGCCGTGTCATTGGCGGCCTGATCAAGCAGCAGGTCGCGGAAGGAACCCATGAAGGCCGTGCCGCCCACGGCCCAGCGCTTTTCATACTCGGCCTTCCGTTCCTCGGCGCTGACCGACATCGCAGGCGTATCGCTCAGGCCGTAAAGGATGCCGGTGCGCATCATGCGCGCCTTTTGCCGGAGATTGGCGTAATCGCCCTTCCAGCTTTGCTCATACTCATCATCCATTGGGCGATTGCGCGATGGGATGCTGAAATTCGGCGTGCGCTGAAAAACCGTGAGCTGCGCAGCCTGTTCCGCAATCACGGGGATGGATTGAATGGCGGAAGACCCGGTGCCGATCACGGCCACCCGCCGGCCGGAGAAATCCACCTTGTGATGCGGCCAATAGCCGGTATGGAATTGCCTTCCCTTGAAATCGGCAATGCCCGGAATATCGGGCAGCCGGGCCGCGGAAAGGCAGCCTGTCGCCATGAAGAAATAGCGCGCGGTGAGCTTTTTCCCGCGGTTGGTCGCAATGCGCCAAAGCCCGGCCGCATCATCCCAGGCGGCATCGGTCACGCGGGTTTCGAAGCGGACATCGCGGCGCAGATCGAAGCGTTCCGCAACATGGCGCGCATAGGCAAGGATTTCAGGCTGTGCGGCAAAACGTTCAGACCAGCGCCATTCCTGCTGCAATTCCTCAGAGAAGGAAAAGGAATATTGCATGCTTTCCACATCGCAGCGCGCGCCGGGATAGCGGTTCCAATACCAGGTGCCACCCACATCATCCGCGGCTTCCAGGCAAATCGCGGAGATACCCAAGCCGCGCAGGCGATGCAGCAGATAAAGCCCGGCAAAGCCGGCGCCTACAATGACAGCGCCATGATGTTCCTGTGCCATGTTCCTCCTCCAAGGCCTGTCTTCCAGGGGCCAGCGGAAAGCCTTCCGCCGGGACTGTCAACGCCGGCCAGCCGCGCTATGCTACCGCAATTACGTGAAGGGGAAAGTCCATGGATAAAGGTTTTCAGCTCGGTGAGCTGACGATTCAACGGGTTGTCGAGGAAGAAAGACCTATCTTCGACCCGCTGACCTTCTTCCCGACGCTCACGCCGGAATTGCTGGCCGAAAATCGGGAATGGCTGGAACCCAAGGCACTGGATCCCGAGACGGGCAAGCTGATGCTCTGCATCCAATCCTGGGTGGTGCGCACGCCGCATCAAAACATCCTGATTGATACCTGTGTCGGCAATGACAAGACGCGGCCAAACCATCCCTTTTGGCACCAGATGAAGAGCGAGACCTATATGCGCAACCTTGCCGCGCTAGGGCTTGGCGTTGGTGATATTGATTTCGTCATGTGCACGCATTTGCATGTGGATCATGTTGGCTGGAATACGCGGCTTGAGGATGGGCGCTGGGTGCCGAGCTTTCCCAAGGCGCGCTATCTTTTCGCCAAGGAAGAATATGCCCATTGGGAAAGGGAACACGCCAAGGCGGCCTCGCCGGTTTTCGCTGATAGTGTCTTGCCCGTGGTGGAAGCGGGCCGCGTGGATTTCGTGAGTAATGACTATCAAATGAATGATCTGGTGAAGCTGGAGTCAACACCGGGTCATACGCCGGATCATGTGGCGGTGCGGCTTGGCAAAAAGGGCGCTGATGCGCTGGCAACCGGGGATTTGATCCATTCGCCCCTGCAAGCGCGCTATCCGGAAATTTCCATGCGTGCCGATAGTGATCCCGCGCAGGCGGCGGCCACCAGGCGACGCGTGATGGAATGCGCCTGTGATACCGCCACCATTCTCTGCTTTGGACATTTCCCTTCGCCATCGCGCGGGCGGATCAAGCGCTGGGGTAATGGGTTCCGCGCTGAAGCGGTGGATTGAGCCATGTTACGCTTGCTTTGGCTGCTGTCCTGGCTGGTATGGCCGGCCTTGGCTTTCGCGCAAACCGCCTGGCCCAATCGGCCCATCAGCTTGATTGTGCCCTACCCGCCAGGCGGCAGCACGGATAATGTCGCGCGGCCTTTGGTGCAGGAATGGGGCAAGGTGCTGGGCCAGGCTGTGGTGATTGAAAATCGCGGCGGGGCAGGGGGCACGATCGGCGCTGATCTGGTGGCGCGTGCGCGGCCCGATGGCCATACGCTGCTGCTTTTTCCGACGGCGATTTTCACCATCAGCCCGCATATGATGCAGCTTCCCTATGATGTGGATCGCGCCTTTGTGCCCATTGCGCGCGTGGCGGCTTCCGATGCTTTTGTCATCATTCATCCCTCTGTTCCCGCGCGGCATATCCGCGATCTGGTGGCACTCGCCAAGCAAAGGCCCGGTGAATTCCGTTTTGGCTCCGCCGGCAATGGCACGATCACGCAGCTGCAATGTGAAATCTTCGCTGAGGCTGCGGGCATCAAGCTTGAACACGTGCCCTATCGTGGTTCCGGCCAATCCTTCATTGATCTACTGGCCGGACGGATTCAGATGATCTGTGACCCAGCCGCGCTGCCTGGAGTGCGTGATGGCCGGCTGATTGCGCTGGCGAGTTTTGGTGATCGGCGGCATGAGGAATTCAAGGATGTGCCGACGTTGATGGAATTGGGCTTGGCGGAACGCGGCGCCATGTCTTGGTTCGGCATCGCTGCGCCTGCGGGCACGCCCCCTGACATTCAAGCGCGCATTTCAGCCAGCTTGGAAGAATCGCTGCGCGCGCCGGCGGTTGCCTCCGGCATGGCAATTGGCGGGCTGCGGCCCGCTTTTGAAACCGGCGATGCCTTCACCCGGCGCATCCGCGAAGATCGCGCCATCTTTCAAGGTGTGATCGAAAGAACAGGAGCGAAAGTGAACTGACATGGAACCTGTAACTGTCACCGATGAAGGCCCGATCCGCATTGTCACGCTGAACAATCCTGCCAAGGGCAATGCCATCAGCAAACCAATGGGTGAGGCAGTGCAAGCCGCCATGCGCGAATTTGAAGCGCGCGATGATTTGCGTTGCGCGATCATCACCGCGGCCGGGACGCGCGCCTTTACCTTTGGCGCGGATGTCTCTGACCCTCCCGAGCTGTGGCGCACCATTCCAAGTGTCGGCTATCGGCCGCTCAAGCCCGTGATTTGCGCAGTTGAAGGCTGGTGCGTGGGCGGCGGCATTGTTCTCGCCATGATGGCCGATCTGCTGGTCTGCGGCAAAAGCGCAAAATTCTACTATCCGGAAGCAAAGCTTGGCTTGACCGGTGGCATGATCGCCGGCCTGGTCAGTCGCATTCCGCATAAGATCGCAATGGAAATCATGCTGCTCTGCCGCACCGTGGATGCGGATCGCGCCGCGTCCATCGGGCTGGTGAATGAGGTGGTGGAGGACGGCAAGGCGTTGGAAACTGCCAAGGCTTGGGCTTTGGAACTGACCGGCATGGCGCCCATGGTTGTCGCGGAATTGAAGCGCATGGTGACCGAGGAAATCCTGCCGCGCGGTCCTTCGGAACAAATGGCGATCCATGGCCAGCGCATGGGCGCCATTCGCGCTTCAGAGGATTTCGCCGAAGGCAAGGCCGCCTTTCGCGAAAAGCGCCCGCCGCGTTTTCGCGGGCGCTGAGCACTCAAGCTTCATGGGAACATGGCCACGGCACGGATGGGGCTTGCCGTGCCGCCCCGGATTTTCAGCGGAAAGCCGATAAAGGTGAAGCGCCCACGGCCAATCAGCTTATCCAGATTGGCGAGGCATTCCATATGCGTAATGCCACGTTCCGCGCAGGCCATATGGGCCTGGAAATTCAACTCACCTTCCGGCGCGGGGCTGATCGCCTCCACGCCAAACATGCCAATGCCGCGATCCGCAAGCCAATGGACGGATTCAAGGGCAAGGCCCGGAAAATCATGCAAATAGCCAGGCTTGCCGAGCAGCCTTTCATTCGTCGCCATCCAGATCAGCACGGTATCGCCCTTGCGGATTTCCTGCCCGGATGCGGCGAGTGCTGCCTCCATTTCCTTGACTGTTATCGCGTGCTTCAGCGGCACATGGGAAAGGTCAAGACAAATTGCGCTGGTGTAGAATTTCTCGAGTGGCATTTGCTCGACCGAAAGCGCACCAGGCCGCGGATCGAAATGCACCGGCGCATCCACATGCGTGCCAGCGTGATCCGACAAGGAAAAATAGAGCGCCTTGCTGGAGAAAACCGTATTGCCAGCAACTTTCTTTTCGGAATGATCACCCCAGACCGTCATCACCACAGGCGGATGGCTTGGATGCGTTTGGGTGCGGTGAAAGATTTCACGGCTGAGATCAACGAATTCCATGTTTCTTGTCCCTTGTCGCCAGGTTCCTAAAGATTGACGCCGCGAAGGGCGTTGATGATCGCTTCCGTCACCTGGTCCGTGGTCGCCTTGCCGCCAAGATCAGGGGTCAACACATCACCGCGCCGCGTCACCGTTTCCACCGCGCGCATCAACTGCGCGGCTGCCGGCGCTTCACCCAAATATTCGAGCATCATGGAAGCGGTCCAGAAGGCACCCAACGGATTGGCAATGCCCTTGCCGGTAATGTCAAACGCCGAGCCATGGATCGGTTCAAACATTGAAGGGCGCTTGCGGGATGGATCAATATTGCCTGTAGCACCAATGCCAAGGGAACCCGCCAAGGCCGCCGCAAGATCAGACAGGATATCGGCATGCAGATTGGTTGCGACAACGGTATCAATGCTGCCGGGCTTCATGACCATGCGCGCGGTCATGGCATCCACCAGCATTTTCTCAACCGTGAGGGCCGGATATTGGGCGGTGATTTCCGCGCAAACCTCATCCCACATCACCATGCCATGGCGTTGCGCGTTTGATTTCGTGACCACCGTCAAATGCTTGCGCGGGCGCGCCATGGCAACTTCGCAGGCATGGCGGCAAATGCGCGCCACCCCTTCGCGCGTGAACACCGCGACATCCATCGCAACTTCAATCGGCAGGCCGCGATGCGCGCGCCCGCCAACGCCGGCATATTCGCCCTCACTATTTTCGCGCACAATTACCCAATCAATCTGTTCCCCCAGATCAGGGCGCAATGGGCCCTTGATGCCGGGCAGCAGGCGCGTCGGGCGAACATTGGCGTATTGGTCAAAGCCCTGGCAGATCGCGAGGCGCAATTCCCACAGCGTGACATGATCCGGAATATCCGGTGCACCAACGGCACCGAAGAAGATCGCATCAAAACCCTCAAGCTGTTTCAAGCCATCTTCCGGCATCATCCGCCCGGTGCGGCGATAATAATCGCTGCCCCAATCGAAATCCTGGAAGCTCAGCGCGAAGCCGCCATTCTTGTCCGCTAGCGCCTGCAAAACATGGCAGCCCGCCCTGATGACATCAGGCCCGATGCCGTCGCCACCCATGGCGGCAATTCTATAAGTCTTCATGGTCGGTGCTTTCCTTTCACGCGCGCCTGAGGCGCAAATCCAAGCCGCGCGCAATCCAGGCGGCTTCAATCACATCAAGATCAGTTTCGCCGGAAGGATTGGCCTTGCTCGGGCGGGAAGCAAGCCCTGGTTCCGCCTGAATGCGCCATAGGCCAAGCAGGCGGCGCAATTCCGCAAGCGGTGCGCTGTGATCATCAACGCGCAGATTGATATCCGGGAAATCCTCTGTCGTGGTCAAAACAAGTGCGGCGGATTGCCGCCCACGCTTATCCCCGCCGGCAGCTTCGCCCGCATCAAGCGCGGTGATCAGGCGTTCCGGCAGCGCAAGGCCGGCATTGGCACGAAAGGTATCAAAGCTTGCCTGCACCACGGCACCGCCCGAAAGCATATTTCCCGCCACGCTAAAGCCATCGCCACTGAGATGCCCGCACCATTCAACGCAATTATCGCCGGTCCAGGCAGCGTTGTGGCCATGGCGATCCACGGCGTGGATTTGCCGCAGGCCCTTGCCTTCATCACCCACCAGCGCCGCTTCAATGGCTTTGGCGGGCGTCAGGCCGCGTTCCAGCCCTTGCAGCACGGCTGGGCCCAAATAGCGATTGCTCATGGACTGCGTGCTCACAGCGCCAACGCCGGATTTCAGGAAAGGGCAGGTGGCGCCAACTGCGATATTGCAGGTGGTTACAGCAACCGCAAAGGCGCCCGTTGAGGGATCATGCGCAACAATGGACCAGGTCATGCGGTGAGCCTTTCTTCATACCAGGGCGAAAGCTTAACCGCGCAGCGGCGCTTGCAGGAAGCCCATCTCATGCCAAAATAAGCCGAAACGGGAGGTTTCTTGCTATGTCCATTACCATCTCACGCCGCGGCTTTGCCGGCATAGCTCTTGCGTCGCTATTGCCCGCAACGGTTTCCGCGCAAGCTGCTTGGCCGGATCGTCAGGTGCGGCTGATTGTGCCTTTCGGCGCAGGCGGCGCGGTTGATACGCTTTCCCGCCTGGTCGCCAATGGCTTCGCCGCACAGGCCAATGGTCAGACGATGGTGGTGGAAAACCGTTCCGGCGCGGGCGGTGCCATTGCGGGAGCCTTCGTCGCGCAAAGCCGGCCGGATGGCTATACGCTGATGATGGCCGATCTGGGGGCCAATTGCATTGGCAAGGAATTGCAGCCTGCGCTGAATTATGACCCGATGCGCGCCTTCACGCCGGTCTCGCATTTGGTAAATCTGCCCATCGCGGTGATCGTGCCTGCCAATCTGCCGGTGCAAACACTGGAAGATTTGCTCGCGCGGGCGCGAGCGCGGGCCGATGGCATTCAATATGCCTCACCAGGTGTTGGTCATGTCAGCCATTTGGCGGCCGAGCTTTTGGGCCGCCGCGCTGGTGTAAAGCTGACGGCGGTGCATTACCGCAGCGGCGCCGATGTCATGCGAAGCCTGATCCAGGGCGAGACTGAATTCTCCTTCCCCTCTGTCTCAACCGCACTTCCCTTTATTCGTGAAGGTCGTGTGCGTGCGCTTGCGATCGGCACGCCAGCCCCGGTTGCGGCGCTTCCCGGCGTGCCTTCTGTCGCGGCAAGCTTCCCAGGCTTTGAGGCAATGACATGGCACGGCATTGTTGGGCCTGCCGGCATGCCGGATGATGTGGTGGCGGCGGCCAATCGCGTGTTCCGCGCCATCATCACCTCGGCCGAGGTCAAGGAAACCGTGCAGCGCGTGCAGGCCGCGGATGTAATTGCCTCAAGCCCTGCGGAATTTGCGGCATTGATCGCGCGCGATCACGCGAAATGGACGCCGGTGATTCGTGAGGGAAATATCCGCGCCGAGTAAGCCCCGGCGCAGCGCCCGCTAATCCTCCAGCGCGGCGGAACGGGCCTTGAGCAAGGGCCGCAGCAACGGATTGGGGAAGGAACGCGCGATGGTTACGGCATAGAAGGTCTCAATCAGGCCCGAAAGCGGTGTGGCGCGCAACAATGTCCCGGCGCGAAGCTCATCGCGCACCACAATGGCGGGCATCACCGCAAGCCCAACATCCTGGCGCGCGAGCAGACGCATCATCGCCATGTCATCAATCTCGGCCGCGATGCGCGGCGTGACGCGCAGCCGATTGGCAAGGGCTTCGAATTCCGCGCGGAGCCCGCTTTCCGGCCCCGGCACAATCACCGGATGGCGCGCGAGCAATTCCGGCAGGCTGCCACCCGCGCGCAGCCTTTTGGGCGTGCCGAAAAGCTCCACCCGCTGCCGCGCCACGCGGTGCCCAACCAAGGCAGGCCCAGGCCCGGCCGCCGGCAGCCGATCCATCAGCACCACATCAAGATTGAGCGCACGCAATTCAGCGAGCAATTCAACAGGCCCGCCTGAGCGCAGCACCAGATGGAGATCGCCCCGTTCCAGCAGGGGCTGCAAAAAAGCCAGCTGGAAATTCCGCGAAAGGGTTGCCAGCGCGCCGATCCGCAAGCTTGCGCGCGCCGGCGTATCGCCCTTCAGTGTTGCCAGCAATTCCTCGCCAGTCGCGGAAATGGCATCGGCGTGATCCAGCGCAATCCGCCCCGCTTCGGTCAGCACGAGCTTTCGCTGCGTGCGTTCAAACAACGGATGCCCAAGCCTTTCTTCCAAAGCGCGGATCTGCACCGAAAGGGCGGATTGCGAAAGGCCAAGCTTTTCCGCCGCGCGCGTCAGGTTTCCCTCATGCGCGACAGCGCGGAAATAGCCAAGATGGCGCAGGTTCAGGCGGTTCACGCTTCTATTTTATAGAACAATAGGATTGATACAATGTATTTTATTTATCCATAAGCCTGGCCTATGGGGCGGGTCCCTTCATCTGGACGGAACCAAAACCATGCCCGGCTTGGACCTGCTGCTGACGAACCTTCTCTCACCCATCGTGCTCGCCTTCGCGCTCGGCGCGGTGGCGGGCTTCATCCGATCAGAGCTTGAATTGCCCGAAGCGGTGCTGAAACTGATCTCCATCTATCTGCTGTTTTCGATCGGCCTGACGGGCGGGCGTGAACTCGCGCAAGTTTCCTTCAGTGATGTCTCAACCCTGATCGCCGCCGCCATGGCGATGACGATTGCCATTCCCGTCACTTGCTATGCGGTGCTGCGCCGGGTGGGTGGTTTTGATGTCTCCAACGCCGCTGCCGTTGCCGCGCATTATGGCTCGGTCTCCAGCGTCACTTTCTTCGCGGCCATCGCCTTTGCGCGCGCCATGGAAACCCCGGCGGAAGGCTATATGACCGCGATTGTCGCGGTGATGGAATTCGCTGTCATTATCTCCCTCGTCATCGGGCGCTGGGGCAACCAGACCAATACGGGCAATTTTCGCCTTGGTGAATTGCTGATGGACACACTCAGGGGCCGGGGTATTCTGTTGCTCACGGGCGGCATGTTCATCGGCTATATGGCAAGCGATGCGGAATGGCGGCGGATCGCGCCCTTTTATGAACACCTGTTTCGCGGCTTCCTGATGCTGTTCCTGCTCGAGATGGGCATGACCGCGGCGCGGCAAATACGCGCCTTTGCCGAAGTCGGGCGCTTCATGACGGGCTTTGCCATCCTCGCGCCAATCTGCTTCGGTCTGGCGGGGCTGATGGCGGGCTCGCTGGTTGGCCTGTCGCAAGGCGGCGCCTTTGTCTTTGCCGCGATTTGCGCCAGCGCATCCTATATTGATGCACCGGCTGCCTGCCGCGCGGCGCTGCCGGAAGCGAGCCCAGGCATCTACCTGACCGCCTCGCTCGGCATCACTTTTCCCTTCAACCTGCTCATCAATATGCCGCTGCTTTATGCAGCGAGTGGTTGGCTCTATGGGTAAGGCCAGCGCGGCATGATCGAAAGGCGGGGGGCGTCATCTTGGGCGCAGCGAGCCCCCCGCCTGACGGGGCGGGAAGGCGCGGAGCGATTCCTGATGCTCCGCCATGATGTCTATGATCCGCCCACCCAAAAACGCCTTGCGCATGGCGAGCAAATTGGAACGATGCCCATCGCGTTGTTCGAAGGGGTCCATGCGCAAATTGAAAATCAGCGCGCTTTCGGTGAAGGCATCAAAGAAACCATCGCGCGTCTGAAAATGCGCCTTCCACGGCCCAAAGCGCAGCGCGGTCAGCCGCGCCTCATTATACATGATCTGCACTTGCCGCGCGCTTTCGGCACCTTGTGTCCAATGCGCGAGGTTATTCAGACCATCAATATGCACATGATGGCTGGCACGCAGCCGCGCCGCCACATCAGGCACGCCAGCGGCAGCGGCAAAGGTGGTGAACAGATCCAGATGGCTTTGAATGCCATTGGAAACGGAACCCGCGCGGATGCGCGCCGGCCAGCGGATCAGCATGGGCACCCGCACGCCACCTTCCCAGGTTGTCGCCTTCTCACTCCGGAAAGGGGTGGTGCCACCATCGGGCCACCAGGCCGCCATGGCGCCATTGTCTGAGGTGAAGGCGATGATGGTATTGTCGCGAATGCCAAGCTGATCCACGCGGTCCAGGATGCGCCCGACTTGTGCATCCAATTCCATCATGCCGGCGCCGTAAATGTCATCACCCGATGAATGGGGCCTTGCCAATAACCGATTCTCGGGGCGCAGATTGGTGTAGATATGCATACGCGTCGGGTTGTGCCACAGGAAGAAGGGCTGGCGGGCGCGGGCACTATCTTCAATGAACCGCAGCGAACGATCAACGAATTCATCATCCACCGTTTCCATGCGTTTGCGCGTGAGCGGCCCGGTATCCGTGCAGCGCTGCGCGCCCCAGGGACCGAAACGCGCATCCGTCACCGGCGCGGGGTTATCCGCGGTCATCGCCACGCAATCCAAAACGCCGCGCGGGCGATAGCGCGCATTGAAGCCGGGATCTGTCGGCCAATCGGGGTCTTCCGGCTCATCTTCCGAATTGAGGTGATAGAGATTGCCGAAGAACATGTCGAAGCCATGCACCGTCGGCAAATGGCGATTGAGATCGCCCAGGTGATTCTTGCCGATCTGCGCGGTGCGATAACCCTGCGCGCGGAGCACCGTCGCAAGCGTTGGGTCGCGCTGATCAATGCCGATCGGTGAGCCCGGCAGCCCCACCGTGGTGAGCCCCGTGCGGATCGGCATTTGCCCGGTAATGAAGGCAGCGCGGCCAGGCGTGCAGGTGGGTTCCGCGTAATGATCGGTGAACAGAATCCCTTCCCGCGCCAAGCGATCCAGGTTCGGTGTTGGCACCATCATGCCATGGCTATAGGCGCCGACATTCCAGTAGCCGACATCATCGGCCATGATCATGATGATATTGGGCCGGGCGGCCGCACCTGGCGCGGCGGGCTGGGCGGCAGCGCGTCGCAGCAGCCCCGGCGCCAGGCCCGACAAAGCCGCCGCCAAGCCGCCGCCCAGAATTGCCCTTCTATTGGTCATTTCCGCTCCTCCCAGCTAGCCATGCAGGGAAATTAACCTGCCCCGAGCCGGGGCGCCACGCCCGCCGCTTGATTCTTCCCCCCCTTCGGCCCAAGGATCACGCGCATGATCCTGCTGATCGACAATTATGACAGTTTCACCTTCAACCTTTTCCACTTCCTGGGCGATCTCGGCGCGCGGGTGGAGGTCAGGCGAAACGACGCCATAGACCCGCAAGGGGTGCTGGCGATGAAGCCCGAAGCCGTGGTGCTCTCCCCCGGCCCCTGCACACCCAATGAGGCCGGCATTTGCCTGCCGCTGATCTCGCTGGCCGCCGAGGTGAAGCTGCCGATTCTGGGCGTGTGCTTGGGCCATCAGGCGATTGGCCAGGCCTTTGGCGGGCGCGTGATCCGCGCGCCGGAACCCGTGCATGGCAAGGTCTGGGATGTGCATCATGGCGGGACGGATATCTTCGCTGGCCTGCCCTCGCCCTTCGCCGCCACGCGGTATCATTCGCTGATCGTGGAACGCGAAACCCTGCCGGCCAGCCTGCGCCCCACCGCCTGGACGGAAGATGGGCTGATCATGGGCTTGGCGCATCGCGACTTGCCGGTCTGGGGGGTGCAATTCCATCCGGAAAGCATCGCCTCTGCCCATGGGCATGACCTTTTGCGCAATTTCCTGAAACTGGCCGGCGCCAGCCATGGCGCTGCCATCCCGGCCTGATCCCATGTCGCTGAAACCCATCCTGGCACGGCTCGCTGATGGAGCGCGCCTGACGGAGATCGAGGCCGAGGAAGCCTTCGGCATCATCATGGCTGGCGAAGCCACACCGGCGCAGATCGCGGGCATGCTGATGGCCATGCGCGTGCGCGGCGAAACGGTCGAGGAAATGACTGGCGCCGTGCGCGCCATGCGTGCGCGCATGGTCGCGATTGAAGCGCCGCCGGGGGCGATGGACATTGTCGGCACCGGGGGGGATGCGGCAGGCACGCTCAATATCTCCACCACCACGGCCATGGTGGTGGCGGGCTGTGGGGTGCCGGTAGCCAAGCATGGCAATCGCGCTTTGTCTTCGCGCTCCGGCGCGGCGGATGCCATCTCCGCACTTGGCATTTCGCTCGATGTGCCAATGGAAAAACTGCCCGAAGTGCTGCGTGAAGCGGGGATGGTGTTTCTGATGGCGCCGCGTCATCACGCTTCCATGCGCCATGCTGCCGGCCCACGCATGGAATTGGGCACGCGCACCATTTTCAACCTGCTGGGACCGCTCGCCAATCCCGCCCGCGTCAAGCGGCAAATGACGGGCGCCTTCGCCCCGCAATGGCTGCGCCCCATGGCCGAGACGCTCGCGCGCCTTGGCACGGAACGCGCCTGGCTGGTGCATGGGCAGGGGCTGGATGAACTCACCCTTTCCGGTGAAAGCCAGGTAGTGGCGCTGGAAGATGGCGTAATCCGCGAATTTACCGTGACCCCGGAAGATGCGGGGCTCAGCCGCGCCCCGGCCTCGGCGCTCAAGGGCGGGGACCCGGCGGAAAACGCCGCCGCCTTGGAAGCCTTGTTGCGCGGGGCGCATGGCGCCTATCGCGATGTTGTGTTGCTGAATGCCGCGGCGTCGCTCATCGTCGCCGGCAAGGCGGCGGACCTCAAGGCCGGTGTGCCCATCGCCGCCCGGGCCATAGACGAAGGGGCCGCCTTTGGAGTATTGGCGCGCCTCCGGGCGCTTTGCCCGCCCAAGGACATTGTTGGATGAATGCACCTCATATCTCGGTGCCCTCGACCGATGCCGCATCGGTCCCTGACACCCTGGCCCGTATCCTGGCCGATAAGGCGCGCGAAGTCGCCGAACGGATGGAGATCACGCCGCAGGCGGAAATCGAACGCCGCGCGGCGGCTGCGCCGCCTTTGCGTGACTTCGTCGGCGCGCTCTGTGAACGCATTGGCGAAGGCCGCACCGGGCTGATTGCGGAAATCAAGCGCGCTTCGCCTTCCGGCGGCTTGATCCGCGATCCGTTTGAACCGGCGGCGCTCGCCCGCGCCTATGAAATGGGTGGCGCTGCCTGTCTTTCCGTGCTGACCGATGCGCCCTGGTTCCAAGGCGCGGTGGAACATTTGGAAGCCGCGCGCGCTGCCTGTTCGCTCCCCGTGCTGCGCAAGGATTTCATGATCCATCCCTGGCAGGTGTTCGAAGCCCGCGCCATGGGCGCTGATTGCATTCTGCTGATCATGGCCGCGCTGACCGATGCTCAGGCGAGTGAGTTGGAAGATATCGCGCGGTCCCTTGATATGTCCGTGCTGGCCGAAGTGCATGACCGGCGCGAATTGGACCGCGCCCTTGGCCTGGAAACGCGCCTGATCGGCATCAATAACCGCGATCTCCGCACGCTGCAGACGGATTTGGCGACCAGCGAAGCCTTGGCACCCCTGGTGCCGGCGGATCGCCTGCCGGTCGCCGAAAGCGGCATCCGCACGCCCGATGATGTGCGCCGCATGGCGGCTGCCGGGGCGCGCTGCATCCTGGTGGGTGAACATCTGATGCGCCAGGCCGATGTCGCCGCCGCCGCGCGCCAATTGGTGGATGTGTCCTGACCGAACAGCGCCTCACGCATTTTGATGCCGCGGGACGCGCGGCCATGGTGGATGTCTCCCCCAAGGCCGAAACCGCGCGCACGGCCACCGCGCGCGGGCGCATTGTGATGGCGCCAGAAACCCTCGCACTCATTCGTGAAGGCCGCGCGGGCAAGGGCGATGTGCTGGGCGTGGCGCGGCTTGCCGGGATCATGGCGGCCAAGCGCACATCGGATTTGATCCCGCTCTGCCATCCCCTGATGATCTCAAAAGTCGCCGTTGATCTGGAACCGGAAGGCGATGATGCCATCATCATCGAAGCCACCGTCAGCCTGACCGGCAAGACGGGGGTCGAGATGGAGGCGCTGACGGCGGTCAGCATCGCCGCACTCACGGTCTATGACATGGTGAAGGCCGTGGATCGCGGCATGCGGATTGAGGATATCCGCCTGGTCCATAAGGCCGGCGGCAAATCGGGCGAGTTCATCGGTGGCTGAGAAGGGCGGCTTGCTGCCGGTTGAGGAAGCCCGCGCGCGCATCCTGGCCGCGCTGACACCCATTGCTGCCGAGACTATTGCGATCCCCGAAGCCGCCGGGCGCGTGCTGGCGCGGCCGGTGCTGGCGCGCCTCACGCAGCCACCGGCGGCGGTCTCCGCCATGGATGGCTATGCTTTGCGCGCGGCAGATGGCGTTTTGGGTGCCAGGCTTGCGGTGATTGGCGCGGCGCCGGCGGGGCACCCTTTTGCGGGGTCGGTTGGCCCTGGTCAGGCGGTGCGGATTTTCACCGGTGGCTTTGTTCCTGAAGGCGCCGATTCGATCCTGTTGCAGGAAGATGCCGAAGCCGCGGATGGCGCTGTTGTAGTCAAGGAAAGCGTCACGCCAGGGCGCTGGGTGAGGAAGCGCGGCCTGGATTTCGCCGAAGGGGAAACGCTGCTGGCAGCGGGGCGCCGCCTGACGGCGCGCGATATTGGCCTTGCAGCGGCCAGCAATAACCCCTGGCTTGCCGTGCATCGGCGCCCGCGCATCGGCATCTTGGCGACCGGGGATGAAATCGCACTCCCCGGAGACCCCATCCCGCCCGGCGGCATTGTCAGTTCCAACGCGCATGCCTTGGCCGCGCTGATTCGCGCTGCGGGCGGCGAGCCCATCGTGTTGCCCATCGCGCCTGATGATGCCAGCGCCATTGCCGATATCGCTGCCGCCGCCCGGGCCTATGACATGCTGGTGACCACTGGCGGCGCCAGCGTGGGTGAGCATGATCTTATCCAGCAAGCCCTTGGTGGCGAAGGTTTTGAACTCGGCTTCTGGAAAATCGCCATGCGGCCGGGCAAGCCCTTGATCTGGGGGCGGTTGGGGCGCGTGCCGGTGCTTGGCCTGCCGGGCAATCCGGTCTCGGCGCTGGTTTGCGCCATTATTTTCCTGCTGCCGGCTTTGGCGCGGCTTTCCGGCCTGCCCGGCGCACCCACGCCCAGCCGGCGCGTGATCTGCGCCACTGCCCTGGCCGAAAATGACCGCCGGGCCGATTTCCTGCGCGCAAGCCTGGAGGCAGATGGGCAAGGGCACATCACGGTGCGGCCCTTTGCGGTGCAGGATAGCTCCATGTTGGCCACGCTGGCGCGCGCTGATGCGCTGGTGCTGCGCGCACCCTTCGCGCCCGCCTTGCCGGCGGGGGCGGAGGTGGAGGCGATTATGCTTGGCGAATTGGGGGTTTGAGCAGGCCCGGGTAGGGGCTTTCGCCCCCCCGGCCCGATGCGGCGGCATATTGGGCCAGCAATACCCATGCGCCTTGTGGGTGCAGAACTCGTGAACGATTGATTCCAATCGCCGCTTTCACGCGGCCTTTACATGTTTTGTCGCGCTTTTTCACTAGTAGGCGGGAAAATTAACGCGAATACCGCGGCTTAATCACGCCCAATCCATTTTCCTTCCCTATCACTTTGGTCACCAAAAACTCAGGAAAGCGGCCATGAAGGGTCTGACCGCGCCAGAGAGAGAGAGGGTGCCATGCCAGAAACCAGCTCGACCGATCAAATGCGCTTGGACGTGATGAAAAGGCCCGCAACCAGGGAAACCAATGAGGCCGACAAATTTGTCGGCGAGCGGATCCGGCTTTATCGATCAATGGTCGGCATGAGCCAGCAAAAACTTGCTGAGAGGCTTTCCATCACCTTTCAGCAGCTACAAAAATATGAACGTGGAGAAAACCGCATTGGTGCCGGGCGTTTGTTGTTGGTGGCAACGACCCTTGGCATTCCAATAACTTTTCTATTGGACCATCAAGCCTTCCTGCGCCAACAGGCTGGAGATTCCCCATCCGAATTGGAAATCCCGGTGGCAGCGAGAGAAGCGTATCATGTTGGGCGCGCTTTTTCTCAGATCGCTGACCCTGAGATAAGACGATCCATCTCTACCCTGGTCCGGAGTTTGGCTCGTGATGAAAGCGATGCATAGAAGCAAGTTTGAACTGATGGGCAGGAGAATGTTCCGATCGGGAACCTGCTTTCAGTTATCCGCCGATTTGTTTGACGGCTTGCCAGAACAGAGAGGATAAACATCGCCCCAACCAATTGCCAAAGGCAATGAATGCGCCGCTTGGATCGCGCGTGAAAGTTCAGGAATGGCTTCAATTTCCCGTCGGCCGAAGCTTCGCTCTATTTGAATCGCGGTCGCCCAAAAGCTCAATACCGCCAACTCAAGCATTGGAGACATTGGCACAGCGTAAAGCGATTCAATCTTGTCAGTTTCCATGGCATGGCTTCTCCGGCGTCAACACATTCTCCAGGTAACAATTCGTAAGCAAAAAGCAATGTCCATTGCCCCAAGTTCTCCAGTAAGCGTGCAAATATATTCTGAAAGCGCTTTTAGCATCTTCAGGTAAATCGGCATCCTTCGGCAGCCTGGAGCACGCCACCGAACAAAGGTTCAGAGCATGTCCCGTAAACCAGGGTGAACGGGAATCGCTTGGTAGCTTTTTCGCATGATTTCAAACCCCCTTGTAGGGGGATCGGGCTGCAAGCCGGGGCCATCAGAAACCTCAATCTTGTCAGGAATCATCCCCTTTCGCGCGCTGCGACTTGCGGATTCCGACGGCATATTCACCAAGCTTGCGGTGCGGGTCCTTGTTTGGCCTGACAATCGTGCTCCGAAAATCATTCCATTCGGCGGCACCAAAGCCCGCCAGATCATCAATGATGGCAAATTTATCCGCCGCGGGGCCATAAGCGTCCTGCGGGAGGGGTTGCACCTGCAAAAAGGGAAAATTCGGATCGAATTCGATCGGATGATGCGTGCGGGTCAGACGCACATTGATGAAAAGCGGGCCGAACCAGCGGCTGGTTTCGATGATGCCTTCGTAGCATTCATAGCCGCGATTGCGCACGAAATTGGCTGGCGCCCTGATCAGCGCTGCCCAGCCCGGCGCGGTGCGCATGGCAAGGCCGCTCCAGATCTGCACCAGGCCAGGCTCGATAAAGGTGCTTAGGAAGGGCGGCGAATAGCCCTTGATGTCATCCGGCGCTGCCTCATCGAACTGCGCGGCGAAATGCGGAAATTGCGCGCTGGTGAGGGGATACCAATCCGCCACACCATCATAGGTCCATATCACATCCGAGCCATCCCACATCAGCTTGAAGCCAATAGGCGGGAAGACGTACCAGCCGAAGGCGGAGGCAGTGGTCATTGCCTCACAAAAACGGAAGGCCCTGGTGGGCATGGTGCCCGCCGCCGAACGGTCGGCGCGCTGGGGTGCGCGCGCCGAGGGGATCATTCGGTAGAAGGTGGCAAGCGGCGCCATGGCCTTGCGTGGCTCAGTCACCATCGCCCCCGGCAAATGGTGCGGTAGTGGTGGGCGAAGACATGCCCATCCCCCCAAGACTATAAGCCGGGGCGCGACGCCCCAGCCTCACTATGCCCACAATTCAGCGCGGCAGGCTTGGGGCATTGCCGCCGAAACGGACCTTGCCGGCATCGGCCACCGCTTCGGCGGAAACGCGCACTGGCGGCAGGCTTGGGGCGCAACCACCGACGCGGACCTTGCCGGTATCGGCCACCGCTTCGGCGGAGACACGCACTGCCGGCAGGCTTGGGGCGCAACCACCGACGCGGACCTTGCCGGCATCGGCCACCGCTTCGGCGGAGACACGCACTGGCGGCAGGCTTGGGGCATTGCCGCCAAAGCGGACCTTGCCGGTATCGGCCACCGCTTCGGCGGAAACGCGCACTGGCGGCAGGCTTGGGGCATTGCCGCCAAAGCGGACCTTGCCGGCATCGGCCACCGCTTCGGCGGAAACACGCACGGGCGGCAGGCTTGGAGATAGACCACCTACGCGGACCTTGCCGGTATCGGCAATGGTAGCGACGCCAAGGGTGACCGGCGTCATGGCAGGAAGCTGTTGGGTGTTCAGATCGCTCATTTTATCCTCTCCCGTATTTGGGCCGCCGCTTAGCAACCACCTTTGGTTGAAAGCGCGAAGTAAGAATTCTCAAAGCAGGGTCAGGGTCACGCCTCCGCGTGATGGTGGCGTGAAGTGGACGGCATAGCGGCGTTAAAAAAACGCTTGTAAGGCGTGAAATGATGCTTGCATCATGCAACCATAGGTAATAGGCTTCCCCGATTGACGCTTCATGGGAAGCGTTTGGCAGAGGGGGTAGGGCGTTGGCGCGACAAAATGCCAATCAAAACAACCTCGTGGCGCTGGATATTGGCGCCCGGCAGGCGGCTGTCCGTATTCACCTGCTGGGTGCGCTGCGCGCCATCAGCTACCTTGGGGAGGATTTGGTACCCCGGGGCCGCAAGGCGCGCGCCATTCTTGGCTATCTTTGCCTGCATGTCGGGCAGCGCGTGCCACGGGCTAAAATAGCTTCCCTGCTATGGGATCGGGTGCCGGAAAATCAGGCGCGCGCCAGCCTGCGCCAATCCCTGCGGGAATTATTGCTGGCCTTCGGGCCGCTGGCGGATGAAATCCTGGAAACAGACGCAGAGATGCTGCGGCTCAACCAGCGTTCATGCTGGGTGGATACCGCCGCCATCCTGGCCGGCCCGCATCCGGCCAATCTGCTCAGGACCGATCTGGCGGCGCTTTGCGAAGGTGAATTGCTGGAAGACCTCAATGGCATATCGGAAGCCTTTGACGAATGGCTGCTGATGGAACGGGCCCGCTTCGCCACTGAAATCACCGGCGTATTTGATGAGGAATTGCAGCAACTCTCCCAGGCTGAGGTCCCGGCGGAACGGCGTGCGGGCTTGGCGCGCCGCATCATTGCCTGCGATCCAACCCATGAGGGCGCCAGCCGAATGCTGATGATGGCGCTGGCCGATCTTGGCGAAAAGGCCCAGGCACTCCGCGAATTTGAACGCTGTCGGCTGGCCATGCTGAGCAGGTTGGAAGTGGAACCTTCAACCGAAACCAGGGCGCTTTATGAAAACCTGCGTTCGGCGCCGCCCCGCCAGAAGCTTGAAGCTGATCGGCCTTCTTCGGCCCGCCTTGAACCGCGCCCCAGCACGCCGATTGGTGCGCCAGCCGCATCCCGCTTGCGGATTGGCGTTATTCCCTTTCAGGCCACCGCGGATGAGGATGCGCCATTGGCGTTTTCCCTGAGCCAGGAAATCGCCTCGGCGCTTGCGCGGTTTCGGTGGTTTGATGTGATTGCCGCGCTGGCGCCACAACCGCATATGGCGCATTGGGATGAGGCTTTTATCCGTGCCAAGGGCTGGCATTATGCGGTTGAAGGCACCCTGATCAGCGGCGCTGATAAGATCAGCATCAGTATACGCCTGCTGGATATTGGCCCGGATATCCGGCCGGTCTGGAGTGATCGGTTCGAATTGGCCAGCGATAGGCTGGACCAATTTCATGACCGTGTCGTGGCGCCAGTGGTGGCGCGGATTGATCCTGTGATACTCTTTATTGAGGGTCAACAGGCGCTTCAGCGAAGATCGGGCTCGACGAGCCTTGTTCTGCAGGCTTTACCGGTATTTTTCGTCATGCAGCGTGACCTCTTTGAAAAGGCTGGTCAGTTCCTGGACGAGGCGCTGCGCATTGATCCGCTGAATGCCAAAGCGGCGGCCTGGAAAGCATTCTGGCATGTGTTTCATACTGGCCAGGGATGGGCTAGCGATCCGCGAGCCAGCCTTGAAGAAGCGTCTGATTTGGCCTTTCGCGCAATCCGGATTGATCCGGAAAATGCCGAAGCTTATGCGGTTTGCGGTCATGTCTGTTCTTTTTTGGAAAGAGACTATGAGCTTGCCCGACATTATTTTGACGTCGCGCTACGGCTCAACCCAAACATAACCTTCGCTTGGGCCATGAGTGCGGCAACCTACAATTATGTTGGGGAGCCGGACGCTGCGCTTCAGCATCTTCAACGCTATTCGGCTTTATCAAGCTTTGATCCGAACGCCTATTTCGGTGACACCATCTACGCTACCACTTACGTACTCAAGTGCGATTACGAAGCTGCGTCTCGTTTTGGCAAGCGGGCGGTGCGGGCATGCCCCGATTTCTCCAACGGCTATAAGCATCTCCTCGCCGCCCTGGGTCACCTTGGTCGGCGCGAGGAAGCCGCCCCCTATCTTCAAAAGCTTCTGCAACTCGAACCGCATTTCACCATCGCCCATTTCTCCCGCACCTATCCTCTGGCTCGGCAGGAAGATCGAGAAAACTATGCGCGCGGCCTGGAATTGGCCGGGGTGCCGAAGGGCTGACCTCATGCCCTGCCCCCATTCGCCCGATTGAAGGGAACCCTGCGTGGCGGCCGAAAAATCAATTACAGCGCCGAAATCCGAAACCAACACCATTCTGGTGGGCTGCCTATGGGCTTCGCTCACGCTCATTGTCTGGTCAGCCTGGCCCGCTTTCACGCGGCTCGCGGTCACCGAATCAGTCACGCCGCCGGATATTGTTCTGCTGCGCTACGGCATCGGTGGCTTGATTCTACTACCGGTGCTGCTGCGCCTCGCCAGTGCCATGCCACGCCATGCCTGGCTGGAGGGTCTTTGGTTCGCCCTGCTGCAAGGCGCGCCGCTTGCGATGCTGACCACAAAGGGGTTGGCGTTATCACCTGCGGGACATTTGGCGCTCTCTACGGGCCTCATGCCGCTTTTCACCAGCCTGCTTTGCCTCATTTTCCTGCATGAGCCGATTTCGCGCCTGCGCAAGCTCGGGCTTGGCTTGATCACACTCGGCGCGCTCGCCATTGGCGGATTCAGCCTGACCAGCATCCATCCTGATTACTGGAAGGGCGATATCCTGTTTGTCTGCGCTGGCATGATGGGGTCCGTCTATCTGCTCCGCATGCGGCGTTCCGGGCTTTCCGCCTTGCAGGGGGCGGCGTTGCTCAGCGTCTATTCCATGTTGATCTATACGCCGCTTTTTCTCTGGCTGTGGTGGGATTCCTCGAAGCTCACGCAAATCCCGGTATCGGATTTGGTGTTTCAGGGATTCTATCAGGGCGTCCTGATGGGCGCCTTGACGATTTTTTCACTCGGGCGTTCCGCCATGCTGCTGGGCGCGCCGGCGGCGGCAATGAGCCTTGCGCTGCTGCCGGTCGCAAGTTTTCTGCTGGCATTCTTCATCCTCGGGGAAGTCCCGAGCCTATTCGAAATGCTGGGCGCGGCTGCAATCAGCCTTGGCGCCTTTCTGGCGGCCTTATCGGCACGGGAGCAAAACAAGGCCTGAGTCGCCTTTGGGCGTCTCCCGTTCGCCTTCGTTCGCGGGACAGGCGCTGAACCTTGGTTTGATCGCATTTTCCGAGCCGCCAAGTGTTTCCACTTGGCTTGAAAATGGTTTGTTTGATCGCATTTTCCGAGCCGCCAAGTGTTTCCACTTGGCTTGAAAATGCTTCACCTCACCATACTATACCCCGGCACGCCTTTTAGCGCCTCGGTCGTGTCAAAATCGCGCAGCACCGCGTCATCGGCCATCTCAACCTCAACGCAGCGATCGGCATATTTGCCGGCCAAATGCCGCGCGCCGACATCGCCGGTAATCGCCAGCATCTCGGGCAGAAATTCGCGTGACCAGAGCATCGGATTGCCCTGCTTGCCGCGGAAGGTCGGCATGACAATCGCGCGGCCTTCTTCCGGGTCAAAGGCGGCCATCAGCCGATCAAGCATGGCGGCACTCACCAAAGGCATATCGCCAAGACACACCATGAAGCCTTCAATATCTTCCGGCAAAGCGCGCAGCCCGGCCTTGAGCGAGGCAGAAAGCCCCTGGGCGTAATCCTCGGCCAGGGCGAATTGCACGGCGCGACCGGCAAGTGCTTCCTCTACCCGGTCATGCTCATGCCCGGTCACGACAATGATCGGCCGCGCATGGGAAGCCAGCACCTGTTCCACCACGCGCACCACCATGGGCACGCCATCATTATCCGTGACCAGCAGCTTGTTCAGCGGCGCCATGCGCCGAGACCGGCCAGCCGCCAGCACAATCGCTGCCACGCGCCGGCCGCGACGCGGGGCGAGGGCGGGTGGTGGCGTGCGCGGTGCCTGTTCGCGCGGTAGGGGCCGTACTTCGATTTCCTTGAGCAGGCCGCCAACGCCCATGGCGCCGATATCTTCAGGGGTGACTTCAAGCCCCGCGAAAAGCCTTTGCAGCACCCAATCAAAGCCATTCAGCTTGGGGCTGCGCGCACAGCCAGGCAGCACCATGGCGGGGATTTTGCCGATATGCCCCAAACATAGCAGATTGCCCGGATCAACCGGCATGCCGAAATGATCAATCACGCCACCCGCGCGCACAATGGCCGCAGGCCCGACATCGCGCCGATCCACCACGGCGGAGGCGCCAGCCACCAACAACATCTCAGCGCCCGCGCGGCGTAGCCGCGACAGCGCATCGGAAATCGCAACCGTGTCATGGCGCACGCGTTCCACCGGCAATAGCGTGCCACAAAGCCCGGCGATGCGTTCTTCTGTTGCTTCAATCGCGCCTTCCATGACGCTTTCCTTGATGCCGGGCAATTCGGACAGCACCAGCCCAACCTTTAGCGCGCGGAAGGGATGAATGGCGAGCACCGGCCCCGTGCCGCTTTTCGCAACCGCTTCCACCACGCCCAGCATTTGCCCCGGCACGGCAAAGGGAATCACCTTGATGGTCGCGACCATTTCCTTGGTGTTGACGGGCGTGAAATTGGGCAGCGTCGCAATGGTCAGGCTTTCATCCACCGCGTTCATGCGCGCGATGCGCTTCGTGTCCAGCACCAAAAGCCCGGCGGTTTCGGCAAGGATATTGACGCGCCCCGTGGCCGCGCGGGATCGCGCCAGCAAGGGTGCGGCCAGAACCTGGCCGAGCCGCTCAGCCGCTTCATCTTCCGGCACATCACCCACTTCAAGCCGCGCGGCAATGACTTCGCGATGCCCGCCGTCTCGCAAGGCGGCGATGGCGCCATCATCCAGCACCGTGCCTTTTTTGAGGACGCGGCCGGTCAGGCGCATGGTATGCGCCAGGATCGCGCCTTTCGCTTCTTCAAGCCGCGTCGGGCCGAAAATCATGCCGCAATACCCGGAAGCGGCCTAACGGCCCCAAGCGCCGCACCGCGCCGGGCAGCTACGATTTCCGCCATGATGGAAAGCGCGATTTCCGGTGCCGTGATGGCTTCAATGTTCAAACCGACGGGCGCATGGATCCGCCCCATCGCTTCCGCATTATGGCCAAGCTCCGTCAGGCGCGCGATGCGCTTGGCATGGGTGCGCCGGCTGCCAAGCGCGCCGATGTAAAACGCCTCGCTCTTCAGCGCGGCATCCAAGGCGGGATCATCCAGCTTCGGGTCATGCGTCAGCGTCACCACGGCGGTGCGCGCATCAGGCGCCAAAGCTGCCATCGCCTCATCCGGCCAATCGGTGGAAAGGGTCACGCCGGGCATGCGTTCTTCGCTGGCGAAGGCGCGGCGCGGGTCCACCACCACCATGGCAAAGCCAAGCGGTGCGGCCATCGGCGCCATGGCCTGGGCGATATGTACCGCGCCCACCACAATGATGCGCAGCGGCGGGTTATGCGGATGGACGAACCAGGTATCTTCGCCCAGCGTCACATTGCCGGCTTCTTCGCTGCCAAGCGCGGCCTTGGACGCTTCCACCAATTCTGCCGGCATGTCATCGCCGGGCCAAAGCAACTGCGCGCCATCGGAAAGCCGCGTCAGCAGCACCACCGGGCGCTTGGCGGCGCGTTCGGCTTGCAGCCGCGCGAGGGTAGAGCCCTTCATGACAGTGGCTCCACAAACACCTTCACCTTGCCGCCGCAAGAAAGCCCGACTTCCCAGGCACGTTCATCGGAAATCCCGAAATCGAGCAATTGCGGTGCCCCGCTCGCCATGGATTGCCGCGCGGCATCGGCAACCGCCCCTTCAATGCAGCCGCCGGAAACGGAGCCCGCGAGCTTGCCCGATTTGGTGATGGCAAGCCGCGATCCTGCCGGGCGCGGCGAAGACCCCCAGGTTTCCACCACGGTGGCGATGGCAACATCTTCCCCCGCTGCCTTCCAATTGGCCGCGATGGCCAGGATATCTTCGGCATCGTCATTCTGGGTCATGCGACCATCCTCCTGCTTTGGCCTATGCGCGGATCGGATAAGGTTTGGATCAGTGCGCGCAGGCTTTCAAGATTATGCACGGGCCGGAAATCATCCACATGGGGCAGCATGGCCCGAATGCCCTGGGATTTCGGTTGAAAGCCCGAAAAACGCAACAGCGGATTGAGCCAGATCAGCCGCGTGCAGGATTGCCGGAGCCTCTCGGTCGCTTCCGCGAGCCCCGCCGCACCTTCGCGGTCCAGCCCGTCCGTGATCAGCAGCACCACGGCACCTTGGCCCAGCACGCGCCTGGCCCATAGCTTGTTGAACAGGCCCAGGCTTTCACCAATCCGCGTGCCACCCGACCAATCAGGCACGATATGGGAGACCATCTCAAAGGCGAATTCCGGATCGCGATGGCGCAATTGCCGCGTCACATTGGTCAGCCGCGTGCCGAACAGGAAACTATGCACCCGGCCGCGTTCATTGGTGACGGCGTGCAGGAAATGCAGCAGGATTTGCGCGTAACGCGCCATGCTGCCGCTGATATCGCATAGCACCACCAAGGGGGGTGGCTTTTCCAGGCGCTGCTTGTGTTCCAGCTTCAGGATATCGCCGCCGAGCCGCAGGCTTTGGCGCAAAGTGGCGCGCAAATCCACGATGCGCCCGGCGGGATGGGTGCGAAAGCGCCGCGTTGGTTTTTCATCAAGCGGCAGGGTCAGTTTGCGAATTTCCTGCTTGGCGGCGGCGATTTCAGCCGCCGACATGGCCTCAAAATCCAGCTTTTGCAGTTTTTCCCGGTCGCTCACCGTGAAGCTCATATCCTGGCGCGGCGGTTCCGGCTCAGGCGGGCGGGGCTTCGGTTTTTCGCCCTGCATCGCTTCCGCGAGGCGCCGAGATGCCGGCGGGGGTTTTTCGGATGGCGGCTTATGGCCATCCAGCGCGGCCATGGCAGCGGCATGGGCGGCGGCTTCCGGGTCGCGCCAGAACAACTGGAACGCCTGGTCGAATAATTCAAAATGCTCACGCCGATGCACCATCACGGCGCGGAGCGCGGCATGCACCTGCCTTCGATCCCCGATCTCTATCGCGTTCAAGGCGGCAAGGGCGCTGAGTGCCTCACCTGGCCCCAGCGGCAGGCCGGAACGGCGCAACAAGCGCGTGAAGGCCAGCAGATTGGTCGCGATATGCCCGCCCGCACTGGGCGCCGAGGCCAGCAAGGGCTGGCCGCCGGCGATGATGCGGGCAGGGTCCCGATCCGGCGTCACCCCGCGCGGACTTCCGTAATGAGCCGTGCCGCCTCCTCGCCCTTCAGCTTGGCGATGTCATCCTGGTATTTCAGCAAAACGCCCAGCGTTTCATCCACCACGCCCTGTTCCAGCGCCTTGGCATCAAGCGCGGCAAGGGCCTGCGCCCAATCAATCGTCTCCGCGACACCGGGGAGTTTGAAGTAATCACCCTCCCGCAATTTCTGCACAAAGGCGACGACCTGGGCGGAAAGCGCTTCCGGCAGGCCGGGCGCGCGTAGCTTCAGAATGGCGCGCTCACGCGCCGCATCCGGGTAATCCACCCAATGATATAGGCAGCGCCGGCGCACCGCGTCATGCACTTCGCGCGTGCGGTTGGATGTGATGATGACAA
This sequence comes from Roseomonas sp., assembly GCA_020249775.1. GTDB lineage: Bacteria > Pseudomonadota > Alphaproteobacteria > Acetobacterales > Acetobacteraceae > Neoroseomonas. The sequence goes on along the minus strand of JADCFA010000003.1, from coordinate 83,367 downwards.
CCGGCGGTGTTGCCGCTTTCACCGTGCCAAGTTCGGGGATGGTGATCTGGAAATCCGCGAGGATTTCAAGCAGGAAGGCTTCGAAAGGCTCATCCGCGCGATCAAGCTCATCAATCAGCAAAACGGCGGGGCTGCCTTCCAAGGCATCGAGCAAGGGGCGCGGCTGGAGGAATTTCCGGTCATAAATGCCGCGTTCCAGTGCGGCGCTATCCGCTGCGCCCGATGCTTCCGCAAGCCGTATCGCCATCAATTGCCGCGCATGATTCCATTCATAGGCGGCAGCCGAAATATCGAGGCCATCATAGCATTGCAGCCTGACCAGCCGGCGCGGCAGGCGCGCGGCCAGCACTTTCGCGATTTCCGTCTTGCCCGTGCCCGGTTCGCCTTCCAGGAAAAGCGGGCGGCCCATGGTCAGCGCCAGATGGATGGTGGTGGCCAGCGCCTTGTCGGCGACATAGCCACCAGAGCCGAGCAGCGCCTGGGTTTCGGCAACGCTTGCGGGCAGACTCACTTCAGCATCAACGCGACAATAACCAGCCAGATCGCGCCCCCCACCCAGGCAAGCAGCGGAATGCCAAGCGGCGCTTCCGGCAGCAATTCGAAAATGGAAATGCCACCGTCCGAGACCGGCGGGGCAGGCATGGGGGCTGGCGCCGCGCCAGGGGCCGTAGGCGCAGCGGGTTCTGCGGCGGCAACCGCGGCGGCGAAGCGATCAAAGAACTGATCGGACATTTGCTTGGCGGTTGCATCAATCAGCCGCGCGCCAAGCTGCGCCATCTTGCCGCCGACCTGCGCCTTCACCACAAATTTCAGTAGCGTTTCGTTGGGGCCGACCTCTTCCAGGGATACGTCAGCGCCACCCTTGGCAAAGCCCATGGCGCCGCCATTGCCTTCCCCGGTGATGGTATAGGAAGCCGGCGCCTGGATGTTTTCCAGCTTCACCTTGCCGCCAAATTTCGCCGCCATGGGGCCGATCTTGACCGAAACCTTGGCCTCAAAGGCGTCATCGCCGGTCTTGGTCACGCTTTCGCAGCCGGGAATCGCGGCCTTCAGCATTTCGGGGTCGTTCAGCGCGTCCCAGACGCGCTGGCGGGGCGCGGGGATGCGGCGCTCGCCATTCATATCCATGGGGTGATCTCCTGCTTCCCCCCAAACTAGGGGCGCAAGGCCATGGGGGAAAGGGGGCGCCCCCTTGTGGCGGGGCGGATCATCCGGCAAGCACGCTCTGAACGGGCGAAAGTCCGCAATTGTTGAGGGAGGCCCTGGCCGATGAAGGCGACCTGCTTCGCCCTGATGCTGTTCCTGGCGCTGAGCCTGCCGGCGGAAGCCGCCGGGGTTTCGGGTGCGGGCATGAGCCTGGCCTGGGGACTGCCTTTCGCGGGGCTGTTGCTTTCCATTGCGCTGATGCCGCTGCTGGCGGGGCCGATCTGGCATCATCATTATGGCAAGATCGCCGCCGGCTGGGCTTTGCTGCTCGTGCTGCCCTTTGCTGTCGCTTTTGGGCCGGAAGTCGCGGCTTCCGAGGTCTGGCATATCCTTTTGCAGGAATACATCCCCTTCATTGCCCTGCTGCTGGCGCTTTACGTCACGGGTGGCGGGGTGCTGCTGAAGGGCACGCTGATCGGCACGCCGGCCACCAATACCGCTTTGCTGGCCTTTGGCACGGTGATTGCGAGTGTGATGGGCACCACCGGCGCTTCCATGCTGCTGATCCGCCCGGTGTTGCGCGCCAATGCCTTCCGTCAGCGCAAGATCCATACCTTCGTATTTTTCATCTTCCTGGTCAGCAATATCGGCGGATCGCTGACGCCGCTGGGTGACCCGCCGCTGTATCTTGGCTTCCTGAAGGGCGTATCCTTCTTCTGGACCACGACGCATCTTTTCGGCGAATTCCTGGTCTGCGCCGTGCTGCTGCTGGCCGCCTATTACGTGCTGGATAGCTGGGCCTGGGCGCGGGAAAAACCGACGCCACCGGTCATCGAAAAGCGTGAGAAACTTTCCATCGAAGGCTATGCCAATCTGTGGCTCATTGGCGGCGTGGTGCTGATGGTGTTGGCGCAGGGCTATTGGCGGCCTGGCGATGTTGCGCTGTTTGGCGAAAAGATCGGGCTTGAAAGGCTGGTTGGGGTGGCGGTGTTTGTTGGCATTGCTGCGATTTCCATGTGGGTCACGCCGCGGCAATTGCGCGAAGATAATGGCTTCGCTTGGGGTGCGATTGCCGAAGTGGCCAAGCTTTTCGCCGCCATTTTCATCACCATGGCGCCCGTGCTTGCGATACTCCGCGCCGGCACGGCGGGGGCGGCGGCGCCGCTTGTGGCGCTGACTTCCGGCGCGGGCGGGGAGCCTATCCCATGGGTTTATTTCTGGCTGACCGGGGCGCTGTCTTCCTTTCTGGATAATGCGCCGACCTATCTGGTGTTCTTCAACCTGGCCGGCGGCGATCCCGCGCATCTGATGGCCGAAGGCGCGCTGACGCTGGCGGCGATTTCCTGCGGCGCGGTCTTCATGGGGGCCAATTCCTATATCGGCAATGCGCCGAATTTCATGGTCAAGGCGATTGTCGAAGAACAGGGTGTGCGCATGCCATCCTTCTTTGGCTATTGCGCCTGGGCTTTTGTGGTCCTGATCCCGCTTTTCGTGCTGGTGACGTTCATTTTCTTCTGAGGAAATTTCCATGCCCTACGTGATCGCCGATGATCTGCCCCATGAACCCGCCGGTGTGCGTTTCCGCCGCCTGCTGGATCGCCCGCAAATCCTGCAAATGCCCGGCGCGCATTTGGGCATTGCTGCCTTGCTCGCGAAAAAGGCGGGGTTTGAGGCGTTGTATATGTCCGGCGCCGCCATGTCGGCCACCATGGGCCTGCCCGATCTTGGCATGATCACCGTGGATGATGTGTCCTGGCATGTGCGCCAGGTGGTGCGCGCTTCCGGCCTGCCGGTGCTGGTGGATGGCGATACCGGCTATGGTGAGGCGCTCAACGTCATGCACATGGTGCGCTGCTTTGAAGAAGCGGGTGCCGGTGCGGTGCATCTGGAAGACCAGTTGCTGCCCAAGAAATGCGGCCATTTGAACGACAAGAAACTGGCCCCGGTGGATGAAATGGCGGCCAAGGTCGCGGCTGCGCGCAAGGCAAGGCGCAATCTGGTGATCATTGCGCGCACCGATGCGGTCGCCAATGAAGGGATGGATGCGGCGGTTGATCGCGCCAAGCGCTATCTGGAAGCCGGCGCCGATGCCATCTTCCCCGAAGCTTTGACCACTGCCGAGATGTTTCGCGAATTCGCGGCCCGCATGCCGGGCGTGAGGCTTTTGGCCAATATGACCGAATTTGGTCGCACGCCGTTTTTCACTGCCACTGAATTCCAGCAAATGGGCTATGCCATGGTGATCTGGCCTGTCAGCCATCTGCGCATCGCGGCAAAGGCCATGGAAGATTTATACGGCGCGATCAAAGCCGATGGCGGCACGCATAACATGGTGGGTCGCATGCAAACCCGCGCCGCGCTGTATGAGACGATTGGCTATCACGCCTATGAATCGCTCGATGCCAGCCTGGTGCGCACCATTGTGCCGGAAGGCATGCCGCAGAATTGAGGCCATCACGGGCGCGGTGGTGGCTTACCCCCCGCGCCCGGAAAAGGCATTGAAGGTTTGCAGCGTATAGGTGTCCTTCACGCCGGGCACGGTCTGGATGGTTTCCACCACGAAAAGCCCGATATCGCGATCTGCTTCCAGATAGAATTTCCCGAGCAGGTCATATTGGCCGGAAATGGAGTGCATTTCCGAAAGTTCCGGAATGCCATCGGCCATCTCGCGTGCCACGTGATAGGCTTGGCCCATTTCGCATTTGATCATGATGAATACGGCGCGCATGGCATTGACCCTCCTCGAGCATGGTAACGCGGAACCCAGCCGCCGGGAAACACGGCACCGCGTCAGGCAGGTTAATTTGCAAAGCGCCTAGCATTATGACTAAGTTTTAGGCGAAAAATCGCCCAAAAGCCGGTCGGGTGGCCTCTCCAGGCGGCATAGGGTTTGCTTAACCGAGGATTATGGTCTTGCCCCCTCCTGCCCCAGATCGCGGCGGCGCCGCCCAGCCCCTGCTCGAAACCCGCGGCCTCGTGAAGCATTTCCCCATCCGGGGCGGCCTATTCGGTCGCCAGATGGGGGAGGTTCGCGCGGTGGATGGGGTGTCCCTGACCGTGCGCAAGGGTGAAACCTTGGGCATTGTGGGCGAAAGCGGCTGCGGCAAATCCACCACGGCCCGCCTGCTGATGCGCCTGCTTGATCCCGGCGCGGGGGAGATGATTTTTGATGGCGAACCGGTCGGCCGGGATGATCTGGGCGGCGGCATATCGCTGAAGGAATATCGCCGCCAGGTGCAGATGGTGTTTCAGGATTCCTACGCTTCCCTGAACCCGCGCCTGCCGATTGAAGACAGCATCGCCTTCGCGCCGCAAGTCCATGGTGTGCCGGCGGGCGAAGCGCGGGAAAGGGCGCGGGAATTGCTGGCCGCCGTGGGTCTGGCGCCAGCGCAATTCGCCCGGCGCTACCCGCATGAATTATCCGGTGGCCAGCGCCAGCGGGTGAATATCGCCCGCGCGCTGGCGCTTCGCCCGCGTTTGGTCATTCTGGATGAGCCGGTCTCGGCGCTTGATAAAAGCGTGGAGGCGCAGGTGCTGAACCTGCTCGTGGACCTCAAGGAAAGCTTTGGCCTGACTTATGTCTTCATCAGCCATGATCTGAATGTGGTGCAATATATCAGCGACCGCGTGCTGGTGATGTATCTGGGCCAGGTGGCAGAAGAAGGCCCGGTGGATGAGATCTATAGCCGCCCGGCGCATCCCTATACCCGCGCATTGCTGGCATCGCGCCCTTCCATGGACCCGGCGCAGCGCCGCACCGAACCGCCGCTGACGGGCGATCCGCCCAATCCGGTGAACCCGCCTTCCGGCTGCCGTTTCCGCACCCGCTGCCCCTTTGCCGAGGCGGTTTGCGCCGACATCCCACCCATCGCCGCGACGCTTAGTCCCGGCCACACCGCCGCCTGCCATATGGCACTGCCCGGCAGCGGCCACAGCAAGGCCGGGGGGATCGCGGCATGAGCGCGGCACTGAAACCCACCCCTGAGGCGCCGCTGATCCGGCTGCGCGATTTGCATGTGAAGTTCGAAAGCCGCGATCGCACCGTGCATGCGGTGAATGGCGTTGATCTGGACCTTGCGGCGGGGGAGGTGCTTTGCATCCTGGGCGAATCAGGTTCCGGCAAATCCGTGACATTGCGCGCGCTCATGAAGCTTTTGCCGAAAACCGCGAAGGTCACGGGCGAAATCCAGGTGGCCGGGCGTGATGTGCAGGCCATGAGCGAGCGTCAGCTTGCCGATTTCCGCGGCGGCGATGTGGCGATGATCTTCCAGGAACCCATGACGGCGCTCGACCCGGTTTTCACCATCGGCCGGCAGATTGCGGAAACTGTGCAGCGGCATGAGGGTGCCAGCCGCAGCGCCGCCGATGCCAGGGCCCTGGAATTGCTGGAATTGGTGCAAATCCCCTCGGCCAAGCGGCGGCTTTCCGCTTACCCCCATGAATTATCCGGGGGCTTGAGGCAGCGCGCCATGATTGCGGTGGCGCTCGCTTGTCGGCCTAAGCTGCTGCTGGCGGATGAACCGACCACGGCGCTGGATGCCACGGTGCAAATTCAGGTGCTGCTGCTGCTGCGCTCCTTGCAGGAACAGCTTGGCATGGGGGTGGTGTTCGTGACCCATGATCTTGGCGTTGCTGGCGAAATCGCAGATCGCGTGGCGGTGATGTATGCCGGCAAGGTGGTGGAAGAAGGCCCGGTTGGCGCGCTGATGGCCGGGCCCCTCCACCCCTATGCCAAGGGGCTTTTGGGGGCGACGGTCCATGCCGGCATGCGCGGCAAGCGCCTGACGACCATCCCGGGTGCGCCGCCCATGCTGGACAAGGTGCCGGAAGGCTGCGCCTTCGCGCCGCGCTGTGCCGAGGTGACAGATGCCTGCCATGCCGGGGTGCCGGCGCTTCGCCAAATCGTCGCGGGGCGGCAAGCGCGCTGCATCCGGGTGGCGCCGAATGAGGGGCAACCCCATATCTAAAGAAAGTGAAACTTGCCGCGGCCCTCGGGGCGCGGCAGAAGCTTTTCGGGGCTTGGCGCTCTCGCCAGGTTCTTTCCCGCGGTTCGCGGCCGCTTTTGCGGTCGCGCTCTGCCTTGGTGCCGGTCCTGCGGGGGCGGTTTGGGTTGAAATGATATGCGCACCATTACGCAGCTAGGTCTTCTGGCCGTGATCGCCGGTGTCGGCGCGGCTTGGTATTTCAAGGGCGAGGAATACGGCCTGCCCAAGCCATTGGAATTGGTTGGGCTGCAATCACCTGCCAGCCAGGCGCCCGCGCGTGGCGGGCCATCGGGACCCATCGGCGTGGTGGTGCAGCCGGTGCGCACCGGCCTGGTGGTGGACAAGGTGGAAAGTGTTGGCACCGTGCGCGCGCGCGAAGCGGTCACCATCACCGGCAAGATTGTTGGCATTGTCACGCATATCCGCTTTACCGAGGGCCAGAAGGTCCAGGCCGGCGAAACGCTCGTGGAACTTGATTCCGGCGCGGTCTCAGCGGAGCTTGATCAGGCGCGCGCGCTTTTGGATGACGCGCGCAATCAATTGGTGCGCGCCCGCGGTTTGCAGCCGGGCCAAACCATCGCGGCGCAGCGGTTGGATACGCTGGAAGCCCTGGCCCGGCAGGCGGAAGGCCGCGTGCGCCAGGGCGAGGCCAAGCTTGAAGAATTGCGCGTGACCGCCCCCTTCAGCGGCCGTGTGGGCTTGCGGCAGGTGAGCCTTGGCGCGTTGATCCAGCCCGGCACGGCCATCACGACGCTGGATGATTTCTCCCGCGTTCGGGTGGAGTTTTCCGTCCCAGAAGTCTATCTGGCGCGTGTGCAAATTGGCCGGCAGGTCACCGCACGCAGCACTGCCTATGGTGAGCGCCGCTTCAATGGACAGGTCGCGATCATTGATACGCGCATTGATCCCGCGACCCGCAGCGTGCGCGTCATCAGCGAATTCGACAATACCGATGAAGCGCTGCGACCTGGCCTATTCCTGAATGTGGAAATGGTGCTGGAAGAACGGCCGAGTGCGTTGCTGATCCCGGAAGAAGCGATTGACCCGGTGGGGGATCGCGCCTTTGTTTATGTGATCCGCGATGGGCGCGCGAAGCGCCAGGAAGTGAAGCTGGGGCTGCGCCTGCCGAGTGAGGTTGAAATCCGCGAAGGGGTTGCGGCAGGTGAAGCAGTTGTGGTGCGCGGCATCCAGCGCTTGCGCCCGGATGCGCCGGTGCGCATCATTGAAACCATCACGCGTCCGACAAGCTGAGCAGGGCTGAACCCATGGTCCTTTCCGATATCTCGATCAAGCGGCCGGTTTTCGCCACCGTCATTAGCCTGATGCTGATCGTGCTTGGCGTTGCTTCCCTATATAAAATGCCAATCCGGGAATACCCGAAGATTGACCCGCCAATCATTCAGATTGTCACGACCTATCGCGGTGCCTCGGCACCCGTTGTGGATAATCAGATTACGGAAATCCTGGAAGGGGCTGTGGCGGGGATTGAGGGAATCAAATCCATCCAATCCCAATCGCGCGATGAACGCAGCCAGATCACGCTTGAATTCCGCCTGACGCGCGATGTGGATAGCGCCGCCAATGATGTGCGCGACCGTGTGGCGCGTGCGCTGGCGCGCCTGCCTGAACAGGCCGATACGCCGATTGTGCAAAAGGTGGATGGCGATAGCCGTCCGATTTTGTGGATTGCGCTCAATTCCGAAACCCTGTCACCGCTGGACCTCACTGATATCGCGCGCCGGCGCATTGTTGACCGGTTGGCAATTGTGGAAGGTGTCGCGCAGGTGTTGGTACTGGGCGAACGGCGCTTTTCCATGCGCATTTGGCTGGATCGGCAGGCACTCGCCGCGCGTGGTCTGACCGTGCAGGATGTGGAAGACGCGATCCGGCGCGAGAATGTGGAATTGCCCGGTGGGCGGCTGGAAAGCACCGCGCGCGAATTGACGGTGCGAACCGATTCACGGATGAGCACACCTGATCAGTTTCGGCAGGTAGTTGTGGCCCGCGGCACTGGGGGTGCTCAGGTATTGCTGGGTGAAGTGGCGCGGGTGGAGGTAGGCGCCGAGGATACGCGCGGCGGCTATCGTATCAATGGTCGGCCTTCCATCGGCCTTGGCATTCTGCGCCAATCCACTGCCAATACGCTGGCCGTTGCCGATGGCGTGAAGGCTGAATTGGAACGCATCAAGCCAACATTGCCGCCCGGCGTGGATGCCACCATAGGCTATGATGAAAGCCTGTTCATCGCCCAATCCATCTATGAGGTGGAGCATGCGCTGATGATCGCATTGGCGCTGGTGGTGGGCGTGATCTTTCTGTTTCTGCGTTCGGTGCGCGCCACCATCATCCCGGCTGTCGCCATTCCCGTTTCCATCGTGGCGTCCTTTCTGCCCATGGCAGTATTCGGATTTTCGGTGAATGTGCTGACCCTGCTGGGGCTGGTGCTGGCCATTGGCCTTGTCGTGGATGATGCCATTGTGGTGTTGGAAAACATCCATCGGCGGATCGAGCTTGGTGAAGACCCCTTGCTTGCTTCCTTGCTCGGCTCACGCGAAATTGCCTTTGCCGTGATTGCGACAACCCTGGTGCTGGTTTCGGTGTTCCTGCCGCTATCTTTCATGGGGGGGAATACGGGCAGGCTGTTTACCGAGTTTGGCATTGCGCTTGCGGCATCGGTTTTATTTTCGGGACTGATTGCGCTGACACTCACGCCCATGATGTGTTCCAAGCTGCTGCGTGCGCATGAAGGCGAAGGGCTTTTGGTGCGCATGACGGAGCCCTTCTTCGTTGCGATGAACGAGGCCCTGCGCTGGTCCCTGGATAAGGCGCTGCGTGCGCCGCTGCTGGTGATGGGTGCATCGGCGGCCATGTCGCTTTTTGCCGTGGTTCTGTTCAATGCCTTGCCCAAGGAATTCGCCCCCACCGAAGATCGCGGCGTGGTCATTATCCCGACCACGGGACCGGAGGGCGCTTCTTTCCCCTATACCATTGAACATGTGATCCGCCTGGAAAACCTGCTGCAACGCTATCTGGACAATGGCGAGGCTTACGCAGTCTTTGCGACGGTTGGCGGTTTCCAGCGCCCTGCCGTTGGTAATATTGCCAATGTCTTTGTGCGCTTGGCCCCCTGGAGTGAGCGTGAGCGTAAGCAACAGGCCATCGCTGCCGAGATTTTCCCGCTGGTCACCAGTATTCCTGGCATTCGTGGCTTTGCGCTGAACCCGCCCTCGCTCGGCCAACGCGGCTTCCAACCGCCGGTTCAATTCGTGATCGGCGGGCCGGATTATGATACGCTGATTGCCTGGCGTGATGCCTTCATTGAAAAGGCGCGGACCAATCCGCGTTTGCTGAACCTTGACCACAATTTCAAGGAAACCAAGCCGGAAGTGCGCGTGGATATTGATCGGCGCAAGGCGGCTGATCTTGGCATTTCCATTGCCGCCGTTGGGCGCACCATTGAAACGCTGATGGGATCGCGCGAAGTCACCACCTATGTCGTGGGCGGGCAGGAATATAAGGTACTGTTGCAGGCGCCGGACTCCGCGCGGCTTTCGCCTTACGATTTGCAAAATGTCTTTGTGCGCACCGGAAGCGGCGGGCTGGTGCCGCTTTCCAATGTAGTGACGCTTTCCGAACGCGCCCGCGCGCAGACGCTCTCGCGCCAGGATCGTGTGCGCGCCATTACCATCACGGCCTCTCTCGCACCTGGCTATTCACTTGGTGAGGCCTTGGATTTCCTCGATCGCACCGCCAAGGAAGTGCTGCCGCAGGAAGCGCGCATTTCCTATCTGGGGCAAAGCCTGGAATTCCGCGAAAGCTCTGGTGCGCTTTACGTGACCTTCGCGCTGGCGCTGCTGGTGGTGTTCCTGGTGCTGGCAGCGCAGTTCGAAAGCTTCATCCACCCCTTTGTCATTCTGCTCTCCACGCCGCTCGCCGTCACTGGTGGGCTATTGGCGCTATGGGTGACGGGGCAGACGCTGAACGTGTTCAGCCAGATCGGCATGGTCTTGCTGATTGGCCTGATGGCGAAGAACGGCATTTTGGTGGTGGAATTCGCCAATCAGCTGCGTGATCGCGGCATGAGTATCCGTGATGCGGTGCTGGAAGCCTCTGTCGTCAGGCTGCGCCCGATCCTGATGACCTCCATCGCAACGGTGTTGGGTGCGGTGCCGCTCGCCATGGCAACCGGGGCGGGGGCGGAAAGCCGGCAAGCTTTGGGTGTGGTGATTGTGGGCGGCATTTCGCTTTCCACCATTGTGACGCTTTATGCCGTGCCGGCGCTTTATTTGCTGCTCGCACCCTATACCAAGCCGATTGGTGCCATTGCCGCGAAGCTGGCCGATCTGCAATCAAAACCCGTCACGGGTCATGGGCATCAGGCGGCGGAATAACGCCGCCGCCTCTCCTCGGGGTGATTTCACACCCGGCTGTTCTGCGCTAGCTTCCATCCATCTGGATTGAATTGGGGAAGCGGTTATGGCCGAGGCAAAAACAGGACGAACAGGCGGCAAGCTCTTGGCCGATGCGCTGGTGGCACAAGGCGTCACCCACGCCTTTTGCGTGCCGGGGGAGAGCTATCTTGACCTGCTCGATGGCCTTTATTCCGTGCGCAATCGGCTGCAGCTGGTGACCTGCCGCTTTGAAGCGGGCGCCATCCATATGGCGGAGGCCTATGGCAAGCTTACCGGCAAGCCAGGGGTGGCGATTGTCACGCGCGGCCCTGGAGCCTGCCATGCCGCGATCGGCGTGCATGTCGCGCAGCAGGATTCAACGCCGCTTGTGCTGCTGGTCGGCCAAATCCCGGTAGAGGAGACGGACCGCGAGACCTTCCAGGAAGTTGATTATCGCCGCATGTTCAGCCCCATCGCGAAATGGGTGACGCAGATTGATGATGAAAAGCGCATCCCCGAATTGATGGCGCATGCCTTTGATGTCGCGGTATCTGGTCGCCCCGGCCCGGTGGTGATTGCGATCAGTGAGGAAATGCAAAAGCGCATCGCAAGCGTGCCGGATATCGGCCCCGCCATCGTGCTGCCGCCGCACCCGGCGCCTGATGCCATTTCGCGCATGATGGCGATGCTGGGCAAGGCCAAGCGCCCGCTCGCGGTGCTGGGGGGCTCACGCTGGTCGGATCAGGGCAAGGCGGATATCCGCGACTTCCTGTTGGCGAATGATCTGCCGGTGGCGGTGGGCTTCCGCCGTCAGGGGATTTTCGATGGCACTTCGGAAAATTATGTCGGTGACCTTGGTGTTGGCGCCGATCCGGGCCTGGTGGCGCATGCCAAGGATGCGGATTTGATCATCGCGATTGGATCGCGCCTGGGTGAGACTTTCAGTCAGGGCTACACGCTATTGGATATGGCGGGGGCGACGTCGATTGTGCATGTCTATCCCGAGCAATCTGAAATCGGGCGTGTCTATCGCCCAGCCCTTGGCATTACCGCGGACCTCAATGCCTTTGCCGCAGCGGCCAAGGCGGCAGCACCCATCAAAAAACCCGCCTGGGCTGGCTGGACGCGGGATTTGCGCGCCACGCGCATGAAACAGGCGGCGGCGCCCGATTATGAAGGGCCGCTCAATCTGGCGAAAGCCTTGCAGGATTTGGAAAAGGCGCTGCCGGCCAATACCATCTACACAACGGATGCCGGCAATTTCGCCACCTGGCCGACGCGCTTCATGCATGTCGGCGCGGGGCAGGATTTCCTCGGCCCCACCAATGGCGCCATGGGTTATGCGGTGCCGTCTGCGATCGGCGCCAAAATTGTTCATCCGGAACGGCCAGTGATTGGCTTTGTCGGCGATGGTGGTTTTCTGATGACGGGGCAGGAAATCGCGACCGCGTTCCATCATTCGGTCAATCCGGTGATTCTGGTTTTCAACAATCAGATGTATGGCACTATCCGGATGTATCAGGAACGCACCTATCCGCATCGTGTGTCCGGCACGGCGCTCACCAATCCGGATTTCGCGCGCTTCATAGAAGCCTTTGGCGGCCATGGCGAGATTGTGGAAAAGACCGAGGAATTGGTGCCCGCAGTGCAGCGGGCGCTGGCTTCCGGCAAGCCGGCGCTGGTGGAAATTCGCATGAACCCAGAACAGGTGACCAATCGCGCGACGATTGCGGATTTGCGCGCGCAATCGGGCAAGGCTGCGCCGGCGGCGGGGGTTCCGGCCGCTGCCAAGCGTGGCCCGGCGCCGCGGCGAAGCGGGCCACGCCCGCGTTGATCAATTTTGCTGGGGCGCGGCGGGCCTGCGCCCTGGCAGATTCATGCCGGAAAAACGCGTATCCAAATGTTCGATCTCAAGCCAGCCCATATCGCGGCCAAAGGTCTTGTAGATCGGGAAGGTTTTCAGAATGCCGAGGGTCGCGGCACTTTCAAGCGGTGAGATGAAGCTGCAATCCTGATCGCCAAATTGCGGCTGTGCCATCCAATGCGCCAATTGCTCGGCGGTGAGAGCGAAAAAGCCGCAATGCGGATTGGTCGCGCGCTGGAAGGTGAGCGGCCTTCCGCCTTGGCGGGTTTTCAGGAAGCGTTCATCCGGCAAGGCGGTTTCAAAGGGGGCGAGCAACCCCGGGCGCAACATGCCATCAATATAAGTCTTCAGTGCGGGGCCGCGTGGGTTCCATTCAAAGCGATTGGGAAACAATACGCGCCGCCAGCCAAAATCATCCTGAAAGGCCAGGATGCGCGGGATCATATCACCGCCAGTGGGGCGGAGGTCATCTTCAGAAAAGGCGAAGACATCATAGATGTTGCGCGCATCGGCAAAAAGCTTATGCGCCGAAAAGCCCAGCATGCGCGGATTATCCAGCTTCGCATCATAAAGCCGCACACCACGCGAACGGCAGTAATCCGAATCAAGCAAATGATTCTCGCCATTCACCAGCACAATGATGTCAAGTTGATCCGCCACCCCGGCCATGGGCTCGAATTTCTTGTGCCAGACATTGATGCCGTAGACCGGCCCGTAATGGCCGCGCCAAGCGTCAATCACGCTGCGGATTGCCTGTGCGCGTTGATCACGCCGATGCGCGTCTGTCGAGCTGTGGGTTGATCCTTCCTCCGCACGAAAATAATGCGCGATGGCAAGAAGGATGCGCATGCTCAGGCAGGCCCTTTTGAAAGAAGATTGTCGAAATAGGCGATGGTATGCACCAAGCCCTGTTCCAGTGGTACGGTCGGTGCCCAGCCAAGCTTGGTGCGCGCCTTGGTGATATCAGGCTGGCGCTGGCGCGGGTCATCAACCGGGGCAGGGCGAAAAACCATGGGCGAAGCAGAACCGGTCAGCCGGATCACCGCTTCGGCCAATTCGATCATGGTGAATTCGCCCGGATTGCCAAGGTTGATCGGCCCCGTGACATCTTCTGGTAAATCCATCAGCCGGCGAAGACCCTCCACAAGGTCTGACACAAAACAGAAGGAACGTGTCTGCTTGCCATCGCCATAGATCGTGATGGGATCACCGCGCAAGGCCTGGACAATGAAGTTGGACACCACGCGCCCATCATTCGGGTGCATGCGCGGGCCATAGGTGTTGAAGATGCGCGCCACCTTGATCGGCAGGCGGAATTGGCGGTGATAATCGAAGAACAGAGTCTCCGCGCAGCGCTTGCCTTCATCGTAGCAGGAACGCGGCCCGATTGGGTTCACATTGCCCCAATATTCCTCAGGTTGCGGGTGCACATTCGGGTCGCCATAAACCTCACTGGTGGAAGCTTGCAGGATGCGCGCTTTCAGGCGCTTGGCGAGGCCGAGCATATTGATCGCGCCATGCACGCTGGTCTTCAGCGTCTGCACCGGGTCATGCTGGTAATGGATGGGCGATGCCGGGCAGGCGAGATTGTAGATCTCATCTACTTCCACATAAAGCGGGAAGGTCACATCATGACGGATCAATTCGAAATAGGGGTGATCCAGCAGGCTTTCGATATTGGCCTTGTTGCCGGTGAAGAAATTATCGGCGCAGAGAACCTCATGCCCTGCTTCCAATAGCGCATCGCATAAGTGGCTGCCAACAAAGCCCGCGCCGCCCGTGACCAGGATGCGCTTGCGCGCATGGTATTCGCGTTTTTCCTCGCCGGATTTTTCCATCACCGTCCCACCGCGTAACCCTGCATGCCGCGCGGATTGGCCCCGGCGCGGATGGTGCCATCGGCTTCAAGCCGCGCCCCTGTCAGCCGCCCTTCGGACCAATCGCCGCCCGCTTCCGCCTGATGGCCACGCGCCTTAAGCGCCGTCAGCACTTCCGGCGCATAGCGCCCTTCAATCACAAGCTTACCCGGCTTGGCGCCACGCGGCCAAAAGCTGCTGATCCAATGTTCCGAATGGAAGGAAGGTGCGTCAATCGCTTCCTGGATATTCATGCCGTGATGCAGCATGCGCAGCAGCATGATGGGCTGCCATTGATCCTGCTGTTCGCCGCCTGGTGTGCCAAAGCTCATCCAGGGCCTGCCATCGCGCAACACCAGCGCGGGTGAAAGCGTGGTGCGCGGGCGCTTGCCGGGTTGCAGGCCATTAGGCAGCGTCTCATCCAGCCAGAACATCTGGCAGCGCGTGCCAAGGCAGAAGCCAAGCTCTGGAATGGCGGGTGAGGATTGCAGCCAGCCGGCCGATGGTGTCGCGCTCACCATATTCCCTACCGCGTCAATCACATCCACATGGCAGGTATCGCCGCCGGCGGCACCAAGACGAGAGACCGTTGGTTCACCACTACCGGCGGCGGCGGCCATTTCCTGCGCGCGGCGAATGGCAGCGGCATAATCGGTGCGCGGGGCGCGGCCATCCGGCGAACCGGGGCGGAATTCCATGCTGGCGGCAGCGTTAATCAGCGCATGACGCGCGGCGTTATAGGCGGGCGACAACAGGGTTGCCATCGGCACATCAACAAAATTCGGATCGCCATAAAAGGCTTCACGATCCGCGAAGGCAAGCTTCATCGCCTCTGTCACCAGATGGATGAAATCCGCGCCCAGCGGGTCCATGGCCGCAATATTATCGCCCGCGATCAAGGCCAGGGTTTGCAGCATGGCGGGGCCTTGGCTCCAGGGGCCGCATTTCAGCACGCGATGGCCGTGGTAATCCAAGCCGAGCGGTTCTTCGATGGTTGCGGACCAGCCAGCCAAATCCTGGCCATTCAGCACGGCGCGGTGGCGGCGCCCGGATGTATCCATCGCCTCTGTCGTGCGGCAGAAGCGATCAATCGCTTCCGCCACAAAACCGCGATACCAGGCCCGCCGCGCGGCTTCGATTTGCGCGACACGATCGCTGCCCGCGGCTTCCGCTTCGCGCACCACGCGTTCATAGGTTTCTGCGAGTGTCGGATTGGCATAAAGCCCGCCGGGCGCTGGCCCGCCACCCCGCAGCCAAAGCGCCGCGGAGGTTTTCCATTCCGCCTCAAACAAGGGGCGCACCGAATCAATCGTGGCGCGCACGCGCGGCACCATGGGCGCGCCATGCCGCGCATAGCCAATGGCATAGGCCAGAATATCGCGCGGCTTCCAGGTGCCGTGATCACGCAGCATCAGCATCCAGGCGTCAAAGGCGCCGGGGATGGGGGCCGCCAGCATGCCGGTGCCGGGCATGATCTCATGGCCCAGGCTTTTCATCAGCGCGACATTCAAGCCGGCAGGCGCGGTGCCTTGGCCGCAAATCGCCTGCTGCTGGCCGGTGCGCGCGCTATGCAGCAGAATGGGGCAATCGCCGCCGGGGCCGTTCAAATGCGGTTCCACGATTTGCAGCGTGAAGCCGGCGGCGGCTGCCGCATCAAAAGCATTGCCGCCGCGTTCAAGCACCGCCATGCCGACCTGGGACGCGATCCAATGGGTGGAGGCCACCGCGCCAAAGGTGCCGCTGATTTCCGGGCGCGTCGTGAAACCACGCGCCCCCTCCTTCGCCGGAAAGCCGATCGAGGCAAGGTTTGCATGGGACATGGGCGGTTTTGTTCCGTTTCTCGGTCGGGCGGGGTTCAACACCGCCCGCGCCGTTTCTAGGCTAAATGGTCAAAAAGACAAAGCTCAGGCGCCGGCCAGCCCGCCTTCAGGTTCGGCGCGCATATCAGTGAAGACATCCTTGGCGAGGATCAGCGCCTCCCGCACTGAGGGCAGGCCGATATAGCCGGAGAGATGCATCAGCGCTTCGGCAAGTTCATCCTCGGTCCAGCCCATGCGCCGCGCCATGCGAAGATGAATGGCAAGCTCCGGCCAGGCATGGGTGGCGGTATCGGAAATCACGCAAATCAGCGCCCTTGTCTTGAGATCAAGTCCCGGGCGGGACCAGAGCATGCCAAAGACGGCTTCGCGCGCGTAATCGCCGAATTTGTCCATGATGGGGTCGTTATAAACGCCCTTGGCCATGGTCTTGACGGCGGCTTCACCCATCAGGCGCGTGCGCACCGCATCGCCCTTTTTCCAGAGTGCGGATTTGGCCATGGTTTTTCTCCCTTGTTGGTTGCAGCAGGAAGCCTAATCCGCACCAGCTTACCGCGTGAAGACCCACCAAAGGAGAATCCCAAGCCCCAAGACCCAAGCACCGATGATAATGGCCGCACCCACCTTGCTGCGCGGCTTTTCCACCATGCGCTGCGCCGCGGCGCGGCTATCGGCCATGACCTCCGCCGGGATCAGCCGTGCGATCAGCGCAATGGCAATGGGCAGCAGGATCACCTCATCCAGCAGGCCAAGCACCGGGATGGCATCGGGGATCAGGTCAATCGGGGAAAGCGCATAGGCCGCGACGAGAAGTGCGAGCAGCTTGGCAAACCACGGCGTGCGCGGATCGCGTGCGGCGATATACAGCGCCAAGCCATCGCGCAGCACCAAACGCGCCCAAAGGCGCAAGCGTTGCCAGAGGGCGATCACGCGCGGCGCGGGGCGAAGCTATGCGCATCTGCCATCGCCCAGGCTTCGGCAAAGCGCGGATCATCCGTGCCGGCCAGCAAGGCGCCGGGCGTGAGCGGCGGGTAAAGCTCGGCAAAGTTTTTCACGATGCTTGGCGAAAGGCGCCGGCTGAAATGTTCCGCGCGCAATTCGGATGGATGCGAAAGCCCGGCAGCGGCGACCAATTCATTCAGCGCTTCCAGGGTGGCGGCATGGAATTGATGCACGCGCGGCGCCTTATCCGGCACGCGCAGCGCGCGTTGGCGCGCGGGGTCCTGCGTTGCCACACCTGTTGGGCAGTGATCCGTATGGCAGGAAAGCGATTGAATGCAGCCAATGGCGAACATGAAGCCCCGCGCGGCATTGCACCAATCAGCACCGAGAGCGAGCGCGCGCGCCACGTCAAAGGCGCTCGCGATCTTGCCGCTGGCGCCGAGCCTGATCTGATCTCGCAACCCAATGCCGATCAGCGCGTTATGGGCGAAGCTTAGCCCTTCCCTCAGCGGCATGCCGACATGATCCATGAATTCCAAGGGTGCGGCGCCCGTGCCGCCTTCCGCGCCATCAATCACGATGAAATCGGGCGCAATGCCCGTTTCGATCATGGCCTTGCAAATGGCGAGGAATTCCCAAGCATGACCGATACAGAGCTTGAAGCCGGCAGGCTTGCCGCCCGACAGGCGGCGCATCTCCGCAATGAAACGCATCATTTCAACAGGTGTTGAAAAAGCCTTATGGGCAGGCGGAGAAACGCAATCCTGCCCCATCGGCACACCCCGCGTGGCGGCGATTTCCGCACTGACCTTGGCGGCGGGTAGCACGCCGCCATGGCCGGGCTTGGCACCCTGGCTGAGCTTCAACTCCACCATTTTCACCTGATCAAGTGCCGCGACTTCGGCAAAGTGCTCCGGCGAAAAACTACCATCAGGGTTGCGCGCGCTGAAATAGCCGGAACCGATTTCCCAAATCAGATCGCCGGCTGCTTCGCGGTGATAGGGGCTGAGCCCGCCTTCGCCCGTATCATGCGCAAAGCCGCCGCGCTTGGCACCTTGATTGAGCGCGCGAATGGCATTGGCGGATAATGATCCGAAACTCATGGCTGAGATATTCAATATGGAAGCGGAATAAGGCCGTATGCAGGCCGGCCCGCCAATCAGGATGCGCGGCAAATCCTTGGCTGGTGCGCGGGCGGCCAGCGAATGCTGCAACCACTCAAAGCCCGTTTCATAGACATCATATTGCGTGCCGAAGGGCCGCTTATCCAATTGCCGTTTGGCGCGTTGATAAACAATGGCGCGCTTGTCACGGCTGAAGGGCGTGCCGTGCTTTTCATCTTCGAAGAAATATTGCCGCATTTCGGGGCGGAGTTCTTCCATGAGGAAGCGAAGCCGCCCCGCGATTGGGTAATTGCGCAGAATGGCATGGGTTGGGTGGAACAGATCGCGGAGCCCAAGCACGCTGAGGGCGGTTGCCAGCACGAAGCCTAAGCCGGTCCAGAAACCAGGGGCGATCAGCAGCGCCAAGCCAAGCAGCAGCGTGGCCAGCAAGGCCAGGCTCAGACAGATGAAGCGCGGTGAAAAGGCAAGGCTCAGGCTGCGGGTCATGGCGGCACCTTTCGTGTCGCCCGCAGCATAGACCGGATTGCGCCGGCGTCAGCCCAGCATGCCGCGCCGCTTGATTTCGGCGGCGATGCGCCCGCTTTCATCAAGCGGCGCGCGCACAAAGGGCGCGGGCGCAGCGGCCAAATCCCGCGCCTGGCCGGCCGCAATCAGGCTTCGCGCCAATCGCTGGTGGCGCGGCCCCAGCCCGCCGGGATCGGCGATGAAAACCGGCCCACTGGTCGCCAGTGCTTCCGAGAGCATGGAAACCGAATCCCCCGTTACCACGACCTGATCCGCCCAGGCGAGGAAGCCGGCATAGGGGTTGGGCGGCGCATCGCCCCAGCGAAACAGCTTATGCGGATGCCCAGCCAGCGCCGCCGCCATGGCTTCTTCCGCTGGGCTGCCAGTGCGCCGCGATGCGGTGGCCAGCACGCTGCCCGCAAAGCCCGCCACCTTGGCGGTAATGGCACCGGCCACGCTTGGGTCCATCCCCTCGGCGCGCGGCGGGCCGCCCATCAGCAGCGCCACGCGCGGGGAAGGCAGCGCGGCAAGGGCGGCGAATTCCGCCCGCGCCCCCGAAAGCCTTTCGGGAGACATGCGATGCGCCGCGCCCAGAATGGGCAGGATATTCGGCGCGGGCTTGGGTGGATCATGCCGGCCAATCACCAACAGATCGAAGCGCGCCGCGCCAAAGCCGGGGCGCATGCAATGCACCAGCCGCGCGCCTTTTTGCTTCAACCAGAGCGCTACAGGCGCGCTGCGCCGCCCCGCCGATATCACCAATGCCGGCCAGGGGGGCGCGAAAGCGGCGCGGGCTTCGGGCGAAAGGCCCGTCAGGCTAGGGAAAGGCAAAGGCAGCCGCGCCAGCGCGCCCCAGGCCAAATCCATGCGGCGGAAGGGTTCACCCAGCCGTTCGGCAATGCCCAAGGCCTGCGCTGCCGTGCCAGCGCGCGGGTCCGCCAGCACCCAAATCCTGGGCGACTCGGGCAGGGTCATGGACGCCGCCCGCCCGCCGCATTACCAAAGCCCGGAAAGAGAGGAGCCCTATCCATGCCCGCCCTTCATGCCTCCGACTGGGACCGCGACGCGGCGCTCACCACCGCGCGCATCCTGCTTGAAATCAAGGCGGTGAATTTCCGCCCGGAAGAGCCCTACACCTTTACCAGCGGTTGGAAGAGCCCCGTTTATATTGACTGCCGGAAGATCATCTCCTTCCCGCGGGCGCGCAACCGGATTTGCGATTTGGGTGTGGAAAAGATCGGCCGGCATGTCGGTTATGAATCGATTGATGTGGTGGTTGGGGGGGAGACGGCGGGGATTCCCTTCGGCGCCTGGATCGCGGATCGCATGTTGGCGCCCATGGCCTATGTGCGGAAGAAGCCGAAGGGTTTCGGGCGCAATGCGCTGATTGAAGGCGAGGTGCCGGTGGGTCAGCGCACGCTGCTGGTGGAAGATTTGACCACCGATGGCGCCTCCAAAATCCGTTTTGCCACGGCTTTGCGTGATGCGGGCGCTGTTTGTGATCATACCTTCGTGGTTTTCTATTACGGTGTTTTCCCCGGTTCCTTTGAGACCATGAAGGGTATGGGGCTGAACCTGCACCATCTTTGCACCTGGTGGGATGTGCTGGAGGTCTGCCGGGAACGCCCCTATTTCAGCGAAGGCGCGCTCAAGGAAGTGCGGAAATTTCTGGAAGACCCGGTGCAATGGTCCAAGGCCAATGGCGGGATTGGCAGCGCGGAAGAAGCCAAGGGCAAAGCATCCGGTGAATGATTGCGCGGCCTTTCGCGCATGACAAAAACTTCATCTTTGGGCGGGTGGCTGTCGGAAAAGCCTTTGAGCGTGATTTGCATGGCCAGGGCATGGAGAAATCATGCTAGACAATAACCCGATTCGCTCAGGAAGGTTGACCCCATGATGAAACGATTTTTGCTTCTGGCCGCCATTGGCGGCTTGGTTTTTGCCACCAGCATGGCGCCGGCCGAAGCCGCGCCGCGCCGTGCCGCGGATGGCACGGAAGCCGCTGCCAGCAGCACGCAGCGCAGCCAATCCACGCGCAACAGAAGCGCTTCGCAGGGCCAGAAGGCCAATCGGCAGAATCGCAGCAGCAGCTCCAATAAGGCCAATCGCAACCGCGCGCCGCGCAATGGCTCAGCGGCTGGCTGAGCGGAGCGCGCCATAGCTACCCATCCAGATTTTCGGTTTGGTAACGGCCCCGATCCCGCAGGGTGAAACGAATGGCCAAGAGGGCAGGGGCGGTTGCGAAGATGTGTTGCCTTTAAGTGCCGACTTATTTTCGGCTTTTTGGCGTGACCAAAGAGGGTAATGATGCGCGTCACCATTCATGGTATCAAGAATTGCGACACCATGAAAAAGGCGCGCGCTTGGCTCGACGCTGAGGGTGTTACGCATGAGTTCCATGACTATAAAACCGTCGGCATCACCCCGGTCACGCTGCAAGCCTGGGTCCGCAAGGCGGGGTGGGAGGCGTTGTTGAACCGCGCCGGCACCACCTTCCGCAAATTGGCCGAAGATCAGAAGCAAGGGCTGGATGAGGCCCGTGCCGTGGCGCTGATGCTTGCAAATCCGAGCATGATCAAGCGCCCGGTGTTGACCAAGGGCGATACGCTGCTGATCGGCTTTGATCCCGCGCGCTATGCGGCCTTATTGAAGACGTAAGCACCCGCTGCCTCAAAATCACCACGAGCGCTCCTTATTACAACTTGTCAATTTACCATAAGGGTGCTGGTGGTGGCTGAGGGGCTCAATATCCAAGCCTATAGCGATGCGCTGGTCGTGCTTGGCACGGCGGGCGTGATTGTGCCCCTATTGCGCCGTGTGGGCATCAGCCCAGTGCTTGGCTATCTGGGTGCCGGGGCCGTGCTTGGGCCGCTGGCGCTTGGGTCCTTCATCAAGGAATACCCGCTGCTTTACTGGTTCACGGTGATTGACGCGAAAAGCGTCACCGCGATTGCCGAGCTTGGCGTTGTCTTTCTGCTGTTCCTGATTGGGCTTGAGCTTTCCTTTGATCGCCTGAAGGCGATGCGCCGGCTGGTGCTGGGCCTGGGCGGGTTGCAATTGGCGATTACCTTTGTGGTCCTGAGCCTGCTTGCGCTGCTGCTTGGCTTCAGCCCAGGCATTGCCGCGGTGCTGGCGGCCTGCCTGGCACTTTCCTCCACTGCCATTGTGCTGGAATTGCTGGCGCAGCAGGAAAGGCTGCTGACCAGCGGCGGGCGCGCGAGCTTTTCCGTATTGCTCGCGCAAGATGTGGCGGTGGTGCCGATCCTGCTCTTCATCGGTATCCTGGGCGCCAAGGGGGGCAGTTCCGTATTGCTCAGCATCGCCATCGCCTTGGGGCAGGCCTTGCTGGTGCTGGCGCTGATTGTGCTGGTGGGGCGCGTGGTGCTGCGCCCGCTGTTTCGCTTGGTGGGCGGGCAGCGTTCTGAGGAACTCTTTATCGCTGCCGTGTTGTTCGTGATTGTCGCGACCGGCATCATGGCCGCGATGGCCGGGCTTTCCATGGCGATTGGCGCCTTTGTCGCCGGGCTTTTGCTGGCCGAGACCGAATATCGCCGCGCGGTACAGGCGACGATTGAACCCTTCAAGGGCCTGCTGTTGGGCATTTTCTTCTTCAGTGTGGGCATGAGCATTGATTTCCGTGAAGTGGCGAGGGAACCGGTGCTGCTGTTTGGGCTGGCCTTCGGCTTGGTGGTGCTGAAGGCCGGCATTGTCTATGGGCTGGCGCGGCATTTCGCCCTGACCCGCGCGGCGGCCTTGGAATCCGCGTTGCTGCTCGGCCCCGGTGGCGAATTCGCCTTTGTTGGGATCGGGCTTGCGACCGGGCTTGCGCTGATTGAACCGAGGCTTGCCGGCTTTATCCTGGCGGCGATCAGCCTGACCATGGCCATGCTGCCGCTGCTTTCTGCGCTGGCGCGGCGGCTTGCACCATTACTGGAAGAAGCCCGCCCCAGGGACCTGGAGCTTGAGGCACTGCCCGGGGCGCAGCAGGGCCATGCCATCATCATCGGCTATGGCCGCGTCGGCAAAACCGTGGCGGCGCTGCTGCGGCAACATGGGCTTAGTCAGATTGCGGTGGATAATGACCCCGCCACGGTCTCTCGCGCGCGTCGTGCGGGTGAGGGGGTGTTTTTCGGCGATGCCGCGCGCACGGCCTTTTTGCAGGCCTGCGGTCTCGCTTCGGCGCAGAGTGTCATCATCACCATCAGTGTCACGCCGCAGATGGACAAGATCATCGCGGCCATCCGTTCACTGCGGCCGGATTTGCCCATCATCTCCCGTGCGCGGGATGCGGCACATGCGCGCCATCTTTATGCGCAAGGTGTCAGTGATACTGTGCCCGAGACGATTGAAGCGAGCCTGCAATTATCCGAAGCGGCGCTGGTGTCACTTGGTGTGCCGATAGGGCGCGTGATTGCCTCCATCCACCAGAAACGCGCCGATTTTGCTGAAGAATTGCGCAGCGCCGCGCGCGGGGCTTGAGCCTATTCCGGCTTATCCGTGCCAGACCCTGAACCGGGCTCCACAAAGCGTCGGCTATCCATGGTGACATTCACCCTGCGGCCTTGACGGCAATTGCTCATGCAGGCGTTGTCTTCCGTATCGGGTCTTGCTTCCAGCACAAATCCATCACGATTGGGCATGGCGATTTTGGGTAGGCGCGTCGCATCCATTTTGTCGTCTTCGCCAATCAGCTCATTCAGGAAGAGGACATAGGCGGTGATGGCGTAATACTCATCATTGGTAAGGCTCTGCGGCGCGGCATAGGGCATCGCGCGGCGGATATAGTCAAAGACACTCGGCGCATGCTGCCAGAAAGACCCAACAGTGCGCTTCGGCTGGTCAGACCGCAGGCTGCCGCGCCCGCCCATCAGCGCGGGCCAGCGGTCCAAGCCTTCGCCAAAATCGCCATGGCAGGCAGCGCAATGTGTGACGTAAAGTTCCTCACCCTGACGGGCTGTACCGCTGCCGGGCGGCAGGTTATGGCCATCGCCACGCACGGCGATATCCCAGCCGGCAATCTCGGCACTTGTTGCAGGGCGACCAATGCCGGGGATGGGGGCCGGAAGCGCCAAGGCGCCGAGATTTGCCGCTGGCCAGGCGGCATCGGCGCGGGTTCTCTCGCCAGGAGGTGCCGCGAAGGGGCGGTAGAGATCAGTAATTGTAGAGGCAGGACTTGGTGTCTGCTGTGCTTGCACAAGCTCAGCCATCAGCATGATGGCGGCAGCACAGCCCGCGATCCTAAGCATCAATCTGGACATTCACCACCGTCCCGTCGCGATCAACCAGCCAGGTATGGATGCTGTTCTTGTGATAGATGCTTTCTACCCCGCGCGCTCGGCGCAGCGCGGTGATGGTCGGCTGCACGCGCCCAGTTTCATCCATGGCGCGGCTTTGCAGAAAGGCAGTCTGGCCTTCGGCCCATTCCCAGGGAATGCGAAACCGCGTCAGCGCCTTGGGCAATACCGGGTCCTGTAGCGTAGCGCTGCGCCAATTATCGCCGCCATCCACACTCACATCCACGCGCGTGATGCGTCCTGCGCCCGACCAGGCCAGGCCTGAGATTTCCACAAAGCCCGGGCGCCCGCGCAGATGTTTTTCCGGGCAGGGCGCGGTGATCACGGAATTCACCTCATTCACAAAGGTGAATTGGCGGGCCAGGCCATCAGGCATCAAATCCGTATAGGTGCGCGTTTCCCAGCGGGTGAACCAGGGCCGATCCCCAATTTCGATGCGGCGCAACCATTTGATCCACATATTGCCTTCATAGCCGGGAAGCACGAGGCGCACGGGATAACCCTGCTGTGGGCGCACCGCTTCACCATTCTGTCCGAAAGCGATGATCGCATCATCCAGCGCCTTTGAAAGTGGAATGGACCGCGCCAAGTGCGCTGCATCGGATGCTTCCGCCAATAGCCAGGAAGCCCCGGCACGCAGCCCTGTCTGGGCGAGCAATATCTTCAAGGGCACGCCAGTCCATTCCGAACAGGAAAGCATGCCATGGGTGAATTGCACGCCAGACATTTGCGCGCCGCGCCATTCCATGCCGCCATTGGCCGGGCATTCGATAAAATGAATGCGCGAAACTGATGGCAGGCGCTTCAGATCTTCGAGTGTGAAAATCAACGGACGTTCCACCATGCCATGGATCATCAGCCGATAATCTGAAGGGTCTATATCCGGCACACCGCCATGATGCCGCTCAAAATGTAGCCCTGATGGCGTGATGATGCCATGCATATCCGCAAGCGGCGTGAAGGAAACCGAAGAGACCCGATCCGGCGTCAGCCAGGGCACATAGCGGCGCACCGCGGTTTCGTGCCGGCTGCGAGTGCCATAGGTTTCCTCGATCACGCCGGGGCCAAGGCTGCGCGACCATTCCGGCAGGTTGGGTGGTTGGTTTTCGGTATTGCCCGCCGCTTGCGCAATGCTGCCTGCACTCGCAAGACTTGCCGCACCCACACCAGCGGCGCGCAGCAAACCGCGCCGCGAGGATGATTTAGGGTCTTTTTCAAGACTCATTGTGGCCTCCACTGGAGAGAGCCTATCACAGCTTATTGGCCATTGAGCATCGCCCGCATGATCAGGCCTTTGCCCCTTTGGCCGAATTCACCCAAACATTTCATCCGTGATGCTGTCATACCAACCATCGGCATAAAGCGCTTCAAGCTGGCGATGTTCCTTGCGCCGTTCCGCCGCCAGGGACGCATTACGCGGGCTTATCCCGCCGGAGCCTTCAACCTCGGCGAAGCCATTGGGGCCGGGGCGGAAAACGCCAACAATGGAAATGCCGTAATCCCGCCCGACATGACTGTAGCAGGTATTGAAGAAGGTCGCGGCCGGTGGCGCGCGCCCCGCCAGCGAAGCCGCGATGCAGGCTACCGCATGCTTGGCATGTGATGATGCGACAAAACCCGATTTTGGCATGGGCGCGGCGATGGTCGCATCGCCCAGCACATGGATGCCTTCCACCTGGGCGCTTTCCAGGGTGGCGGGCTTGATAGGACACCAGCCGGATTGATTGGCAAGCCCGGCATCGCGCGCGATCTTCGCGGCCATTTGCGGCGGGATGACATTGATCACGGCGCCCTTCAGCTTTTCGCCGAATTCCGTTTCCACTTCCATGGCAGCGGCGTTCACCCGTGTCACGCGGCCATCGCTGGAAGCGCCGCGCCATTCGATGATGCCGGGATAAAGCTCTGCCCAGGCGTCCTGAAATAGCGGCTGCTTGGAAAAGCCGTTCTTGGCGTCAAGCGCGATCAGCTTGCTGCGCGGTTTTGCGCGCTTCAGATATTCCGCCACCATGCTGATCCGCTCATATGGGCCGGGTGGGCAGCGGAAGGGATTATCTGGAATCACCATGATGAAATTGCCGCCATCGGGCATGGCTTCAAGTTGGCGACGCAGCAATGAAATCGGCTGCAAGGACGGCACCCAGCCATGTGGCATGCGTTCGCTGGCGGCCTCATCATAGCCTTCAATCGCACCCCAGCGGAGATCAATGCCGGGCGACATGATCAACCTGTCATATGGCACCTGCGCCCCATCCGCGAGCCGGACTTGCTTGGTGGCCGCATCCACTGCCACGACGCTTTGATGCACCACACGCACCCCGCGCGCTGCGAGTTTTTCATAGCCGAAGGTGATGCTGTTCATGTCCCGCCGTCCGGCCAGGACAAGATTGCCATAGGGGCAGGTGGTGAAGTTCCGGCTTCTTTCGATAAGCGTAATGTCGAGCGCGGGGAAATTGTCGCGCGCGAAACGCGCGGCGGAAGCCCCACCAAAGCCACCGCCAATGATAACAACGCGCCCGGCACCGGCCTGGGCGTGGGCGATGCTTGGCGCGGCGAGGGACGCTGGAAGCGCGGCAGCAGCGAGGAAGGCGCGGCGGGAAAGGGTCATGGCGTTTTCCTCCGGCTTATTGCGGGCGCGCGTAATGCGCGGCCAGAAGCGCGATTTGTTCCGGCGTATAGCCGCGGCTGATGCGGCCCATCACAGTTGCGGGCCGTTCATTGGCGCTGAAAGCTCGCATGAGCGCGATGAATTCATCGCGGCTGTGATTGGCCTTGATGGAAGGAATGCCATGCCCGCCTTGACCGCTGACGCCGTGGCAGCCCTGACAGCCGCCGATCAGGAGGGGCACATCAGTCGCCTGCGCGAAAGCCGGGCTGGCTGTTGCCAATAATAGGCAGAGGCTAAGCCTGAGTTTCATGAAATTCCGTCTCCCAACCGACTTGAAGAATTGCTTTTTTTGAGCGTTGAAGAAACCCTATCCAGCAAAATTCTGCAGGTCAATCATAAAACCAGCGTGTCAAGGCAGAGCGATATTATCGCCCAATGGAAATCAGAAGAGGAATGTTTTTCTGTCGGTTCGACTTCGGCGGAAAAATGACAGCCGAACGAAAGGCATGATCAGATGCCGCGCAATTCAATGTCATGGCGCGGCATGACCTTCAATGGCCCCTTGGCCAAATGGCGAAACACCAAATCCCAGATCGGCGGGCCTTCCACCCCCTGATTGATGCTGGCCCAGCCGGCCACCACGTAATCATGTGAAGCTTCAATCGGCTGCCCGCTTCGCTTCAGCCGCAGATCGGAAATGCGCTGGCCCGATGCCGCCGCAACATCCAGCGTGAAGGTAACGCCACCGCTGCGCACCATATCCCCACCCTGTTGGTAAAATGGATCAGGATGAAACAGGTTATCGGCAATATCTTCCAGCAATGCCTTGATCGCTGCCCCCTTCATTACATTGCGATAGGCCGCCGGATAGGTGATGGCCGTTTGTGCCCAGACATCCTCAGCGGTGATGTCCGTATCTGGCAGCAGGGTGGTGCCCCAACGAAAGCCCGGTGAGAGAGCAATCTCGGCATCACGTTGCTCAAGCAGCGCATCACAGATCACGTCATCCCAAGTGCCGCCGGTATTGCCACGCCGCCAGAGCAGGCTTTCGGTGCGGCCCACCACCCGCGCCAGATCCGCCGCATGGGGCTCACGCAGGCTGCGCACCAGCGCTGCCATGTCAGCATCGGGCGAAATCATATTGCTGAATACGGGAATGAGCGCGTGACGATAGTCAGAAATCTGCCCGCCTTGCACATCAAGATCGAGCCGGCTGATAAATTTGCCAGAGGCACCGGTTGCCAGCAAAACTGTGCGCCCCACCTGGACGGGGCGTGGCAGCGCATCATGCGTATGTCCGGTCAGGATCACATCAATGCCAGGCACCCGTGCGGCGAGCTTCCGATCAAGCTCAAAACCATTATGCGAAAGCAGGATGATCAGCCCAGCCCCCGCATCGCGCGCTGCCTGCACTCGGGCAGCGATTTTTTCTTCCTTGATGCCGAATTCCCAATCGGGAAACATCCAGCGCGGATTGGCGATCGGCGTATAGGGAAACGCCTGGCCGATCACCGCCACCTTGACGCCACCGCGTTCAAACATCGCGTTTGCTGAAAAGATCTCCTCATTCCATTCACGATCCTGGACATTGCCGCCAAGGAATGGAAAGCCAAGCTCCTTGATAAGTTCCGTTACGCGATCAGCGCCATAGGTGAATTCCCAATGGCCGACCATGGCGTCAACGCCGAGCGCCTTCTGCACTGCAACCATATCGGCGGCTTGTGTCTGCAAATTGGTCCAGGCGCCCTGCCAACTATCGCCGCCGTCCAACAACAGGCACCGCCCGGGGCGTTCCGCGCGGATCGCCTTGATGATGGTCGCCATTCGATCCACCCCACCCATTGGTCCAAAGTGCCTGGCGAGATCAGTAAAATCGAGATCCGTCAGCGCATGGGCGAGCGGCGTGCCGCGTGCCAAGCCGAATTCAGCCAGGAACGCCTCACCGGCGACATGCGGCGGCCTACCGCGCGCCTCACCCACGCCAATCTTGGCCGAGGCTTCGCGGAAGAACATCGGCATCAATTGGCCGTGCAAATCCGTGATATGGATCAGCGTGACTTGCCCGAGCGGCGTAAAACGCAAAAGCTCCGTCTGGCTTGGCGCATCAGCTTTGGCCACTGACAAGGCCGCGAGCGCGGCACTGGCTGCCAACAAATCCCGCCGCGTGATCATGCATCACGCCAGGAAAGCAGGACCGGCCGCATGGGCGCGGCGCCCTTCAGCCAAGCTTCAATTCGGCACTGGCGCGGCGCGTCTCGCCGGCATCATTGGTCCAGACCATTTCAAAACGTCCCGGACGCTCCGCCCTGAAGGGAAAGGCGATGTATGGGTTGGCGGCTATCGCTGGTGCCAGATCCATGGCGAAGATCAATTCACCTTCAAAGCGCACTTCGAATCGCTTGATGATGTCGCGGGGAATTTCCTGGCCTTCCGCCGTGCGGCGCTGCCCGGTCTCCATGGCATGGGTGATCAGGGTGCGGATTTCGATGATATCTCCTGCCTTGACCTGGGCGGGAAGGCGAAGCCGGGGTTGTCCGATAGGGGAAGACATGACGTATCGTCCTTTCCGTCAACCGCCGCAGCCACCGATGGTGACCTTCACCTCGGCGCGCGCCATGTGCAGGCTGCCATCAGCCATTTCCGCGAAGGCAAGCACATCCTGGGTCTGCCCGAGCCGAATGCGCGTATCCACCGCGGCGCGGCCGAGCGCCGGCGTCAGGTGAAACACCGCGACCTCGGGTGTGGGATTGCCGATTGCGAAGACATGGATCACCTTCACATGGTCGGTCGCCGTCATGGGGCTTTCAGCCGAGACATTCAGCGGCACTGTATTCCCGTTTTCTGCAATGGCGGGCAGGCGCAGCGTCAGTCGACCTTCCTGCGCGGTGCGCCCGGCACGTAGCTTGTCAAGCGCGCTCTGGACATTCTCAGGCAGGTTGGCGAAGCCGTAGCGCGGCACGAGAACCGTACCGGTGAAGGTCAGGGCCAGCACGGCGCGTCGCGATGATGTCTCAGGCACTTCCATGACAACCTCCGGACAAGGTTTTTATATCATATTGTTGATCCGGCCTGCTAGTACTCCGGTCGCTGCTGTCGATTCCCGACAGCAGCGATCGGACCACTAGAGGGATCATCGCGAGCTTGGTATCCATTCTTCAGATATTGGTCGGGCGGCTATCATAGTGGTCGGGAAGACTTGCTTGATCCGTTGATCATGACACCATTAGACTTTTGCGCTGATAGCGACCCAGGGAGCGTTCGGCCGATTCTCGTCCAATGAGGATTTCTTCAATACGGGCAATTTCCATGGGGGTTACAGCAGCATCCGACCCACCCTGAATAAGCTTTTCCATGTGGGAACGGAACTCATCCTGAATGGTGGTGTAGGTTTGCGGCGGGCCGAAGCGCCTGCCCGTTTCCTCAAGGCTTCGTGCAGCCCTTGCCATGGCCTCGATCTCGCCCAGTTCCGCGGAATGCTCAGGGGTCAATTCAACTAACGCTCTCGTGACATGAACGGAGACCATCTCTCGATAGCTTGACCTGCAAAACTGGTCCAGATTGCGCCGATGGATGACGAGTTCTTTCGTATCGGTTTTTGAGGCGTTCCGCGGCTGATCTTCCAGTGCGGCAATCACAAGGCCGATTTCGCCCGCAAGCCGGGCTCCGGTGATGAAATCATCTTCGGCGAGTTCCGGTAAGGTAACGCTGACCCATAATTTCATAGCCCCCTCAACCACGCCGCTCACCTGATGTGGCAAATCGCGAGTGAGGCTCAAGAAAACTGAGGGTCGGGAAGCGCGTAGCAAGAGTGTTTCCAGAGCAGCGCTAAAAACACCCCGGCTTTCCTGGGCCGGTCCGATAAGGGAGGCACGCAGCATTTCAGGTGGGCACTCACCGCTAACGAGTTGCATACCATCCCATAAGGGACCTGAATGACGCCAAAGGGAACCAGCCAGATTTGTAATCGTTTCGAAATCCTGTTCGTCCAATCCCGCACGCGACCAGGAGGCATCCAAGCGCAGGCGTGGCACTGCCTCAGCCGCCAGACGCCATAACTTGCGACCAGCACTATCGATCAGCTTAGGGTCATCAAGACTTCCACCGCGCAGTTGTAGCGAAATTGTTTCTAACTGCGGCCCGACTGCGACGGTGAGCGATTCGAGCAAGGGCCCCAGCGCCGAGCGGGGAATCCGTTCGTCCGAGCGGCGCCATTGCAGCGGATCGACCAATGCGCCCGACATGGGCATGAAAAGCAGACGCATCAGACTGGCGGGTCGAGGGGGACGCAAACGCTTCAGGCGCCGCAGTGAAGTTCCCAGAAGGCGATCGTGAATTTCCGGCATGGCAAGCCGATCGACCAGAGCAACGATCTTTTCAAGGGCGGAATCGGACGCGCCTTCGATCAGGGCTCCAAGCGCCCTGGTTGTTGTCAGGGCGCTTCGCTCGTCCCCTGGTCTGATTTTTTCGGTTTTTGCGAGAGACTCTAAAGACTGATTAGGCGCAATGCCTGCTAACATCTCCTTTGGAATGATTTGCTTGGAATTCATCACCGCAGCTCCGCGGCGCCGCATCAGGTAGTTCTTGTTGCGCGGAAGAACCATAGGGGAAACGCGGTTTTCATAAGCGATCGACGCACCAATCAGATTTTCATTGCGAGCGACTACTTCCATGACATTGCCGTTGCGCCAATCCGCCTTGTCGCGCACCACCTGGGTGATGCGTCGCGGCGTATCACGCCAATCGCTTACTTTTCCGAGCCAAGCTTTTGCCTCACGCGGCAGGATTGGCGCGATCAGCGCGATTTCCCAGATCGCTGCCTGGCGCTGATGCGTATCAGCGGCTTTCCAGAGCGCGATTGGCGTTTTCCACCCATCCAGCACCCATTCAGGACCCCTGGCGCGTTCAAGAATATTTTCCTTTTCAGTCCGCCATCTCGGTAACAACAAACCAAGATCGGCAATCAATGCATCGGTAGTTGCCAGGGCAATTTCGGCACACTCAAGGGTCTGTGAAGCGGTCTCCACGATAAATTTCGCAGCCATGACATGGGTAGCTTCCTGCTGCTGGTCTTTAGCCCAATCAGTGACTTCAGTTACCAAATCTTCCAAATTTGAAAGCATTTCCCGTAGCCGGGCGTCTTCCCCGGCAATCTTCGGTGCAGCTCCGCTTAAGGCAACCGCAAGCGCCTCTAGGTCAGTGGTGAAAGCTGCAACTGGCATTCGCGCTATGGTGGCTGAACGCGCAACGGCGCGCTCTGCACGTTTTACGAAAGACTCTCCCCCAGCCACATTGGACCGTCCCGCAGCTTCGATCGGGGCTTCTACGGCCGTGATCAGGCTCTCCAGCAGCATGGAGCGCATGAGCCGCTGACCAGTTTGGTCGCGCCTTTGGGCGTCCTTGGCCGCAACCGCTGCGCCGCGTCCCGCAAGGCCCTGTGCAGCAAGCCTTTGCGCTTCATGTCGGATGCCTATTGGCGAGATGACGCTGGTATCGGCTAAGCCCTCCCAGAGATGGCGATCGAAAAGTGTGGGTGAGCAAATTTCTGGCAGTGATAACCAAGGCAATATGAGGGCCCCGCGCCCGCCCGAGGGGTTGGCTATAACGATCTCAAATCCACGGCCCGAACTGGCGTCGCGAATACGCGCATTGAGCAATAATGGCGTCGTGAAGGGGACCGTCGCTCCCCTTTCACGAAAGCTCTTTGGCTCAAAGGAATCTGACCTAAAACGGTCGAGTTCGGAAATCGAGTTTGACATGGTGAGAGTTTAACAGAACAAGTATCTCTTAGGAAAGTGTTATTCTCATTTTCTCAAGGAATGCATAATTTAGCCCGCCCTTGCGCCAAATGCGCAAAAGGCAAGTGATAAAATTCAACTTTTAGGTTATTGAAAGCCGGGTCCAAGTGGAACCATTTGGCGGCTCAGCGCATGGGGTCATGCAAAGGTATAAAGCATGTTTAGCGCAGTAAAGTGAACCGCATAGAGACCAGGAAAGAGCCGGATCAAGTTGACCCGATTCGCGGCTCAGGAGGAATCTTCGAACAAGGGTTAAGTAGAGTTTCTCTTAGCGAATGCCCAGCGGAAATGCACGAAGGAATCGTGAAAGATCGGCGGGGAAGGGTAAATATCACATTACCCGGTGCAACAGAACCTCACCGCGTTGAAGCCGCCGGCAATTCTCCGCCGCGATGCTGAAGGAACGAGCAAAGGTGCCGGTGGAAAGCCAGGCCACATGCGGCACCAGCACCACATTTGGCAGGCCAAGCAAGGGGTCGGCAGGGTCCAGCGGCTCGGCGGCGAATACATCAAGCCCTGCCGCGGCCAAATGGCCCGATCGAAGTGCGGCCACCAGCGCGGCCTGATCCACCAACCCGCCGCGCGCCGTATTCACCAGAACCGCGCCCGGCTTCATGCTGGCAATCGCTTTTGCACTGATCAGGCCCCGGGTTTCCGCCGTTTCGGGTATATGAAGAGAAATCACATCGGCTTCCGCCAAAAGCGCCTCCAACGGGCGGAAGCTACCAATCGCCTCTGGCTTTGGGGCGTGGGCGGCATACAAGACCTCACACCCCATGGCCTGCAATATGGGGGCAAGCAGCTTTGGCACCGCGCCATAGCCCACCAGGCCCACCTTGCGCCCGGCAAGTTCAAACAGCCCATCCTGCAGGGCAGGGGGCTGGGACCAGCCGCGCCCGGCGCGGGTTTCCCCATCAAAATAGGCAATGCGGCGGAGCGCGCCCAGCATCAGCAGCAGGGTCATTTCCGCCACTGCCCGGCTATTGGTCCCCGGCAAATTGCACACGGCAATGCCGCGCGCGCGGGCGGCTTCAAGGTCAATTGTGTTCACACCCACACCGATTTTCTGGATCAGGCGAAGCTTTGGCGCGGCGGCGATATCGGCGGCGCTGATGGGCCGGAGCACATGCCAGATCGCCTCAAGCTCCGGCAGCAGGCGGGCGTAAAGCGCTGTATCGGCTTCCGCGCAGATGGTCAGGTCAATGCCGGGCAGCGCGGCCAATCGGGCAGCCAAGCCCGGCCCGGCATCGTAATGGAGCAGCACCTTCATGGCCGGGACCGACCAAGATAGGCGCTGCCGGCAAAGCGCGCCCGTGCGCCCAGGCTTTCTTCCACGCGCAAGGCTTCGTTCCATTTTGCCATGCGTTCAGACCGCGCAAAGGAACCGACCTTCAATTGCCCCACACCCCAGCCCATGGCCAGGTGCACAATGGTGACATCCTCCGTCTCGCCAGAACGGGCGCTGACAATGCCGGCGAAGCCCACTTCCCGCGCGGCGTCCCAGGCGGCTTTGGTTTCAGTCAGCGTGCCGCGCTGATTGGGCTTGATCAGCACCGTATTGGCGGCACCGATAGCCGCCGCGCGGCGCACCCGCGCGGCATCCGTCACCAGGAAATCATCGCCAACCACCTGGATGCGCCCACCCACTTCGCGGGTGAAGGCAGCAAAGCCCGCTGCGTCATCTTCGGCCAGCGGGTCTTCGATGGACGCGATCGGATAGGCTGCGATCCAGCCAAGCAACATGCGGATCATCTCATCAGTGCCGAGTTCGCGGCCTTCCAGGCCAAGCTTGTATCGTCCGCCCTTGCCGAAATCCGTCGCGGCAATATCAAGCGCAATCGCCACTTGTCGGCCCGGTGCGAAGCCGGCTTTTTCGATGGCGGCGACAAGGGTTTCCAGGGCTTGTTCATTGGCGGTGAAGGCGGGCCACCAGCCACCCTCATCCGCCACACCCTGCAACAGGCCGCGCTGCTTCATGATGGCGCCGGCTGAGCGATAGACCTCGGCGGTCCAATCGAGCGCCTCGGCAAAGCTGGTGGCGGCGGGACACATCACCAGGAAATCCTGGATATCCACGCGCCGCCCGGCATGGGCACCGCCGCCCAGAATTTGGATTTGCGGCAAAGGCAAAACATTGGGCGTATCGCCGCCCAGATAGCGCCACAGCGACACGCCATCTGCCGCAGCGGCGGCATGGGCGGCGGCCATGGAAACGGCGAGTGTCGCATTGGCGCCAAGGCGGGTTTTTTGCGGCGTCCCATCGCGCGCGATCAGCCGCGCATCCAAAGCGGCCTGAGCGCGCGCATCCATGCCAAGCAGGGCAGGGGCCAATTCGCGGTTCACGGCATCCACCGCGCTTGTCACATCATAACCGCCAAAGGCAGCACCACCATCGCGCTTGTCCAAAGCCTCACCACTGCCGGTGCTCGCCCCTGCCGGGGCCATGGCGCGGCCGGTCGCCCCGCCGGCCAAGGTGATTTCCGCTTCCACCGTCGGCCGGCCTCGGCTGTCCCAGACGCGGCGGCCGCGAATGGCGGTAATGCTGGTGCTACTCATGCGCCGATTTCTTCCCCCCAGGCCGCGCGCACCGCCATCAGGCGATCTGCGGGCCGCATCAACAAGGAGCGCGCCACTCGGCGCACGCGGTTCCTGTCAGCCTCTTCGGTCAGGTATTCGACCGGGCTTTTGCCGTCCACCCGCGCGAGAAAAAGCCCCGGCAGCAGCCGCGCCGCGCGCGCTTCCAGCGCATCCGCCGCTTCCCAGGTAATGCCCGCCAGATAGTGCGTTGCAAGCGCTTCAAAGCAGTTCATGAAGCCGGCGGCAGCGCGCGGCGTCCATAGGCATTTCAGCAAAAGATGATTGAGACAAAAGGCAAGATCGAAAGCGGGGTCGCCCCACCAGGCGCATTCCGCATCCAGAAACACCGGGCCGGATGGGCCGCAGAGGATATTCTTCGGGCTGACATCACCATGGACCAAAGTGCGTTTGCTGCGCGCGGTGACCGCCGCCATATCTTCCAACGCCGCCACCAAATCTTGATGCACGCGCGCGGTCGCCAGCAGATAGGGTTCCAGCCGAATGGCGTGGAAAATCTCATCGGTGGGGAAGGCTTTCGCCAAGCCGGGATTCACCGCGGCATGGGCATGGATGGCGGCGATGCGGCGCCCGATCTCAGCCGCAAACGCCGCATCCGCATGGCCGTCACGCAGCCGCGCCTTCCAGACCGGGTGGTCCGCTGGCGAAAGGAATTCCATGGCGAGCGCGCCCGTTGCATCATCCTGGCCGAGCAGTTTCGGCACAGCGCCGGGCAAAGCGCGATCAGCCTCCTTCAGCCAGCGCGCTTCATAAATGTTGCGCACCACCGGCGCGCGCCAATCGGCGACCACCTTCAGCTTGGGTAGCGCGCGCTTGACGCAAATCTCTCGCCCATCGGGCAGCGTGAGGCGCCAGATATCGGAAGAAACGCCACCCGCCAGCGCCTCACCCTGCACGGGCTGCCCGGGGGCGAGCAGCCCCATGGAGACAAGCGCGGCTTCGATGGTTTTTGGCAAAGGCTCTGGCATGGCTCAGCGCTTCAGCAGCGCTTCCCAGCGCGTCACCTCGGCGGCCAGATAGGCTTCGCTTTCGGCGACATTCAGGCTGAGGATGCGGTC
This sequence comes from Roseomonas sp., assembly GCA_020249775.1. Taxonomy (GTDB): domain Bacteria; phylum Pseudomonadota; class Alphaproteobacteria; order Acetobacterales; family Acetobacteraceae; genus Neoroseomonas. The sequence continues at coordinate 47,391 of JADCFA010000003.1, read as the reverse complement.
AGCGCCCAAATCCCCCAAGCGCTTGCGAAGCGCTTCCTGCCCAAGGGCGCGGTTGATGGCGGCGTTCAGTATGTCGCGCCTGTCGCGCGGCGTGGCACTTGGCACGAAAACCGCCTGCCAGACGCTCATTTCCGCATCCACACCGCCCTCGCGCCAGGTGGGCACATCAGGATTGGCGGCATTGCGTTGTGGCGTGGTGACCGCAAAGGCGCGCGCCTGATTGCCGCGTGCGGTCTGAAACCCGGTAAGCCCGGCATCGAACATCATGGCAATGCGCCCGGCGGCAAGATCGAGTGTTGCCGGCGCGCCGCCGCGATAGGGCACTTCATTCAACTGCACCCCCGTTGCCTTCAGATAAAGCAGCGCGGCCATTTGCAGAATGCCGCCACCGCCGGAGCTGCCGTAATCCAATTGTCCGGGCCGCGCCTGCGCAAGTGCTGTGAATTCGCGGAGATTATTGGCCGGCACATTATTCGCAACCAACATCACAATGGGTGATTCGGCGACCACCGCAATTGCCTGCAGGCTGGCGATGGGATCAATCGGCGGATTGGGGACCAGCACGCGCAAGGCGGCATGGCCGGTATTGTTGAACAGCAGGGTGTGGCCATCGGCCGGCGCGCGGGCCACGACCTCGGCCCCCACCATGCCGCCCGCACCGCCGCGATTTTCGATAATCAGGGGCTGCGGCAGAATAGGCGCCATGGCTTCCGCCAGCACGCGGGCCACCACATCCGTCGCCCCGCCCGCCGCATAGGGCACGATCACGCGAATGGGCCTTTCGGGATAGGCACTGGCCGGCGCCCATGGTGCCAGCAGCAACGCCGCAACGGAAACAATCCAGCGCATACGCATCTTTCCCCCCTTATGTCCCGGTCCTTGCGGCCCATCCGCGCTTATCCTGCCCGGCCTTGGCGCCGCTGCCAAACCCTGTAACCTGACCCAAACTGCGGCCTATGGTATAAAGGCCATTCCACAGAGCCGAGAGATCATGGCGGAAGAAGACTGGGACATCCCCGAGCATTTGCAGCCCGACCCATCGGAGCATGGCTTCGACCTGGAACAGGCCTATCGCGCCGTGGTCGGCTTGCGGAGCCAAGTGCCGCCGGATGCCTTTACCGCGCGGGTGCTTGGCACGGAACGCGAGGGCAGCGGTGTGCTGATTGGCGATGGCCTGGTGTTGACCGTGGGCTATCTGGTGAGCGAGGCAGAGAGCATCTGGATCACCACCGCTGAAGGCCGCGCCGTGCCTGGCCATGCGCTGGCGGTGGATCAGGAAACCGGCTTTGCCCTGGTGCAGGCCTTGGGCAAGATTCCTTTGAAGCCGGCGGTTTTGGGTGACAGTGACAAGCTGAAAATCGGCGCCGCCACGGTGATGGCAGCGGCGGGCGGGCGCACCCATGCGGTGGCGGGCAAGCTGGTCGCGCGCCAGCCCTTCGCCGGCTATTGGGAATATCTGATGGAAGATGCGCTCTTTGTGGCACCCGCCCATCCTTCCTGGGGCGGTGCCGGGCTGTTCGGCCCGGATGGCAAGCTGGTGGGGATTGGTTCCTTGATTTTGCAGCAAGGCGAGGAAGGCCGCCGGCTTGATTTGAACATGGTCATTCCGGTGCATCAGTTGACCGCTGTTTTGGATGAATTGATCACCCAGGGCCGCCGTTCCGGCCCGCCCCGCCCCTGGCTCGGCCTTTACGCGACCGAGGATGAGGAGGGGATTTCGGTAGCCTCCCTCGCCCCTGGTGGCCCGGCCGAGGCAGCGGGGCTGCGCAATGGGGATCGTATCCTGGCGGTGGAAGGCACGGCGATCAGCGAATTGGCGGATTTTTGGCGCGCCATTTGGGCGATGGGGCCGGCTGGGGTGAATCTTCACCTGCAGGTCAGCCGGGGCAAGGCGCGGCGTGATGTGACCATAACCTCGGCTGATCGGGTGCAGTTTCTGAAGCGCCCACGCCTGCATTGAAAGGATAGTTCATGTCCCAAGCCGGTGGTTTCATTCTCATCCCGCCGGGCGGCGGGGCGCAGCATTGGCAGCCTCAACCGGCCAATGGCTGGATCGAGGTACTGACCTCCCCCCGCATGACGGGCATGCCGGCGGGGTTTTCGGCGGGGCTTCAGGAATTGCCGCCGCTTGGCAAAATTCGCGAACATGCTCACCCGGCCCAGACGGAGATTTTCTGGGTGGTGGCCGGCGAAGCGCTCGGGCGGCTTGACGGCGTGGTGCGGCGCATCGCGACCGGCAGCTTCATGGTCGCACCACCCCATATCCGCCATGGCTTTATCAATGATGGCGCGCATCCCTTTCGCTTCCTCTGGCTGCTGATTCCGGCTGGGCTTGAAGATTTTTTCATCGGCATTGGGCGGCCCAAAGTGGCGGGCGCGCCGGACCCGACCCCTTACCCACGCCCGGCCGATGCCGGCAATATCGAACTATCCACTGTATTTGAGACGCTCGACCCACCCCCGCCGCCGCCCTGGGACACAAGCCCGATCACCGATCCGGCGGTGTTGGAGGCCCAGCGGCGGGAAGCCCTGTAATTCCCCGCTTGCAGTGCGGCGCGGTTGCGTGAAGGATCACTCCTGAAAGGGCGGCGCCGAAGCCGCCCGGAATCGGGAGGGACCAGGAAATGGCCAATCACATCACGCGCCGCCAGGCGCTTGGCGCAACTGCTGCCTTGCTTGCCGCGCCTGCCTTTGTGCGGCAGGCCAATGCGCAAAGCCGCTTCGATTGGAAGCGCTTCGCGGGGGAACGTATTGAAGTCACGCTGCAAACTTCGCCGCGCGGCTTGCTGCTGCAACGCCAGAACAAGGAATTCGAAGACCTGACGGGGATTCGCTGCGGCATTGAAGTGGTGCCGGAACAGCAGCATCGCCAGAAGATCATCGTGGAATATGCTTCTGGCCGGCCTTCCTTTGATGTGGCGGAATTGAGCCTGCATGTGAACAAACGCCAGGTCGGCAAGGCGCGCTGGAATACGGATATCAAGGCGCTGATCGCGGACCAATCCATTACCGCGCCGGATTTTGATTTCGCCGATTTTGGCGCGGGCATGGTGGAATATGCAACCCAGACCGATGGGCGGATGGATTCGCTGCCGGCCTTCGCGGATTACTTCATTCTTTACTACAACAAGGAATTGTTGGCGGCGAAGAATATCGCCGTGCCGACGACCTTTGATGGCATGTTCGAAGCGGCCCGCGCGCTGACCGATCCGTCACGCCAGATCTATGGCCATGTCGGGCGCGGGCTGAAGAACGCCAATGTGGTGTTGTGGTCCAGCTATCTGCTCGGCACCGCGCAGCGCGACATGATCAACGCCAATCGCCAATTGATCACGGATACGGATGACGCGATCTGGGCTGGCGAGATGTATAAGAAGTTCCTGCGTGATGTCTCCCCGCCCGGGTCCATCGGCTTCAATTGGAATGAATGCCAAACCACCTTCATGCAGGGCCGCGCGGCCATGTGGATTGATGGCATCGGCTTTGCGGCGCCGCTGGAAGATCGTCAGCGTTCCCGCGTGGCGGGCAAGGTTGGCTATGCGCTGGTGCCGAAGGGGCGCGGGCCCAATCACCATTGCTGCCTGTTCGGCGCAGGCTATGGCATTCCCGAAGCGTCACGCAAAAAGGGCGCGGCCTGGCTTTATCTGCAATGGGCGCTTGGCAAGGAAAACCAGCTTCGCTTCCTGACCAGCGGTGCCGGCGTGCCGGCACGCAGCAGCCCCTTCGGCAATGAAGCGGCGATTGCCGCCAGCACCTTCCCGCGTGAATTCTTCAATACGCTCAATGAAAGTGCCAAAATCGCGCGCGCCGGCCTGCCGGAAATTGTGCCGGTGACGCAATTCCGCGATGTGATCGGCACGGCGCTTACCAACACCATCAGCGGTGCGGATGTGGCGACCGAATTGCGCCGCGCCACGGCTGAATTCCGCCCCGTGCTGGAGCAAAGCGAAAGGGAAAGCTGAGGCTATCGCAGACTGATGCAGCAAGCTGAAACCATCACCGCGAGTCCAGCAGGGGCTCAGCGGACACGCAATTACGCCAGGCATTATGGCTGGTTCATCGTCCCTGCCGCGGTGGTGGTGCTTGCGGTCATCATCTTTCCCTGGATTTTCACGATTTATGTATCCGCCCATGATTGGCATCTGGGCGGGGAACGTAGCTGGGTGGGCTTCGCCAATTACACGAAGCTGTTTTCCGATTCCCGCTTCGGCTGGGCCATGCTGCGCACGCTATTCTATACGGTGCTGGCGGTGGTTTTTCCGATGCTGCTGGGCTTGGCGGCGGCGCTGGCCTTCAATCGCAAATTCCCACTGCGTGGCCTGGCACGCACCATTTTCATCCTGCCCATGATGGCAACGCCGGTGGCGGTAGCGCTGGTTTGGACCATGACCTTCCACCCGCAGCTTGGCGTGCTGAATTGGCTTCTGGGTCAGGTGGGTCTGCCGCCCAGCATGTGGATCTATAGCGCGAATACCGTCATCCCGACGCTGGTGATGATTGAGGTCTGGCATTGGACACCCTTGGTGATGCTGCTGATCCTGGGTGGCCTCGCTTCCTTGCCGGTTGATCCTTATGAGGCCGCGAAGATTGATGGCGCCAATGGTTGGCAGGCCTTTCGCCATATCACGCTGCCTTTGCTGATGCCCTTCATCGTCGTGGCGCTGATCATCCGCTGCATTGATGCGCTGAAGGCCTTTGATACGATCTACGTCATCACCCAGGGCGGGCCGGGCTCAGCGAGCGAGACGATCAATATCTTCCTCTATCTGCAAGCCTTTGCCTTCTATAATGTCGGTTATGCGTCGGCCGTGGTGGTGGTGTTCTTTGTGATCATTCTGGCGCTGGCTGCGCTGCTGTTATGGACGCGTCAGCGGGTGAAAATGACATGAGTGTGGAAGCAAAGCGCAGCCCCGCGCAGTATCGGCTGCGCCGGCTGATGGGCAATATCGGCTTTGGCTTTTCGGTGCTGGTACTGGTTTCGCCGGCCATCCTGTTTTTCCTGTGGATGCTGTCGCTGTCCTTCAAGAATGAGCTGGACAATACCGATTGGCCGCCGGTCTTCATTCCGCAAGCGCCGACCTTGGACAATTACCGCGAAGTTTTTGCGCGCAATGATTTCCTGCGCTTTGCCTGGAATTCCATTGTGGTGTCCTTCGGCGCGACCGGCATTGCACTGCTGATTGGCGTGCCGGCGGGTTATGGCATTGCGAAGATGCATGCGATGCGCGCCGCGGCGCTGATCCTGATTGCGCGCATCACGCCAGGGCTTTCCTATCTGATTCCGCTGTTTTTGCTGTTCCAATGGCTTGGCATGACCGGCAGCCTGACGCCGATTGTCATCACGCATTTGGTGATTACGGTGCCGATTGTGGTTTGGGTGATGATTTCGTTTTTTGAGGGCCTGCCGCCGGAATTGGAAGAAGCGGCGCTGGTGGATGGCGCGACCATCTGGCAGGCATTTCGTTATGTGGCGATGCCACTGGCGCGGCCTGGGATCACCGTTGCCACCATCCTGTCCTTCATTTTCTCCTGGAATAATTTCATCTTCGCCATGGTGCTGGCCGGGCGCGAAACCCGCACCTTGCCGGTCGCGGTGAATAACATGCTGACTTTTGAGCAAGTGGCTTGGGGGCCGCTTTCAGCGGCGGCGCTTTTGGTGACGGCGCCGGTGCTGATCCTGACTCTGGTCGCGCAAAAGCAGATTGTTGCCGGGTTGACGGCGGGTGGCGTGAAGGGGGCGTAACCCGATACTATTCCGCCGCTGCCTGATTATGCGCCGCCGCATCAATCCCAAGCGCGCCGGTGAAGCGATTGAAGAAACCGCAAAGCGTGATCCGCAAGGTCAGTTCCACAATCTGAGCCTCGGAAAAATGCTCCCGCAGCGCGCGGAACAGGCGTTCGGGCACGCGGTGGCTGTTTTCCCAGGCGGCCACTGAATATTCCGCCACCAAGCGGTCAATCGGCGTCAGGGATGGATGATCAATCCGCCCCGGCAGGCCTTCCAAAGCCTCGGTCGGGATGCCTTCCACGGCCAGGAACGGCCCGTGATGATCCACGCAGTAATTACAGGCATTGAGCTTTGAGACCACCACAATCGCCAATTCCAGATAGCGCCGCGGCAGTGTGCCCGCCGCGCGCAATTCCATCAGCATCGGCATCAAATGCCTGAGCGCCGCCGGCACATGGGCAAAGACCGCCAATTGCTCCTCAAACGGGCCATAACCAGTAACATAGCGATGCCAGATATCGCGGAGTTCGGGCGTCAATTCCTCGGGCGAGAGCTCACGCACACGGGCCATGGCGGTTTCCTTTCCTGAAGGCGTCAAGCTTGCGCTGCCAGCCGCTTCCCGTCCACCCCTGGACTTGGCTGGGGCGCCGCGCGACACTTAAAGCGATCAATCAGGAGCCTAAAGCAATGCGCAATACGGAAGAAATCTGGCGGCTGGTGGATGCCAAAGCGCCTGAGGCGATTGAACTCAGCGACCGCGTCTGGGGCATGCCGGAACTCTGCTATGCCGAACACCGTTCCTGCGCCGAACACACCACCATGCTGGAAGCCCATGGCTTTCGCGTGACCAAGAATGTCGCGGGCATCCCCACCGCAGTGATGGGCGAAGCCGGCGAAGAAGGCCCTGTCATCGCGATCCTTGGTGAATATGATGCGCTGCCGGGGCTCTCCCAGGAAGCGGGTGTCGCAGAACCGCGTCCCCTGCCGGGCGATGGCAGCGGGCATGGCTGCGGGCATAATCTGCTTGGTGCGGCTTCGCTTTTGGCGGCCAGTGCGGTGAAGGATTGGCTCGCGCAAAACGGCATCAAGGGGCGTGTGCGCTATTATGGCTGCCCGGCGGAAGAAGGCGGCGCGGCCAAGGGTTTTATGGTGCGCGCAGGCTGCTTTGATGATGTGGATATGGCGATTTGCTGGCACCCGGCGGCGTTCTCCGCGGTGAATGAACCGATCTCGCTCGCCAATACGCGCATTGATTTCGCCTTCACGGGCCGGTCTTCCCACGCCGCCGCCGCGCCGCATTTGGGCCGCAGCGCCTTGGATGCGGTGGAACTCATGAATGTCGGCGTCAATTACATGCGCGAACACATGCCATCCGATGCGCGTATCCATTACGCCTATCTCGATGCTGGCGGCATTGCGCCCAATGTGGTGCAGGGCACGGCCAAGGTGCGCTATTTGATCCGCGCGCGGGATTTGGTGGAATTGAATGGCCTGGTCGCGCGCGTGCGCAAGATTGCCGATGGCGCCGCGCTGATGACGGAAACCAGTGTCTCCACCAAGGTAGTCAGCGCCGTGTCCAACCTGCTCGGCAATACGCCTTTGGAAAAGGCGATGTTTGACAATTTCCAGCGCCTGGGCCCGCCGCAATTCGATGAGGATGATCGCCGCTATGCGCGCGAAATCCAGGCGACGCTGAAGCCCGAGGACATCATCTCCGCCTTTCGCCGCCATGGTTTGACGCCGGAGATGGATTTGCCGCTTTGTGACAAGATCGTGCCGCTGGAAAACAAGGGTTTTGGCGGGGTGGGGTCCACCGATGTTGGCGATGTTTCCTGGGCGGTGCCAACCGTGCAGGCGCGTGGTGCGACATGTGCGGTCGGCACGCCGGGGCATTCCTGGCAGCTCACGGCGCAGGGCAAATCCGGCATTGCGCATAAGGGGCTGGTGCATGTGGCGAAGATCATGGCCGGCACGGCGGTGGATGCCATCACCAATCCGGAAATCCTCGCCGCTGCCAAGGCGGATCACCAGAAGCGCATAGCCGCGACCCCCTATGTCTGCCCGCTGCCGCCGGATGTGGAACCGCCGATCAAGATGTCGGCCTGAGCATTTTCAAGCCAAGTGGAACACTTGGCGACTCGGAAAATGCGATCAAACACAGTAGGTAGGGGCGCGGCCGCCTTGCTTTCGCCTCGAAGGGCGCCCATGTGACTTTGGTCAGCGCGCTTTTCCGCGCGCCTCGCGCCCTGCCGGCTGCGTGATCGGTCCCCGCCGCTTCCCAGGAAGCGCGGTGCGGGCCCGGGTCGGCCAGATCGCTTTTCCCACTTAGGACGGTCCCAATCCCGCGGGGCTTTCTGCCCCAAGCCGCGCTTGGCCCGGAAGGCTGCGCGCGGCTGATCTAGGATTCATCGTGACCGAACATTTCGAGGCTCTGCGCCTCAACCCGCTTATCCTTCAGGCTTTGAAGGATGAGGGCTACAAGACCCCCACCCCCATCCAGGCCCAGGCCATTCCGGCCGTGCTGGAAGGGCGTGACCTGCTTGGCATTGCCCAAACCGGCACCGGCAAGACTGCGGCCTTCGCGCTGCCCTTGCTGCATAAGCTTGCCCTGCTGAAGGGCCGCCCGCCGCGTGGCGGCTGCCGCGTGCTGGTGCTGAGCCCAACGCGCGAATTGGCGACGCAAATCGCCGAAAGCTTCCGCGCCTATGGCAAGCATCTCGGCTTTTCCATTGCCACCATTTTCGGCGGCGTTGGCTTTGGCGGTCAGCGCCAGGCGCTTGGCCGCGGCATTGATGTGCTGGTGGCAACCCCTGGCCGTTTGCAGGACCATCTTGAACAGGGCTCTGCGCGGCTGGATCATGTCAGCACGCTGGTGTTGGATGAAGCCGATCAGATGCTCGATAAGGGCTTTCTGCCGGCCATTCGCCGCCTGATCCGCGCCGTGCCGGCGGAACGCCAGACGCTGTTTTTCAGCGCGACCATGCCCACGGAAATCAACCGCCTGGCGGATGAGATGCTGAAATCACCCGTGCGCGTGGCGGTGGCGCCGGTGGCGACCACGGCCGAGAAAGTGGCGCAGCGCGTCATCCACGCCAATCGGCAGGATAAGCGCCGCGTCTTGGCGGAATTGCTGCGTGGCGAAGGCGTTGGCCGCGCGCTGATTTTCAGCCGCACCAAGCATGGCGCGGACCGCATCGTTAATCAGTTGGACCAGGATGGCATCAAGGCCAATGCGATCCATGGCAATAAATCCCAGAATGCGCGCGAAGCGGCTTTGGCAGCGTTTCGTGATGGGCGCGCGCCGGTGCTGGTTGCGACTGATATCGCGGCGCGCGGCATTGATGTGGATGGTGTGACGCATGTCATTCAGTTTGATCTTCCCGAAGTGCCGGAAACCTATGTGCATCGCATTGGCCGCACCGCACGCGCCGGCGCGGCGGGGATTGCGGTTGCGCTGTGTTCTGGCGAAGACCGCGACAAGCTGCGCGCGATTGAAAAACTGATCCGCACGCAAATCCCGTCGGAAGACCGCCGCACCGGAGAGGCTGAGGAAGCCGCCCCCGCCCGCCCACCGCGCCAGCCCCGCCCGCAGCGCGCTGCGCAAAAGCCGCGCCAGGCGCAGCAACAGCAACGCCCGCGCCGAGCTGGCGAGGCCCGTAGTGGTGGAGGTGCGGGCGAAGCATCGCGCCGCCGCGCTGGCTCCACCCCTGGATCGGGACAGTTCGGGCGCTTGCCGCGCTGATCTGAACGGCGCTTTTGCGCCACCGCAAAGCCTGGGCTAGCTGCCCAGGCTTTGTTGCGAGGCATGACCCAAGCCGCCCAAGCGCCGGATTCCGGCCTGCTCGCCTATGCCAGCGCCAATCTGCCGCGCTACACCAGCTACCCGACCGCGCCGCATTTCATGCCGTTGACGGAGGCGCAGTTGCGCGGCTGGTTGGCCGAAACCAAGCCGGATGATGCACTCTCGCTTTACGTGCATGTGCCGTTTTGCGCATCGCTTTGCTGGTATTGCGGCTGCCATACGGCGGTGACGCGCTCCGCCGCGCGCATTGCGCGCTATGGTGCGGCATTGGCGGAAGAAGCGCGGCTTTTGCGCGCGGCGCTGCCCGCGCATGGCGGTGTGGCGGCGTTGCATTTGGGGGGCGGTACGCCAACGGCGCTGGGCGCGGAAGGGCTGATCGCGCTTGGTGTGGCGCTGCGTCGGTATTTCCCGTTTCAGCCTCAAGCGGAAATCGCGGCTGAGCTTGATCCGCGCACGCTCGATACCCGCATGATTGATGCGCTGGCCGGCATGGGCCTGACGCGCGCGAGCCTTGGCGTGCAGGATATTTCGCCCAAGGTGCAGCGGCTGATCGGGCGGGTGCAGCCGGCTGAGCAAGTGGCGGTGGCTGTCGAAAGGCTGCGCGCTGCGGGTATTGGCGGGATCAATATGGATTTGATCTATGGCCTGCCGGGGCAGGGGGTGGAGGAAGTTGCCGCTTCAGCCCGTTTTGCCGCGGAAAATGGTGCGGATCGTGTGGCGGTTTTCGGCTATGCGCATGTGCCTTGGATGAAGTCGCACCAAAAGGCGATCAAGGTCGAGGATTTACCGGATGCGGCGCTCCGCATGGCGCAGGCCGAAGCGGCTGAGCGCGTGCTGACCGATGCGGGCTATGTCGCGATTGGGCTTGATCATTTCGCGCGACAGGAAGATGCCATGGCGCGCGCTGCGGCATCGGGTCGGCTGCGGCGTAATTTTCAGGGCTATACAACAGATGATGCGCCGGTATTGCTTGGGCTTGGTGCTTCGGCGATTGGCCGCTGCCGCGCCGGTTTCTTTCAGAATATCGCTGATGAACGCGGTTGGCTTGCGGCGGTGGAAGCCGGGCGGCTACCCATTGCGCGCGGGCGTGCCTTTACCCATGAAGACCTGATACGCGCGCAGATTATTGAGCGCATCATGTGCGATCAGGCTTTGGATCTGGCGCTGGTGCCGACCGACCTGCTGGCAAGCGCGCGCGCAAAACTTGATCCGCTGATGAGCGACGGGCTGGTGGTGGAAAGCGCGGGCAGGTTGGCGATGACCACGCGTGGCGCACGCTTCCTCCGCCATTTTGCCGCGTGTTTTGACGCCTATCTGGCGCCGGCCGCCACGCGTCATAGCGCGGCGGTCTAGACGGGCGCGGGTGAAACTGATTTCGAATTGCCGTTTCCGAGGCTTATCCTCTCCGCATTGGCTTGTAGCGCCGGAGGGGGACCGGCAACACTGAGACAGTGATTGCATCCTTCCCTCGGATCGGGAATCATTCCCTGAACAGTAAGGGTGAACACCATGACCGCTTGGCCCAATGCTGCCCGCCCAGGAGAGCCCGATGATACCGCCCGACCCTGGCATTGGTTGGCGCGTTTGGATGATGGCGGGCAGGCGCCAGTACCACTGGGCTGGAACCCTGCGGCGCGACAGTGGCTCTCCTGGGATGGCACCGCCTTGGCGCCAGAAGAAGCTGCACGGCGCTATCGCTATTTGGGTCCGGCGCTCACCCCGGCCGAAGTGGCTGCTTCTGCGGAGTTGGTTGCGCCCGCGCCAGGGCATCATGTGGATATGGTTCCGCGCCGCGATGCCATGCGCAATCATCTGCTGATTTTCGCAGGTAGCGTGGTGGCAACGCTATTCCTGGCGGAGAAAGTTGTGCATTGGCGTGGCCAGTAGGTGGGGCAGGGCGCCTTACCCCTCAAGCGCCGCGCTGATCCGAGCAATGACGCCATTCCAATCACCAGGGCGCTGCTGGCGAAACAGCCGGATGCTGGGATACCAGGGCGAGTCTTCGCGCTTCAGCATCCAACGAAAATCTGGCGAGAACGGCACCATCAACCAGACGGGCTTGCCCAGCGCAGCCGCCAGATGAGCGACCGAAGTATCAACCGCAATCACCAGGTCAAGCGCGGCAATCAGCGCGGCTGTATCCGCAAAATCATCAAGCTCGGTAGTCCAATCGCATAAGCCTGCGACCTGCAGCGCGGGTTGATCTGCTTCCCTCACATCCTTTTGCAAGGAAACCCAGACGTCAGCGGATTGGAATAATGGCGAAAGTTTCGCCAATGCCAAGGAACGATTGAAGTCGTTGGTGTGGATGGCGCTGCCACTCCAGACCAAGCCTATTCGCCGGCGGCCTGCGGGAAGGCGCTGCTGCCAATGTGCCACCTCTTCCGCCGGTGCCTTGATGTAGCCGTGGGGCCAGGCTGGGATGGTTTCAAGCCTAGTACCAAAAGCAAGCGGCAGGCTGAGAATCGGGCAATGCAAATCGAATTCCGCCGGCTCTTCATTCTGGCCAATAACGGTTACTTGAGGGTGAAAATCCTTGAAGACCCGACGCAGCGGATTTTGTACCTTAAACACAACACGCGCGCCCGCCTCAGCGGCCAGCAGCACATATCGGCCGAACTGAATGGTATCGCCAAATCCCTGCTCACAATAGATAAAGAGTCGTTGATCCTTGAGCGGTTCCTTGCCCCACCAGAGTGGCTGGGGATATTTGCGCACTGCCAGCGTCCTACGTCGAAGATTTCGATACTCATAAGCGCGCCAACCCTCCTCAAAGCGCCCAAGTGCCAGCAGGGCAAAGGAACGATTATAATGCGCGTCGGCGTGATCCGGTTTCAGCTTCAAAGCGCGGTCATAGAAGATCAATGCTTCTTCAAGTCGATTCAGTGCGGCCAGCATGAAGCCGTGGTTGATGAAGGTATTCGGATCATTGAGGCCAATTTGGCGTGACGCCGCGGACATTTGTAAGGCGCGTTCCGGTTGGCCAAGAAAAACCAATATTTTACTACGCCAAAAATGACCTTGAAGTGATTGCGGATTTGCCGCGATCAACTCCTCAGTGGCGGCAAGACTTTCCTGAAAACGGTTGAGGGAGACAAGTCTCTCAATGCGACACAAGAGAGCCTGCTCAAAACCTGGCTTGATCTCAAGCGCCTTTTGGATGATTGGCTCGGCTTCGTCGTACCGCTTCATTAAACTGAGCGCTAGCGCCATACTCGCAAGATAACCGGGTGACGTTGATTGCAGCTTATGCGCAGCCTCATAGGCTGCGTAGGCTTCCTCAAGCCTATCCACTTCAAGCAGGGCCTGGCCACGGTAGAAAAAGGCTTCTGCAAGGCCCGGCTGGCGGGCGATAAGGAAGTCAAGAGCCGTGATGGCTTCAGCATAACGGCCCATTTTGTTGAGAAGAGAAGCATAATTCAATCGCGCCTCTACAGCCTCGGTATCCAAGGCAAGCACGGTTTCAAAACTGGCCGCCGCATCCGCATCGAGCCCCTGCTTCATAAAGGCAAGCGCTAGGTTGCCATGCACGGTCGGGTCTTTTGGTTTGATCTGCGCCGCTTGGCGTAGTCGGCTGACGCCCTCAGCCACGTGCCCTGCCTGCGTGGCGGCCAAGCCAGATAGATGCAACGCTTCGAAATGGTTTGGGTCGTCCTCAATAATGGCGAGACACATTGCTTCAGCCGCCGCCACTTCGCCCTGTCGCAACAGGGCAAGCGCTGCAGCAAATTGTGACTCACTAGTCTGGGGTGGTTTCTGCATCCGGCAAAAGAATCCGTCACTGCGCGGGGAAACTTCAAGCGATTTATATAGCGATTGAGCCAAATAAAAGCGTTAACGAAGCAACCATCTGGTAGCCATATTGTTGCCTTCGCTGCGCAAACTAGCCAAAATCAGCCTACCAAAACACGGGCAAGTGGTGCAAGGCGCAATCAACGGGTCTGGAACTGTCTGCATCAAGCGCGCAGTGGCAAAGTAAGCCAGCCACAACCGTATCTGGCCAAGCGCTTGCTAGGCCCTGCGCGCCAACCGGACATCGCCTTCCTGACGCAGTTGTACTTGGGCCTCGTGATGCGATTCATGTGGGTCTTTCCTCTCCCGGAATGTCCCCGCGCAACACAAGCAGCCTGTTGGGGGGGGCGATTCACGCTGCTGCCGGGAACGGGCAGCAGCAATCGGACGACTAGCGCTTCAGCTTCGCCGGATCTGCATCGTCCCAAACACTTTCCGGCATGGGCAGGCCCGCGAAAACATCCGGGCCCAGGGGCTGGTCCGGCGCAATACCCAAGCCTTCAAGCACCCACATCAATTGCCGCGAATGCTGGCCCGCATGCCAAACGGTGCGTTCCAAGAATTCATGCATGGTCTGTTCACCGTAATAGACATCAGCGCGCGCTGACCAGTCCCGCGTGCGGCCTGGGCCATCAAACCAATTCGACATACGCTGACGCATTTCTTTACAATAGCCGATCAGCTTTTCCCGCGTCGCGTCTTTTTCCTCCGGGACGCGCATGTAACTATCAAAGGTCAGCGGGATACCGTTTTCGTGTTCCAGGAACGCATCTGCGATATTGGCGATATGCCAGCCGAGCTGCGCGAAAGAACGCGGGCGTCTCGGAAGCATTTGCGCAAGCGCCGCATCAGGCATTTGCGCCAGAAACCGCGCGCTGCCGGCCAATATCGCGTCAAGTCGGCGGCGCATTTCATTCACCGACAGCATCCGCTGCTCACCGAGCGTGATGTCACAAAGCCTGGCGATATCACGCAGCACCTGACCATTGGCCCAGGCATCTCCGCGCGTTACAATTGGCACTTGCCGCAGGCCGAAGCGTGCGAGTTCATCATAAGCGCCTTCATCTTCCAGCACATTGCGGGAAATGAAGGGCACGCCATGACGCGTTAGGAATTCCTTGGTCCTGAGGCAAGAAGAACATCCGGTCATCCAATAGACACGAATGGCATCATCCGGTGCGGTGATATTGTTCATGGACGTTTTTCCTCAGTCATTGCGCTTGGCAAGATTGGCAAGATAGTGGATCACTTCATCGCGTCCGACAACATCGCCGTATTTGGCGTTGATGTCGAAAAGATTGGCGTCATGCGGGCCGTCATGCCTATCTCCCACGCATTCGCGCGGCACGATTACGCGGTAGCCATGCTGCACGCCGTCCAGCGCGCCGGCGCGAACGCAGCCGCTGGTGGAACAACCAGCCAGGATCAAGGTGTCAACGCCAAGTGTCGCCAGCATGGGCGCAAGCGGTGTGCCGAAGAAGGGGCTCGGGTATTGCTTGACCATCACAACCTCCTCATCAAGCGGCGCTACCTTCGGGTCTATTTCAACAAGCGGTTCACCGGGTATCAGCTTGCGCAGCGCCGGCACCTTGCGCACGAACCAGCCGCCATCCGCACCTGAGGGGTGATACATCACCTTGGTATGGATTACCGGAATGCCCGCCGCGCGCGCGGCTTGCAGTAGCGGCACGGTATCCGCGACTGCGCGCACCACTCCTTCAGCAAAAAACGGTGAGCCTGGCGTGGTATAGGCAAGGGTGAAATCAATCACCACAACCGCGGGGTGTCGCCCGAAGCCAACCTTGCCATCGAAAACACCCGTATAGTTTTCTTCGCGAGAGAGCGACATCGGCGATACTCCTCAATTTTCTTCAGGGAAATGACAGGCTATGAGATGCTGGCCGCCGCCGGCGGGCGTAAGCACGGGGCCCACCGTCACGCAAGCCGCAGGTAGGCGCGTGCCAGCGGCCGCGATTGTGTCACCTCCACGCCCTGCGATGATACGCGCGCGTGGGCAACGTGGATGAAAGCGACAACCTGAGGGCAAGGCAGCGGCCGAGCCGATCTCCCCAATCGGGCGGATACGTTCGCGCGATCTTTCGCGCACCGGGTCAGCATGCGGCACGGCGGAAAGCAAGGATACCGTATAGGGATGGCGCGGTGTGCGATAGAGCGCATCGCGCGGCGCGATTTCCACGATACGCCCCAGATACATCACCGCCACGCGATCACTGACGTGCCGCACCACGGCCAGATCATGCGCGATGAACAGGTATGAAATGGATGAGCGTGCCTGAATTTCCGCCAGAAGATTGAGAATTTGCGCCTGCACCGAGACATCCAGTGCCGAGACCGGTTCATCCAGTACCACTAGTGGCGGATCCAGCGCAATGGCGCGCGCAATACCGATCCGTTGACGTTGTCCGCCAGAAAATTCATGCGGATAGCGCCCCGCCATCGTTGCGCGCAATCCAACCAGGGTCAGCAAGGCAGCAACACGTTCACGCGCCTCATGCCGCGACATGCCCTGCGTGGTCATGGGTTCCGCGATGATCTGACCTGCTGTCATGCGTGGATCCAGCGAACCATAGGGATCCTGAAACACCATTTGCATGCGCGGGCGCATCGCGCGCAACGCGCCAGCGGAAGCGCTGATCACATCTCGTCCTTCAAAGCGCACCCGCCCGCTGCTTGGTTCAATCAGGCGCAGCACCAGGCGGCCGAGCGTGGACTTACCGCTGCCGGTTTCCCCTACAAGGCCGAGCGTTTCACCGGCGGCGAGGGTGAAGGAAACACAATCCACCGCGCGGACCACGGCGCGGTTGGCGCCAAAGAGGCTGCTGCCGCCACCAAAATTCTTGTGCAGCGCTTCAACTTCCAGAAGGGCGGTCATGATGCGGCCTCCAGCAGCTCTGCCCTGTGGCAGGCTACCGAGTGGTGATCCGCGGTCAGGCTTGGGCGTTTGCGCAGGCAGCCGGCATCTTCACGCATGGCAAAGCAGCGCGGGGCGAAGGCGCACCCCGCTGGCCGCCGCGCAGGATCAGGCGGCGCACCGGAAATGGGCGCAAGCTTCGCCCCAGCAGGCGATTCCAAATCTGGAATGCTGCGAAAGAGCGAGATGGTATAGGGGTGGCGCGGGGCGCGAAACACTTCCTCAACCGTGCCGGTTTCCACCACGCGCCCGGCATACATCACCGCAACGCGATCTGCTTGTCGCGCCACCACGCCAAGATCATGCGTGATCAGCACCATCGCCATGCCATCCGCCTGCCGCAAATCCGTGAGCAGATCGAGTACCTGCGCCTGAACCGTCACATCCAGCGCGGTGGTCGGTTCATCGGCGATCAGGACGCGCGGGCCGAGTGCGATCGCCATCGCAATCAGCACACGCTGGCGCATACCGCCCGAGAATTGATGCGGGTAATCATCCACGCGGCGCGCCGGGTCGGGGATTTGCACCCGCGCGAGCAACGTGATGGCTCTTTCACGCGCCTCCGCACGGGAAATCGGCAGATGGGCGCGCAGGACCTCGGTGATCTGATCACCGATGCGAAACACCGGGTTTAGGCCCGTCAGCGGATCCTGAAACACCATACCAATCCGCGCGCCGCGGCGCCGGCGCAATTCCTGAGGCGAGAGCTGCAACAAATCCTCGGCCCCAAGCAGCGCCTGCCCGGCGATGACGCGGCCTGGCTTCGGCAAAAGGCCAAGCGCCGAAGTGAAGGTCACTGTCTTGCCTGAGCCGCTTTCGCCAACAATGGCGAGTGTTTCACCCGCGTGCACGTGAAGCGATACATCTTCAACCAGACGGACCGGGCCTGCTTCACCAGGTACGGCAGCGGTCAGGTTCCGCAATTCAAACATCGCGGTCATAGCAGCTTGCCCGTATTGCGACGCATTTGCGGGTCCAGCGTATCGCGCAGCCCATCGCCCAACAGATTAAGGACAATGACGGTAAAAGCGATACAGAGCCCGGCGGAAAGCGAAATCAGCGGATTGGTGGTAATGGCGGTTTGGCCTTCCGCAATCACATTGCCCCAGGTTGGCGTTGGCGGCTGCACACCAAGACCAAGGAAGGAAAGCCCCGCTTCCGCCAGAATGGCAGTCGCGGCGCTGACAGTTGCCACCACAATGACCGGCGGGAGCGCATTTGGGATCACATGGCGGATGATGATGGTCCAGGTGGAAAGTCCAATCGCGCGCGATGCTTCGATGAAAGGCCGCGGGCGAATGGTGAGCACGACTGAGCGCATCACCGCCGCCACACGCGGCGTATAGGCAATGGCAACCGCCAGGATGATCGAATCGAGTGTGTTGCCGCGTGCTGCCACCAGCGCCAAAGCAAGCAGGAAGGAAGGAAAAGCCAGCAGGATATCAATAATGGCAACCAGCGCACGCTCCAAAAAGCCGCCCGCATAGCCCGCAATGGCGCCAAGCAAAGTGCCAGCAGTAAGCGAGATCAGAACAATGAAAAACCCGACTTGCAGGGAAACCTGCGCACCATGGATCAGGCGCGAAAGCACGCAACGGCCAAATTGATCCGTCCCCAGCCAATAGGTGGCCGAGGGCTGGGCCAGCGTATTCATCAAATCCGTGCGCGTCGGTGAATGGGGCGAAATCCAGGGCGCGAACAGTGCTACCAAAACCAACAAGCCAATACCAATCACCCCGATCATAAAGCCTGGATGCCGCAGATAGCGGCGCAGCGTAGCGCGCTTGCGTGCGGCATTGTCCTCTAGCGCCTCCTCGGCTTCGGTCGTCACTGTCATGTGCGTCGTAGCCTTGGGTCGATCGCGCCGTAAATCAGGTCGAGCGCGGTATTCAGCAGCACCACCGCCGCCGCCAGAACCAGAACCCCTGCCTGCACCAGTTGGTAATCGCGCGCCAAAATGGCCTTCAGAATGGTGGAACCAAGCCCAGGGCGGCTAAACACCGCCTCCACCAAAATGGCGTTGCCCAAGGACCACGCAAAGGTTACGCCAATCACTGCCAGTACCGGGATCAACGCATTGCGGAAGGCCAAATGCCAAACAATGCGCCGTTCCGGCACACCCATGGCGCGCGCCACACGAATGTGATCCTGGCCCAGAATTTCCAGCATGGCCGAACGCGTGAGCCGCGCGATGTAGGCGGCAACCGAAAGCCCCAAAACCAGCGCGGGCAAAGCCAAATGATGCAGGCCCTTCCAGAAGCCTGATTCACTCGTTGCGCCAAGCGCCGGGAAAAGACCAAGCGCATGGGATAGCGTCAGGATGGCCACCAGCCCAAGCCAGAACACTGGAAAGGAAATGCCGCCCAAGGCCAGCAGCATCACAGCAAGATCAATCACGCTGCCCTGCCGCACGGCGGCAATGATGCCCAAGGGCACACCAAAGCAAATGGCAATCGCCATGCCTGCCACCGCCAGCGTGGCTGAAGGCGGCACGGCGGCCCAAATCTCGGCCAGGGCAGGCTGCCCAGTCACTACTGACACACCCATGTCACCCTGCGCCGCGCGCAACAGGAAAACGCCATATTGCTGCCAAACCGGCAGATCAAGGCCGAGGCGCGCGCGTAACATGGCCAGCGCCTCGGCCGTTGCGAAATCGCCCAGCATGTAAAGGGCGGGATCGCCTGGAATAGCCCGCATCAAAAAAAAGGCCACCGTGACGATCCCGACCAGCGCAACAACAAGCTGCGCCGCGCAGCGGGCGAGGTAGAACAGCATCAGGCGCCGCGCAGCGTCACCGGTGAAGCATTCACCGTGAACAGGCTGTTCTGCACGAAGCCCTGTACATTCGGCCCGTGGGCAACAAAAAGCCTATCCGCGTAAAGCGGAATCACCGGCACATCTTCCATGGTCTGGCGCAGCAGGCGGTTATAGACCGCTCGGCGTCCCGCCAGATCAGGGGCGCGCGCCGCTTCCGCAAGCAACGCATCTGCACGATCATAGCGCGATGTATTCAGCCCCGGCGGGTGGGAA
This sequence comes from Roseomonas sp., assembly GCA_020249775.1. GTDB lineage: Bacteria > Pseudomonadota > Alphaproteobacteria > Acetobacterales > Acetobacteraceae > Neoroseomonas. The sequence continues at coordinate 28,107 of JADCFA010000003.1, read as the reverse complement.
CGCGTGTGATACAGTGTGACCAGTGGGCTATCCGGATCAGGCGGGCCGACCACCGCCGTCACGCAGGATTGCAGATTGCCCGAAGACCGCGCCTGCACATAGGCGCCGCGTTCCAATACGCGCACCGTCGCCTGAATGCCGACCTGCTGCAAATCATTCGCGAGCGGCACAGGAAAACGGTCGAAGGGGTTAAGCCCCACCGTCGTGATCTCAAAGCGGAAATTGGAAACACCCGCTTCCCGCAACAGGGCGCGCGCGCGATCGGGATCATAGGGATAGCGCGGCACGCCTTCATCGCTGAATTCCTGGAAGGTGGAGGTCAGCACGCTGGTCGCTTCAAACTTGGTGCCGCGGAAGAAACCATCAATCAGCGCCTTACGGTTCAGCGCATGGATCATGGCGCGCCGCACCCGCACATCTGCCAAAGGCCCTGCGGTGGTGTTCAGCACCAGATTGGCGGTGTTGTTCGCCGGGCGATCAAGCAAGGTCACGCCATTGGCGCGGCGCAGCCTTTCAATCACATCGGGTGATTGCAGCGCAAAAAACACATCCAATTCACGGTTTTCCAGCGCAATCGCCGCGGCTGTTTCATCGCGCACCACGCGGAAGATGATGTCCGTCAGTGCCGGCGCACCACCAAAATAGGCTGGGTTCGCCACGAGACGCACTTCATTGCCCGTCGTCCAACGATCAAACATGAATGGCCCGGTGCCGATCGGGTTCATCGTGTATCGTTCACCGATTTCCGTCACCGCACGACGAGAGACGATCCAGCCCTGATTGAAGGCGCAAAGCTTATGCAGGAAGCCGGAATTCGGCGCTTCCAGCACCAGGCGTACTGTCAGCGGGTCAGGTGTCTGGATTTCCTTAAGCCCCGCAAGCTGACCGCGATAGAGGCTGCCGGTGGCCGGATCCAACACACGTTCAAAAGAGAATTTCACATCATCGGATGTGAAGGGTCCGTAATTCTTGTGCCAGGTGACATTGGGCCGCAACCTGAAGGTCCAGACGGTACCATCGGCGGAAACCTCATGCCCTGAGGAGAGGTCGGGCACGATTTCATTGGTGCGCTGATCATATTGCACCAGGCCGTTATAGACATGCCCGGCGATGGATTGGTTTTCGATCTGGAAAATCCGTGCTGGATCCAGCACTGAAATATCGGACCCGAAACGCACACGCAGCGTGCGCGCCCCTTGCGCCATTACTGGCACGCCAAAGCCTGCACTCAAGGCAATCGCCGCTGCGCCGCCCATCCAGGCACGCCGACCAAAACCCGGCGCCATACTCGTCTCAGCCATTCTTTTGCTCTCCCGTTTTTGCTGACGCTGTTGTTGCTTCGCAGGCGGGGTTCGCCGGCGGATGCTCCTTCGGCCAATCGCGCGGCAGACGCGCCGCGATGGCGGTAATGCCCTTAGCCAATTCAACCGCACGCGCGGCGTATTGCGGTGGAATCATGCGGGCCTCCTGCTGCGCCAATCGGTCGCGCCCTCAAAGGCCATGGCGGCGCGGAACATCGCTGCCTCATTCCCCTGGCGCGTCATGATCTGCCAATGCAGCGGCAGCCCTGTTTCAGAAAAGCCATTGCATTGCACGAGCGCCGGCAACCCTGCGAGGCTTGCGGGCGTTAACATGGTTTCCATGGTGTAGTTTGAGGATTCCGGTTCCACGCCAAGGCGCGGCGGCAGATGCAGCGTGCCGAAGCACAGCACCACATCATACGCATCCCAGAAGCGCTCCATTTCAGTCGTGAAGGCACGACGAAAGCGTTGCGCCGCCAGATAATCCACCGCGCTCACGCCCATGCCGGCGAGCAATTTGTCGCGCAGCGCAGCGCCCATCAATTCCGGCGCCCTGCGCAATTCGTCTTCATGGATGGAGGCGGATTCAGCCGCGCCAATCACCCGCGCCGCATCCAGGCAAGTTGAGGCCGGCCAGGGCAGCTTTGCCTCAGTGAGGCGCGCCCCAAGCCGCGACAGAACCGAGAGCCCCGCTTCAAAAGCGGCGGCGAGTTCAGGCTGTGCGGCGGGCAATCCTGGGCCGGGATCGCGCACCACAGCCACCCTCAGCCCCTTGGCACCAGCACTGCCGGCGGCGCGCAATTGCGTGCCCAGCATGGCATCAAGCACCAACGCGGCATCCTTGGCGGTCCAGGTGATGGGGCCGGGGCGGTCCATGGAGTAGGTATTCGGCAAACCGCCTTCCATGGGCAGCACGTTTGGTGTCATCAACACGCCGCAGCATCCCGTAGCCGCGGCGGGCAGGCGCACTGAACCGGTGGTGTCTGACCCAATCGCGAAAAGCGCCATGCCGGTCGCGACAGCAACGCCGGCACCGGTGGAAGAACCGCCGGTGAAGCGCGCCCTGTCCCAAGGGTTGCGCGCGGGTGGGTTGGGCAGGTCGAAATGCTCGGCCCCTGTGCCTGTGCCGTATTCCCAGGTGGCGAGCTTGCCGAGCAAAGGCGCACCCGTCTTGCGCAGCATGGAGACAATGGGCGCATCCGATGTCGCGATCCGTCCAGCGCGCAGCCTGGAATTGGCGATGCAGGGCTGCCCGGCCACATCAAAGTTATCCTTGATGCCCCAGGGAATGCCTGCAAGCGGGCCAGGGTTGCGCGCGGCTCGCGCGCCCGCTGCGTCCAGGTAATGCACCGCGTGTAGCGTGTTATTGAGGGCAGCAATACGTGCGAGGCAGGCTTCAAGGATATCCTCCGCCTTGGCCCTTCCTTCCGCCATTGCGGCAAGGGCGCCCGCAACGGTCATGACTTCAGATTGCATACAATGAATAGACAAAGCGCTTTTCATGCGGCCTCCTGCCCGGGTTGCGCCGCGGCGGCCAGGAATACCGCTTTGCCGGCTTCCACATGTGCACGCATCACCGCCCCGGCCCAGGCAGGGTTACGCGCTGCGATGGCCTCGATCATTTCGCGATGCTGCGCCAGGCTGCGGCGCAAATTGGCCTCACTGAATTTACGGAAATTGCGCAGGATCATGGGCGGCACCGCCAAACTGATGAGGCTGGCACGGGTACGGCTTTGCCCGCTCATTTCCCAAAGCGTTTGATGGAAGCGCACATTCGCCTCCGAAATCCGCTCAATCGAGGCCAGATCAGTACCAGGCATAACGGCTTCCCCAGCCTCACAAGCGGCCCGCAGCGCGGCCAAGCCTTGCGCTGTTGGCGCCATGGCGGCGTGCTCGGCCGCATGGGCCTCCAGCATGGCGCGCAGGTCAAAGATCTCCACCATTTCCGCAAGCGACCATTCGGCCGCGAAGGCTCCCTGGTTGGGAACAACACGCAACCAACCCTCAGCATCAAGCCGCCTTAGCGCTTCACGGATTGGGGTGCGGCTGACGCCAAGCTGGGACGCCAAATCTTCCTCACGCAGATGCGCACCCGGCGCAAAGGTTCCATCCGCAAGGCAGCGGCGCAGTGCCAGATAGGCCTGTTCCCAGGCAGTTGTCATTGGTTATCCAGTAAGCATTCTCGAACCACTTCTCATACAATGCTTGGCGCAATGTATGCAATCCACATTCTTAATTTGGCGCCATGCGTCTGACGCGCGCTGAAGTGAGAGGCCAGGGCTCGGCACTCGCAACGAATAGCAGGTCGCGGCCTTGGGAGGCCTTGCCCCCATCGGTCGACAATCCGGCACTTGGAAAGGGAAGGCCTTTATGCGGGGCGGGCGGCAACAATTCCGGCAGGGGCTTTACATGCCGGCCCCGGTCGCCATCCGCTTCAATGCAGAATTCAGGGCAAAATACGAGCAACTCATCACCGCAGGAAAAGCCCCAAAACAGGCCATCAATGACGTCTTGCGACAGTTCATCATCCCCGCAAACGCTCTACTCAAAAAAGGTGGAAGATGGCAGCCATGGGTGGCTTGACCATCACGGTTACGCCAGAAGGGCGAGGCGATCTGAAGCTTACGTCAGCACCCGTTTTGGCTGGTGGTGGCGGTCCCGGAAGAACTTGGCCGAGCCTTCCCGCCAGCGCCAGCCAAGGTGATCTGCCGGCTTTGTGAATAACCTCGGCCGAGTGCCCAGTTCATGTCAAAGCGCGGTTGACGACCTTCTCGATTTCGGCACGGACCAAACGCTCGACCAAAGACGGCAGGTGGTTGTCCAGCCAATGCTTAAGGACCGGGCGGATTTCCTCACGTACCAAATCTTCGATACTTGGGCCGCCGCGATAAACTGGTGAGCCACGCTCGGAACTGACCGCGCGTAACAGGGAGCCAACCGAGGCAGCGGCAGCGGCCGCAGTGGCTGGAGCGATGAGGTCTGATGTGTCTTCCATGCCCATCCTTGAAGGTGTTGCTACCTGCGTCTCATGAGGGCTCGCCTTAGGGCGCGCAGGTGTTGGGGGGGTCACCAGCATATCTGAAGTCAGTTCAACAGGGTCTGGCTTAGGCGTTGCTGGGGGCGGCTGTCGGTCAAGCACGGGTGCCACCACCGGCGCCGCAGCGATCGGGGGCTGCGGAGGCTCCCGGACTGGCGTAGCGGGCGGGTCGGCGGGCAATGGCGCCTCAGGGGCCGCAGATTTTGCTTCGGCAGCTTCCACAACCTCAGCGGCCGCTGTTTCATCCTCATTAAGGATCCGCCGGATGGACGCCAGAATATCATCCATGGATTGATCCTGTCCCCCGGCGGGGGGCGGGGCGGTACCGCTCATGGTGTTCCTCTCGAAGGCGTCTGGGGCGGGGGCGTGGCCGAAACCGCCGATGGACGGGTTGCAAGATCGCTATAATCGCCCGTTCCAACCCAAAGGTTGCGAACGGCCTGGTGATACGCCTTGGGATCATAAAGCTGCACCGGCAGCCCAAGATCCTGCGCCGTCAGGCGGCCGATGGTGGCCGTTAATGAATAAGAAGCATTGACCAGGGTTGCCAGCGCCTGCACCAGGCTGACACGGGCGTTGAGCAATTCCTGTTCGGCGTTCAGCACATCAAGCGTGGTGCGGCTGCCGACGATGGCTTCCCGCTGCACGCCATCAAGGGCGATTTCCTGGGCGCGGATCTGGGCGCGCACGCTTTCGACCTGGGCGCGGGCGGTGCGCAGCGTTTCCCAGGCCTGCGCGGCTTGCTGGCCAGCAAGGCGCCTTGCATCTTCCACCAATTGGCGCTGCTGCTGCGCCTGCTGGCGTGCCTGGCGCACCGCAGAATGTTCGGAGCCACCCTGATAGAGTGGCACGGATAGATTGGCGGTGACTTGCGAGCCGGTCTGGCGTGTGCCGCGATTTATGTTGTTGTCAATACGAAAAGTTTGACCCTGAACGCTGACTGTCGGCAACAAGGCGCCAAATTGCAGGTCAATGTTCTCAATCGCCGCGGCCTCATCAAACATGGCGGCGATGACGGTCGGATTATTGGTGCTGGCCTTTTGCACCGCTTCCTGCGCGGAACGCACTGGCGGCACCAAGGGTTGCGGTGGCGTCACCGCATTGGGCGCCATGCCGATCAGGCGCTGGAATACGGCGCGCGAGGATTCGCGGTTGCCATCCGCCTGTTCGAGCGAAGCCCTTGCCCCAGCCAAGCGCGATTCGGCCTGCGCGACATCCGTGCGGGTGATTTCACCCACGCGGAAACGCTCGTTGGTGGCCTGCAATTGGCGCGTCAAAACCTGAACATTGTTGGTGTTCAGGCGCACAACTTCCGTATCGCGAATGACGGCGACGTAAGCGGCAACCGAATCCAACATGACTTGTTGTTCGGAGGCGATCAGGCGGGAACGCTGAGCGTAAATCTGGTGCTCCGCCCGCCTGGTGCCGGCCACGGTGCGGCCTCCGCGATAGATGGGCTGCGTCACCGCGCCGGTAAGATTTCCCGTATTTCGCTCAACATCCGTAAAGCGTGAAAAGGGTCCATTATCGCCATCCACGCGAGAACGCGTCGTGGCATCCGTATAACCGCCCGCGCCAGAGAAGGTGACACTGGGCCGCCAGCCGGCCAAAGCCTGGGGCAGGTTTTCATCAACCGCGCGCAGTTGCGCCCGCGCGGCAAGGAGGGCGGGATTATTAGCATAGGCCGCCGCCAGGGCTTCCTGCAGGGACTGCGCCGAAGCATTGGCAAGGGGCGCTGTTGCCAGCGCCGCAGACAGAAAAAGCGATGCACGAAAACGCGTCATCAACTGCAACCCCCAAACCCTGGCCAACCCCCCAGGTTAACCCTCACCCCGAAACCCGCAGGGTGAGTCGCAGTTGAAACTACAGCATGCGCGGGCAGTTGCGCCAGCCCAAGAGTGAGTGCAACCGCGACGCGATCAAAAAGCGAAGCTGGCACTTGGCTGAAAGGCGGGCAGGGGCGCCGCATGAGCCTCAAAGGCCGTGCGCGGCGTAAAGCTGCCCCCTATATGGCGCACCAGCCTTGCCCGCGCCGGAGGGCCCCCGGCCGTGACCAGCGCCACCAATCGGCCGCCTTCGGCCAAAAGGGTTTCGATCGGGCGCGGAATGGCGGGCACGCCGCCTTCAATGACAATCACATCAAAGGGCCCGAGCCCCGCCGGCGGATGCGCCGGGTCTTCGCGCAGCAACCGGACCGAGGCTTCCGGCAAGCACCGCGCCAAACCGCTTTGCGCCAAGCCAAGCAAGCTCGGGTCATTTTCCAGCGCGGTAACATTAGCCCCCATGGAAGCGAGAATGGCAGCGCCATAACCGCAGCCCGCGCCCAAAACCAGCGTCCTGTCCCCGCGACGGAGTTCGGCCAGCTGGAAAAGCCTGGCCATGACCATGGGCTGCATCAGAAACCGCCCGCCAGGCAGGGGCACATCGGCATCCGCATAAGCGCGCGGGGCAAGATCCGGCGGCAGAAAGGCTTCGCGCGCCAATTCCCCGAAAGCCGCCAAAATACGCGGATCCTGCACCTGATTAGGCCGCAACTGGCCATCCAGCATGAAACGCCTGGCGCGCGCGAAATCCATATCGCCGTTCCTTCAACCTTTGACGCCCCCTTATACCTCCGCAGCCACCATGCCGCCAAGCTAGTGGTGCGGTCGCTGCGGGCGGTTCCCGACAGCAGCGTGCATCGGCCCATCAAATACAGGGCTAGTGGTGCGCGGGGGCGGTTTTGGATCAAGAAAGGTCAGCATGAATCGCACCGCTAGCGCTTGACCCGAAACCGGCGCGGCCCGATAGAGACTCTGAAGGGTCCGGTGGCCGAGTGGTCAGGCAAGGGTCTGCAAAACCCTCTACAGCGGTTCGATTCCGCTCCGGACCTCCACGCGGCGCAGTGGCGTTTTCGCATGGGGCTTTGACAAGCGCCGCAGCGCTGCTATTACGCCGCCCGGCTCCTGATCCCCGATAGCTCAGCTGGTAGAGCGCGGGACTGTTAATCCCTAGGTCGTTGGTTCGAGTCCAACTCGGGGAGCCAATGTTTCTGCCGCTTGGACCACATCTGACGCGCACATATGCGACCCACATTCGGCGCGGTAACGCTCCTTTGGCGTTTTCTTGTCGCCATGGAATTGCGCTTGGCTTGAATTTGCCCTGGCGGGGAAGACTCGACCTCAGTCCGAGTCAACAGCTTCTGCGGGAATTACACCGCCGCGCCCGGCGCCCCGCAAGAAAAACCCGCAAACACAGAAGCCAGGCGCCCGCCGCCACTCCGGGGTCATTCCACCCGGCGCCAATCTGCTCTAACACCCTTTCGCAGCGCAGCACGGCAAAGCAGGGGGTCAATCCATGGCGGAAATCTATTTCTTTGAAGACCTGACGGTCGGGCTGACCGCCAAATTTTCCAAAACCATCACGGAAGCCGATATCGTGCTGTTCGCCGCCGTCACCGGCGATACCAACCCCATGCATCTGGATGCGGAATATGCCGCGACCTCCATCTTCAAGGAACGCATCGCGCATGGGATGTTGGCCGCCGGGCTGATCACCAAGGTGCTCGGCACGCAACTCCCCGGGCCGGGCACCATCTATATGTCGCAAACGCTGAAATTCCGCGCCCCGGTGAAAATCGGGGAGACCGTCACCGCCATTGTCGAAGTCGCTGCACTCCATCCCGAAAAGCACCGCGCGACGCTCAAAACCGTCTGCCTGGTCAAGGGTGAACCAGTGCTGGAGGGGGAGGCATTTGTCTCCGTCCCCTCCCGCACTTCCATCACCAAGGCAGCGGAGTAAGCCCATGCGCCGCGTTTGTGTTTTTGCCGGCTCTGCCGCCGGTGCCCGCCCGGAATATTCTGCCGCTGCCGCCGCCCTGGGGCGGGAAATCGCCGCGCGCGGGCTTGGCCTGGTTTATGGCGGGGGCGGGGTTGGGCTGATGGGCGCGGTTTCCGCTGCCGCACAGAATGCGGGCGCTGAGGTGATTGGCATCATCCCCCATGGGCTGGTGGCGCGCGAAGCCGGCGCCAAGCAGCTCAAGGATATGCGCGTGGTCGCTTCCATGCATGAACGCAAGGCGCTGATGGCTGAGCTTTCCGATGGCTTCATCGTGCTGCCCGGCGGCTATGGCAGCCTGGAGGAGGCCGTGGAAACCCTGACGTGGTTGCAACTTGGCATTCAGCGCAAGGGCATCGTTTTCGTGGATACGCTCGGCTATTGGCAGAAGCTGATGGGTGCACTTGATCACATGGTGGCGGAAGGCTTTGTACGGTCAGAAATGCGCGAAGCGGCCATGCTGGCGCCGGATGGCGCGGCGGCGCTGGATGCGCTGGCAGGCTTCACGCCGCCCGATGTGCCGCGCTGGCTGAAACCTGGGGAAGCCTGATGGCAGCGCAAATCTTCTCCGATTGGCGCGCCATCCCCAAGGAAGCGCGTGGCGCCACCGTCGCACTTGGCAATTTTGATGGCGTGCATCTGGGGCATGTCGCGGTGTTGAAGGCAGCCCAAGCGGCGCGGCCTGATCTGCCGCTGGCGGTACTGACTTTTGAGCCCCATCCGCGCGAGCATTTCCGCCCCGATGATCCGCCCTTTCGGCTGACCCTGCTACCGGCCAAGGCGGCTTGCCTTGCTGATGCCGGCGCGCGCTTTGTCTATGCGCTCAGCTTTGATGATGATTTCGCCGCACTTTCCGCAGAAGCCTTTGTGGATCAGGTGCTGCATAAGGGGCTGGGGGCGAAGCATCTGGCGAGCGGCCCTGATTTCGCCTTCGGCAATCGGCGCGGCGGCGATGTGCGCTTTCTGGCGCGGGAGGCTGCCGCCCGCGGCATGGGGCTTTCCATCGTGCGCCCGGTGGAACAGGGCGGTGAGGCGATTTCCTCCACCCGCATTCGCCGCTTGCTGCAGGATGGCTATCCGGACCGCGCGGCGGAAAAGCTAGGCCGGCCATGGGAAATCCGCGGCACGGTGGTGCATGGGGATAAGCTTGGGCGGGTGCTTGGCTGGCCCACGGCCAATATCTGGCTCGATCGGCATTTGGAACCGGCGCGCGGGGTTTATGCCGTGACGGTTGCGCTGCCGGGGGGCGGGATGGCGAAGGGGGTCGCCAATGTCGGGCGCCGGCCGACACTCGGCGGCGATAAGGTGACGCGGCTTGAGGTTTATATCTTCGACTTCGCGGGCGATATTTACGGACAGGAAATCGGGGTGCGGCTGGTGCAGTTCCTGCGCCCCGATGCGAAGTTTGACGGGCTCGAGCCGCTGAAAGCCGCGATTGAACAGGATGTGCTGGCAGCACGCCGCGTTCTGAGCTAAACTACCCACATGAACGATCAATCCTCCCCAGATTTCTGGCAAAAGCATTTGTCGCAGCAGCAGGCGATGCTGGACGAGCTGCACGCCTTGCGCGCGGCGCAACAAGAACAGTCAGCCAGGCTGCGGGCGCAGGAACAAAGCTTGAACAATCTCCTGGGCCTGGTCAGCTGGCAGGCTCAAATTCAACGCGCCACCATGCTCGCCAGCGTTACAGCGGCTGATGGGCGCCATTCTGATCCCCTGTCCCTGACCCGCGCTTATGCTCAGGTCTACAGCCAGAATGGCGAGGATGGGATGACGGCAGAAATCTTTCGGCGCATCGGGCACCGCGACCGCTTTTTCGTTGAAATCGGTATTGAGAACGGGCTGCAATGCAATACGCGCTTGCTTCTGGAAGCAGGCTGGCGCGGGGTCTGGCTGGAAGGCAGCGAGAAGATGGCCCAGGAAGCATTGCAGTGTTTTCGCGCCTTTGTCGAAAGCGGCGCACTGAAGATTCTGGTCGGAATTATTGGTCCCGAGAATATCGAAACAGCGCTTGATCAGCTAGGGGTTCCGGCGCGGTTTGACTACCTGTCGCTTGATATTGATCAGCATACCCATAGCGTTTGGCGCGCGATGAAGCGGCAGGCGCGGGTAGCATGCATTGAACAAAATGCGTCCATCCCGCCCAGCATGGCGCTTGAAGTACCCTTCGATCCGATGAAGTCATGGGATGGCAGCAATTGGTACGGCGCTGGGCTTAAAGTATTGGAACTAATCGGCGCCGCCAAGGGGATGCATTTGGTCGGCTGTGACATAGTCGGGGTCAATGCTTTTTTTGTGACGGCGGATGAAACCGAAGGCCGTTTTCGTGCCCCATTCAATGCTGAGACACATTTTCAGCCGGCCAGCTATGCCCTTTTGGCCCACACAGGTCATGCAGTGTCCCGGGAGGCCCGCCGCTGGGCCCAGGCAGCCGAAATGACGATGCTTGACCCATACCCCGGGCCTTCCCCATAAGGCACGGTATGAAACGGCTTTTGGTACGTCGAATTAACTGCCCGGTCCTCTAGCGAGAGGGCCGGGATAGGCCAGTTTTTCTTCCCTGCCAGAAGCCTCGCCCAGGCGAGGCCCGGAACTCAACCATGAATGACAGCCCCCAAGCGGCCCGCGATTATCGCGGCACCGTCTTCCTGCCGCAGACCGGCTTTCCCATGCGCGGCGATTTGCCGAAGCGCGAACCCGATATGCTGGCGCGCTGGGCGCGCCTGAAACTGTGGGAAAGGCTGCGCGCGCAATCCAAAGGGCGCGAGAGCTTCGTACTGCATGACGGCCCGCCCTATGCCAATGGCAATCTGCATATCGGCCATGCGCTCAACAAGATTCTGAAGGATGTGATCAATCGCGCCGCGCAAATGGCGGGGTTTGATGCGAATTACGTCCCCGGCTGGGATTGCCATGGCCTGCCGATTGAATGGAAGGTTGAAGAAGAATACCGCAACAAGGGCCGGGACAAGGATGCGGTGCCGGTGTTGGATTTCCGCGCCGAATGTCGCGCCTATGCCGAACATTGGCTTGAAGTGCAGCGCGAAGAATTCATCCGCCTTGGCGTCGCAGGTGATTGGGCGGATCGCTATGCGACGATGGATTTTGCCTCGGAAGCCGCCATCGCGGCTGAGATCGGCAAATTTCTGATGAATGGGTCACTCTATCGCGGGCTGCGCCCGGTGATGTGGAGCCCGGTTGAGAAAACCGCGCTGGCCGAAGCTGAGATTGAATATCACGACCATGTCAGCCCGACGCTCTGGGCGCGCTTCCCGATCGTGAGCGGCCCGCAGGCTGGCGCCTCCGTCGTAATCTGGACGACGACGCCCTGGACCATCCCGGGCAACCGTGCCGTCGCCTATGGGCCCGACATCGAGTATCGCCTCTACGAAATGCCGAATGGCCAGCCTGTCAACGCCGTATTGACTGAAATCGAGTCAGGCAAGCACGTCATCGAGGGTCCACCCAATCGGTGGCACATGAAGCCCGGTGAGCGCTTTATCGTAGCGGGTGACATCAACACGTTGACGCGACTTCGCGACGACTTTGGCCTCGACCTCATGAGCGAGGCGCACCAACCACTTGCACGGTTCAAGGGCGCGGAGCTGGCGGGCGCCATCGCGGCGCATCCGCTGCGCGGGCATGGCTATGAATTCGATGTGCCTTTGCTGCCCGGTGACTTTGTTACCACCGAAGCCGGCACGGGGTTTGTGCATATCGCGCCTGGCCATGGTGAGGATGACTTCAATCTGGGCCGCGCACACAACCTGCCGATCCCTGAAACAGTCAATGATGACGGCACCTTCACCCATGAAGCGCCGGGGTTTGAAGGCTTGCATGTCTTCAAGGCGCATGACGCGGTCTATGCTGCCTGCTCAGCCGCCGGCACGCTGGTGGCGAAGGGCAAGCTCACGCATAGCTACCCGCATAGCTGGCGGTCGAAGAAGCCAGTGATTTTCCGCGCGACCCCGCAATGGTTCATCGCCATGGATGACGCGAATGCGATCCGCGCCAAATCATTGGATGCCATTGCCAAGACGCATTTCGTGCCGGATGCGGGGCGGAACCGCATCGGTTCCATGGTGGCGGCGCGGCCGGATTGGTGCATCAGCCGCCAGCGCGCCTGGGGCGTGCCGATCCCGGTATTCGTGGATCGCCGCACGGGTGAGCCCTTGCGTGATCCCGCGATCATGGACCGCATTGTCGCTGCCTTCACCGCAGAAGGGGCGGATGCCTGGTATAAGCCCGGTGCTGCGGCGCGCTTCCTGGGTGATGGTCGTGACCCGGCGGCCTATGAGCAGGTGATGGATATTGTGGATGTCTGGTTTGAATCAGGCTCCACCCATGCCTTTGTGCTGCCGCCGCGTGGCCTGCCCTTCCCGGCTGATCTTTATCTGGAAGGCTCGGACCAGCATCGTGGCTGGTTCCATTCATCGCTGCTGGAATCGGTTGGCACCAATGGTGTCGCGCCCTTCAAGGCCGTGCTGACGCATGGTTTTGTGCTGGACGAGCAGGGGCGGAAAATGTCCAAATCCATGGGCAATGTCACCGCGCCGCAGGATGTGATGAAGCAATATGGCGCGGATATTCTGCGCCTTTGGGTGATGAATTCCGATACCGCGCTTGATCTGCGTATCGGCCCGGAAATCCTGAAACAGCAGGCGGAATTGTATCGGCGCATCCGCAATACCTTGCGCTGGCTGCTCGGCAATCTGGATGGATTCTCGGAGGATGAGATCGTTCCCTATGGTGAATTGCCGGAGCTGGAACGTTGGTTGCTGCATCGCCTGACGGAATTGGATGCGAAGATCCGGCGTGCGGTGGAAACCCATGACTGGACCGGGGTTTACCCAGAGATCCATCAATTCTGCGCGACTGATCTTTCGGCGTTCTATTTCGATATCCGCAAGGACAGTCTCTATTGCGATGCGCCGGATGCGTCGCGCAGGCGTTCGGCGCGCACCGTTTTAGATATTCTGCATCGCTGCCTGTGTGCCTGGTTTGCGCCGGTCTTGGTGTTCACGGCCGAGGAAGCCTGGCTGGCGCGTTTCCCCGATGAGGGGGGGAGTGTGCATTTGCTCGACTTCCCCTTTGTGCCGGAGGGCTGGAAGGATCAGGCGCTGGCTGCGAAATGGGCGCGCTTGCGGGAATTGCGTCGGGCGGTGACGGGTGCGCTTGAGCGTGCGCGTGTTGCGCAGGAGATTGGTTCATCCTTGCAGGCTGCGCCGGTATTGCATGTAGCGCCTGAGGATGCCTCGCTTTTATCTTCTGACTTGTGGGCGGAGCTTTGCATTACCTCGGGCTTTGCGCTTTCCTCGGATGTGGCGCCGGAGGGTGCTTTTGTGGCCGATGGTGTGGCCGATGCGGCGGCCGTTTTCCGCCCTGCCCCCGGTTTAAAGTGTGACCGCTGCTGGCGTGTTTTGCCCGAAGTCGGCGAGTGTAGTTCCCACCCCACGCTGTGCCGCCGCTGTGACGCGGTGGTTGAGGCGCTTTAATGAAGGCGGGGTCCGGGGAGACACTGTCTCCCCGGCGGGGGCCCGGGGGCAGCGCCCCCGGCCTTTTCCGCCTTGGTCTGATATTTGCGGCCGTGATTTTTGTATTCGACCAATTGTCGAAGTGGTTCGTCTTGGATGTGGTGCGGTTGCCCGAGGTCCAGAACATCCCCTTATTGGCGTTTGGCCCTTTTGGCCTTGATCTGACCATGGTCTGGAATCGGGGTGTCACGTTTGGCCTGTTTTCCGGGGATGGCCCTTGGAATCATTTGATTTTGGCCGGGCTTGCGGTCGCGATTGCGGTGTTTCTGCTGCGTTGGCTGGCGCGGGCCGAGGGGCGGATGGTGGCCTTGGCGCTGGGTGCCGTGATTGGCGGTGCCTTTGGCAATGTTGTAGATCGCGTGCGTTTTGGGGCGGTGGTTGATTTCGTGGATACCTATGCCTGGGGTTGGCACTGGTATGTGTTCAATGTGGCGGATGCCGCGATTGTCTGCGGGGTTGGGCTGCTATTGTTGGATGCCTTGTTGCCGCCACGCCGAACGCCTAAAGATAGCGTATGATTCCGCGTCTCAAAACCTTTTTGCCTGCGCTGTCTCTGCTGCTGCTTGTCGGCTGTGGGGAGAATACGGCGCGCTCCCTTGGCTTTATTCGTGATGCGCCCGATGAATTCCGCGTGACCACCCGGGCGCCGCTATCCATGCCGCCGGATATGGCGGGGGGCTTGCCACAGCCGCGTCCGGGTGCCGCCCGACCGATGGAGCGGAGCCAGCGTCAGGAGGCGGAGGCGGTTCTGGTACCATCGCTGGCCTTGCAGGACCCGCGCCAGCAGCCGCGGGCGGCGGGGGGTAGTGTGGGTGAGGTAGCCTTATTGCAGGCGGCCGGCCCCGCGGCTTCGCGCGATATTCGCCGCCAGGTGGATGAGGAAAGCCAAAGGCTGGATCGGCCGCCGCGTGATTTGGCGGATCGCTTGATTTTCTGGCGTGACCCTCCGCCGCCGGGGATTGCTGTGGACCCTGTGCGCGAAAGGCAGCGCATCCGCGAAAATGCCGCGCTTGGAATTGAAGGCACTGCTGGGGATACGCCGATTCAACAGCCTCGGGCGCAGACCTGGTGGCAAAGGCTAGGTTTCTGAAGCGAAGTTAGGCTGGATTCCGGCCCGGCCGATACCATTTCTGGGGGCATGATGCGCTTGACACGTCGCCAAACCCTTGCCTCCGCTGCTGCGCTATGCGCGGCAAGTCCAGCCATGGCTCAGAATGCCGCGCCGCCACCGCCACAAAGGCCGCTTTTCGGGGCGCAGCATTGGCGGCTGGCCAATGGGTTGGAGGTTGCCTTCATCCCCTTCAGCCGTGCGCCGGTGGTGACGCAGTATTTGTTTTTTGCCGCAGGCGGTGCGGAAGACCCGGCGGGGCGTTCGGGGGTCGCGCATTTTCTGGAACATATGATGTTCAAGGGCAGCCCGAAGGTCGGGGTGGGCGATTTTTCGCGGCTGGTGGCCCGCGAAGGGGGCAATGACAATGCCTTCACATCGCGCGATGTCACGGCCTATCACCAGGCGGTGGAGGCTTCGCGCCTTGGCATGATCCTGGAAATGGAGGCGGACCGCATGGCGGCCGCGCTGATCCCGCAGGAATTCCTGGAAAGCGAGCGTGGCGTGGTGCTGGAAGAACGCCAGCAAAGGACAGATTCCAACCCAAGGGCGCGGTTCCGGGAGGCGTTCACGGCCGCGCTTTGGGGCCGGCAGCATTGGGCTGGAAGGCCCATTATTGGCTGGGAGGATGAAATCCGCGCGATTTCCCGCGATGATCTGGTCGGTTTCCATGCGCGGTTTTATGCGCCGGCCAATGCAACCCTGGTGATCAGCGGCGCCGTGCCGGAGAATGAGGTGCGGCGATTGGTGGAACTTCATTACGGCGCCATTCCAGCGCGGGCAGCGGCAAGGCGGGATCGTGCGCCGGCGCCGGCGCAAGCGGCGGAACCTCGTATGATTCGGCGTGATCCGATGACGCGGGATGCGCTGTTCCTGAAGGCCTGGATGGCGCCCTCGCTGACTGCTGGTGAGCGTGCGCATGCGCTGCCGCTGGAAGTGCTTTCGCATCTGCTGGGCGGTGGCCAGGGCAGCCGGCTGCATAAGGCGCTGGTGGAAAGCGGCCTCGCGGTTTCGGCCGGCACGGGGTATGATGGCGATGCGGCGGGCATGACGGAGTTTTTCCTCTCGGCCATGCCGCGCCCAGGTGTGGCGCCGGAGCGGCTGGAAGAAGCCGGCAATGGCGTGATTGAGACCCTTGTTCAGCAAGGCCCGACGGAAGCGGAAGTGGCGCGGTCCATCCGCCAGCTTACGGCAGGCGCGATGCTGGCACTTGATGGTTTTGGCGCCGGGCCGCGCATGGTGGGCGGGACGCTTGCCATTGGCTTGCCGCTCGATGCGGTGGAATTTTGGCCGGCGCGGATCAGCGCGGTGACGCGGGATCAGGTGGAAGCCGCCGCGCGGGCGGTATTGCCCAGCGCCCCCAATAGCGCCGCCTGGCTGCTGCCCGCCGCATGAGCACGCCATTTCGCCTGCCCATTCAGCGCGTGGTGGCGCATGGGCTGACCGCCTGGCTGGTTGAGGATCATTCCGTGCCGGTGGTCTCGCTTTCCTGGTCCTGGCCGGGCGGGGCGGCGCTTGACGCCTCAGGGCGGGAGGGTACGGCGAGCCTCGCGGCCGCGCTGCTGACGGAAGGGGCCGGGGATATGCCGGCGGCCGCTTTTGCTGATGCGCTGCGCGATGCGGGGATTGGGCTTTCCTTCAGCGCAGGGCGCGATGATGTGGATGGCGGGTTTCGCTGCCTGATTGATGCCCTGCCAGAGGCTGAACGGCTGGCACGCTTGGCAATGACAGCGCCGCGGCTGGATCAGGCCGCGATTGAACGCTTGCGGGCGCGGGCCATTGCCGGGGCGCGGCAGGCGCTGGAGACACCGCGCGGTCAGGCTGGGCGCGCCTTTTGGGCGGCGGCCTTTCCGACGCATATGGCGGGGCGGCCTTCCGGCGGCACCGCGGAGAGCCTGGCTGCCATCAGCACCGATGATCTGCGCGGCGTATTGGGTCAGCAATTGCGGCGAGAGGGTCTGACCATTGCCGCCGCCGGTGCCATCAAGCCAGAGGCGCTGGCCGCGCTGATGGATCGGCTTTTCGCGGGGCTGCCGGCGGGCGCGCCGGACACACCGGCCCCTCTGCCCGGCTTTACCAGCTTCGGCCAGCGCGTGATCGGCATGGATAGCCCGCAATCCCAGGCGATCTTTGGCCATGAGGGCATCGGCGCGCGCGATCCGCAATTTGAGGCAGCGCAGATTGTGCTGCGCATTTTCGGTGGCGGTGGGTTTTCCTCGCGGCTTACCGAATCCGTGCGCGTCAAGCGCGGGCTGACCTATGGCATCGGGGTTGGACTCGATACCGGATTTGGTGGCGGCGTGCTGGTCGGCAGTGTCGCAAGCGATAATGGCAGGATTGCCGAGGCGCTTGGCGTCACGCGCGATGAATGGGCGCGCATGGCGGCTGACGGGCCAACCGATGCCGAGATGGCGGAAGCGATTGCGTTTTTGACCGGATCGCTCGCGCTGCAATTCACCGATAGCAGGCGGATTGCGAATACGCTGATCGCCATGCAGCGCAATGGGCGGCCGATTGATTGGCTGGATGGACGATCTGACAGGCTGCGCGCCATTACCCGCGATGACGCGGCGCGCGTGGCGCGGCGGCTATTGAAGCCCGAGGCACTTTCGGTAGTGGTGGCGGGTAGGCCGGTGGGGCTATAGGCGCAGGGTTTCGTGAAAAATTCGCAATTCTTTGGCAATCATATTCTTTTGGCGTAACAATTGCCGTTTTTTGGCGCATAAGCACGGACGACATCGCTGGGTTTGCCGCCGATTTGGGCGAAGGCGCGTCTTTTGCGCCATTACCGGGCTGAAAACCCTGGCACGCATTTCGCAAAACCACTGATCAGGCAAGCAGTCCAGCGCCATGGGGTGCGGTGGATCATGCCCAAGTCTGGAGATCAGCGATGACAGATATCCTCCGCCACCGCCTTACGCGTCGCGCGGCCCTGCTGAGCATGGGTGCGGCCTTGGCGACCCCGGCCATTCGTGGCGCTTCAGCGCAAGGCGCGCCAATCAAGGTTGGCGTTTTGCACTCCCTTTCCGGCACCATGGCGATCAGCGAAACGGCGCTGCGCGATACCGTGCTGATGATGGTGGAAGGCATCAATAGCCGTGGCGGTCTGCTTGGGCGGCGCGTGGAAGCCGTAGTGGTGGACCCCGCTTCCAACTGGCCGCTTTTTGCCGAAAAGGCGCGTGAATTGCTGCAAGTGGCGAAGGTGGATGTGACCTTTGGCTGCTGGACTTCGGTCAGCCGGAAATCCGTATTGCCCGTCTTTGAAGAATTGAACGGCCTGCTGTTCTACCCGGTGCAATATGAAGGTGAAGAACAATCGCGCAATGTCTTCTACACTGGCGCCGCGCCGAACCAGCAGGCGATCCCGGCGGTGGAATATCTGATGTCGAAGGATGGCGGTGAAGCGCGCCGCATTGCGCTGCTTGGCACGGATTACGTCTATCCGCGCACCACCAACCGCATCCTGCGCGCCTTCCTGAACAGCAAGGGCATTACCGATGCCGATATCATGGAAGAATACACGCCCTTCGGCCATTCCGATTGGCAGGGCATTGTCGCGCGCGTGAAGCGCTTTGCCGGTGAAGGCAAGCGCACCGCGATTGTTTCCACCATCAATGGCGATGCGAATGTTCCTTTCTACCGCGAACTCGGCAATCAGGGGATCAAGGCGGAAGACATTCCATCTGTTGCTTTCTCGGTCGGTGAGGAAGAATTGGCCGGCATTGATACCAAGCCGCTGGTCGGCCATTTGGCCGCCTGGAATTACTTCATGAGCGTGAACAGCCCCGCCAATACGGAATTCAAGAATCAGTGGCAGGCCTTCATCAAGAACCCGCGCCGCGTGACGAATGACCCGATGGAAGCAACGCTTGTCGGCTTCAAGATGTGGGCGCAGGCGGTGGCCAAGGCCGGCACCACGGCGGTGGATCCGGTGCGTGAGGCCATGTATGGCCAGAAGGTGGATGCGCCCTGCGGCTATACGCTTGAGATGCACCGCAACCATCATTTGTCCAAACCCGTGATGATTGGTGAGGTGATGGAAAACGGGCAGTTCAATATCGTCTGGCGGACGCCAGGCCCGATTATTGCCGAAAACTGGTCGCCCTTCATTCCGGAAAACGCGAGCCGTCGTCGCTAATTGGTTGGGGGCGATGGTTCCTTCCATCGCCCCAGATTTTCCATGAAACGCCTGATCCTTTCGCTGCTGTTGGTGCTGGGCCTCATGCCCATGGCCTGGGCGCAGAATGATTTCAGCGCAACCGCGCTGCGGCTTGGCGGCAGTTTCGGTGAACAGGCCGAGGCGGTTGAAAAACTCGGCCTCAGTGGTGATCCGCGCGCCTTGCCGCTATTGCAGGCTTTGGCTGATGGGCGGCTTACGCGCATGGCTGATGGGGGCTTGCGCATTGGTGAGGCTGATGCGCTGACGGGCGCGCCCGCCAATGCCGCAGGGGCCAGCGCTGTGCGCATCAATAATCGTGTGCGCGCGGCGCTGCGCATTGCGCTTGGGCGCTTGCAGATTGTCTCGCCCGATCCGGCGGAACGCTTACGCGCGGCGGATGGGATTTTGCGTAGCCGCAGCGCGCAGGATTTGCCGCTTTTGGATGCGGCACTCGCGCGCGAAACCGTGCCGCGCATTCGCGAAAGACTGGTGCTGGCGCAGGGTGCGGCGCGTCTTGCTTCGGATGATGAGGCGCTGAAGCGCGCGGGTATTGAAAGCCTGGGCGCTTCGGGGTCCGAGGCAGCGCGATCGGTGCTGCTGGAAGCACGCGCCGGCAATGCAGCGCTGACTGACGCGATTGATGCCGCGGTTGCGCGCATTGATCGGCAATTGGCCTTTCGTCGCGCTGGGGAATTGCTGTTTCAGGGGCTGTCGCTTGGATCCGTATTATTGCTCGCCGCCCTTGGTCTGGCGGTGACCTTTGGTGTCATGGGTGTGATCAATATGGCGCATGGCGAATTCGTCATGCTCGGCGCCTACACGACCTTTTTGGTGCAGGAAGCCTTGCGCGGCACCTCGCTGGCGCCCTGGGCGCTACCGCTGGCGGTCCCGGCAGCTTTTCTTGTGACCGCGATCTTGGGCGCGGTGATGGAACGCGGGCTGATCCGGCATCTCTATGGCCGGCCGCTGGAAACCCTGCTGATGACCTTCGGTGTTGGCATGATGTTGCAGCAGGCAGTGCGGCTGATCTTTGGCGCGCAAAACAGGGAAGTTTCCAGCCCAAGCTGGATGCAGGGCACGCTGATATTGCCGGGCGAGATCACCGTTACGCAAAACCGGCTTTGGATCATCGTCTTTGGCATTGCTGTGCTGTTGCTGGTCATGGCGGCCATTCGCTTCACGCGCTTTGGGCTTGATATGCGCGCCGTGGTGCAGAACCGGCGCATTGCCGCGACCATGGGCATTCGCACGGGCCGCGTGGATGCGCTGACTTTTGCCTTTGGGTCGGGCATTGCCGGCATGGCGGGCGTGGCGCTGTCGCAGATTGACAATGTCTCCCCCAATCTTGGCACCGGCTATATTGTGGATAGCTTCATGGTGGTGGTGTTTGGCGGTGTCGGCAGCCTTGCCGGCACGCTGATCGGTGCGCTGACACTTGGCGTGGTGAACAAGCTGCTGGAACCCTATGCCGGGGTGGTGCTGGCGAAAGTTGCCGTTCTGGTCGGCATCATGTTGTTCATCCAGCGTCGGCCCAAAGGATTATTCGCCCTTAAGGGTCGGGCAGCGGATCAATGACCATGCCTGGCATTTCCGCCTTTCGCTTCAATCTGCGCGTTGCGCTGATGGCGCTGATTTTCGTGCTGCTTCTGCTGCCGCCGGTGCTGAATGCGCTACCGCCGGGCCATCCCTTGCGTCTTTCGGATTTTGTCGTGGCCGTTACCGGCAAATGGATCTGCTACGCGATCCTGGCACTTTCGATTGATCTCGCCTGGGGTTATGCCGGCATCCTTAGCCTTGGGCATGGCGCCTTCTTTGCGCTTGGCGGTTATGCCATGGGCATGCATCTGATGCGCATGATCGGTGATCGCGGCGTTTATGGGCATCCTGTGCTGCCGGATTTCATGGTCTTCCTCGGCTACAAGGAATTGCCCTGGTATTGGCTGGGGTTCGAGTATTTCCCCTTCGCCATGCTGATGGCTTTGCTGGTGCCGGGCGCGCTGGCAGGCTTGGTCGGCTGGTTGGCCTTTCGCAGCCGCATCACCGGGGTTTATTTTTCCATCATCACCCAGGCCATGACCTATGCGCTGATGCTGGCCTTCTTCCGCAATGATATGGGCTTTGGCGGCAATAACGGCTTTACGGATTTCAAGGATTTGCTTGGCGTGCCGCTCAATACCTCAAGCGCGCGGGCGGGGCTTTATCTGGCGGCGCTTGGCGCTTTGCTGATCACGCTGCTGATTTCCGCCCATGTGGTGCAGTCCAAATTCGGTCGCCTGCTGATCGCCATTCGCGATGCAGAAAGCCGCGTGCGCTTCCTGGGCTATGATGTCACGGCCTTCAAGCTATTTGTCTTTGTGCTGTCTGCCATGATGGCAGGGCTCGCGGGTGCGCTTTACGTGCCGCTTGTTGGCATCATCAATCCGGGCGAATTCAGCCCAGGTAATTCGATTGAAGCGGTGGTCTGGGTTGCCTTTGGCGGGCGCGGCACGCTGATCGGCGCGATCCTTGGCGCCTTTTCGGTCAATGCGCTGAAAACCTGGCTCACTTCCTTCGCGCCTGATCTTTGGCTGCTGGTGCTGGGGGCGCTGTTCATCATTGTCACACTTTTCCTGCCGCGCGGCTTGATCGGGCTGATCAAAGGACGCGGCACATGAAAAAGGGAGCAAGCCTTTATCTGGATGGCATCACCGTGACCTTCGATGGCTTCCGCGCGCTGAATAATCTGTCGCTGATCGTGGAACCGGGCGAACTCCGCGCCGTGATCGGCCCCAATGGCGCGGGCAAGACCACCATGATGGATGTGATCACCGGCAAGACCAAACCCGATAGCGGCACGGCGCGCTTTGGCGATCATGACCTGACCAGGCTGGATGAAACCCGCATCGCCAATCTTGGCATTGGGCGGAAATTCCAGAAGCCCACCATGTTTGACGCGCTGACGGTGTTCGAGAATCTGGAACTCGCACTCAAGGCGCCGCGCGGCACCTTGGCGGCTTTGCATTGGCGGCTCAGTGGCGAAGCCCGCGACCGGATCGAGGAAGTCATGGCCGAAATCGGCCTGATGGAGCGCGCCAAGGATCGCGCGGGCATCCTCTCCCACGGGCAGCGGCAATGGTTGGAAATCGGCATGCTGCTGATGCAGGACCCGGAATTGCTGCTGGTGGATGAACCTGTCGCCGGCATGACGGATCAGGAAACCGAGCACACGGCCGAATTGCTCCGCCGCATCGCGGGCAAGCATAGTGTGGTGGTGGTGGAACATGATTTGGAATTCGTCCGCGCTTTGGGGCGCAAGGTGACGGTGCTGCATGAAGGATCGGTGCTGTCTGAAGGACCGATCGAACAGGTGCAGGAAGACCCGCGGGTGATTGATGTCTATCTGGGGCGCTGATCAATGTTGAGCGCGCAGGGGATTGAGCTTTCCTACGGCGCCTCGCTCTGCCTGCGCGGGGTTGATCTGGTGGCGGAACCGGGGCGCATCACCTGCGTGCTTGGGCGGAATGGCGTTGGCAAATCATCGCTGATGCGCGCGATCATGGGGCTAGAACGGGTCTCTGCCGGCAGTATCACCTGGGAAGGGCGCGACATTACGCGCCTGCCCCCCGCCGAACGCGCCCGTGCGGGCATTGGCTATGTGCCGCAGGGGCGGGAGATTTTTCCCTTCCTCACCGTGCGGGAAAATCTGGAAACCGCACTCGCCGCCGCGCCGCGCGGTTCGGGCGTGCCCGATGATGTGTTTGATCTTTTCCCGATCCTGAAGAATTTCCTCAAGCGGCGCGGGGGCGATCTTTCCGGCGGGCAGCAGCAGCAGCTTGCCATCGCCCGTGCGCTGACCGCGCGGCCCCGCCTGCTGATCCTGGATGAACCGACCGAGGGTATCCAGCCCAATGTCATCAAGGATATCGCCCGCGTGATCGCGCTTCTGGCCAAGGGACGCGGCATGGGGGTGATCCTGGTGGAGCAGTATTTCGACTTCGCCCGGGAATTGGCCGATTCCATTTCCGTCATGGTGCGGGGCGAAGTCGCCCTGGCAGGCCCGGTGGCTGATTTGCCCCGCGAAAATGTCCTGAAACTGCTGACCGTTTAGGGGCGCCCATGCCCGGGCTTGCGCCCGGCGCCGGCTTTGCGCAGGCTGCGATCCTCTTGCAGGATACCACGCAGCACCATGCCCGATATTTCGGAACAAACCCTGATCCCCGCGCCGCTTGGCGTGGTTTGGCCCTTGCTGAGCGACCCGGCGGAGGTCGCGGCCTGTATCCCCGGCGCGCAGCTGGCGCCTTCTACCGGGGATGGCCTCTGGCGCGGTTCCATCAAGGTGAAATTCGGCCCAACCACTGCAGCCTTTCGTGGTGAGGCGAAGCTTGAATATGACCATGATGCGCATCGCTGCCGCATTGAAGGGCGCGGGATTGACCAGCGCGGCGCATCACGCGCGCTGGCCAATGGTGATGTCTTGGCCGCTGCCGAAGGCGAAGCGACGCGGTTGACCGTGAATGGCAGCTTCACCGTGACCGGCCCTTTGGAGACCTTCGCCAATGCCGGTGGCGTGCATGTGGCGCGCGCGCTTCTGGCCGAATTCGCAAACAATATGGCGAACCGCGCCATGGCCGCAGCACCCGCGGCGGAACAGGCCGCGCCTGAAACTCCTGCGGCGGCGGCACCTGCGGCATCAGCGCCGCCGCCGCCACCCCCGCCGCCGGCGGCGGAGCTTAATGCTTTCGGCCTGCTCTGGCGGGCCTTTCTATCCTGGATCAGCAGTCTTTTCGGTAAAGGGAATAAATAACCATGGCAGCGCCCAAGCTTTCTGATGTTCTGGCAAATGTCTTCGCGCAGGAAGGCTGCGATACGCTTTTCACCCTGATGGGTGATGCGAATATGTATTGGACCGAGGCGATGCAGCGCCAGCCGGGGATGAATATCATCCATGCGCGGCATGAACATTGCGCCGTTGCGATGGCGGATGCTTATGCGCGCGCCACCGGCAAGGTGGGGGTCGCTTCCACCACCTGCGGGCCAGGCTTTACGCAAATCATGACCGGCCTTGCCATTGCCGCGCGCGCCAATACGCCAATGGTGGTGTTCGCGGGCGATTCACCCATCGCGGCACCCTATTACATTCAGCAGATTGATATGGCGCCGCTGACGCAAGCAACGGGCGCGCATCATATCTCGGTGAAGACCATGGACCGCGCTTTGGATAATGTGCGCGAAGCTTTTCACTTCGCCGCACTGGAACGCCGGCCGGTCGTGATCAGCATTCCGATGGACCTGCAAAAGCAGGCCTATCCGCATATGGTGGATTACATCCCATCCGCTGATTATCTGCCAGCACCGCAGCGCCCGCAGCCCGATCCGCTGATGGTCGAAAAGCTGGTCGAGATGATCGCGGCATCCGAAAAGCCCATCATCATCGCAGGCCGTGGTGCCAAGCTTTCGAAGGCGCGCGAAGCGATTGAGGAAATGGCGGAAGCCATGGGCGCGCTGCTGACCACTTCGCTGCAAGCCAAGGGGCTGTTCACTGGCAATCGTTTCGCCATGGATATCTCTGGCGCCTATGCCAGCGATTTCGCCCGCGAACGCTTTGCCGAGGCCGACCTGGTGATCGGTATTGGTGTTGGGCTTGGCGCCTATACGACGGAAAGCGGCTACCTCTATCCCGGCGCGCAGACGGTGCAGATTGACATCGGCCCGCGCGGGCTTTGGCAGGGGCTGCGCACGGCGGATTTGCATATCCGCGCCGATGCCAAGGCGGCGGCAGAAGCCGTCACCACCGCCATCAAGCGCCATGGGGCTTCGGGCAAGCGCTTCCGCAGTGATGAAATGGCGGCGCTGATTGCCGCCGATGTGCCGGACCGCAAGGAATTTACTATAGCACCTGGCACGGTTGATCCGCGCAAGGCGATCATGGAATTGGATGCGGTGGTGCCCAAGGATTGGGATGTGGTGATTGGCGGCGGGCATTACCTTGGCTTTGCCATGACCTATCTGAAGGGTCGTGCTGCCGAGCGCTATCATGTGGTGAGTGATTTCGGCGCCATCGGCAATGGCCTGCCGGCGGCGATTGGCGTCGCAGCCGCGCGCAAGGATGGCAAGGTGCTGCTGATTGAAGGCGATGGCAGCCTGCTGATGCATATCCAGGAATTGGAAACCGCGCGCCGCCATGGCACCAAATTCCTGATGGCGATCATCAATGATGGCGGCTATGGCGCGGAGATTCATAAATTCCGTGCCGGCAATATTGATGCCGGCATTGTCATCCATGGCCGCGGCGATTTGGCGGGTGTCGCGAATGGCTTTGGCGTGCGCGGCCAGACCGTGACTGCGCTTGGCCAAATGGGCGCGATGTTCGAAGCCCACCAAAGCGGCAATAGCGCCAGCCTTTGGGATGTGCACACCGATGATACGGTGGTGTCCCGCCCCTATCGCCGCATTCATTACGGGGAAGCGTAAATCAAAAAGGGCGCTGCGTTCCGGCGCAGCGCCCTTGATGAGGTTCACCGCCCGCGAAACACGGGCGCTCTTTTTTCGCGGAAGGCGGCAAGGCCTTCCTGGATATCCTCACTTTCCTTGCAAAGCCGCGCGCGTTCGGCACAGGCCGCCACATCCAGCCTGCCATGGCCGATTTCATTCAGCGCCTGCTTCATGCCCTGAATGGCCAGCGGCGCACCATTGGCCAGCGTGGTCGCCAGCTGATCCACCGCCGCATCCAGTTCCGAAGGCGCCACCAAATGCGTGAGGTAACCGATGCGGAGCAATTCCTCTGCCCCCAGCTTTTCCGCCGTCATGAACAGGCGCTTGGCAGTATTCAGCCCAAGGCGGGAGACGTAGCGCGAGAGCCCCGTCGGGTAGTAATGCACGCCAAGCCTTGCGGCCGGCATGAACATTTCCATCCCCGTCACACCGATGCGGAAATCCGCCGTCAGCGCCAAATCCGTGGAGCCACCATAAACCCCACCCTGCAAGCGGCAGATCGTTGGCACGCGCACGGCTTCAAACCGATCCACCATGGCTTCAAAGCTCGGCGCGCGGGCAGCGGCTTCCTTGTCTTCCGCGAAGCCGCCCAAATGAAAGCCCGCACTGAAGGCCGGCCCGCTTGCGGCCAGGATCAGCACACGGAGCGAGGGGTTGGCATCCACCTGTTCCAGATACTCCATGATGCGAATGATATCGCCAGGCTCAACACGATTGCGGTGGCGGGAGCGATGCAGCCGGATGGTGGCGCGATTGCCGGCGATCTCGAGGCTCGGCGGATCAAGGCGGGTATCTTCAGTCATGGCGTTCCTCTCATGGGCGCTTGTTTACTCGGATTTCGGCCTGCCGCGCCATGGGCAGAAGGCTGGCACAAAACCATGACAGGTCCATGGTGCTTGCGCGTGGCACGAGGTATATCTCGAACCAGCTTTTCGGCTGGCACCCGAACGGGTGGGGCGGAGGATTTCTGGCTCATCATCACTCTCCTTGGGGTTACGATGAGCCAGAAATCCTCCCTACCTCAAATCGCCATTTGGTCCCATAGCTGCTGACGCCGGACCCTGGTCCAAGCTAGACGCGACGATCACCAGAGAGACGCCGAGGTATTTCCGGGCAGGGCGAACGTCACCAAGCCCAACCAATCTGGCACCATAGCGGCACCACAGAGAAAATTTCGAGTTTTTTGGAAGGTAAGAAGCACGTAAGTCTCTGAAATATCTGGCTCCCCGAGTTGGACTCGAACCAACGACCTAGGGATTAACAGTCCGCGCGCAAGGCGTTTTGGGGCGTTTCGCGGCGTCTCAGGGATGTGTTTAACTTGCAGATTTATTTATATTCATCTCTCTTGGCGTCTGATGGCGCCCATCTGCACCGCGCATGGTTTGGCACCATAGTGGCAGCTTGGAATCGGACCTGAGGGGGGGCTATTGCCCCCGCCGGAGCGCGGTTGGGGGTGGGGGAGCAGGGTATTGCTGGTGGTGGGCTCATTTTCGGACTTTGGAGCCAGGCAAGGCTGGTGTTCAGGTCGCTCACCAGCTATCCACGGGCCTTTTCTAGGCGGGCATGACGTTAGAAGTCTTTCATTTTCAAGTTTCACTTCTTGCCGATAATTCACTACTTTGGTTTCAGTTTGGATTTGTACGCTGTTACAGCGTTTGGAGGCCCTGAATGAGCGGACATGCTTGTGTTCTGGGCCAAACAAGAGATCGCGGGTTAGGCATGATGATCGAGCTGATGTGTAATCTTAAGTTTCGCAAATCATGCGTGTACACCTACGATATTCCCCTGACAGTGACCGCATTTGAAGCAGGCTTCAGGCGGCTTTGAGTTTGGCAGTTTTTGTCTGGCTGGTCACCTCCGTGTTGCTGGTTTTTGGCATGCCCTCGGTGAATGCGCGGATGGGTGTGCGGCCATTCATGCCGCGGCCCTGATGGGGCCGCTTGGTATTGTAGGGCTCGAGGTAGTCATCGAGCGCCGCCTGCATTTCCTCAATGCTTTCAAACCAGGTGCGCCGCCCCTCGACCCGGAAATGCTCATCAAGCAGCGTGCGATGGAAGAGTTCAAGGATACCGTTGGATTGCGGGCGCCTCACGCGGGTGGTGCGATGGGCAATGTCCTCAAGTTGCAGGAATAACTCATAGGGATGCTGGTCGGGCCTGCCGCAGAACTCCCGGCCATTGTCGGAAAGCACCGTCTCAATCTTCACTTCGTGCGCCTCGAACGTGGGTAGGACATCATTATTCATCAGATGCACCGCGGTAACCGGCAGCTTGGATGGGTAGAGCCTGGCCCAAGCGTAGCGGGAATGGCAGTCAATCGCGGTCTGCAGAAAGATCTTGCCGACACCCTTCAGCGTGCCGACAAAGAAGGTGTCCACCGCGACAAGCGCGCCGGTATGGGGTGCCTCGATGTGGCGCTCGCGGAATTCCTGGCTGAAGCGTTCCAGCACGCGGGTTTGTTCCTCGGTCAGCGTGATCGTGCGCTCAGCGGTTGCCTTTTCCAACCGCAGCAGCCTTTCGTGCTTGGTCAATAGGTTATGGTGTTGAATGCCGCTGAGAAGTGACCCGGTTTGGGGTGAAGTTGCTGCTGAGATTTGACCCATGTTCGGACGCTAGCCTCGGCCCTTTGGGCGGGTGCAGCTGGAGTGTTGGACATGGCTTTATTGAGCGTTATCCGGCGTT
>JADCFA010000029.1 GCA_020249775.1 Roseomonas sp. | reverse complement strand
GCAGAATACCCATGGGCGGCGCTCGGCGATTGATGGCCGGACCACGCGCCATCCCGGCTATGCCATCAGCCTGCGTATGCGCAGGCGGATCGAGGAGGCTTTCGGCTGGGCAAAGACGGTGGCTGGCCTGCGCAAGGCGCGCCATCGCGGGCTGCCCAAGGTGGGCTGGCAGTTCACCCTGGCCATGGCGGCGTACAAGCTGGTGCGCCTGCCGAAGCTGCTGGTGGTGGCGGTGTGATGCCGGGAGTCTGTCCGGAGCGTGCCGACTGGGCCAAAAAATCTCTGAAATTGGCCAGGTTCAGGCGCAGGCGGCGTTGAGGACATGCTCGCACGCCAAAGTTACGATACTCAATGACAGCTTTTCAGCAGCCTGCGAGAGCATTTTTCCTGTTTACCCTCGTTCATCAAGCAAGCACTGCAGTTATTCTCTGGGCGCGTTTTAAGCCCCATCGAGTCTTCTTTGCTTGTTTTGAATTGGCACTAATAGGCTGATGGGTCAGCCACTCCGATATTCCGCCCGCCACTCGCCCTTACAGTTTTTGGCGATGCTTGCCGCTTAGAATCAGCCACTGGTTGTAATGTCGAAGATTTTGCCACATCTTAAAGAGGCACTCTTCAATTCTCTCGCATCATACGACGTGCCATACGCCTACGCGCGAGCCAGCGACGCCAACCACTTCCGCCAAGACTCAGTTTTGTGCAGGTTGTGCGGATTTTTCCAGGAAGCTTGAGAGCGGTGTCATAGTGCTTTTCAAGTGCCTGTTGCGCCTGATGAAAGGACCCATCCACACGACCCGCGCTCAAGTGACGCAGATGAAAGTCAATTACCCAGGCGCTGCGTCCGGCGCAGCGTGCCTGCAAGCACATATCTGTACCATAAAGATGGAACCCTCGAAGTCCGGCGGAAACGCTCACCAGCGCATCGCGGCGAATGATCAGAAAGTTTTCGTCCAGGCTCAAAACGCGGGTAGGAAAACTGCCGCGCCGCTGATCATCACCATGTGGGTCGGAGATGCGCGCGACCAGCGATCCACCTTCTGTTGCACCCGCATTGCCCGCCAAGGCCCAATCAGGATCCTGAGTATCAAGTGCTGCAAGGCGTTCCTGGAGAGTAGCAACATCATCAGTCAACAAGCGAATATCCTGATGGCAGATAATCACATAAGTCCCTCGCGCAAGGCTCAGAAATCGTCGAATGCCCTGAAATGCATCCCAATTATTTCTGTTGGTATTGTCGAGATACAGAAACTCCGCACACTCTGGGGTGAAGCCTCGGGACAGGAAGCTTTCGACCATCGCAATATAATCCGCGTGTCGAGTGACCAGCGTGCAGATGCTGAATGGCGCCGCCGCAATGGGCCTGCCGACATCCACGGGTTGTGTTGGGAAGTTCATTCCTTCAAAATTGTGTTCCCCACCGCTTTACGCAAGATGACTTGCTTTTGGAGCGCGAATGAGCCTGCCCGCCTTCGCTGAATTGTTGGAAAGGTTGGTCTTCTCCCCCGGGCGGAACGCCAAACTCGCCCTGCTTGGGCAGTGGTTTGCCGACCAGCCGGACCCGGAACGCGGCCTTGGGCTGGCCGCCATGACCGAAAGCCTCAAGCTTGCCACCGCCAAGCCTGCCATGCTGCGCGAAATCACCATGGCGCGGGTTGATCCCGAATTGTTCAGGCTTTCCTATGATTATGTCGGAGATCTCGCGGAAACCATTGCGCTGATCTGGCCCAAGCGCGCCGGCGTGAATGCGCCCCCGCCCGCGCTTTCGGACATTATCAACGCGCTGGAGGCGAGCCCGAAGGCAGAAATACCCGCGCTGATTGCGGGTTGGCTCGATACGCTCGATGCCAGCGGGCGGCTTGCGCTGATCAAACTGCTGACGGGCGGCTTGCGGGTTGGCGTTTCTGCCAGGCTCGCCCGCGTGGCGCTGGCTCAATGGTCGGGCCAAGCGGTGGAAGCGATCGAGGAAGCCTGGCACGCCATCCCAGCCCCCTATGAGCCGCTTTTTGCCTGGCTTGAGGGCCGCGCGCCACGGCCGGACCCGCAATCCGCGCCCATCTTCCGCCCCCTGATGCTGGCCCATCCGCTGGAGGAAGCCGATCTCGCCGCGCTGGACCCTGCCGCCTATCGCGCCGAATGGAAATGGGATGGCATTCGCGTGCAGGTCACAGCAGGGCCGGGCGGCGCCAGGCTCTGGAGCCGAGGCGCTGAGGATATTTCGGCCACCTTTCCGGACATCATCGCTGCGCTCGATTTCCATGCCGTGCTGGATGGCGAATTGCTGGTGCTGCGGGAAGGCAAGGTGGCGCCCTTTGCCGATGTGCAGCAACGGCTCAATCGCAAAACCGTCACGGCCAAAATCCAGCGCGATTATCCGGTAGCGATCAGGCTTTATGACATGCTCTTCGAAGGGATTGAGGATTTGCGTAACCTGCCCTTCGTGGCGCGCCGCGCCAGGCTCGAAGCCTGGTATCAGCGCCAGCAGCCGCAAAGGATGGACCTCTCCGATATAATTCCCTTCAATAAGTTGGATGAATTGCAGGCTTTGCGTGCCGGCGCACGGGATGCGGCGATTGAAGGGCTGATGCTCAAGCGGGCCGATGGCCCCTATCTGCCTGGGCGCGTGAAGGGCCAATGGTGGAAATGGAAGCGTGCGCCGCTCACGCTTGATGCGGTGCTGATGTATGCGCAGCGCGGCCATGGCAAACGCAGCAGCTTTTATTCGGATTATACCTTCGGCGTTTGGCGCGATGATGGTGAATTGGTGCCGATCGGCAAGGCCTATTCTGGCTATACGGATGAGGAATTGGCCTGGCTTGACCGCTGGATCAGGAACCACACGGTGGATCGCTTCGGCCCGGTGCGGGAAGTGGAAAAAGCACTTGTGCTGGAAGTGGCCTTTGACGCGGCGCAGCGCAGTACGCGCCATAAGTCCGGTGTCGCACTGCGCTTTCCGCGCATTCTGCGCATCCGTCGCGATAAGCCGGCGGAAGAAGCCGATAGGCTGGAAACCGCATTGGCGCTGATTGGGCAGGATTGACCCGCCGCGGCCGCCATGCTGCGCTGATGCCACAATCGAACCCAGGGGAAATGCCATGCCGATCGCTCCGAATCACGCGCGCCGCCGACTTGAAAAAGGTGAACTCGCCCTTGGCTTTGGCGTGCATCATTTGCGCACGCCCGCTGTCGGCATGATTGCCGCCGCATCAGGCTTTGATTGGCTGTTCATTGACATGGAACACGGCGCGATGAGTGTGGATGACGCCACACGCATGGCCATGGCCGCGCTTTCGCAGGGCGTTACACCTATTGTTCGCTGTTGCAAGGATGCACTGTTTGAAGGCACGCGCTGCCTGGATAATGGCGCGATGGGCGTGGTGGTGCCGCATATTGATAATGCCGATGAAGCGCGCGATGTGGTGCGCGCCTTCCGTTATCCGCCACTTGGTGAGCGTTCCTGGGGCGGCCCGCCGGCGCAATATGCCTTCCAGGTTTCCGATACCGCCGCAGCACAGAAGGAATTGAATGAACAGATCATGGTGACCGTCATGATCGAAACGCCGGAAGCGGTTGCCAACGCCGATGCCATCGCCGCCGTTTCGGGCGTGGATTGCCTCATGATCGGGACTTCGGACCTGACGGCTTCCATGGGAATTGCCGGGCAGATTGGCCACCCCGATGTGCGCGCGGCCTATGCCAAGGTGGCGGCGGCCTGCAAGGCGCATGGCAAGGTCATGGGCATGGGCGGCGTTTATGATGAGAAGAACGCGTCCGAATACATCGGCCTTGGCGCGCGGTTTCTGCTGAGCGGTTCAGACCACGCCTTCCTGATGGCGGGCGGCGGTGCGCGGGCGAAATTCCTGCGCGGCTTGCAGGGCTGAAGTCAGCCGCAGCACCGAAGCCCCGCTGGCGCTGCCGCACGGGGCTTGGGCGCTTTAGTGGCGGCCTTCGCCACAGCCGCAATCCGGCTGCACCAGCTTCGCATCCTTGCGGATGACGTGAAAATCAATCCATTCCGCCACCAGGCGCCGTGCCTCACTGAGCGGCGCTTCGGGATGGTGGATGCGGTAAAGCGTCGTGCAGGCATTGAAGGCCTGCGGGTCATCGGCACCAATGTCGCGCAATTCCCGATAGGCGGTAATGACCGCGGCTTCACAACGGCGAATAGAAGGGGAGGTTTGTCGTACCATTCAACTCTCCTTACCGGCTGAACACTGGCTTGCCTGTTGCGCGCATTTCTTGAGGGCCCTCTCGAACGGGGGCAACCTTTCGGATGACCCTATCCACAAAACTGAGTGAGGTCACCCTAGCCGAGGCAGAAAGAACTTGCAAGAATCGCAATTGCGACTTATTCGCATTCGCACAAACTTGGAGAATCGTATGACAACCTCAGGTCTTCCTCACTGGTCCTGGGCCGGCACTTCCCCGGCCCTGCTGCCGCCGGCCGAGCAAACAGTTTTGCGTGCCTGGCGCCCCCTCTTGCCGGAGGATGGCGGGGATGCGGGCGTCTCGGCAGGCATTGCGGCGACGGCGCAGGCATTGGCGCAGATCGCTGAGCCCGCACGAGACCCCGGTCTGCATTTCGCGCTTCATCTTGGCTTCGCGGATGATCCGGCGGTCAGCTTCCGTGAAGCGAAACTCCTCCTTGCCTGCGCCATGGTACAGCGCGGCCAGGTATTGTCCGGCAAGGCCATCTTCTTGTCTGTCCTGCCCTGCCGCTTCGTACAAGTGGCGTTGCAGCTTTCGCAGTCATTGGGGCAGGAGTTGAAAAATGCCGGGTTATTGTTGCGCAACCCCTGGGCCAGAGGCCGGAAAGTGACAGGTGCGCCGAAGCAGGCACAGCCCGCGCGCCGCATGGGGCCCGACCCGGCCTGAGGCCAGGATTTCATTCCGAAAAACAATTCTTGCGCCGCGCCTTCAGCCTTTGCGGCCATTGCGCCTTGGCGTGATGTCTTCGGTGACGCGACGCTTGCCGAATAATTCCAGCTTATGGCCGACAAGATCATAACCCAGGCGCTTGGCAATGGCTGCCGCCAGAGCCTCATGCACCTCATCGGCGAATTCAATGACACGGCCGGTTTCAACATCGATCAAATGATGATGATGGCCGCGATCCGCCAGATCGTAACGCGCGCGCCCGCCACCAAAATCGCGCCGTTCCAGAATGCCGCGTTCTTCAAGCAGGCGAACGGTGCGATAGACAGTGGCGATTGAAATCCGTCTGTCGCGCTGCAAGGCACGGCGATGCAATTCCTCAACATCCGGATGATCCTCGGCCTCGCTCAAGATGCGCGCAATGAGCCGGCGCTGGCCAGTCATTTTCAGCCCCTGTTCCACGCACATGGCCTCAATCCTGGACGCCGCCGGGGTTTCTGGCGAATCGGATTTCATCATTGCCATGGATGGCTTGGCCAAGGGGATGCTCGCTTCGGGGGTGCGCCAGTAAAAGGCTTCGGATATGCCCTTATGCGCCGCGCGGGGCGGCTTCTCAAGCCCCTGGAGCATTTCTTGCCCATCGGAAGTGGGGGGTGAAAAAATTTTGGGCCAGGGATTGTTTTGATATTGCGAGTCAGTCGCATTTGCAATATATGCCGCATTGTCCGAAGGAGGTCCCCATGCAAAACACTCTTATGCGCCGTCGTTCACTTCTTGCCCTGCCCTTTGCTGCCCCACTCGCCGCGCCTGCCCTGGTCGCCGCGCAGGAACGCGCGCTCAATCTCTATTCATCGCGCCATTATGATACGGATCGCGCGCTGTATGATGGCTTCACGGCCGAATCCGGCATTCGCATCCGCCTGATTGAAGGTGATGCGGATCAGTTGATCGCGCGCATTCAATCCGAAGGGGCGAATAGCCCCGCCGATGTGCTGATAACGGTGGATGCGGCGCGGCTTGCGCGGGCGGTGGATGCCGGCGTTCTAGCTGAAACCGAAAGCGAAATCCTGAAATCGCGCATTCCGGAAAATATGCGCGCCCCGGATGGCAAATGGTATGGGCTTTCCAGCCGCGCGCGCGTGATCATGTATGACCGCCAGCGCGGCGTGCCCGAAGGCCTGGCGCGCTATGAGGATTTGGCCCTGCCGGCACAACGCGGGCAGATCCTGATCCGCGCTGCCGCGCATCCTTACAATACTTCCCTGATGGCGAGCATTCTTTTGGCCAACGGCGCAGAAGCGGCAGAAGCCTGGGCGCGCGGCGTGGTGGCCAATATGGCGCGCCAACCACAAGGCGGTGATACGCCGCAATTCCAGGCGGTGGCGGCTGGCGTGGGGCGCCTTGCAGTTGCCAATACCTATTACTTGGCGCGGTTTGGCGCTTCATCCAATCCGCAGGAAAAGGCGCTGTTTGACCGCATTGGCGTGATCTTCCCCAATCAGGCCCCGGGGGATCGCGGCACGCATGTGAATGTCTCGGGCGCTGGCGTGGTGCGGTCTTCCGGCAATAAGGCAGTTGCACTGCGCTTCATTGAATACCTCAGCAGCCAGCGCGCGCAGGAATTATTCGCGAATGGCAATTTCGAATATCCGGTGGTGGCGGGGGTCGCGCCGCATCCGGCCTTGGTGGCGCTCGGCAGCTTCCGTGCTGATCAATTGAATGCACAACGCTATGGCGCGTTGGCGCCGGAAGCGCTGCGGATCATGCAAAGGGCGGGTTGGCGTTAACCGCCATCGCGCCAACGGCCACTTCCGATCAGGGCAAGTCCGGTTAAGCCCGGCGCATTATTGCCGCTGCGCAATCCAGGCCAGCCAGGAGACTCAATACGCGCTGGGTTGGCTGAGAGTTCACGCAGGATAGTAAAGGGCTGAAATTCCACGAAAGGTTCCAGTATTGTCCGAGTTGTTCTGATTGCACTGGGCATCTTATACTCCGCGTATGATCAACATCATCAGCGCAACGCGGCTTTCACAGGATGGATTCCTGACCGAGGCACCGCTTGGCACTTCCTTGAAGCGCCTTGCATTTGACAAGCGTATTCGTGGGCGTGTTGCCTTTGAAAATCGCGCTGGCTTGCCGAGTATTTAAAACCGGGTCCTGGATTCCCCGGACGCCGCGGAGATTTTGGTCTTCATCCATGATGATGTCTGGCTGGATGATTACTTTTTTGCCGATCGCATCATCGCCGGCCTGCAAAACTTCGATATTCTTGGCATTGCCGGCAATCGCCGCCGCCTGCCGCGGCAGCCTTCCTGGGCCTTCACGGGGCAGATGCTGGATAAGTTTGTCTGGGATGAACACGAAAATCTCGCCGGCGCAGTCGCGCATGGCTCGGCGCCTTTTGGGCCCGTCACGACTTACGGTTCAACACCGGCAGCGTGTGAACTGCTCGATGGCGTATTGCTGGCCGCGCGGCGCGATACCTTGCGTGCCAAGGGCGTGCGCTTTGATCCGCGGTTTGATTTCCATTTCTATGACATGGATTTCTGCAGTAGCGCCCGGGCGGCGGGATTGGTGCTGGGCTGTGATGCGGTGGCCTTGACGCATCTCAGCCAGGATGCCTTCGGTTCTGAGGATGGGCAGCGCAATTACGCGCTTTATCTGGAAAAATGGGGTGATTAGAGCATTCTCATGTCTTCGCCATCCCTTCACAAAAGCCACCAAGTCGGAAATCATCCTCCTAAACGGGCGCTTGGTTGCGCCGCCTCAGGGAAAACGCCATGACCGCTTCCGACATTCTCCGCCAACGCCTCAAGAAAGGCGGCATTATTGCCGCCCCCGGCGCGCCTGATAGCCTGACCGCCCGGCTGATCGAACAGGCGGGGTTTGAGGCGATTTACATGACCGGCTTCGGCGCCACGGCGTCTCGGCTCGGGCGACCGGATATTGGGCTGCTGACCCAGACGGAAATGACCACCCATGCGCGGGATATGGCCCGCGCGGTGAGCAGTCCGATTATCGCCGATGCGGATACGGGCTATGGCGGCCCCGCCAATATCGCGCGCACGATGGAAGAATATACGCAGGCTGGCGTTGCCGCGATTCATCTGGAAGACCAGGTGGCGCCAAAGCGCTGCGGGCAATTGGCCGGCATCAAGCTGATCCCGGCGGAAGAAAATATCCGGCGGCTGAAATGCGCGGTCGCGTCCCGCCCCGCCAATGGGCCGCTGATCATTGGGCGGACAGATGCCATGCCAGCGATTGGCCCGGAAGAAGCCGTGCGCCGCGCGCTGATGTATCAGGATGCCGGCGTTGATCTGGTATTCGTCGATGGAATCAAGAAAATATCGGAAGTCGAGATCGTGGCCAGCCGGGTCCCCGGCCCCAAGGTTGTCAGCATTGTGGATGGCAATGAAACCACGGCACTGACGATGCGTGATTTGGAACAAATGGGCTTCGCTGTGGTATTCTACGCGGTGACGGCACTATTCACGGCTGCGCGTGCGGTGGCTGATGCATTGGCCGTATTGAAGCGTGATGGCACACCGGCCAAGGCAGCAAGCGCGATGATGAGCTATGCGGAATTCAGCGCCCTGGTTGATCTGCCGCACTTTCAGGCGCTTGATGAAACCTACGGCTGACCCAGGTTACGGGGAAAAGGATCACAATCATGCAATTCGGTCGTTTGGGCGTTTGGTGTTCCACGGATCGGCTGGATGCGGCGGGTTTGCGCGCCTTGCTGGACCGCGTGGAAGATTTTGGCTATGGTAGCTTCTGGTATCCGGAATCGCGCGGCTATGAAACCATGGCGCTGGCGGGGTTTCTATTGGCCACTAGCCGGAAGCTTATCGTTGGAAGTTCGATTGCAAATATCTATGCGCGGGATGCCTTCACCGCGCGCCGCGGCCTTGCCACGTTGAATGCACTGCACGGCGGGCGCTTCGCCCTGGGGCTTGGTGTCAGCCATATCCCGATGGTGGAAGGCCTCCGCGGCCATCGCTATGAAAAACCCATCCCCGCCATGCGCGGCTATTTGGATGGGCTGCGCAAGGCAGGTGGTGATGCGCTGGAAGGCCCGGTGCTGCTGGCGGCCCTTGGGCCGAAAATGCTCGCCCTTTCGGGTAGCGCCGCGGATGGTGCCGTGCCTTACAACGTAACGCCGGAACACACCGCCCAGGCCGCAGCCATTCTTGGGCCGGGCAAGGTGCTGGCGGTGGAGCAAAAGGTTTGCGTTGAGACCGATCCGGTGCGCGCCCGCGCGCTCGGGCGTCGAGAGCTTGCGCGATATATGGTGCTACCGAATTACGTGAATAATTGGCTGCGGCTAGGATTTTCTGAAGCGGAGCTCGCCAATGGCGGCAGTGACCGCTTCATTGATGCCATGGTGCTGCATGGTGGTGCTACAACTGTAAAAGCCGGGCTGCGCGCGCATTTCACCGCCGGGGCAACCCATGTCTGCATCCAGCCGGTGACGGATGATGGCGATACCGCACATCGGGATGCCATGCTGGCCACGCTGGCGGATACGTGATGGCCATGTTGAAGCTTGGCTATAAGGCATCCGCCGAACAATTCGCGCCAGCGCAATTGCTGGACTTTGGCGTGCTGGTGGAGGAGAAGGGCTTCGATAGCTGCTTCATCTCAGACCATTTCCAGCCCTGGAAACACACGGGCGGGCATGCGCCGAATTCGCTGGTGTGGCTTGGCGCGCTTGGCGCGCGCACAAAGCGGCTTGTGATGGGCACCAGCGTGCTGACGCCCACTTTTCGCTATCATCCCTCCATCGTGGCGCAGGCTTTCGGCACTTTGGGCGCCATGTTTCCTGGCCGCGTCATTCTGGGCATCGGCACTGGTGAGGGGCTGAATGAGGTGCCTTCCACCGGCCAGCCCTGGCCGGAATTCAAGGAACGCTTCGCCCGTATGCGTGAAGCCGTGCAATTGATGCGCAAGCTTTGGACCGAAGACCGCGTGAGTTTCGAAGGGCAATATTACCGCACAGAACACGCGACGATTTATGATCGGCCCGCCACACCGGTGCCGATTTATGTGGCCGCCGCTGGCGCCATGGTGGCGAAATATGCCGGCCGCGCCGGGGATGGTTTTATCTGCACCAGCGGCAAGAAGCCCGAACTTTACACGGAAACGCTGCTGCCGAATGTGGTGGCGGGGTTGGAAGCGGCGGCGGCACCGAAGCCCGATTATGATCGCATGATTGAAGTGAAGGTTTCCTTCGATACGGATAAGCAGCGCGCCTTGGAAGATACGCGCCATTGGGCGGCATTGGCGCTTTCCTCGGAAGAGAAAATGTCAGTGGAAGACCCGATGGAAATGGAACGGCTCGCCGATGCGCTGCCGCTTGAACGCGCAGCCAGCCGCTGGATTGTCTCCAATGATCCGGAAGAACATGTGGAGCGTATCGGTTATTACGTTGGCCTCGGCTTTCGTCATTTGGTGTTTCATGCGCCAGGGCCGGATCAGGCAAGGTTTCTGCGACTATATGGGGAGCAGGTGCTGCCACTGCTGCGCCGCCGCTTCGCTTGAAGGCCGCAATTCAGCTTTTTGCGCTGCCTGGCCTGCCGATGGTGCAGGCGGGCGATGATCTGGCGGCGTTGCTTTCAGCCGCCATGGCGCGCGCGGCTCTTGCGCCACAATCCGGCGATGTGCTGGCGGTTGCGCAAAAAATCGTGAGCAAGGCTGAAGGGCGGAGCATTGCTTTGGCGTCAGTGCAGCCATCAGCGGCAGCATGCGAACTTGCCAAACAAACCGGCAAGGATGCACGCCTGGTGGAGTTGATCCTTTCTGAAGCGCAATACGTGGTGCGGGCGCGGCCCAACCTGATCATCGTCAAGCATCGGCTTGGCTTTGTCATGGCCAATGCCGGCATTGATCAATCCAATGTGGGAGGCGATGGTCATGCCTTGCTGCTGCCGCGCGAACCGGATGCAAGTGCGGCGGCGCTTGCCGCGCGGCTTGGCCTGCCCGTGGTGATCACGGATAGTTTTGGCCGCGCCTGGCGTCGTGGCACCGTTGGTGTGGCGATTGGCGCAGCGGGGCTGCCGGCGCTGCAAGATTTGCGCGGTCAACCGGATTTATTTGGTCGCAGCTTGATGGTCAGCATCACCGGCTTTGCTGATGAAATCGCCGCCGCGGCGGGTTTGGTGATGGGGCAGGGGGCTGAGGGCCAACCAGCCGTATTGCTGCGCGGATTATCCTGGTCTGGCGCGGCAAACCCCGCCGCCGAATTGCTCCGCCCCGTGCAGGAGGATCTTTTCCCGTGATCATCGCGCTATCCGGCGGCATTGGCGGGGCGAAGCTCGCGCTTGGTCTTTCACGCATTTTGCCGCCAGAGGAATTGCTGATCATTGCCAATACGGGCGATGATTTTGAACATTACGGGCTCACGATTTGTCCTGATACGGATACGCTGCTCTATACCCTGGCGGGGCTCGATAATCCGCGGCTTGGTTGGGGGCGCGCGGATGAAAGCTGGGCTTTCATGGAAACCCTTGCTTCGCTTGGCGGGGCTGATTGGTTTCGCCTTGGTGATCGCGATCTGGCGCTGCATGTGTTGCGGAGCCATCGCCTGCGTGCCGGTGAAACGCTCTCCGCCATTACCGAGGATTTCCGCAAAAGCTTTGGCATCGGCGCGCGCATCCTGCCCATGAGTGATGATCCGGTGCGCACGCAAATCGGCACGGATCAGGGCTGGTTGGATTTCCAGGATTGGTTTGTGCGGCTGCGCGCTGAACCCCTGGCGCGGGCGGTAAGGTTCGTTGGCGTTGAACGGGTGCGCCCGCAACCCGTATTGCTGGAAGCGCTGCGCGCAAAGCCGCGCGGTATTGTGATTTGCCCGAGCAATCCCTTCATCAGCATCGAACCCATCCTGGCCGTACCGGGCTTGCGCGGTGCTATCAAGGAATCTCAAGCGCCTGTGGTGGCGGTATCGCCCATCATCGCCGGCCAGGCCGTAAAGGGGCCAACCGCGCGCATGTTCGAAGCGCTTGGTATCAAGCCAAGTGCCGCCGCTGTTGCAGCGCGCTATGGCGATTTATTGGGTGGTTTCGTGATGGAACATGGTGATGACGCGGCGGGCATTACGCCGAGCGTTTTTCACGCGGCGACATTGATGCGCGATCTGGCCGACAAAACCGCGCTTGCGCGGCAGGTGCTAGCGGCGATTGACGCGCTCAGATGAAGCCCTGGGTCATTCTGCCGGTGAAGGAAATGGTCGGGGCAAAACAACGCCTGGCGCCCTTGCTTTCACCCGAAGAACGCATGGCGCTGATGCAAATGATGTTGCGCGATGTGCTGGCTGCGCTTTCGGCGGCGCAAGGCTTGGCCGGCATCGCGGTAGTAACGCTTGATCCTTGGGCGCAGGCGCTGGCCGGGGCCCATGGCGCGCGGATCATCACTGAAGCTGCGCGGGCAGGCCATACCGGGGCGGTGACCGCCGCGGCGTCAATGCTACAGGCGGAAGGTGTGGCTGCAATCCTGACCTTGCCTGGCGATATTCCCGCTGCGCAAACACTGGAAATCGAAGCGCTGATCGCAACGGCAAGCACGTCGCCCGCCTTCATCATCGCGCCCGCGCATGATGAACAGGGATCGAACGCCATTCTGATGGCGCCACCCGATGCAGTGAAGCTGCGCTTTGGTGAAGATAGCTACTTCCCGCATCTGGCGGCGGCGCGTGGCGCGGGCATGGCGCCGCAGATTCTGCGCCTGCCGGGCATTGCGATGGATATTGATCATCCCGCTGATATTGCGCGCTTTGCACGCATTCCCGAAGCCGAGGGCACGCAAACCCTGGCATGGCTCAATCAGAACGGGATTCTCAACCGTTTCGCTTAGTCGCCCGCTAATACAGCGCGCTTGCGCGGTGCGGTCTGAACCATGGGCAGCAGCGGCGCAGCATGGCGCGAAGCATCTTCGCGTTCGCG
Source organism: Roseomonas sp. (assembly GCA_020249775.1). Classification (GTDB taxonomy): domain Bacteria; phylum Pseudomonadota; class Alphaproteobacteria; order Acetobacterales; family Acetobacteraceae; genus Neoroseomonas. The sequence goes on along the minus strand of JADCFA010000029.1, from coordinate 71,326 downwards.
CACAACGGCACCATAGGTGGTGCTGCGCTGCATCGGTGCCCGCCCAATCGAAAGGATCAGGCGTTCCATCGCCTCGGGCGGGAATTCCTGGCCGTGCTCGGTGCCCGCGGCGCGGCTGATGCTCTCATTCATCAGCGTGCCGCCCAGATCATTCGCGCCAGCTTGCAGGGCCATCGCCGCGCCTTCAGGGCCCATCTTTACCCAGCTTGTCTGGATATTGGTGAAATGCGGATGCAGCACCAGCCGCGCGACGCTGTGCATCAGCAGCGCCTCACGAAAGCTTGGGCCGCGGCGGGCGAGGCCCCGCAGATACATGGGCGCTTCCATATGCACGAAGGGCAGCGGCACGAATTCGGTGAAGCCGCCGGTTTCCGCTTGCAAATCGCGCAGCACCAGCAAATGCCGCGCCCAATGCAAGGGCGCTTCCACATGGCCGAACATGATGGTGGCGGTGCTGCGCAGCCCAAGCCCATGCGCGGCCCGCATCACCGCCTGCCATTCTTCCGTATTCACCTTATCCGGGCAGATGATGGCGCGTATTTCATCATCCAGAATCTCCGCTGCTGTGCCGGGCAAAGTGCCAAGCCCGGCATCGCGGAGTCGCGCCAAAAACGCTTCAAGAGAAAGCCCAAGCGTGCGCGCGCCCTGATGGATTTCCAGCGCCGAGAAGGCATGGATATGCATGCCCGGCACGGCCTGTTTGATGGCGCGGCAAATCGCCTCATAGGTCGCACCTGTGTAGTCCGGGTGGATGCCGCCTTGCAGGCAGACTTCGGTGGCACCACGCGCCCAGGCTTCCTTGGCGCGGCGAGTGATTTCCGCATGATCAAGATCATAGGCCGGGCCGCGCAAGGCTGCATGCGTTCTGCCCTTGCTGAAGGCGCAGAAGCTGCAGCGATAGGAGCAGATATTCGTATAGTTGATGTTGCGATTGACGACATAGCGCACGGTATCGCCCGCAACTGCCTGGCGCAGCCGATCCGCAGCCGCCATGACATGCGCCTGATCCGCATCCCGCGCGGCAAACAGCCTTTCAATCGCGGGCACATCAAGTCTTTCGCCCTGCGCGGCGCGTTCCACCAGACCTGCCAGCCCTGCATCAGCGGCGCTCAATAACGGCGCGGCAAGGCGTGGCGGCGTCAGCGCACCGGGGGACCAATCATCGCCGCGCGCAAAGCCGGCCGCGTCACTTGCACGCAGCAAGGCAGTTGCGATGCGCGGCGCAAACCAATCGCGCGGCGCGCGGACATAGGCAGGATAGGCGGGCAAGCGCTGCACCAGCACTTTGCCCATGGTCGCGGTTTTCTCGGCCAGAGTCGTAATCGCGGGCCAGGGCGCTTCCGGGTTCACATGATCCGGCGTCACCGGTGAAATACCACCCCAATCATTGATGCCGGCGGCGATCAGGCTTGGATAGGTGCCGGGCGAAAGATTGGGCGGCGCCTGGATATTAGCGTGCGCACCCAGAATGATGCGCGCTGAGGCAATGGTCCATAGCAGATCATCCAAATCAGGCTCGGGCGCCTCGGCACGTTTGGTGCGCGGCTTGGCGCGGAAATTCTGGATAATGACTTCCTGCACATGCCCATAGCGCGCATGGCTTTCCGCGATGGCGCGCAAGGCTTCCAGCCGTTCCGCGCGGGTTTCACCAATGCCGATCAGAATGCCGGTGGTGAAGGGAATCCGCGCCACGCCAGCATCCTTCAGCACCGCAAGCCGGATGGCCGGGTGCTTGTCTGGGCTGCCATGATGCACACCGCCGGGCGCGCAAAGCCTTTCGCTCGTGCTTTCCAGCATGATGCCTTGGCTGGCGGTCACTTCTCGTAAGGCGCCAAGTTCCGCCGGCGTCATCACCCCGGGATTGGCATGCGGCAGCAGCCCGGTTTCGCGCAGCACCAGATCGCACATCTCCACCAGATATTCGATGGTGCTGGCATGGCCCATTTCCGCCAAGGCCCCACGCGCCTGGCGCCAGCGCAATTCGGGCTTATCGCCGAGCGTAAATAGCGCTTCCGTGCAACCGGCCTTGGCACCCGCACGCGCAATCGCCAGCACTTCCTCGGGCATCAGATACGTGGCACGGCTTGGGCGCGGTTTTTCAGCGAAGGTGCAGTAATGGCAGACATCGCGGCAGAGCTTGGTCAGCGGTATGAAGACCTTGCGCGAATAGGACATGACGCACCCATGCCCGGCATCGCGCAACGCGGCCGCTTCTGCCATCAATTCCGCCAGCGGCGTTTGTTCCAGCCTGTCCTGCACCCTTGCCATCCTCCTTCCCCTGGCCCCATCGTGTGGGAAGGCCGCGCCAGATGCAATGCGCGGGGATGGGAGGCCCAAAATGCAGATTGGTTTCAACGCCCCAACCGCCGGCCCGCTCGCCTCGCCTGAGGCGATTACGCGGCTTCTCCAGGGGGGTGAGGCCATGGGCTATGCCTATGCCACCTTCAGCGACCATGTGGTGATCCCAACCGATATTCACGCCATTTACCCCTATTCGGATAATGGCGAATTCCCCGCCGGCGCACGCGGCGCGCGGCATGAACAATTGACCGAGGTGATGTTTGCCGCCGCACGCACCAACAAGCTACGGCTGGTGACGTCAGTGATGGTGGTGCCGCATCGCCCGGCGGTGCTGACAGCGAAAATCCTGTCCACGATTGATATTTTCTCCAACGGCCGGCTTACGCTTGGCATCGGTGCGGGCTGGTTGAAGGAGGAATTTGAAGCGCTTGATGCGCCAGATTTCGCCGCGCGCGGCAAGGTGACGGATGAATACATCCTGGCCGCGCGGGAATTATGGACCGCACCCGATCCGCGCTTTCAGGGCGAGTATGTTGCCTTCGACAAGATCAGCTTTGAACCCAAGCCCGTGCAGCCAGGCGGGCCGCCGATTTGGGTGGGGGGTGAAAGCGGCCCGGCATTGCGGCGCACGGCGCGGCTCGGTGATGCCTGGTATCCCATTGGCACGAATCCGGCTTTCCCATTGGATAGCCTGGCGCGCTACAAGGCGGCGGTTGCCAAGCTGCGTCGCCTGACCGTCGAAGCCGGGCGGGATCCTGCCGCTATTGGGCTCTCGCTCCGTGTGCAAAAATTCGGCTCGGAATTGCCCGCGCTGGCCGGTGATGGGGAACGCCATTTGTTTTCTGGCAGTGCGGCGCAGATTGTCGAAGACATCCAAGCCTTGCGCGCGCTGGGTGTCAGCGCGATTGATTTCAATTTTCTTGGTTCGACTGTTGAAAAAGTGTTGGGGCAGATGGAAAGCTTTCGCGCAACTGTGATGGAAAGGATCTGAACCATGCGCCTTGGCATGACGCTTGGCATGACCGGCACCATTGATATGGCGCTGGTGCTGGAAGCCGAAAGGCTCGGCTTTTCCATGGTCTGGTGTGGCGAAAGCTACGGGACAGATGCCGTGACGCCGATCACCTGGGTGCTGGCGCAAACCACGAAAATCAAGGCGGGAACAGGCATTATGCAAATGCCGGCGCGCAGCCCCGCCTGTGCGGCTTCAACGGCGCTGACCTTGCAATCCTTATCAGGGGATCGCTTTTTGTGCGGGGTCGGGCCTTCCGGGCCGCAGGTGGTGGAAGGCTGGCATGGCCAGCCCTATGGCAGCCCAATTCTGCGCACGCGCGAATATATTGACATCATGCGCGCCATCATCGCACGCGAAAGGCCCCTGGAATATCATGGCACGCATTATCGCATTCCCTATGATGGGCCGGATGCCACGGGGCTCGGCAAGCCGCTGAAGAGCATTCTGCATGGCAAACCGATGCGCTTTTACTGCGCGTCCATCACGCCGGGCGGCATGCGGCTTGCGGGTGAAATCGCCGATGGCAATTTGCCGATTTTCATGTCGCCGGAAAAGGCCGATTTGGTGGTGAAGCCAACGCTGGAAGGCATGGCGAAGGCAACCACGCCGCGCGCCTTGAGCGATTTTGATATCGCGCCCTATACGAAAATTAGAGTCGGCGATGATCTGCAAGCTTGCCGTGATTCCGTGAAGCCGGAATTGGCGCTTTACATCGGCGGCATGGGGGCGGTGGGCAAGAATTTCTACAATGATTATTGCAAGCGCCTGGGCTTTCCCGATGCCGCGGTCGCTATCCAAAAGGCGTTTCTGGCCGGGCACCGCAAGGAAGCGCTGGCCGCCGTGCCGGATGCGCTGGTGGATGAAATCGCGCTGGTGGGGCCGGCAGATCGTGTGCGCGCCCGCTTGCGTGATTGGCAGGCGGCAGCGCATGAGGGTAAGCTTTCGACGCTGGTGCTGACGGGTGCCACGCAGGAAGCACTGCGTCTGGCAGCGGAGACAGTGCTCTAAGCCACCGCGCGAATCAGCCCGGCCCAACGATCAAGCTGTGGCAGGATCTCATCACGCTTGGCGGCAGCAAGGCTCAGCACCACGCGCGCAACGCCGAGGTCTCGGTCAGCCAGTAGCGCATCGCGATCTTCCTTCACGCCCCAGATGGTGATGGGCAAATCTTCTTCGCGGCGCCCGGCTTCGGCAATCAATTGGCGGAATTGCGGGATCAGCGCGCCGACATCGGCATAATGCTTGCGCACACGATGCGGCATCCAGCCATTGCCATAGCGCACCGCGCGCTTGGCACCCCAAGGATAGGCACCACCGACGATGATCGGCGGATGCGGCTTTTGCAGCGGCTTCGGCCCGGTTTCCATCGGCGTGAAACTGACGAATTCGCCGACATAGCTTGGTTGGGCTTGGGTCCAGATCGCCTTCATCGCCTCAATACGTTCGCGCGCCAGCTTGTGGCGCGAGGCGAAAACAGTGCCGTGGTTTTCGATCTCATCCTGGTTCCAGCCATTGCCGACACCAAAAAGAAAGCGACCGCCAGAGATGTGATCAATCGTCGCGACAGCCTTGGCGGTTTGGATTGGGTCGCGCTGCACCACCAGACAAATACCTGTTCCCACCAGCAGTTTCTTGGTGGCGGCCGCAGCGGCAGTGAGAGTCACGAAAGGGTCCATCACCTCATAATATTCGCGCGGCAAGGCGCCACCGCCCGGATAGGCCGCAGTGCGCGCCAGCGGAATATGCGAATGTTCCGGCGCCCAAAGACTGTCAAAACCGCGTTCTTCCAAGGCCACGGCCAATTCGCCGGGCGCCATGGAATAATCGGTGAAGAACATGGCGGCGCCGATTTTCATGTGATCCTCTCCCTCGTCAGGTGGAAGGCTGGCCCGCTGTGGCGCGGCAGGCAAGCCCCAGGCCCTTGCCGAAGCCGGCCCGCGCCCCCAAAAAAGACCTGGGAAGGATCACCGCAATGCTGCCAAGCCATGGACGCTATACATATCACCCCTGGCGGGATCGGGTGCCTTATGCCTGGCCCGGCGGGGCAAGACTCGCGGTGTATCTTGGCCTCAATCTTGAACATTTTGCCTTTGGTGAGGGGCTGGGGGCCGAACTGGCGCCCGGCGGGCCGCAGCCCGATGTGCTGAATTACGCCTGGCGGGATTACGGCAATCGCGTGGGCGCCTGGCGTTTGCTTGAATTATTTGATGCAATGCGGCTGCCCGCGACGGTGCTGTTGAACAGCGCCATGTATGATTACGCGCCGGAATTGGTTGCAGCGCATCGCGCGCGTGGCGATGAAATCGCCGGCCATGGGCGCACCAATGCCGAACGCCAATCCATCCTGCCGGACGCCGAAGAAGCCGCGCTGATTACTGAAAGTAGTGCCGCCATCACCAAACATGAAGGCAAGGCGCCGCGTGGCTGGCTTTCGCCCTGGATTGCGGAAAGCCGAATTACGCCTGATCTACTCGTGGAAGCGGGCTATCGCTATACGCTCAATTGGTGCGCCGATGATGCACCGATCTGGCTGAAGACCCGCGCCGGCAAGCTGCTCGCCATTCCCTACCCGCAGGAGGTGAATGACATTCCCTCGATTGTCGCGCGCAAGGATGGTGCTGAGTATTTTGCTGATATGATCACGGAGGATTTTGAGGAAAGGCGCCGGCAGATCGCCGATGGCAAGCCGCAAGTGATGGGGATTGCGCTGCACCCCTATTTGGTCGGTCAGCCCTATCGGCTGCGGCATTTGCGCCGTGCGCTGGAACATATTGTCGGGCGGCGCGGGGATATCTGGATCACAACTGCCGGGGCGATTTATGATCATGTTCTGTCGCTGCCCAAGGGCAGCATTCCGGGGGAATAGGATGCGTCGTTTTCTGCTTGTTGCCTTATTGGCGCTTGGCGCCTGCGCCACCCAACCCGGGCCGAATACGCCCGCCACCGCGGGGCAGGTTGATCTCGCGCGCTATGCCGGGCTTTGGCATGAAGCGGCGCGCTTCCCGACCAGCTTTCAAGATAGCAGCCGTGTGCGCTGTGAAGGCGTGACGGCGCAATATACGCTCCGCCCCGATGGCGCGGTGGATGTGCTCAATCGCTGCCGCAATGCCTTGGCTGATGGGGCGATGCGCAATGCCAACGCCGTTGCGCGTAGCGCGAGCCCAGCGAATGACCGGCTGCGCGTCAGCTTCTTTTGGCCCTTCTTTGGCGATTACTGGATCATCGGCCTTGATCCCGACTATCGCTGGGCCGTGGTAGGCGCGCCGCGGCGCGATTACCTTTGGATCCTATCGCGCGCGCCGGTGATGGCGGAGGCGGATTACGCGGCAGCGGTCGCGATTGCGCGGCGGGAAGGGTTCGCGGTGGAACGGCTGCAACGCACGGTGCAGCCGTGATGCGACTTTGCCGAAAAGGCGCCTGATCACGATGCGCAAAAAAAGAGATAACCTCAACTTATGAACGGTTGAAGACAAGAACTTTGTTGCATGAAGAAACTGCATGTTGCGCATTTTGCATAGCTGGAATACCCAATAAGTGACATCATGCTCTGTGCGGAAAGGATCTCACTATGTCTGGCACGGCCTATGAGGTAACAGTCGATGGAACGCCCACAAATGGGGCCAATCCCTGGATTGATAGCCTTGTCATGGGTGGTGCTTGGCAGGATTCATCGGGCCTGATCACGACCGGCGGGCCGGTCACCATCTCCTACAATCTTCAATTTGGTTTGTACGACCTAAGCTATGCCAGGCCCTGGACTTCCTCAGAAACCAGCGCCCTTTTGAACGCCTTGGAAGCCTGGGAAGCCGTAGCGAATATTGATTTTGTTTCGGCGCCTTCATCGCAGGCCGATGTATGGATGTGGTCACTAAGTAATTGGCAGATTGGTGGTGATCTTGGTTACAGCGAAACGCCAGGGTTCTCCTTTGTTGAGCCGCTCTACATGGGGTTCAATAACCAGCATTTTACCTGGGTAGGATCGGGAGTGAATCGGGGGGGGCAGGGTTTTGTCACCCTGATCCATGAATTGGGCCACTTGCTTGGCCTTGCGCATCCGCATGATGGCGGATTAGCTGCCGATGCAACCGTCTTTCCTGGCGTCACGGCGGAGTTTGACGATTATGGTGACTACGGTCTCAATCAGGGCATTTTCACTGTCATGGGCTATAATGATGGTTGGATAACGCAATATCCAAATCATTCCGATGTGAGTTATGGCTGGACAGCGACGCCCATGGCGCTTGATATTGCTGCCATTCAAATCATTTATGGCGCCAATACCAGCTATGCCTCTGGCAATAACACCTATACGCTACCTACCGTGAACGCTGCCGGAACTTTCTGGTCATGTATTTGGGATACAGGCGGGGTGGATGTCATCAGCAATTCCGGTTCGTCCGTCGCCAGCATCATCAATCTGAATGCGGCACCACTGACCGGCCCAAATGCCGGCGGCTACGTTTCCTATGCATCGAACATCATCGGCGGTTTCACCATTGCCAATAATGTTGTGATTGAAAATGCCATGGGCGGATCTGCCAATGACACGCTGATCGGCAATGCCGCCAATAACCTGCTGACCGGTAATGCAGGCGCAGATAATATCACCGGCGATAGCGGCAATGACACGCTGGATGGCGGCCTGGGCGCCGATAGTCTTTTCGGCGGAGAAGGGGATGACCGTTTTCTGGTTGATACTGCATCGGATCAGGTGATCGAAAGCGTTGGTGGCGGCGCGGATACCGTCATCGCCTCAGTCAGCTACGTGATGCCAGCGAATATTGAGGCTCTGATACTTGGCGATGGAGTTTTGGGCCAAAGCCTCACTGGTGGCAGCGCCGGTGATCTGCTTGTTGGCAATGGAAACGGCAATAATCTCTCCGGTGGTGCCGGTAATGATACGCTGGATGGTGGCGCCGGGATTGATACCCTGATCGGCGGAGAAGGGGCGGATCGTTTCCTGATTGATAACGCATCGGATCAGGTGATCGAAAGCATTGGCGGCGGCGCCGATATCATCATCACTTCGGTCAGCTATACCATGCCAGCGAATGTTGAGGCATTGATGCTGGCAGCCGGCTTTTCCGGCCTTAGTCTGACCGGCAGCAATGCGAGCGATACGCTCATCGGTAATGGTCTTGCCAATAATCTTTTCGGTGGTGCGGGGGATGACATTATCCTTGCACAGGAAATGAGTATCGATTCGATCTTGGCCCTATTCATTATTTGATCCGCACTTTGGAGCATTTTCAAGCCAAGTGGAACCACCAGGCGGGTCGCAAAACCCTACTGAACAATAGGCTGGTGCATCTCTGCCGAGCGAAAGTGCAAAATACATGCACTTGACAGAGCTTGTGGACGACGTCCAAGCACTTGTTATGATCAACTGCCATCGAAAAGGCCGCACCCCCACAACAAGGCTTAAGCTTCGGCCTCCGCCATCTGGCGCGGCCGCCAAATGGCGTCATGCGTTACGCGCGCAATGGGGCGTGTTGCATCTGCCAGAACCAGCGCCTCAATCGTCACAATGCGATGCCCCTTACGGTCAATATTGGCGGTGATGCGCCCGCGGGCAGTCAGGCCTTCACCAAGCCGCGCCTCACCGTGAAAGCGCAGCTTGCTGCCAATGTGAATCCACGGCCCCAGCACGACATTCTGTGTGAGCAGCCAATTGCATATGCGCAACACCAAGCCCGGATGCGCAAGGCTTTCGTCGGCATAGAGCGGCGCGGTTTCGCGCACATCGCGCAAATAATCGGCAAGAACTTGCGGTGTCAGTGCCAAGGCGCGCGTACCAAGCCACAGCCCGGGAGCCAGGCTTCCATCGTCGGCCTTGGGGCGCGTTTCAGGTGGGAAAGTCGCAGGCCACTCCGCTACGGAAACAGCTTCGTTGGGCAGGTCGGGCAGGCGCGCAAAGCCATTGGCACAGGCAACCCCCTCGCTCTCCACCGCCAGCGCGAACCCATCCGCCTCTGGCGTTGCAGTGACGGTGGCCATGCGCCCATCATAGACTGGCTTTTGAAACTCGGTTGAGATCTCGCCTCGGCGCAAGAAATCGCGACCCCAGCGCTCCACCGCCGGGTGGCAGCAATAGGCGAATACCTCCACCCCCGGCACCAGGCCTCCAGTAAAGCCAAAGCGCTGCGCCGTCGCATCATCATGAATGCGGTTTTCGGATGCATGCGAAAGGTTATAGGCTTCAACCCGATAGGTCATGCTCATGGCGTTCTCCCGTCGCTCTTTGGTGTCCGCACCTGCGCGATCTGCGCCGCCTCAGCACGCCGAAGGCGGGCGCGGCGCAGTCGCGAAGCGCAGCAAACACGCCCCGTAGCGATCATTGAAGGCCATGGAGCCGCCTGCGCCATGGCCGGTCATCCCTTCTGGCCGATCAATCAACAAAACTGCGGCAAAGCGCTCACGCTGGCGCCGCAGCGCTTCGGCCCGCTTGTCTGGTTCTGCCATGAAGGGATCATCGCGAAAATCCACAACCGCAAGCCGCATGCGGCCTGCTCGGGCGGCTTCAGCCAAAAGCGTTTCCAATTCCGCAATTTGCGCATGCAGGCGATTGTTTTCCTCGCTCGGTCGGCCATGCGCGGCGGCGGCAATCGCAATCGCCACATCGGCCAGGCCAGGACGGTTCAGCACCATCAGCGCATTCCAGCCGCCGCGCGATTGACCGGCCACAATCACCTGCCGATAGCCGCGCCCGCGCAGCTCCGCCAAATCATCGCGTAGCCAGGCTGCCGCGCGGCGCGCGCTATCGGCACTGGGTTCACGGTCAAAGCGCCAACCATCAAAGCCGGCATTATTGAAATGCCGCGTCCAGCTTTGCGGTTGCCGCCCGCGCAGATCGGTCAGCGCTTCCTTGCCATGGCCAAACACCAGCACGCCGCGCGCCTGTTCCGGCCCCCACCAGATGAAGCGTTCATCCGGCAGCGTCGCGTGATGGGCCGAGGTGATGGCCACCCCCTCGGGCGGTGGGCTCGGCGCCCATTCCCGCCCGGGTTTCACAATCGAAAGATCGCGCAGCGCGATGGTGCAAGCACCAGGCCTCGCGCGCCTTTCACAATTGGTCAGCGCGGTTTGTTCGACAAAGGCCGCATCGCCCCCGCCCGCCTGCCAATTGAAAACGCCATTAGGGCCGAAGGCGAGTGCGCGCGGCGTGTTCAGATTGAGAAAGCGCCGAACACTCGCATGGCTCGCTTCCGGTAGGTCCAGAATGGCCGGCGCTTCCAGAATGGGCATGATCGGCGCTTGCGCATGGCTGACCGGGGCCACGCCAAGCCCGATCAGCATCGCCGCCGCACCAACAAAGCCCCCAAAGCGCCGCATAACTGTTCCTTGCTTATTGGCTCCTTTGTCCCGCAGCCCAACCGCCCGAGCAAGCCCCGCTTACCCTGGCTGCGGGCGGGGGGGGCATGTCTGGACAAAACGAAGCCTTGCCCGCAGCGCAATATCGGCAGTCCATGATGGGCTACAGAATCGCTGTCGGGTGATGGCGCCCGCGCTACTGCGGGGGAAAGAAGCAGTTTGGATGGATTGGCAAACGGCGTTGCCTTGGCATCACCACGACATTTTTGTCGGAATTGACCGCCCTTGGCGGAGCGGGGGCAATTCGCTCGGCCAAAGCAAGGGCGAAGGGTGATCAGCGATTCGCGAAACTTTGGGTTGAGCATTGCGCAACCAAGGGCTGTATTCTTTGATCTAAAGTCAGAAATTTTGTGAAAAAACCGTGAAAAATTCTGAAACTAAATCGTGAGGCCTGTTTAGGGCTTGTTGAAGTAACAAATCTGTTATTAATCGTTCGTTCATAAATTCCGTCTTTACCCCAAGGGGGCGTTTTGACCGATCTGCAACCCCAAGAATTTGAGGCTTTGGCTGGGCCTATGGCCGCAGCCCGAGCCTCAACCTGCGCGGTGTGGAGAGGCGATTGCCCCATCCCCTTCAACCTGCCGCTTGCTAAGGCCGCTTAACACACAAGGAATCGCCACGTCTGGATCAACAGGTTCCGTCGTCAATGCCGGTGATGGGAATGACCCCGTTATCGGCTCCAACGGTGCCGATACCCTTGATGGTGGCAACGGCAATGACACGATCGGCGGATTTGCCGGCAATGACAGTATTCTTGGCGGCCTGGGTGATGACAGGATTGATGGCGGTGATGATGCGGATATCGCCTTGGGTGGCCTTGGCGATGACCTGGTCCAGGGCGGCAATGGCGATGATCATCTGTCCGGTGAAGATGGCGCGGATACGCTAGCAGGCGGGTCGGGCGCTGATACGCTTTTGGGGGGCGCGCACAATGACTCGCTCTCTGGTGGGAATGGTAATGACAGCATTCTTGGCGGGGATGGTGCGGATACACTTATTGCCGGTGGGCTTGTTGACACATTAAGCGGCGATGCCGGGAATGACCTTTACCTGGTGGCCGGTATGGATAATGGCCGGATCATCGACTCAAGCGGTAATGATACGGTCTCCATGCTGGGGGGCGGCGTTGATACAACTTCTGCAAGCGCGGGAGACCTGAGCGGCGCCGCAGGTATTGAGGCTATTGACCTTGCCGGTTCTGGCCATGTGCTTGGTCTGACCGCGGCCAGCGTGCTGGCGCTTTCAGATACGGATGTGCTGCGTGTTTACGGTAGCGGTAATGATGTTCTTCTGTTTGAAGATCTTGGCTGGATTCGTGGCACAAATTCTGGCGGCTTGGTGACCTACACCAATGGTGCGGCTACCGTGATGGCTTCTGAAGGTATTGCGCCAACATTGATCTTCGGGGCAACAGGCGGCGACGACGCCTTGTCTGGCGGCATTGGCGCCGATGCGATTGACCTGCTTGGCGGGAATGACAGCTATCTGGGCCTTGACGGTAATGATACAATCCAGGGCAATGAGGGCAATGATTCGCTTAGCGGCGGCAATGATGCGGATAGTATCCTGGGTGATGCCGGCAATGATTCCCTCTTCGGGAATAGCGGTAACGATATCGTTCTGGGTGGTGACGGCGCTGATACGATTTATGGTGGTAATGGTGATGACAGCATTGTGGCTGGTGCTGGGAATGACCGTTTATTCGGCGAAGCCGGCAATGATACGATAGATGCCGGCGCGGGCACTAATGACCGAATTTTGTACAGCCATACTGGCGGCCCGGCCCTTACGGCGACGGTTAACAATGATGGCAGCTCAAGCGGTGTAAACCGTGCAACAGTCACCTCCGCAGAAGGGACTGACAGCATCCTTGGCTTTGAAATTCTGTCTGGTTCGAACGCCGCTGACCAGATTACGGTGCAAACCGCTGCGACAGTCAACACGAATTTGTTGATATTCGGCAATATCGGCAATGACACGATCATAGACAATTATGGCCAAGGCGGCGTCTTTGCTGACTATAATTCGTCGATCGTTACGCTGACCGGGGTAAGCGTCAATCTTGCTGCCGGTGTTGCCAGCGATGGGGCCAATGGCACGGATAGCCTTATAGGCATTACTGCTGTCAACGCGTCATCCTTTGCCGATACGCTGATTGGCGGCAATGGCAATGATCGCTTCCGTGGTTGGGAGGGCAATGATCTCATTGATGGTGGAAATGGCTCCCAGGATCTGGCTGATTACTTCTATCTCAGTGCCAGTTCGCAGGCGATCACCGTCGATCTTGTTGCGGGGCGTGCCAATGATGGCATGGGCGGCACGGATACGCTGATCAGTATTGAAAATGTGCGTGGCGGTGCGGGGAATGACCTGATCATTGGTGATGGGAGAGACAATAATTTCCGCGGCAACAACGGCAATGATACGCTGGATGGAGGCAACGGAACCGATGTTGTGGATTATTCCTTCGCCACTTCTGGTGTCAGCGTCAATCTGAATGACGGTGTTGCCAGCGATGGTGCGAACGGCACGGATAGGCTGGTCAGTATCGAAGCTGTCTGGGGCAGCAGCTACGATGACGTGGTGATTGGCGCTGCGGGCAATGATCGGCTGCGCGGCAATGGTGGCAGTGATTCCATTGTTGGTGGTGCGGGTGATGCCGATATTGCGGAGTATCGCAATGCCACTACGGGCATTACCGTCAATCTTGCGACTGGTCAGGTGCAGGATGGTCAGGGCGGTACGGATACGCTGATTGGGATTGAACAGATTTGGGGCAGCACCTTCAATGACAGCTTCTTGGGCGGTGTTGGCAATGATTTTTTCGTCGGATCCTCTGGTGCCGATACCTTTGTGGGTGGAAACGGCATTGATACGGTAAGCTATGCTTTCAACCCAGCCAACAATACAGCAGCCACGCGGGGCGTCAGCATAGACCTTACTGCTGGAAGCGGCCTTGATGGTTATGCTAGCGCGGAAGTTCTGCAAGGCATTGAGGTTATCAACGGCAGCAACTTGGCCGACACGCTTATTGGCGGCAGCGGCAATAACCAGACGCTGAGCGGTGGGGCCGATGGCGATAGTCTGTTGGGTGGTTCTGGAAATACGCTGCAGCTCTATGGCGATGAAGGCAATGACACCTTGGCTGTCGGCCCTGGCGGCAATGTTACCGTTTATGGTGGTACGGGGAACGATAACCTCCAGGCTGGTTCGGGCCCGAATGGTCAGGGCCTTTTGGGCGAGAGTGGCAACGACACGCTAGTTGCTGCTGGGAGCGATTGGCTGTTCATTTCAGGCGGCGATGATGCTGACAGTGTGCGTGGTGGTAGCGGCTGGCAGCAGTATGTCTATGGCGACGCTGGCGCGGATACGCTGGTCGCCGGTACCGGCTATACCCAGTATGTCTATGGTGGCAATGATGCTGACAGCGTGCGTGGTGGGTCTGGTGGGCAGCAGTATTTCTATGGCGATGCTGGCGCGGATACGCTGGTCGCGGGTACCGGCACTACCCAGTATGTCTATGGTGGCGATGATGCGGATAGTATCCTGGGCGGCTCCGGAAACGATCAGAGCATCTACGGGAATGCGGGTAACGATACCCTGCTTGCGGGCAGCGGGACCAATCACGACTATGAAGGCGGGGATGGCAACGACAGCCTTTCCGCGGGCGATACCGGCGAAAAGGATCTCGTGGGTGGCAATGGCAATGACACCCTTATCCTCGGCAGCGGCAACAGCTTGGGCATTGCCGGTGATGATGGCAATGACAGCCTGGTGGCCGGCACGGGCCATCATCACTTTCTTTATGGTGGAGCTGGCGATGACACGCTAAGTGACGGGTATGGTGCGGATCACTACTTCTCCGCCGGTGCGGGCAATGACAGCCTATGGGGCGGATCCAACACTGGCGTTGTCTACAATGGGGAGGATGGTGCGGATACGATCGTTGTTGGGACGGGTGGCTTTAGCGGCGGTCAAGGCGGTGACGGGGCGGATAGCCTTGTTGGCGGCATAGGCACTAATCAGGGCATTTCGGGCCAAGCAGGGAATGACACGCTGGTCGCCGGCGGCGGCGCCTCGCAGACCGTAGATGGTGGCGCGGGCGATGATAGCCTGCTCGGCAGCGCCGCAGCCGATACGCTGGTCGGCGGAGAGGGGAGCGATACCCTTTTTGGCTCTGCCGGTACCAATAGACTGGATGGCGGCGCGGGCAATGATTTCTATCACGTGGCCAACCAGCTGGATTCAGTGATTGAAAACCTTAGCGCTGGTACGGATACCATCATGACCTCGGTGGATCTAACCCTGCCGGTGAATGTCGAAATGCTGGCGATAGCGACAGGCGTAACTGGCATTACGGTAACTGGCGGCGCTGGCGGTGACACGCTGATCGGCAATGGGCTTTCAAACAACTTTAATGGCGGTGCTGGCGATGATGTGATCATAGTGGGGACCAATCTGTCGCTGGCTGATCTCTATGCTCTCTTCTCAACATGACAAGGCGTGATGAAGGCGCCTTGCTGGTCATTGTTGGGGGAAGGTGACGCTGGGCGTCAGCCATGGGGGCGTCTTTGATGGAGCCCTTCCGCAATGGGGGCGATATTCTGCTCCCTGGGCGTGCTCATCACGGCTAGAGGCGCGTTATGGCGGGCGCTTGAGAGCATTATCGCTGCGGCCACATGGCCATGAGCCCAATAATCTGGGTTCATGGCAGCTTTTTTCAGCGGATCTCTGGGCTGGGTTTGTCGTCTGCGTTGCGGGTCATGTCCATCGCCAGTTTATGTGGTCTGCTGCCTGTTCTCAGCCGCGTCAGGTCGCCGAAAAGAACGACTTAGCCTACCCAATGCAGGCGATTTTGGACGCCCCAATGGCTCCGCACCGCTGCGGTAGTGGGTGGCCCAGCTCCTAGAGCGTATTGCGTTCCCATGGGTTCACGCAACCCGGTCTATATCTTTGTTTTTCGAGCATCTTCACACGTTCAGATGATCCCATCTGAACGTAATATGCTCCGGGACTGGCGAGGGTCCTCAACGGCAGAGGACTGAACCAGAAGCGACACGGAAGGCATTGAGAAACCTCATCAAATTAAGGCAACCCCTGAAAACTCTCACGCCGCGATCAGGAACGCGGCCCAATCGCAAGCGATAAGCCCAAACGCCCGGGCAAGCCCCGCTTGCCCTTGCTGCGCGCGGGGGGCATATCGCCCTTCCATATTGCACTTCCCAAGGGAAAGATCATGCGCGTCAAAGATGTGAAGAAGGTCGTGCTCGCCTATTCCGGTGGGCTTGATACCAGCGTCATCCTGAAATGGCTGCAAACCACCTATAAGTGCGAAGTCATCACCTTCACCGCCGATCTTGGCCAGGGTGAGGAATTGGGCCCGGCGCGCGACAAGGCGCTGCTGCTTGGCATCAAGCCGGAAAATATTTTCATGGATGATTTGCGGGAAGAATTCATCCGCGATTTCGTCTTCCCGATGTTCCGCGCCAATGCGCTGTATGAGGGCATGTATCTGCTCGGCACCTCCATCGCGCGCCCGCTGATTGCCAAGCGCCAGATTGAAATCGCCGAAGCCATGGGTGCCGATGCCGTGGCGCATGGCGCGACCGGCAAAGGCAATGACCAGGTGCGGTTTGAACTCAGCTATTACGCGCTGAAGCCCGATGTGAAGGTAATCGCCCCCTGGCGCGAATGGGACCTGACCAGCCGCACGCGCTTGATCCAATTCGCCGAGGAGCACCAGATCCCCATCGCCAAGGATAAGCGCGGCGAAGCACCCTTCAGCGTGGATGCCAACCTTCTGCACAGCAGCAGCGAAGGCAAAATCCTGGAAGAACCCTGGGATGCGCCGGATGAAATGGTTTGGCAGCGCACCATCAGCCCGATGGATGCGCCGGACCGCGCCACCGATATCACCATTGAATTCGAACGCGGCGATGCGGTTGGCATCAATGGCGAACGCCTGTCACCCGCCACCTTGCTCACACGCTTGAATGCACTAGGCAAGGAAAACGGCATTGGCCGGCTTGATCTGGTCGAAAACCGCTTTGTCGGCATGAAGTCCCGCGGTTGTTATGAAACACCCGGCGGCACCATTCTTTATGTGGCGCATCGCGCCATGGAAAGCATCACGCTCGATCGCGAAGCGGCGCATCTCAAAGATAGTTTAATGCCGCGCTATGCGGAGCTGATCTATAACGGCTTCTGGTTCGCACCCGAACGGCGCATGCTGCAAGCACTCATTGATGAAAGCCAGCACAGCGTCTCAGGCACCGTGCGGCTCAAGCTCTATAAGGGCAATACCATCGTCACTGGGCGGCAATCGCCCAATAGCCTCTATTCCATGAAGCATGTGACGTTCGAGGATGATCAGGGCGCATATGACCAGTTTGATGCGCAAGGATTCATCAAGCTGAATGCGCTGCGCCTGCGGCTTGGCGCCATGGCTGGCCGCAAGGGTGGGCAGCTTTGAACTGAAACCCGGGCGGGGTCTGACCCCGCCTGCCACACATCCAGCAGGAGGCGTCATGTCCCGTTTCAATGGCGCGGCGATGATCATCACCGGTGCGGCGCGCGGCATTGGCGCCGCGACATCCAGGCTTGCCGCGGCCGAAGGTGCGCGCCTTCTGCTGACCGATATTATTGCCGATGAATTGGAAGCCTTGCGGGCCTCTATCGTCAGCGCCGGCGGCACGGCACGCGCGATGGTGGTGGATGCGTCCTCCGAAGCAGGGGCCGACGCCATGGTGGCAGACTGCGTCGCCGCCTATGGCCGCCTGGATGTCGCGGTGAATAATGCCGGCATCATGCAGCCGGAAGTCGCCACCGTGAGTGAAGCATCGCTTGAGATGTGGCAGCGTGTCATGGCGGTGAACCTGACCGGCGTTTTTCTCTGCTGCCGCGCGGAATTGCGCCAAATGGTCGCGCAGGGTGGCGGCGTCATCGTCAATATGGCGTCCATTGGCGGCATCACCGGCTTGAATGGCGCGCCCGCCTATGCCGCCAGCAAGCATGGCGTGGTGGGGCTCACGCGCAGCATCGCGCTGGACTATGCGCGGCATGGCATTCGCTGCAACGCCATTTGCCCATCCGGCACGGATACGCCCATGGTGGAACAGGCCGGCCGCCTGGTTGAAAGCTATATCGGTGATCGGATGAAGACCAATCCAGGGCTTGATCCGAATAGCCTGACGCCCGCCAAGATCCAAGGCCTGCTTGGCCGCAACGCGACACCCGAAGAACAGGCCGAGGGTATCTTGTGGCTTGCCTCAAGCCAATCTTCCTTCGTCACCGGGATTACCTTGCCGGTAGATGGTGGCTGGACGGCTTTTTGATTGCAGGGCCGCAGCCGCGCGGACTTCACCAAGCGAAGACAAAAAAAGCCCAGGAGGCAGAACCCCCCTGGGCTTTTTGTTGGGGCGGCAGCGCCGCCGCAACAAGCTCAGCTATGCGCCAGCATCGCCAGCAACAGCAGGGCGACGATGTTGGTGATCTTGATCATCGGGTTCACCGCCGGGCCCGCCGTATCCTTATACGGGTCGCCAACCGTGTCGCCGGTGACAGCGGCCTTATGGGCCTCAGAGCCCTTGCCGCCATGATGACCATCTTCAATATACTTCTTCGCATTATCCCAGGCGCCACCACCGGTGGTCATGGAAACCGCGACAAAGAAGCCGGTCACAATCACGCCAAGCAGCATCGCGCCCAAGGCTTCGAAGGCGGCCGCCTTCCCGGCAATGGCGTTGATGCCGAAATACACCACCAGCGGGGAAAGTACGGGCAGCATGGACGGGATGATCATTTCCTTGATCGCCGCCTTGGTCAGCATATCCACCGCACGGCCGTAATCCGGCTTGTCGGTGCCCTGCATGATGCCCGGCTTTTCCTTGAACTGGCGCCGCACTTCTTCAACCACGCTCATTGCCGCGCGGCCCACCGCTGTCATCGCCATGCCGCCGAACAGATACGGCAGCAAGCCACCGAACAGCAGACCCACCACAACATATGGGCTGGAAAGCGAGAAGGTCAGATTACCCACCCCCTGGAAATACGGATACTGCGCCGCATTCTGAACGAAGTAGTTCAGATCCTGCGTATAGGCGGCAAACAGCACCAGCGCACCAAGACCGGCTGAACCAATGGCATAGCCCTTGGTCACCGCCTTGGTCGTATTGCCAACCGCATCCAGCGCATCCGTGGTCTGACGGATTTCCTTGGGCAGGCCAGCCATTTCGGCAATGCCGCCCGCGTTATCCGTCACCGGGCCGAAGGCATCCAGCGCCACCACCACGCCAGCCAGCGCCAGCATGGTCGTCACCGCAATGGCAATGCCGTAAAGCCCCGCCAGCGCATAGGTGATCAGCACGCCCGCGATGATGATGATGGCCGGCACCGCGGTGCTTTCCATCGAAACCGCAAGCCCGCGGATCACATTCGTGCCATGGCCCGTGACCGAGCTTTCGGCAATCGCCTTCACCGGGCGGAAGCCCGTGCCGGTATAGTATTCCGTGATCCAAACGATCAGCCCCGTCACCGCCAGCCCGACCACGCCGCATAGGAACAGGTCGAAGGAGGTGAAGCTGGTGCCCGCCGCCGTCATGGAACCGAAGCCAAAGACCAGATAGGTCAGCGGCAGCAGCACGATCAAGGACAGGATGCCCGTCACGATGAAGCCGCGATACATGGCGCCCATGATGGAATTATTCGCCGGCAACTTCACGAAGTAAGTACCGACGATGGAGGTCACGACGCAAACCGCCCCAATCGCGAGCGGATAGATCATGCCGCGCACCATATTGCCCGGATCGGTGAAGGCAATCGCCGCAAGCACCATGGTGGCGACCATGGTCACCGCATAGGTCTCGAACAAGTCAGCGGCCATGCCGGCGCAATCGCCCACATTGTCACCGACATTATCGGCGATGGTGGCGGGGTTGCGGGGGTCATCCTCAGGGATGCCGGCTTCCACCTTGCCCACCATATCGCCGCCCACATCCGCACCCTTGGTGAAGATGCCGCCGCCCAAGCGCGCAAAAATCGAAATCAGCGAAGCGCCGAAGCCAAGGGCCACCAGCGCATCAATCACCGTGCGGCTATTGGGTGCGAAGCCGCCCAGCACGCTCAGGATGAAGAAGTAAACCGCCACACCCAGCAGCGCGAGGCCCGCCACCAGCATCCCCGTAATGGCGCCCGATTTGAACGCAACATCAAGGCCAGCGGCGAGGGATTGCGTGGAAGCCTGCGCGGTCCGCAGATTGGCGCGCACGGAGACATTCATGCCGATGAAGCCCGCGACACCGGACAGGATGGCGCCAATGGCAAAGCCAATCGCCACGGCAAAGCCAAGCCGCCAGGCGACCAGGGCGAAAAGCACCACGCCCACAATGGCAATGGTGCCGTATTGCCGCTTCAGATAGGCCGATGCGCCTTCCTGAATGGCGAGAGCAATTTCCTGCATCCGCGGCGAACCGGGATCGCGCGAAAGCACATCCTTGGCAGTGATCACACCATAGGCGATGGACAACGCCCCAAGCGCGATCACAAGGATCAGCGATAAGGTCAGCAAAGCTTAGACTCCCCCTTCGTGGCGCGGTTAAGGCCGCCGCGCGCCGGCATGGGGACCGGCGCGGAGTCTCACTCCGCGACAGCCTCGATAGGGCGCTTCCATAAAAGGGGTAGGGCAGGGGCGCAACGGGGGAGGCGGGATTCAGGCCGAAAACCCGCCCTTTTCAGGCTGATTCAGACAGTTTTCGCCCGTTCAATCGCTTCCCGGATCAGCCGGCGCGCCTCATCGGCATCGCCCCAGCCGATGAATTTCACCCATTTGCCGGGCTCCAGGTCTTTGTAGTGCTCAAAAAAATGCTGGATTTGCTCAATGGTGATCTTGGGCAGGTCAGTGTGGTTGCGCACATGCAAATAGCGCTGGGTCAGCTTGTCGGAAGGGACAGCAATGATCTTCTCATCCCCCCCGCCATCATCTTCCATCTTCATCACGCCAACGGGGCGCACATTCAACACCGCGCCAGGGACGATGGGCCGCGTATTGGCCACCAGCACATCAATCGGGTCGCCATCTTCGGAAAGCGTATGCGGCACAAAGCCGTAATTCCCCGGATAGCGCATGGGTGTGTGCAGAAAGCGGTCCACGAAAAGCGTACCGGCGGCCTTGTCCATTTCGTATTTGATGGGCTCGCCGCCGATCGGGACTTCAACGATCACATTCACATCATTCGGCGGGTCCTTGCCGATGGGAATGGCATCTATGCGCATGGGGGAGTTCTCCAGAGGGGCGAGGCGGCCCCTGCGGCAGCCCGGCCAAAGCCCGTTGGGTCCGGATATGCCCGCGCCGGCCAATATTGCAAGCACAAACCGGCTTGCCAGTCTGCACGCCTCCCCTCAGGGTAGCTGGATGAACGCCGCCGCCCGCGCCGCTTTCGCCAACGCCGCCGCGCGCCGCGCGCCAGAGGTGGTGGCGCTGACGCAACGCCTGACCGCCATCGCCTCCCCCAACCCGCCCGGCGATGTGCGGGGAGTTGCGGGAGAAGCCGCCGCCATGCTGCGTTCCCTTGCCCCGACGGCTGAGATTTCCCTGCATGAAACCGCCCCCCAGGTGACCAACCTGGTTGCGCGCATCCGTGGTGCCGGGCCGGGGCGGCTGCTCGCCTATAACGGCCATCTGGATACCTACCCGGTGAATGAGGCTTTGCCCTGGACCGTGCCCCCCTTGGGCGGCGTGTTGCGCGATGGCCGGCTTTATGGTCGCGGGGTCGCCGACATGAAGGGCGGCATCGCTGCTTCCATGCTGGCCTTTGCCTTGCTCGCCGAATATCGTGCCGCCTGGCGGGGCGAGGCCCTGCTGACGCTGGCCGGCGATGAGGAAAGCATGGGCCCGCTTGGCACCAAATGGCTGCTGGATCATGTGCCGGGCCTGGCCCAGGCGGATGGCGTGATCATTGGCGATGCCGGCAGCCCGCGCGTGCTGCGCTTTGGCGAAAAGGGCTTTGTCTGGATCGAGATCGAGGCTGCGGGCCGCGCTTCCCATGGCGCCCATGTTCATTTGGGCGATAACGCCATTGACCGGCTGCGCGCTGCCCTGGATGCGGTGGCCGCACTGCGCTCCATGGCGCCCGAAGCGCCGCCGGCCGTCACTGCCGCCATCGCCGCCGCGCGCGGCATCAGTGAAGCGCTCTCGGGCGCTGGCGAAGCCGCGGTGCTCGGCAGTGTCACCGTGAATATCGGGCGCGTCGAAGGCGGCGCCTCACCTAATCTGGTGCCAGCCTCGGCCCGTGCCGCCTGTGATATCCGCCTGCCGGTGGGTGTGGCCAGCACGCGGCTGCTCGCTGAATTACATAGAGCCTTGGATGCGCTGCCGGGCATCACCTGGCGCGTGCTGCGCTGCTTTGAACCCAACCACACTGACCCTGCCGCCCCCATCATCCGCCAGGTGCATCAGGTGGCCGAGGATGTGCTGCATGAGCCCGTTGCGGTGAATATGCGCGTCGGTGGTTCCGATGCGCGCTGGTTTCGCATGGCAGGGCTGCCGACCGTGGTTTATGGCCCAACCCCGCATAATATGGGCGGCGCGGATGAATGGGTTTCGGTCGCGGAATTGGAAGCCATCGCCCAAATCCATGCCCTGGCCGGTTTTGATTTTTTGAGCGCGGAGAATGCCAAATGATAAACCTGCTCGGTGAAATCCTGGCCTTCAGCCTGCTTGCCTTCTGGCTGCTTTTTTTCGGAGTCCAATGGGTGGCGGAAAGGCTCGGCTTATGGCTCGGGCGGCGCGCGGCCGCGAAGGGTAGCCCGCCGGGGGAAGGGGTTGGCGTTGTGGTGGGCGGTATGCTCGGCCTGCTCGCCTTTGTGCTGGCGCTCACGCTGTCCTTCGCCAGCACGCGCTTTGAGGAACGCCGCCAAGGCACGCTGACAGAGGCCAATGCGCTCGGCACCGCCTGGCTGCGCGCCAAGGCGATTGGCCATCCTCGCGGCGAGGAAGTCGCCAAGCTGCTTGAGGAATACACGAAGCTCCGCGCCGATTTCATCACGGCGCCGGCGGAACGTGAAGTTGTGCGCGCCATCAACGACCAGACCTCGGCGCTACAGACCCGTATTTGGGAAAATGTTACGGCCATTGTGCGCGAAAGGCCGGATGCGATTGCCGCAACCTTGATGGCCGCGACGAATGAAGTGTTTGACAGTTCAACGGCCGAACGCTTCGCCTTCAGCCAAACCATGCCGCCGCAAATGGTCTGGCTGCTGATGGGCATCGCGGTGCTCAGCATCGGCGCGCTTGGCTATCAATTGGGGCTGCGCGGGCTTTCCCTGCCCTTCCTTTCCGTGCTGCTGATCGGCATGTGGACATCGGTGATCGTGGTGATCCTGGATTTGAGTGCGCCGCGTGTCGGCAGCCTGCGTTCCAGCGCGGCGGCTTATTACTGGACGCTGGATGGCTTCAGCCCAGGGATAGCGCCGGTCCGAAGATAGGGCTCTACCTCGCCCCCAAGCGTCGCCCGTGATAGGGGGGCTTCGTCATGTCCAGCACGACCACTGAAACCCCTGCCGCCATGCCGTCCCGGCGCCGCAGCCCTGCCTGGGCCTGGGGATCCCTGCTTGTCGGCTGCGCCATGGCAACGCCGATCCTGGCCGTGCTGGTGACGGCCGCTGCGCCAGGGGGCGAGGTCTGGCGGCATATCCTCGCCACGACACTACCGGAAATGCTGGCCAATTCCGTGCTTTTGGCCTTGCTGGTAGCGGCCATGGCAGGCAGCGCGGGCGCCATCACCGCCTGGCTGGTGGTGGCCTGTGAGTTTCGCGGAAGGCGCTTTCTGGAAGTAGCCTTGCTGTTGCCGATTGCCATGCCCGCCTATCTTTGCGGCTATGTCTATACATGGCTGTTGGATGTGGCGGGGCCGGTGCAAAGCACTTTGCGCGCCGCCACCGGGCTTTCCTTCGGACAATATTGGTTCCCGGAAATCCGCAGCCTGCCGGGTGCGGCGCTCATGCTCGCCATGGTGCTGTACCCTTACGTGTATATGCTCTGCCGTGCGGCCTTTTTGCAGCAAAGCGTGTGTCTGATCGAGGCATCGCGCACGCTCGGCCATGGGCTGGCGCGCAGTTTTCTGCATGTCGCCTTGCCGCTCGCACGCCCTGCCTTGGCCGCCGGCATTGCGCTGGCGCTGATGGAAACGCTGGCCGATTTCGGCACGGTGCAGCATTTCGCGGTGCGGAGTTTCACCACCGGCATTTATGAAGCCTGGTTCGGCATGGATAACCGCCCGGCCGCGGCGCAGCTTGCGCTGGCCCTGCTTGGCTGTGTCGGGTTGCTGTTGGCGCTTGAGCATTTTTCGCGTGGAGGGCGGCGTTTTCACCCAACCACCACACGCCACCCGGCGCTCCGCCCGGTGCGGCTTTCCGGCTGGCGGGAAGCGATGGTGCTGCTGGCCTGCGCGCTGCCGCTGACCATCGGTTTTGTGATCCCGGCCGGCGCTTTGCTGTGGCTGATGGTGCAGGCAGGCGATCCCTTCAGCCCAGCGCGTTATCTGCCCTATGCACGCAATTCCCTGGTGCTGTCGGGCATGACTGCTGTGCTTGCGGTGCTGCTCGCGGCCGGCATGGCCTGGGCGGCACGGCTTTACCCTTCTCCGGCACGCTCCATCGCCAATCGGGTGGCATCGCTTGGCTATGCGCTGCCGGGTTCGGTGATTGCGGTGGGTGTGTTGGTGCCCTTCGGGTTGTTCGACAATGCGCTCGATTCCTGGCTGCGCACGCGCTTTGGCGTTTCGTCCGGGCTATTGCTGTCGGGCACCATGGTGGCGCTGGTGTTTGCCTATCTGGTGCGCTTTCTGGCGGTGGCCTTGTCCACGGTGGAATCGGGGCTGGCGCGGCTCAAGCCATCCTATACCGATGCGGCGCGCGTCCTGGGCCGCCGCCCGGGCCAGGCGGTGCGCGAGGTTGAAGTGCCGCTGGCGCGCGGCGCGCTGCTGACCGCGGGGCTATTGGTGTTTGTGGACACCATGAAGGAATTGCCGGCGACGCTGATTGTGCGGCCCTTTGACCTCGATACGCTTGCGGTGCGTGTCTATAATCTCGCTTCCGATGAACGATTGGCCGAGGCATCAACCGCAGCCGTGCTGATTGTGCTGGTAGGGCTGCTGCCTGTTGCCGCTCTTACGCGCATGATGCGGCGGGAATAGGTGCGACAAGGGGATGCAGTGAGCCCCTGATGCGATGCATTTCGCCGCGTTATGCTCTAATTTTTGGGGCGTTTTTCCCATCGCGGATGCCCCCTGTCGCGCGAGTATGTTATGATGTTTGTCAGCGTCGCTATCCAACTTGGGCGTAAATTGGTGCAACGACCCCGGAAAGAACTATACCTGATCCATCGCTATTTCAGGATAATTTCAACGCGCCGGTTCTGTGGTTCGCGGACGCCATCGGCGGTTGCCACCAGCGGCTGTGTTTCACCCAAGGCCGTGATGCTGATGTCCTGGCGCGCAATGCCACGCCGGATCAGTTCTTCCGCTACGGTTTCGGCGCGGCGGCGCGACAATGCCAAATTATATTGCGGCGTGCCGGTGCGATCCGCATGTCCCGCCACTTCAATCCGCGTCGGCTGGGCGCGGGCCGCTTCAGCGGCCTCACCAATGATCTGGCGGGCGCGCGCGGTCAGATCAGCGCGGTTCCAGTCAAAGAAGATCAGGAAGCTGCGCGCTGCGACAGGCGCCGCGACAGCAGCAGGTGTGGCGGCAGGCGCATTGAAGGCGTAGCGCAGGCCAAGCAGGAAGGATTGGTTGCGGCTTTCCGTATCCGCCTTGCCGGACAGCACCGTGGCGCCGGCGGCATTCACATAGCGCACAGGGATACTCGGCCCCAGGCTTTCCAGATAGCGATACTCGGCTGTCAGCGTCAGCCCCGGCACCTGGTCAATCACGAAGCCAAGCCCCGCTATCCCCTGCACCGCAAAGGCGCCGCCCGTATCATCGCTGCGCAGCCGCAAGCTGCCATTGCCGGGCCGGCCATTCAGATCATTGAAGCTGGTAACAAGATACCCTGCGCCGATCCCGACATAGGGCAGGAAGGGGCCAATGCGCACCAAATCCACCAGCGCATTGCCCATCAGCCCGTAGCTATCCTGGCGCCCGCCATGCCCACCAGGGCCAGCAAGGCCAGCGGCGCCATTGGCGCTATCCACCTCATTGCTGCGGAAGCTGCCTTCAATTTCCAGCCGGATCCCGTTGCTGAAGCCCCAACCCAGGCTGAGCACGCCAACCCCGCCATACTCAAAGCCCAATTGGCCACCATTGGGCTGGCCAAGCGCCGTCATGCCCTGGCTCAGGCTGCTATCCAGGCGAAATTTTGCATCATCCAGGTAATTTATGCCGAGCCCACCAGCAACATAAGGCCCTTCAATGAACTGGGCGCGCGCCAGCGGCGCCACGCCAAGCCCAATGATCAGGGCGGCGGCTGGAGCAATGCTACCTAGGGCTCGGACGGGGTCCATGGACTTCAATCTAACGGTGCTTTCTTAACAAAAGAAGACCAGAGCACCCAGCTACTCACAAATTTTGTGCCACAATCGCCGCCAGCGGGCCAAGCGCGGCCGCATCATCCATCCCAGCCAGCGCGCCCAGCGGCAAAAGCCGATTGGCATGGCCCATTTTGCGCCCGGCGCGGGCTTCCACCTTGCCATAAAGATGCGGCGCAATCCCCTTTTGACCTTGCAGCCCCGGCCAGGCAGCCATGCCTTCGGGCCCGATCAGGTTGCGCATCACCGCATCATGGTGCCGATCCGGCACACCCAAGGGCAGGCCGACCACGGCGCGGATATGCTGCTCAAATTGGGAAGCGGTGCAGGCATCCATGGTCCAATGCCCGGAATTATGCGGGCGCGGCGCGATTTCATTGCCGATCAGCCGGCCATCGGGCAGCAGGAACATCTCGAGCGCCACCAGCCCGACCAGATCAAGCCCGCGCGCCACCGCGGCAACATGTTCCCGCGCCGCTGCGGCAAGCGCGGGCGCGACGCGCGCCGGCGCATAACTTATGTCCAGGATATGGTGCCGATGGGCGTTTTCCGTCGCGTCAAACACTGCGAGAGCCCCATCAGCCCCGCGCGCCGCAATGGCGGAAAGCTCCAACGCGAAGGGCACAAAGCCTTCCAGGATCAATGGCCGAGGCGCCAATCTTGCCCATGCGCCTGGCAGATCATCCGGGTGGCGCAGCACCGCCTGGCCGCGCCCATCATAGCCAAGCCGGGTGGTCTTGAGCACGGCAGGCAGGCCAAGCTCTGCCACCGCCGCCTGCAATTCGGCTTCCGTGCGCACGGCGCGCCAGGGGGCGACGGGCACGCCGATCCCTGCCAGAAACGCCTTTTCCTGCAAGCGATCCTGGCAAATGCCAAGCGCCTTTTCCCCTGGCCGGCAAGGCACGCGGCGGGAGAGGATTTCCACTGTCTCGGCCGGGACATTTTCAAATTCGAAGGTGACAACATCCACCTGATCGGCGAATCGCGCCAAAGCCGCGTGGTCTTCATAGGCGGCGATGGTGCGGGCGGCGGCCACCTGCATGCCGGGCTCATCCGCGCCGGGGGCATAGATATGGCAGCGATAGCCAAGCCGCGCCGCCGCCATGGCGGACATGCGCCCAAGCTGCCCGCCGCCCAGAATGCCCAGCATGGCGCCGGGCGGCAGGGGGGTCATATCGGGCTCTCCGGCACGCTTTCGGTCTGCGCCGCGCGCCAGGCGATCAGGCGTGCGGCCAGCGCGGCATCTTCCAAGGCGAGGATGGAGGCCGCGAGCAAAGCCGCATTCACCGCCCCCGCGCGGCCGATGGCGAGTGTCCCCACCGGCACACCGGCTGGCATTTGCACAATGGACAAAAGGCTATCCACCCCGGCCAAAGCGGCACTTTGCACCGGCACGCCAAGCACGGGCAGATGCGTCATGGAAGCGGCCATGCCGGGCAGATGCGCCGCGCCGCCAGCGCCGGCAATAATGACCCTAAGCCCCCGGCCTGCCGCCTGCTTCGCGTAATCGAACAGGCGTTCTGGCGTGCGATGGGCGGAAACCACGCGGGTTTCATGAGGAACACCAAGTTTTTCCAGCGTTTCGGCGGTGTGGCGCAGCGTTTCCCAATCCGAACGGCTGCCCATGATCACGCCAACCAGAGGTATTCCGGCCATATCCAGCCCCTTTCAGGCGATGATATCGGGCAAAAGTTGGCTATCGAGCCAGGCGATTTCGTCCTTCAGCTTCAGCTTGCGCTTTTTCAGCCGCTGCAACTGCAATTGATCCACCGGCCCGGAATCAAAACGCGCGATCACGGTATCCAAATCCCGATGCTCGGTACGGAGTTCATGCAGGCGGCGGAGCAGGGCTTCTCGGTCAGCGATCATCGCGGGGCCAGGGTGAAATCTCTTGATGCTTTTTAAGTGCGAATAGGAGTAGCATGTCCGCGCTGCCCGGGACAGGGCCAACCGCCTGGGCGGCATCACAGCAAAGGATGCCTCGGTATGCGTTTGGATGCCCGGATCGCTTCCCTCAATAACCGTCACGCAGCGCTTGAGGCGCAGATTTTTCAGGAAGACCAGCGACCGAGGCCAGACGCCGAAACCTTAGCCCGATTGAAGCGCGAAAAGCTTCGCCTGAAGGAGGAAATGGAGCGGCTGCGTTCAGCAACGCCCCATTAGACCATTGTCTGGTCGCATTTTCCGAGCCGCCAAGCGTTTCCACCTGGCTTGAAAATGCTCCGCTTCACGCCGCAGCACCTTCTTCGGCCTGCGCTTCGACAACGGCGAGCGTGCCGACAGCGGCGTTGAGTTCAGACTGCGTGCAGAGACCCAGAATCACGGGATCGCGCGGCTTGATATTCGCGCTGTTCCAATGGGTCTTGTCACGCACCTTGGCGATGGTTTCCTTGGTGGTGCCAAGCAGCTTCACAATGGTTGCTTCCGACACCTGAGGGAAATTGCGGAGCAGCCAGGCAATCGCATCCGGGCGGTCATTGCGCTTGGAAACGGGGGTATAGCGCCCGCCCTTGGCCTTGGATTTCGGCAAATGGCTGACGGCGCGAACCATTTGCAGCCGGGCTTCGCTATCCGCTTCACAGCGCTGGATTTCCTCGCGCGTCAATTGACCATTGGCGATCGGGTCATAGCCGATAATGCCCTGCGCCACTTCTCCATCCGCAATGGCCTGGATTTCAAGCGGGTGCATGCCGACAAACTCGGCGATCTGGTCAAAGGTAAGCGCGGTCTTGTCAATCAGCCACACGGCGGTGGCCTTGGGCATCAAGGGCTGGTTCATGGCATAACCTCAAGGGGCGGGCGGGCGAGAGAAACCCCCGCCTTGTTGCGGTTCCTATAGAGAGAGGCGCGGCCAGGGTCAAAACCCGCCCGCGCCCGAAAGGAGAAAAAATGGCCCCGATCGAGGAAGAAGACCGCCCCCGGCGCGCGCCACGCTTCCAGCCCATGGTGTTTGACGGCTGGGATGTGGCGCAACTGAGGGAGTATATCGAGGCTTTGCAGGCCGAAATCAGCCGTGCCGAGGCAGCGATTGGCGCGCGGGACGCCCAACGCGCCGCGGCGGAGGCGTTTTTCAGGAAGGGGTGAGGCCCCGCCCGTTGCCGGGCGGGGGTAGGTCAGCATCACGCAGCCTGGGCAGGCGCTTCCGGCAGCGCCGCCGGGCGGTTGGCCTGCACCGGGATCTGCCGCGGCTTCAGCGCTTCCGGCACTTCATGGCGCAGCGCGATGTGCAGCAAGCCGTTTTCAAGCTTGGCACCGCTGACCACGATATGATCGGCCAGCACGAAGCGGCGCTCAAAACCACGGCCCGCGATGCCGCGATGCAGGAAACGGCGGGTTTCATCGGGCGCGGCCTGGGCGCGGCCTACCACCGTCAGCGTGTTCTGATGGGCGGTGATGTCCAGGTCTGCCTCGGCAAAACCGGCCACCGCCATGGTCAGCACATAGCTGTCATCGCTGGTCTTTTCGATGTTATAGGGCGGGTAACCCCCGGCATCGGCGCCGCTGCGGGCCGTATCCATTAACCGCGCCAGGCGATCAAAGCCAATGGCGGTGCGGAAAAGGGGGGAGAAATCAATAGCATTCATAGCAGGGACACTCCTTCGCAAAGCAAGGTCCGTTGAGGCCAGCGAACTGCACCCATCATGCCCCCATCAGGGCGGCAAGGGTTTGGTCCGCACCAGGGGCCCTTATGGCGCCCCTTAGCGTTCAAGACATGGAAATGGCCCCGCCGCCAATCAAGGGGCAGCGTGTTCAATCATCAATTTTTTGGAGAGGGCGCTGGGTAGCGCCAAGAACGCTCTCAGTCCTACTTGCGCGTGCCAATGCCGGCGAAGCGCTTGTTGAACTTCGCGATCTGGCCGCCCGTATCAATAATGCGCTGCTGGCCGGTCCAGGCCGGGTGGGACTTCGGGTCAATGTCCAGGCGAATGGTATCGCCCGGCTTGCCATAGCAGGAACGGGTCTTGAACTCGGTCCCGTCGGTCATGATGATGTTGATCTCATGATAATCGGGATGGATATCGGACTTCATGGCGCATGCTCACAAGAATTGGGCCGCCGATGCCGACCGGCCGCCAGGGAGCGGGGGCTATAGGGGATCGGCCCCGCCCATGCAAGCGCGTGATTGACCAAGGCCGCGCCAAGGGCCAGAGCTTTCGCCCCGGAATCGCAAAGGTATGGCGCGCGTGAGCCTCAATATCCTCTCCATCCAATCCTGGGTCGCCTATGGCCATGTCGGCAATGCCAGCGCCATCTTCCCCCTGCAGCGCCTGGGGGCAGAGGTCTGGGGGGTGCATACGGTCCAATTCTCCAACCACACCGGCTATGGGGCCTGGCGCGGCCAGGTTTTTGGCGCCGAGCTGATAAGCGAATGCGTGGCGGGAATTGAAGAACGGGGCGTATTGGGCCGCTGTGACGCGGTGCTGTCCGGCTATTTGGGCTCGGCCGAGATCGGTGTGGCGGTGCGCGATGCCGCGCTCAAGGTCAAGGCGGCCAATTCGAAGGCGCTTTGGTGCTGCGATCCGGTGATTGGCGATACCGGGCGCGGCGTGTTCGTCCGCCCCGGCATTCCGGAATTTCTGCGCGATCAGGCGCTGCCGGCGGCCGATATCGCAACCCCCAATCAATTCGAATTGGAATGGCTGACTGGGCAGGTGATCACCAGCCTGGATACGGCCAAGGCCGCCATCACCGCGCTGCAAGCCAAGGGGCCGCGGATTGTGCTGCTGACCTCGCTCCGCACCGAAGCGACCGGGGCGGGTGAGATTGAATTGCTCGCCGCTGAGGATGGCGGGTTCTGGCGGCTACGCACGCCCATGCTGCCGCTATCGGTGAATGGCGCGGGTGATGCGATTGCCGCGCTTTTCCTGTTTCATCGCTTGCAAAGCGGCGGGGTGGCGCCGGCGCTGGAAGCCGCGGCTTCCAGCATTTTCGGCCTGCTGAGCCAAACCTTGGCAGCCGGCGCGCGGGAATTGCAGGTGGTGGCGGCGCAAGCTGAAATCACTGCGCCGACGCGGCGTTTTGTGGCGGAGGCGTGCTGAGAAGCAGCGGCCCCTTCGCTTTAATCTGTCACGAAACTTAAGCCCGGCCTGGGTTTGCCAACATCCCTGTCTCTCGGGCGACCGCCAAAACGGCTTCAGCGGGAACGCCCGCCCAGGTTGCGGCATCCGGCGCCGGCGCGGTGGCGAGCCAATCGCCCACGATCCGATAGCCAAGCGTATAGCCAAGCCAGCATGGAAGGCGCCCATTCCTGCAATAGAACCAATCGGCATGGTTATAGGCAGATGAAGCTAGCAAAGCCTCATCCGGCAAATGCGCGCGCAGGGTTGCCTCAGCCATGGCGTTTTCCCAGGGCTCAGGTGCGGTACCGAAAAGCTGCTCAACGAAACGCCCTGCCAAGCCTTCGCTGACCAAGGCTTCACCAAGGGTCTCTCCATAGCCGACGGCGACGTTGCGCATGCAGTGATGAGCTTCATGCGCAACCAGTCGGCGCAAGGCGCCATCCTTCAACGAGGGTTCGAGATTTGGATTGCCGGGATCAATACTAAGGTCAAAGAGATATTTGCCCCAGGCAGTTCCGCCCATGCCGATGACCGGGATAACCTGCCCCGGTCGGCGCCTGATCAATATGTCAAGCTTGCAGGGCGGCATAAGATGCGCGATCACAGTCCTGGCAGCCTCCACCTCAGCGAGAATAACATCTCGCCAAGGCGTCAGGTCGCCCTCGGCTTCCAACCAGTGCAAGCGCCAATCCATGCAGAAACCCTAGAGAACGATGCTCAGGCGGAAATGCTGCTGTCCCCACCATCCCGGATCCCGCCAATTCTACCGAAAAATTCCACAATAGCTCGTGGAGATTTCATTACGAAATCTTATTCTGCTAAACATGCCCATGGCTTGCGGCCAATTCGTACCCTTGCGCCGGTCGTGATGCGTCACCTTGGCTCAGTGAAGGAAAAGGGGCGGACTGCGCCCCCCTTACTTCAGTGCATGAAGCTCCGCGTCACATAGGCCTTCAGCGCTTCCACGTCATGTTCCTGCTTGGCGAAGCGGAACTTCACCAGATCACGGATGCTGACAATGCCAAGCAAGGTTCCGTCCTTGTCGCAAACCGGCAAATGGCGGAAATACCCCTGATCCATGATCTCCAGCGCGGCTTCCACCGGTGTGTCGGGGCCGATCATGATCACCTCGCGCGTCATGATCTCCTCAGCGGCCAGGCAGCGGATGCCATTCCGCCGATCGGCGACTGATTTCACGATGTCTCGTTCACTCAAAATGCCGGCGACCTGACCCGAAGCGGTCACGATCAACACAGCGCCAATGCGCCGCGCCGCCATGATACGGGCGATTTCAACCACTGGGGTTTCGGGTGTTACCGAAATCGCGGCATTACCTTTCTGCCGCAGAACTGCTGATATTGTCATGGCCGGAGGCCTCCTTTTGCGGGACGCTGCCAACCCCCTCTTCCTTGGGGGGCTTTTGGTCTCTTTGCGTGGGAATCGCAAGCATTGATTCGCTGTGACGCCATTCCCGGCCCGGAATCGGCGCTTGCCTTGCCCCGCGCCCGCATGCCAGCCTTCGCCCAGCACGCCGGAAACCGGCCCGCTTTCGCCATGGAACCAGGGAGAGATCATCATGACGCTTCAAACCTCACGCCGCCTGTTGCTCGGCGCCGGGCTTGCTGCCCCCTTCATCCGCACAGCATCCGCGCAAACCACGCTGGAATGGGTGGCGGGGTCCGTGGGCGGCGGCTGGTACACCATGGCCGCGGGGCTTTCTTCCCTGATCCGGGAGGAAAACCCTGAACTGCAAATCCGTGTCGTGCCTGGCGGGGGCCTCGCCAATTCCACGCGCATCAACAATAACCAATCCCAGATTGGCTGGGGGATTGATGCCTTCTCGGCCTCCGCCGTGCAGGGGATCGAGCCCTATAACGCCAAGCACGACAAGCTCCGTTGCCTCGGCACCGGCTATTCACCGACGGAACACCATTTCCTGCGCCATAAGGGCGCGGGGCCTGAGGATATGCGCGCCATCCTGACGCAGCGCGGCCTGAAAATCGCAGCGCCGCAGCGCAGCAGCACGGATGAAATGACACTGCAGCGCATCCTGAAATTCCTCGGCACCAGCCCGGACAAGATCAGGGCGGAAGGCGGGCGCTATTTGAACGGATCCTACGCCGATATCGCGGCGGCCTATAATGATGGGCAGGTGGATTATCTGTATGCCGCACTCGCGCGCCCGGCAGCGATTTTCACCGAAATCGCGCAAGGCCGGCGCGGCGGGCATATGGTCGCCTTCCCGCAGGATGTGCGTGACCATCTGCAAAAGGAATATGCCTATGCGCAGGGGATTCTGCCCGGCGCCACCTATCCCGCGCTCATGACCGGTGATGTGCCGGTGACCATGATGGATAGCGTGATCCTGGTGCATGAAAGCGTGCCGGATGATGTCACCTACAAGATCACGCGCACGCTGATCCGCAATAAGGGGCAAAGGCTGGTTTCCATCCATGCCAGCATGGGCGCCTGGGACCCGGCGCAATCCGTGCAGTATCGCGGTGTGCCGCTGGCGGGGGGTGCGGTGCGCGCCTTCCGCGAAGCTGGCGCCAATCCGCCAGCCTGATTTTACTTCCGCGCTGGCGAATAAGAAAAGCACGCCATGCGCGCGCTTGATGGGTGGCTGAAAACGACCATCACGCTTTGGATGGCGGGATGGGCGGCGCTGCATCTTTATTTCGGCGGCTTCGGATTTCCGGAGCCGATCGAAATGCGGAGCCTCCATCTGCTGGTCTTCACGCCGCCGCTTTTCCTGATGTATCCGGCGTTTCAGAAACACTCGCCCCAAAACCGCCCAAGCCTGTTTGATTGGCTTTGGACCATCGCCGCTGCCGCGCCGCATTTATGGGTATTCGTGCATGCGGGCGCCGTGAATGACCGCATGGAATATGTGGACCCCTTCACGCCGCTGATGCTGACCCTTGGCATTGTCTGCCTGGTGACAATGCTGGAGGCGATCCGCCGCGCGGTGGAACCGGGGCTGGCCTGGATGGTGGCGGGCTGCCTGCTTTACATGTTCATCGGCCACCATTTGCCGGGTGTGCTGAACACGCGCAATTTCAAGTTGAATGAGATCATTGAAGCCGCCTGGCTGGTGCCAACCGCGGGCGGCGTCTATGGCCCGCTGACCGGGATAGTTGCCACCACCATCGCGGTCTTCATCCTGTTTGGTTCCTTCATGCAGGGCAGTGGCACGGGGCGGTTGTTTTCAAATCTGGGTGCCGCCGTGGCCGGGCGCTATAGCGGCGGGCCGGCCAAGGTTGCTGTTGTCACCTCCGGTCTTTTCGGCACCATGAGCGGGTCTTCGGTGTCCAATGTGATCACCACCGGGGCCATGACCATTCCGCTCATGATGCGCGTTGGCTATCGCCCCGCCGTTGCAGCCGGCATTGAAAGTGCGGCTTCCGTCGGTGGTGCGCTGATGCCACCCGTGATGGGCGCAGCCGCCTTTGTGATGGCCGAGATCACCAATATCCCTTACGGCGATATCATCATCGCGGCCGCCATTGGCGCGGTGATGTATTACTTCGCCATCCTCGCCGCCGTACATTTCGAAGCCAAGAAGCTCGGCATCGAGCCCATGGCGCTCAAGGATATTCCCGCCTGGCGTGAAGTGCTGGCCGATGCGCATCTTGTGCTGCCGATTGGTTTGCTGGTCTATCTGATGACAGAACGCTGGAGCGGCAATTACGCGGCCTTCTGTTCAACGCTTGCCATGGTGGGTGTTTCGCTATTGCGCGCACGCACACGCATGGGCTGGCGGCGCATTCTGGATAGCCTGGCGGATGCCGGCTTCACCATGGCGCCGCTGGCGGTTTCCATCGCCGGTGCTGGCGTGGTGGTCTCTGCACTCACAGCGACAGGTATGGTCGTGGCCTTTGGCGGCATCATCAAGGATTTGTCGGCGGGCAATCTGGCGCTGCTGCTGGTGCTGCTCTGTATCACCGTGCTGGTGCTTGGCCTCGGCATTCCAACCACGCCTTCCTACATCATCGCGGCGGCGATTGGCGTGCCGCAGGTGCTGGAATTGGGTCGGCCGCTTGGGATTGATGTGCTGCAAGCGCATCTCTTTGTCTTCTATTTCGCGGTGATCGCGGATGCGACCCCGCCCGTTGCCGCTGCCGCCTTCGCCGCCGCTGCCATCGCCAAGGCAAGCCCGACCATTGCCAGTATCCATGCCTCACGCTTTGGCATTGCCGGTTTCACCGTGGGCTTTGCCTTTATTTATGACCCAGGGATCATGCTGCGGGGTAGTTTGTTTGATATTGCGACCGCGACACTTATTCAGCTTTCGGCACTGACGCTGATTACTGCATCCTATGCGGGGTATTTGTTGCGCCCAATGGGCTGGGTCTTGCGCTGGGCCATGGGTCTTGTCGGGCTGGCGGCGGCCTTCTTGCATCTGCTGCCCGATACGCAGCGCCTATTGCTGGCGCTTGCTGTGCTTTGTGGCGTTGCCTCGTGGCAGCGCCTTTCCAAGCCGGTGCCCGCGTGAAATTGACCAATCCGGGAGGAAGAAAATGAAAGCCAAATTCCTGCTTGCCGCCGGCTTGCTCGCTGCGCTGCCGGCATTTGCGCAACCGGTGCAGCAAGGCCCGACCGTTGCCGCCATTCGTGCGCGCGATGCGCTGAATTGCGGGGCACATCCGGGCTCGCCTGGCTTTGGCGTGATTGATAGCCAGGGCGTCAATCGTGGCCTTGATGCGGATACCTGCCGCGCGGTGGCTGCCGCGATCCTGGGTGACGGGAATAAGGTGCGCTGGGTGGTGCTGTCTTCCCAATCACGCCTTCCCGCCTTGCAATCCGGGCAGGTGGATATGCTGTCGCGCACCACCACCTGGTCCCATACGCGTGATACCGCGAATGGGCTCAATTTCACCGCGGTCAATTTCTATGATGGCCAAGGTTTCATGGTGCGGGTCTCAACCGGCGCCAAGCGCGCGACTGATCTGGCGGGGGCGACGATTTGCGTGACCGCTGGAACCACGAATGAATTGAACCTTGCCGATTGGGCGCGCAGCACGAATACGCGTATCCAGCCCTTGGTGTTTGAACAGAATGAGGAAACGCGGAACGCCTATAATAACGGTCGCTGCGATGCCTATTCCACCGATGCGTCGCAGCTTGCGGGCCTCCGCAGCGCGCTTCGCAACCCGGCCGAGCACGTGGTGCTGCCGGACATCATCTCAAAGGAACCCATGGCGCCGGCGGTGCGCCATGGTGATGACCAGTTCTTCGATATCGTGCGCTGGACCGTCTTTGCGCTGATCGAAGCCGAGGAATTGGGTGTCACGCAAGCCAATGTGGATCAGATGCTTAATAATCCCAACCCCGCCATTCGTCGCTTGCTTGGTGTTTCGGGTGATCACGGGCCGCTGATGGGGATTGATCGGCGCTGGGCCTATAACGCCATCAAGGCGGTTGGGAATTACGGTGAAATCTTTGATCGCAATCTTGGCAAGGATTCACCCATCAACCTGCCGCGCGGCTTGAATGATTTGTGGACGCGTGGCGGCCTGATGTATGCGCCGCCGATTAGGTGAGGTAAACAAAAGGGGGTGATAACGCCCCCCTAATTCCCCAACCGCTCCAATATCGCGGGCACATGCACCTGATCGCCCTTGTAGTTCCCGGTGAGCGCATACATCACCAAATTGGTCCCGAAACGATAGGCCAGCAAACGCTGCCGCACGCCGCCGGGGATGGTGGCGTGCGGGTGCTGGCCATTGCGGTCCATCGCCCAGGCCGCCGCCCAATCATGCCCGCCTAGAATCACCGGGCTCACGCTGTCATTGGCGCGGTCCTGATCGCGCGCTACCCAGACCTGGCCGCCGGCAAACCGCCCCGGCAATTCATTCAGCAAATAAAAGGCGCGGTTCAGCACATGGTCTTCCGGCACCGGGATCAGCGGAGGTATGGCCAAATCCCGCGTCACGCGCCGAAGTGCGGCACGCGCACTTGGCGACATAGCCTCGCCTGAGCCCTGATCGCGCGTATCCATCAGGATGATGCCGCCCTGGCGCATGAAATCATTCAGCGCCGCCACCGCGGTTGCATTGGGCGTGGGCGCATCGGGCAGGATCGGCCAATAGACCAAAGGGTAGAAGGAAAGATCATCCTGCCCGGGCGTCACACCATGGGGTTCGGCCAGCGCCGCCGCCGTGCGCCGATTGACGAAATCAGAAAGCCCCGCAAGGCCGCTGTGGGAGGTTTCATCCACCGCCGCATCGCCGGTCTGAATATAGGCAAGGCGTGTCGCGAGTGCGGCGCTCCCATCCGCGCCTTGCGCGTTTACCTGCCACGGCGCCAACACCAGCAGCAAAAGCGCGGGCAGCGCCAAACGCCGTGGCTGCCATAGGCCGCGCAGGCCAAGGGCGGCGATTAGCTCCACCAGAAACAGCGCAAAGGCAGCAGCCAAAAGCCACGGGCCGAGATCACGTTCCGCCGCTTCACCGCCCAGCGTTTCCACGCGGGCCGAGGCCGGCGGCGCGCCCATCAATTGCGGTGCGGGCAGGTGGGACGCGAGGTTCAAGGCGCGGCGATAGGCAGCCTCACCAGCGGCGCCGGCAGGGCCATACCAGCCGGGCGGGTGGCGCGGCGATGCGCGGGTTTCATCCAAGGCGCGGGCAGAGACTGGCGCGGCACCCGCTGGCGGCGCGCCAAGCCGGCCGAAACCATCCAGTGTTTCAAGTGGCGCCAAGGGCTGATCCGCCTCCCCCGCCGCGACGCCTGCGGAAAGGGAAACCAAGCGCCGCAGCATATCCACGAAAAGCCCAGACAGCGGCAGGTTCGACCATTCCGCCTGAGCCGTCACATGAAACAGCACAATCCGCCCCGCGCCGCGTGACTCCGCCGTGACCAGGGGCGTCCCATCCGCGAGCCGCGCCCAGCTTCGTTCCGCAAGGCGCGGCGAAGGCTCCGCCAGGACCTGGCGCTCAATAGTGACCTCAGCGGGTGGGATCAGCCCTGCAAAGGGCGAATGATCAGGGAAGGGGGCGAGGGTTTGCGGCTTTTCCCAGGTCAGCATGCCGCCCAATTGGCGTTCCCCGGCACGCAAGGGCACGGGCAGCAGCGTATCCTGCTTGGCCGCCAGGCGAGGCCCAGCAAAGCGGATCAGCGTGCCGCCCTGGCGCACCCAGGCATCGAGTGCTTCACGTTCCTTCGGGTCCGCCAATTCGCGATCCGCCAGGATCAGCACGGAAAGCCGGCGCGCGAGCAGCGCTTCCGGCGTGCCGCGCCTGAGTTCCGCAAAGGGATCAAGTGCCCGCAGCAGATAGAAAAGCGGGCCGATCAGCGGCGCATCTGCCCCGGTATCCTCGGCTGCGGCAAGGCCGACCGGGCGACGGCGGAAGCTTTCATCCAGCAGGAAAACGCCTGCCGCGCCGGCTTCCGGTTCCAATTCCAACCGCACCACCTGGTTGCGGATTTCGCTTGGCAATTGCAGCGCTGCTTCGGCGCTGGCAGCGCCCGCCGGCAGGGCAAGTTCCACCCGCGCCAGGCTGGCACCATCCCCGCCACGCGCCAGGATCGCGGCCTGCCCGGGCAGCGCCACCGGCGCCTGCAATAATTTCAAGCGTAGCCGGTCACCTTCCAAAACCGGTGGCGCGATGACGCGCCGAGGCTCGGCCGGCGCCTGCATCAGCGTAAGCGGCCCGGCAGCGGTAAGTGCATTCAGCAAGGCTTGCGTATCCTGACCCGCACCATGATCCAGCCCATCGGTCAGGAATAGGCTCTCAAAGCCTGCGGGATTGGCGGCGCGTAGCGCATTCAGCGCGGCGAGTGCGGCGGCGCGATCCGGCGTCCAGGGTTTGGGGCGCACGACCGCGAGGCGCGCGGCGGCTTCCTCGGCGGGCAGGAAGCTCAGCGGATCAGCCTCATTCTGCTGCGGGGCCGTGGTCAGCAGCGCGACGGGGCGGGCTTCGCGCTTGGCGGCTTCCAGGATGCGCTGCGCATGCGTCATGCGTCGCGCCCAATCCGGCGCAGCGGCCCAGCCATCATCCAGCAGCAGCAGCAGCGGGCCGGATTGGCCGGTGCCGGCCATGGGCTGCCATATGGGTCGGGCGAGGCCCAGAATGATCAGCCCTGCCACGATCAGGCGCAGCAACAGCAACCACCAGGGCGTGCGCGCCGGCGTGGCCTCGGCGGGCTGCAATTCGCGCAAAATGCGCGTGGGTGGGAAGATTTGGCGCTTGGGCGCGGGCGGCGTGACCCTGAGCAGCCACCACAGCACCGGCAGCGCCGGCAGCGCCAGCAATAGCCAAGGGGCAGCGAAGCCGATGGGCCCAAGGGTCAGCATCAGGCCTCCAGCCGCTGAAATAGCGCGAGCAAGGCAAGCTCCGGCGGCTGATCCGTGCGATGGGTGGCAAAGCTGAAGCCAAGTGACAGCGCCATGGCCGCCAACCCTTCCCGATGCAGGGCGAGCGCGGCCTGATAGGCGCCACGCAAAGCCTCGGTCCTTGGAATGGGCGCGGGGGCGCCGCCCGAGGGGTCTTCAAAGCGGATATGCCCGGCGAAGGGCAGGGTTTCCTCTGCGGGGTCGAGGATTTGCAGCAGATGCCCGCGCAGGCCCTGTGCCGCCAAACCCGCCAATGTGGCGCGGGTTTCCTCAAGCGGGGCCAGGAAATCACTGAACAGCACCACGCGCGCATGGCGCGGCAGCCGGGGGTCGGCTGGGATCGGTGGCTGTTCCGGCAGAAAACCCGCCAAGGGTGCGAGCGCCGCGCGGCCAATAAAGGCGCGCGGCGCGCCGAATGCGCGGACCCTTTCCCCACCGCGTAGCAACAGCGCGGCGAGTGCCAGCAACAGCATCTCGGCGCGTTCCTGCTTGAGCGGCAGGGCATCCCGGCTGCGCCAGGCCATCCCTGGGCCGTGCGCGGACCAAAGCGCCACGGTTTGCGCCGCTTCCCATTCGGTTTCGCGGATAAAAACCCGGTCAGATCGCGCCGATTGCCGCCAATCCACCCGCGCCGCCGCATCCCCCGGCAAATAGGGGCGGAATTGCCAAAACGCGTCCCCCTGGCCAGACCGGCGCCGGCCATGCACGCCTTGCATCACGGTGGCCGCAATGCGCTCGGCCTTCACCACCAAAGGCGGCAAGCGGGCGCCGAGAGCCTCGGCCCGCGTCGTTACAAGGTTATGCGCGGCCTCAGCCAAGATCGGCCTTCAGCGCGGCGATCACATCGGCAAGCTTGGCCCCTTCCGCCCGGGCGGCGAAATTGAGCGCCATGCGGTGGCGTAGCACGGGTTCGGCCAAGGCCAGCACATCATCCAATGATGGTGAAAGCCGCCCATCCAGAACGGCGCGGGCGCGGCTGGCCAGCATCAGCGCCTGCGCCGCGCGGGGACCAGGCCCCCAGGCCAGGCTATCACGCACAATCGGCAGGCTGGCGGTTTCAGGCCGCGCGCCGCGCACGAGTTTCAGGATCGCTTCCAGCACCTTCTCCCCCACCGGCATGCGCCGGATCAGGGCTTGCGCGGCCATCAATTCGGTGGCGGTCAGCGCCTGGGGCGGGGGTGCTTCCGGCGCGCCGGTGGTGGCCAGCAGCATGGCGCGTTCCGCGGCCTCATCCGGGTAGCTGATGGCGATTTCGAGCAGAAAACGGTCAAGCTGCGCTTCCGGCAGGGGGTAGGTGCCTTCCTGTTCGATCGGGTTCTGCGTCGCCAGCACATGGAAGGGCTGCGGCAAGGGGTGGATTTCCCCGGCAATCGCCACGCGCTGTTCCTGCATGGCCTGCAAAAGGGCGGATTGCGTGCGCGGTGAGGCGCGGTTGATTTCGTCCGCCATCAGCAATTGGCAGAAGATCGGACCCTTCAGAAAGCGAAAGCCCCGCCTGCCATCGGTCTGGTCTTCCAAGACCTCACTGCCCAGGATATCGGCCGGCATCAGATCGGGCGTGAATTGCACCCGCCTGGCATCCAGCCCCATTACCCGGCCGAGCGTTTCGACCAGCTTGGTCTTGCCCAAGCCCGGCACCCCCACCAGCAGCACATGTCCGCCCGAGAGCAGCCCGATCAGGCTTTGTTCCACCACATCGGCCTGACCATAGATGGCCGCACCGATGGCAGCCCTCACGCCGGCCAGCTTTTGGCCCAGTTTTTCAACTTCCTGCACCAGGAAAGTCGCTTCCTGGGCTTCAGCACCTTCACGCATGCGGGATAGGCTCCCTATATTGACTGCGGTTGTTCTCCGGACTCGTCCCCGCCTTAGGTCAGGTTGGGTGGCGTGGGGTCATACGGCAAGGGTCGAGAAAAGATTATGGCGTTCCAGGATGCGGCGAAAGGACAAAATCACGCGCATGCCGATGTGATGGAAGGGCGCGCGCCCCGCCAGCCGCATGATGTGGGCGACATTGCCATCCGCATCGCCCGCGACGGGACCTGGTATTACCGCGGCAGCCCGATTGGGCGGAAGGAAATGGTCTGCCTATTCGGTTCTGTCCTGAAGCGCGGCGCGGATGGATCCTATATCCTGGAAACCCCGGTGGAGCGCGGCCGGATCGAGGTTGAAGACGCGCCCTTCATCGCGGTTGAACTTTTCTGGCGCGATTGTGATTGCGGCGATGGCGCACCGCGCCAATGCCTGAGCTTCCGCACCAATCTGGATGAAATGGTGACCGCCGATGCGGAACACCCGATCCGCGTGCATCTTGACCCCGTGAGCCGCGAACCGCGCCCCTATATCACCGTCCGCCCGGGGCTTGAGGCGCGCATCAATCGTGCCGTGTTTTACGAATTGGTGGCCTTGGCGCAGCCTGAGACGCTTAATGGCCGCCAGGTGCTTGGCGTTTGGAGTGAGGGGATGTTCTTCCCCATAGATGAAGCGCCCATCCTGGATCTGCCGGAAGCGTGAGCGGGCAATTCGCGTTTCCGCTAACGGTTGAAGCGCTGCAAGCGCGCATTGCTGATCCCTTACGCTTACGCGCGGATCGCCCCGCCCCGCGGGAAGTTGTGGAACGCGCCGCCCGCGCCGGCGGGCGCATGACGCCAGCGGCAGTGCTGGTGCCGCTGGTGCTGCATCCTGAGCCGACCGTCTTGCTGACTTTGCGCTCGGCGGATTTGAAGGCGCATGCGGGGCAGGTTTCCTTCCCGGGTGGTCGGCTTGAGGCAGACGAAAGCCCCGTGGCGGCGGCGCTGCGCGAAGCCGAGGAAGAAATCGGCTTGCAGGCCGGCCTGCCGGAGATTGTCGGCGAATTGCCGCCCTTGTTGACCGGCACGGGCTATTTGGTGACGCCCGTTGTGGCGCTGCTGCGCCCGCCCTTTACGCTGAACCCCCATCCGGGTGAGGTGGCGGAGACCTTCGAATACCCTCTGGCCCATGTGACCGATCCGTCCAAGCCCGAACGCCGATCGCGCGAGTTTCGCGGTGAGATGCGGGAATTCTGGGTCTGGCCGCATGAGCGCCACTACATCTGGGGTGCGACTGCTTCCGTGCTGGTGACGCTTGCTTCCGTGCTGCGCGAAGATTGAATGTTTTTGTGTACGGCAATGGAATAAGCCCGTGCCTTATCTGATCGAAGCCCTGCTGTTCCTGGCACCCTTCGCGGCGTTCTTCGTCTGGCGTCGGCTTAATCCGGGGCGGGAGCCCGGCACCGTGCTTTTGGTGCTGGCCGGTTGCGGGGCGGCGCTGATGTTGGCGGGTGCGCTTTGGTATGGTCTGTCACGCGCCAGCGCGCCGGGTTCGAAATACGTCCCCGCCCGCATTGACGGCACCGACATCACGCCAGGCCATATGGAGCCACGGCGATGAGCTCAACTGAACAGCGCCTTGCATCATTGCCGGATTTCCTGACTGCGCCTGCCACGGCCAAGGTTTTGGCCGCGCTACCTGGTAGCCGTGCGGTAGGCGGGGCGGTGCGTGATGCCTTGGCAGGCTTGCCGGTTGCAGATGTGGATGTTGCGGCGCCACTGCCGCCCGAGGACATCATCGCGCGGTTGATCGCTGCCGGCTGCAAGGTGTTTGAAACCGGCCTCGCACACGGCACCGTGACCGCAGTCTGGGAACATCAGCCGATTGAAGTGACAGCGCTGAGGCGCGATGTGCTGACCGATGGCCGCCATGCGGAAGTGGCCTGGACCACCGATTGGCGTGAAGACGCGGCG
The DNA here is from genome assembly GCA_020249775.1 of Roseomonas sp. Lineage (GTDB taxonomy): Bacteria > Pseudomonadota > Alphaproteobacteria > Acetobacterales > Acetobacteraceae > Neoroseomonas. Next base: position 27,960 of record JADCFA010000029.1, on the reverse strand, counting down.
CGGCGCGATTTCACCATCAATGCCATGTCGCTTGGCGCCGATGGCGTGCTGCATGATTATTTTGGCGGGCGTGATGATCTGGCACGCGGCCTGGTGCGCTTTGTCGGTGATCCCGCCACGCGTTTGGCCGAAGATTATCTGCGCCTGCTGCGGTTTTTCCGCTTCCACGCGCGCTACGGCACGGGCGCGCCGGATGCGGCGGCGTTGCGCGCCATCCGCGCCGCCATTCCCGGCCTCGGGCGGCTTTCCGTTGAGCGCATATGGATGGAAATCAAGCGCATCCTGATGGTGGCGGAACCCGTGCCGGCGCTGAGGCTGATGGAGGAGCTTGGCGTGCTGCCGGCGATCCTGCCGGAAATCGCCGCGCCGGATATTGCATGCGTTGCAAGGCTGGTCGCACTCGGCGCGCCGAAGGAGCCTTTGCTGCGGCTGGCCGGGTTGGGCGGCGCCGCGCCGGGGCTTGCCGCGCGGTTGAAGTTCTCCATGGCCGAAACGCGCGCGCTGCGTTTCTTGCAGGAAGCGGAGACACCCGATGCGGCGGTTGATGCGGCAGAGTTTCGCCGCTGGCGTGCGCGCCATGCGGCAGTGGCGGTGGAAACTCAGGAAGCCGCGCTGTGGTTGGCGGATGCGCGTGATGGTGCCGCGCCACTTCGCGCCGCGCTGCGCGCCACGCTGCACGCTGAAGCCGCGCCGGTTTTTCCCTTGCAGGGGCGTGATCTTTTGGCGGCGGGCGCTTCCCCGGGGCCTGCACTCGGTGCGCTATTGGCGCGGCTTGAGGCGTTTTGGATTGCGGGCGGCTGCATGGCGGATCACACGGCCTGCCTTGCGGAGGCAAAGCGGCTGATGGCGCGTCAGACTTAGCCAATCCTCTCCCAATACAATTCCAATTGCTGCATGGCGCCATCCACCAGGCGCGGCGGCGGCTTCAGCCAAACGCCAGCACCTTCTGCGCGCACCTGGCGCACCTGATCGCCGCCAATGCGATCCGCCAGATTGCTGTCATCCACGCGGGTGATCAGCGTTTGACCATCGAAGGTATAATTGCCCGTATAGGCGGACCAGAAGCGCTTCACGCCGGGTGGCAGCACGGCGCGGCCATCGCCGGTTGCGGCCTGCATGCGCTTGGGGCCGAATTGCACAATGCCCGTGGGCTCCGGCCCATATTGATGATGGATCAGCGGTTGGCCCGCCGCATCGGTGGCGCGCACGCGCAGCAATTGCCAGGTGCCAAGCAGGGAAATCATTTTTGTCCTTTCAGGCTGCCGCCCGCGCATCTTCCAGAATCATGGCAGCTGCCTTTTCACCAATCATGATGGAAGGCGCATTGGTATTGCCCGCCACCACGGATGGCATGATGGAAGCATCCGCCACGCGCAAGCCTGCCACGCCATGCACGCGAAGCTGCGGGTCCACCACGCTATTGCTGCCAATGCCCATGGCGCAGCTGCTGGATGGGTGGTGATTCGTCGCCCCCGTTTCTCGCACAAAGCGCTCCAAATCCGCGCCGCTGGCAACAGCATCGCCCGGCACCAATTCACCAAGCGCAAAGGGCTTCAAGGCCGGTTGTTCCACCAGGCGCCGCGCCAGCTTGATGCCGCTGATCATGGCACGCATATCATAATCGGAAGCGAGAAACCCGAAGGTAATCGCCGGGTCCGCCAAGGGATCGGGGCTTGCCAGGCGCACCGTGCCGCGCCCTTCGGGCGCCAGATGCACCGGGCTTAGCGTGAAGCCCGAAAAAGGATGCGGAATGACACCCTTTTTGTTGCGCTCCAGCGTGCTCCATTCGAGCAAATTGATCTGCAAATCGGGCTGTTCAAGCCTGGGGTCGGATCGCGTGAAAAGCCCCGTGCGCACAGCATTCACCGCCATGGGGCCAGTGCGAAACAACCCATATTGAAGGGCAGCGGCAATTTTGCGCGGCCAGCTTTTTTCCAGATCATTGAAGGTCAGCGGCTTCGCGCAGCGCCACATCAGATAAACGCAGAAATGATCATGCAGATTGGCACCCACCGCCGGCATATCGCGCAGCACTGGAATACCCATGGCCTGCAAATGTTCGGCCGGCCCGAGCCCGGATAATTGCAGCAGTTGTGGCGATCCATAGGCGCCGCCCGAGACAATCACTTCCCGCCGCGCCCGCACGCGCTTATGCCCGCCGGGGTCGCGATACTCAACGCCAATGGCGCGGCCATTTTCGATCACCACCCGCGTGGCATGGGCATTGGTGCGGATATCCAGATTGGCACGGCCCTTGGCCGGCACCAGGTAAGCGCGCGCCGTGCTCCAGCGCCGATTGGCGCCCGTGGTGGATTGATAATACCCGGTGCCTTCCTGAACCTTGCCGTTGAAATCCGGGTTGCGTGGAATGCCGGCCTGTTCCGCGGCGCTGATCATGGCCTCCGTCAATTCCGTGGTGGCTACATGGTCTGAAACCGTGACAGGCCCGCCAACGCCATGGAATTCATCCGCCCCGCGCGTCTGGTTTTCGCTTTTCTTGAAGAAGGGCAGCACGGAATCATAATCCCAACCCGTGCAGCCGCGCTGGCGCCAGGAATCATAATCGCGCGGATTGCCGCGCATATAGACCATGCCATTGATGGAACTTGTGCCGCCCAGCGTCTTCCCGCGCGGCACAAAGAACTTGCGATCATTCAATTGCTGTTGCGGCTGGCTTTCAAAGCACCAATTGATCGCCGGATTCGCATAGACTTTCGCAAAGCCAAGCGGAATATGAATCCACGGATTGCGGTCCGGCGGCCCGGCTTCCAGCAAACACACCGAATAACGCCCATCTTCCGAAAGCCGCGCTGCTACCGCCGCGCCGGCGGAACCAGCGCCCGAGACAATAAAGTCAAATACCCCGGCTTCTTCGGTCATGCCGCGTCCCTCCATTGCCCATCCATCGCCACCAGACGCCCCGCGTGAAAAACGCGCTTACGCGGCGGATGCGCGCCAATCGCATCCGGAATATTCTCGGCCCCAATGCTGAAGAAATGCGCCGGATTGCCGGGCGCGATCCCGTATTCCGCAATGCCGAGCGCCGCGGCACCTTCTGATGACACCATGCTGAATAATTCCATGATCAGCGGATCATGGCGCACATCTTCCCGCCAGCCGATGATGGAAGCGCGTTCCAGCATATCGGCATTGCCATAGGGGCTCCAGGTATCGCGCACATCATCATTGCCGCAAAACACCCGCACGCCGGCGCGGCGCAGCAGCATCAAGGGCGGCATGGTCGCATTGCCCGCGCCATGCGTCACCAACGCGACACCGCAAGATGCCATCATCTCGGCGGCTGCCTTTTGTTTTGATTCAGCAATGCCACCCAGACAAAAGCCGTGGCTGATCGTGGCCCGGCCCGCCATGCCATGCGCGCGCACGCGCCCACAGATTTCAAGCAGGCTGAACAGGCCAAGCTCGCCCGGTTCATGCAAATGGATATCCACGCCAACGCCGCGCTTTTCCGCAATGGCGAAAATCCCGTTCAATTGGCCGGCTGGGTCGCGGTCTACTTCACAAGGGTCTATGCCGCCCACCAGCTCCGCCCCCGCGCCAATGGCAGCGTCCAACAGATCAAGCATGGGCTTGCCGCCCGCGCGCATCACGCCGGCCTGGGGGAAGGCCACCACCTGCACCGTCGCTGCACCATGATGCGCCTCCCGCGCTGCCAGCACGCCTTCAAGGGCGGAAAGCCCGAAGGTGGGCGTGATATCGGCATGGGTGCGGATATGCGCCGTGCCATTGGCCACACAGCGCCGGATCAGCGCCCCGGCCCGCGCGGCGGTATCAAGCGGCAGAGATGGCAGCAGCTTCGCATCGGTCGCAATCCGGCTCATGCGGAAGGGCTCGGCGGCATGGGGTGTCCAGGGCAGGCCGAACAGGGTCTTATCCAGATGCATATGGCCATCCACCAAGCCAGGCAGCAGCAAATCCCCGCCCAAATCCAGCACCTGCGCGGCTGGGGGCAGCGGGGCATCGGCGGGCAGGATGGCCGCAATCCGCCCCGCCTTTAGCGCCAAGCGCCGCCCCGGCGGCCCGCCATCGCCCAGGCGGAAATTCTGCAAAACCGCGTCATAGGGCGCTTCAGCCATGCCCATCCTCCCCCTTCGGCGCGGTGCAGGTCACCACGCCTGAGCCATTCCAGGGATGATGCGGGCCGCTTTCCGTCAGCGTCAATCGGCTTTGGCAAAGCGCGTGGTTGACGGATACCCCCCGCTCTCCCTATAGGACGCGACCCCGCCGGGGCGGCTATCCCAATGGCCCGCCGCCGGCGCTCTTTCTATGCCTTATGGCTACGACCCCCTGGGAGAAGTATCGTGAAGCGTACCTATCAGCCCTCCAAGCTCGTCCGGAAGCGTCGCCATGGCTTTCGCTCCCGTCTTTCGACCGTGGGCGGCCGCAAGGTGCTGGCCAATCGCCGCGCCAAGGGCCGCAAGCGTCTTTCCGCCTGAACCAAGCCTCGTGCGGGGTGGTGGTATGGCGCCGCTTGATGAAGGCGCCGCGCCATTGCCGCCCGCCTTGCCTAGGCTGGAACGGCTCAAGAAGCGCCGGGAGTTTTTGCGCGCCGCATCACGCGGCAAGCGCGCGGCGCGCCCTGGGCTTGTTTTGCAAGCGCTCGCCATCCCCGAACCGTCGCTGAGGCTGGGCTTCACCGTGACGAAAAAAATCGGCAATGCCGTGATTCGCAACCGGGCCCGCCGGCGCCTGAAGGAAGCCGCGCGGCTGACGCTGCCCGCTATGGCGCTTTCCGGCTGGGATCTGGTGCTAATCGGGCGTGATGCGACGGCCGAGCGCCCCTTCCCATTGCTGATTGAGGATTTGCGCGCGGCACTCCGCCAAGCAGGTGTGGCGCCATGACCCTGCCGGCCACTGCGCTGAAGGGCTGCGTGCATGCCTATCGTTATACGCTGCGCGGCATTATCGGCAGCCATTGCCGCCATTACCCAACCTGCAGCGATTACGCGCTGGAAGCCTTGGAAGACCATGGCGCGCTGCGCGGCACCTGGTTGACCACGCGGCGCATCCTGCGCTGCAACCCCTGGACCCCTGGCGGCTACGACCCCGTACCCCGCCCCAAAAACACCAAAGGCTGAGCACCCGCCATGGATCAGAAGCGTCTGTTCGCCGCGATTGCGCTTTCAATCGGCATATTGCTGATTTTCGATGTCTATAAGCGCATGACAATGCCGCCCGAGGCGCCGGCCCCCGTCACGCAACAGGCGCCGGTGCCAGCGGTGCCCGCGCCAGCGGCTTCCGGCGCCCCCGTGCCGGCGGCACCCGTGCTAACCGCGCCCTCGCAACAGGAAGCCGCGCCCGCGGCGCGCGCGCCAGCGCAGCGTATTGCAATCGAAAGCGCCTCGGTCGCTGGCAATCTTAATCTGCGTGGCGCGCGGCTGGATGATCTGGTGCTGCTGCGCCATCGCGAAACCACAGCGCCTGGTTCGGCACCGGTGCGCCTTTTCGCGCCGCGCGATTCCGCGGCACCTTATTTCGCGCAATGGGGCTGGACCGCCGCCGATGGCCGCACCCGCGTGCCGGATGGGGATACGGATTGGCAGATCAGTGGCGGGCCGCTCGCGCCCGGCAAGCCGGTTATGCTCACTTGGAATAACGGGCAGGGGCAGATTTTCGAAATCCAGTTGAACCTGGATGAGAATTACATGTTCTCCGCCGAACAGCGCATGCGCAATACCGCGGCTGAAACGGTTGCTGTGCTGCCCTGGGCGCGCATTCGGCGCGAAGTAACGCCCAAGGTGGAAGGCTTCTTCATCCTGCATGAAGGCTTCACCGGCGTGGTGGGCGGGCGCTTGAATGAAGTGACCTTCGCTGACGCCAAAACCGAAGCGCAAAAGCGCCGTGGTGCTGCCTTTGAACAGGAAGATGTCGGCGGCTGGGTTGGCATTACCGACAAATATTGGCTCGCGGCGCTGATGCCGGCGGCGCCGGATCAGCCGATGCGCGCGGCTTATCGCTTTGTCAGCGAAGCGCCCGGCACGGCTGGTGAGCGTTGGCAGGTGGATATCGCCGCGCCCGCCGCACAACAGATCGCGCCCGGTGCCACGGATGGCTTCAAAAGCCGCTTGTTTGCCGGTGCCAAGGAAGTGCATCTGCTGGATGATTACGCAACGCGCTTCGTCATCAAGGATTTCGACAAGGCGATTGATTTCGGTTGGTTCTACTTCCTGACCAAGCCCTTCTTCTATGCGCTGGATTGGCTGTTTCAGCTTTTCGGCAATTTCGGCGTCGCCATCCTGGTTTTTACGCTTGGGATCAAGATCCTTTTCTTCCCGCTGGCGAACAAGGCCTATAAATCAATGGCGAAGATGAAGGTGCTTGCGCCCAAAATGGCCGAGCTCAAGGAACGCTACAAGGATGATCCGCAAAAGGCGCAGGTCGAAATGATGGCGCTCTATCGGAGTGAGAAGGTCAATCCTGCCTCCGGCTGCTTGCCCATCCTGATTCAGATCCCGGTCTTCTTCGCGCTTTACAAGGTGCTGTTCGTCACCATCGAAATGCGCCACCAGCCTTTCTTTGGCTGGATCAAGGATCTTTCCGCGCCTGACCCGACCAACCTGTTCAACCTGTTTGGTCTGCTGCCCTTCGATCCCGCGGCCTGGAGCCATTTCCTGCATATGCCGGCCTGGGCGCTGATCATGGGCCTGACCATGTGGGTGCAGCAGAAGCTGAACCCGCAGCCGCCCGATCCGATTCAGGCGAAAATCTTCGCCTGGATGCCGGTGATCTTCACCTTCATGCTGGCATCCTTCCCGGCGGGGCTTATTATCTATTGGGCCTGGAACAATACGCTTTCGGTCGGTCAGCAATATTACATCATGCGCCACGAACGCGCGGCCACCCGCGCGGCCAAGGCTGTCGGCAAGAAGGCGTGACGCCGCTTGCGGGGTTCGCGTGATGAGTGGCTTGACCGAGGCGACAACTGAAGAAGCGCGCGCCGCCCTGCTTGAAGCGGGGCGGTTGCTTTTCGCGCGGCCTTGCGATTTTTTCCATGGCGCGCAGAAGCTGGATCAATTGCCGTCATCGGGCCTGCCAGAGATCGCCTTTTGCGGACGTTCCAATGTTGGCAAATCATCCCTGCTGAATGCGCTGACCGGGCGCAATGCGCTCGCTCGCGTTTCCAATACGCCGGGGCGCACGCGCCAGCTCAATTTCTTCAATCTCGGCGGGCGACTCGTGCTTGTGGATATGCCGGGCTATGGCTATGCCAAGGCATCGAAGGAATTGCAGGCCGATTGGCAGGGCATGATGTTTGATTACCTGCGTGGCCGGCCCAATCTGCGCCGCGTCTTGCTGCTGATGGATGCGCGGATTGAAACCAAATCCGCCGATCGCGCCGCGATGAAATTATTGGATGAAGCCGCGGTCGCGTTTCAGATCGTGCTGACCAAGGCCGATGATGTGCCGCCCGCGCAATTCGCAAAGCGCCTGGCCGAGGTTGAGGCGCTCGCCCGCCGTCACACTGCCGCCCACCCGGTGGTGATGGTGACCAGCAGCGAAACCGGCCAGGGCATTCCCGAATTGCGCGCCGAGCTTTCCGCCTTTGCTTTGCCTGGTTGAAACCTATTCAAACCGATTGGACCGCGGGAAGCCATTCGGCGGCGCCTTGCCCGCGCCAGCGCGATTGCCAACCCAGGCGCGCAAATCCGTCTCGGTCCGCGTCCTCTCGCCAAGCATCCAGGAAAGCCCTTCCTTGCGGGTAAACACCTTGGCATCCGCAAGCCCGCCATCGCGATAGCTTTGCAACTGCACGCCGCGCCCGCGCGTCATTTCCGGCACCTGATCAAGCGGGAAAATCAGCAATTTGCGATTCTCGCCAATCACCGCAATCGAATCGCCTTCCGCCGGCGCGCAGACCGCCGCTTCCGCCGGCGGGTCCACATTCAACACCTGCTTGCCGGTGCGCTTTTCCGCGAGCAAATCCTCAGCCTTCACCAGAAAGCCCTTGCCGTCTGAAGCCGCGACCAGATAGCGCAACCCTTCGCGATGCACGAAAAGCGCAACCACCGCATCCTCATTGGTCAGGTCAAGCATCAGGCGCACCGGCTGGCCGTCACCACGCCCGCGCGGAATACTATCCGCCTTGAGCGTAAAGGCCTTACCATTGGTGGCAAATAATACCAGCCGATCCGTGGTCTCCGCATGGAGTGCGATAAACAGGCTATCGCCTTCCTTGAAGCGCAATTCGCCATCCAAGGACACATGCCCCTTCTGCGCCCTGATCCAGCCTTTCTCGGACAGGATCACGGTAATCGGCTCACGCTCCACAAAGGCCGCTTCATCCACCACTACTTCCGGCAGCACCGCGCCGGTCGCGGTGCGCCGTGCCCCCAGCGCGCCGCCACCAAAGCGTGCGCGCATGCTCTCAATCTCTTCCGCAATCGCTTCCCAGCGCGCCGCTTCAGACTTCATCAGCGCTTGCAGCTTCTTCTGTTCCGCGCTGAGCTTCTTATGCTCCTTGCGGATTTCCATCTCCTCAAGGCGCCTGAGTGCGCGCAGCCGCATATTGAGGATGGCTTCCGCCTGGGTATCGGTCAGGCCAAAGCGTTCCATCAGGCGCGGCTTTGGTTCATCTTCTTCCCGGATGATGCGGATCACCTCATCCAGGTTCAGATAGGCAATCAGATAGCCATCCAGAATCTCAAGCCGCCGCGCAATCGCGCCGAGCCGATGATTGGTGCGCCGCTGCAAAACCTCATGCCGATGATCAAGCCAGGCGCGCAGCACTTCCTTGAGGCTCATCACACGCGGCGTGCGATCAGCATCCAGCACATTCATATTGAGTGAAAAGCGCGATTCCAAGGCAGTGGCGCGGAACAGCGTTTCCATCAGCACCGCCGGTTCCACATTGCGCGATTTGGGTTCCAGCACGATCCGAACCTGTTCCGTGCTTTCATCGCGCAAATCGGCCAGCAGTGGCAGCTTTTTTTCTTCCAGCAATTGCGCGATCTGTTCAATCAGCCGCGCCTTCTGCACCTGATAGGGGATTTCGGTGACAATGATCACCCAGCTTCCGGCCTTGCCCTTTTCCACTTCCCATTTGGCGCGCACGCGAAACCCGCCGCGGCCGGTTTCATAGGCTTCGCGCATAGCCTCTGCGCTTTCCACCAGAATGCCGCCGGTTGGGAAATCCGGCCCCTTGATGTGGCGCAGCAGCCGATCCGTGCCGGCATTCGGGTTGCGCACCAATTCCAGCGCCGCGGCACAAAGTTCCCCCGCATTATGCGGTGGGATGGAGGTCGCCATGCCGACCGCAATTCCCGCCGCGCCATTGGCCAAAAGATGCGGAAAGGCCGCTGGCAGCACGATAGGTTCGCGTTCTTCGCCATCGTAAGTCGCGCGGAAATCAACCGCGTCTTCCTCAATCCCTTCCAGCAGCGCCTGCGCCACTTCGGTCAGCCGCGCTTCGGTGTAACGCATGGCGGCTGGGTTATCGCCATCAATATTGCCGAAATTGCCCTGGCCTTCGACTAGCGGATAACGCGCCGCAAAATCCTGCGCGAGGCGCACCATCGCCTCATAAATCGCCGCATCGCCATGCGGATGGTATTTACCCATCACATCGCCCACGATGCGCGCGCATTTCTTGAAGCCCGCTTCCGGATCAAGCCGCAATTGCCGCATCGCCCACAACAGGCGGCGATGCACCGGCTTCAAACCATCACGCACATCGGGCAGGGACCGCGCCGTAATGGTGGAAAGCGCATAGGCCAGATAGCGTTCTGAGAGCGCATCCGCGAGCCGCGTTTCACGCTCTGCCCCGCCGGGCGCCAGGGTTTTCACATCATCGGGCATGGGCGAATCGCATCCTTATTCATTTACCCGTCTAACCCCGCGCCAAGCGCGCTGCAAAGGCTTCAAGACTTCGTAAAGCATTCTTGCCGTATTCTTTCACCCATGCTGAACCTTGCCATCGCGCCTATTGGACAGGATTACATGCCGCAGCCGGCGCCCGCGGTCTGGGTAACCTGGGCTGAGGGTATTGCCGGCCCGGCCACGCTTGCCCCGCGCGGTGAATTCCGCTGCTTTCTGGTGTTTGCCCTGGCCGGTTCTGCGGCGGTGGCGGCGCGAAAGGCAGAGATGACGCTGCGTCGGCTTGGTTGGCATCATGTCGCGACGCAAATCGGCGCACGGCTTGATCCCGAAAGGCTGCATTCCCTGCCCGATGAGTTTCACGAAATTTGCGAAGCCGCCATGGGTGGGCAGACCGGAGTCATGCATTACCGGGTCAATCGGCGATTAATGACGCGATTCTCTCCACTAATCTGAAGCGCGCTTCGGGCAAGGGGCGGTGGCGCGCGCCGAAGGCATCGCGTTCCAGGAAATGTCCCGTCAGCTTCAACCCCGCCGCCCAGGATGCTGCCTCCCCCAGGCTTTCCGCATCGCGCATGAAGGCGGGCAGGGGCAAAAGCTTGTCCAAATAAGGCGCCGCCGCGCCCGCGCTGACCGCGCGGCCCGTGCGGGGTGAGACATGGGTCAGCCCCTCATGCACCCCGGTCACAGCGCAGCGTGTCAAATCCAGCCCATAGCCAAGCTCGGCCAGGATCAGCGCTTCAAAGCGCACATAATCCGCGACCACGCCCTCAGCGCCGCCGGCCAAATGGCCAATCAGGGAAACCAGCCCGGCAAAGGCGCGCGGATGGGCTTCGCGTTCCGGCAGGGCATCGGCGGCGATGGCGCAGGCGGAAGATAAAAGCGCCAAGGCCAAGGGTTCATCCATGGCAAGGGCCGCAGCCGGATGAACCAATTCAGCACTGAGACTCCCCAATTGATCGGAAAGCCGCGCCACCCAGCGCGCCTCGATCAAATTGCCCGGCAGCCACAGCCCCGCCTGGGCACGAGAACCGCCACCCTTCACCAAGCCCGCATGGCGGCCATGCGCTTCGGTCAATACCGTCACCACCGCGCCGCCTTCACCATGTGGGCGAAGATCAAGCACCACCGCCGGGGCCTGCCATTCAACACTCATGGCAAACGCAGCCTAACCAGCATCCTCAAGCCCGATGGCGCGGATGCGTGCGGCGGTTTCATCCCAATCGGGCTTTTCCTTCACATTCAGGAAAAGATGCACCGGGCGTTCGAGCAGCTTGGTCAATTCCAGCCGCGCGAGGCGCCCAATCTCCCGAATGCGGCTGCCCTTATCGCCAATCAGGATCGCCTTTTGTGAGGCGCGCGCGATATAGATCGTGCAATCAATGCGCACCGATCCATCGGGCTTTTCCGTCCAGGCTTCGGTCTCGACCGAGGCATGATGCGGCACTTCCTGATGCGTCTGGCGCAGGATTTGTTCGCGCACGATCTCGGCCGCCAGCATGCGGTTCGGCAAATCGGTCAGATCATCTTCCGGGAAAAGATAAGGGCCCGGCGGCACTGCACCCGCCAGCTTATCCAGCAACAGATCAAGCCCTTCGCCTTTTTCGGCGGAGATCATGAAGGTCTCCGCAAAGGCTAGCAGCTTATGCAATTCCGCGGTCAGTGGCAGCAATTGCTCACGCGGGATCAGATCGGTCTTGTTCAGTACCAGCCAAATCGGCCGGCGTGTCTTGCCGAGTTTTTCGATGATGCCGCGCAAGGCTTCGGTCAGACCGGCGCGCGCATCCACAATCAGCAGCGAAATATCGGCATCCTGCGCGCCACCCCAGGCGGCGGCGACCATGGCGCGATCCAGCCGCCGGCGGGGCGTGAAAATGCCAGGCGTGTCCACCAACACCAATTGGCTTTCCCCGCGCATCACCACGGCGCGCACGCGAAACCGCGTTGTCTGTGGCTTGGGTGAGACAATCGTCACCTTGCTGCCGGCAAGCCTATTCACCAGCGTGGATTTGCCGGCATTGGGCGCGCCCAGAATGGCAATCAGCCCGCACCGCGTATTCATGCTTCCAAACCCTTCAGCCAGGCTTCCGCGGCGGCCTGTTCGGCGGCGCGTTTGCTATTGCCCTCACCCTGCGCTTCGCGTCCCGCCGCCAGCACATTCACCACAAAGCGCGGCGCATGGGCGGGGCCGCTTGATTGCACCAGCCCATAAACCGGCAGGCCCAAGCCTCGACCCAGGGTCCATTCCTGCAAACGATTTTTGGCCGAGGTCGGTGGGCGCAAATCCGCCTCAATCAGCCCGGCAAAGCAGCGCCGGACCAAGGCGCGTGCGGGGGCGATGCCACCATCCAAATAAATCGCGCCCAGCACCGCTTCAAAGGCATCGGAAAGCAGATTGCGCGGCCCCATCAGCCCAGTGGCGCGGTAGCGCGCGGGCATGCGCAAATCATCGCCAAGCCTGAGTTCTTCGGCAATCCCACAAAGCGTATCAGCCGCGACCAGCACGGAAAGCCGCTTCGCCAAATCGCCCTCACGCTCATCCGGGAAACGTTCGGCTAGCCATTCCGCGATGCAAAGCCCCAGCACGCGGTCACCGACAAATTCCAAACGTTCATTGGAAAGCAAGCCCTCACCGCGGCTTTCCGCATCGGTGCTATGGGTCAATGCGCGCGTCAGCAATTCCGGTCTGGCAAAATGATGGCCTAACCGTGCTTGCAGTTCCGCGCTCATTGATCACAAAAGCGTATCATCTGACAGCGCTGAAAAGCCGAGACCAGCGAATGGCAAAGGGCCAATTCCACACCTGCCACCAGGCGGCTGACCCATCCACGGAAAAGAAAATGATCTCCGCGCGCCCGACTAGGTTTTCAATCGGAATGAAGCCAACGGCATTCATGGCGCGGCTATCAAGGCTATTGTCGCGGTTATCGCCCATGGCGAAAACATGCCCGGGCGGCACGCGGAATTCCGGCGTATTGTCCAAGGGCGCATCATCGGATGCTTCCAGAATGTCATGCGCCACACCTGGCGCGCCATTAATCGCGGGCAGGAATTCGCGGAAGCGCCGCACCGTGATGCGCGGCCCATCGCCTTCCACCGTATAGGGGCCAAGCAATTCGCGCCGCACCGGCGCGCCATTCAAATGCAAGATACCGCCGCGCATCTGCACGCGATCCCCAGGCAGGCCGATAATGCGCTTGATGTAATCCGTGCTGCCATCACGCGGCAGCTTGAATACCGCGACATCACCGCGCTTCGGCATGGACCCGAAAATCCGCCCATCAAAAAGCGGTGGGCTGAAGGGCATGGAATGGCGCGAATAGCCATAGGAGTATTTAGAGACAAAAAGATAATCCCCGACCTGCAATGAGGGGATCATGGAACCGGATGGGATATTGAAGGGCTCAAACGCGACAGTGCGAATGCCAATCGCGATCGCGGCGGCATAGACAATGGTTTTGATGCTTTCCAGCCAGCCGCCGGATTTTTTCGAGGCCATGTCACTTCCAAGAATGTCGCCCAGCCGGCGGCATAGGACCTTGGCGCAAATGCCAAGGCAGACCAGGGCATAGCGGGGTAGCGCGCCCTGTCAAGGAAGCGGCACGGCGGTGATCACCACCGTTGCCTGGGCATAGGGAAATTCATCGGTCATGGTGAGCGCGATCACCGCGCCATGGCCGGCCGGCGTAATGGCCTTTAGCCGTTCCGCCGCGCCGCCCGTGAGGCGCAGCGTGGGTTGGCCGGAGCGCAGATTCACCACCCCCAGATCGCGCCAAAAGACGCCCGCGCGAAACCCGGTCCCAAGCGCCTTGGAAGCGGCTTCCTTCGCCGCAAAACGCTTGGCATAGGTGGCGGCGCGGATGCGTTCGGTGCGCTTTTCCGCCTTGGCGCGCTCGGCCGTGGTGAAGATACGCTCCAGAAAGCGGTCCCCATGGCGTTCAATGGTGCGTTCAATGCGCCGGATATCCAGAATATCAGAACCAATGCCGATGATCATGCGCTGGCCTATCCCTTGCCGCGTTCCACCTGAGTAATGCCGGGGCAGGCGCGCAGCGCCGCCAGCACCGCCGTCAGGTGGGAAATATCGCGCACTTCCACATCCACCAGCACTTCGCACCAATCCTCGGCCCGGTTGGTGATGCGCAGCGAATTCACCGCCCCTTCCTGCCGGGCGATGGCGGTGGTCACCCCCGCCAGCGCATCCGGGCGGTTTTCGGCCACCAGCTCCACCCGCGCGACATGGGTGCCCTTGGTCGCGCCATCATAGTCCCAATCCACATCAATGAAGCGTTCCGGCGTTGCCGCGAAAGCCTGCAAGCCATGGCAATCCTGCCGATGGATCGTGACCCCGCGCCCGGTCGTGACAATGCCAAGAATGCGATCCCCGGGCAGCGGGTGGCAGCAGCCGGCGAAGCTGACGGCCATGCCCGTCACCAGGCCGCGCACCCCAAGCGCCGCATCGCGCTTGGCCGATGATTGGCGTTCCGCCTTGCCCGGCATCAGCGTTGGCCCAGCGCCAAGCCGCCCCCTTGGCCTTGCCAGTGGTAGCGGGTCCGCGCCCCTGGCAGCGGCGCGCAATTCCGGCACCGCGGCATTCAGCACATCGCGCGGTGATAGGTTGCTGGTCGCAACCGCGATGCACATCGCCTCAAAATCCGCCTGCTTCAGCGCCTTCACCGCGGGTTCGGTAAGTTTTTCCGAAAAATCGAGGCCAGCGGCGCGGAACGCCTTGGCGATGGCGCTGCGGCCTTCTTCGCGCTGTTCGGCGCGCTGGCGCGCATGCGTGACACGGCGGATGCGCGCGCGCGCCTTGCCAGTAACGACAAAACGCTCCCACCCCGGATTGGGCGTGCCGCCGCGCGCGGTGATGATTTCCACCTGATCGCCATTTTCCAGCACATGGCGCAGCGGCACAATCTTGCCATTCACCTTGGCGCCAACCGTGCTGTCGCCCACCTGGCTATGCACTTCATAGGCGAAGTCAACGGGCGTGGCACCACGGGGCAATTCGATCAGATCACCCTTGGGCGTGAAGCAGAAAACCCGGTCACGATGCAGTTCAAGCTTGGTATGTTCCAGAAATTCCTGAGGCTCAGACGCATTTTCCAGAATTTCCAAAAGGTCGCGCACCCAGGGATAGCGCTTCTGATCGCGCGAAGAACCAGGGCCTTGCTTATAGCTCCAATGCGCGGCGACGCCATTTTCCGCGATATCATGCATTTCCTTGGTGCGGATTTGCACTTCGATCTTGGCATTGCGCCGTTCCGGCACCGTCACGCCCGTATGCAGGCTTTGATAGCCATTGGTCTTTGGCGTTGAAATCCAATCCTTGAAGCGCCCCGGCACCACGCGATAGGCGGAATGAATGGCGCCAAGCGCCGCGTAGCAATCACCCTTTTCCGGCACGATGATGCGAAAGGCCATGATGTCGGATAATTGCTCAAAGGCGACATTCTTCTTCTGCATTTTGAGCCAGATGGAATAGGGCGATTTTTCCCGCCCCTGAATATCCACCACCGTCACACCTGCATCGGCCAAAACGCGGCGCAGATCAGCCTCGATCTCCGCGATCAGATCGGCACCCTGGCCGCGCAGATAGGTCAGGCGCGCGGCGATGGTCTGCCAGGCTTCCGCATTCATTTCGCGGAAGGAAAGGGTTTCCAGCTCGGTCTTCAGCGCATCCATGCCGATGCGCTCGGCCAATGGGGCATAAATTTCCAGCGTTTCGCGTGCCTGTTTGCGGCGGCGTTCCGGCTGTGGCATGCCCGCAATGGTGCGCATATTATGCAGCCGATCCGCGAGCTTGATCAGCAGCACGCGGATATCCTCGCTCATCGCCAGCACAAGCTTGCGGAAATTCTCGGCCTGCTTGGTGCGTTCGGATTGCAGTTCAAGCCGCGTCAGCTTGGTGACACCATCCACCAGCCGCGCCACTTCCTTGCCGAAGCGGGTTTCAATATCGCCAAGCTTGAGCGCGGTATCCTCAACCGTGTCATGCAACAAAGCGGTGATGATGGAACCGGTATCCAGCCGGTAGCCGGCCAGGATTTCGGCCACCGCCAAGGGATGAACAATGTAGGGCTGCCCATCATCGCGCTTTTGCGGCGCATGGGCGTCCGCCGCGACATCATAGGCGGTTGTAATCAGCGCCGCATCGGCTCGCGGATCGTAAGCAAGAACATGGGACGCAAGCTCAGCGCCGGGCGAAAGGGCGCGCCCCGCGGCCAGACCTTCAGGCGCGCGGGGAAAATCCAGGGGGAAGCAGGTGGTGATGCTTCGCCCCATCGGCCTTCCTATCGCTTGCCGCCAAGCTCAGCGGCGATGGCGGCTTCCAGATCATCGGGCGCCATGTCTTCGGCGCCGGCCTCGGGCAGGGCTTCTTCCTGCACATCCATGATGCCGAAGATGTTTTCGTCGGTTGCGATCAGGTCAATTACTTCTTCCTCGGCGGGCTCCGGTTCCGGCGCACGCTGCAAGGACTTGATCAAATCCGCTTCCAGCGCCGGAAGATCGGCTTTTTCCTCGGCGATTTCGCGCAGCGCCACGACCGGGTTCTTGTCATTGTCGCGCTCCACCGCGATCTGCTCACCCCGGCTGATATTGCGCGCACGCTGCGCGGCCATCAGCACAAGTTCAAAGCGGTTCGGGATTTTTTCGATGCAGTCTTCAACGGTAACGCGCGCCATGAGGGCTCCAAAGACAAAAGGGGCGCGCGGCGGGGGCCGGGCGCCCGGCTGGACCGGTTCTTGAGTTCAAATAGTCGCCCTGGCGCCGCTTTGCAAGGATTTCAAGCGCCTGAGGCTTCAGCTGGGGGGGAGGGGCCGCAAATCCTGCGCCGGCAGGGCAGCGATCAGCGCCGAAACAGGCTGCTTCAGGCGCGGATGCACCCAATCCGGCGTGACCTCGGCCAGGGGATATAAAACAAAGCCGCGCAGATGGGCGCGCGGGTGGGGCAGCACCGGGTCCGGCGCATCGCGGACCAGCCCAGCCAAGTCAATGATATCAAGGTCCAGGACGCGCGGCGCATTGGGATAGGGCCGGGTGCGCCCGGCGGCGTTTTCAATCGCTTGCAGGGCGGCCAGTAGTGCGGCCGGCTCCGCCGCGCCTTCCAGCAAGGCCACGCCATTGATATAGCGCGGGGAATTCGGGCTGGGCGGGAGCGGCGCGCTTTCCCACCAGCGGGAGGCTGCCACCAGGCTGAGCCCCGGCAGGGCAGCCAGCGCCGCCAGCGCTGCCTTGCAGCCTTCCAGCGGCGGCGCGCAATCACCAGCCGGCAGATTGGCGCCAATGGCGATCAGGATGCTGGACATGACAGGTTGGGCTGTTTGGTGTAAAAACGCTCATCGTATTTGAACGCTCGTTTCAAACCTTTGGGGATCATTTGATGTCTGCTCATATTGCTCGGCGCCAGGCTGGCTTGGAACGTGTTGGTCTTTTCGTTGATGGCGCCAATCTCTACTACGCCACAAGGGCCCTGGGGTTCGAAGTTGATTTCGCCGCCATGCTGCGGTTTTTCGGCGGCTCCACCTATCTGGTACGCGCCTGCTACTACACCGCCCTGATTGAGACTGAGGATTACTCCCCGCTGCGCCCGCTCACCGATTGGCTGGCCTATAATGGGTGGCGCGTCGTGACCAAGCCGGCCAAGGAACAGGCGGACCCGACCGGGCGGCGCCGGATCAAGGGCAATATGGATATCGAATTGGCGGTGGATATGATGGAATTGGCGCCGCATCTGGATCATGCGGTGCTGGTTTCCGGCGATGGCGATTTCCGCCGCGTGGTGGAAGCGGTGCAGCGCCAGGGGGTGAAGGTGACGGTGGTATCCACCATGGAAAGCCAACCGCCCATGATCGCCGATGAATTGCGCCGCCAGGCCGATGGTTTCCTGGAGTTGGCCGATATTGGGCCCGAGATCGCCCGCCGCGCCCCCGCCGAAGCCCGCCCACGCCCTGCTGCTTCGCCGCCCGCCAATGGCCCAAGGCCAAGCCGCGTTACCCCGGCCGACCCCTATGGCGAGGCGCCGGATATCGAGCCTGAATGAGCGCTGGGGCTCCATCAGCGCCCGGGCGCGATTGCCCGCTTTGCCCAAGGCTTGCCGAATATCGCGCCGCCAATCGGGCGAAGGAACCGGGCTGGCATAACGCGCCCGTGCCATCCTGGGGGCCGCGTGAGGCGCCATTACTGGTCTTGGGCCTGGCACCCGGCGTGCGCGGCGCCAATCGCACCGGGCGCCCCTTTACTGGGGATTATGCCGGCAAGCTACTTTACGCGACCTTGCTGGAACATGGCCTGGCCCGCGGCGCCTATGGCGAAGACCCGAAGGATGGGATGGAGCTCACCGGCTGCCGCATCGCCAATGCGGTGCGCTGCGTGCCGCCGGAAAACCTGCCCCTACCAGTCGAAATCCGTGCCTGCAATGGCTTCCTGAAGGCAGAGCTTGCTGGCATGCCGGGCCTGCGCGTGGTCTTGGCGCTTGGTGTGGTCGCCCATAATGCGCTGCTGCGGGCCAAGGGCATTCCGGCTTCGCGCTTTGCCTTTGCCCATGGCGCGCGGCATCGCCTACCTGATGGGATGATCCTGGCTGATTCCTATCATGTCAGCCGTTACAATACTTCCACGCGGCGGCTGACGCCGCAGATGTTTGGAGATGCCATGGCTGGCGTAATGGCCACGCTCAACGGAAAATAACGCCACTACCCAAAGAAATCACAAAAACTTTCCGCAGAAAGGGGATCAGACCCGAAGGTCGAGCAAGGACCCGCGCGGCATGGGCTTGTTCGGCTCCGGCGGGACCGCTTCCAGAGAGCGCTGCGAGCTCTGGCCCGGCGGGTTGCCGCGCAAAGCATCTACCGGCTGAACCGGCGAGCGCGCCTGAATGATCCCGGCATTAGCCACGATTTCCTGGGAGACGGACGCGATAGCGTTAAGACTGAGCATGGTTCCTAACCTAAGCTTCGAAGACGTTGAGGAGGTTAACACCAAACCGGCATTTTGCGCAAGGGGTGTTAATTTCAGCCTGATCTTCGGTTTCTGGTTGATCGTGTCAGTGGCATCCATACACCCATAATTGCACGAGAGGCCTTAAAAAATTGGGGTATTCTTTCCTGACACGGAATTAACGGCGCTCCCCTTCCGAGGCGAAGAACCCCGGGGAGGGTGGCCCTGTTCAGGGCCTGAGCGCCATTGGCACGAAGGGCCGTTCCGCCGCACCGCTATAGACCTGCCGCGGCCGACCGATGCGCTGGCTTGGGTCTTCGATCAATTCCTTCCACTGGCTCACCCAGCCGACCGTGCGCGCCACGGCGAACAACACGGTGAACATATGGGTCGGAATGCCCATCGCCTTCAGAATAATGCCCGAATAGAAATCCACATTCGGATAAAGCTTGCGGCTGATGAAGTAATCATCGGAAAGCGCGATGCGTTCCATCTCCATCGCCATATCCAATAGCGGCTCATCCTTGATGCCGAGTTCCGCCAGCACCTCGTGGCAGGTTTCCTTCATGATCTTCGCGCGCGGGTCGAAATTCTTATAGACCCGATGGCCGAAGCCCATCAGCTTGGTGTGGCTGTTCTTGTCCTTCACTTCGCTGATAAAGCCAGGGATATTCTTGGGATGGCCAATTTCGCCGAGCATTTTCAGCACGGCTTCATTGGCACCACCATGCGCCGGACCCCAAAGGGCAGCGATGCCGGCGGCGATGCAGGCGAAGGGGTTGGCACCGGTTGAACCGGCCAGCCGCACCGTGCTGGTGGACGCATTCTGTTCGTGATCCGCATGCAGGATCAGGATGCGGTCCATGGCGCGCGCCAGGATCGGGTTATTCACCCAGGGCTCAGCCGGCACAGCGTTCAGCATGTAAAGGAAGTTTTCCGCATAGCTCAGATCATTGCGCGGATACATGAAGGGTTGGCCGATGGAATATTTATAGGCCCAGGCCGCAATGGTCGGCACTTTCGCAATCAGGCGGAAGGCCGCGATTTCGCGCTGGCGCGCATCATTGATGTCCAGATTATCGTGATAGAAGGCGGCCAGAGCGCCCACCACGCCGCACATCACCGCCATCGGGTGCGCATCGCGGCGGAACCCGTCAAAGAAACGGCGGAGCTGTTCATGCAGCATGGTGTGATAGGTCACACCCTTGCGGAATTCCTCATACTGCGCGGCATTGGGCAAATCACCATTCAGCAGCAGATAGGAAATTTCCAGGAAGCTCGATTTTTCGGCCAATTGTTCAATGGGATAGCCGCGATAGAGCAGGACGCCCGCATCACCATCAATATAGGTGATGGTGCTTTCGCAGGAAGCGGTCGCGCCATAGCCAGGGTCGAAGGTGAAGATGCCAAGGTCGCCATAAAGCTTGCGAATATCCGCAACCTGCGGCCCCAGCGTGCCGCCCAAAAGCGGCAGCGTCGTGCTTTTGTTTGTGCCATCCAAAGTGATGGTAATGGACCCCTGGGGCTTCGTGGTCATGCTTGTCTTCCTCAAAAACGGTCACGCCGCCAGCAAAAGCGGAGGCGCCAAATCATGGTGCGGTGCAGGATAAGGGCGGACCGGCCAGATTGGCAAACCCCGTCACCGACATGATGGTGAAGGCTAACCCCAAAGCGTAAAGCCGCACTGAAAAAGCGATGCAAAAGCCTGGGGTTTGTCTATGCGGGGGAGCAAAAGCGCCAGATCAGCGCCGGCGCCATTCCGCGGGGATCTGGCTGGCATCGGCCCAAAGCCCCTGCCGACCATTGCGCGCCGCCACTTCCAAGGGACGCAGAACGGAAGCAGAGGCTAGGGCAAAGCCAGATTCCACCATGGCGGCATTCACATCCCGCCCGCCGGCGATGCAGCGGCCAAGCCCGCGGCGGAAGCCATCATAGCCCTCAACCCGGCAGGTAATGGCCTGGCCATGCACCAGGCGGGCGAGCGCCGCCGCCGCCGCTGCGCCACAATCAGCGCTGGAGGTATCGCCGCCGCAGGCCTCGCCCCGCGATGGGGCGGCAATGCCGGAAAGCCGAATGATGCGATCCCCGAGTCCAAGCGTTTCGCCATCAAAAACGCGGATTTGCAGAGGCTCGGCAGTAACAGGCCGATCCGCCGGGGCCGAGCCGAAAAGATTGGACGGCAAACCAAAGCCAAGAAACAGCGCCGCAACCACCGCGCAAGCCACACCCAGCCCGGAACCGCCGAAGCGGGGGCCGAATTGCCTTCCCTTGAAGATACGCCTAGGTTCACGCACAAGGCACGGATAACCGAATTTTTCGCGGTGTTACAACTGGCAAAAATGTTAAAAACGACGCTGCACTCACACAAAACGCGAAGATATGCACCTAATCCCCTGACCAGAATGATTCTTTCGCAGTCAATTTTTCCCAAGCATTGAGGATAGCATTTCGATCCGCCACAGACCTTGCCAGGCACCAGCCTTCCGCCGCGCCAATGGCCCAGAGGCGGCCCTCATCACCCGCCCGCGCCAGCCGCTGCACCAGGGCTCGGGCAACGGCCGCGTCATTGCTGCGGCCTAATTCCTCCTGCAGCGCGGCCAGCCGACGTTGGAAGCGCCGCGCGGCCTTATGCGGGAAGACCGGGGCGAAGACCTCGGCCGCATAGCGCAGCCGTTTGGCATCCAGGCGAAGCGCATGCAGCGCCTCGGGCGGGAGGGTGTCGATCTCCGCGCCGTCATCACAAAGCTTCCGCAAGCGCTTTTCCAGCACATGCGCGGCGAATTCGCGCGGCGGGCCATCGAGCCAGCCAAGCCGCGCTGCCTCCGCCCCCGCGCGCCAGGGTTTTTCATACAGGAAGGCAATGCCGGCAACCTGTACCTGCCGCCAGCCCGGCCCATCCAGCGCGCTGGCCAGCGCCTGATAGGCGGCTTGGCGTTCGGCCGCTGCCGCCTCAAGCAGGGCGTGCAGGCGGTGATCTTCGGGCAGAAGCCCGGCCAGATCGGCGCCGATCCCAGCCAGAAAGACATCCCAATCCCGCGCCGGGCCCAACAGCCCCAGCAATTCCTTCAAAGCCCCATCCAGCGCCCGGCCTTGCTTGCAGCCTGTGATCGGGCGGAAGACTTTCAGCACGGAACGCAGCCGGCGCAGCGCCACCCGCAACTGATGCACGCCCTCAATATCAAGCCCGGCCCGCGCTATCGGCGCGTAATGCAGCGCCACTTCCAGCAAATGCCCGATGGCAAGCGTGAAACAGGCCTCGGCGCTGGTGGCCTTTGACGTATCAGGTGCACCGCGCCGGCGCGGTTCGAGCGCCCGAGCCGTGGCAAGGCTGAGCGCCTCCGCGCCCAGGCTTTGGCTTGGTGGCAGCAGGGGCAGGGCTGTCGTCAGGCGCTGCGCAAGGTCCAGCACCGCAGGCGCCGGGCCTGAAAGAAAGACCCGCGCCAATTCGCGCTCCGCCGCCACCGCGCGCAAATGCCCTTGGATCAGGCTCAGCACCACCAGCGCATCGCCGATCAACAGGCGCTGGCTGCGCCTTTTGCCGCTGAAGGCGGCAAGCGGGATCAGCGCCTCCCCCTCGGCCGCTTCGGGCAGTTCATGGGGGGCGAACAGCGCCTCGGGCGGCAGGGTCTGGGCAGGATGCCAAGGTGCTTCGGCGGGCGGTGTCAGGCGGATCAGCCGCCTTGGGCCGCGCCGAGGCACTTCCAACAGCGTGCCGACATCGGCCAGCGCGCCTGACGCGGTATCGAGCCAGCGGGTTTCCTCGGCCTGCGTGCTGATGCGCCCCTGGCGGAGCGCAGCCAGGATGGGAAAGCGCAGAAGCCGGGCCGCTTCCGCCACCGGCAAAACAAATTCCAGACTAAGGGGCGGTTCCGGGGGCGGGGCCTTGGGCTCGGCCCTATCACCGACGATTTCTGGCCCCGGGCGATTCATTCCGCCATTTCCGGCAGATCGGCGGGGATCATGAAACGCACCAGCCGCCCGCCACCCTCCGCCAGGTTGGGCCAGGGGCTGGAGATGCTGAATTCCGCCAAAGCAGCCGTGGGAAAGGCGCCGGCCATGCGCCGCGCCTCCGGGTTGCGCGCCATGGCGTCCGCGCCGGTCAGCGCCAGCGCCAGATCATGCAGGCCGGGATTATGGCCGATCAGCAGGACGCTCCGCGCCGTTTCCGGTACGCGGTGCAAAAGCCCGAGCAGATTCTGCCAGGATGCCAAGTAAAGCTCATCCATCGGCTCAATGATCGGGCTATCGGGCAGGGGCAAAAGCGCTTCCAGGGTTTGCAGCGTGCGCCTGGCGGAAGACACCAGCACCACATCGGGCGAAAGCCCAAGGCCGCGCATCGCATTGGCCATGGCCGCCGCCGCGCGCCTGCCCCTTCCATTCAAGGGCCGCGCATGATCGGCCAGCGCCGGGTCATCCCAGGCGGATTTGGCATGGCGCAGCAGAAGGAGTTGATGCATCGCCCGCGCATAGTGGCACGGCGCGCCCGGCTTGTCGCGCCCCTCGCGCTTTTGTCGCGCATGACCATTTGGTGACAGTATATCGGAGGGGCAGCATGGCTGACACATCAATCCTGATCCTGGGCGCGACCGGCGCGGTGGGGGCGGCGCTGGCGCGGCGGGTGGCGGCGCGCGGGCTGCGGCCCGTGCTGGTGGCGCGCGATGCCGCGCGGCTTACCGCGCTTGCCGGCGAAATCCCGGGCAGCCTCGCGATCCCGGCCGATGTGGAAGACGCCGCTGCCTTGCGCGGCGCCGTGGCCGCTGCCGGCACGCCCTTGGCGGGGCTTGCCTATTGCGTGGGTTCCATTGCGCTGAAGCCGCTGAAACGCGTGTCGGAGGCGGATATGATTGGCGCCTTTCGCCTGAATGCGCTTGGCGCCGTGCTTGCCATTCAGGCCGCGCAGGATGCGCTGGCGGCGGGGCGCGGTTCGGTCGTGCTGCTTTCTTCTATCGCCGCCAGGGCAGGCTTCACCAACCATGCGGCGATTGCCGCCGCCAAGGGCGCGGTGGAGGGGCTGACAGTCGCACTCGCCGCCGAATTGGCGCCGGCCATTCGCATCAATTGCATCGCGCCATCCCTGACGCGCAGCACTATGGCCGCGCCACTGCTGGCGAATGCGCAAATGGCCGATGCGATTGCGAAGCAACACCCGATCCCAAGGCTCGGAGAGGGTGAGGATGCCGCGGCACTCGCGGATTTCCTGCTATCGGATCAGGCGGGCTGGATCACCGGCCAGATCATGGCCGTGGATGGCGGCCGTTCCACTGTGCGGAGCCGTGGTTGATGTTGCGTCGTGCCTTTCTCGCCCTGCCTGGTGCCTTGCTGCCCGCGACTGCCTTCGCCGCGCCCGGGCCGGTGCGCTTTCGTGTGCTGCGCGAAGGCCGAGAGATTGGCACGCATCAGGTGCGGCTTTCGGGCAATGCCGCGAAGCTTTCCGTGCAGACCGAAATCGCCTTGCAGGTGAAGCTTGCTGGCTTCACCGTGTTTCGCCTGCGCCATGATATCGCGGAGGATTGGGCAAATGACCGCCTGCAACGCCTGACATCGCGCCATGACCGCAATGGCACCGTGACCGAGGCGCGGGTGATGGCTGCAGCTGGAGCTTTGGTGGCGCAAGGGCCGGAAGGTGAGGCGCGCCTGCCCGCCAATGCCGCGCCGCTGACTTGGTGGAATGGTGCCAATTTCGCCCGCCCGCTGATCCGCCCGCTGAACTGCGCGCTGATCCCAGGTATTGCGGCACGCAGCGCGGTTCCCGGTGGCGGCGTGCAATTCACTCTGAATGGGGTGGTTGAAGCGGTGGCGCGCTACGATGCGGAAGGCCGCTGGGTGGCGCTTGCCACCAAGGGCGAGGATGGCAGCGCCGTTATTTATGAGCTGATCGGATGAGCAAAACTGCAGCACTGCGCGTGGTCCTGGGCGATCAATTGACGCCCGGTGTTTCGGCGCTTGAGGGGCTCGATCCCAAGCGGGACCGCGTCTTGATGATGGAGGTGATGACGGAATGCACCTATGTCCCGCATCACCCGCAAAAGATCATCCTGATCCTGTCTGCCATGCGCCATTTCGCCCGCGCCTTGGAAGCGCGCGGCGTGGCCGTGGATTACATCCGCCTGGATGATCCGGCCAATACGCAAAGCTTTGCCAGTGAAGTGGCGCGCGCTGTGGCGCGGCATCGCCCGCAGCGTATCATTGCCACCCATCCCGGCGAATGGCGCGTCTTGCAGGATATGGAGGCTTGGGAAAAAACCCTTGGCCTGCCGGTCGAAATCCGCCCCGATCATCGCTTCATTTGCGACCTGCCGCGCTTTCGCGCCTGGGCCAAGGGGCGCAAGCAATACCGCATGGAATTCTTCTATCGCGAAATGCGCCGCGAAACCGGCCTGCTGATGGAAGGCGATGAACCTGCCGGCGGCGCCTGGAATTACGATGCCGAAAACCGCGCGGCCCTGCCCGCCGGTGTGACACCGCCCGCCGCGCCGCGCTTTGCGCCGGATGACATTACGCGTGATGTCATCGCATTGGTCAGCGCACGTTTCGGCACGCATTTCGGCGCGGCAGAGGGCTTTGCTTGGCCCGTCACGGCGCGTGATGCAGAGGCGGCGCTGGCCGCCTTCATCCGTGATCGCCTGCCGCGTTTTGGCGATTACCAGGATGCCATGGCCGCAGATCAGCCCTTTCTGTTTCATTCGCTGATTTCCACCAGCCTCAATATCGGCCTGCTTGACCCGCGCGCGATTTGCATCGCGGCTGAGCAAGCCTGGCGCGATGGCAAGGCTCCGCTCAATGCCGTTGAGGGTTTTATTCGCCAGATCATTGGCTGGCGCGAATATGTGCGCGGGCTCTATTGGTTGCTGATGCCAGGCTATGCGGAAGGCAATGCGCTTTCCGCCAAGCGCCCCTTGCCGGCGTTCTATTGGGGCGCGGAGACCTCCATGCGTTGCATGTCTCAGGCGGTGGGGCAGACGCGCGATCACGCCTATGCGCATCACATTCAGCGCCTGATGATCACCGGCAATTTCGCGCTGATCGCCGGGCTTGATCCAGCCGAGGTCAATCGCTGGTATCTTTCCGTCTATGCCGATGCCTTTGATTGGGTGGAATTGCCCAATACCCAGGGCATGGCGCTTTATGCCGATGGCGGCGTTATGGCGTCCAAGCCCTATGCGGCATCGGCGGCCTATATCAACCGCATGGGCGATTACTGCCGCGGCTGCGCGCATGATGCGAAGGATGCGGTGGGGCCGCGCGCCTGCCCCTTCAATTTCCTCTATTGGGATTTCATCGCCCGCCATGCGGAGGAATTTGCGCGCAACCCGCGCATGGCCATGCCGGTGATGGGCTTGCGCAAGCTGAAGCCCGAAAAGCTTGCCGCCATGCGCGCCAAGGCGCGGGAATTTCTGGATGGGCCGGCGATGCGGGGCTAAGGCGCCTGTTTTCTTCCAGCCCCTTTCCGGCTTAGCCTTCCCTATCCCAAGCCGGAGGTTCCCCATGCCGATTTCCCGTCGCGCCGCGCTGATCGGCGCCAGCGCCATTTTCGCCGCCAGCGCCGCGCAAGCGCAGAATTTCCCAACCCGCCCGGTGCGGCTGATTGTGCCCATCGCGCCCGGTGGTGCGAATGATATCACAGCGCGCATGGTCGCTGAACGCTTGGCACCCGTGCTCGGGCAGCCGGTGGTCGTTGAAAACCGCCCGGGTGCAGGCGGTAATCTTGGCGCGTTGGCGGTGGCCCAGGCGGAGAAGGATGGGCATACGCTGCTATTCACCTCGGCCACCGTGCTCGCGGCCAATAAATTCCTCTATCGGGCGCAAATGCCCATTGATCCCTTGCGGGATCTGGCGCCGATCACCCGCGTTGGCCAATTCAGCATTCTGCTGGTGGTGAATGCCCAGCGTCCCTATCGCAACCTGGCGGAGCTGGTGGCCTTTGCGCGCGCCAATCCAGGGCGCGTCACCATGGGGTCTTCCGGCACCGGCACGATCAGCCATTTGTATCTTGAAAAGCTCAATCGCGCCGCTGGCATTCAAATCACGCATGTGCCCTATCGTGGCGGGTCACTTGCCATTCAGGATCTCGCCTCAGGCACGATTGACATGATGTTCGATGCCATCCCCGCGCTTCTTCCGCATATCCGCGAAGGCCGCTTCCGGCCTTTGGCGGTTGGCAGCGCGCAGCGCATCAGTTTTGTGCCGGAATTGGTGGATGTCCCCGGCATGGCGGAAGCCCTGCCCGACAGCGGCATTGACGCGCAGAATTGGTTTGCCGTGGTTGCCCCCGCCGGCACCCCGGCTGGCCCTATCAATACACTGCACGCGGCCTTGAGGCGCGTCATGGCGGATGAGGCGCTTGCCGCACGCCTTAAGCCCTTGAGCGTTCTCGCCATGACGGATGCAACCCCCGCCGCTTTTGGCGAATTCTGGCGCGCGCAAGAACCCATCTGGCGCGACCTTGTCGAACAATCTGGCGCAACCGCGGAGTAATGGCCATGACGACCGAAATCGAATGGATGAAAATGACCTCCGAAGAACTCAATGCCCGCGCTGCGGCGGGGGCGCTGGTGATCATCCCGGTGGCATCCCTGGAACAGCACGGGCCGGCACTCGCGACCGGTGTTGACATCATCTGCGCCACCGGTGTGGCGCATCGCGTTGCGCGGCGCATGGTGGCCGTCGGCGAATAGGTGGTGGTGACCCCCTGTGTCTGGACTGGGCTGGCCGAACATCACGTTCCCTTCGGCGGCACGGTCACGCTGGATTACGCGGCTTTTGGGGGCGTGCTGCGCGGCATTGTGCGTTCCGCCGCGCGTGCCGGCTTCAAGCGCGCCATGCTGCTGAATGGCCATGGCGGCAATGCCGAAGCGGTGGCGGTTGCGGCCGTAGATGCGCAGGCCGAAAGCGGTATTCCGGTGGCCGCCGCGACCTATTGGCACATGGCGGGCGATGCCTTTGCGCCCATTCTGGAACGCCAATCCAATGTGCTCCACGCCTGTGAGGCCGAGGCTTCCATGGTCATGACCCTGATGCCCGAAGCGGTGCGCCCCGCGCGGCTTGCCGAACAGCATGGCCCGCATAGCACGCGGGTTGAAGGCCAACCGGCAGCACTCGCGCGGCGGCGTTCCTTCAAGGAACTCAGCGCCAATGGCGTGATCGGCGATGCGCGCAGTGCGACGGCGGCGAAAGGTGAGGCTTTGC
>JADCFA010000028.1 GCA_020249775.1 Roseomonas sp. | reverse complement strand
TGGTGATTGCCGAGCCCTGGCATGGCTTTGTACGGCTGTGGGCCGCGTGTCGCGGCGGGATGGGCGGCATTGCGCATTGGCCTGATGCGGGCGGCGTGAATGACCAAGCGGCGTGGGTGGTGGATGGGTTTGCGGTGTTGGGTAGGATCGACGCAGCGTTCGATGCGGAGCAACGCCAACTCGCTGGTCGGTAGGTCGGATCGTCAGGCGCAAACGCTATGCGCGCCTGACGACGTTAGGATCGTGGTCGATCACCTGCAGCACTAGCGGCCCCATCGCGAAGCGCGTCGAGTGCGGCATCCTCCGCGGTCAGCGCAGCCCACAGAATTGCGCCTGCGGTAATCGTCGCGGATTTCAACTCGCCGAGCGGCACGACTGCGCGGGTGTCGGCGCCAGTCAGTAGGTGCCGCAACGCGCCTTCCGGTGAATCGAAGCCCGCGATCAGTCTGAGAGCAGGTATTCCGTGCGCGGCGAAGTTTGCGTGGTCAGAATTGACCATGAGTGGAAGGTGCACCGCGACATCGACGCCAATTGCCGACGCCGCCTGCTGAACAAAGCCACCCAATGCAGGGAAGCCACTGGTTAGCGCGGTCAGACGCGGATGACCCGCAATGCTGTCGAGGTTGAGATTGAAGCGCATAGCCGCGCGGCGCTCCGCCGACAGGCCGGCAAGCCAGGCCTTGGATCCCGTCAGTGCCCACTCCTCTGCACCGAAGACGCACACAGTGAGCCCACGCCGCAGGCGCGGCAGATCCGGCGCAACAGCGCGCGCCAGAGCCAGCACGGCAGCGAGACCGGTCGCATTGTCCATCGCGCTTTCGCCTAACGGATGACCGTCTAGATGCGCAGAGAGCACTACACGCCCAGAACCGCCGCCCGGCATGTCCAGCACCAGCGTGGGCGTTGTGGCCGGCGCCGCCTTGGCTTCCAGCGCGACATGCACGCGCCGCCCTGCGATGCGTTGTGCAGTTTCGATGCCAATGCCGAAGCAGGGCATAGGAACGCCATTGGCGCCACCGGAGACAGGCCCAATCCCCGGTTCAGGCTGCACCATGAAAGCTGCGGCAGCGCCGGCTTCCGCTGCTGCAGCCAGCTTGAAACGGCGATGGATGGTCCAGGGCGCAAATGGATATTCGTGACGAAGCAGCACCGCGCGGCCGCGCACTGCAGCGCCCGCGGCAGCCACATCCGACGGCGCGCCACGACCAAGGTCCAGCACATCCAGGGTCACACCCGCTGGCGAAGTAGGCGCGGAGCCGAACAGGGCGATGTGCGGAAGCGCAGTACCATCTGGCAGCGCCACAACAGAGCGTTGGCAAGTCCAGCCTGCGTAGGGCACTGCCTCGTTGGCCGTGGGGCCAACCTGCTGGAGGCGGTCGAGCGTCCAGGCGAAGGCTGCCTCGGCGGAGGCGCTACCCTGCAGGCGCCCCCCGAAGTCGCAGAGCTTGGCGAAATCCGCCGCAAGGACTGCATCGGCGGCGATCCGCCCGAGAAAGCCCTCCATCAGCGCACGCGAATGTTAGCGGCGCGCGCGACCTCTGCCCAGCGGCGGAAATCCGCTGCCAGCACGCGGGCGAATGGCTCAGGCCCGCCCTCTCGCGGCTCTAGCCCAATGGCGCTGAGGCGTGTGCGGATCGCGTCTTGGCGCAGCAGGTCAAGAGTGACGTCAGCAAGACGCTGGCGTACCGCCGGAGGCGTTCCGGCAGGCGCAAGCAGCCCCCACCAATTATCAGCAATGATGGAGATGCCCTGCTCGCGGAGCGTTGGCACATCGGGCAGTTCCGCCATGCGGCTTTCTGCAGCGACCCCGATGACGCGCACCTGCCCCCCGCGCAGCACCGCGTCCGATCCAACGAGCGAGGAGAACATCGCAGTGATCTGTCCGGCCGCGACATCCTGCAACGCCGGACCGGCCCCGCGATAGGGGACGTTGGCGAAGCGGGCGCCAGTGAGTTGGCCGAGCCATTCCGGCAACAGATGCGTAAGGCTGCCGACGCCGGAGGACCCGAAGGAAACCGCCTCGGCTTGAGCACGTCCAGCTTCTACCAGCTCGCGCGCGCTGCGCGCGGGATGGTTCGCATTCACCAGCAGAATCATGGTGACGGCGCCGAGCATTGTGATCGGCACGAAATCCGCAACCGCGTCGTAGGGAACACGCTCCTGTACGGCGGGGATGATGGTGTGTGGGCCGTCGGCGATGAGGAAGGTATGGCCGTCATTGGCTCGCGCAACCGCCTCGGTTCCCAGCATCGCGCCCGCACCTGGTCGGTTATCCACCACCACAGGCTGGCCGAGTGCTGCCTGCCAGCCTGGGACGAGAAGTCTCGCGATGATGTCTGAGGGGCCGCCAGCCGCGTAGGGCACGACGAGCCGAACTGGCCGCTGGGGCCAAGGCGTTTGCGCCTGCGCAACGGCAGGCAGAGCAAGGAGCGGGGCGGCGAGCAGGGAGCGGCGGTTGATTTGCATGAATGAAGCGTAATGTCGCCATTCGGCGCTGTCCAGGCACCGCGCTGACGCTTCCGGCGCGCAGAATCTCCCATGGACCCGCCGATTGCGGTTGTTAGTCAGTGTCTAGTTTCTGGACGCAATCGCCGCGCGGCAACGACTGACCTGCAACGGCGGTGGCCCCATGCTGGGTCGAAGCCGACCGATGGTTGCCTGAACGTGGCGCTCTGCGCTCCTCGACAATGGATCGAGATCCATGCCCCTCCTCCTCGCCACCATCCGCGGCGACCTCCGTGCTGCCATGGAGGCCGAGATCCGCGATGTCGCGCGCGCCATGCGCCGTGGCGTGGAACGTGCCGGGCGTGAGGTACAGGCCGAACTCCGCGCCCAGGCGC
>JADCFA010000027.1 GCA_020249775.1 Roseomonas sp. | reverse complement strand
TCCGCAATCCAAAGCGTGTCCCGTGCCGCACCAAGGCGCCGCAGCATATCTCGATGCTGGATGCGCGCCTCGGCAGTGGAAAGTGCCGGGAGCGTAAAAGCCGCCATGCGCGGGTTCACGATGGCAGGCACAGAAAACTCTGCCCCGGTATAGGGATTTCGGTCGCGCCGATCGAGCATCACGCGGCCTTCGCGAATGCCATAAGCCGTGCCGCGCAGCAGCCGCCAAAGCTGTCCGGCAACAAGCAGCCCGATATCCATGAAAGGCGCCGCACCATCGTTCAGATCAATGCGGAGATACCGCGCGGTGACCGGCGCAGGAAATACCAGCACGACATTCCCCTGGCTTTCATCCTGCGCCTCGGCATTGAGCAGCCCGGTGTCCGCTGCGGTCACGCTGAAATTCGCGACATTCGAAAGCCGCGCCTGCACCAGGGCACCAGCGCCGAGCGTGGTGGAAATCAGCGCCACACAATCCAAAGGCACTTCCGCCCCGAGATCGGCGGTGATGGTCGCACTGCTGCCCATCAGGCGCACGCGCCGGCGCGGCTGCGGATCCTGCAGGTTCGTGATCGGCATGGTGGCGATGGCGGCTTGCGCCGATGCCACGCTGCCCGTCGCCACTCTGTCATGCTGCAAGAACGCCCCCGGCATGTCAGCCTGCCCCCCAGAGTGTGATTTCAACCCGCCGCGCCGTCAGGCTCTCCCGCCAGCCGACGACGACACCGACAAACCCCTCACCAAAGCCAAAGGCTGAATAGGTGATGCGCCCGATCTGCCCGATCTCGATCTGGCCAAGAAACCGATCCGTCAGTACCCGCACCATGCGCGGCCCGGCTTCCAGGACGGTGCGCCATTTCTCGGCGCGCGCAAGCGCTTCCGTTTCGGTCCAGTAAGCGGCGGGGAAAGAGATTTCTCGCTGCTGTGCCACGCGCGAAGTGATCAGGCTGCTTTCGGCGCGCGCGAAACTGCCTTCCTGCGACAAGCGCTGCCGATCAGCCGCCGCGACACTACCGGCCATGTTGGACAGCGGCGTGTGGTTGCGCCCCCAACGCACCGCTATGGCGCGCGGCAGGGGCCGCAGGCTCGCCGGTAGTGGCAAGGGCTCGCAAGACAGCACGCAGGCCGAGGGCAGATCGAATTGCGGCGTATCGGTCGCCAAGGGATCAGCCAGGCGCAGCTTTCCGCCTCGCCCGGCTGCCAGCATCGCCCCCGACCCGGCCAGGATTTCCTCGGCGGCCGCTAGCGTGGTGGTCGCGGTGGCGCCTTGGTGAAAGCCGACAATGCCCGGCAAATCGGCCTCGGCAAAAGCCCAGGCGGTGGTATCGAAATCCGCTGCGTCATAAGCGAGGCCAAGACTTTCCAGCATGCGGCGCAGAATGCCGGCGATGCTGTTCACATAGATCGGCACAGTGTCTCCGCGTAGATCAGCGGTGACATCGCCATCGGGCGATGCTCCAAGCTGGAACAGCCCGAGCGCCGGGTAATCCCGCGCCTGACCAACCAGAGGTGTGCCGGAGGTGATGATGGCCTGCGCCACGCCGCGAATGCGCATGGCGTCATGCCCTGCGATCGCGCGCCAATGCGATTGATAGGTTGGCAGGCTGCCGGCACCGAGATCGACATTGCCCAGAAACACCGGCGCGATATTGAACACCTGCCCAAGCGTCACCGGCTTCGGGCGCCCCTTCAATTCCAGGCCGCCTTCCTGGCCGCCCGTGCCTTGAAACAACACCGGCTGCAGTGGCGTCGCCATGCGCTCCGTCACATCGCCCAGCGCCAGCCTGGCGCGGAAATCTCCGCCGCGTTCCACGCCCCGCAGAATGCCCGTGAAAGGTAGGCTCGCAGCCGCAAGGCTTGTGCCGAAATCACTCGCGCGGGGATTGAGCACCGGCAGGCTCAGCAGCCGCACGGCCCGACCATCGGCCACACCATAGCGCGCCAGATCCGCGGCGAAATTGTCTCCATCGGCCAGCGCGATTTCCGAGACCGTCAGCGCCACCCTGCCACCGACTGCCAAGGCATCCGCGGCGGATTGGCCGATCTCGATATCCTCCAGGATGCGCGGTTCATAGAATGCCAGCGCCGGCGTATCGCTTGGCGCCGAGACAAAGCCAGCCGAGGCCAGGCGCAGCGTCGCGATGCGCTCCGGTGCGACCAAAGCATCCGGCAGAAAGGCCGGCGCAAGCATGCCAAGGGCGTCAAAGCCGATCATAGCCCAAAGCGCCCCCGGTTGATGTTGAAGTTCTGCTCGATCTCCGCGATCATCAGCGGGCGATTGTAGATTTCCACCGCCGCTACGCTGCCGACAAAAAAGCCGGAGGCGGCCGAGGGCCAGAAACCAAGGCTCTGCCCGCCAATACGCCAATAGCCATCAAAGGGCTGCGATACAGCAGTCACATTGCCGATGGCCTGCCCATTCATGCTGAGCAGCATGGCGCCATTGTTGAAGGACACCACGGCGTAGCGCCATTGATTGTCGGTGACATTGCCGTAGAGGAAAGTCGATGTCCCTGGACTCCAGACGCCCCAGCGCAATTGGCCGGCGGTATCGACATAGAAATGCCGGTCATAGGAACTGGAGCCGCCGATTTGCGATGATTCCAACCCGATCAGCTTGCGGCCAAGGGCGGCAGAGGTGCGGAACCAGATGCCGATGGTAAAGCTTTGTGGGTTGGAGATGAGGGTGGTGGTGGTGAGGTTGGTGGTGCCGTCAAAATTGATCGCGCCATCGGCGATATTGGTGGGCCCGGTCAGGGTGCCGTGATTGCCGTTGCTGCTCAGATCCGTGAAGGCCAGGCCGCTACCCGGGTAGCAAGCCGGATTGGCAATATCGAAATGCAGCACTAGGCCATCGCTAATGATGCTTGGCGGCGGTGGTGGTGGTTCCGGCGGTGCCGGTACATCCTTGGCCGTGCGAATGGCGATTTCGAGCAGCAGCACGGCGGCGCTGGGTTGCGGGCCGAGGATCAGGCCAGGCCGCGTTGCCAGCGCCGCATTGGACATGCTGACGCCCAGAAAGGCTGGCGCGTCCATGGCGGGCGCATCGGAGGCGATCATGCGATCAGGCTGGCGGGGTCGACGCCGATGGCTTCAAGCAGCGTGGCCACTTCCGAAGCGTGCAAATTGAGCGATTGGGCTGCGAACCAGCGTTCGCGCAGCAGTAATTCCGCATCGGTGAGATCGGTAGCAGGTGCCTCAAGCTTGAGCAGCGCCATGGCATCGCGGAGCTTGCCTGCAGCACCCAGGGCTTCGACGAGGCGAAGCTTGGTGATTTCGCCAGGTGGCGGTGTGGGCAGCGCCAGTGGAGGTGGCGGTAGAGGTGCTTCCGGTTCGGGGGGCGGCGGAGCAGCGGCAATCTCGACCGCTTCCATCCCACCCGCCGCGACGATGGCCTCGACCAGCGGATGTTCCACCGGGCGGGGTTCGCCGATGCTGAACCGATGCGCCTCCAGCGCGGCCGCATAGGCCGCCACGCGATCAGTCAGATCGTTTCCAAAGGCTGCGACGACCTCGGCGGGGATGCGTAGCCTTGGCGCCGGCAAGATATCCGCACCCTCCACCGGCAGCATCGCAGTGCCCTGGATGGAATCATCGCTTGTATTGTCCATGCTTGGCCTCCTCGGGTTTTTGGCTCGAAGCCCTCACGCCCCCGCAAACAGCGCGACGGTACAAATCAGCGCCGGCGGCATATTGGCTGAGGCGCCGCCGGCGAAATCACTCACCGTGATCGGCGGTGTGGCATTGGCGATGGTGATGCCGGTCGGCGAAAAACTGGTCAGGTGCGAGGTATCGCTCGTCAGCCCACCAAGCAGCGAATACCTGGCCGATGTGTTATTGGTGCGGTTCGCGGGCGAACTCGCGCCGTAGTAATCCCCGCCGCCGCCATTATTCACGCCGCTCCAATGCTGATGCCCGGGGTCACTCAGGCCGTGGTTATGCGCCGCCTGCGTCGCGGCATGGCCATGTGTGCCGATGCGCTGATCACCACCCGCAGCACCCAGCGCCGCAGCATTGATGCCCGAAACACCGCTGGTAATGCGGCTGGCCGCCGCCCCGCCCAGATTATCCAGGGCAAAGAGCCCCCTGCCCCGCACATCCGGTGTGCCAAAGCTGGTGCTGCCATCGCCCGCGCCATAGGTGGTGCCAATCGCGGCAAAGAGCGTCGCATAGGCGCTGCGCGACAGGTTCTGCCCATTGGGCCACACACAGAATGGCGGCAGGTTGGGGCCGGCCACTTGCACATATTCGCCGATCAGCCGGCCATGGCCATAAATGCTCGCCACCCATTGCGCACCGCCCAAGCGCAGGATGTTGGCTGTCATCCCCGGCTGCAGCGCGATGGTCGCCTGACCATTGATGGTCTCGCTGGCATTGGGATCAATCGTCAGCGCCGCATTGCCAAGGTTCATCACCAGCCAGCCAGCGCCGGAGGCGACAGCAGAAACCGCAGGCAGATTGAGCGTTGCTGCTGCTGCGCCGGAGAACACCACCGTATTGCCGATATCCGCCAGCGCGAGGTTGGCGGTGGCGGCGATGGCAATGACCTCGCGCGCCGCTGGGTCCACCACGCTGAACACATCCTTGGTGCCAGCCGGTAGTGCCACCAAGCCGCCAGAATTGGACGAGGCCAGGATGGTCGCGCGCGTCAGTGACCCTGGTGATCCACCATCAAAATCCCCAAGCCCGATCTCGAACCCGGTCTGCCAGGAAATGCAGTATTGAATGCGCCGCGTCGCAGCCCCGAAGGCTGCCTGAAAACTGCGGGCATTGCTGCTGGCACCATTGAGTACCAGCGTGCCGGTGCCGGCGGTGTCGGTGCTTTGCTTGGCGCGATAGGCGATGATTGGCATGTCTCACCCCGTCATGTGCTGGCGCGGGCCAGGATGGCTTCGTTTTGCGCGGTCAGGCGGCGCAGTTCTGAAAGCAGGCTGCGCAGCACTTCTGTCTGTGTCTGGCCGGTACTCAGCACCGCCAATTCCAGCCGATCCGCCCCCGCGACTTGTGCTTCAAGCAAAGCGCCGAGATTGGCCGGATCGCTGCCGGGGGCAGCGGTGCGGAGCGTGCGCGCGACATCGGCGACCAGTTCTGCAAAGCTGGTCGAGATGCCAAGGAAATCCTTGGCGATCGGCAGCGCGATTTGCGCAACGCGGGAGAATTCCGCGAGTTCTTCGGGCGTTGCCCCATCCAGCAAGGGAGCTTGCGCTGCGGATAGCGAGGCCAGTGCCGCGCCATAGCGAGCCTCCAAGGGCAGGCCACCCAGATCGCCCATGGTCAGGTTTTCTAGCAGGCCGCGCGAAATGCCCTGTAGTTGCGCGTCAAATTGCCGGATCACCGCCAAGCGTTCATCCGCAATGGTCTGTTCCAGCGCTACGACACGGCGGATGTATTCTTCGCCGGTCTCCTCAAGCCCAAGCTGGAATAGCTGCTCACGAAAGGCGCGCAGTTCCGCCTCGGCTCGCAGGTCGAATTGGCCGAGTGCCACGCCGCGACTATCGCCGTTCAAGGCCAGGCGGCGAAGGCCAAGGCTGCGGTCAATGATATCAAGGTCCCGCGCGCGATCGGCTTCCAGCTTGGCGATACGCTCCGCGCGCTGGGTGTTCAGGTCGGCCTCGGACAGGCCAAGATCCCTGGCCTTGGTGATGGCCTCATCATAGGTTTTGGTCAGCGCATCCATCGCTGACCTAAAGGCGCTGGTTTTTTCCACTGCGCGGCCCAAGGGCTCAAACACCTGGGTCACGAAATCCGCAGCGGAGAGTGCTTCCTCCAAATCACCGCCGCGCCCGGCCAGCGTGCCAAAGGCGGTCATTTGATTGGCGTTATCGCTGCGCAATTGCCCGACCAAGGCAGTCATGGACAATTCGCGCGGCGAGCCTGAGGCCGGGCCAAAGCCCACGGCATGCTGACCCGGTGCAGCAAAGCTCAGATTGCGCGCGCTGATCTGCCGGTTGATGGCGTCAAGCTGCTGCTGCACCTCGGCCACCGCGCTGGCCTGATCCCAGCGCTTGCCGCGCGCGCCGGTAATGGTGAGCAGCCCGGCATCATCCACGCCCAGAAACACATCGCCGCCAGAACGCGCTGCCATGCCTTTCTTGGTCGGCCCAAACAAGCCACCCGCGGTGCCGCCGATGGCGCCGCCGATCATCATGCCAAGCGGCCCGCCCACCAGAAAGCCAAGCCCCATGCCAAGCCCGGTGCCGATTAAGGTCCCTGGCATGGGATCCGCCGTGCCGCGCAGACTGCCCGAGATGGTGCCGCCCGCCATGCCCAGGCCGAACCCCATGGCGCCTGCGCCCAACAGATTGCCCAGCGTGACAGGCGCTGCAGCACCGCCACCACCGGCAAAGAAGCCTGCCTCGCCCGGCAATGCGGTACCGGCAAAGAAATTGCTCTGCGTCGCGCCAAAGGCTGTTGGCGTATAGATCGGCGTGGAGAGAAACCCACCCGCACCAGTCAGGCCAAGAGCCTCACCAAGGCCGCCCGTGCCGCCGAATAGGTTGGAGGCACCCATGTTCAAAAACGGCAGAGGGGCGAAACTGAACATGCCCGCGCTGCCGCCTGCGCCAGAGACACTGGCGGCGGGCGTTGCAGGCGCAGCGCCACCAAAGGCCCCCATCAGGCTTGGCCGCGACGCACCGAACACCGCATTCACCAGCGGATTGACGATGGCGAGCTTCGCCATGTCGGTCACCACACTCGCCACCACCTGCCGCGCGATGGAGCCGAAATCAATCGCGGCCTGCTTGCCTGCGGCAAAGGCATTCACCAGCCCATTGCCAATGCGGTCCAGCGCTGTTTCACCAATGCTCGCCAAAGCCTCGCGTGAGCGTTCGGCAAAGCGTGCTGCCTCCTGCTCGGCTTTCGCGGCCGCCTCACGCGCTGCGCGGGCGGCAGGGTCCAACTGCGTCAGGGTGCGATTATATTGTTCCTGCGTAATGCGCGCGGCGGCCAGTGCTGCATCCAGCGCCTTGACCTGCTCGGCGTATTTCTCCTGCTCGGTCGCGGCACCTTCCACCAAGGACGTGCCGCGCTCCACCAGGCGCTGATGCGCGCGCTCGGCCTCGGTCAGGCGTTCTGTCGCGGCGCGGGTGGTTTCGGTGCGTTCCGTCAGCCGCGCCAGCGCCTCGTCACGGTCCTTGTCGGCGGCGGTGCGTAGCCGGGTGGCTTCCTCGGCCTCAATCGCGCCACGCGCGGCCAGGGCGTCAATTTGCTGCACGCGTTCGGCATGTTCGGCGCGAATGCCGCGTTCCTTGTCGAGCGCCTTATACAATTCCTCAAGCCGCGCCTGATCAGCACGGCGCCCGGCAATGATGGCACGCTGGCTGGCGGTATGGGTTTCCGCCTCGCCAGCTTCCTGCGCCTCACGCTCCAATTGGCTGCGGCGCGTGATGAAGGTTTGTAGCTCGCGCAGCGCTGCCTCACGCTCGGCGCGCAAGTTTTCCAGGTTGCGCCGCATGATGCCGCGCGTGCCGCCGGGCATGGCGGTCTCGGCAAGGGCGGCCTCGGCATTGGCAATTTGCTGGTCCAGCACCGCCAGCCGATCGCGGCTGCGATCATAGCCCGCGCTGGCCTGTTCCATCGGCGTGCCAAGCCCGACCGCCACGCGGCCCTGATTGACCGCCGCTGCCGCCGCCTGGGCCGCGCGCGCAATGCCCTGGGACAGCCCAAGCGCGCGATCCAGATCGCCGGCAAAGCGCGACATGGCCTCGCCAAGGATGGAGAAAGCCCTTCCCATGGTGGGCGGCATTTTCTCGAACTCGGCATTGAGCGATTGCCCGGCGCGGATCAGCGCGGGCATCACCACATCGGCGGTGAGCTTTCCGGCCTCGCCCGTTTTGCGGAGTTCGCCAACGCTGGCGCCCAATTCGCGCGCCAGGGCCTCCGCCAGGGTTGGCATATTCTCCAGCACCGAGCGCAGCTCATCGCCCTGCAAGCGGCCCGAGGCGAGCGCCTGGCCAAGCTGCATGACGGTGGCGGAGGTCTCCGCCGTGCTGGCGCCGGCGATGATCCCGGCCTGTTGCACCGTGCGCACCAGGGCCAGCACCTGATCATTGGTGGCGCCGATCTCGCGCGCCGCGATGGCAAAGCGGGCAAAGGCATTGGCGCTTTCGCTGATGGCGACCCCAGTCTGCTGCGATAGGGCATAGATGTTTTGATAGACCTTCTCGGCCGCACCGAAGGACCCGGTCGCGGCTTGCAGGCGTGCCAGTGACTCCGTCGCCTGATCACCCGCGCGCGCAATGGCGCTGCCCGCTGCTGCCGCACCCACGGCTACAGCCGCCAACGCCGCCGCCGCACCACCGGCCCGGCCTGCAACACTGACAAAGGCGCTGCCCGCACTGCCAAGGCTATTACCAAGTGCCCCAAAGCTGCGCACCGCAGCATCCGACGCTGAGGCCAATCCCCGCATCGCCGGCTGCGCCTTGGCGCTGGCGCTGTCAATCTGTTCCAGCGCCTTCTTGCCATCAGCGCCGAGTTTTTCGAGCGAGCGGCGCACGGTCTCGGCATTCTCTGCCGAAAGCCGAATGGCGATGGTGCGTGCGGCGCCGCTCATGCGGAGTTCGCCAATTCAGCAATGATGGCGCGCGCCAGGATATTGCCCGCACGGCGGCGCACGCCCGCGACATCAAGCCGCTTGTCGAGCCTGACCTGGCGCATGAGGAAGAACATCGGGACAAACCCCTGGGCGAGAGTGGCGCGCGCCAGGCGCTGCTGGCCGCGCCGGTTGCCGGTGAGCACCTCGACATTCGCGCCGACGAACAGCCGCAGGCGCCGCCGCTTGCTGAGGCCGCTCGCGCCACGTACGCGCAAGCACCACAGCCGCACGGAAGGATTGGATTTGGCGCGGATGATGAAAGCCTCGCCACGCGCGGCCTTCATCTCGGCGGGGGTGACGCGCAGCCCACCGCGCGATGAGGCGCCGCGCCGGCCACGCGTGGCGTTGTAGCCGGTGGGGAAAGCAAGGTAGCGCCCGCCCTTGGCGGTGATGGGCAGGCCCTTATCGAAGGCTTCCACGAGCTTTGGTGCATTGGAATAGACGAGTGCTGCCGGGCGAAAGCTGCGCGGCGCGGCGCCGGGCGGCGGGTAAAGTTTTAAGCGCCAGCTATTGGCGAGTGCGCGGCCCTTATCGGAGAAGCCCGCACCACGCGCCTGGGCGCGGAGTTCGGCCTGTACCTCACGCCCGGCACGTTCCACGCCACGGCGCATGGCGCGCGCGACATCGCGGATCTCGGCCTCCATGGCAGCACGGAGGTCGCCGCGGATGGTGGCGAGGAGGAGGGGCATGG
>JADCFA010000026.1 GCA_020249775.1 Roseomonas sp. | reverse complement strand
CAAAATGACCAGCCAGAACGCCGTGCTCTGTGACGCGTGGATTATCAAAGAACCTATAGGCCGCCTTGGTCGCCGCCCAGTCGCCACACGCAGCCGGGACAGGTTGGCCAGGCGATGCCGACATCTGATCCAGAAGGCACCGCAATCGCCTCGCCAGCCGCTGGTCCGGCAGCCCCGCCCCAACCACCTCCTGCTCATGCCAGCCGTATGTATTGTCTACCTTCTCCCCACTCATCCGTGACGCCTCCGCGAATCGGCGTCACAAACAGAATCACAAATGATTCACTCAGAGCAAATGCCCCATCAGAGATGTGGGTAATTGAAAGATTTGGCGTACGGTTACACCCCATGATCTCGAAGCTGCTTGCACCAAGGATTGCGTGGCGTCCTCCGAAAACCGAGATGCAACGCAAATGTTTTCGAAGGCCGAAATGATTCTTTCAATCGCGTTTATCTGAGCAAATGCAGCAGAGCTCCAAAACAATCCCACTAAAGTCATTGTTCGAAGAAACATCAAAATCCCCCGATTTGATTTGGCGGCGCGCTGAGCCCGAGTATGACCCCAACGCCTATCCATTTGATGCGTGCACTGCCATCAACGGGCCATGAAGGCTTTGATTTCCTGTGGGGCCACGGCCTTGGCAAAGTCGGATTGTGGCGGGTTACCCCCACCCCACCGCTTCCGCATACCGCACCCCCGTCAGCACCAACCCCTCCGGCGGTGCGGTCTGGCCGGCCTTGGCGCGGTCTCCGTCCAACAATACCGCACGCGGCCAGGAAGCCGGGCGGCGGCCATAGCCAACCTCCACCAGCGTGCCCACCATATTGCGCACCTGGTGGTGCAGAAAGCTCCGCGCCTCGGCGATGATTTCAATCTCCTCCCCCAGCCTGGTCACATCCAACCGGTCGAGTGTGCGGAGCGGTGATTTCGCCTGGCAGGAAGCCGCGCGATAGGCGGAAAAATCATGCCGGCCCAAAAGCCCCTGCGCTGCTTCATGCATGGCCGCCGCATCCAGGCGCTTCTTCACATGCCACACGCGGCCAAAATCCAAGGCCGGGCGCGCCGGGCGGTTCAGGATGCGGTAGCGATAGGCGCGGCCAATCGCGGAAAACCTGGCGGACCAATCCTCGGGCACAATCGCCGCACCGGTCACCGAAACCGGGTGCGGGCGGGTGTGGAAGTTCAAGGCCTCTCGCACCCGCTCGGGCGGCAAGTCAGTGCCCAAATCCAGATGCGCCACCTGGGCTTCGGCATGCACGCCGGCATCGGTGCGCCCGGCGGCGGTCACCAGCGGCGCGTCTCCGCCATTCAAATGCGCGGCGGCTTCTTCCAGCACCAATTGGATCGAAAGCAAGCCATCCTGGCGCTGCCAGCCGCAAAAGGGTGCGCCATCATATTCCAGCCTCAACGCATAGCGGGGCATGGTGTCATTCCAGGCGGGTGCCGGCGGGGATCGGCAGGCCGCGCAAAAATGCCTCGGCCGGCATGGCGGCGCGGCCAGGACGTTGCAGGCGCTGCAAGCGGAGCGCGCTCTGCCCGCAGGCAATCAGCCCGGCATCATCCAATGCCTCACCGGGGCGGCCATGGCCTGCTTCAAGCGCGGCGGCTGAAACCCGGATGGCTTCCCCCTTCAGCATGAAGAAGGTGCCCGGCCAGGGGTTGAGCGCACGGATGCGCCGTTCCAAAGCCTCGGCCGGTTGGCTCCACTCCAGGCGGCCATCTTCCTTCGCCAATTTGGGGGCATAGGTGACGCCCTCTGCCGGCTGAGGCGTGGCGGCGGGGTTTTCTACCAGCGCGCGCAGGATCAACCGGGCGCCAAGCGCGGCCAGCGCATCATGCAATGCGGGCGTGGTGGTGGCGGGGGTGATCGGCACCGCTTCCGCCAGCAGCATCGGCCCCGTATCCAGCCCTTCTTCCATGCGCATGATGGTGATGCCGGTTTGCGCGTCGCCCGCCAAAATCGCCGCCTGGATCGGTCCCGCCCCGCGCCAGCGCGGCAGCAGGGATGCGTGGATATTGAGGCAGCCGCGCCGCGGCGCCTCCAGCATCGCTTTCGGCAGAATCAGCCCATAGGCCGCGACCACCGCCACATCCAGATCAAGCGCGGCGAAGGCAGCGTGTTCAGCCTCATCGCGCTTCAGCCGCGCCGGGTGGCGCACGGGCAGGCCCAGTTCCAGGGCAGCGCGATGCACCGGGCAGGGCGTTTCCTTCTGCCCGCGCCCGGCGGGTTTGGGCGGCTGGCAATACACCGCGGCGATGTCATGCCCCGCATCATGCAAGGCGCGCAAAGCCGGCACCGCGAAATCCGGGCTGCCCATGAAGGCCAGGCGCAAAGGGTGCCTGGGGTTGCTCACCCGCGCTGCTGGGATTTCAGATCCTTGGCGAGCTTACGCAGGATCATATTGCGCTTGAGAGCGGAAAGATGGTCCACGAACAAAACGCCGTCCAAATGGTCAATTTCATGTTGCAGGCAGGCGGAAAGCAGGCCTTCGCCCTCGATCTCTCGCGAGGCACCCGTCAGGTCCAGATAGCGCACCTTCACGCGGGCCGGGCGCGTCACATCGGCATATTGGCCGGGCAGGGAAAGGCAGCCTTCTTCGCGCACGGCCAATTCAGCGCTTTCGGCGATGATTTC
This sequence comes from Roseomonas sp., assembly GCA_020249775.1. Lineage (GTDB taxonomy): Bacteria > Pseudomonadota > Alphaproteobacteria > Acetobacterales > Acetobacteraceae > Neoroseomonas. The sequence continues at coordinate 1,855 of JADCFA010000026.1, read as the reverse complement.
CGGGTTCACCAGCACCATCGGATCGGGCTTTTCCTTGGGCTGAATATCCAGCACCACCAGCCGCAGCCCTTCGCCAATTTGCGGCGCGGCCAGGCCAATGCCGGGCGCCGCATACATGGTGGCAAGCATTTTGGGCGCCAGCGCACGGATAACATCTCCATCGGCATCGCCAAGCGGGCGCGCCTTCAGGCGCAGCCTTTTGTCGGGCACGAATAGGATCGGCAGGGTTTCGGTTTCGGTCATGGCAAGGCGGGGGATGTAGCCCCGCGCGCCCCCCCTTGCAACGCCAGGGCCGAAATCCAAAATAGGCAGCAGCAGGGCGCTTCGGGCCCGGCACCACGCTTCGCTCTCGGATGAGGAGGCCATATCATATGACCAGACCTTCGCTTTTCGGCTCGCCCTTGTTTCTTGGCTTCGATCATCTGGAACAGATGCTTGATCGTGTAGGCAAGAATGCCGATGGCTATCCGCCCTATAACATCGAACAGATTGGCGATAACCGGCTGCGCATTACGCTGGCGGTGGCCGGGTTTTCGATGGATGATCTGCAGATCACGCAGGAAGACAATCAATTGGTGATCCGTGGCCGGCAGAAGGATGATTCGGAAGGCCGGATTTTCCTGCATCGCGGCATCGCCGCCCGCCAATTCCAGCGTGCCTTTGTTCTGGCGGAAGGCATAGATGTGGAAGGCGCCTGGCTCGATAACGGCTTGCTGCATGTGGAATTGAAGCGGCCCCTGCCGGAGGTTCGCGTCAAGACCATCCGCATTGACACCAAAACCAATGGCGCCGCCACCATCGTGGAAGGGCGCCCCGAGCGGGGCTAAACGCCCCATCCCCGCCGGGCCTATTCCAGGACGGCAGAAACGCGCGGTTCAACAGGACGCGCAAAGGACAAGACCATGAGTGACCAGGAAGAATTCGACAATGAAACCGAAGCCGAACAGGACATCATCCTGACCGCCGAGGATTTGCGCCAACTCTCACCGCTTGATTGGGCGCGCTATGGCACCAACCGCATCGCCTATATGCGCCCGGTGGTGGTTAATAATCAGCGCGCTATCGCGATCCACGCGGCAGATGGCACGCAGATTGGCGCCGCACCGGATTACGCGCTTGGCGCGGCGGCGATTTTCCAGCACGGCATGGGTGTTGCGCTGGTGCATTAAGCTCGCACGTCGTTTGGTTCCAGCACCAGCCAGGGGGTTGGCGCCATGCGCCATTCCCAAATCGCCAAAAGCTGATCCAGATGGCCAAGGCCCTGCACCCATGCCGGCGAAGCACGCGAAATTCTCGCCACGCACCAGCCCGCCAATGGTGATGCGATCCGCCATGCCATTCGCTTCTGCCAGAACACCGCGGGCTTATCCTATTGGGAATTTCTTTGGTGGATCCCAAGCCTGGATCGCGGTGCTCATGGCAGCTCGAGCCCGCGTTTTCGGAAAAAATCAGCATAAACGGCTCTCCAGTCCTCATTCGCGACCTTGATCTCTGGAAGGTCGTCAGGCTGTCGCCGCTCTCGTGGAACAGCAAGAATATCTGGACTTGTCGCGTATTTATTATGCCGCTCTGATTACTCATCTAGGCTGCTTGGCGTTCGAAAGCCAGGGGGCTTTTGCCTCCCAACGCTGAATGCCTGCGGCGCGGGTTATAGAAGCCGTTGATGTATTGAAAGATGGTGGTTTCTGCTTGGCGACGGGTTTCCCACGTCCTGCGCCAGACCAACTCCGCCTTAATCGTCTTGAAGAACGTCTCGACAATGGCGTTGATGCTCCTATGTTCGTCAAGTAGGAAATTGAGTTGATTTTGTTGTGTAGAGTGCGGTGTAGACTTCGCGCACGATGTATCTTTTGAT
>JADCFA010000025.1 GCA_020249775.1 Roseomonas sp. | reverse complement strand
TGTCTTGATCACATTCGCGTGGACATCGAATTGGGCAGCCAGTTCGGCGAGCGTCTTCTCGCCCTTCACAGCGGCAAGCGCCACCTTCGCCTTGAAGGCGGGGCTGTGGTTCCGGCGGGGTCGTCTCGTCATGGTGTCTCCTGTTCACGGCATCATGCCGCTCTCAGGCAGAAAATATACTTATACCAGATGTGCAGATTATCCGAGTTGGCTCTCTAAGCCCCGTCTATCGCCTCAGCCAAGGCCGCGAAGGATTGCTCAACCGGTGAAATTTCGCCCTTGCGTTGGCGCAGCACTGCCTCAATGCGCGGTGCCAACTTCACCGCCGCATCGGCTTCCGGGTCATTGCCGGCGCGATAGGCGCCAAGCCGCACCAAGTCCCTGATCTCGCCATAGGTGGACAATAGGCGCTTCGCCTCCGACACCAATTGCCATTCCTGTTCTTCCAAAACCCCGGGCATGCTGCGGGAGACGGAGCGCAGCACATCCACCGGCGGGTAGCGCCCGGCCTCGGCAATGGCGCGGTCAAGCACGACATGGCCATCCAGAATGCCGCGCACCGCATCCGCCACGGGTTCATCATGATCATCGCCTTCCACCAGCACGGTGAAAAGCGCCGTAATGGCGCCAGGCGAATTATCCGGCCCCGGCCCGGCGCGTTCCAGCAAGCGCGGCAATTCGGTGAAGACCGAAGGCGGATAGCCGCGCGTGGCGGGGGGTTCGCCCACCGCCAAGCCAATTTCGCGCAGTGCCAAGGCAAAGCGCGTCACGCTATCCATCAGCAGAAGCACCTGCCGGCCCTGATCGCGGAAATGTTCGGCCACTGTCATGGCGGCATAGGCCGCTTCGCGCCGAAGCGGCGCGGCGCTATCCGATGTGGCGCAAACCACAACACTGCGGGCAAGCCGTTCCGGTCCCAGATCATCTTCGATGAATTCGCGCAATTCGCGCCCGCGTTCGCCCACCAGCGCAAAGACAATCACGTCCGCCGCCAAGCCCCCGGCCAGCATGGCCATGAGGGTGGATTTGCCAACGCCGGAAGCGGCGAAAAGCCCAAGCCTTTGCCCGCGCCTGACGGGCGTGAACAGATCAAGCACCCGCACGCCAAGCGGCAGCCTCACCCCAAGGCGAGAGCGCTGGCCCGCCGCTGGCGCCGGCGCATGGGTTGGACGCTGGATCGCACCCGGCGCCGGCATGGGACCACCATCGAGCGGCCTGCCCATCGGGTCCAACACGCGCCCGAGCCAAGCATCGGAAACCGGCAGGGCCGGGCGCGGCGCCAGCGTGGCGCGCATGCCTGAAGTAAGGCCAGTCAGCGGCCCAAGCGCAATGGCCTGCGCCTTGCCATCCCGAAAACCCGCGATTTCCGCCATGACCGGCGCGCCAGAGGGCGCGGTGATGGCAACGCGGTCCCCAATCGCGGCAAGCGGGCCGAAACCTTCCAGCGTAATGGTCAGCCCAGTAATGGCATCAACGCGCCCATGGATCCTTTCGCGCGGCAAGGCGCCCAGGGCAGCGGCGGTGGCGTGGAAATCAGGCAGCATCGGATCAGTATATCACAAGCGAGGTTAAAATCAGCCCTGTCCCGGATAATACAACGCCACCGTATGCGTCGCCTCTGCGAAAATCAGCCAGCGTTCCACCAATAGCCCAGCCATAGCGCAGCTGGCGGCCAGCAGGCCCATGGCCATGGCCACGCCCCCGCCCAGGATGATGGCAAGGCAGAACAGCATCGCCGGTAGAGCGAAGCCGAGCAGCAAGGCAATGATACGCAGCTTCGCCGCATGCACACGCCCCACGCGAAATGCCATCTCACGCAGCAGGTAATTCACCTCTGTATGCGGGCTTTCCAGCGGGCGCACCTTGCCGATGAAGCCAAGCCCCGTGGCGCTTTCGCGCGTGCTGCCTGCGGGCGTGCCATCCACACTTGCCCAATAGGCGCGCTTGAACATCAACGCCGCCAGGCCAAGCGCGGCCGCGACCAGCGCCGGGAAAAAGCCACCGCCCCAGAAAATGGCGAGCATGGCGAGCAAGGATGCGCCGGAAAAGCTTGCAAACAGCAAATAGCCTGGCGCCACCATGGGATGATGCCATTCCTTCACGGGCTTCAGCGACGCATAGATCATGCCCGTGCAATAAACAGTCACAGCGGCGCCCGCGGCTGAAAGCAAACCCGCGGGCAGGATCAGCCGTGCTTCATCATGTGCGAGCGCGATCAGAAAAACCGTCGCCGGCAGAAAGGTAATCACCGCCGCAACACCTTCACGCGACAGCCACGAAGACCGCCATTGGCTGAGCGCGCGCCAAGCGCGTTCCGGCCGGCCGAGATGCAGCAGCGATGAACAGAGCCCCGCCGTGATCAGCGCGAGTGCGATGATGGCGGCGGTTGCGCCGAACAGGCTACTTGCGGGTAGCAGGCCAAGTGGTTTCAGCACGCCAAGCCAGAACAGCAAGCCATACCCCGCACCGGAAGCGACCGTGAAGAGGATGATGGAAGGGGCGGGTTTCATCGGGACAGCACCTTATCCATCCAGCGCAGCAGCGGATTGGTGATTTGGCTCGGCAAGGGGCCGGCTTCCTTGGGCGCGGTCTTCACCTGGCTTGATGCCTTGCGCGGCGGCAGATAGCGATTGACGGGCTGGTAGCCCATCTCGGGCATCAGCTCATACCCGCCGCGTTCGGCGACGAGTTTTGATACATCGCTGTTCGGATCACCAAGATCACCGAAATGCCGCGCATTGGCGGGGCAGGTGGAAACGCAGGCCGGCACGCGGCGATCTTCCGGGATGGTTTCGTTGTAGATGCGGTCAACGCAGAGCGTGCATTTCTTCATGACACCCTGGTCTTCATCCAATTCGCGCGCCCCATAAGGGCAGGCCCAGGCGCAAAGCTGGCAGCCGATGCACATATCCGTATTGACCAGCACAATGCCATCTTCCGCGCGCTTGTAGGAAGCACCCGTCGGGCAAACCGTCACACAGGCCGGCGTTTCGCAATGGAGACACGAGCGCGGGAAATGCACCGTGCGGCCTTCATCGCCATCACCGGCTTCATAGGCATGCACGCGGTTGAACCACACGCCTTCCTGCGCTGCGGAATAAGGATGCTGATCGGGCAAGGGCGCCATATGGCCGCTAGTGTTCCATTCCTTGCAATTCGTGGCACAGGCATGGCAGCCGACACAGGTATCCAAATCAATCACAAGGCCGAGCTTTTTCGCGCCCGGAGCGGGTGAGGGCAGGGATGTCATGGCTTTTGCTCTCCTGCATTGAAGCGCAGAATTTTGGGCGGTTCGGGCATATTGGGTGGTGGCGTCAGCGTGCTGGGATGGGGCGCGGTGATACCTTCCTCACCGGGGGCGCATTTCTTGATGTTCACGCGCAAATCATACCAGGCGGCCTGACCGGTAATGGGATCGGCATTGGCCAGGCGCGGACCGGTTTGGGCGGGCAGCCATTCGCTGATGACATGGTTCAGCAAAAAGCCGCGTTCGGCTTCCGCCGCATCGGGGCTCAACATCCAGGCGCCGGCGCGCTTGCCAATCGCGTTCCAGGTCCAAACCGTGTCCGCGTTGACACCTTCCATCAGCGTCACCTGCCCTTTCACGCGGCCATTGCGGCTTTCGACCCACACCCAATCATCCTGCGCAATGCCCATGGCTTCGCCCTTGGCACGGCTCATATACAGGCGATTGGCGCCGTGGATTTGCCGGAGCCAGGCATTCATGGAGCCCCAGGAATGATACATCGCCATGGGGCGCTGCGTGACGGCCGAGAAAGGAAAGCCCGTTGTGTCATGCGCAACTTGCTCCAGCGGCGCATACCAGATGGGCAGCGGGTCGCAGTAGCTGCGCACACGTTCACGCAAGGCTTCCGGTGGTTGCTTGGCGCCATGGCCTTCAGCAGCCAGGCGGAATTTCTGCAAGGGTTCTGACCAGATTTGCAACACGATCTGATCAGACTTGCCAATCAGCCCCATCGCCTTGGCGTTTTCCAGATAGAGCTTGTTGGAATGCTTGAAGTAGCTTTCCTCGGCCGAGAAATTATGCCGCCAGAAGCAGCCATTTTCGATATAGCGCTGCAATTGATCCGGGTTGGGCTTGCCCACGCCTTTCGCGGTGCCATCCTCACCGCGCCACCCGGCGAGCGGACCCACACCCGGCATGCGTTCGTGATTGACGATGTAATCCGCGTAATCCTTGAAGCGCGAGCTGCCATCTTCCTTGGTGAAGGCGGGCAAGCCAAGCCGTGCGCCCAATTCAATCAATACATCCTGGAAGGGCCGCACATCACGATCCGGCTTCAGCACGGGCTGGCGAATGGCATCGCCCGGCCCATGGGAAGACCCAATCGGGCGATCCAGAATGGAAATGCAATCCCAGCGTTCCAGATAGGTCGTGTCCGGCAGAATCAGGTCCGCATAGGGCACGGTTTCGCTGAAAAAGGCATCGGAATAGATCACGGTGGGAATGACGTAGTCGCCTGACGCATCCTTCGCGGTGAGGCATTCAATGGTTTCCAGCGGGTTCATCGCGCTGTTCCAGGCCATATTCGCCATGAACATGAACAGCACATCAATCTTGTAGGGATCACCCTTTGCCGCATTGCCGATCACGGTATGCATCATACCATGCAGACCAAGCGGTGCTTCCCAGGAAAAGGAATGGTCAATGCGGATGGGGGAGCCATCATCATTCACCAGCAAATCATCCGGACCATGGGTGAAGGACAGGATATTGCCGGCAAGCGGCGTATTGGGTTTGGAATTCTTGCCCGCGGGGCCGGGGCCGGGCGGAATGGGCCGTGGGAAGGGCGCCTTGTAGCGCCAGGAACCTGGCGTATCTATCGCGCCCAGCAGCATTTGCAGAATATGCAGCGCACGGCAGGTATGAAACCCGTTGGAATGCGCGCTGATGCCGCGCATGGCATGGAGCGCAACCGGGCGGCCCACCATTTTCTCATGCCGACGGCCAAGCGTATCGGTCCAGGGCTGATCAAGCGTGATGGTCTGGTTGAAGGCGACATCGGCCATCTCTGCCGCGATGCGGCGAATGCGTTCCGCATCCAGCCCGCAGCGTTCCGCAACCGCTTCCGGCGCATATTCAGCACCCAGATAGCGTTCCGCCATCAAGTGAAACACCGGGCGCGCCGTGCTGCCATCGGGCAGGGTGAAATCACCGACCAGCACCGGCGAAAGATCAGCAGCGGCGGCATCCATGGCGCCGCGTGCGCGGTCCCAGGCTTGCGGCTTGCCATCCGCATCGCGCACGAAAAGCCCATCATCCGCGCCGCCCGGATTGCGCACCACCAGCCAATGCGCATTGGTATGGCGCACCAGGAATTCGGCATCCACCCAATCATGGCGCAGCAATTCATGGATCAGCGCCATGACGAAAAGCCCATCCGTGCCGGGGCGAATACCCACCCATTCATCGGCAATGGCGGAATAGCCGGTACGCACGGGATTGACGGAAACCACCTTCGCATTGCGCTTTTTCAGTGCGGCCAAGCCGGTTTTGATCGGGTTCGAATCATGATCCTCAGCGACACCCAGGATCAGCAGATATTTCGCGCGCTCCCAATCAGGTTCCCCAAATTCCCAGAAGGAACCGCCAATGGTGTAAAGCCCACCGGCGGCCATATTCACCGAACAAAAGCCGCCATGCGCGGCGAAATTGGGCGTGCCGAATTGTGCGGCCCAAAATCCCGTGAGCGATTGGGATTGATCCCGCCCGGTGAAGAAGGCCAAACGCTTAGGGTCCGTTTCGCGCACTTTTTTCAGCGCGTTGGTGGCGATATCCATCGCCTCATCCCAGGAAATCTCGGCATATTCGCCAGAACCGCGCGGCCCGATCCGCTTCAGCGGTGCCTGCAAGCGCGCGGGGCTATATTGCGTCATGATGCCGGCGCTGCCCTTGCCGCAGAGCACGCCCTTATTCACCGGATGATCGGGATTGCCTTCAATATAGCGCACCCGCCCATCCTTCAGATGCACGCGAATGCCACAGCGACAGGCGCACATATAGCAGGTGGTGGTTTTCACCTCATCGCCAATCGGCGCCGAATAGGCGATCCGGTCCGTGGTGCTCCCGTCTGGCATCAGCCGTTCCTCCAGTCTTCTCAGAACAAGTAGCGCATGGCGGGGCGGCCCTGCAAAGGGGGTGGGGTGGCTTTGACGGGGTGGAGCCGCGGCCTTAGCGTCCGGTCAGATTACCGGAGACCGGCCATGAAACTGCCAAGCCATGGGCGCTATCAGCATAGTGCCATTCCCCATCGGCCTACCTATGAATGGCCCAATGGGGCGCGACTCGCGGTGGTGCTCTGCAACAACATCGAAGCCTTCGCCTTTCGTGCCGGACTTGGCAGTGACAGCACCGGCGCCGCCGCGCCGCAATCCCAGCGAAATTACGCCTGGCGAGATTACGGCAATCGCGTCGGGCTTTGGAACATGCTGGCCATGTTCGATGAATATGGCCTGCCTTGTGCGCATAATGTGAATGGCTTGGTGCTGGATTATTGCCCCGAAATCGCGCCGGCGCTGATGAAGCGCGGCGATGAATTCATTGGCCATGGGCGAACCAATGCCGAACGCCAGGATATTCTTTTTGAGGATGATGAACGCCGGCTGATTTCCGAAAGCCGCGACGCCATCATCCGCCATACCGGCAAGGCGCCGGATGGCTGGCTTGGCCCCTATATCACCCAATCCGCGACCACGCTTGATCTGCTGAAGGAGGAAGGTTTTTCCTATGTCATGGATTGGCCGGCGGATGACCAGCCTTTCTGGATGAGCACGCGCGCCGGGCCGATGCTTTCCGTGCCCTATTCAGTGGAATTGAATGACAGCCCGGTCCTGGTGTTTCGCCAGCAGGCGGCGCGGGATTTCGCCGATATGGTGGTGGATCAGTTTGATGAAATGCTGGATCGGTCGCGTGATATGCCGCTGGTGTGTTCCATCGTGCTGCACCCTTTCATCATCGGTCAGCCCTTCCGTCTGCGGCCTTTTCGTCGCGCCATGCAGCATATCCTGACGCAGCGCGATAAGATCTGGCTGGCGCGCCCCGGAGAGGTCGCGCGCCACGCTGCCAGCCTACCCAAGGGCATTGTGCCGGGTTCGGAGATGCTGCCATGAACCGCGATCTGCCCAATTGGCGTTCCCTGCTTTACGTGCCGGCCAGCGAAGAACGCTTTGTCGCCAAGGCGCATGAACGCGGCGCGGATGCGATTATTCTTGATCTGGAAGATGGCGTGGCGCCGGATGCCAAGGCGCGGGCGCGAGCCGGTCTGGCGGCTTCGGCGGCCAGCGCACGACGCAATGGTGCGGATATTGTGGTGCGGATCAATCGCCCGCTCCGCATGGCGGCGGAAGATATTGCCGCTGCCGCCGCTGCCGGTGCGGATGGGCTGATCTGCACCAAGATGATGGGGGCGGATCATGTGCGGTTGCTCTCGGAACTCGCGGCCGAATCGGAAATGGCGGCGGGGCGCGCGGTGGGGTCGCTGCGCTTCATTGTGCTGATCGAAGATGCCGCGGCCTTGCGCCATGCGGATGCGATTGCCGCGGCTGATCCGCGCATTGTGGCGCTAGGCGTGGGGGGTGAGGATTTGGCGACCGATTTGGGCGCCGAGCCCACACCGGATGCGCTGGAATTGCCCAAGCGCCTTGGGCTGATTGCCGCACGCGGCGCCGGAATTTTGCCGCTCGGCTTTATCGGCACCGTCGCGGGGTTGAAGGATTTGGAGGGCTATCGCGCCATGCTGCGCCGGTCTCGTGCGATTGGTTTTGCCTGTGCATCCTGCGTGCATCCATCCCAGGTTGCGATCATCAATGAGGAATATGGCGCGCGGCCCGAAGAGGTTGAGCGCGCCAAGCGGCTTGTCGCCGCCTTTGATGCCGCGCTGGCTGAAGGCAAGGGCGCGGTCGCTTTTGAAGGCGATATGATTGACAGGCCGATTGTGGAGCGCGCGAAGATGCTGATCGCGCGTTCAGGTTAAACCACCGCCGTCATCCCGCCATCCACGTAAAGCAAATGGCCATGGACAAAGTCTGATGCTGGCGCGGCGAGGAAGACGGTGGCCCCCACCAATTCTTCCACCTTGCCCCAGCGCCCGGCGGGGACACGTTTGCAGAGCCAATCGCTGAATTCAGCGTTCTGCACCAAAGCGCTGGTAAGTTCGGTGGCGTAGTAGCCAGGTGCCACACCATTCACATTGACGCCGTGTTTGGCCCATTCGGCGCAAAGCGTGCGCGTCAGCATCCGCAGCGCCCCTTTGCTGGCGGCGTAAGGCGCGATGGTGGGGCGGCCCAATTCGCTTTGGACGGAACAGATGGTGATGATTTTGCCGGCGCCGCGGGCGACCATGCGTTTGCCCGCAGCCTGGCAGCAATACCAAACACCGTCGAGGTTGGTGCCGAGCACTTCGCGCCAGGTTTCGGGCGGCATTTCAACAGCGGGCGCACGCCGCATGATGCCGGCATTGGCGACAAGGATATCAATCGGCCCGATGGTGCTTTCCATTTCCGCGAAGGCGTCCTCAACGCTTTTGGGGTCGGTCACGTCAAAGGCGCGGGTAGTGGTTTCGATGCCTGCGTCCTGGAGTTTCTTCTGTGCGCTTTGCAGCCTTCCCGCATCGCGCCCATTGATGATGACCCTCGCCCCCGCTTCTGCGAGCCCTTTGGCGAGTGCAAATCCAATCCCCTGACTTGATCCTGTTACGAGTGCGTTTTTTCCGTTCAGATCAAAAAGCTTACTCATATCGGTTCCTTCAGCTCTGGCGGGGTCCGGGGTAACATGCCTTGGTTTTGCACGCAGCCGCCACACCAACCCTGCGCGCAGTCACCCATGCGGAGGTTCAGGGGGCGGCGCCCCCATCCCTTCCAAGGTAAGTTAACCCAGTTCTACGGTAGCGCTTCAAGTGCCGGCATATTCCAGCGCCCATCGGTAATCTCAGCCCGTGGCCGATAAAGCCGCAGCACGGCGTTCCAGGGGCCTGGCACCGGCAGGCAATTTGGCGTGGTATCCGTGCAACCGCCGAATTGCACGATGACCGAACCATCAGCGCCGCGTCGTGCGGTAGTGTTGTTGATGGATACGGCATTGCGCGGATTAGGCACCATGAAGCCGCGTTGGTCATAAACCGTGACCGACCAGAAGCCATCCACTGGCACATCGGTAAAGCGCATGCGCCAGGCGCGGCCGGGGGCGGGTTCTGTCGGCAGAATGGGCAGGTAGATCGCCGCGTGCGGTGGATTGCCGCCCCAGCCCGCCGCGGCGGCGACAAGCCGCGCGACCGGGTCCACCTCTCCGCGCGCGCCGAAGCCATTCTTGAAATCGGCGAAGGGCACCAGCGCGCTTAAGGCTTGGCGGAGCGCTTCCTGCGAGGTTTTGTCCCATTGCGGCGCCTGCCAAACTCCGGGGCCGCCTGGCTGTTCCAATCGCAGCGCATCCTGCGCCGCGCGGGCCGCTGCCACATCGGCGGGGTCATTCGGGTCCAGGAAGGTGCGCACGGCAAGCGCCAGATAACGCGTGCCGATTTCAGCGCGCGTGAAGCGATGCCTGCCGGGCGCGTAGAAGACAGCCGGGTTATAGTGATCATGGTCAATCAGGAGCAGTGACATGAAGCGCCCGCGCGTATCGGGCAATTCGACGGTAACGGGCCCCGCATCAAGATCAATGATGGCAAGGGAATAGAGCGTATCGCGGTTCATGCGCACGATATCTTGCTTATCGAGCGGTGTGACATTCCGCAGATGAAAAAAACGCCCGAAGGCACCTTGCGCAACATAAGCGGCGAAATAGAAATCCGTCTCGGCGCGGATGAAATTGTCAACCGTCACGCGCTGCGGGCCTTGGGCCTTTGCATGGCATGGCAGGCCCAGCGCAAGGCCGAATAGCAGAAGATGCAGGAAGTTCTTGATCATGGACATTGCACTTTTTGGACCCTTGAATGAGGGCAATCCACCGCAGCATGACATTATGCTTGGGCGAAAAGATCGCTATGCTAGGCGAATAAATGCAATCTGATCGCCCAGGAATGACCTATGTCAAACGCCGCCTATGCCAGCCTGAAATCCCGCTTTGGGCGCATTGCTGCGCTGAATGAAGCCACCGCCATGCTGCATTGGGATGCAAGTGCCATGATGCCGCCGGGTGGCGGCGCCGCGCGGGGTGAGCAATTGGCGATGCTTGCCGGCCTTGCGCATGAATTGCTGACCGTGCCGGCGGTGGCGGAGGATTTGGCGTTGGCCGAGGCAGAAGGCGAATGGGACGCCGCCAATCTTGCCCTGATGCACCGCGCCCATGCGCGCGCGACTGCCCTGCCGACCAGCCTGGTGGAAGCCACCACGCGCGCCAATTCGGCCTGCGAGAAAATCTGGCGAGTTGCCAAAGCGCGCGCTGATTTCGCCATAGTGCGCCCGGCCTTGACTGAAGTGGTCGCGCTGCAACGCGAAACCGCGGCAGCACTTTCAGCGGCGCTTGGCATGCCGCCTTATGATGCGCTGATGGATGGCTATCAGCGCGGCGTCACCGCGGCCGATGTGGAGCCTGTCTTCGCCGCTTATGAGGCGTTTCTGGCCGAAGCCTTGCCGCGCGCCGAGGAACTCCAAGCCAAGCGCGGTGCGCCGGTGCCGTTGGCAGGCAGCTTTCCCGTGGCAGCGCAAAAGGCGCTCTGCCAGGCGCTCTCGGCACGCATTGGCTTGGAATATGATCATGCGCGGCTCGATGAATCGCTGCATCCGTTTTGCGGCGGCACGCCCACCGATGTGCGCATCACGACTTTTTATGATGAGGGCGATATCGCCAAGGCGCTGCTTGGTGTGCTGCATGAAACAGGGCACGCGCTTTATGAACGCGGCTTGCCGGCGGCCTATGCGCGCCAGCCGGTGGGCGAAGCGGCGGGCATGGCGGCGCATGAAAGCCAATCGCTGATTGTTGAAATGCAGGCCTGCCGTTCGGATGCGTTTTTGCGTTTTCTCGGCAGTGAATTACGCACGCGCTTTGGCTGCGATGCGGCGGCGGTGGCGCCCGAGAATCTGGCGCGGCTATGGCGGCGCGTCGCGCGCGGCTTCATTCGCGTGGATGCGGATGAAATCACCTATCCTGCCCATGTCATTCTGCGCTTCCGACTGGAAAAGGCGATGATCGAAGGTGCGCTTTCCGTTGCTGATCTGCCAGCTGCGTGGAATGAGGGGTTGGAGAAGCTGCTCGGCATTCGCCCGCCCAATGATGCCAAGGGGTGCTTGCAGGATATTCATTGGCATGACGGTGCCTTTGGCTATTTCCCTTCCTACACGCTGGGCGCCATGGCAGCAGCGCAATTGATGAAGGCGGCGCGCAAAGCGGAACCGGGTTTGGACGCTGCGCTGGCAGAAGGTGATATGGCGCCGCTGCTCGGGTGGCTGCGTGCCCATGTGCATGGCAAGGGATCGCTGCTCGGCTTTCAGGATTTATTGCGCGCGGCAACTGGCAAGCCGCTGGACCCGAATGATTTCATGGATCATTTGCGGGCGCGATATTTGGTGCAGTAATCGGATTTACGCGATTTCCCGAAGCATCTTGGCGCGCATGGCGCGGGCGAAATCGCGCCGCGTTTCCGCCACCATCACAAAGGCGCCAGGCCCGCCCATCACATTGCGTTCATAATGGACATGCAGCGGTTCATTGCCGCGCGTCACAGGTGCGATTTCAATGGCAAGCCCATTGATGGTAATGCCCTGAGCCACCGCCGCGTCCCGCGCATCAGGCGCGAGCGTGATGGAACGCATATCCGGCCCGTCGCCCGCCACATCAATCACACGCTCATTCGCGCGAAAAGGGGCTGCGGCAATCAAGGCCGCCGCATGGGTGATCGCGTCGCCAATCGCATTATAGCTTTGCCGTGATCGCGGTACGGCCAGCACGGCATTGGCGAATACCTGCGCTGACGCCGCATCACTCACGCGATGCCAATCAACAACAAGCGCAGCGCCACCCGGGCTGCCCCATTCCGTCATGGCCAGCGCAATGGCGCGGCGCGGATTGGCGGCGATGGCGGCAAGCACCGCCGGATGCGTGATGGATTCCGCAATGCCTTCGCGTTGCAGGCGGAACTCATCTGCATCAATGGAACCGGAGGCATCCATCGCCAAGATCAGCAGCAAATCCACTTCCGGGAAGGCTTGCGCCTGCGCGGCGGCGCCGATCAATCCAGAGGCAAGCAGCACACCGCGGCGTGGCAGTTTCAGCATCAGCGAGCCCTTCCCAAAAGGCGCCGCGCGCGTTCTACCACGGGCAGATCAATCATCGCGCCTTCAAAAGCAACCGCGCCCTTGCCTTCAGCAAGCGCCGCATCAAAGGCAGCGATCAGCCGGCGCGCCCGTTCCACCTCGGCTGGCGCCGGCCCATATTCCTCATTCACCACGGCCACTTGCGCGGGATGGATGCAGGCCGCGCAACCAAAGCCGAGCGCGCGTGACCGCCGGAGTGACGCGCGATAGGCATCAAGATCGGAAAAATCCGCAAAAACGCCAATGGACCCAAGCGGCAGAATACGCGCGGCGCGCGCCGCTGCTACCGCCATCATACCATAGACATAAAGCGAATCAGCGCCCGGCACCGCTTCCAATTCGGTGGAGAGATCTTCCGAACCAACGCCAAGTGCTGCCATGCGTGGATCAGCCAAGGCAATTGCATGCAAGGCGGGCAGCGCATCGGGCGTTTCCACCACGCCAATAAAGCGCGTATGGCCAATCGCCATACCAAGCGCGGCTTCGCGCGCCGCCACCACTTCGGACAGAAGCTTGATGTGTTCCGGCCCCATCACCTTGGGCAGCATCAGGGCGGACACTTCCGGCATAATGGCCGCCGCAATATCCGGCACCGCCAATTCCAAAGGCCGATTGATGCGCACAGATATTTCCTGCCCATGCGCGGCAATGGTCTTGGCTGCGGCGGGCAGTGCAGCGCGCGCGGCTTCTTTCTCACTGGGCGGGATGGAATCTTCCAGATCAAGGATGATCACATCCGCGCCGCGCGTATGCGCCTTGGCGACAAAACGCTCGGCGATCGCTGGAATGAACAACAGGGATCGCCAGCTATTCGGGTTGGATACCGGCATCAGGCAAACTCCGCTTCCAGCTTGGCGCAGAGATAGCCATCCTTATCCGCCGCCCAGCATGCCATTTTGCCATGTGCCTGCGTCGCGCCGCAAAGTGTCACGGTATCCCCAACCCAAAGCGGTCGCGCGAGGCGTGCCGTGAAACCCACCAGCCGCCCGGTTGCGCGCTTCAACGCCGCATCCAGAATCAATTGCATGGTCAGGCCGCCATTTTGCACGGTTGCCTGATAGCCTTCCTCATCCCGCGCATAATCCGCATCATAATGGATGCGATGCGCATTCCAGGTCACCGAGGAATAGCGAAACACCAAAGGCGAAGACAGCAGCACCTTATCCGACCAGGCGGCACCCTCAGGCGCCGGCACGGGCGGCGTTGCGGTGGTTTTTTGCCCGGGCGGTGTGGCATCGCGATACATCGCATCGAATTCCTCAACGGCAATGACTTGCCCACGGCTTTCGATGGTGTGACGCATGGTCAGCACCGCCATGCGCCCGGTGCGGCCATGCTTGGGCGCAATCGCCGCGACCTCGGCCTTTTTGATCGCGGGCTCACCGACAATCAGATTGCCGTTGATGGTCACGCGCCGGCCGGCACCCATGCGGCGCGGCAGCGGAATGGGCGGCAGGAATACGCCCTTATTCGGGTGGCCATCCGGGCCGATATCGGATTGCTTGGCGATATCGGGGAAGAACATGCTGAACCAATGCGGCGGCAGCGCCATGCCCTGGGTGATGCTGGCCGGGTCCATATCCAACATGCCGGCGATGCGGCGCGCGGATGAAAGCCCGATTTCATCTTCCACAATACGCGTCCGCCCCACCCAAGGGGCCAGCGCGGCAATCGCCGCATCGAATTCAGCATCGGTCATGGCATTGCATCCCAGCACAAACGAGTAAGCCGCCCAGCGGTGGCGAAGGCAGCGGTAAAGCCCGGCATGCCATCCGGCAAGGTCTCTGGCACACTATCCGTATAGATGCTGATGATGAAGCGCGGCGTGGCGCCACGATAGACAATGCCGGCATCCATCCGCCCGCGCGGCCCGCGCCCGGTCTTATGCGCAACCTTGGTCTTGCCCGGCAGCATGGAGGGGATCAGGTTGCGCAGCCTCTGCCAGGACAGGATATCAAGCCCCAATTGGCAAAGCTCCCTGCTGGCGCCGAGTTCTGCCGCAGCGCCATCATCCGCGGCGCCCTGTAGCATCTTGTCCAATAGAATGCCCTGATCATGCGCCGTGGTGCTGGCAACCGCTTCAATCGGATGGTCCCAGGCAAGGCCTGGCGGCGGGAAATTCACCCGATGCGTGGTGCCCTTCATGCCGATGCGGCTGCACCAGGCATTCAGCGCATCACGGTCCAGCCTTTCCAAAACAAGCTGCGTGCAGACATTGTCGCTGGTTATGATCATATTCACGAAAGCATCGCGCAACGGGATCACACAACCAGGCGTCATGTATTGATAGGTGCCGCTATCCACCCCTTCTTGCAGCCGTGCTTCAATGGTGCAGGGCTCATCCAGCCTGAGTGCGCCCGCATGCACACGCGACAGCGCATGCATAAGGATGGAGGTTTTGCGCGTACTGGCAGAAGGCAGCACCATATCGCCTTCGCGATCCGCTTCCTGGCCGGTCACCAGATCCTTCACATACCAGCTTGTGGTGAAGGGCTCTGCATCACAGACCGCATTCATGCGCGCGATCAATTCCTGCATGGGCGTTCTCCTTTCCGCGAAGCCTATCCCCCGTCGGGCGGCATGGCCAGGGCGCGGCTTTTCCGGTTAGGCTGGCACCAAGCAACGGAGGATCGAAGCATGAGGCAGGATATCAAGCATGTCGCGGTAATTGGCGCGGGCACCATTGGTGCTTCCTGGGCGGCCTATTTCCTGAGCCGTGGTCTGAGTGTGACGGCGAGCGATCCCTCCCCCGGCGCGCCGGACCTGATCCGCCGCATGGTGGAAAATGCCTGGCCGATCCTGATGCGGCTTGGTGGCAAGGCGGACGCCAACCCCAATGCCTGGCGCTTTGAAGAGGACCCCGTGGCGGCGGTGGCAGGCGCCGATTTCGTGCAGGAAAGCGCGCCGGAACGGTTGGATGTGAAGCAGCCCTTGCTTGCGCGCCTTGATGCCGCTTTGCGGGCGGATGTGGTGATTGCGTCTTCCACTTCCGGGCTGCTGGCCAGCCGCTTGTCGGAACATTGCGCGCATCCCGAACGCGTGGTGATCGGCCACCCCTTCAACCCGCCGCATTTGATCCCATTGGTCGAGGTTGTGGGCGGCGCCAAGGGCAGCCCCGAAGCCGTGCAGGCAGCGATGGAATTCTATCGCGCGATTGGCAAATACCCGATCGAAATCAAGAAGGAAGTGCCTGGCCATTTGGCGAACCGCTTGCAGGCAGCGCTTTGGCGCGAAGCGGTGCATTTGGTGGCGGAAGGGGTCGCGAGTGTCGCCGATGTGGATGCTGCCATCAGCGAAGGCCCTGGGCTGCGCTGGGCATTGATGGGCCCGCATACCACCTTCCATCTGGCGGGCGGCGAGGGCGGCATGGCGCATTTCCTGCACCATTTGCTGCCGGCGGTGACAAGCTGGTGGGATGATCTGGGGCATCCCAAGGTAGATGAAGCCTTGCAGCGCACGCTTGCGGAAGGTGTGGCGGAAGGCACCAAGGGGGCGTCTACGCGTGATCTCGCGACGTGGCGTGACGCGGCTTTGGTACGCTTGCTGGAAGCGCGGGGGAAATGAGTCTTGTCGCGCGCCGCCCGTCTGCTCGATCTTTTGCAACTCTTGCGGCAGCATAGACGGCCGGTAAGTGGGGCGGTGTTAGCGGCGGAACTCGGCATCAGCCTGCGCAGCCTCTATCGCGACATCGCCACCCTGCAGGGACAAGGCGCTGAAATCAGCGGCGAAGCCGGCATTGGCTATGTTTTGCGGCCTGGTTTTCTGCTGCCGCCCCTGATGTTTCAGGAAGAAGAGATCGAAGCCCTGGCGCTTGGTTTGCGTTGGGTCGCGCGACAGGGTGATGGGGTATTGGCGGATGCCTCTCGTGTGGCGCTGGCGAAGCTCGCGGGGGTTCTGCCAGTCGCGGCAAGAAGTGCACTTGAGGAGTCGTCGCTCGTGGTGCCGCCGGCGGATCAGGCAGCCGTTGATCTATTGCCGGCACTGCGCCGCGCCATCCGTGCCGGCCGATGCCTGGTGCTGCGCTATCGCGACGAACAGGGCAGGGAAACCGAACGGCGCGTTTGGCCCTTTGGGTTGGTTTACTTCGATCAAGTGCGTTTGCTGGCGGCGTGGTGCGAATTACGTGGCGACTTCCGCCATTTTCGCGCCGACCGTATTGCCGGCCTGACC
The DNA here is from genome assembly GCA_020249775.1 of Roseomonas sp. Classification (GTDB taxonomy): domain Bacteria; phylum Pseudomonadota; class Alphaproteobacteria; order Acetobacterales; family Acetobacteraceae; genus Neoroseomonas. The sequence goes on along the minus strand of JADCFA010000025.1, from coordinate 58,870 downwards.
GAAACAGGGGAGCGCTATCCGCAGCGACGCCAAGCGCTGCTGCAAAAATGGCAAGAAATTGAGTGTAAAGGCCCCTTCTGAAGACTGCTGACAGAATCTGTCAGTGGCAGCGATTAGGTTGGACCTCCATCAAAGGAGGAACCCGATGGCTGAACCCAATTTCACCGTGCTTTATGTGACGGATGTTTCGGCAAGCACGAAATTCTACACCGATCTGCTGGGTCGCCCGCCAGTCGAAGCTTCGCCTGGTTTCGCCCTTTTCGCCTTGAAAAGTGGCATGATGCTGGGTCTTTGGCGGCGTTCGGAGGTGCAGCCCCCAGCAACAGGCCCAGGCGGTAGCGAATTGTCATTCCAGGTAGCGGATCCGGCGGCGGTTATCGCGTTACATGCGGAATGGATGGCGCGCGGCCTCAGCATCATTCTAGCGCCAGCTAAAATGGATTTTGGCTTTACCTTTCTCGCATGCGACCCGGATGGGCATCGGCTGCGGGTCTTCGCCGAGCCATGAATGGCGGTTGGATCGCCGTGGCCTGCGCCGATCATGTCGCTTTGGGCGTGGCGGGCGGCTTCATGCAGGTCTGCCACGGCAAGGCAGCGCCGCTGCGCCGCATGCGTCCGGGGCAGCATGTCGCCTATTATTCGCCGACCGAGGCGTTCCGCGGGCACCAACCACTACAAGCCTTCACAGCAATCGGCGTCATTCGTGATTCGGAACCGTATTACTTCGATATGGGCGGGGGATTTCGGCCCTGGCGACGCGATGTAGATTGGCTTGTCAGTCAGTCGGCAGATATCCGCCCCCTTTTGGAAAAGCTGGAATTCGCCGCTGGTCGAGGTTCCGGCTGGGGTTTTCCGCTTCGCTTTGGAGTCTTGGCTGTGAGCGATGCTGACATGGCGGTTATTGCCTTTGCGATGAGCGCAAGACTGTCAGCCGCGAAACCGGGTGCACCCAGGGCGTGAGTCATGCACAGCCATCAGGCCACCCGCCCCGCCCGCAACAGCCGCCCCGGCAGCGCGCCAGTCGCAACGCCATCGCGATAGGTCACCGCACCATTCACAATGGTCGCGGCATAACCTTCGGCCTTTTGCAGCAAGCGCCGCCCACCCGCCGGCAAATCGCGCACCATGCGCGGCGCCTGCAGCTTCAGCGCGGCGAAATCAATCACATTCACATCGGCCTTCATGCCGGCGCGCAAAACGCCACGATCATGCAGGCCCGCCGCGCGCGCCGTGTCAGATGTCAGGCGGCGGATCATATCCTGCACCGGGAATACCGCCTCCTTCGCATCCCGCGCCCAATAGGAAAGCAGGAAGGTCGGGAAGGACCCATCCGAGATAAAGCCAACATGCGCGCCGCCATCGGAAAGCCCAGCAATGGCATTGGGATGGCGCAGACACTCCGCACTCGCGGAAAGCGTGTAATCAGCGAAGTTTGTGAGCGGCGCGAAGATGAAGCCACGCCCATCATCCGCAATCAGCAGATCGTAAGCGACTTCTTCCGCGCGGCGCCCTTCTCGCGCGGCCATGGCGGCGATGGAAGCGGAAGCCGGCGGCGCGTAATCCGGCGGATCGCCGAAGGGGAACATGCGTTCAAAGGCAAGGCGCGAGATCAGCGGGAAATTGCTGCCCGAAATGCGATCTTCCGAAAGGATACGTGCGCGCCTTCCCGGTTCCGCCATGGCGACGGCTCGATCAGCGGCGGGTAGATGCGCGATTTCCTTATAGCTCGCGCAGCCGGAAAACGGATTCTGGCTGCCTTCCAAGCCGAGCAGAATGCCAATCGGGCGCGGCGGAAACACCGGGCGGATCGGCAGCCCCGCCGCTGCCGCGCCGTCAGAAAGCGCCAGCAATTCCTTCCAGGCTTCCGTGCGGTCATGCCGCGCGGTTAGTGAAAACACCACCGGCTGACCGGTCGCTTCCACAACGCGGCGCACCATGGCGAATTCGGTGGCGGGGTCGGGCGTATTCCAATCGGATACCAATTCCAGCAAGCCGCCGCCCCCATCGCGCAAGCCTCGCGCCAATCCGCGCAGCTCATCTTCCTGCGCGCGCAGTGTCGGGGTCGGGTCGCCCTTCAAGGTTTTGTGGCTGATGGTGCGCGATGTGGAAACACCAAAGGCACCAGCGCGCACCGCATCGGCGGTAATGGCACGCATGGCGGCGATATCCGCCTGATTGGCGTTTTCCAAATTCAGCGCGCGTTCGCCCATGACATGCACGCGCACCGCGCCATGCGGCAGCAGGGCGCAGATATCCATATCGCGCGGGCGCGCGGCCAAAGCATCCAGATATTCCGGGAAGCTTTCCCAAGCCCAATTCAGCCCCTCATGCAAAATAGGCCCGGGGATGTCCTCGACACCTTCCATCAATTCAATCAGCTTGTCGCGATCCGCCGCACGGCAGGGCGCGAAGCCAACGCCGCAATTGCCCATCACGGCTGTCGTCACGCCATGCCAGGCGGAAGGCGCCAAATGCGAATCCCATACCGCCTGCCCATCATAATGCGTGTGGATATCCACAAAGCCCGGCGTGACCAGCTTGCCACGCGCGTCAATTTCGGTAGCGCCGCGTTCCGGAAATTTGCCAATAGCGGTAATGCGCCCGCCGGCCATGGCCACATCCGCTTCGCGCGGTGCGGCCCCGGTGCCATCCACCACAACGCCGCCACGGATCACGATATCGGTCATGTGCCTAACCCCCTAATGCCCTTCATAAACACTAAACTATCTGCAGTTTTCTGGAAAGAATTTTTCACCGCCAACCAGACTTTAGACACGCAAGACTTCGTCGCCGGACTGCGCGCGTTCAACTTCACATCACAACAGAATCAGAAAACCAATAGTCAGCGGTTGATAGACCGCCTGATCATGCGCGATCCCCACTATCTTATCCACCAACGTGTTTCTGAGCGGACTAATGGGACCTTCAGCTGGGCCAAGACAGTGGCACGGCTACGCAATGCGCGTCATCTCGGGCTACCCAAGGTTAGCTGACAGTTCACTATCGCAATGGCGCCTTAAAATCTGGTTCGCCTGCCGAAGTTGCTGGTGGTAATGCTGCGAGGCCAAGGCTCCCCCCCCAAGCCCGCCGACGTCGCTAAAAATAGGGCATGTTCAGGCGCTGCCGCTGCGGAGAGCCAGCTCTGAACCGGAACCACCCACTCTCCAGGACCGCCTTTCAGCAGCATGCTAGTCGCCCAAGGCGATATCAAGATCGCGGATCAAATCCGCCGCATCTTCAAGACCGATGGAAAGCCGCACCACATCTGGTCCCGCACCTGCGGCGAGGCGTTGTTCTTCGGTCAATTGCCGATGCGTGGTGGATGCGGGATGAAGGATCAGGCTACGCGTGTCGCCCACATTCGCCAGATGTGAAAACAGCCGCACATTTTCAACAAGGCGAATGCCCGCTTCGAAACCACCCTTCACACCGAAGGTAAAGACCGAACCGGGACCCTTCGGCATATAGCGTTTCGCGAGAGCATTGAAGGGGCTACCCGGCAAGCCGGCATAGGATACCCAAGCCACTTTTGCATGGCCAGCAAGAAATTCCGCCACCTTTTGCGCATTGGCAACATGGCGTTCCATGCGTAGGTGCAGGGTTTCGATCCCGGTAATGGTCAGCCAGGCATTCATGGGCGAAAGCGTGGGGCCGAAATCACGCAGCGCCACCGCACGCGCCTTGGTGGTAAAGGCGAAATCGCCGAAATTTTCATAGAACCGCAAGCCATGATAGGCAGGCTCTGGGTCTGCCATGCTTGGGAATTTGCCATTGGCGTAATTGAATTTGCCGGATTCAACAATCACACCGCCGAGTGAATTGCCATGCCCGCCCAGAAATTTTGTCAGCGAATGCGTGATGATATCGGCGCCATGTTCGAAAGGCCGGCACAAATAAGGGGACGCAAGCGTGTTATCCACAATCAGCGGAATGCCTGCCTCATGCGCAATATCGGCAATGGCGCGCAAATCCACGACAATACCACCGGGGTTGGCGAGGCTTTCGACAAAAATTGCCTTGCATTTCGGCGTCAGCGCGCGGCGGAAATTCTCAGGCTCGGTCGGGTCCACGAAATGGCAAGCCCAGCCGAGCTTCTTGAAGCTGAGAGCAAATTGCGTGAGCGATCCGCCGTAAAGATTGCGGCTGGCCAGGAATTCATCACCAGGTTCCAGCAGAGTAAAGAAAGTGACGAACTGCGCCGCATGGCCCGAAGCGGTGGCGACCGCGGCACGCCCGCCTTCAAGGCTCGCGACACGTTCTTCCAAAACCGCGACGGTTGGGTTGGAAAGCCGCGTATAGACATGGCCAAAATTATGCAGGTTGAACAGGGAAGCCGCGTGATCCACATCGTCAAAAACAAAGCTTGTCGTTTGATAAATTGGCGTGCCGCGCGCACCGGTTGTAGGATCGGGCGCCGCGCCAGCATGGATGCTGCGCGTGGCAAAACCATAATCCAGATTACGCGGCGGCAGTGGGCGATTATGAGTCTTGCGGTCTGCTGGTGGTTCAGGCGGGCGATTGCGGATCAGACCGGAATTCACACCGCTCCAGGATAATTCTCCACCGAAACGGCTGAATTCAATCTTCGGGCAACGGTCCATGATTACTTCAAGCCCGGCGGCTTCTGCCTTTGCCGCCGCGCCATCATGGCGCACGCCAAGCTGCGCCCAAAGTACCTTGGCGCCAATCGCAATTGCCTCATCGGCAATGCCAGGCAGCGCATCCGCAGCGCGGAACACATCCACCATATCCACCTGGTCCGGGATATCAGAAAGCTCGGCGTAAACCGTCTCCCCCAACAGCGTTTGCCCGGCGGTGCCAGGATTCACGGGAATGACCCGATAGCCCTTGGATTGCAGGTATTTCATCACAAAATAGCTGGGTCGGTTCCAGTTGGAAGAAGCGCCAACCAGCGCGATTGTTTTCACCCGCTGAAGGATGGAGCGGATTTTCGCATCGCTATAGGCAAGCGGAGCCGACTGGTTCATGGCGCAAACCTCAGATCATGTTCAGGACCAAGGCTTTCGTTTAGCATGTTCCAAGACCCTTCACCCAGCCCAGGCCACCCCCATGATCGCCATTATTTTTGAGGTTGAACCGGCAGAAGGCCGACTGGAGGATTACCTTGAACATGCCGCGGCGCTGCGGGAAGAATTGCAGCGCATACCGGGTTTTGTCTCGGTCGAGCGTTTCCGCAGCCTGACCAACCCCGCCAAGCTGCTCAGCCTGTCGCTGTGGGAAGATGAGGGCGCGATTACGCGCTGGCGCTGCCATGCGGGGCATCGCGCCTCTCAGGCGGCGGGGCGAGATGGGATATTCGCCGGCTATCGGTTGCGCGTGGCAGCGGTGCTGCGCGATTACGGCATGGCGGAACGGCGCGAAGAAGCACCGGCGGATAGCAACGCGCTTTGGGGGCTTTGAACGCCCGTCAGCCTTGCGCGAAACCGTGCGCCATTTCGCGTAGCTTGAATTTCTGAATCTTGCCGCTTGGCGTGCGCGGCAATTCCGGCAGAATCTCCAGCCGTTCCGGCATGTATTGCCGCGCCATGCGCTGCGCTTCCAGATAGGCGGTGACCTCCGGCAGGGTGAGGCTGGTACCTTCGCGCAGCCGCACAAAGGCACAGGCGCGCTCGCCAAGGCGCGCATCAGGAAAGCCAATAATCGCCACTTCCGCAACGGCAGGATGTTTGAACAGCAGGCCCTCAACCTCCACCACCGGAATATTTTCGCCACCACGAATGATGATGTCCTTGGAACGCCCGGCGATGCGGATATAGCCATCGGCATCCATGCGCGCGAGGTCGCCTGTATCGAACCACCCCTCAGGATCATTGGGGTTGAGTTCCGGGCGCTTCAGATAGCCGATGAAATTGGAACAGCCGCGCACCTGCAATTGCCCATCCTGACCGGTCGGTACGCGGGCACCTTCAGCATCCACAATGCGAAGTTCAATGCCCGGCAGCGTGCAGCCATCGGTGGTGGTGGCCTTTTCCTCGCCATCATCCAGTTTCGTTGTGGTCACCGCGCCGTTTTCCGACATGCCCCAGGCGGAAATGATCGCAGCGCCAAGCGTCTGGCGCGCTTTTGCCACCAGCGCGCGCGGAATAGGCGCGCCGGCCGAGACGAAAACGCGCAGGCTCGGTGTGCCCTGGCCTGATGCCGCGACATGTTCCGTCAGATCATTCAGGAAGGGCGTGGCACCCATGGTAAAGGTTGCACCCTCATCACGGATTTGCCGCGCCATTTCCGGAGCAGAAAATATATCCTGCAAAATCGCCGTGCCGCCCAGCATGATGGGGAGTACAATGCCATACATGAAGCCAAGCTGATGCGCCAAAGGGGAAGGCATGTGGATCACATCATTCATACCAAGCCCAAGCCTTGCGGCAAAATATTCCAGATTGGACAGCATGGTATTGGAACTATGCATGACCCCCTTCGGCTCACCGGTAGTGCCGCTAGTGTAGAGAAGCTGAATCACCTCATCGGGGCCAGGACCATCGGCCGGCGTGAAGACTTTTGCTGGTGCAGGATGTTCAAGCAGGCGCGCAAAACCATCAGGGCCATCACGCCCAACCACGAAAACATGCGCGAGCCTGGGCAGGTGTTCGCGTAAATTGGCCGCCATGGCAGCGTAATCGAAACCGCGGAAACTGGCCGGCACGACCAAAAGCTTACTTTCCGCCAAGCCAAGCATGAAGCGCAATTCGCGTTCGCGGAAAATCACCATCAGCGGATTGCTGATGGCGCCGAGCTTCAGGCAGGCTAAATGCAGGATGGAAAACTCCCACCAATTCGGCAATTGAAAGGAAACTACATCACCGCGGCCAATGCCATGCGTGCGCAAGGCCGCGGCCAGGCGGTTCGATAGATCATCAATCTCGTCATAGGTCAGGCGGGTCTCCGTACCGAGATCGGAACGGCAAGCAACAATCGCGGTCTTGTCAGGGCTGCGGGCTACGGCGCGGGCCAAATGATGCAACAGCGTCTCATCGCGCCAAAAGCCTTGGGCGCGCATGGCGGGGCCACGAATGGCGATATCATTGCCCTGGACGGTCATGGTTTCCTCCTGTGAGTTTCAAGCGGGCGTCTTTGCGCCCTTCGCTTTACCCTTTGCGGGCGTATTGGACGGCAAGGCGCCCGGCCTTTTCGCGCGCCACGATCAGCTTCATGATTTGCGCCGTGCCATCGCCGATCTCAAGCCCCATCACATCGCGCAAGCGCTGCTGATGCGGCAGATCGAGCGACCAGCCGTAATGCCCATGCGTCAGCAGGCATTGATGGATCACATCCACCGCCGTTTTGGGGCCAAGCCATTTGCACATGGCGGCTTCAGACGTATGCGCCTCATCCGCGTCTCGCAAACGGAGCGTATGATAGGAAAGCTCGCGAATGGCGGCGATCAAGCCTTCACCTTCGGCCAGCGGGAAACTCACCCCCTGATATTGCGCCAGCGGCGCGCCGAAAGCCTGCCGTTCCGTGATGTAGGACCAGCTTTCATCGAGCGATGCCTGCGCGGCCGCGCAGCATTGCAAGCCAATCAAGGCGCGGCTGTAATCGAAACCCTGCATGACTTGCACAAAACCCATGCCTTCCTCACCTAGAAGATGGCTGGCTGGAATGCGCACATCATCAAAAAAGATCGAACCGCGGCCGATGGCGTGGCTGCCCAAATCCTTGAAGCGTGTGGTGCTGATGCCAGGCGTATTCATAGGGACCAGAAAGGCGGAAACGCCGCGCGCGCCGGCTTCGACAGGCCCAGTGCGTGCAAAAACCACTGCCGCATCGGCCTGATCCGCCATGCTAATCGAGGATTTTTCACCCTTGATCACATAGCAATCACCATCACGCCGCGCTGAGAGTGCCAGGTTGGCAGCATCCGACCCACCACGCGGTTCGGTCAGCGCAATGCAGAACAGCGCCTCACCGGAGACAATGCGCGGAATCCAATGCCCGGCCAATTCGGGCGACGCGTGCCGCGCAATGATCTGCCCATTGAGCGAGGCGAGCAGCGGCACATAAGACACGTTGATGTCACCATAGGCCAGCGCTTCAATCGCAAGCCCCGCGGTGACACTGGGTTCGCCAAGGCCGCCATAGCGTTCCGGCAAATCTGCGCCAATCAGGCCAAGCGCACCCATTTCCAGCAGCAGGGGGCGATCAAGCCGCGCCTCTGCCTCACGCTTCATGTAGCCAGGCGCGATTTTCTCCCGCGTGAAGCGTTGCGCGGTTTCCTGAAAGGCGCGTTGGTCATCCGTCAAGGGGCGGGTCATGGCAGGATCACTTCTGATATTTACGGAAATCGGGTTTGCGCTTTTCGGTGAAGGCGCGCACGCCTTCCTTCGATTCCTCGGTATTGTAATACATGGAAAGCGCCTGCATCCCCATATTGCTGATGCCGCGAATGCTTTCCGAATCTGCATTGAAGGAACGCTTGGCGATGGCAATCGCGGTTGGGCTGCGTTCCAGAATCTCCGCACACCAGCGCGCCACTTCCGCATCCAATTGATCATGCGGCACGACAATATTCACAAGGCCCATACGCTCCGCCTCGGCAGCGGTATAGCGGCGGCAGAGATACCAGATCTCACGCGCCTTCTTCTCACCCACAATGCGCGCCAGATAGGCCGTGCCGAAGCCCGGATCCACAGAGCCCACCTTCGGCCCTACCTGACCGAATTGCGCCTTTTCGGAAGCGATGGTCAGGTCACAAAGGGTTGCCAGCACATTGCCGCCGCCAATGGCGTAGCCCTGTACGCGCGCGATCACGGGCTTTGGCACATCGCGGATCAGGCTTTGCAATTCCTCGACCGGCAGGCCGATCATGCCACGGCCATCATATTGCCCATCATGCGCGCTTTGATCGCCGCCGGTGCAAAAGGCACGATCGCCAGCGCCGGTCAGCACAATCACGCCGATGGATTTGTCCCAGCCGGCGCGGTTCAGCGCATGGATCAATTCTTCGCAGGTCTGGCCACGAAAGGCATTCATCACCTGCGGACGATTGATGATGATGGTCGCAACGCCATCCTGCGCTTCGAACAGAATATCCTGATGGGTCATGATGATTTCCCTCAGCCGGCCATGGTCAGGCCGCCAGAGACACTCAGCACCTGGCCGGTCACATAGGCGGCATCGTCACTTGCGAAAAACAGAATGGCGCCGGGCAAGTCTTCCGGTTCACCAATGCGGCCCATCGGTGTTGCGCGACGAAAGGCTTCTTCCAGCTTTTCCGGATTGCCCGCACCCCTTTTGTAATCGGCAAAAAGTGCGGTGTTGGTCGCACCCGGGCAGACCACATTCACGGTAATGCCATGGCGCGCATGTTCACGCGCGATGGTCTTGGAAAACCCAACCAGCCCCGCCTTGCAAGCAGCGTAAACCGCCTCACCGGAGGAACCGACTCGCGCGGCATCGGACGCAATATTCACAATCCGTCCATGGCGACGTTCCAGCATGCCGGGCAGCACCGCGTGATGCATATTGAGCGCGCCGGTCAGATTAATGGCGATCAGCTTCTGCCAATCATTGGGCGTGGTGTCCTTGAACAGGCGGAAGATATCCCAGCCCGCATTATTCACCAGAACGCTGATGGTGCCGAGTGCCGCTTCCGCCGCCGCAACGGCCGCCTTCACGCCCTCATGATCCGTGATGTCGCAGCGAAAGGCCTGGGCAACGCCGCCGGCTTGGGTGATGTCTGCTGCCGTCTTCGCGGCGCTTTCAAGGTTGATATCGAAAACCGCCACGCGGCTGCCCGCTTCGCCGAAGCGCCGGCAGGTGGCCCCGCCAATGCCGCCGCCGCCACCGGTGACGATGACCGTTTTGTTCTGAAGGCCGCGCATGTTTCCCCCTGGTTCGGTTCAAACAAGATTTGACTGGTAAGACCAGAATGACAATACTATGATACATTAAATCAGAAATGGCAAGCTATTGATGCAATTATTCGTCGCAAACCCAGAAAGCCCAACCATGCGTGAGGATGATGCCGCACGTTTTGATGTGGCAAACCGGCTTTTTCTCAGGCTTTATCAATCCTCTAACCTGCTGCACAAAACCGGCACGCGGGCTGTTGCGGGCTTTGGGGCCACCACCCAACAATGGGCGGTGATGGGGGCGCTGGCCCGTCCGGGCAGCCGAGACTCGGGGCTAACAGTCAAGGAATTGATCGCCTTCCTCATGGTCAGCCGGCAGAATCTGACCGCGGTGATAGATCGGCTGGTGGCTGCTGGTTTGGTGGAAAGGCTGCGTGCGGGCGGCGATGGGCGACTACGCCATGTGCGCCTGACAGAAGAAGGCGTGCGCCAATGGGCTGCGATGGGCCCGGCCATTCGCGCCTATTACCAGGCGGCCCTTGCTGGCTTTTCCACCGAGGAATGCGTGCAGCTTTTTCGGCTATTGGATCGCCTCAGGGACAGCCTGAATAGAATTGCTGAACCGGAATAGGGTCTGTCCTCAGGCGCTAATCCACCGCGTTGCGAAAGCCGCGCCCATCCGGGCCTTGCGTTATGCCAATCACGCCCGGGAAGGGATAATGCGCGCCCGCCAGCCTGAGGCCGCTTTGCGCGGCTTCCGCCAATAGCGCGCTGCGCGTCGCCAGGGATTGCGCCTGATCCACATCGAACAAAAAGCCCCATTCCGGATGCTTGATTTGCAGCGCTGGCAGATGCAGCGCATCGGCGGCAATCAGCAAGGGCTTTTCCTTGCCAAGCTGAAATCCAACCTGGCCCGGCGTGTGCCCAGGGAGGGCCCGCACCGTCACACCGGGTAGGATTTCCTCGCCAGGATGAATAACGACCAGGCGTTCCCGATAGGCCTGCAAGGCAGCCTCGGCGATGGGCAATTGAACGCGCTGCACGCCATCAATCTTCTCGGGCGCGGACCAGAAGGCGATTTCATCCGCCGCCGCATACATGGTGGCATTGGGATAAACCAAGCGCCCTTCGTGAAACAACCCACCGGCATGGTCGCGATGCAGATGGGTCATGAAAAGATCGGTGATCTGATCGGGCGTGATACCCAGGCTCGCCAAGGCTTTCGGCAAATGGCCAAGCGTATCGCCGCGCCAAATGCCATCGCCAGCATCAATCAGACAAAGCCTGTCATCATGGCGCAGTAGAAACGCATTCACCGAGACCGTCATATCGTTCAGATCCTGCCCATCCGCGATGGCCAGATCATCGCCAATCCCGCGTTTGACATCAGGAAAGCGCGACAGCTCCATATCCAGATAACCATCGCAGAGCGCATAAAGCTCCACACCATCCACGCCGAGCCTTTCGGCCTTGCCGCCGGCGGCGCGAATGCGGCGCGTTGTCTCACCCATGCTATGGCTCCTTCCTGGTAAAAAGAAAGCGGTTTCCGGCGCGTTGTCCAGCCCATGCCATCTTGTCACATTGCGCCAAGCATGGGTTCATGGGCCGGGAAGAAAAAGGGCGGCGACCATGGTGCAGCAATATGATTACATCGTCATCGGTGCCGGTTCCGCGGGCGCGGTAATCGCCAATCGCCTTTCCGCTGACCCGCGCAACAAGGTGCTGCTGCTGGAAGCGGGCCCCGCCAGCTACCGCTGGACACGCATTCCTGTGGGCTATGCGCGCATGATCAATAATCCTGCGGTGAATTGGCTCTATACTTCCGAACCGGAAGCCACCACCAATGGCCGGCGCTTGCCCGTGCCGCGCGGACGCATTCTGGGCGGGTCAAGTGCCATCAATGGCCTCGCTTTTGTGCGCGGCCAGGCGCAGGATTTTGATACCTGGGCGCAAATGGGCAATCGCGGCTGGAGCTATGCCGATGTGCTGCCCTTCTTCAAGCGCATCGAATCCTATCTAGGCGATGGCGATCCGGCTTATCGCGGCTCAGATGGCCCGCTGCGCGTTACCAATCCTGAACCGCGAGAGGCGATTTTCCAAGCATTGATCAAGGCTGCTGGCGAGGTCGGCATTCGCCACAACCCGGATTACAATGGCGCGCGCCAGGATGGCATTGCCATGAGCCAGGCCAGCATTTCGGGTGGCCGGCGCATGAGCACCGCCGCCTGCTATTTGGACCCGATCCGTGGCCGCGCCAATCTGCATATCGAAACCGGGGCGCTTGCGGAAAAACTGATTTTCCAAGGCAGGCACTGCATTGGCGTGCGCTATAGCAAGGGCCATCAAGCGCTTGAAGCGCGGTCGGGGCGCGACGTGATCATCAGCGGCGGTGCGATCAATTCACCGCAATTGCTTGAACTTTCCGGCATTGGTCAGCCAGAACGCCTGCAGGCGCTTGGTCTAGAAGTAGTGCATGCGCTGCCTGGCGTTGGAGAGAATTTGCGTGATCATTACGCGCCGCGCACGCGTTGGGCGGTGGGCGCCAAGGGATATACGCTGAATGATCGCGGGCGTGGCTTTGGTTTGGTGGGGCAGGCGCTGCGCTATGCGCTGACTGGCAAGGGGATGTTGGGCGCGGTGGCGGCCCCCATGCGCGCTTTTGTTTTCTCGCGCGAGGGGCTGGAAGCGCCTGATCTTTTACTGGGTTGGGTGCCGGCCTTTACTGAACAGGGACCGAATGGGCCACGCATTTCATCTCAATCGGGCATGACCTGCTACGCCCATGTCATGCGGCCTGAAAGCAAGGGGCATATCCACATCAGCTCGGCAAATCCCAAGGCGCCGCCGGCGATCCATTTCAATTTTCTCGCCGCGCCCGTTGACGCCGCGCTGACAGTGCGCGCGATTCAGATTGCGCGTTCCATCATGTACGCGCCGGCAATGGCACCCTTGCGCCTGACCGAAGTGGCGCCCGGACCAGCGCGGCAAAGTGATGAGGAGATCATCGAATGGGTGAAGCAGGTGGGTGAGACCACTTATCACCCTGTCGGCACCTGCAAGATGGGGAGCGACCCGATGGCCGTTGTGGATGCTGAACTTCGTGTGCACGGCATTGCAGGGCTGCGTGTGGCGGATGCATCCATCATGCCAAGCCTCACTTCCGGCAATACCAATGCGCCCTGCATCATGATTGGCGAAAAGGCCTCGGATATGGTGCAGCGCGATGCAAAGGCGCTTGCTGCATGAAGCTTGATGAAGCCATTTCCGCGCAAAAGCCGCTGGTGCAAAGCCTGCTGGATGGCGTAGCTGCGATTGGCGCCGACCCGCCCGGCATCACGCGCGATGCCTATGGCCGCGGTGAGAACGAGGCGCATCATCTGATTCGCAAGACCGGTGAGGCGCTTGGCATGCGGGCCAGCATTGATGCTGGCGCCAATCTTTCGCTCTGCTGGGCGGCAGAAAACCCGGAAGCGCCGCCAATCATTATCGGTTCGCATTTGGATAGCATTGTGCAGGGTGGCAATTTCGATGGTGCTGCGGGCGTCATTGCCGGCATTGGTGCCATTGCGGCGCTGTGCGCGGCGGGCGTTACACCGCGCCGAGATATTGAGGTGCTGGCGCTGCGTTGTGAGGAAGCTGTGTGGTTCGGTCTTGGTCTGATTGGCAGCCGGTGCCTATTGGCGCGCCTGCCACCCGGCGCGCTGGAATTACGCCATGCGCGCACAGGCAAGACACTGGCGGAAAGCATCGCGGCGGTGGGCGGCGATCCGGCGCGGCTGGCCCAAGGTAAAGCCTTGCGAGACCCGCGCAGCATTGGCGCCTATCTGGAAGTGCATATCGAACAGGCGCCGCAATTGATTGAGGCAGGCATGCCGATTGCCATTTGCCTCGCCAATCCGGGTAATCTACGCCATCCCTTCATTCGCATCAAAGGTGAGGATGCGCATACCGGCCTGCCACATCGCTTCCGCCGCGATGCTGCCCTGGCCGGCGCGGATTTATCACTTTGCCTGGAGAAGCTGTGGCTTGCCGAAGAAGCCGCGGGCCGGCCAATGGCCGTGACGATCGGGCGGTTTCACACGCCAGTCGCGCGGCATTCGCTGACCGCCGTTTCAGGTGATTTTGAACTCAGCCTCGATCTGCGCGCCTATGATGCGGCGCATCTTGTGGCACTTGAAGCCAAGCTGCATGAGATTGTGGCAGAGGTCGCCGCGCGGCGGCATGTGACGATTACGCTTGGTGAGCGCAGTAGCGCCGCACCTGGGCTGATGGACCCTTCTCTGATGATGGCGTTTGCCGATGCGGCTGCGGCTTGCGGCATCAAGGCCACGAAACTGCACAGCCCCGGCACGCATGATGCGAATAATTTCGCCGCCCTTGGCGTGAAGACCGGAATGCTACTGGTGCGCAACCGGAATGGTAGTCATAACCCGCATGAGGCGATGGAAACCGATGATCTGATGGCGGCCATTGCGATTCTGGCGCGCTTCATCGCCAAGGATGCTGGCGGTTGAGCGACCAAGAACTCACCGCCGATTGCCCATCCTGGCGCTACTGTTGGAATTTCTTTGATACGCCGCGCCTTTTGTGTCAGTAGGGACGAGACTATTCGGTTCTTCCTCCAAACGCCCGGAGACATGCCATGCAATCTAACCGTCGTTCCATTTTTCTCGCAGCTGGTATGCTGCTTGCGAGCCCAGCCATCATGCGGCATGCCATGGCGCAACCCGCCCCGGCACCCCAAACCCAGGCGCCGGGCTTTTATCGTTTCAAGGTCGGGTCTTTTACCGTCACGACGGTGCATGATGGTTTTGTGGCTCGGCCGCTTGAAGGATTTGTGCGCAATGCCCCGCTTGCGGAAGTGCAAGGGGTACTGCGTGATGCCTTCCTGCCGACCGACCGCATGGTCATTCCCTATACCGTAACGTTTTTGGATACGGGGCGTGATCTGATCGTTTTTGATAGCGGCAATGGCGTAACGCCCGCGGGGGCCACGATTGGGCGCATGATTGCCAATATGCAGGCTGCCGGTATTGACCCCACAAAGGTGACGCGCGTGGTCATGAGCCATTTCCATGGCGATCACGTCAATGGCCTGCTGAATGCCGAAGGTGCGGCTGCCTTTCCCAATGCCGAAGTGATTGTGCCCGAGGCGGAAATTGCCTGGTGGGGCGATGCCACCAATGAAACACGCAGTCCTGAAGGTCAGCGCGCCAATTTTGCCAATAGCGCACGGCGCTTGGCCCCTTATGCGGCGCGCCTACGCCGGATTGGACCGGATGCTGAAGTGGTGCCGGGCGTTCGCTCCGTTGCCGCCTATGGCCATACCCCTGGGCATACTTGCTATCACATCGCTGATGGCGCGGATCAGATGATGTTCGTGGCCGACACCACGAACCGCCCGGAATTGCTGGCGCGCCGGCCTGAATTTCACATCATTTTTGATTTTGATGCGGTGGCTGCGGAAGCGACACGTCGGCGCATCTATGACCGTGTGGCGACGGATCGCATCCGCATCACCGGCTATCACTTCCCCTTCCCTGCGAATGGGTTCCTCGCCAAGGAAGGCAGCGGCTACCGCTTCGTCGCGGCGGATTGGTCGGGCGCAGTTTAGCGCCCGATCAAACGTGAAAGCTTTCGCCGCAACCGCAGCGGCCCTTTTCATTCGGATTGGTGAAGGTGAAGCCGGCTGACATGGTCTTCACCTCATAATCCATCACGGTGCCAATCAGGAACAGCGTGGCCTTGCGATCCACCAGAACCGTCACACCCTTGTCGGTCACGCTCTCATCGCCCGCACTTGGCGCATCCACCCAGGAAAGATCATAGGCAAGGCCGGAACAGCCCTTGGTTTTCACGGCAATGCGCAGGAACTTGCCCTGTTCGCCCTTGGCGTAAAGCGCGCGCAAGCGCTCAGCTGCGCCATCGGTCAGCGACATCAGCGGCGGCAAGGCGCGCCGTGCGGGTTTGGCTTCGATGCTCACATTCATGCCATCACCTCAAAACATATTGAGCGCGAGCCGCGCATCTTCGCTCATGCGGGAATGATCCCAGGGCGGATCCCAGACCACTTCCACCAGTACATCGGAAACGCCTTCCACCCCGCGCACGGCTTCTTCCACTTGGTTCGGCAATTCCTGCGCGGAAGGGCAGGATGGCGTGGTGAGGGTCATTTCTACCTTCACCTTGCCGTCATCTGCGATCTCAACCGCGTAGATCAGGCCGAGTTGATAGATATCAACAGGAATCTCTGGATCAAACACTGTGGAAATCGCGCTGATCACGGCATCTTCGGATACCGGCTGCGCGGGTGGCTTCACCTCGCCTTCGGGCGTCCAGGCGGCGTGGACCGGTGGTTCCGTTTTGGTTGCGTCGTCACTCACTGCTCGCCTCCTTCGCGCCGGCAAGGGCAGCGTTCAGCGTATGCCAGGCAAGCGTTGCGCATTTCACCCGGCTTGGAAATTCATGCACACCAGAAAGTGGCGTCAGCCTTTCCATCGCATCTTCCAGCGAAGCCGCGCAGGCTGGGCATTGGCCGGTCATCGCCAAATCACGAAAGGCAGTGCCAAGCGCCTGCGCTTCCTCCGGCGTTTTGCCCTTCACCGTTTCGGTCATGAGCGAGGCGCTGGCCATGGAAACCGCGCAGCCGCGGCCCTGAAACGCCGCATCGGCAATATGCCCATCCGGCGTCATTTTCAGGAATAATTCCATGCGGTCACCGCACATTGGGTTATCCCCGCGTGCAGTGCGATCCGCATCTTCCAGCCGGCGGAAATTGCGCGGCTTGCGGCCATGATCCAGGATCACTTCCTGATACAAATCGCGCAAATCGCCGAAGAAATCACCGCCGCTCATGCGAAGAACTCCCGCGCCTTGACCAATGCACCGGCGAGATAATCCACCTCCTCCGGCGTGGTATAAAGCCCGAAGGAAGCGCGTGCGGTGCCTTGTTCAACACCAAAGCGCGTATGCAAAGGTTCCGCGCAATGCCGCCCGGCGCGGATGCAAATGCCGGCGCGATCAAGCAGCGTTGAGAGATCATGCGGATGGGCGTTATCGAGCGAGAACGCAAAAACCCCGCCGCGATCCTGCGCGCGGCCAAGCAGCGTCAGCCCCGGCACATCAGACAGTTTCCGCATGGCATGATCCACCAAGGCGCGTTCATGCGCTTCAATGGCGGGCATGCCAATCGCGGTCACGTAATCAATCGCCGCATGCAGCCCAACCGCTTCGATGATGGCGGGCGTCCCGGCTTCAAACCGCGCCGGCGGTTTGGCCCAGGTGGATTTTTCGAAGCTGACGCTTTCAATCATATCACCGCCACCCAGGAAGGGCGGCATGCGATCCAGATGTTCAAGCTTGCCCCACAGCACGCCAATGCCCGTGGGCCCGTAGAGCTTATGGCCGGTGAAGCAGTAGAAATCGCAGCCAATGGCGGCAACATCCACACGCCGATGCACCACAGCTTGCGATCCATCCAGCAGCACTTTCGCGCCATGCGCATGCGCCAAGGCGACCACACGTTCAACCGGTGTCACCGTCCCTAGCACATTGGACATATGCGCGAGTGCCACCAGCCCCACCTTGCCATCGGCAAGCTTGGCGGCCAGGTCTTCCATGTCCAATTCACCAGCATCCGTCACGCGGCAAACGCGCAAGGGATTGCCACGCTCATCGCGCAGCATTTGCCAGGGCACGATATTGGCGTGGTGTTCAAGCTCGGAAATCAGCACCGCCTGATCCGGGCGCATCACGCCACGGCCCCAGCTATGCGCGACCAGGTTGATCGCTTCCGTGCTGTTGCGGGTGAATACCACTTCCCGCGTATCGGGCGCATTGATGAAACGCGCCACCGCACCGCGCGCCGCTTCGTAAGCATCGGTCGCCAATTCGGAAAGCCGATAGGCGCCGCGATGGACATTGGCGTAGGCCGTTTCCATGCAGCGCGTCATCGCCTCAATTACCGCGCGCGGCTTTTGCGCACTCGCCCCTGAATCAAGAAACACGAGCGGTTTGCCATGCTGCGGCTGCGACAGGATCGGGAAATCCTGCCGGATGCGCTGGACATCAAAGCTCATGAGGCTGCCCCATGCCGAACCCACCAGCCATCCACGGCTTCGGTCAAGGCTTCGCGCAGCATATCATCTGCGAGCCCCTCAAAGGCTTCATGCAGGAAGGCTTGCACTAGCATGGACCGCGCCTGATCCGCCGGCACGCCGCGGGAGCGCAGATAGAACAGGCTATCCGCATCCAAGGCACCGATGGTGGCACCATGGCTGCACTTCACATCATCGGCATAGATTTCAAGCTGCGGCTTGCTGTCCATTTCCGCTTCTTCTGACAGCAACAGCGCCTGGTTCATCTGATAGCCATCGGTCTTTTGTGCTTCGCGGCGGACCAGGATCTTGCCCTGGAATACGCCGCGCGCCTGACCTGCCAAAACGGTCTTGCAGGTCTGCCGGCTGGCGCAATCAGGCGCAGCGTGATCCAGCGCCGTGGTGGTATCCACCAGCGCGCGACCGGCGGCCAATTGCGCACTATTCATGTGGCATGATGCCTTGGGGCCGGTCAGCGCGGCATGGATTTCCATCCGCGTCAGCCGCGCACCGGCGGAAACTGCCATGGTGTCATAGCGCGCTTCAGCGGAGATGCGCGCATGGATCATGGAAAGATGAAAGGCGCCTTCGCCTTCCTGCTGCGCGCGCCCATGCGTCAGCACCGCGCCTTCCGCCAGATCAATCTCGAACACTGGATTATGCAGATATTGCGCACCGCCCCCCATCGCCGTTTCCAACAGCGTTAGCTTCGCTCCCGCAGCAAGGCGGATCACATGGCGCGGATGAAACGCAAAAGGCCGGCCCGGATCAATGGCGATGGAAAGCAATTCCAAATGCCCGGCATCAACCCCCGCCGGCACATCAACAACCAAGCCATCTTCGAACAACAGCGTATTCAAAGCCGTCATCGGATGTTCGGCCAAAGGCGTCAGCGCACCCAAGCGCCCTTCCAATTCCGGCAAATGCTGCGCGACAGAATCAATGCGATAGCCAAGCCCATCCAGCGCCGAAAGATCAGCGCGAAACCGCCCATCCACAAACACGGCGCGGGCCGCTCCGCGCGGCTTTGGCAGGCTCAGGCTGCCAGCAACGGCCGTGAGTGGCTCAGCAAAACCCGCCTGCGCCACTGGCGAAAGATCTGTGTATTTCCAAGCCTCCACACGGCGCGTCGGAAAACCGCGCGCCGCGACATGCGCTGCCGCATCGGCACGCAGCGCGACAAGCCACGGCAGCCGCGCCCCCGGCAAATGATCCTTGAGGCCCTGATAACGCGCGAGGAAACCTGCCGCGCCCGTTTGGACTGCCGCCGTCACGCCGCGGCCTGGATGGCGCCGTAACCTTGCGCTTCCAGCTCCTTCGCCAATTCCGGCCCGCCCGAGCGCACAATACGCCCGCCCATCAGCACATGCACGCGATCCGGCACGATGTAATCAAGCAGCCGCTGATAATGCGTGATGACCAGCGCAGAGAAATCGGGCCCGCGCATGGCATTCACGCCATCGGCCACGATTTTCAGCGCATCAATGTCAAGCCCGCTATCGGTTTCATCCAGAATGGCAAGCTTCGGTTGCAGCAGCGCCATTTGCAGGATTTCATTGCGCTTCTTCTCGCCGCCCGAAAAGCCGACATTCACGCCGCGCTTCAGCATTTCGTCATTCATCGAAAGCGCCTTCATGCGTTCGCGCGCCAGCTTCAGGAATTGCATGGCGTCCAATTCACTCTCGCCCTTGGCGCGGCGAATGGCATTCAAGGCGGTGCGCAAAAAGGTCGCATTGCCCACACCGGGCAATTCTACCGGGTATTGAAATGCCAGAAACACGCCGGCGGCCGCGCGTTCTTCCGGTTGCATCGCCAGCAAATCCTGGCCGTGCAGCGTGGCTGTGCCGCCCGTCACCTCATAGCCATCACGGCCAGACAGCACATAGGACAGCGTGGACTTACCGGACCCGTTCGGGCCCATAATGGCATGCACTTCACCCTGCGGCACCACCAGATCAATGCCCTTCAGAATGGGCTTGCCATCAACCTCAGCGGTCAGTCCCATGATTTCCAACATCACCCAACGCTCCCTTCGAGCGAGATTTGCAACAGCTTTTGCGCTTCCACCGCGAATTCCATCGGCAATTCCTTGAGCACTTCGCGGCAGAAGCCATTCACGATCAGCCCCACCGCATCTTCCTGCGACAAGCCGCGCTGGCGGCAATAGAAAAGCTGATCTTCGGCAATGCGGCTGGTGGTCGCTTCATGTTCCACCTTCGCACTCAGGCAGCGGTTTTCGATATAGGGCACGGTATGCGCGCCACATAGGTCGCCAATCAGCAGGCTATCGCATTGCGTGAAATTGCGCGCCCCCGTTGCCTTGGCGCCAATCCGCACCAGGCCGCGATAGGTATTCTGCCCATGCCCGGCGCTGATGCCCTTGGAGACGATGGTGGATTTGGTGCGCGGGCCAATGTGGAACATCTTGGTCCCGGTATCCGCCTGCTGGTAATTATTCGTGATGGCAACCGAATAGAATTCGCCAACACTGTCTTCACCCTGCAAAATGCAGGACGGATATTTCCACGTAATCGCCGAACCAGTTTCCACCTGCGTCCAGGAAATTTTGGACCGCGCGCCACGGCAGGCACCGCGCTTGGTCACAAAATTATAGATGCCGCCCTTGCCCTCGGCATCGCCAGGATACCAGTTCTGCACCGTGCTGTATTTGATGGTGGCATCATCCAAAGCTACCAGCTCAACCACCGCGGCATGCAGCTGGTTTTCATCGCGCATCGGCGCGGTGCAGCCTTCTAGATAGGAAACGTAAGACCCCTCATCGGCAATGATCAGGGTGCGTTCGAATTGCCCGGTGCTTTTCGCATTGATGCGGAAATAGGTGGAAAGCTCCATCGGGCAGCGCACGCCCTTCGGGATATAGACAAAGCTGCCATCGGTGAAGACAGCGCTATTCAAAGCGGCAAAGAAATTATCGCCCTGCGGCACGACGGAGCCCAGATATTTCTGCACCAATTCGGGATGGGTCTTCAAGGCCTCACTGATCGGGCAGAAGATGATGCCATCCTTTTCCAGACGATCCTTGAAGGTGGTCGCGACCGAAACGCTGTCAAACACGGCATCCACCGCAATCGGCATGCGCCCTTCGGCGGGGCTTTCGCCTGCGCCTTCAACGCCGGCCAGAATCGCCTGTTCCCGCAGTGGAATGCCAAGCTTTTCATAGGTGCGCAGCAGTTCCGGATCCACTTCATCGAGTGACTTCGGCCCCACCTTCTGCTTGGGCGCGGCGTAGTAATAGGCATCCTGATAATCAATCGGCGGATATTTCACCGCCGGCCAGCGCGGTTCTTCCATTTTCTGCCAGGCGGCAAAGGCGCGCAGCCGCCATTCCAGCAGCCAGGAGGGTTCTTCCTTCTTGGCACTGATGAAGCGCACAATGTCCTCGGAAAGCCCCTTGGGGGCGAATTCCATGTCGATATCCGTCTCGAACCCCCATTTATAGGTGGATTCGGTGACGGCCTGGACGGTTTCGATGGTCTCGGTAACGGCGGGCATGGTTGTGCTCTATCCAGCGACAAAAACGGGGGAAGCGGGTTCGGGGTGCGGCACCACGGCGGGCGGGCCGGCCAGATCGGCAATGGAAATCCCGGTCAGCGCGCGACGTATCGCCTCATTCACCGGGTCCCAACGTCCGCGCACGGGGCAGGCACTTTCGGATTCACAAACGCCGAAGGAGTTATCCACGCAGGCGGTCAGCGCGATGGGGCCATCCATGGCGGTGATCACCTCAATCAGCGGCATGGCGGCCAAAGGGCGGGTCAGGCGATAACCGCCAAGCGCGCCGCGCCGGCCTTCGACCAACCCGGCATGAGCCAGGATTTTCAGGACCTTGGCGACCGTGGGCTCGGCCAAGCCTGTGGCCCCGGCCAGGCCTGGCGCGGTCAGCACGCCGCCTTCCGCCGCGTCATCCAAGCGCGTCAGCACGACAACGGCGTAATCGGTCAGCTTTGAAAGCCGCAGCACGCGGAACCCCTTTCGCAATCCGGACCATCACGGTCCGCTTTGCAGATGCGCCTTGCCCCCTGCCCTGTCAAGCGCTGGACGGGGCGGAAAACCGCGCCCATTCTGGGCCTTCCTTTCAATCATTGCGGGATCAGCCCATGCCCTTTTTGCGAACCGATGACGGTGTTGATTTGTTCTATGAGGAAGCCGGCAGCGGCACGCCGATGGTCTTCGTCCATGAATTCGCGGGCGATTCGCGTTCCTGGGAGATGCAGATGCGCTTCTTCTCCCGCCGCTATCGCTGCGTGGTGTTCAATGCGCGCGGCTATCCGCCTTCTGCCGTGCCGAATACCGCGGCGTCCTACAGCCAGGACCGCGCGACGGATGACATTGCCGCGGTGATCAAGGGGCTGAACCTTGCGCCGGCCCATGTTGTTGGCCTTTCCATGGGCGCCTTTGCCACGCTGCATCTGGGCCTCAGGCATCCGCAATTGGCCCGCAGCCTGGTCGCCGCCGGCGTTGGCTATGGCGCGGCACCCGGCAAGCGCGACCAGTTCCGGGCCGAGGTTGATGCCACCGCCGCGCGCATCCGCGCGGAGGGCATGGACAAGATGGCCGATATCTATTCTCGCGGCCCGACGCGCCTGGTGTTTGAGGAAAAGGACCCGCGCGGTTTCAAGGAATTCCAGTCTCAGCTTGCGGAACATTCAACCGAAGGCTCGGCGCTGACCATGCAAGGTGTGCAGCGCGAGAGGCCATCGCTGTTCGATCTTGAAGCCGGCTTCAAGCAGATGAAGGTGCCAACCCTGGTGATCGCCGGCGATGAGGATGACCCCACGCTGGAGCCATCCCTGTTCCTGAAGCGCACCATCATGAGCAGCGCGCTTCTGGTCATGCCGAAATGCGGCCACACCATGAATCTGGAAGACCCGGACGCCTTCAACCGCGCCGTGCTGGATTTCGTGACGCAAGTGGATTGCGGCCGCTGGACGCAGCGGATTCCCGAAAGCCTCTCCGGGGCCATTATCGCTGCGAAGGAAAAGTGAGAATTAAACGGGGGAGGTTACTCCCCCGTCACGCCCCCGGCGTCGCGCACCACTTCATAAAGCGCGACCGCCGCCGCCGCCGCGACATTCAAGCTTTCCATGGCTTCAGTGATCGGCAGGCGCACCAACTCATCACAGGTTTCGCGTTGCAGGCGCCGTAAGCCTGTATCTTCCGCGCCCAATACCAAAGCCACACGGCGATCCTTCGGGCAGGCTTCCGCGAGGGTGCGCGTTGCATCCCCCGCCAGCCCCATCACCCAAAAACCGGCTTTTTGCAGGCTGGCAATGGCGCGCGAGAGATTCACCTCCCGCACCACCGGCACAATGTCCAAGGCGCCCGAGGCAGCGCGGGCCAGCGCACCGGTTTCGGGCGGCGCGTGGCGGTCCTGCAGCACCACACAGGCCGCACCAAAAGCCGCCGCGGAACGCAGAATCGCCCCCACATTGCGCGGGTCCGTCACCTGATCCAGCAGCAGCACCGGCCCATCGGAAGCGGCGATGGCATCTTCCAGTGCGACGGGTTCCAGAGGCTCGACCAGCAGCGCGACGCCCTGATGCACCGCATCTTCGGTCAGGAAGGTGCCGAAGCGCTGGCGTTCAATCCGCTCGGGCGGCAGGCGCCAGGGGCGGTTCAGCGCGGCGCGCAGGCTTTTCTCGGCGTCTTCTGTCACCAGCAACCGGCGGGTCTTGCGGCGCGGATTGCGAATGGCGGAAGCCACCGCGTGTTCGCCATATAGCCAAAAGGCGCCCGATCCCGCGCCAGCGCCGGGGCGCGGTGGGGCGGGGGCTTCGGTTTCCATCGGTGCAGGGCCAGCCACGCGCCGGCCACGGGGCGGCGGGGCCTCCTGCTCTTGGAAGCGGCCTGGGGCGCTGCGGTAGCCGCGCGGCGCTTCGGCCTTATCCTCAAAGCGCGGGCGGCGCGTGGGCGATTGCGGGGCGGGGCCTTGCGGGCGGGCGCGGCCAGGGGGCCGCTTCGGGGGGCGTTGCATCGCCCCCATTCTGCGCCGGGCGCGCCAGAATGAAAACCTCGCGCTTTTTCCGCCCCATCCGTTGACAGGAAACCAGCAATGCGGATAGTCCGCCCGCTCCCGCCAGCCCCGGTTACGGGCGAGCGGCTGTGGAGGGGTGCCCGAGTGGCTAAAGGGGACGGACTGTAAATCCGTTGGCTTGCGCCTACGTTGGTTCGAATCCAACCCCCTCCATATCAGCGCTTGTCGGTCTTGGCATTCGTCAAGGCACGGGCAGGGGGGTTGGGAACAGCGCTTCGGCGCGGGTGTAGCTCAATGGTAGAGCCCCAGCCTTCCAAGCTGGTTGTGCGGGTTCGATTCCCGTCACCCGCTCCAGCGGGCGTGCGGGGTTGTTTCGTGAACGGTTCAATGAGGGTAGCGGGAAAAGGCCATGGCCAAGGCGAAATTTGAGCGGAACAAGCCGCATTGCAACATCGGGACGATCGGGCATGTGGACCATGGCAAGACGTCGCTGACGGCGGCGATCACCAAGGTTCTGGCGAAGGCGGGTGGGGCGACCTTCACGGCCTATGATCAGATTGACAAGGCGCCGGAAGAGCGCGCGCGCGGCATCACGATTTCCACGGCGCATGTGGAATATGAAACCGCCAACCGTCACTACGCGCATGTGGATTGCCCCGGCCACGCCGACTACGTGAAGAACATGATCACGGGCGCGGCGCAAATGGATGGCGCGATCCTGGTGGTTTCCGCCGCTGACGGCCCCATGCCGCAGACGCGCGAACACATCCTGCTCGCGCGCCAGGTTGGCGTGCCGGCGCTGGTGGTCTTCCTCAACAAGGTTGATATGGCGGATCCTGATCTGCTCGAACTCGTTGAAATGGAAGTGCGTGAGCTGCTCAGCAGCTACCAGTTCCCGGGCGATGACATCCCCATCATCCATGGCTCTGCGCTTTGCGCGCTGGAAGACCGCGATCCTGAGAAGGGTGAGCAGGCGATCCTGAAGCTGATGGAAGCGGTGGATGTCTATATTCCGCAGCCGGAACGTCCGGTGGACCGTCCCTTCCTGATGCCGATTGAAGACGTGTTCTCGATCTCTGGCCGCGGTACGGTGGTGACCGGCCGTGTGGAGCGCGGGATTGTGCGCGTTGGTGAAGAAGTTGAAATCATCGGCTTGAAGCCGACGGTAAAGACGACGGTGACCGGCGTTGAAATGTTCCGCAAGCTGCTGGATCAGGGCCAGGCGGGCGACAATATCGGCGCGCTGCTGCGTGGCACGAAGCGTGAAGATGTGGAGCGTGGTCAGGTATTGGCCGCGCCCGGTTCGATCACGCCGCACACGAAGTTCAAGGCGGAAGCCTATGTGCTGACGAAGGAAGAAGGTGGCCGTCACACGCCGTTCTTCACCAATTATCGTCCGCAGTTCTATTTCCGCACGACGGATGTGACGGGCGTTGTGTCTCTGCCGGAAGGCGTGGAGATGGTGATGCCGGGCGACAATGTTTCGATGGATGTGGAATTGATTGCGCCGATCGCGATGGATGAAGGCTTGCGCTTCGCCATTCGTGAAGGCGGCCGCACCGTCGGCGCCGGCGTTGTCGCGAAGATCACGGCGTAAGAACAGGGTATCGGGTTCCAGATCATGGACAACCAAAATATCCGCATCCGCCTCAAGGCGTTCGATCACCGCGTGCTGGATGGCAGCACGCGGGAAATCGTGAATACCGCGAAGCGGACAGGTGCGCGCGTGCGGGGCCCGATTCCGCTGCCGACGCATATTGAGCGTTTCACCGTGAACCGCTCTCCGCATGTTGACAAGAAAAGTCGCGAGCAGTTCGAAATCCGTACGCATCGCCGTCTTCTTGATATCGTTGACCCCACGCCGCAGACGGTGGACGCGCTGATGAAGCTCGACCTCGCCGCTGGTGTGGATGTCGAAATCAAGATCTGAAGGGCCGGGGGAGTTTACCATCATGGCCGCGAAAAATGGCCGCACTGGCCTGATCGCCAAGAAGCTGGGCATGTCCCGGCTGTTCAATGAGGATGGCTCGACCATCCCTGTCACGCTGCTGCATGTTGACAATGTGCGCGTGGTTGCAAAGCGCAACGCGGAGAAGGATGGCTATGAAGCCGTTCAGCTTGGCATTGGCACAGCGAAGCCCAAGAACGTCTCCAAGGCGAATAAGGGCCATTTCGCGAAGGCTGGTGTGGAAGCGCCGCGCAAGGTTGTCGAATTCCGTGTGGCGTCTGATGCCATGTTGGAACCCGGTGCCGTGCTTTCGCCTGCGCATTTCGTTGCGGGGCAGAAGGTGGATGTGACCGGTGTCACGGTCGGTAAGGGCTTCGCGGGTGCGATGAAGCGCTGGAACTTCTCGGGGCTTGAAGCTTCCCACGGGGTGTCCATCAGCCACCGCTCACATGGTTCTACCGGTAACCGTCAGGATCCGGGCAAGACCTTCAAGAACAAGAAGATGGCGGGCCATCTTGGTGTTGAACGCGTGACCACCCAGAATTTGGAAGTGGCGGGCGTGGATGCCGAAAAGGGTCTGTTGTTGATCAAGGGCGCCGTGCCGGGGTCCAAGGGTGGCTATGTGCTGGTGCGCGATGCGGTGAAGCGCGCGCGCCATGCTGATGCGCCCTTCCCAGCGGCCATCGCGTGAACGAGGCGAAGATGCAAACCCCTGTCATCACCCTCGAGAACACCAAAGCTGGTGAGATCGAATTGCCGGAAGCGCTTTTCGGTGCCACGCCGCGCGCGGACATCATGGCCCGTGTGGTGCATTGGCAATTGGCCAAGCGCCGCGCCGGCACGCACAAGGCCAAAGGCATGGCCGAAGTTTCGGGCACGACCAAGAAGCCCTATCGTCAGAAGGGCACTGGCAATGCACGCCAGGGTTCCTTGCGTTCCCCGCAATTCCGCAAGGGCGGCGTGGTGCATGGGCCGGTTGTGCGTGACCATGGCTATAGCCTGAACAAGAAGGTGCGCCGCCTTGGGCTGATCAGTGCGCTCAGCCAGAAGGCCGCCGAAGGCAAGCTGGTGGTTTTGGAAAATGCCGCACTTGCGGCCGATGCCAAGACCAGCGCGGTTGCTGCCAAGGTGAAGGCGCTCGGTTGGAAGAGCGTTTTGGTGGTGGATGCTGCGGCGGATGAGAATTTCGCCCGCTGCGTGCGGAACCTGCCGAAGGTGCAGGTGCTGCCCACGATTGGCGCCAATGTCTATGACATTCTGAACCACGAAGTGCTCGCGGTGACGCGCGCGGGCGTGGAAGCCCTGAAGGAGCGGCTGGCATGAGCGACACTGCCGCGAAGCCGAAGAAGCCGGTGATCAGCAAGGAAAGGATGTATCAAACCATCCTGTCCCCGCTGGTGACCGAAAAGGCGACCCTGAATAGCGAGCGTGGCCAAATCACCTTCAAGGTGGCGGGCGATGCGACCAAGCCTGAAATCAAGGCAGCGGTTGAAGGCCTGTTCGGGGTCAAGGTGCTTGCCGTGAACACCATTGTGGTGAAGGGCAAGACGAAGCGTTTCCGCGGCCGTCCTGGCATGCGGTCTGACTGGAAGAAGGCGATGGTGCGGCTTGCCGAAGGCCAGAGCATCGACCTCACGACGGGGCTCGCGTAAGCCATGGCGCTCAAGAATTTCAATCCGATCACGCCTTCGCTGCGTGGCACGATTCTGATTGACCGTTCCGAATTGTGGAAGGGCAAGCCCGTAAAGGGGCTGACCGAAGGTAAGTCCCATTCAGGTGGTCGCAACAATCACGGGCGCATCACTTCGCGGTTCCGCGGCGGTGGACATAAGCAGTCCTATCGCATCGTGGATTTCAAGCGCCGCGACAAATTCGGCGTCCCCGCGACGGTTGAGCGTTTGGAATATGACCCGAACCGCACAGCCTTCATCGCGCTGCTGAAGTATGAGGATGGGGAGCTTTCCTACATCATCGCACCGCAGCGCCTGAAGGCGGGTGATACGGTGGTGTCGGCCGAACGTGCTGACATCAAGCCGGGCAATGCGATGCCGATGGCGGCCATTCCGGTGGGTACCATCATCCATAATATCGAAATGAAGCCGGGTGCTGGCGGCAAGATCGCGCGCTCTGCCGGCACTTTCGCGCAGTTGGTCGGGAAGGATGCCGGCTATGCGCAGGTGAAGCTGATGTCTGGTGAACTGCGCCTGATCCGTGCGGAATGCATGGCATCCATCGGTGCGGTGTCCAACCCCGACAATAGCAACCAGCAGCTGGGCAAGGCTGGCCGTAATCGTTGGCTGGGCCGCAAGCCGCATAACCGCGGCGTTGCCATGAACCCGATTGACCACCCGCATGGTGGTGGTGAAGGCCGTACCTCTGGTGGTCGCCATCCAGTGACGCCATGGGGCAAGCCGACCAAGGGTGCGAAGACGCGCCATAACAAGCGGTCCGATGGATTTATTGTCCGTCGCCGCAACGCGACGAAGGGCTGATCGCGATGCCGCGCAGCGTATGGAAAGGTCCGTTTGTTGACGGTTACCTGCTGAAAAAGGCGGAAGCCGCTCGTGCTTCGACCCGCAATGAGATCATCAAGATCTGGTCGCGGCGCAGCACGATCCTGCCGCAATTCGTTGGCCTGACTTTCGGTGTCTATAACGGCAAGAAGTTCTTGCCGGTGCAGGTCACTGAAAACATGGTCGGCCATAAATTCGGTGAATTCTCTCCGACGCGGACCTTTACGGGCCATGCGGCGGATAAGAAGACGAAGCGGGGCTGATAGCAATGAGCAAGCCGAAACACCCGCGCGGCCTGGCCGATAGTGAAGCCCAGGCTGTGACCTTCAATATCCGCGTGAGCCCGCGCAAGCTGAACCTGGTTGCCGCAATGATCCGCGGCAAGAAGGCGCAGGATGCCGTGGCGCAGCTTACCTTCAGCAAGCGCCGCATCGCCGGCACGGTGAAGAAGACGCTGGAAAGCGCGATTGCGAATGCTGAAAACAACCACAGCCTGGATGTGGATCGCCTTGTTGTCTCCCGCGCCGAAGTTGGTCGCGCGTCGGTGATGAAGCGCTTCCATGCACGTGGCCGTGGCCGGTCCGCGACCATCGAAAAA
Organism: Roseomonas sp.; assembly: GCA_020249775.1. Taxonomy (GTDB): domain Bacteria; phylum Pseudomonadota; class Alphaproteobacteria; order Acetobacterales; family Acetobacteraceae; genus Neoroseomonas. The sequence continues at coordinate 29,908 of JADCFA010000025.1, read as the reverse complement.
TGGTTCAGCCATTTGAAGATCGTCGTGGCCGAACAGGTTGTGGCGGAAGCCGCTGAAGCTCAGGAGGCCGCGTAATATGGGCCAGAAAGTCAATCCCGTCGGGCTTCGGCTTGGCATTAATCGCACCTGGGATAGCCGCTGGTTCGCTGCCGCGGATTATTCCAAGATGTTGCATGAAGATTTCAAGCTGCGTGAAAAGCTGCGTGATCGCCTGAAGGGCGCTGGCGTGAGCCGCGTGGTGATTGAACGCCCGGCCAAGAAGCCGCGCGTGACCATTCATGCTGCCCGCCCCGGTGTTGTCATCGGCAAGAAGGGCGCGGATATCGAAGTGCTGCGCAAGGATTTGCAGAAGATGGCGGGTGCCGAAGTGGCGCTCAACATCGTCGAAATCCGCAAGCCGGAAATCGATGCCGTGCTGGTCGCTGAAAGCATCGCGCAGCAGCTGGAACGCCGCGTTGCCTTCCGCCGCGCCATGAAGCGTGCGGTGCAATCCGCGATGCGTCTTGGCGCGCTCGGCATTCGGATCAATTGCTCGGGCCGTCTGGGCGGCGCGGAAATCGCGCGCATGGAATGGTATCGCGAAGGTCGCGTGCCGCTGCATACGCTGCGTGCCGATATTGATTACGGCACGGCGACGGCGAAGACCACCTATGGCACTTGCGGTGTGAAGGTTTGGGTCTTCAAGGGTGAGATCATGGCGCATGATCCGATGGCGCAAGACAAGCGCGCCGCCGAACAGGCGCCGCAGCGCTAAAGGTATAGGACAATGCTGCAACCTAAGCGCACTAAATTCCGCAAGGCCCATAAGGGGCGCATCCATGGCTTGGCCAAGGGTGGGTTTTCCTTGTCCTTCGGTGGCTTCGGCCTGAAGGCGTTGGAGCCTGAACGTGTCACCGCGCGGCAGATCGAAGCTGCGCGTCGTGCGATCACCCGCGCCATGAAGCGTCAGGGCCGTGTGTGGATTCGTATTTTTCCGGATGTGCCGGTTTCCACCAAGCCGGCCGAAGTCCGCATGGGCTCCGGCAAGGGCTCTCCGGAATATTGGGTGGCCCGGGTGAAGCCCGGCCGCATCATGTTCGAGATCGACGGCGTGAGCAACGAAGTGGCGCGTGAAGCGCTTAGCCTCGGTGCCGCCAAGCTGCCGATCAAGACGAAGTTCGTGACCCGTCTGGGTCTGGAGGCTTGATCATGGCCATGACCAAGATCGGCGATGTTCGCGCCAAATCGGCTGATGAGCTGAACACGATGTTGCTTGATTTGCGCAAGGAGCAGTTCAATCTGCGTTTCCAACGCGCAACCGGGCAGCTTGAAGCTCTTGGCCGCATTCGCCAGGTCCGTCGGGACATTGCGCGGGTGAAGACCATCATCGGTGAGCGCAGCCGCGCCGCCGCAACCAAAGCCTGAGAGGAGACCGACGGCAATGCCGAAGCGCGTCCTCACCGGGCGGGTCGTCAGCGACAAGATGGACAAGACCGTTACGGTCTTGGTCGAACGTCGCGTGATGCATCCGCTCTATAAGAAATTCATCCGCAAGTCGAAGAAGTATGCGGCGCATGACGATGCCAACCTGTGCAAGGAAGGCGATGTTGTGCAGATCGAAGAATGCCCGCCGATTTCCAAGCGCAAGGTTTGGACGGTAGTGGCGCGCAACGGTGAAACCGTGGCGCCGGCGGCGGGAGGCTGATCCATGATTCAAGTGGAAAGCAACCTGGAAGTCGCTGACAATTCCGGCGCGCGGCGCGTCCAATGCATCAAGGTGCTGGGCGGTTCCAAGCGCAAGACCGCGGGTGTGGGCGACGTGATCGTCGTTTCCATCAAGGAAGCCATTCCGCGCGGCAAGGTGAAGAAGGGTACGGTGGAACGCGCGGTGATCGTGCGGACTTCCTTCCCTGTGCGCCGCAATGATGGTTCTGTGATTCGGTTCGACCGCAATGCGGCCGTGCTGATCAACAAGCAGAATGAGCCGATCGGCACGCGTATCTTTGGCCCGGTGGTGCGTGAACTTCGCGCGAAGAAGTTCATGAAGATCATCTCTCTGGCGCCGGAGGTGTTGTAAGCCATGGCTCAGAAGATCAGGAAGGGCGACCGCGTTCAGGTCCTTACCGGCCGTGACAAGGGCCGCCAGGGCGAAGTGATCCGCGTGATGCCGACCGAAGATCGTGCGCTGGTGCAGGGCATCAATCTGGTGAAGCGTCATCAGAAGGCAACCGGCATTGGCAATCCTGGCGGGATCAATGAAAAGGAAGCGCCGATTCATCTTTCGAATCTGTCGCTGATTGATCCAAAGTCCGGCAAGCCGACCCGCGTTGGCTTTAAGATGCTGGAAGATGGCAAGAAGGTCCGGGTGGCGCGCGCCTCCGGCGAGGTGCTTGACGCATGAGCGACGTGAAGGAACAGCCCCGGCTGCGCCAGCACTACGATAACGTGGTGCGCAAGCAGCTTTCGGAGGAATTCGGCTATACGAATCCAATGGAAGTGCCGAAGCTTGAGAAGATCGTGATCAATATGGGCGTCGGCGAAGCCGCTGGCGACCAGAAAAAGCTTGATGCCGCGGTGGCCGATCTGACCCTGATTTCGGGCCAGAAGCCGGTGAAGACCAAGGCAAAGAAGGCGATTGCGGGCTTCAAGATCCGTGAAGGCCAGGCGATTGGCTGCAAGGTCACGCTGCGCAAGGAGCGCATGTATGAGTTCCTTGATCGTCTGGTGACCATTGCGCTGCCGCGCGTGCGCGATTTTCGTGGCATTCCCGGCAATCGCGGCTTTGATGGTCGGGGTAATTATGCCCTTGGCCTGAAGGAGCAGATCGTGTTCCCCGAAATCATCTACGACAAGGTGGATACGGTGCGCGGCATGGATATTGTTTTCGTCACCACGGCGAAGACCGACAAGGAAGCGAAGGCGCTGCTTAAGGCGTTCCAGCTTCCTTTCCAGAACTGAGTTTTTTGGAAAACCGCCGGGTTAGCCCGGCAGGTTCCGGAGGGTTATGACGTATGGCTAAGACATCGTCTGTTGAAAAGAACAAGCGCCGGGAGCGGCTTTCGAAGCTGCATTCCGCCAAGCGCGCTGCGTTGAAGGCTGCGGTGATGAATCGTGAGCTGCCAATGGAAGATCGCTTTGAAGCGACGTTGAAACTGGCGCAATTGCCCCGCAATGGCGCCAAGAATCGCGTGCGTCTTCGTTGCGAATTGACAGGGCGGCCGCGCGGCAATTATCGCAAATTCAAGCTATGCCGTAACGCGTTCCGCGATTTGGCCAATCAGGGTCAGATTCCGGGCGTCGTGAAGGCAAGCTGGTAAGGAAGCCCGGCATGTCCATGTCCGATCCGCTGGGCGATCTGCTCACCCGCATCCGCAATGCGCAATCCGCGCGCCAGACCCGGTGCAAGGCGCCGGCGTCCAAGCTGCGTGAGAATGTGCTTGATGTGCTGAAGCGTGAAGGTTTCATTCGCGCCTGGCGCACCGAAGAACTCCGCCCCGGCGTGAAGTTCATTGATATCGAATTGAAGTATTCCGAAGGTGAGCCCGCCATACGCGAAATCACGCGCGTGTCGAAGCCTGGCCGTCGCGTCTATTCGAAGATCGCTGAGCTGCCCAAGTTCTACAACGGGCTTGGCATGTCTATCCTTTCCACGCCGCGTGGCGTGATGAGCGAAAATGAGGCCCGCGCTGCCAATGTCGGCGGCGAGGTTCTCTGCCGCGTATTCTGACGGAGGGTTTGGCAATGTCTCGCGTCGGAAAATATCCGGTTCAGGTGCCAGCGGGCGTACAGCTTGCGCTTTCGGGCCGCACGCTGATCGCGAAGGGCAAGCTTGGTGAATTGAAGCTTGACCTGACAGATGAAGTGGATGTGGAAATCAGCGGTCAGCAGGTGGCGGTGAAACCGCGCCGTGAAGACCGCCGGGCGCGCACCATGTGGGGCACCACGCGCAGCCTGATCAACAGCATGGTGACGGGTGTTTCCACGGGCTTCGTGAAGTCCATGGAAATCAACGGCACGGGTTATCGCGCCGCGGTGCAGGGCAAGGACCTTGTCCTGAACCTCGGCTATAGCCACGAAATCCGCTACCCGATCCCGTCTGGCATCAAGATCACCTGCGAACGCCCAACGGCGATCAAGGTTGAAGGGTCTGACAAGCGCCAGGTGGGCCAGGTTGCCGCCGAAATCCGCGCCTATCGCGGGCCGGAGCCTTACAAGGGCAAGGGCGTGAAATACGAGAATGAGCAGATCCTCCGGAAGGAGGGGAAGAAGAAGTAATGGCCAGCAAGCTCGATCTTCAGGAACGGCGCAAGCGTCGTCTCCGTTATCAGATCCGGATGAAGTCTGGTGGGCGTCCGCGCCTTTCCATCTTCCGCTCCGGCAAGCATATTTATGCGCAGGTCATTGATGACGCGCAGGGCCGCACGGTCGCTGCTGCATCTTCACTTGAGAAGACCATGCGTGAAGCCTTGAAGACTGGCGCTGATACCGAAGCCGCGACGGCGGTCGGCAAATTGATTGCCGAACGTGCCATGGCGGCGGGTGTGACAGCGGTGGTCTTTGATCGCGGACCTTATCTTTATCACGGGCGCGTCAAGGCGCTCGCGGACGGCGCCCGCGAGGGCGGGCTGTCGTTCTGAAGGATTGAACAAGATGGCACGTGAACCTAGGGGCGGTGGCGAAGGCGGTGAGGGCGGTGAACGCCGCCGTCGCGGTGGCCGTGAGCGTGAGCGCGAACCGCGCGCGGAGCGTCAGGAAGGCGATGAGCTGAAGGACAAGCTGGTTACCATCAATCGCGTGGCGAAGGTGGTAAAGGGTGGTCGTCGCTTCAGCTTCGCGGCATTGGTTGTTGTGGGTGACGAAAAGGGGCGCGTTGGCTGGGGCGCTGGCAAGGCGCGTGAAGTGCCGGAAGCGATCCGCAAGGCAACGGAACGCGCCAAGCGCGGTATGATCCGCGTGCCGATGCGTGAAGGTCGCACACTGCATCATGATGTGGTGGGTGAATTCGGCGCTGGTCGCGTGATTTTGCGTGCAGCGCCGGCGGGCACGGGCATCATTGCCGGTGGCCCGATGCGCGCCGTGTTTGAAACACTCGGCATGGGTGATGTTGTTGCCAAGTGCACGGGTTCCGCCAATCCGCATAACATGGTGAAGGCCACTTTCGCCGCGCTGCAGCGCTGCACCAGCCCGCGTGCTGTTGCGTCGCGTCGTGGCAAGAAGGTTGCTGAAATCCTCGGTCCGCGGAAGGAAGCCGCCCCTGAGGCGCAGGAGGCCGCGAATGGCTGAGAAAAAGACAGTGAAGGTGACCCAGCTTGGGTCGCCGATCGGGCGGAAGCCCGGCCAGAAGGAAACCCTGATCGGCCTTGGTCTGAACAAGCGCCACCGCACGCGTGAACTTGAAGACACGCCCGCGGTGCGTGGCATGATTCGCAAGGTCGCCCACCTGGTGAAGGTGGAGGATTAAGTCATGAAGTTGAATGAAATCCGCGACAACGCGGGCGCGCGCCCGAAGTTCAAGCGCATTGGCCGTGGCATTGGCTCTGGCAAGGGCAAGACCGGCGGCCGTGGCGTGAAGGGTCAGAAGGCGCGCACTGGCGTTTCGCTGAACGGGTTTGAAGGCGGGCAGTTGCCGATTTATCGGCGCCTGCCGAAGCGCGGCTTCGTCAATAATTTCCGCAAGCTCTACGCCACGCTGAATATCGGCACGCTTGATGCGGCGATTGAAGCGGGCCGTCTGCCGGCGGGGCAGGATTTGGATGAAGCGGCGCTGCGCGCGGCGGGTGTTGTCCGGTCCAGTTCCAAATTCATTGGCGTGCGCTTGCTCGGCAAGGGTGAGATCAAGCGGGCGGTGCGAGTTTCCGTCTCTGGCGCCTCTGCGGCAGCGATTGCCGCGGTGGAGGCAGCGGGGGGCAGCGTGACCGTCACCGCGCCAGCCGCGCCCGCTGAGGCTGGTTGAGACTTGTCGTCACCGCGCCGCCTGATCGCGATGCGGTAAGATTCTTGGCGGCGCGCGGGGTTACTCGGGCGCCGCTTTCATTCGGGCGTGGCGCGCTTGTTAAGCGCAATACCCACGCCACATAGGCTTTGAAGGCAGGGGCGCGGGTTAAGGGCGCTCGGCAGGCTCGGGAGAATGCGCATGGCGTCTGCCATGGAACAGGCGATGTCCAATCTGAACCTCGGCGTGCTCTCCAAGGCGACCGAGCTCAAGAAGCGTATTTGGTTCACGCTTGGCGCGCTGATTGTCTATCGTATCGGAACTTATATCCCCGTCCCTGGCGTGGATGCGGCGGTGATGGGCGAGATTCTCGCCCAGCATGGCGGCGGCATTCTTGGCATGTTCGACATGTTCTCGGGCGGTGCGCTTGGGCGCATGACTGTCTTTGCGCTGAACATCATGCCCTATATCAGCGCGAGCATCATCGTACAGTTGATGACCGCTGCGATCCCCGCCTGGGAAGCGCTGAAGAAGGAAGGCGAATCGGGGCGGAAGAAGCTTAACCAATATACGCGCTATCTCACGGTCGCGATTGCGATCTTCCAGGCCTATGGCATTGCAATCGGGCTTGAATCCATGCGCGGCCAATTTGGCGCAGCGGTTTACGATCCGGGGATCTTCTTCCGGCTTTCCTGCGTGATCACGCTGGTTGGCGGCACCATGTTCCTGATGTGGCTGGGTGAGCAGATTACGGCGCGCGGTGTGGGCAATGGCATCAGCCTGATCATTTTCGCGGGCATTGTGGCGAATCTGCCATCAGCCCTGATCAGCACCCTGGAATTGGGCCGCACTGGCGCGCTTTCTACGATTTTCATCATCGCCTTCCTGATCATTGCGCTTCTTGTTATCGCCTTTGTGGTGTTCATTGAACGCGCGCAGCGGCGCATCCCGGTGCAATATCCAAAGCGCCAGGTGGGCAATCGCATGTTTGGCGGCGAAGCATCGCATTTGCCGCTGAAGCTCAATACCGCAGGCGTGATTCCACCGATCTTCGCGTCATCGCTATTGTTGCTGCCGGCGACCGTGGCGGGCTTTTCGCAGGATATGGCGGATGGGTGGCTGCAGACGCTGACCGCCATGCTCGCCCATGGGCGGCCTGCCTATATGATCCTGTATATGGCGATGATCATCTTCTTCGCCTTTTTCTATACGGCGATTGTCTTCAACCCGACCGAAACGGCGGATAACCTCAAGAAATATGGCGGCTTCATTCCGGGGATCAGGCCGGGGCAGAATACGTCAGACTATCTTGATCGTGTGCTGACGCGGCTTACGGTTCTGGGTGCGGCTTATCTTTGCCTGGTCTGCATCATTCCTGAAATTCTGATCAGCCAATATGGCGTGCCGTTTTATTTCGGTGGCACATCGCTGCTGATCATCGTGTCAGTGACCATGGATACGGTGGCGCAGGTGCAGTCGCATCTCTTTGCCCATCAATATGAAGGTCTGATCAAGAAAGCGCGTCTTGGCGGCCGTGGGCAGCCGCGCGGGCGTTGAACGGAGGCGTTCGGATGAACCTCATTCTTCTCGGCCCGCCTGGTGCGGGCAAGGGCACTCAGGCCAAGATGCTGGAAGAGAAATTCGGCATTGCGCAGATTTCCACCGGTGACATGCTGCGCGCCGAGGTGAAATCCGGCAGCGAGATCGGCCTAAAGGCAAAGGGCATTATGGAGCGGGGCGAACTGGTCCCGGATGAGGTGATCACGGCCATGCTCAAGGCGCGCGTAGCGCGCCCTGACTGCGCCAAGGGGTTCATCCTGGATGGGTTCCCGCGTACTGCCCCCCAGGCGGCTGCGCTGGATGCCATGCTGAAGGAAAGCGGCCTTAAGCTTGATCATGTGATCGAACTTAAGGTGGATGATGGCGCTTTGGTGGAACGCATCTCTGGCCGGTTTAGCTGCGCCAAATGCGGTGCGGGCTATCATGATAGTTTCAAGCAACCGGCGAAGGCTGGCATTTGCGATAGCTGCGGCGGGACCGAATTTTCCCGCCGGGCGGATGACAAGGCGGAAACCGTGGCGGCACGGCTTGAAGCCTATCATCGCCAGACTGCGCCCTTGCTTCCCTATTATGCGGGGCAAGGAAAGTTGAAGGCCGTTGACGGCATGGCTTCCATGGCGGAAGTCGCGCGCCAGATCGGCGAAATTTTGTCAGGAAAGGCTTGACGGGGAAGGGCGCTGGGGTTAATCCCCGTGCTCCCGCGGCGGGGGGCAACTCCGGCCGCTCTTTGTCGTTGCAAAATCATTCGGAACACTCCGCCGGCTGGGCCCCAAGGGCTACCGCGGCGGTATCGGGGGGCTCGGCCCCAGGAGAGGCACTGTGGCGCGCATCGCCGGCGTGAATATTCCGACCAATAAGCGAGTCCTGGTCTCGCTTCGCTATATCTATGGCATTGGCCCGCAGAACGCGAAGGTCATCTGCGATCAGTTGAGCATCCCGGCCGAACGCCGTGTGAATCAGCTGACCGATGATGAAATCATGCGCATCCGCGAATTGATTGACCGCGAATACCGCGTGGAAGGCGATTTGCGGCGTGAGCAGGCGATGAATATCAAGCGCCTGATGGATCTTGGTTCCTATCGTGGGCTGCGCCACCGCAAGGGCCTGCCGGTGCGCGGCCAGCGCACCCATACGAATGCGCGCACGCGTAAGGGCAAGGCGGTTGCTATCGCCGGCAAGAAGAAGGTGACGAAGTAAGATGGCTCGTGAACCCCGCGGCGGTGCCGCTCGTGGCCCTGTGAAGCGCAAGGAACGGAAGAACATTTCTTCTGGCGTGGCGCATGTGCTGTCCACCTTCAATAATACCATCGTGACCATCACGGATGCGCAGGGCAATGCAATTGCCTGGTCCTCCGCCGGCGCGCAGGGCTTCAAGGGCAGCCGCAAATCTACCCCTTACGCGGCTCAGGTTGCCGCTGAAGACGCCGGCCGCAAGGCGCGTGAACATGGGATGGAAGTGCTGGATATTATGGTGAGCGGCCCTGGTTCGGGCCGCGAATCCGCACTGCGTGCCCTGCAGGCCGTTGGCTTTCAGGTTACCGCCATTCGCGATGTGACCCCCATTCCCCATAACGGTTGCCGCCCGCGCAAGCGCCGCCGCGTCTGATACGCGCGCCAAGCCTGACCGCCGCAGCCCGATAGGAGAGACATGAACGTGCTTGACCGCAACTGGCGTTCCCTGATCGAAACGCAGAAGCATATCGAGCCGACGATCAACCCGCTGCGCAGCGCCACCCTGGTGCTGGAGCCGCTGGAACGTGGCTTCGGCATGACCCTTGGCAATGCGCTGCGCCGCGTGCTGCTTTCCTCGCTGCTGGGTGCGGCGGTGAAGGCGATTCGCATTGATGGCGTGCTGCATGAATTCAGCAGCATCCCCGGCGTGCGCGAAGACGTCACCGATATCGTCCTGAATGTGAAGCAGCTTGCGCTGCGCTATCAGGGTGAAGGTGAAAAGCGCCTGGCGCTGATGGCGACCGGTCCGGGTGAAGTCACCGCCGGGCAGATCCAGACCTCGGGCGATATCGAGATTGCCAATCCTGATCTGGTGATCTGCACGCTGGATGATGGCGCGAAGCTTTCGATGGAATTGATCATCGATTCCGGCAAGGGCTATGTGCCGGCGTCTGAAAACCGTCCGGAAGATGCGCCGATTGGTCTTATTCCGGTGGATGCAATCTATTCTCCGGTGCGCCGCGTTGCCTATCGCGTTGAACCAACCCGCGTTGGCCAGCGCACGGATTATGACAAGCTGATCCTGTCGGTCGAAACAGATGGCACGCTGGCGCCCGAAGATGCCGTGGGTGTTGCCGCGCGCATCATTCAGGAACAGCTGCAAATCCTGATCAACTTCGATGAGCCGCGCCCTGAACTGGGTGCGGAAATGCAGGATGATCTGCCGTTCAACCGCAATCTGCTCCGCAAGGTGGATGAGCTTGAACTCTCCGTCCGCAGCGCGAATTGCCTGAAGAACGACAATATCGTTTACATCGGCGATCTGGTGCAGAAGACCGAACAGGAAATGCTGCGCACGCCCAATTTCGGGCGCAAGTCGTTGAACGAAATCAAGGAAGTCCTCGCGACCATGGGGCTCAGCCTCGGCATGACGGTGCCGGAATGGCCGCCTGAGAATATCGAGGATTTGGCGAAAAGGGCAGATGAGCCGTTCTGATCGGCTTGTTCTGAAGGGTAAGAAAGATGCGTCACGGATTGTCTGGGCGGAAGCTCAATGTCACGTCAAGCCATCGTGCGGCGATGTTCCGCAATATGGCGACCTCCTTGCTGAAGCATGAGCAGATCACGACCACTCTGCCCAAGGCCAAGGAATTGCGCCCCTATGTTGAGCGGATGATCACGCTCGGCAAGCGCGGTGGCCTGCATGCGCGCCGCCAGGCGCTGTCGCAGATCCGCGATGAGGCGGTGGTGGCGAAATTGTTCGACGAAATCGCTGAGCGCTACAAGGCGCGGCCGGGCGGCTATTGCCGCGTGCTGAAGGCCGGCATGCGCTATGGTGATGCAGCCGATATGGCGGTGATCGAATTGGTGGATCGCAACCCGGGTGCCAAGGGCCTGGATAGCGGGCCGAAGCCGGAAGTTGCTGAAGAAGGCGCGGAAAGCTGAGGGTAATTCGCCCCACGAAAAAGGCGGTCCCGATCAGGGGCCGCCTTTTTTGTTTCAGCGCTTGCCAATGGCTTCCGAAAGCGCCGGCGAAAAGCCTGCCAATGGTGCGGCCAATTCGCGCGGCCAGGCGCGCGGGTCGGGCGGGATGGAAAGCCGCACGCGGCCTTCTTCCGTTACCAGCATGAACATCCTCTCGCCCTTCAAATCCCAGGCGAGGAAAATCCCACGCACTCGGCAGCCTTCCGGGTTGCAGCCATGCCCGTGCAGGTATTGGCCATCAAGTACGGCAACGCCGGGGCCGGGTTCGCGCAAAGCCTCGGCGATCACGCCACGATGCCCACCACTTGCCGGGCGCAATACCGCGCCCACTTCCGGGCGCTGCGCCAAGGCCAGCACCGGCTGGCCGATCACGCTCATGATATCGGGGTCCATCGCGCGGGCGGGGGCGGCGCCAAGCACCGCCAGTAGCGCGAGGATCGCCCTTTTATTCGACACGGATATTGGCTTCACGGACCAGCACGGTCATGGCGGCGCGGCCTTCGGTGACGAAGCGCGTGAAATCGGCGGGCGCGTTACCCACGGGCACGGCGCCAAGCTGGGCGAGGCGTGCGCGTACTTCAGGCTCAGCCAGGCTTGCGGCGAGGGCCTCATGCAGGCGGGTAATCATGGGGACAGGGGTGCCGGCGGGGGCGAAAAGCCCGACCCATTCGCTGATGTCAAAGCCGGGGAAGCCACTTTCGGCGATGGTTGGTACCTCCGGCCGCGCGGCTAGGCGTGCGGCGCTGGCAACCGCCAGGAAGCGCGCGCGGCCACTATCCACCACCGGGCCCGCGGAAAGGGCGGTGATGAAAACGCCATCCAGATTACCACCAGCCAAATCGCGCGCCGCATCGGAACCGCCGCGATAGGGGGCGTGGATCACCTCAATGCCGGCCGCGCGGGTGAATTGCACGAGGCCCAGATGCCCCGCCGTGGCATTGCCCTGCGTGCCCATGCTGATGGCGCCGGGGCGCGCCTTGGCCGCCGCGATAAAGGCCGCGAGGTCGCGCGCCGGGAAATCCGCCTTCACCGCAATCACCTGCGGGAAGCTGGTCGCCATGCTGATCGGCGTGAAGGCCGTGGCGTAATCGAAGGCAAGCCCGCGCAGCAGCGCATGGTTCACGATATGCGATGACGCATCCCACAGCAGAGTCGCACCATCCGGCGCCGCGCGCGCGACTTCAGCGCCGCCAATCGAACCACCAGCGCCGGTGCGATTTTCCACCACAATCGTCGCCCCCAGCCGTTCCGCCATGCGCGGCGCCAAGGTGCGCGCTGCCGAATCCGCCGCCCCACCGGCAGCGAAGGGCACCACAAGCCGGATGCTGCGCGCCTGAGCCAAGGCAGGCATGGGCAGGGCAGCGGCGGCAAGCACCGCTCGGCGAGACAATTTCATGGGCAGCGTTCCTTATCTTTCGGCCGCATGTGCGGGCGCTGGCAGGGCGCGTCAAGCCAGGGGTGATGCGCCGCCCCGCTTGGGGCTAGACTGCCACCATGAAGACTCCACCGCGCTATGATGACCTTCCGCGCCCCGAGGGCGATCCCACCGGCCTGCCGCTTTCCTGGGGCGTTTGGGGCCCGGATGACCAGATCGGCACGCTGAACCGCATCACGGACGCCACCGTCGCCGCCGCCCGCGATGAAATCCGCGCGGGACAGCGCTTCAACGTGAACCTGCCGCTGGACGAGCCCTTCGGCGCCGCGCATGAAGGCGCCCATCGCCGACGCGCCGCACCCAAGCCCGTGATGGTGAGTGAAGACCACCCCGGCCGCATCACGCGCGATGACAAGCTTGATGGCTTCTGGCTGCAAGGCAGCACGCAATGGGATGGGCTTTCGCATTTCGCTGACGCCACCCATGGTTTCTACAATCACGCGCCGCTATCTGCCATTGTGCATGGCCCGCAAAGCCGCAACGGCATAGACAAGGCGCTCGCCCACGGCATCGCCGGCCGCGCGGTGCTGGCAGACCTTGCGCGGCATTTCGCCCGCACCGGGCGCGATTGGGGCGCCATGGGAGGCCAGCGCGCCACCGCCGAGGACCTTGCCGCCTGCCTCATGGCGCAAGGTGTCACGCTCCGCCCCGGCGATATCCTGCTGGTGCGCACCGGCTGGCTGACGGCCTTCCGTGCCGCGCCGGATGCCGATGCCCGCCACCTGCTGATCCAAGGCGAAGCCGGCGCGCGCGACTATTCTGGCCTGGATGGCGGGGAAGGCATGTGGCGCTTTCTTTGGGACCAGGGCATTGCCGCGGTCGCCGCCGATAACCCCACAGTCGAAGCCTGGCCGATATTCCCCTGGAAGCCCGCGCTCCATCTCGCCATCGCCCGGCTTGGCTTGTGCCTGGGCGAGTTCTTCGATTTCGAAGCGCTCGCCGAGGACAGCGCCGCGACCGGCCGCTACACGGCGTTTTTCACCGCCGCGCCCCTTAACCATCGCGGCGGCATTGGCAGCCCCGGCAATGCGCTGGCGATCCGCTGAACCGCCCCATGGCCCGCGCCCCCGCCACCCCTGACCTGTTCGGCGCGCCAGAGCCCGCCGCCGCGCCCACCGAAGGCGCGCGCCCGCTGGCCGATAGGCTCCGCCCTGCCAGTTTGGCCGAGGTTGTGGGCCAGGATCATCTGCTGGGTGAGGAAGGCAGCCTTTCGCGCATGTTGGCGCGCGGTTCCTTGGCTTCCCTGATCCTATGGGGGCCGCCAGGGGTGGGCAAAACCACCATTGCGCGCTTGCTGTCGGAAGCGGCGGGGCTGCGCTTCACCGCGCTTTCCGCCGTGTTTTCCGGCGTGGCGGATTTGAAGCGCGCTTTTGAGGAAGCCCGCGCGCGCAGATCCAACGGCCAAGGCACGCTGCTTTTCGTGGATGAAATCCACCGCTTCAACCGCGCGCAACAGGATGGCTTTCTGCCCGTGGTGGAAGACGGCACCGTGACGCTGGTTGGCGCCACCACGGAAAACCCATCCTTCGCACTGAACGGCGCCCTTCTGTCCCGCTGCCAGGTGCTGGTGCTGAAGCGCCTGGATGATGCCGCGCTTGAATTGCTGCTGACCCGCGCCGAAGCGCTGATGGGCCGCGCCCTGCCCGTTTCCCCCGAAGCGCGCGCCACGCTGCGCGCCATGGCGGATGGCGATGGCCGCTACGGGCTGAACATGGCCGAGCAATTATTCGCCCTGCCTGAAGCGACACCTCCGCTTGATCCCGCCGGGCTTTCAGCCTTGCTCGCGAAACGTGCCGCACTTTACGACAAGGACCGCGAGGAACATTACAATCTGATCTCCGCGCTGCATAAATCCATGCGCGGATCAGACCCCGATGCGGCGCTTTACTGGTTTGCGCGCATGCTGACGGGTGGTGAGGACCCGCGTTACATGGCCCGGCGCCTGACGCGCTTCGCGGCCGAGGATATCGGCATGGCCGACCCGCGCGCGCTGCCGCTGGCCATCGCCGCCTGGGAAACATTTGAGCGGATGGGCTCACCGGAGGGCGAATTGGCGCTGGCGCAGCTTGTGGTGCATTTGGCGACCGCGCCGAAATCCAACGCGGTTTATCTGGCCTTTGGGGAAGCGATGCGCGCCGCGCGGGAAACCGGCAGCCTGATGCCGCCCAAGCACATTTTGAATGCACCGACGAAGCTGATGCAGGAAATCGGCTATGGCGCCGGCTATGCCTATGACCATGAGGCTGAGGGCGGCTTTTCCGGCCAGGATTACTTCCCCGAGGAAATGGGAAGGCGCGTTTTCTATCGCCCGACCGATCGCGGGGCTGAGGCCGCGATTGCCGAGCGCCTGGCGCGCTTCGCGGAACTGCGCCGCAAAAGGAAACGCTGATGGGCACAGCATTTTCGCCCTTGTCCTTGCTGCTGGTGGCGCTGGGTGGCGCCGCGGGTTCCGTGCTGCGCTACCTGGTTTCCCACGCGGGTGTGGTGCTGTTTGGCACGGGCTTTCCCTGGGGGACGCTGGCGGTGAATATCATCGGCAGCGCGCTGATTGGCGTGTTTGGCGCGCTGGGTATTTCCGGTGAGGCGCGGCTATTGCTGGTGACGGGCCTGCTTGGCGGTTTTACGACTTTTTCCGCCTTTTCACTGGAAACCGGCGTGCTGTGGGAAAGGGCGCCGTGGTTGGCGGTGGTTTATGTGGCGGCTTCGGTGCTGGGGGGCCTGGCGGCGTTTGGGGTTTGTTATTGGGGGGTGAGAAGGGGGTGAGGGTGGTGGAGCAGTTGCGCCTGCGTTTTTAGTTCGGCGAGGCGTTTTTCGGCAATGGGACCCCAATATTCGTCACCGACCTGCCGATAGCCATCCACGGCGTTTTGCATATGGGTGATGGCTTCAGCCAAGACTGGGGTAGCATCGGGACTGCGCGCGGCCAGCGTGGCGAGGCAATTGCCGAGCCCATGCTCTGAGAAGGCCCGGTGCAGTGGAGCACGGGCACGCATAAATTCCTCAAGCGCTGCGCGATAGGCAATGACGGCTTCTACCAGCCGCGCCGTGCCCGCCTCTCGCTCGCCGAGCTTCGATAGCATAGTACCGAGGTTGCTCTGTGTCATGGCCCACCTAAATGGCATATGCGCACGTGTGAAAATCTTAAGTGCTTCGCGATATGCTAAGACTGCCTCTTCAAACGGGGCTGTCCCAATCACCCGCTCACCGAGTCTGCGCAACGCATTGCCTAGACTGATTTGTGTCGCGGCCCAGTCCGGCGGTACGCGTTCGAGTGTGCGTTCCATCAGCACTGCGCGATAGATGGTGATGGCTTCTTCCAACCGCGCCGTACCCCCGTCCCGATCGGCGAGCTCTTGCAGAACGTTGGCAAGATTACTTTGCGCAGTAGCCCAATCAAGCGGTACACGCTCTCGCGTGTATTCCTGGAGAGCCGAACGATAGGCGGTGTTGGCCTCTTCTAGTCGTGCCGTGCCAGCTTCCCGTTCGCCAAGCGTCTTCAGCGCATTGCCGAGGCTATTTTGCGTCCAGGCCCAGTCGAGTGGCGCGCGGTCGCGTGTGTACTCCTTGAGCGCTGCTTGATGGGCCATCACAGCTTGCTCTAGGCGCAGTGTGCCTGTCTCTCGCTCACCGAGCACGCGCAGCGTAATGCCAAGGTTATTTTGCGTCATGGCCCAATAGAGCGGACTGTGCTGGCGGGTGAACACCTCAAGAGCGGCATGATACGCGGCGATGGCTTCATTCAGTTTCGCCGTGTCAGCCTCTCGCTCACCCAGCCAAGACAGGGCTTTGCCCAGATTGTTGTATGTTCCAGCCCAGTTTTCCGGAGCGCTTTCGCGAGTGTACTCTTCGATTGCAGAGCGAAAGACAGTGATGGCTTGCTCCAACAGCCCCGTGTCGGTTTGGCGCAATCCGAGAGAGATGAGTGCTCCGCCAAGAAGGTTCAGTGCTGTGCCACGCTCATCTTTTGTTTCGGCTGTGGCCAGCATGCGCCTAGACATGGCGATGGCCACTTCAAGCGCCAAATCGAATCCCTTGTCGCGACCTTGTTTATCAAAACCATTCCAGCGCTTCCGAAAGGCCGGTGCCCATGCTGGGCGGTGTGGAGTTTCGAGGGCCACCAGTGTTTCAACGCGTTTCGCAACGGCTGATGCATCCCGGCGCAGCAAATCCTGCTCGATGCCAACTTCAAGTAGCGTCATGCGGTTGCGGCGCAACTCCTCCCGCTGGGCGTTTTCCAGTTGAGCAAGTTGGGCCAAACCCGCATCAACCGCCGCCGCGCCGGCATCAAGACTGCCTTCCTGATTGCGCCGCGCGACCTCGGCAAGGACCTGGGTGATGAATGCATCCTCATTGGAGCCTGGGCTCAGACCGCGCCTCTGAATATCAAGAGCGATGTCCACTGCGGCCTCAATTTCCCTTTGGGCCTGCTCAAGATTTCTCGCTGTTTCCGGATTCAGGCGTGCGGCCAAGCTGAAGATGAAGCGTTCAGCCAAGCCTTGAGCCTCGACGCGCGCAAGAACGCCGCTTTGGCCAAGAGCGGCCATGAGTGCTTGCACATTTTCCTGCGCGCTTGGCAGCTGATCCACCTTTGCCTCAAGCCGCGCCTGCGATTCTTCAATCCGCGTAACGGCATTCTGCAAATCAGACAGCCCGCCAATGAAAAACGCATGGCGTGCATTGTCTTGGTTCTTCAGTGCCTCGCGCAGAAAAATGATGAAATAGCCGAACCAGCCATGGCCGCCTTCGCCCTTGAAGCGGGCTTCGAAGTCGGTTGGAAATTGCTCGTTAGGCAGGGCATCTACGAGTTCCTGCCAAATATCCTCTTCGGCAGTTTTTCGGTCTTCCGCAGCGCGCGCCGCATCTCGCGGATCGGGTTGCGATGCCAGGGCGGTATTCAGGCTTGCCTGGTAAGTGGCGACGCTTTCCCGATGCGCGCCATCCTGCACTTGGCCAAGGGCACGAAGCTGACCATGTACCCATTTGCGCGCGGCTGGGCAGAAAGTGTCTCGCGGCTTGCCGCGTTCCACAGCGGCATCACCTTCCTCGTGACTCTTTTGCTCAAGGATCAAATGAAGGCAGGCCAAAAGCGCGGCGAAGCGCAGGCTGCGTTCCAAATCATGGTTGTTGGGTGTATCGATATAGGCTTCGGCGTATAGTTTGGCCTCGTCCAATGACGGGCCTAGGAAGGCTTCAAGCGCTTCGCCGGTTATGGCTCCTATCGTGCCACTGGCCGGCCCGGCACCAAAGGCGCCAAGTATTGCCCCCCATAATGACCCTAGGCCACCTTGTGCCATAAAGGCCCCCCGCCTTGCCCATTGATATCGTGATGCTGCCGCACCGAAAATTCAAGACGCGGATGGCGCACCCCAAAAACCCGGTTTCCAAAGGCCCCCCGGCCTTTGGCGGGGTGGTTTGGAGGGGCAGCGCCCCTCCATGAAGCCCCCACCACCCACTCACACCATCTGCCCCCGCAAAAACCCAAGTGCCGGCAATGGCGTCCATTTCCGCGGCAGGTCACTTCGTTTGATGGGTGTCACCGAATAATGTGGCACGGGTTGTTTGGCGCGGATCAGCCAATCGGCGTAGGCGCGCACTTGTTGGTCGCGCCAGTCGCGGTCGTTCAGCGCGGCGGAGCGTGAACGGAAAACCTCGGCCACGCGGCTTTTGCGCCCCACGGTTGCCACAACGGCCCAGAGCGTATCTTCATCCCCGCGACTGACTGGAACAAGCGTCACCACGCCCGAATCAGTGCCAAATCGCGGGGGCGGGGGTCAAGCGCTTAATTAGAGCCTGCCCGCCGCATGCATGCGGCAGCCAGCCTCTAACGCTTTATTTGGTCGCATTTTCCGAGTCGCCAGGTGAAGCCACCTGGCTTGAAAATGCTTCACGCCGCAGCCGGCACCGGCACCCCAATCCGGTCCAGCGGGCCGAATTCGCGTTCCAGGCGGGGGCGGATGGCGCCCTCCCACGCCTTGATGGTGTTCATGGCGATGGCGGGCGGCAGGTCGCCAATCTGCATTTGCAGCAAATAATGGCAGGGGCTGGCGGCGCGGATTTCGGCGGCCATGCGGGCGGCCACCGTATCGGCATCGCCCACCAGCATGAAGGACCCCATTTCTTCCAGGCTTGGTTCGCCTTCCCAGGTTTTTTCCACCAGCAAGCCGCCATCCATTTCCTGTTCCTTGCGGCGCAGGCTTTGTGACAGGCGGATTTGCCAGCGGGCGTTTTCCAAAAAGGCCATGGCTTCGGCCTTGTCATCCGTCACGCAGAAGGGGCGCATGGCGCCGAAGCGCAGCGCCTCGGGCGCTTTGCCGGCGGCGCGCCAGATATCTTCAAAGCGCCGGCGCGCGGCGGCCAAAAGGGCAGGGGTGAAGTGGCGCGGTGTTACCATCACCACGCAGTCGCGCTGCGCCGCGTAGCGATGCAGATCGGGGTTGTCGCCGGCCACCCAAATCTCCGGCAGCTTGCCGGCGGGGCGGGGCGCGATATGGGTTTGCGGCAGGGAATAATATTCGCCCTCATGCGAAAAGGTCTCGCCGGCAAAGGCCTTCTCCATCATGGCCATCACTTCCAGCAAGCGGTGCGGCGCTTCCTGAAGGGATGCATCGAAGCGTTCAAACTCATAAGGCTGATACCCGCTCCCAACGCCAAGAACCAGGCGCCCATGCGTCAGCGAATCCACCATGCCGATTTCGGCAATCAGGCGGGAAGGGTGATAGAGCGGCACAATCACCACGCCGGAAGCGAGTTTGATCCGTGAAGTCTCGCCCGCCAGCCGCGCCAGCATCATCAGCGGCGAAGGGCAGACGCAGTAGTTGGAGAAATGATGCTCGGCGAACCAGGCGATGTTGAAGCCGGCGGCTTCCGCGGCCTTCACCTGGGCGATGGTCTGGTCATAGATCGCGGCCGTGGGCACGCCGCGATTGCGATAACCCATGAGGTTGAAAATACCGACATCCATGGCGCGGTTCCTTCCTTTTGCTTTCGGGTATGCTGCGCCGAGTTTCGGGCGGGCTCAAGCCCTGGAGCATTTTCAAGCCAGGTGGACTCACCTGGCGGCTCGGAAAATGCGACCAAATCTTGGGTTGCGTTGCAGGGCCGGGCAGGGTGTTCTGCGGGCGGTTCCCAGGGGTGATTCCATGATCGTGATCGGCAAGGGCAGCGTGCAAAGCGGCGAGTGCGATGTGATGGGGCATATGAATGTACGCCATTACCTTGCCCGCGCGGGGGATGGGCTGGCCTGGCTGGCGCTGGCACTCGGCATCACGCCGGATCGCGGGTTTTTTGTGCCGGTGGATCAGCATATTCGCTTTTTGCGCGAAATGGCGGCGGGGACGCCGTTTACGATTTTCGGCGGCATCGTCGCGCGCAAAGGGGATCGGCTGCGCGCCTATGTGGAAATCAGGAATAGCGGCACGGGGGTGGCCTCGGCCGCGCTGGTTTCGGATATTGCATTGCGCGACCCGGCCTCGGGCGCTGAACTGCCGCTGCCGGCGGGGCTGGATGAGAAAATCGCCGGCCTGGCCACCACCCTGCCGGATCACGCCGGGCCGCGCGGGCTGCCGTTTGATCCCATCCGCCCGCTGCCCGATGCCGCCGGCGCCGCCGCCTTGGGCCTAACCGATGCCTATATCGGCGCCATCCGGGCGGAGGATTGTGACCGCGCCGGGCTGATGCGCCCGGATGTGGTGATCTCGCGCATTTGGGATGGCGTGCCCAATCTGCGCTTTCCGGGGGCGGAGCTTGGCGCGCGGGAAGAAGGGCTTGGCAGCGCCGCCTTGGAATATCGGTTGGTCTATCTGCAACCGATGCGGATTGGCGATTTACTGATCATCCGCAGCGGCCTGCGCGCCTTGGGTGAGAAAACCACGACCTGGACGCATTTGCTGCATGATGGGGTGACTGGCGCGCCGGTGGCGGCGGCGGAAGCGGTGGGCGTCAGCTTTGACCTCAAGGCACGCAAGGCGGTGGCGATCCCGCCCGAGAGAAGGCGGATGCTGGAAGGCTTGCTGGTGCCGGGGCTGGGGCTGTGACGATGCCGCGCGAAATCCGCTTCAATGCTTTTGACATGGCCTGTGTCGGCCATATCCAGCAGGGCATGTGGCGCCATCCGCGGGATCGCTCGGCTGACTATCTTTCGCTTCATTACTGGATGGGCCTTGCGCGGCTATTGGAAGAAGGCCTGTTTGATGGGCTGTTTCTGGCCGATGTCTTGGGCATTTACGATGTGCATGGCGGCAATGGCGATGCGGCCATCAGGAGTGCCGTGCAGGTGCCGCTGCTTGATCCCATGCTGCTTGTGCCGGCCATGGCGGCGGCCACGCGCAACCTTGGCTTTGGCGTGACCTGCAATCTGGCGTGGGAAAGCCCGGCATTGTTGGCGCGGCGTTTTTCGACGCTTGATCACCTGACGCAGGGGCGCATCGGTTGGAATATCGTGACGGGCTATCTGGATAGTGCCGCGCGCGCCATGGGGCTGGATCGGCAAATGGCGCATGATGATCGCTACGATCTGGCCGATGAATATATGGAAATCGTCTATCGGCTTTGGGAGGAATCCTGGGCCGCTGATGCCGTGAAGTGCGACCGTGCGGCGGGTATTTACGCCGATCCCGCGCGCGTGAAGCGCATTCGCCATGAAGGCCGGCAATATCGGCTGGATGCGCCGCATCTGGTGGAACCATCCCCGCAGCGCACGCCGACTTTGTATCAGGCTGGCGCTTCGGATCGCGGGCGGGGTTTTGCCGCGCGCCATGCGGAATGTGTCTTTGTGAATGGCGGACCAAAGCCGCATGTCGCGAAACTGGTCGCTGATTTGCGCGCCCGCGCCGCACCGCGCCCGATCCGCATCTTTGTCGGCGCCACGCTGATCATCGGCCGCACGCGGGCGGAGGCTGAGGCGAAGCTCGCCGAATACCGCCAGCACGTCAGTATTGAAGGCGCCTTGGCGCATGCCTCGGCTTCCCTCGGCATAGATTTGGCGCGTTTTGCCCTTGATGAGGAATTGCCCGATGCCGGCCAAAGCCAGGCCATCCGTTCCAATGTGGAAGCGCTCCGCGCCGCCGCGCCGCGCGCCACCAAGCGCGCGCTGATGGACCGGATGGTGCTCGGCAGCCGCCAGCCCCCGATTGTTGGAAGCGTTGAAGAAGTGGCCGAGGAACTGATCGCCTGGGTGGATCAGGCGGATGTGGATGGCTTCAACCTCTCGCGTACCGTCACGCCCGAATGCCTGGAAGATGTGGTGCGGCTTTTGGTGCCGGCGCTTCAGGAACGCGGGCGCTACAAGCGCGGCTATGCGCCGGGGAGCTACCGTGAAAAACTCTTTGGCGCCGGGCCTTTGCTGGCCGCACCCCACCCGGCGGCGGGGTGGCGTCAGACAGGGTGATTTCCCACCGCGCCATTCTGGCCTAGGCTTCCCCCATCATCGCAAAGGAATACCCACATGGATGGCATGCAATTGCCGGCCCCGGCCGCCCTGACAGCGCGTTACGGCGCTGGCGCCGAACCCAAGCCGGGCCCGTGGAATGAGACGATTTCGCTGCTGCTCTCGCACCGTTCCGTGCGCGGCTATCGCCCGGATGCGCCGCCCGCTGGCACTTTGGAAACCCTCATCGCGGCGGCGCAATCGGCCGCGACATCTTCCAATTTGCAAACCTGGTCCGTGGTTTCGGTAAACGATCCGGAAAAGCGCAAGGCGCTGGCGACGATTGCGGGCGGGCAGAAGCATATCGAACAATGCCCGATCTTCCTGGTCTTCATCGCCGATGTGTCGCGCAATGAACGCCTGGGCGAACAGGAAGGGGTGGCGCTGGCGGGCATGCCCTTCCTGGAGACCTTCCTGGTGGCGGCGATTGATGCAGGCTTGGCGGCGCAAAACGCGGTGGTGGCGGCGGAAAGCCTTGGCCTTGCCACGGTTTATATCGGCGCGCTGCGCAATGATGTGCCGCGTGTGGCGGCAATGTTGGAACTGCCCCCCGGCGCCGCCCCGGTCTTTGGCCTTTGCGTGGGCTACGCCGCGCCCGGCAAGGAAAGTGCCGTGAAGCCGCGTTTGTCGCAGGAAGCGGTGCTGCATCACGAAACCTATTCCACCGCCAAGGAAAAAGCGCTGCGCGCTGCCTATGATGAAAAGCTAGCCGAATATTCCAAGCGTTATGAAATGGCCGCCGATAATTGGTCGCAGCGCGTGATTTCGCGCATCGGCACCATTGGCGCGCTGCGTGGAAGGGATGGGCTTAAGGCAGCGCTGCGCTCCCTCGGCTTCCCGCTGAAATAAGGAAAACACCGATGCGCCTTGGTCAAGCCAGCCCCGCCCGCGCCACCACACGCTTGCGCGCGCTTCTGCGCGAACCCGCGCCGCTGATCCTGCCCGGCTGCTTCAACGCCATGTCGGCCCGCATCCTGGAACATGCGGGTTTCCCGGCACTTTACATGTCGGGCTATGGCACCTCGCTCAATCTGCTGGGTCTGCCCGATGCAGGGCTGATTACGCTGACCGAAATGGCGCTGAATGCGAAGCTGATTGCCTCTGCCGTGCGCGCGCCTTTGATTGCCGATGCCGATACGGGTTTTGGCAATGCCATCAATGTGGTGCGCACGGTGGAAGAATATATCCGCGCCGGTGTGGCGGGGCTGCATCTGGAAGACCAGGTGGCGCCCAAGCGCTGCGGCCATGTCGCGGGGCGGGAGGTGATTGCGCGCGATGAGGCTGTGCTGAAAATCCGCGCCGCCTGCAAAACGCGTGATGCGCTCGATCCGGATTTCGTGATCATCGCGCGCACGGATGCGCGCGGCGCGCATGGCGGTTCCATGGAAGAAGCCATCACCCGCGCCAATGCGTTTTTGGAAGCGGGCGCGGACCTCGCCTTCGTGGAAGGCCCGAAGGACAAGGCAGAAGTCGCCCATATCTGCCAGGCGGTGAAAGGCCCGGTTTTTTACAACATGACTGGCATTTCACCCCGCTTCACGGCAGAAGAAATGGCCGCGATAGGTATTCGCGCCTGCATCCTGCCGGGTGCGGCAATGCGTGCCACCATCATGGCGATCCATGATTTCGCGACTACGCTGAAGGCCGAAGGCCCCATGGCGGAGGCCGCCTATGATGCGCGCTTCAAGCAGCACCCCATGGGCAATCTGCATGGCTTCGCCGGTTTTGACCGCATCCGCGAAATGGAAGCCGAATTCCTGCCCGCCGAAGCGGCCGAGAAATATGAAGGCGGCCTGGGCTACGCGCCCAAGGCGGCGGAATAGGGCAGGGCGCTTTCAGCCTTGCCCAAACTGATCTAGCCTTTCTTCCAAACAGGGCGGCTCTTCAGGACCGCCTGAGGAGGAAATGTTCATGCAGCCCACAACGTCCCGCCGCGCCACCTTTGCGCTTGGCCTTTCCGCCCTGGGTCTTTCCGGCCCGGCCATGGCGCAACAAGCCGCCGAGGCCCCGCCGCGCCCACCCCGCCCACCGGAAGTGGTGCGCGGCTTTTCGCGCCAGCGCCTGAAAGCCTTTGAACCAGCCCTGATGGCCGAAGCCGCGCGCGGTTCCTATCCCGGTTGTGTCGCCATCATCGCCCGCGGTGGAGAGGTGGTGCATTTCGAAGCCTATGGCCATCAGGATGCCGCGCGCACCAAACCCATGCGCCGGGATTCGATTTTCCTGCAAGCTTCCATGACCAAGCCCATCACCTCGGTCGCGGCCATGATGCTGGTTGAGGAAGGCAAGATGAAGCTTTCCGATCCAATCGCGGATTTTCTGCCGGAATTGGCCAATCTGAAAGTGGAGTTGCGCCGCGAAGGTCAGCCCACCGAGGATGTCGCGCCAAGCCGCCAGCCACGGGTGCAGGATTTGCTCCGCCATTCCGCCGGCTTTGTTTATGCGGATAGCGCGCCATCCACGCGCATGCGGGATATGTATAACAACCTCAATATCGCTGCAGCCGATGCGCCGATTACAGGCGATGAGCTGCTGCGTCGCTTGGGGACCATACCGCTCGCGCATCAGCCGGGCACCATGTTCCATTACTCGGTTGCGACCGATGTGCTTGGCCTGCTGGTGGAACGCGTGGCCGGCATGCCGCTTGATCGGTTCTTCGTGCAGCGCATCACCGACCCGCTTGGCATGAAGGATACCGCCTGGTTCGTCGCGCCCGAAAAGCGCGACCGCCTGGCCGAAGCACTGGAAAGTGACCCGCTGAAGGCGCGCATGTGGCGTGCCTATCGCATCACGGAAAACGAAGCCGGGCGATCCTATTTCAAGGGCGGCGCCGGATTGGTTTCCACCGCCGGGGATTACATCCGCTTCGCGCAAATGGTCGCCAATGGCGGCATTTATGCCGGCCGGCGCTACCTTTCCGCCCCCATGGTGAATTACATGCTGTCCAATCATATCCAGGGCATGGGCGGCACACCGGAAGCCTCGACCGGTCCCGGCTATGGCTTTGGCCTTGGCTTTGGGGTGCGCTTGCAGGATGGGCTGGGTGTCGCGCCTGGCAGCACGGGCGATGCCATGTGGGCCGGCGCCTGGGGCACTTCCTTCACCATTGACCGGGCTGAGGGGCTGGTTGCGGTCTTCATGGCGCAAGGCCCGTCGCGCCGCGGCCATACGCGGATGTTGTTCAAGAACCTGGTTTATGGCGCAATGGTGGAAAGCCGCCGCTGAGGCGAATTCAACCCGCGCAAAGATAGAAACGGAGCGAAACAATGGATGGCACCCCGAAACTCCCCTGCCCCTGGGATCGGACTGAAGAATCCTTGGGCAATATTGTCGAATTGCAGCATGTCAATCTGCAAGTGCCCGATCAGTTGAAGGCAACCGCCTTCTACATCAGCGCACTTGGCCTGACGCGTGATCCCTATCTGATGACGGGCATTGATAATATGTGGGCCAATGTCGGCATCAGCCAATTCCATTTGCCGACCGGCCCGGCGCAGGTGCTGCGCGGCACGGTGGGGTTGGTGCTGCCGGATCGCGCGCAGCTATTGCATCGGCTGGACCGCGCGCGGCGCTGGCTGGAAGGCACGCAATACAGCTTCACCGAAGCCGCCAATCATGTGGATGTAACCTGCCCCTGGGGCAATCGCATGCGCTGCCATGCGCCGGATGCAGACAAGCTTGGCCGCATCACGCTTGGCATGCCCTATGTGGAATTCGATGTCGCGCCCGGCACGCTGCCCGGCATGGCGCGGTTTTATGAACAGATCATCGGCACCAGCACGGCAATGCGCGATGGCGCGCTATATGTGCGCGTGGCGCGGGAACAATTCCTGATCTTCCGCGAAACCGACAAGCCGCAACCCGCCTTTGATGGCCATCACATTCAATTGGCCTTTGTGGATTTTGGCGGCATCTACAATCGCCTCAATGAACGCGGGCTGATTTCGCGCGAGGACAGCGCGCATCAATACCGCTTCATCAAGGTGGTGGACCCGAATGATGGGCGCGTGCTGTTTGAAGTCGAACATGAAATCCGCAGCATGACGCATCCGCTTTTCATGCGCCCGCTGGTCAATCGCAATGCGGCGATCACCAATAACTATTATGCAGCGGGGAATGAGGCTGCGGTCTGGGCCATGCCACCAGCATAAGTTAGTCGCTGCCAAGCGCCGCCCCCGCCGCGAGTGGCGCGAGCGGCGCGGCCAGCGATACCCCCGCGCCCAACAGCAGCAGGAAGGGGGCGGCGGAAAGCCCGGCGCTGGCGGCTTCAATTGCCGCCGCGCCGAAAATCACCGCCGGAATCGCCAGCGGCAGCACCAGCAAGGGCAGCAGCACGCCGCCGCGCCTGGCACCAAGCGTGAGCGCCGCCCCCAAAGTGCCGAGCAGCGACAAAAGCGCGGTTGCCAAAGCAAGGGCCACCATCGCGACCCCCCAGGCTTCCACCGGCAGGTTGAGCATCGCCGCCGCGATGGGAGTTGCGGCAATCAGCGGCACGCCCGTGGTCAGCCAATGGCCCAGCGCCTTGGCCGCCGCCAGCACCCCGCGCGGCAGGCCGGACAACAACAATTGATCAAGCGAGCCATCCTCCGCCTCCGCCCCGAAAAGCCGATCAAGCGGCAAAAGCGCGGCCAGCAATGCCGCTGCCAGCAAGGCGCCGGGGGCAAGGCGGGAAAGCGTCTCAGGCGCCGGGCCGACACCAAAGGGGAAAAGCGCCGCCACCAGCACGAAGAACAGCACGGCGGCCAAGGTATCGGCAGGGTGGCGCAGCGCGAGCTTCCATTCCCGCCCGAGCACGGCGAGGAACCCGGCAAACACGCCCCCACTCATAACTTCAACTCCCGCGCATCCGGCAGCGGCAAGGGCAGATGGGTTGCGGCCAGAATGGCGCCGCCGGCAGCACGGTGGCGCGCCATCAAATCGCCAAGCCGCGCAACCGAAGCCGCATCCAGCCCCAGGCTTGGTTCATCCAAAAGCCAAAGCCGCGCCGGCCTCAAGGCGAGCCGCGCCAGGGCAAGGCGCCGCCTTTGCCCGGTGGACAGCACCCGCCCCGGCAGGGAAGCGAGCGCACCAAGGCCAAGCGCTTCCAGGGCGGGGGTGACATCGCCGCCCCAAAGTGCCGCGTAAAAGGCCAGGTTTTCCGCCACCGTCAGCGCCGGCTTCAGCGCATCCTGGCTTGAGATATAGCGCAGCCTCAGCGCATGGCTGGCAGGGTCGGTGCGGGCGGGCGCGCCTTCCAGCAGCACCTCACCGCCCGCCGCCGGCAGCAGACCGGCAATGATGCGCAGCAGGCTTGATTTCCCCGCGCCATTGGCCCCGGTCAGCAGCAGCGCGCCACCGGCGGGCACGGCGAAACTCAGCCCCGCAAATACCGCCCGGTCACCGCGGATGCAGGCAAGCTCCCGCACATCCAGAATGGGTTGCCCCGCCGCCAAATTCCGCCCCCCGCCAATGGACCACATGCCATCTCCATGCTTTAAAGCCGCGTTCAGCGCGGCCGCGCAAGGCCAGCGCGCTTGAGGAAGGGTAACCAACCATGCGGATGATCGGGCAAGACAGCCTGAAGACCCGTCGCACGCTCAGCGTGGACGGCAAGACCTACCATTATTTCAGCCTGCCCGAGGCGGCGAAGAGCATCGGCGACATCGCCCGCCTGCCCTATAGCCTCAAGGTGCTGCTTGAGAATGTGCTGCGCTTCGAAGATGGCCGTTCCTACACCGTGGATGATGCAAAGAAGATCGCCGAATGGGTGAAGGAAGGCCGTTCCGATAAGGAAGTGCCCTTCCGCCCCGCGCGTATTCTTTTGCAGGATTTCACTGGCGTGCCTGCCGTGGTGGACCTTGCCGCCATGCGCGATGCGTTGCTCGGCCTGGGTGGCGATCCGCGCAAGGTGAACCCGCTGGTGCCAGTGGACCTCGTGATTGACCATTCGGTGATGGTGGATGTCTCCGGCACAGCATCCTCGCTCAAGCAGAATGTGGATATCGAATTTGAACGCAATGGTGAGCGTTACGAATTCCTCCGCTGGGGTCAGGAAGCCTTCAATAATTTCCGCGTTGTGCCGCCGGGCACGGGCATCTGCCATCAGGTCAATCTGGAATATCTGGCGCAGGTGGTTTGGACCGCGACGGATACTGGCGATGTCTTCGCCTTCCCCGATTCCTGCTATGGCACGGATAGCCACACCACCATGGTGAATGGCCTTGGCGTGCTGGGCTGGGGTGTCGGCGGCATTGAAGCGGAAGCCGCCATGCTCGGCCAGCCGATTGCCATGCTGATCCCCGATGTGATCGGCTTCAAGCTGACCGGTTCCGTGAAGGAAGGTGTGACGGCGACCGATCTGGTGCTGACGGTCACGCAAATGCTCCGCAAGAAGGGCGTGGTCGGCAAGTTTGTTGAATTCTTCGGCCCAGGTTTGG
The DNA here is from genome assembly GCA_020249775.1 of Roseomonas sp. GTDB lineage: Bacteria > Pseudomonadota > Alphaproteobacteria > Acetobacterales > Acetobacteraceae > Neoroseomonas. The sequence continues at coordinate 2,009 of JADCFA010000025.1, read as the reverse complement.
CGCATCTGCCGCTCGCGGATCGTGCGACGATTGGCAATATGGCGCCCGAATATGGCGCGACCTGCGGCTTCTTCCCGGTGGATGACACCACGCTGGAATATCTGCGCCTGTCTGGCCGTGATGAGCATCGCATCAAGCTGACGCGCGAATACCTGAAGGCGCAGGGCATGTTCCGTGAGGAAGGCATGCCCGATCCGGTGTTTACCGATACGCTGGAACTGGACCTCAGCACGGTGGAACCCTCCATGGCTGGGCCGAAGCGGCCGCAGGATCGGGTCGCACTCAGCAATGCGGCACCGGCCTTCCTGAAGGACCTCGCTGCCGGGACCATGGGCGTGCCAGGGGATCAGGCGGATTTGCGCGTGCCGGTGGACGGCGCCAATTATGACCTCGGCCATGGTGATGTTGTCATTGCGGCCATCACTTCCTGCACCAATACATCCAACCCCTATGTGCTGGTCGCAGCCGGCTTGGTGGCGAAGAAGGCGGTGGAAAAGGGCCTGACGGCGAAGCCTTGGGTGAAGACCTCGCTGGCGCCTGGCTCTCAGGTGGTGACGGAATATCTGAACAAGGCCGGGCTGACGCCGCATCTGGATGCGCTTGGCTTCCAGACGGTGGGCTATGGCTGCACCACCTGCATCGGCAATTCCGGCCCGCTGCCGGATGCCATTGTGGATGCGATCGAAAACAACAAGCTGGTCGGGGTTTCGGTGCTGTCAGGCAACCGCAACTTCGAAGGCCGCGTGCATGCCAATGTGCGCGCCAATTACCTCGCCTCGCCCCCGCTGGTGGTGGCCTATGCGCTGGCTGGCACCATCCGCAAGGACCTCACGAAAGAACCCATCGGCACGGGCCGCGATGGCAAGCCGGTTTACCTCAAGGATATCTGGCCAACGCAAAAGGAAGTGAACGATACGGTTCACGCCGCCGTGACGCGCGAGATGTTCCAGGAACGCTATGGCGATGTCTTCAAGGGCCCGACGCAATGGCAGGCCATTCGCGTGGAAGCCGGCAGCGATACCTATCGCTGGAATTCGGGCAGCACCTATGTTCAGAACCCGCCGTATTTTGAAGGCATGACGGCCGATCCGAAGCCGGTGGGTGATGTGAAGGGCGCGCGCATCCTCGCTCAGCTCGCGGATTCCATTACCACCGACCATATTTCGCCGGCGGGGAATATCCGCAAAAGCTCTCCGGCGGGTGAGTATCTGCTGGAACACCAGGTGCGTCAGGCGGATTTCAACAGCTATGGCGCGCGGCGCGGCAACCATCAGGTGATGATGCGCGGCACCTTCGCCAATCCGCGTATCCGCAATGAAATGGTGCCGGGCGTGGAAGGCGGCATTTCCAAGCATTATCCTTCGGGTGATGTGGCGCCGATCTACACCACGGCGATGCGCTACAAGAATGAAGGCGTGCCGCTGGTGGTGATTGGCGGCAAGGAATATGGCACGGGGTCTTCACGCGATTGGGCGGCGAAGGGCACCTATCTGCTTGGCATCAAGGCCGTGATTGCCGAAAGTTTTGAGCGTATCCATCGTTCAAACCTGGTCGGCATGGGCGTGCTGCCCTTGGTGTTTAAGGAGGGCGAAAGCCGCCAGAGCCTTGGCCTGACGGGTGATGAGAAGATTGACATCCTGGGCGTGGAAAAGCTCTCGCCGCGCATGATGATGGATGTGGTGATTACCCGTGCCGATGGATCCCAGGTGAAGACCCAGGTGCTGTGCCGTGTGGATACCGCCGATGAGGTGGAATACTACAAGAATGGCGGTATCCTGCATTACGTGCTGCGCGGGATGGCGAAGGCGGCCTGATTTAGCCGCACCACTCGAAAGGCGCGGTGCTTCAAACGCTGCGCCTTTTTTTATGGTCAATCCGCCAACCAATCGGCCATCGCCGCATTCACCGCTTCCGGCACTTCCATGCTCGGCAAATGGCCAGAACCGGCGAAGCGGACCAAGCGCGCGCCCGGAATGGCAGCGGCCATTTCCTCAGCGAGGTAAGGCGGC
>JADCFA010000024.1 GCA_020249775.1 Roseomonas sp. | reverse complement strand
TATCGCGGACCAGCTTTTCGGCTGGCACCCGCGTGGGTGGGGCGGAGGATTTCTGGCTCATCTTCACTCTCCTTGGGGTTACGATGAGCCAAAAATCCTCCGTTATTCAAATCGCCAATTTGGTCCCACAGGCGCTGACGCCGGACAGCTGCAAACCATCCTGCAGCAGCACATCAACGAGCTTCTGACGGAGGCTTCCGATCGCTTCGACCCTCCCGGCATCGGCGGCGAGCGAGAGCCGCTCGCGTGAACATGTACGCCGCCGTGCCGGGGCCATGCTGCGCCCACCGCCGCAACTCACTGTGTCGGCCTGGGCTGAACAGCACCGCATCCTGGGCAGCCGCGCATCATCGGAACCCGGCCCCTGGCGCACCAGCCGCACGCCTTATCTCCGCGATGTGATGGATGCGTTGTCGGCCGTGCATCCGGCGCGGCGGATTGTGTTCATGAAGGGGCCGCGGGTGGGCGCTTCGGAAGGGGGGAATAACTGGTTGGGCTATATCCTGCATCACGTCCCGGCACCGGTGCCGGCCGTGGGGCTGACTGAATAATGGGCCAAAGTGGAAAAAACATGCAAATCTGGTGTATCGTTGCACAGGTTTGGGGCTTGCTGCGGTCAAAATCCCAGAATACATTCAATTTAATGAACCCCCTGGTTAAGGCTGGTTTCGCATGGCATTCGTTGAATCGCACGCTTACGATGTCTTCGTCAGCTATGCCCATGCTGATGAGCGGATCGACCCTTCTGGTGAGCGCTGGGTGTCGCGCTTCATTGAGGTTCTCCAAGGTGCTTTGCGCGCAAGACTGGGTATGGCGGAGGAGGTGCATTGGTTCTTCGATTCTGAGGCGCTGCACGCGAACCATCAGGTGGAGGAGGTTCTCAAGGCGGCGCGTAATTCAGCGGTATTTCTGGCGGTCGCTTCGCGCAGCTATGCGGCGCGGGAGTGGACACGCAGGGAGTTGCAGGCCTTTTCGACCGCGGCAGCGGGTGATACGCGTCGCCTTTTCGCCATCGAGTGCCTGCCGCTAGATAATTCAGAATCATATCCTGAGCCGCTGAACGGCCACAAGCGCCTAAGTTTCTGGCGCGCCCTGGGCGCGGATGGATCGACGCCGATCCCGCTAACCCCTGAATTCGATGCACCGATCTTTCGGCAACGGGTTCTTGATCTGGCAGAGCAGATTCGTGGCCAGCTTCTGGCGATGCGCCAAACCGTGACCGCAGCGACGAAAGCTGCTGCCGCTGCGTCGATGCCTCGGCCAATCGGGGTGCGTCAGGTTATGCTCGCGCAGGTTACAGATGATCTGGACGACCTGCGTGACGATTTGCGACGCTACCTTGAACAATATGGGGTGCCCTTGGTGCCGGTCGATGGATATCCCTTGGGGGGCGACGCGTTTCGCGGCGCAGTGGCGAGAGATGTCGAAACTTCCGAGGTCTTCGTCCAGTTGCTGGGTACGCGCGCCGGCAAGACCCCGCCCGATCTGCCCGAGGGTTACACGGTCCACCAGTATAACACAGCGCGGGCCAAGGGGCTTGAGATTCTCCAGTGGCGTCGTCCCGATCTCGACCTCGCTTCGATCGCTGATGTGCACCATCGGCAATTGCTCAGCGGAGAATCCGTCATCGCGGACGGATTCGAAGCGTTCAAGGCGGAGGTAAAGCGTCGCGCTCTGCGTCCACCCGAAATGCCGAGGCGCCAGCCTACGCCTGGCGCGCTTGTGTTCATTAACGCTGACCGCGACGACTTTCCCCTGGCAGAGCAAATCTATGACGAGTTCAAGCGCAACCGAATCGCTGTAAGCCTGCCAGATCCCGATGCAGAGGGTGAGCAGGCTCGCAACGACATCGAGAGCAACCTGGTTGATTGTGACGCTTTGATCACCATATATGGGTATGCGCCGTCGAGTTGGGTGACCGGAAATCTCCGCCGTTTCCTCAAGTTGGCTGGACGCCGACAGACCGACCCAAGGCTGGTTGCACTTTATGCCGGTCCTCCGGGTGAGAAGCGGCTTCCGTTACCGATCCATGTGCCAGATATGATCGAGATCGATTGTCGCAACGGCGTCTCGCTCGACCCGATCCGGAACATCGTCGTCTCCTTGATGAAGGCATAATGATGCGGCAACCCTACCCTGGCCTGCGTGCATTCAGCCGCGAGGAGACAGATCTCTTCTTCGGCCGGGAGAACTGCATCGATACGATGGTTGAGCGGCTGGCGGCGACCCGCTTCCTGGCCGTGCTCGGCTCATCGGGTAGTGGCAAGTCTTCCCTTGTTCGCACAGGCCTTTTAGACGCGCTGGAGCTCGGCTGGCTCTCCTCGGCCGGTTCGCGTTGGGCCGTCGCGACAATGCGGCCAGCGGGTGCGCCCATCGCCAACCTAGCCTCCTCCTTGCAGAAAATAGACGTCCGCGGCGCAGGCGATGCCAATGAGCTTGAATTGCTGGACGCCTTCCTGCGCCGCGGTCCACGCTCCGTCCTGTCCTGGTGTTCCGAAGGGCATCTCGCGCCGCGGACCAACCTGCTTATCGTGGTCGATCAGTTCGAAGAACTTTTCCGCTTCGGCGATTATGCCGGACGAGAGGAAGCGGAGGCCTTTGTCTCCCTGCTTCTGGAAAGCGTTTCGGGACGCGACCTGCCGATCTACGTCGTGCTGACCATGCGTTCTGAGTTCCTGGGCGCCTGCTCGCTCGTGCCGGGGCTTGCGGAGCGTATCAATCAGGGCCTGTACCTGACGCCGCGTATGACGCGGGAAGAAACGCGCGAGGCGATCATCGGCCCCGCCGCTGTATGCGGGTTTGACATCGAGCCGGCGCTGGTCAACCGCCTCCTGAACGATCTCGCAGCCTTCGCACCCTGGGAGGACGATCAGGCCAGCGACCAGCTGCGCATGCTGTCGCGGCGGGCAGACCAACTTCCGTTGATGCAGCATGTGTTGAATCGACTCTGGTTGCGCGCAAGGGAAAGCGCGGGATCCTCCAGAATAACCTTGCGCATGGCAGAGTACGAGTTACTCGGCGGGCTTGGTGGCGCGATCGACGCGCATGCGGCAGAGGTCGTAGCCGCGCTGCCGACTGAGGCCGCTCGGCTTGTTGCGCGTGTTTTCCGCGGCCTCGTCACCGGCTCGACGGTTGCGACTGCACTTCGGCATCCCTGCCGTTTCGCGGACCTCGTTGATTTGTGTGAGGGCGCACGCGATCCGGTAGTAAGTGTCGTGGAGGCATTTCGCGCCGCAGGATGCAATTTTCTGATGCCGCCGCCGGAGACCGCCCTATCGGATGAAACCATCATCGACATCAGCCATGAAAGCCTGATCCGACAATGGTCTGATCTTTCCGGATGGCTGGAACGCGAAGCACAGGCAGGATCAACCTGGCGGCGCCTGGTCGCTTCAGCCGAGGCACATGCAAGCGGTCGGGCTGAACTTCTCTCCGGGCTCGATTTGCACAATATGGCGAGCTGGCTGGCAGAAGAGCAGCCGAACCAGGCTTGGGCCGAGCGCCATGGCGGAGGTTTTGCATCGGCGCTTGATTTTGTTGACCGCAGCAAGGCAGCCGAAGAGGCACGCGAGCAGTTGAGACGGGCCCAGGCAGCAGAGCGCCAAGCCCGGGATCGCCGTGAGAAGCTTCGGTTGCGATGGACATCGGGCTTGATGGTCGTACTGACGCTAGGTTTGGGCGTGGCTGGCTGGCAGGCAAGGCTCAGTGAGCAGCAGGCGCTGCGCAGTGAGCAGGAGCTCATTGTGCGGAACACCGAGATCCAGGCTGCCCAGAATGACCTGGAGACCGCGCTCCGCGAGGCCCAGCAGGAACGCCGTGAGGCAATCGCGGCACGCAGCTATGCAGAGCAATCCTTTTCGACAGCCAGTGGCGCGCTTGGCGGCGTCCTGCGGGTTGTGCAGGATCCACGGTACAGCCTCCGGATTGGCTCTGAGGAGGTTGTGGTCGAATTGCTGACCTCCCTGGTCCCCCACCTCGAAGCCCTCGCCGCAATCAATCCACTCTGGCAGACCGCCGGAATGCAGGCCGAGGCCCTTACCCGCATGGCGCGGCAGCTTGCCGTGGCGCAATCCTCTGAAGCGACGCTGCCCGTCGCTCGGCGTGCGCATGGGCAATTTCTGGCGCTCTCGCAGGAGAGGACGCTCACCGATCGCGAACTCATGCTCTATGCCATGACCGGTGCCCTGTTGGTGCAGCAGCTGGACCGGCTCGCGCTGCGGGAGGATCAGGCGACCATCCTGGACCAGATTGGCCGGTTACTGCCATTGGATGCCGCCAGCATCGCGGCCGCATCGCCGGATCGGCTGGATGCCTATGGCTGGTTTATCAATTCCCTGGATGGGACGCTCCCGTTCGAATCGTCGAACCAGTTCAAGCGCGAATTGCGTGAACTAAATCTGGACGTCTCTCGGCGCCTCTTGGCCGAGCGCCCGGACGACCCCCAAGCGATGATTTTCCTTGCTCTCGCCTTGAATTGGCTTAGCGACAGTTATCGGCGCCTTGATCGTGCTGCGGAGGCAACATCCCTTGCCACCGAAGCCTATGCTTATTTCGAGCAAGCCTACCGCGCAGCACCTTGGAATGTCGTGATTGCGGCCAATTGGGTGGGCACGCTCAGGGCTCAGGCAGAGACACTGCGACGTGGTGGAAAACCCGCTGAGGCCCTGGCTGCCATTGAGCGTGCGCATGCGACGATTCAACCCCTGCTGACAGTCGCACCCAGGGCCATGCGCCTGATTTCTGCTGGCACGCTGGCGCTTGATACATATGCGCTGATCCTGCGCGATCGAGGTGATCTTGAAGCTGCCGCAAGGCGCGGTGCCGATGCCTTCGAACTGGCAAGTCGCGCGTTGCATGCTGACCCCCGCAACACCTGGGTCGCCGAGGATATCAAGCGTCGTCTCGCAACATTTCAATTTACCGGCGGTGAGGGCGGTCTTCAGGATTATATCCGCGAAAGCTGCCTACGGTCGACCTCCGAAGTGCTGGATACTGCTTCCCGCTACCCAGCGCAGGCATCGCTACAGAACCTTGCTGCCGCAGTGCTGAATTGCGCTGTGGACAATATTCGCGCGGCGCCTATCGCAAGCACGGCCGCGGGGGCCGAGACCCAGGATGCGACAAGCCCGGGCGCGGAGCAGAGCGCGGTTTTGGACAGGCTGCTGCGCCAGCATGGCGCCTATATCGAAGCATCCTTTCTCGATTCTGGCCGGCGTGTAGCCGATGATCTCGAGTTTCATGTCCGCATGTCGGGGGTCGTGCAGCGCCTTCAAAGGCTGGCCGAACGCGACGATAATCGCGCAGAAGCGGAGCGGCTTGCCGGCGTGCTGGTGGCGGGTTTGACGCCGCGGCGGGTCGAACTCGACTACGATATCTTCGCGATGGGGCGTCTGTCCCGCGCGCATCGTGACCTTGCTGACCACGCCCTGGCCCGCGGCGATATCCCGAAGGCGGTCGAACATTTGAGGATTTGTAGCGATCCGACCCAGCTACCCTACCCCGACCGCGAATGCATGATCCGTCTTGCGGATATGGCGGAGCGTGGCGACCTTGGGCCGGGGCAGGAGGCGCTGGCGCAGGAATTGCGTGCGCGCGCCCCCCATTATGCGCTGAAAAGCTTCAACATTCCGATCCGTCTTGCGCCCGACTCGCCGCCCTTCACCCTTCGGGTCTATATTCCGCCGCCGCCCGCTTATCAGGGCATTGACCACATGGTGCGCTGGGCGAAGGAGGTGCGTGGCTTGGAGATACCGAACGACGTCGTCACGAGTTTCCGGAAGCTGCACGAAATCGCCAAACAGAATAACGTTTCTTTCCCGGAGCTTGCCGTCTACGCCCTTGGCCAAGCGGAGCGCGAGCAGCGCGAGCAGGCGGCTTCCACCGCCCCGGCGCCACCCCCCCGAGACGCCGCTATACGTCGTATCATCGTAGCCACGCCAACCGGCTTCACGCCAAGCCCGCATGTCAGTTCGGATCAGGCCGGCATTGCCTTGGGCGGTTATGATGTGGTGGCCTATTTCCAGTTTGGCCAGAGGCAGCGGGGTTCCGCCGAGCATTTCGTCATCCAGGGTGGTGCCATCTGGCTCTTCGCCTCGGCCGAAAATGCGGATAGTTTCCGCGCCGACCCGGCACGCTTCATGCCGCAATTCGGTGGCTTCTGTGCGGGGTGTATCGCGCAAGGCTCAAAGACGCATGGCAGCGTCAATTACTGGGACATTATAGATGGGCGCCTTTACGTCCATAGCTCGGCAGGTCTGCGAGACTCCTTTCTTGCGCAGTATTCCGCCCTTCGGCCACGCGCGGAGGCTGAATGGGAGCGTCGACGGGACACAGCCATCACACCCGCACAGGAAACCGATACCGGTAGCCGTTTGCGCGCCGCGCGACGTTGATGGCTATGTCCTTGCCGAGCGACTCCAACTCTGCCGCGCACTCGCCGCCGAGCCCGGGGGCCGAAACGGCGTCACGGCGATCGGTCCGCATTATTGCCGGCCGCCCCGCCCGAATGGTATAAATCCGCAGCGGCAATGATGACGCTGCCGCGCGATGCCCGGAGCAGGCCCTCGCATGGATGCCTTCCTCAGCTACAACCGCGCCGATGCCGCCGCCGTCAACACGCTCGACACCTGGCTGGCCAGCCACGGTCTGCGCTGCTTCCTTGACACCCGCGAGTTGAGCTCTGGCGGCGCCTGGCTGCCGGAACTCGAGCGCGCCATCACGCGTGAGGCCAGCGCGATGCTGGTGCTGGTCGGCCCGGCCGGCCTCGGCAACACGCAGCATTATGAATATCAGCTCGGCCTGACGCGGCAGGCAGCGGAGCCCGCCTTCCCGCTCATTCCCGTGCTGCTGCCCGGCACGCCGGAGTATCGCTTTCCGCGCGGGTTCCTCGGCCTGCAGACCTGGGTGAACTTCGCCGAGGGGCTTAACGACCCCGCCGCGCAGCAGCGCCTGCTCGCCGCCATCCGGCGCGAGAGGCTGGATGCCGAGGCGGTGCGCGGCGCCATCTGCCCCTACAAAGGGCTGGAGGCTTTCCAGGAAGAAGACGGCAAGATCTTTTTCGGGCGCGATGTGGAGGCCGCGCAACTGCATCGCACCGTGATCGAGCACGGCGTGGCCGCGGTGATCGGCCGTTCAGGCAGCGGCAAATCCTCCTTGGCGCGGGCGGGGCTGCTGCCGCGGCTACGGCAGAAATCCGAAGGCCACTGGGGCGTGGTGTGGGATCGCCTGGTGCTGCGCCCCGGCCGCTATCCGCTCAGTGCCTTGGCCGAAGCGTTGGACCCGCCTCAGGCCCCGCCGGGCAGCGTGGAATACGGCGCCGCGCTGCGCCGCACGGCTGATCTGCTGCGCGGCCAGCAACCCGATTTCGTACCTGAATTGCTGCATCGCCGCCTCGCCGCGCTGGATCGCCGGACGGACCGCTTCCTCATCCTGCTCGACCAGGCGGAGGAGATGTTCGCCCGCCCGATCGAACTCACCGATGCGCAGGCCATCCGCGACTGGCAGGCCGATACGGAAACGCTCATTGCCCTGCTGCTGGGGGCGGCACAGCGCGGCCCGGCTTCGCTGGTGCTGACCATTCGCTCGGATTTCTTCGACCCCTTGCAGCATTCGCCCATGGGGCCGCTGCTGAACAAGGCGATGGTGGCGACGCGCGGCGTGCAGGATCTGCGCGCGGCGGTGGCGGGACCGGCGGGGCTGGTGGGGCTGCGCTTTTCGCCAGGGCTGGAGGATCGCATCCTGCGCGAAACCGGGACGGATGAGGGCAATCTGCCGCTGCTGCAGCACGCGCTGACCCGCAGTTGGGCATGGCGAGAAGGCGGCGTTATCACCTCCGCCGCCTATGACCGCTCAGGCGGGGTGGAGCAGGCGATCAACCTGGCTGCGCAGACCGCTTTCGATGCGCTGGGCAGCGAAGGCCAGGCGGCGGCCAAGCGGCTGTTCCTGCGGCTGGTGCGGCCCGGCGAGGGGCGCGGCCATGTGCGGGTGCGCGCCCTGTTGCCGGAGGAAGGTGCCCAGCGTGTGGTGGCGGAATTCTTCGGCGCGCCCGAAAGGCGGCTGCTGTTCTTCGGCCAATTGGATGGGCGCAACACGGTGGAAGTGTCGCATGAGGCGCTGATCCGCGGCTGGCCGACGCTGCTGGAATGGGTGGAGGAGAATCGTGAGCGGCTGGCGACGCGGGATGCCGTGCTGGATTGGATCGCCGGCAGCGGCGGGGAGCTTCTGCCCGCCGGCGCATTGCTGGCCCGCGCAAGTGCCCTTTTGGCCGCCCCCGGCGATGTGGCGTTGGAGGATATCGCGCCCCTGATCCGCGCCAGCGAAGCCGCGGCGGCGCGCGCGCTGGAGGAACGCGCGGCCCAGGCAGCGCGCGAGGCAAGGCTGGCGGCGGACCGGGCGGAGGCCGCCGAGCGGCTGGTGCGACGCACCCGCCTGGCGGCTGCGGGGCTGGGGGTGCTGGCGTTTATCGCGCTCGGCTCCGGCCTTTACGCCTGGGTCCAGCGGGGCGCCGCAGAGCGAAGCGCCACTGTGGCGGAGCAGCGGCGCGGCGAGGCAGAGGCCGCCGCCGCGCGCGCCGAAGCCGCCCGGCAAACCGCCGAGGCGGAACAGGCGCGGGCGGAGCGTGAGGAAGCCGCGGCGGCGGAGGCGCGGCGCGAGGCGTTGCGCCAGGCCCAATCCGCCCAGACCTCAGCGGCCTTGGCCGAGCAGCGGCGCGCCGAGGCCGAGGCCGAAACGCAGCGGGCCGAGCGCGAAGCCGAGGCGGCTGAGGCGGCCCGCGCGCGCGCGGAGACCGGCTTCGCCGCAGCGCGCGATACGGCGAGCAGCCTCGTCTTCGATCTAGCCCAGGGGCTGCGCAACCGCGAAGGCATGCCCACGGCGTTGGTGCGCGACATGCTGGACCGTGCCGGCCGTGCTTTGGACGCGCTGCTGGCCCGCACGCCGGATGATCCGGCGACGCTGCGGCTGCGCGGCGCGGCCTATACAGAATTCGCTACCACCTTCGCCACGCTGGGCGATACGGCGCGGCAGCGGGAAGCAGCGCAACAGGCGGTAGGGATTTTTGGGCGCCTTGCCGAGCGCGACCCGGGCAATACGCAATGGCAGCGCGACCTTTCCGTCAGCCACGAGCGGATCGGCACTGTGCTGGAGGCGCAGGGGGATCTCCCGGGCGCCTTGCGCGCGTATCAGGCGGTCATGGCGATTGCGACGCGCCTCGCCGAGCGCGACCCGGGCAATACGGAGTGGCAGCGCGATCTTTCCATCAGCCACCAACGGATCGGCTCTGTGCTGCGGGCGCAGGGGGACCTCCCGGGCGCTTTGCGCGCGTATCAGGCGAGCTTGGCGATCCGCACGAATCTTGCCGAGCGCGACCCGGGCAATGCCCAATGGCAGCGAGACCTGAGCCTCAGCCACGACCGCATCGGCGATGTGCTGGAGGCGCAGGGGGATCGCCCGGGCGCCTTGCGCGCCTATCAGGCGAGGATGGCGATTGCCACGCGCCTCGCCGAGCGCGACCCGGGCAATACGGAGTGGCAGCGCGATCTTTCCATCAGCCACCAACGGATCGGCTCTGTGCTGCGGGCGCAGGGGGATCTCCCGGGCGCCTTGCGCGCGTATCAGGCGGGCATGGCGATTGCGACGCGCCTTGCCGAGCGCGACCCGGGCAATGCGGAATGGCAGCGCGATCTTTCCCTCAGCCACACCCGCATCGGCGATGTGCTGGTGGCGCAGGGGGATCGCTCGAACGCCTTGGGCGCGTATCAGGCGGGCATGGCCATTGCGACGCGCCTCGCCGAGCGCGACCCGGGCAATGCGGAATGGCAGCGCGACCTCTCCGTCAGCCACGACCGCATCGGCGATGTGCTGCGGGCGCAGGGGGATCGCCCGGGCGCCTTGCGCGCGTATCAGGCGGGCATGGCGATCCGCATGAGCCTTGCCGAGCGCGACCCGAGCAATACGCTATGGCAGCGCGACCTGTCCGTCAGCCACAACCAGATCGGCGATGTGCTGCGGGCGCAGCGGCATCTCCCGGGCGCCTTGCGCGCGTATCAGGCGGGCATGGCGATCCGCATGAGCCTTGCCGAGCGCGACCCGAGCAATGCGCAATGGCAGAGCGACCTTTCCCTCATCCACACCCGCATCGGCGATGTGCTACGGGCGCAGGGGGATCGCCCGGGCGCCTTGCGCGCGTATCAGGCGGGCTTGGCGATCCGCATGAGCCTTGCCGAGCGCGACCCAGGCAATACGCAATGGCAGCGCGACCTTTCCCTCAGCCACGACCTGATCGGCGATGTGCTGCGGGCGCAAGAGGATCTTCCTGGCGCCTTGCGCGCGTATCAGGCGGGCATGGCGATTGCGACGCGCCTTGCCGAGCGCGACCCGGGCAATACGCAATGGCAGCGCGACCTTTCCATCAGCCACGACCTGATCGGCAATGTGCTACGGGCGCAGGGGGATCTTCCGGGCGCCTTGCGCGCGTATCAAGCGGGTATGGCGATCCGCATGAGCCTTACCGAGCGCGACCCGGGCAATACGCATTGGCAGCGCGACGTTTTCGTCTCGCGGTGGCGCCTCGCGGACATCCATCTGCTGCTGGGCGAGAGGGCGGCGGCGCGCCCCCATGCCGAAGCCGCGCTGGCGCTGGCGCGGGACCGCCGCGCCCGCTTCCCCGATCAGCCGCAAACCGCCGCCGAGCTTACCGCCGCCGAAGACCTCCTCAGCCGCATCGAAGCCGCCAGCCAATGACCCCCCTCTGCTTCATCCTCATGCCCTTCGGCCGCAAGCCGGTCGGCGCCGCCATCGTGGATTTCGACGCGGTGTACAAGACCTTCCTCGCCGATGCCGTGCGCGATGCCGGGCTGCAACCGCTCCGCGCCGATGAGGAGCGCGCCGGCGGCATCATCCATCGCCAGATGTTCGAACGCCTGGTGCTCTGCGACCTGGCGCTGGCCGATCTGTCCGGCGCCAATGCCAATGTCTTCTACGAACTCGGCGTCCGCCACGGCACGCGGCCGGGCGCCACCGTGCTGGTCTTCGCGGAAACCACGCCGCCGCCCTTCGACCTCGGCCCCTGCCGCGCCATCGCCTATGGCATGGACGCCAATGGCAACCTCACCCGCCCCGAACAGGACCGCGCCGCCATCGCCGATGCCCTGCGGGAGGCCCAGCGCCAGCGCCGCGACAGCCCGCTCTATGAACTGCTCCAGGGTTTTCCCGAACTGGACCACAGCAAGACCGACCTCTTCCGCGACCAGGTCGCCTATTCCGAACGCCGCAAGGCCGAACTCGCCGCTGCCCGCCGCGCGCCCGACGCCGCCGCAGCGCTGCTGGCCGTGCAGCGCAGCTTCGGTCAGCCAGAGGCGGTGGAGGCCGGCGTGCTGGTGGACCTGCTGCTGTCCTTCCGCGACGCCGATGCGCACCAGGCGATGCTGGACCTTATCGCCGCCATGCCGACGCATCTGGCCACGACCGTCCTGGTGCGGGAACAGCAGGCTTTCGCGTTGAACCGCCTGAAACGCCGTGAGGAAGCGAAGGCCGTGCTGGAGGAGCTGATCCGCACCCGCGGCCCGCAGCCCGAGACGAACGGGTTGCTCGGCCGTGTCTATAAGGATTTGTGGAAGGAAGCGCTGGCCGCCGGCCGCACCGCCCAGGCGCGCGGCCTGCTGGACCGCGCCATCAAAGCCTATCGCGACGGGTTTGAGGCCGATTGGCGCGACCACTACCCGGGCATCAACGCGCTGCAACTCATGCTTCAGCGCAACCCGGACGATCCTGAGATCGCGGCCCTTTCCCCGGTGGTGCGCTATGCCGTGAACCGCAAGCTGAGCCGCGGGCATGGCGATTACTGGGACCACGCGACGGCGCTAGAATTGGCGGTGCTGGCGGGGGATGAGGCGGGGGCGCAGGCGGCGCTGGCCGAGGCCCTGGCCTGCGCCCCGGCCGGTTGGATGCTGGCAACGACGGCGGACACGCTGGAGATGCTGGCCCGCGGGCAGGTTGCGGAATGGGTGGCCGCGCTCACCGCGGCCCTGCGCGGGCACATCGGCCCTTAACCGGAATTCAGCATGACCTCGCCGAAAATCGCGCCCTGGGCGCGGCCTTCCATGGCCTGGCTGCGACCAACGGTGGCAGAACGCTTCGTCGCGGCCGGCATTGCAGTGCGGCCGTCCAACTGGGCTCGGTTGTGCGTGGGCCTCGGCGCCGCAATACTCATATCCGTAGCGGTACGTGCGCAAACACCTGGCGCGACCCAATGCGACATCCTGGCACAGCCACCGCGGGCGGTACTTGGACGATCAGCGCTGGCCGCGGGCGTTAACCTCGGTTCGATTGACATCGTTCCGGCCCTTCTGGCCTGCGAAGCCGCGGTCGCCGCCTATCCCGGGGAGCCGCGCTTCCGCACCTGGCTGGGCCGGGTTCTCCAGGCCAGCCGCGCCGACGGCGAAGCAGTTGCGGCCTATCGAATCGCCGCTGAGCAAGGTCACGCCTTTGGGCAGACCAGCCTTGGCTTCATGCTGGAGAAGGGCGAGGGTGTTGCACGCAACGACGCGCAAGCCGCGCAATGGTATCGCCGCGCCGCCGAGCAGGGCGACGTCCTCGCGCAGACCCGGCTCGGCATCTTGCTGGAGGAGGGCCGAGGCGTTGCCCGCAACGATGCGCAAGCCGCGCAATGGTATCGCCGCGCCGCCGAGCAGGGCGACGCCCAGGCGCAGAACAACCTCGGCATGATGTTGCAGGCCGGTCGCGGTGTGGCGCGCGACGACGCGCAAGCGGTCCAGTGGTTTCGCCGTGCCGCCAACCAGGGCAATGCCCACGCGCAGGTCAACCTCGGCACGATGCTCGCCAACGGCCGTGGCGTTGCTCGCGATCGCGCGGCCGCCATTGCGCTGTACCAGCGTGCCGCACGCCAGGGCCACGCGGAAGCCCAGGAAACCCTTCGGCGCCTAAACCTGACCTGGTAGGCTTCGCAAGCAAGAGCGTTCCTTGGCTTGCCCGCCTTGCGCGACGCTGCCGCCCTTGCTCGCCAACCCCATCAACGCGCTCGCGCGATCTTTACGCATTTATGACCCGCTGTCGCCATCCGCGCGACAAGATCCCGGCATCCGCAACCCCTTGCCTCCAGGACCCGCGCCCCCGTCCGCGCCGCCTCCGCCGTGCCGCTTGCCGTGCCGGATGGTGGATGGTTCAATGTGGTCGATGACCCGCATCATCCCCAGGGGCCGAGGCCCCGCATGACAACGCCACCGGCCGCGCTGCCGCCCGTCGGTTTCTGGAGCTATACGCGCTCGGACGACGACAGTGCGCGCGGCAAGCTGAGCCAGTTGCGCGTACTGGTGGCCAATGAACTCCAACATCTGGTCGGGCGCGAGCCGGTGCGCCTGTTCCAGGACACCCGCGCCATCCCGCCGGGCACGCAGTGGGAAGACGAAATCCGCGACGCGCTGGGGCAATCGAGCTTTCTGGTCCCGATCGTCACGCCGGCCCTGCTGCAAAGCGAATGGTGCTGCCGCGAGATCGCGATCTTCCATGAAAGGGAGCAGGCGCTGGGCCGGGCGGATCTGATCTTCCCCGTGCATTACATCGATACCGCGCATCTCGACCCCGCTAAGGATTACGCGGACCCGGCGGTCTTTGCCCTGCTGGCCGGGCGGCAATGGATCGATTTCCGCGACCACCGCCTACGCGCCGCGGAGAGCGAGGCGGTCGCGCACAAGGTCGCCGAGATCGCCGCCGCGCTGAGCGGTGCGCTGCGCCGCCGGCCAAGGGCCGTGGCGCCGGCTGCTGCGTCGCCACCGGTGGTCGCTCAGCCACCGCCGGCAACGGACCCCGACGCCACCATCCGTATATCCCCGGCTGGCGCGCCGCCGCTGCGCAAGCCGCCCTTGGTCGCGGCTGGCTTGGGCGCCGTGGCGCTCATAGCCTTCTTGGGCTTCGCGCTGACCCGCGGCACGCCACCAACCCCGGCCCCCAACGCGCCCATAACCACCGCGACGCCTGTGACGAAGGATCCGCCGCCAGCCGTCACGCCCACGACCACAACAGCGCCGCATGCCGCCACGCCCCCGACCAGCAATGCTCAGCGGCCGGCGACAGCCGCCGTCCACGACTGCGACCGCCTCGCACAGTCTCTTCGGTCGAACCCTGGTCAATGGGCTCTGGTTGATGGCGTCGCTTTTGATGCGATCGACGTGCCCCGGGCTCGCGCTGCCTGTGACGCCGCTGTCGCCGCCTATCCCAGCGAACCGCGGTTCCGCGCCTGGCTGGGACGGGTTCTCGATAAAGGTGGCCTCCCCGCAGAAGCGGCGGCTGCCTTTAGGATCGCTGCAGAAAGGGGGCATCCCATCGCGCAGAACAACCTCGGCGTGATGCTGCGCGACGGCCGCGGCATTACCCGCGACGACGCGCAAGCCGTCCAATGGTTTCGCCGCGCCTCCGAGCAGGGCTACGCCGACGCGCAGCTCAACCTTGGCATCATGCTGGAATACGGCCTCGGCATCGCCCGCGACGATGCGCAAGCCGTCGAGTGGTATCGCCGCGCCGCCGAGCAGGGCAACGCCGCCGCGCAGGCCAACCTCGGCGTGATGCTGCGCGACGGCACCGGCATCGCCCGGGACGACGCACAGGCCGTGCAGTGGTTTCGCCGCGCCGCCGAACAGGGGAACGCCGACGGGCAGAACAACCTCGGCGTGATGCTGGAGAACGGCCGCGGCATCGCCCGCGACGACGCGCAAGCCGTCGAGTGGTATCGCCGCGCCGCCGAACAGGGGAACGCCGACGGGCAGAACAACCTCGGCTTCATGCTGGAGAACGGCCGCGGCATCGCCCGCGACGACGCGCAAGCCGTCGAGTGGTATCGCCGCGCCGCCGAACAGGGGAACGCCGACGGGCAGGCCAACCTCGGCTTCATGCTGGAGAACGGCCTCGGCATCGCCCGCGACGACGCGCAAGCCGTCGAGTGGTATCGCCGCGCCGCCGAACAGGGGAACGCCGACGGACAGATCAACCTCGGCTTGATGCTGGAGAACGGCCGCGGCATCGCCCGCGACGACGCGCAAGCCGTCGAGTGGTTTCGCCGCGCCGCCGAGCAGGGCAACGCCTTCGGGCAGAACAACCTCGGCGTGAGGCTGCGCGACGGCCGCGGCATCGCCCGCGACGACGCGCAGGCCGTGCAGTGGTTTCGCCGCGCTGCCGAGCAGGGCGACGCCTTGGGGCAGGCCAATCTCGGCTTCATGTTGCGGGAGGGCCGCGGCATCGCCCGCGACGATGCGCAAGCCGTGCAGTGGTTTCGCCGCGCTGCCGAACAGGGAAACGCCTTGGGGCAGGCCAATCTCGGCTTCATGTTGCGGGAAGGCCGCGGCATCGCCCGCGACGATGCGCAAGCCGTGCAGTGGTTTCGCCGCGCCGCCGAGCAGGGCAACGCCGACGGGCAGGCCAACCTCGGCATCATGCTGGAGAGCGGCCGCGGCATCGTCCACAACCTGGAGGAGGCGGTCATCTGGTACCAGCGCGCCGCCCGCCAGGGCAATGCGGGCGCCCAGGCAAGCCTCCGGCGCCTCAACCGTAGCTGGTAGCCATCCCGCGCGAACGCCTCCGCGAAACTCCGCGACACGCGCGGGACCGTCGGTTTGGCGAGCCGACATGGCCGTCAGGACCCATCCACCCCCGGTCAACCCGCAAACCGCAGATGTCCCGCCACCACCTCCCGCGCCGCCGCCGCGCGCGCCAGGGCGTGCAGCCGCGCCATATCGTCCGGCGCATCGAACTCCTGGAACCGTGCCGCCTCCTCGGCGCTGATCGTGCCCTCCCGCGCCATCGCATCAAAATCCAGATCATACCGCAGCAGGGTGAATAGCGGCGCATCCACCACCCCGCCCTCCACCATCCGCGCCACCTCGCCATCCAGATGCACCGGCGCGGGGGACCATCCCAATGCCTGCAAACTCCGCAGCGTATGCGTCTCGCCATCCGCGATCGCGCCGCGCAGCGCGAAGATCGCCTGCATCAGCGGCAGGCGATGCGGCAGGCGTCGCAGCCAGCCGAGCGGCGCGTCCTGAAACCGCGGCAAGGCCGGCTCGCGCAGCCGGAAACGGCCCGTACCAACCGACACGATCATCAGCCTCTCCCGCCCCAGCGGCCAGCGGAGGCCAAACACCGGCAGCCGCGCCAGTTCCAGCAGGCGCAGCGCTGGGTTGTTATAGGGCGTGACCCCACCATCCACGAAGCGCCCGTGCTCGGGCGTACCATCGGCCTGCGGGCCGATCTCGAACTCCGCCGGCTCGAAGAACAGCGGGGCCGCGGCGGAAGCGCGCACAAGGTTACGCAGCGGCATGCGCGCATTGCCGTTCGCCGCGCCGTCCCGATCAGCGAAATGCGGCGCGCCGGGTAGGTTGCTCACCACCCAGGGGCTGCCCGTATCCACCCGCTTCATGACAATGGCGAGGCCGGTGCGTAGCTCCGGGCCGCCCAGCAGCACATCGGGCGCCGCCGCAGCCGCGCCCGGCCTGTGCAGCGATGCGCGCAGCAATGCCTCCAGTGGCGCGGCGCGGTAGCGGTTCAGCAACAGCCAGCGCTGCCAGCGTGGCCGAAACACCTCGGCTGCGAAGCGCATGTACATTGCGCGGATATCCTCCACCCGCCAGCCAAGTGCAAGGGCTGACGCGATGATCGCCCCCGTCGAGGTGCCACCGATCAGGTCGAAATGATCGACCAGCCGCGCCTCTGGGTCATCGCCGCATAGCGCACGCTCGATGTCCGCCAGGAAGCCGAGCGAGACGATGCCCCGCGTGCCGCCGCCATCGAGCGAGAGGATGCGCTTCGGACCGGGCCGCGCCAGGCGTTCGGCGAGGTTCATCGCGTCGCCAGCCAGCCCAGCGCCTCGGGCAGGTCGCGCGGGTCATCGAAGGCGGCAAGCGCATCGATCACGCGCGCCGGCCGCGTGCCGTCGCTGGGTAGCCATAGGATCGGGCGACCGATCGTGGCGGCGTGGCGGATCGTCTCGGCAGTGCCGCCGCGCCGGTTGTTGCGCTCGCCGTCCCAGATGGCGAGCAGCAGATCAGCCCGCTCGACCACGGCACGGCCGGCGGCCTCGTAGCCTGGCCGCGGATCAGGATGGCGTGCGTGGTCCAACACCGTGACCTCGGAAGCCGCGGCCAGCAGCGCGCGGAATTCGGCCAGGCATTGCGCAGGCGTGGCGCCGGGGGTGACCGGCGCGGCGAAGTCCTGTTCGTAGTCGGCCTGGGCGAAGGGCAGCACCGCGGCGATGCGCCAGCCCTGGGCCAGCGCCACCTGCGCCGCCAGGCGGTCGGCACCCTCGGCGAGCGGCGTGAACAGCATAGCAGGAGGCAGCGCGGCGACGATGGCGCGCAGCCGCGGCTGCAGCCCGGCCCGCGCCGCGTCGGGAAGCAGGCGCGCTCCGGTGATCGCCAGATTCATCCCGCCTCCACCACCTTCACGCGCACGAGCTGCGCCCAGCCCGCGACATCGGCCAGCATGCGCATCGCGATCTCATAGGTTTCGGCGGCAAGGTCCTGGGAGCTGAGCGGCTGGCCGAGCGGGATGGCCAACATGGTCTGCCGCGCCTCCTCCATCGCTTGGCGCATGCGGGCAGATTGCTCTGCCATCAGCTTCTCCTCGGAATACTGCCGGAGCGCGAAGAAGGCGGCCGAGATCGCCGGCAGCACGGCGGCCAGGACTGCGAGCCAGATGCCCCAATCCTTCAAGAACGGCTTCGCCGCAACGATCGCGACCGTCGCGACAAAGGCTCGCTCGCCCCACAAGGCCCAGGTGCCGGCGGCGCGGTTGCTCTTGGCCTCGCGGCCTTCGTGATAACGGATCTGCCCTACCAGCAGCCCCGTATCGCCCTGCCCGATGATGGCGTCGCGGATGGCGGCCTTGCCAGCGGTGCTCAGGTCAAGCCGGGGCAGCGGCGCCGCGCGCAGCAGCGCGTTGAAGTGCCAGGTCACCCAATCGGCATCGGGCATCTGGTCACCGGTGGCGCGGCGGAGTTCGAAGACCGGCAGGCTCCAGCCCAGCCGGGTCAACGCTTCCTGCTTGCGGCAGAGTTCCGCCAGCAGCCGATAAGCGATCCATTTCTGGTGCCAGCGCCCGCGGATGTTCGCGGCAACGAAGCCGATCATGCAGATCAGCGCGGCGAATTTCAGCAGCAGCAGGACCCGAGCCGCGAGCTTCCAGTCCTCGTTCTCGGCGATGGCGATGCCAATGGCGGCGAAGATCAGCGCAAGCGCGCCCAGCAGAATGACCAGCACATAGGATGACCGGTGACGGTTGGCATAGGCGATGGAGAGCCGATCGGGCGTGTGATAGGCGCGCCGCCAGTAGTCGTCCGACCCGGGTGGCGGCTCCGCCCAGGGCGGGTTGCGCCAGCGATGGATCAGCCAGGTCAGCGCGATCGCGCCCACCCCGGCGAGATGCACCGCCCACACGCCCGGCGCCAGCAGCACCGCGACCACAGCCCAGGCCAGCAGCAGCCCCACCAGTACCAGCGGCATGACCCAGGGCCGCCAATCCCCGGCGGCGCGCCCGGCCAAGTTGCGCGCAAAGCCATAGGCGGCCCAGAGCCCGCCGCCCCGGTGGTCGGTTTCCTCCAGGAACACCGCATAGGGGTCGCGCCTGGCCAGGCCGGGGCAGGCCCGCAGCAGCGCGCTTTCCAGCAGGCCATGCGGATGCGGCGGGTGCGCCCGCGGCGGGATCAGCGCGCGCAGGATCTCGGTGCCCAGCAGATGCAGCGCGCGCGCGCCGCGGGGGGCGCCGTCCTCCCGCCGGAAATACGCGGCGCTGTCGCGCAGCAGCACAGGCGGCACCTGCGGCCGCAGCCACAGCGCCGCGGGGCCATGCCGCGCGGCGAAGCGCAGCAACTCGCCCTCCCGCCCATCCCCCATGCCGGAGGCACCGTCCCAAGCCACCAGGAGCAGGTCGCAATTGCGCATCACCATGCGGCCCAGCGCGCGGCGGGTGCGGCCGGGCTCCGCGGGGTCGCCATCCAGGATCAGGCTTTCCATCGGCCATTCCTGCGCCGCCGCAGCGCCGCCCGGCGGGGTGGCGCCGGGATGCGGCAGAATGGCATCCACGCGCAACGCGATGGGCAGCGCAGCCAGTTCCTGACGCGCGAGCCGCAGCAGAGCCTCGGCGCCAGCCTGCCCGGCCGGCAGGACCAGGCGCAGCAGCGGCGTTCTGCCGCGCGCGGCGCGGATCAGCCGCCGCGCGATGCGGCGCAGCAGCGCCGCCATCTGCGCTTCCATCGCCGCATCGGGCCGCTGATCGGGGCCGAAGAAGCCGAGGCGATAGGCGGCGCCGGGCCGTGCCGGCGGGATCGCAAGCGCGGGCATGGCGCGCTATGTCGCTTCCGTGACGCAGCGCATCAGACCCTCGGCGCCGACAAGGTCGGCGATGGTTTCCCGCTGATCGAGGAAGCGGGCGCGACAGGCGCGCGCGAGCACCAGCTTGCGCTGGCAGCCGGGGCCGTACCGATGCGCGTTACGGTAGCGAGGCGTCGCTGCAAGCAGCAGGGGCGGGGTCCTTCACGGCAGGGGGTGCGGGGCCGGGTCGCGGAGGTCCCGCCGCGCGGCGATGGGGTGCTGGCCCCGGGGACGACGGCGCGGTCATTCTATCATGACATCAGTAGCCGCCCATCCCATCGAGGGGCTGGTGGGGCGCGGACCGGTCGTCCGTGCGATTCGCGGGCCACAAGATCAACCGACCAGATGCGGCGAGGGGCGTAGCGAAGGAGTTGGACCTCTCTCCTCTTGGCTCCGTCGGTATGAAAGTCAGACACTTTCACCACAGTTCGCCCATGACCCGAGACCGACATACCGAGTAGTATGCTCGTCGGACCGCATCTGCGATCCTCCGATGTGCGCGCAGGCCAGCGGCGGCGGAGTTCCTTCGGGCACTAAGCGTCACCGGGGCGTCACCGGGTTGGGCCGTGGAACGTCCAGCATTCGATAGCGGACTGTTAGCTGGATTCGCACCCACATTGGAACATCGCCCGACCCAGCGGCGATAACGGTGCCGAAGTCTCGCGGATCAAAATCCCGTTTTTCTCTAATAGTATCTCGCAATCGGATCAAATTACGGAGGGTCAGATGCACATACGTGTACATGGTATCTCCAGCAATATTCTTGCCCTGTAACAGAATTGTACCGCGCTCATCGGAGAGATATCTTTCGAGACCTCCACCAAACATATACTCCACCCATTCAGCGCCAAATATTTCATGATAAAGCGTAAGATACGGGTGAAGCATTTCTCGTTGCTCCGGCGCGGTGAGCCAAGCCCGAGCCTGTGGTGCTTCCGTAGCGTTGCCACTGGCAGCCCATCCGAATGCCCGAGCCGTCCTAGGAAAATCAAACTGCGTCATTTTATATGCAGAAATTGCATTTAATTGAAGCTGGTTGGCCTCCAAAACAAATCGGACGACTGGGCTGACCTCAGTCCCACCAAGAGAATGTCCAGGAAAATAAGGGACGTTTGATCCCAAGGAACTTCTTAATCCTTCATCAGTAAAAAATATATGATTATTTAGCGCGAAAGATGAAATCACTGCAGTATAGTAATTCCTCTCTTCATCCCATTCCGGTCCGAACGCTGTTCCGAATACGCTACTTGATGATGTTTTTCTTTCTTTATTACTAAAATTATTACCAAAAAGGTCAGCGGTTCTTAAAAATAAAACTGAAGGATGCTCTGAGACTAACTTTTCCAAAAAAGGATTAAGGCTTTCTCCAAATCTAGCCAAATTCTCACGAATTATCTGCGCACAGATGGCGCGCGACAGCGGTGTTGGACCGAGACATCTTTCGACTGCGGTCATTGCCTCGTCGGGTTTCCCATCGGCGACGAGACGCGCGCTCTCCGTTACCAGGATCATCGCCAGTAGATAGCGTGGTTCGATCGCGTCGGGGAACTCTTGGTTGAGGATTGTATCGGCCCCAAAGAAGCTATCCACGCCATAGCGACCGACGCTCGACGCTTCCCACAAGAACCTGAGCCGCCAAGTGGCCGCCTCAAGCATTTGCGCAGGCGGCATAAAGGAGCCCAAATAATCTCGCCATTTTTGACGCGCGGCAGCAAATATTTCAGTGTCATCTGGGTCGTTAGGCGGTACCGCCGCCCGGCTTCGGTCTATTAAAGACCTTAGCCGAACCAAACATTGCGCGGCATGCAGTGATGCCTCGAGAAACTGATTACCTTCTGGCTGAACCGCCTCAAGCACATCGATCGCGAGAAATATAGCTCTGCACGCAGGCAATCCGAAGGCAACCTCGTTGGAGCGGCCGACGATACTCGCAAACACCCGAATGCGCTGCGTGATCTGTCCGCGCACGGCAATGGAGTCGGGATCCAGCCTTACCAATTGTATGCTATCAGCCAACCATTGATGGAGGCGCTCAAGTGCCAAGTCGCCATCTCGCCCGTGCACCGAAATTTCGAACCTGAGCAACGAGAGCATGGCACGGTCTGCATATCGGCGACGCGATTCTGGGGCGAGCTGCGCAAGTTCGCCAATGATACGCTCGGCAGCGTCGATATGGCCGCTGGCAGCACTACTCAAGCGTCTAGACTCGTTGAAATCGACGTTTTCAAGGGCTTGGCCAAAACGCCATCTCGCCCGAAAAATCTCGATGCGTATGCGGCGCGAGAGCAGATCGGTGCCATGCGGCTTCTCTGCGATGAGCAAATCCAATGCAGCCGTCGCCTGATCGAACAGGACGGCGCTGATGGGCGTTTCGACCGCCGCCTCCGCTTGCGTGCCTTGATTCGCGCCCCGGGTTCGATCCGCAACTAGTTCTTTCTCCGTCGCTTTTTCACCGAGAAGTAGCGCCGCGACGGCGGCGCAGAGCGCATGATCTCGCACGCTGACGCCTGACGTTCCCAAATCGACGGATGACCGCGCGGCAACCTGCGACGCGAGGGCTTTCGCTTCTGGAAGAGGCTCGAATACCGGATCGCCTCCGATCAACGCACACGCGCGGCGTAGCTGCCACGTGTCGCTATTGCCGATAAGCGCACCTGTTTGGTCGAGAATGCTGCGCGCACGCGCGCGATCGCCGCGTTCGACAAGTTGCTCGGCATAACCGAAAGCCGCGAGCGCGAGCGTGTCGGTAAAGTCAGGGGGAAGCCCGTGTTGCCTCCGAAGTGACGAGAGCGCATTGTAACCCGCCTCGAACTCCCGCTCCGCCGTGGCCATGGAATCGTGACTGCTCTTGAGCCGCGCCAAGCTGATGAGCGACCGCGCATAGCGCGAGGTCGCAACCGGGTCATTACTGGCCTCTGTCAGAAGCCGCTGATAGAATGGCAACAGGGTTTCCAACAGCGCACGCTGCATCGGCTCTAGCGAGGCGATATCAGAATAGTCAGGTAACGTGAGTACGCGCGTCGCGGAATCGAGCATCCCTTGGGATAAACCTAGGCTGCGCGCAACCGCCTGGCGTTGCCTTTCAGCCTCCGCTTGCTCATCCCGGGCTTGCTGCCAAAACCAGCCCGCCCCTCCCGCGGCCCCTATCGAGACCAGCGCAAACAACGCGAACACCATCGCCCGCCGCTTAGCCTTGCGCAGTTCCTGTTGCAGTGAATCAGACGAGCGCACCACGAAGTCGCGCAACGCCTCGGGCAGCGCCGCGCCATGCGCGGTGACCAGCGCTTGCGCTCCTTCGAGCAGCCCTCCGCGCAGCAGGTCCGCCTCGCGCTCGCCGCCCGCCTCCCAGTCGCGCTGCGCCTGTTCCACCCGCGGCTTGGCCCGCAGCGGCTCCGGCGCCAGGATCGCCGCCGCCCGCGTCCAATTGCGCAGCAGCGCCTCATGCGCCACCCGCACCCAGATCTGGCGGGTGCCATCCGGCGCTTCCCGACCATCGGTCAGCAGCAGCCGGCCTTCCACCATCAGCGCCAGCAGCGCCTCCCGCGCCGGCGTATCAGCCAAGACCGCCGCTGGCGCCTCCCGCGCCAATACGCGCCCCTCCTCCGTGACGCCGCCGACCAAGCCGAGCAGCAGTGCCGGCAGTTCTGCCGCCGCGGCGGGATCGGCCCTGGCAAAGACCTCCTCGGCTTGCTTGTCTACCACACCGCCCAAGCCACCAAATTCGCGATAGGCGCGGAACGTCATGGTGTCGCTGTCGCGGTCGCGCTCCTCAAATAGCCGCGAAAGGGTCATCTGCAGCAGCGGCAGAGCGTCCGCGCTGGTTACGGCGCGGCGCAGTTCATCAGCAAGGTCCCGGCCCTCGGCGTCACGCTCGAAGTGCAGGCGGGAACGTCGCGCCGGCTCGCGAATCACCGCCTCCAGCTCAGCGCCCTCCGGCGGTATCAGGTCCTGTGTGGCGCCGTCGCGCTTCAGTGCCAGCAGCAGCGGTTGTTCCAGCAGCCCGGCGTAGCGATCGTCGCGCAGTGTTGCCAGCACCCAGGCATCACCGCCGCGCGCCAGTGCGGCCACCGCCGCGGCGAAGGCGGCGCGCTCCTCAGGCGTGGCAGCGAAGGCTTCCTCAAGCTGGTCCGCCAGCAGCAGCAGTTTCAGGCGACGCGGTGTCGTCGCCTTTGTTGCTGCGTTGGTCAGCGCGGCCTTCACCGAATTCGCCGCGGCCTCCGCATGGCCGCGCACTGTCGCGCACCAGACAGCCGGTGTGGGGGTGCCGGTTTCCGCCAGTTCCGGCAATGCCGCGAACAAGGCGCGCGCCAGCGCCGCCAGCGGGTCCTGGCCCGGCCGGAAAATTGCTTCGCGCCAGCCATCCACCCCGGGCGCCGCGCCCGCCTTGTTGAGCCGCGGCAATAGCCCGGCCCGCGCCAGTGAGGATTTCCCCGCCCCGCTGGCGCCCAGCAACAGCAGGAAGGCACAGCCCCGCTGCGCTGCCGCGCGCAGATCCTGCAGGCAAAGCTCCAGCACCTGGTCGCGGCCGCAGAATACCGGGGCATACTCGGCGCCATAGGCTTCAAAGCCGGGATAGGGCGTGCGGTCCCGGCCATCCGGGTCCCGGATGCGCCAGACCACGCCGTCGGCGCCGTGGCCGCGCTCGGCCAGCCAGGCGCGCAGGTGCTGTTCCAGCAATCTCTCGAATTCGTCAGGGTCGGAGAAGCTATTGAAGGCGGCCTTGAAGGCGCCGGTCTTGGTGAACTGCCAGCGGCGCCTGATCGCCTCCATCAGTCCCAAGTTGCGCGCGAGTTCAGCGGCCTCGGCATGGCTCGGCGCGGTGAGCGGTGGCGCATTCTTCTGGAACAGCGCGACGTCCGGCAGTTGGGCATGCCGGCGTAAATCCAGCGCGGTTTCGATCTCGAACACCGTGCCGCTCTCATAGGGCTCGCCGGTTTCGGGCCGGGCGTAGCGCGCCGCGTCCAGCGCACTGCCGATGCGGTTCCACAGGATTCCGATCACCAGATCGCAGGTGGCGGTCGCCTCAATCTGCGCCTGGAAATCGTCATGGGCGCCGTAGGTTTTCTGCTCCCAGGCGATGGGGTGCAGCCGCAATCGGCCTTCGTATTCGCCGTTCAGCCGCGCTATCACCGCCAGCCCGCGTGCCCTTTCCGGCGCAACATCACCGGGGGAGGAGATGAAGATGCGAAGCTCAGGGACCTCTTCGGGCGACACGGCGGCTTCTCACGGCAGCAACGAATACAGTTTCGCGGCCGGTACCGGTTGAGTCAAGCGCAAAGCGCGCGCCGGCCCTTGCCGTGCTGGCGAACGTTCTGCTTGGATCATGCCGAATGATTCGTGACCCCACCCTGTTCATCCTTGTGCCGCTGGGCGTGCTGGCCTTCGTGCTGGGCTTCTGGGGCTTCTCGCTGCAACAGCCCTGGTGGGGCCGGGCGGAGGGCTGGGCGATCGCCTTCGGCCATGTCTTCCGTACGCTCGATCTGGTGCGCGCCGGCGGCGGCTTCGCGCCCAATGTGCAACTGCCGTTGCCGCTGGAACTCGCGCGCATCGCGCTGCCGCTTTGCGCGCTACTCATCGCCTTCCGCGCGGCCCTCCTCGGGCTGCGGCGGGATGCCCGAACCGCGCTGCTGCGACGCGCCCGCGACCATGTCGTCGTCACCGGGCCGGGTGGCCAGGCACGCCAGGCGGCGCTGCGTCTGGCCGCCGGCCCGCATCGCGTGGTGCTGCTCGAACCCGGCGTGCCGGAGCCCGAGGCGCTGGCGCTGGAACGCGCTGGCGTCCTCACCCTCGGGCTCGACTCCAGCGCCGATGAATCGCTCGTCCAGGCCGGCGTCGTACGCGCTGCGCATCTGGTGGCGCTGTCGGACGACGAGGCCACGAATGTCGAGGTGGCGCTCAAGGCCCGTAGGCTGCGCGAAGCGGCACCGCGGCATGGCGTGCTGACAGTCACCGCCGGTGTCGGCGGCGGCCCGCTGTATCGGCGACTGCAAGCCGATCCGATGTTGCGCCTGTCGGGTCCCGGCGCGCGGCTGCGCCTGCTCGACCGGCGCGCCGCCGGCCTGCGCGCGCTGTTCCGCCAGCCGTCGGTGCAGGCCGCGCTGGCGCGCCCGGGTAGCGCGCGCAACTTGCTCGCGGTGGTAGGCCTGGGCGAGACGGGGCTCGCCGCCGCCGCGACACTGGCGCGCTACAATGTCGCGCCGCCCGGGCTCGGTTCCCGCATCATCGGCTTCGATCGGGACGCAACCTGCGCAGTGCCCTTGCAGGCGATCGGCGCGGCATCGGAAGCGGAGACGCTGCTCCGCCCGGTGGCGATCGGCGCGCCGGCTGCGCTGGACGACGCGGCGCAGGCGGTGTTGCGCGAAGGCGTGCCGGTGCTGGTTGTGGTTGCGCTGGCCGAGGACGATCTGGCGCTGGCCGCCGCGCTGGATCTGCGCCGCGCGCTAGACATGGCGGGCCACGCTGCGCCGGTGGCGGTGCAGCTCCGCCGCGCGGCGGCGCTGGGCGATCTGCTGGCGGCGGAGCGGCCGGGCGGCCTGCTGCCCTTCGGCCAGGACGATGTGCTGTTCGCGCCCGAAACCTTCCTGCCCGACGCGCTGGACGATGCGGCGGAGGCGATGCATGCGGCCTACCTGCGCGGTGGCCCGAGCGGCCCGGCCGCAGTGCCCTGGGATGCGCTGCCCGAATGGTATCGGCTAGGCAACCGCGACGCCGCCGATTTCCTACCGATCGCCCTGGCCAGCGAGGGCTTCGCGCTAAGCCGCCGCTCCCTCGGCGCGCCACCCGGCAGTTTGCCGTCGCCGCCTGCTTTGGAGCGCATGGCCGCGCTGGATCATCGCCGCTGGCTGGCACTGCACCGCCAGCGCGGTTGGGAGGCCGGGCCGCAGCGCGACGTGGCCGCGCGCCGGCATGAATCTCTGCTGCCCTGGGATGCGCTGCCGCCGCCGTTGCAGGCGCGCGGAGCCGCCGAGATGCGCGACCGCCTGAACCATCTGCTACAAACCGGATGGGCGCTGCACGATGCGGAAGAGAATGCGCGTTCCAGCTTGCCGCGCGAGTACGGCCCAGCATAGGATGCTGCCTGCACTAAACGGAGCGTGACCCCTGTCCGGACCATCACCTCATGACGCGACAGTAACGGCGGATGCGGCGCGGGCGGAAATCCGCATCTTCCTGTGCTCCTCCGGCGACATGCTGCCGGAACGCCGTGTCGCGCTGCGGGTCGTCCATGAGATCGCCGAGGCAGCGCGCGACAGGGCCAAGATCACCGTCTATCGCTGGGAGGATTCGCTCCGCGATTTCCGCAGCGACGTTTCCTATCAGGGCAATATTCCGCTGCCCGAAACCTTCGATATCTTCATCGGCTTCCTGCATTCGCGCATCGGCACGCCGCTCTCCGCCGAAACCTATCGGGCGCTGGTGGCGCAGTCCCTCACCGCGCTGGCTGCGCTGGACACAGGCGGCGCCGATGCCGATGACGAACGGCTCTCCGCCCTGAGTGAACGCTTGCCGGCCGCGGCGCTACCGACCGGCACGACTTTCGAAATCCGCAACGCGCTGGACGCTGCCCAGCGCCAGCCCGGCGCCCACGCGCGCCCGGTCTGCTGGCTGGCGATGAACAACGCCAGCACGGAAGCACTGCTGTCGCGTGACGCCGCCATCGCCGATCCGGCCCGACTCACCTGGTATGAGGTGAAGGCCTTCCGCGACGAGATCTCGAGCCGCACCGCCTTCCAGGACTACGGCGAGGGCCGGCCGCGGCGGGAGCAATTGCAGCCCAATGGCCTCGCCGAATTCGAGGACATGCTGCGCGCCTGGCTGACGGCCACGCTGCGCGACACATTCGGCCTCGAACTGCGCTGGCACGGCCGCGCCTATGTCGGCCTGCGCCCCTTCGAGCCGAACGACGCGCCGATCTTCTGCGGCAGGCGCTCCAGCATCGACGCTGCCTTCAGCGAGTTCCGCCGTGCCGTCACCGAGCACGCGCCGCGCCTGATGCTACTGACCGGCCCGTCCGGCGCCGGTAAATCCTCCTTCGCGCGGGCGGGTCTGGTCGGCATGCTGGACCGCACGCGCTTCCATGGCTGGCGCGGTGCCGGCGCGTTGCTGGAGGCGGAGCCGATCCTGTCCTGGCTCCGGCTGATCCTGCGCCCCGCCGAATTGGGCGCGGAGCCCGCCACCGAGCTGCTCGACCGGCTTGGTGCGATGCTGTGGCCGGACCCGTCCGATGCGACACCCGCAGCGCTGCGCGCCGCCGCCGAAACCCTGGCCGCGCAACCCTGCGACACGCCGGAGGCGCTGCCGCCGCCGGGCGTGCTCGCACCCATCATCGCCACACTCCAGGCCCGGCTGCGCCGCGACGGGCTGGCTGGGCTGTTCATCCTGCTCGACCAGGCGGAGGAGGTATTCGGCTTGGCCGAACCACCGGCGATACGGCGACTGATGGCGCTGCTGCGCGGCTTGGCGGCGGATGCGCCCGCCAATATCTGGGTCTGCGTCGCGGTGGCCGACCAGTGGCGCGACCATCTGCGCAGTGCCGGGCTGATGGCGGCGCTGGAAGGCGCGATGCGCTTCGACCTGCCGCCGGTGCGCGGGACGGAGATCAGCGAGATCATCGAAACCCCCGCGCGCGACGCCGGGCTGTCCTTCGAACAGAACGCCGCCGGTGTCAGCCTGGCCCGTCGCATCGCCGCAGATCTGGCGGCGCTGTCACTGCACAGCGAAGCCCCGCTGCCGCTGCTGCAGGTGACGCTGGCGCGGCTCGAGGATGCGCAGACCAACCGCGCCGGCCAGCGCCTGCTGACCTTTGCGGCCTATGAGGGTTTCGGCGGCGTAGCCGGAGCGATCCGCAACCATGCTTCGCAGGCGCTGGCCACCATGCCGGGTGCGGACCGCGCGGCGGTGCTGGATCGGTTGCTGTTCCGGCTGCTGCAACGCGACCCGGAGGACCGCATCGTCACCCGGCTGGCGCCGCGGGCGGAGCTGGAGGCGGACCCCGAATTGTGGAACGCTGCGGCGCATCTGCTGGCGCCGGAACACCGGCTGCTGCAAGGCAGCGGTGGGGCGGAGGACCGGGCACTGATCAGGTTGGCGCATGACGTGCTGTTGGAACATGCGGCGGATGTGGCCGGGTTTATCGCCCGGCACCGCGACGACCTGATCCTGCTGGACAATCTGCGCCAGGAGGCGATGGCCTGGGAGCGGCGCGTGGCAGCGGAGCGGAACCTGCCGCCCGGGCAGCGGAGTGCGGGGGACCTGCTGTCGCGGGACCGTGCTTCGCTGAAGCGCCTGGAGGAGCTGCTGCGGTGCCAGCGGGTGGGTAAGGCGGATGTACTGCGGCGCTACGCGGACACGTGCTTCGGCGCGTTGGACCGCGTGGCGCGGCAGGAGCGCCAGCGAAAGGGCTGGGCGAAGGCGGCGGTCGCGGCGCTCGCTTTATTCGCCGGCGTGGCGGGCTGGCAGTGGCTGGAGGCGAAGTACGAAGCGGAGAACGCCGAGAAGGCGCGGGACCGTGCCGAACTGGCCCGCGCCGACGCCGACCGGGCCGCGGCATTGGCCGAAGAACGGCGCGCCGAGGCCGTACGTCAAGGGGGAATGGCACAACTTAGCTACCAGACCGCGATCGATTCTCTGGCGCGAATGGTCGGTGACATCCGCTGCCGCATTCCCCTTGGGACTAGAACGTCCTACGACGATACCTGTGTCGACCGGGAACTTATTAGTGCAACAACGGCGCAGCAATTGGCCGAGTTTCCACTAGGCGCCTTCAATCAGCTCGATCAGCTCGAAGATTTTCGCCAAAGCGCGACCGTGAACCAAAGCAGGGCCGACTTGTTTGGTAGGATCCGGGAAATATTCTCGCAGACAGGAGACCTGGACAAAGCCATCTACGCCGGCCGCCTCGAAATCCAGGCATTGAGAGAGTTGTTTGACAGTAAACAAGACCAAACCAATGCTCGCGCTTTGGTGAATTCAATAATTGGGCTTGTGAGATTGGTTCAGGTGAGCAGCAGTACAAGCTCAGACTGGCCTGATCTAGTTGATGGAGCTCGCCAAGTCGCCTATCGCTTCCGGCGTGAGGCTACCAACCAGGATGATCGCCGAAGGTGGCAGGAGCAACTATCGCAAATCTATTTCACAATGTCAGATGGATATATTCTACAGAGGCATTTTCCAGACGCCAACAGGTTTGCCCAGGCAGCATTTAGCGAAATCGCAGAATTAGAGAATGCATCCAATTTTCGCTTATTGCGCCAGCGAGCAATCGGCCTAGGTAGGCTCTCGGACACATTCGTGCCGCTGGGAATTGAAGGTCGCGCTATCGAGTTAATGCAGGAAAATGTTGTGCTATCTCGAGGTATCGTCGAGTCTACTGCGGGAAATCCTACTGGGACGCAACATCTTGACGCACGCCGTGGTCTATCAATCGCTCTGGAGCGCCGATCATTTCTTGAAGTTTGGCGCACAGACGGCGACCGGAAAGTAGCTTACGATTTGATCACTGAAGCCTTAAATGCGCTCCCGAGCCTCCACGATGCAGGTGGAACCAGTTCTTGCTTTGCTAGGGTTGAGGAAAAAAATCCGAATTGGCTGCTCACACGATTTTATACTAATATTCAGTATCTTCGTTCCCTTTTGCTTTTTCCTGAGAATGAAGAAAAGCGATATCAATTGCTTGCTGTCTCGTCTTGCATGTTAGAAATTGTGGATAGAATAAAAAATTTAGGTGTTGGAGCTGCGTTAATGCCTGTGATGGCACGGAATGAAGCCGTTGCCAACTATTATCGCGCACACGCACTCAGACTAAATGGAAATTTAAATGCAAGTGCAGAATATTATTCTCGCTGCCGTCAGATTAACTACCCTAGAAATCTTTACTGGCTTCGAAGCGCCGGAGATCAGGATATTCAGCAACTCTGCGCCGATGAGCGATCTCCTGTAATTCAACGTTGATCCGTATCATCTAAACCTGCGTCCATCAGGATCATGGCCATTTCGTATGGCAGGGCGCCCTGCCCATTTCCAACGCGCGGGTGGTCTTTGTACTCGTACAACTTGACAAGATTCACACCGCGAAGTGTGATGCGAGCGGCGCGCGCGACGCGTTTTGCAGACCAGCTGCCGGTGATGGCGGAGCTGCGTGACGCCGAGGCGCTGGCGCGGCGGCCGGGGATCGATGTCGCGCAGGACTGACCGCGTCGCGACCTCGCCCATGCCCATGCCCCGTTACCGCGCCGCGGACTCTCAATGCCCTCGCCTCGTCCCTCGCCCTTGAATCAACCCCCCGCCACGCGGTGCCGCCGCGTGCCCGCACTGCGTCGCTGCTCCGGCAAATCCCGCCGAGCATGACGTCGCCGGGGACGACATCGCCCTCGCCCCCCGCGCCCCCACCGCATCGCAGCCTGGCCGCTTTCGCCCCACGCGTCCCGCTCTGCTTCGCCGCGGCCCCCCTATTGCAACCCACCCAGCCTCTCGACGAACCGCGCCTTCCGCGCATGCCGCTCCTCGATCGCCGCCATCAGCCGGGACAGCCTGCCGCTTGCGTCGCGCGGGTTCAGCGTAGTGGAGAGGGTATGACCGGGGGGCGGGACATCAAAATGGAGCGGGTTGGCTCATCTTCATTTTCCTTGGGTGTACGATGAGCCAGAGATCCTTCGTTATTCAAATCGCCAGTTTGGTCTCATGGGCGCTTACGCGGGCACAACCACGAGAGCCTGAGCAACCAGACCCTAGCTAATGTCTATTACGGCAGGGGGCAGACCATTCTGCTGGAGCCTGCGCGCATCAAGCGCAGAACCATCCAGCAGCGCCGCTTTATGCATCAACAAAACGCAGCCTAACCTTAAACCCAGATGGGCCAGATACTCCGTTAGACAGCGCGCCAATTAGTCTCAAATCATTTGACGACGGACAGTGGCCGTGTGAGCCTAGTTCCTGTCTGCGTAACGTGGCCTTGATCAAGGGCACGAGATGTGGGACCCGGGAGACCCAAGGCGGGACGACCCCGCCTGGCTGGAGTAGGTGGTGTCTTTGCTAAACATAAACATTCCAGCATTTGTCTCCGCTGTATTTTTGGCGTCTATGGCCACGGCGACAAGCCAGATTGTTTGGACCAGCGCGGCTTTCACTGAGTTCGCCGTAAATGCTGATACCCTCTATCCGGCCCTGTTGGCGGAGGAGATCAGATCGGACATTAAGGCCCTTGCGTCGTTCAGGCCGAGTCGTATTCCAAGCTACCTGCCAGACCTTTTCATCTTCGTGCTGATCGACCTTGCGGTCTGGAGCTGGCGGATCGCGTGGTGGATGTACGGCGCACTCGCGATCTGCATTATGGCAGCGCTCGGCGGCTACATTGCGAGCCTCGCTTTGGGGCAGAGAACTGCGCCGACGATCGCAGTCTTCACGACCCTAATCTGCCTTGCGCTGCTTGTAGGCGTCGCACACTATGAGCACTTTGCCAACTACCGGCAGCTCAACATGTTTGAGCCCCGACTGCCGGTGAATATCCATCTGATGCTGCTGACGCCCGTATTCCAGAGTGGCGCCTTCATCGCCGGTTTGGCTGTAATTGCGCTGGCCTGGCAGACGGCGAACTCGCCCAGGCTGGCTATGGTCGCCGGCCTCACCGTACTCACGGCGATGTCAGTAGCGTCAAACCTCATTTTGGTCGCGCACGCAGTCCTGCCCGCCATCCTAGGTCTGATCCTTGCGGTCCGGCGCAATCATCTTCGTGTAGACGGACGCCATCTTGCATTATCTGCGCTGGCGGTCGGAGCCATTTGTGGCGTAGCCCTTGGCGAAATGGCCGGTCGCGAGGAACTCCCTTTTATCACGCCATCGCAGTTCGGCTCGAACGCCCTGCACGCAGTCAGGGAGCTTCCGAACCAGCCCACAGTGCTTGTGGCGATACTGGCAAGTTTGCCGATGGCTGTTGCTTACCTGAGAATGTCAGTGATCGAAAGACGCTTTGCTCTCCGGGTGCCCGGCGCTTTTCGGTTCTTCCTCACTGCATCTTGCGCCGCCGTTTGCGCAGGACTGCTCCTCGTCCTGCCTCAATACTACATCCCGCTGAGCTGGCGGTATGCGGCGCCACTAGCTTGGTGGCCGCTGATCTGGCTCGCAGGCGTGCTGGTGAGCTGTTTTGCTGCCCGCATACGACAAAGGACAATCACTTTTTCAGCTGGCGCCGCAATCATCGCCTGCGTTGCGACAAGCGGCTCCCTTCGGCCTGCGATTTTCAGCTGGGTTCCCAGCTTGGCTGCATGTCTAGACGAGCTTGACCCTGATACACGCCTTGACGCCGGTCTGGCGGACTACTGGAACGCGCGCCTCCTGTCCGCGGCAAGCGATTGGCGGCGACAGGTCGCCCAACTGAATGGTGATGGATCGGCTGCTTTGTATATTAACAACCCTGAAGAGTTTCTGCAAAGGCGCCACGCGCCCGCAGGACTCTCACCATCTTTTCGTTTCATAGTCATGCAACGTTTGGAACAACTCCCAATCCGTGCCGCATATGGGCCCCCTGATCGCGAATACTTCTGCGGTCAAGATATTTTGTGGATTTTCGAAGCGCCAATAGATGTTAGCGCGATTTTGGCTGTGTCACCCGCCCTGGTCGACTGGACGTTCCGTAGAAACTGAAGGGGCACCGCACGCTCTGTTGGTTGAGCCTCCCATTTCGTTTCAGCTAAGATGTATGCGCGAACCCGGCATACCATTTCCGCGTAACCGCTGTCTTGCCGCCACCTTGTGCATGGGCCTGTTAATGTTGCGATCTGCGCCGCTGACGTGAGCTGGAGGCGGCTGTGGTGGATGATACTGTGACTGAGAGCGCTCGAAAGAGCGCTCCTTCGACTACTCGGCGCTCGGTGGTGGAGGTTGTGACACGCGGCGAGCCTCGGCGGCGCTGGTCTGAGGAGGATCGTGCCCGTATTTTGGCTGAGGCGATGGCGCCGGGTGCCATTGCATCGCATGTGGCCCGCCGCTTTGGTGTTAGCATGGGGCAGTTTTATACATGGCGCAAGGCGATGCTGCTGCGGTCTGCGCCGGTTGGCGTTCCGGCGGTATCGCCCAAGGCGGATTTTGCCGAGGTCCGGCTTTCGGCGCCAAACCCAAAGCCATCTCCGCCGTCGCCGATACCCGCGACTGGGATGATGGAAATCACGCTACCTGGCGGTGCATTGATCCGGGTGGATGCGGCGGTGGATGGTGCGGCCTTGGGGCGCGTTCTTGCGGCGCTTGCTGGCCGATGATTGGCCCTGCGGCTGGGACGCGGATTTTCCTTGCCTGTGGGCAGACGGATATGCGTCGCGGCATGGATGGCCTGGCGGCGCTGG
>JADCFA010000023.1 GCA_020249775.1 Roseomonas sp. | reverse complement strand
TTCAATAACAGACGCTTGCTAGCACCAATCGGCTATATCCCGCCCGCGGAAGCCGAGGAACGATACTATGCCTCACTGGAACAACCAGCCATGGCAGCGTAACGTCAGCAAAATAGCCTCCGGCAAACCCGGGGCGGTTCAATAGGCGGTCAGGCTCGCCCGCCATTGTTCCGCACTTTTACGACTGCGCCACCCGGCTTCCCGGTTCTCAATCAATTTCAGGGCGGCGGCTTCAAAGGTTACCCCCGCACCGTTACCACGCGCGGCCAGGGGGTCTTTGCCCTCTTTGATGTTGGCGCGCGCCGCATCGGCCTTGGCGCGGGCGCCGGCCAGGGTGGTGCCGCCTTTTTCTTCTGCCTTCTTGGCGTCCAGTTCCACCCGGCCAAGCCCAAGCCATCTTTCCTTGCCTTGGTGGCGATAGCGCAGAAGCCATTGCCGCCCGCCGGTCTCAGACAGTTGCAAATACAAGTTTCCGCCATCCGGGAAGCGCATGGGTCGGGGCCGGCCATCATGCTTCAGCGCCCTGATACCTGCCGGGGATAGCCTGCCAACACTTCGCGCCACGCCTTTACCCTTTCCGGTCTGAAGCAGGGGTAAGGCAGGCACCGGGGCATTTACCCCCGAGGCTGATACCTACACTCTTACCCCCGAACAGTTCCTAGCTTGGGGTATATCGGGTAGTATTGGGTTAGAGAAGTCTTTGGGTTTTCCCTTGTGAAATCTAGATAGTTAAGACGGGGTAAGATTGGCCTAGATTTAGGGGATTCGGATGGGGTGGGATTCGAACCCACGGTAGGCTTGCACCTACGCCGGTTTTCAAGACCGGTGCCTTAAACCGCTCGGCCACCCATCCATGCACCTGGCGGCAGAACCGCGCCGCAAGGCCAAAACTGCGCGGCGCTTACTCGCCCGCCATGCGCTGCGCGACAAGGGGGGCGCCAAGACGCATCAGCGCATTCACATCGCCCGCCTGGTCAAGCCCAATCACCGCGTCGGCCAATTGCTTGGCGCGCTCAGCGCCCAGCACCGCATCGGCCAGGCCGTGGAATTTGGCGCGGAGTTCCGCTTCTGTCAGGAAGTTGTCGGGCTCGCCTTTTGGGATCTTGATGTGGCGCACAAAGCTTTGCCCGCGCGCCTTGATGGTTAGCTTGCCCGACATGAAGGTCGGGAATTCCGCCTGCACATCGGCATCTTCTTCCGGCAGGATTTTGGGCATCAGCGCGCGGATATCCTTATCCTGCAACCAGGCATAGGAATCCCAGCCGAAATGGCCACGCGCCAGGGCGCAAGCCACCACGAAGGGGCCGCTGAACTGCCCATCCACGATGTTCTGCGGGTTTTGCTTATACGCGCGTGGCGCGCCCACCAGCAGCATGCCCTTATTTGGCAAGCCCATGATCACGCTTTCAATTTCTTCCGCCTTCAAGCCAAGCTCTGCACGCAGCGCCAAAGCGGCATCCACACTCGCATGACCATAACGGCAGGAAGGATAGGGCTTCACCGCCGTCTGCATCAGCTCCCACGCCTTGCCCAGATCCTGCAATACGCGCTCGGGCTTCGGGTTCGGGGCATAGGCGCGCAGAAAACCCGCCTTGCCTTCAATAGCCTCACCCGCGCCACGGAAGCCCTCACGCGCAATGGTCGCGGCGGAAAGCCCGTTCAGCGCACTCCAGCCTACCTGGAAGCGCTTGGTCCAGGCGCCATTGGCAAGGAATTGCAGGCTGCCGGCCGCCTGGGAGAGCGCAATGCCGAAGGCGTCTTCCATCTGAGCCGCGGTAAGGCCGAAAACGCGGCCCGCCGCCGCCGCCGCGCCAAAGGCGCCGCAGGTCGCGGTTGGGTGATAGCCGCGGTCGTAGTGATCACCGCCGGGCAATGCCAGCGCCAGGCGGCAGGTGGTTTCATAGCCGGCCACAATCGCCGCCAGCACGGTCTTGCCATCAGCGCCCGTCATTTCAGCGGCGGCAAGCGCGGCCGGGATCACCGGCGCGCCGGGATGCAGCGTGCCCGCCGCATGCGTATCATCAAAATCCAGCGAATGCGCCATCGCGCCATTGATCAGCGCGGCCCCGGCCGGCGTATAGCGCTGCGCATCGCCGAAAACGGCGGCAGACCCACCGGTCAGGCCAAGGGCGCGGGAAGCGGCCAGAAGCGGCGGCGTGCTCTCTGCCTCATGCCGGCCACGCAGCATATTGCCGACCAGATCAAGGATCAGAAAACGCGTGCGTTCCTGCACGCTGGCGGGCAGGCTTTCATAACGAAGCCCGGCAACAAAGGCGGCAAGTTCGCGGGTGACGGCGGCCATGGCATTCCTCCTGAGGTATTGGCGCAGTCTAGCACCAGTTCCGCCTTGGCCAATATGGGGCGCGAAGGGGTTTGCCACGCCCGGCGCCGCATGGCACCTCATGCAGCCATGATTGAAAGAAGGCTCTTGCTTGGCGGAGTCGCGACCTTGGTCGCGGCCTGCAGCCCTGAGGCGAATTCCGCCAACCAAATCCCCGGCCCCAGTGGCGCGCCCCCTTATGTGCCGGTCTCCGGCCAAAGCTTTGAACGCTTTCTGGATGGGGTGCGCGCCGATGCGCGCCGTGCCGGGATTTCGGAAGCCACGCTGAACCAGTCACTCGCCGGGCTTAAGCCCAATCAGCGCGTGATCGAATTGGATAGGCGCCAGGCGGAAGCCGGGCTGCCCTGGGAAGATTATCGCGACCGTATCATGCTGACGCCAACGCGCATCCAGAATGGTCGGCGCCTGATGGCGGAAAATGCTGATCTGCTGCGCCGGATTGAAGCGCGCTACCATGTCGCACCTTCGGTCATTGTCGCGATTTGGGGCGTTGAGACGAATTACGGCGGCAATACCGGCGGCTTTGGCGTGGTGGAGGCTTTGGCGACCCTCGCCTGGGAAGGCCGCCGTGCCGCCTATTTCCGCAATGAGCTTATCTCGGCCTTGCGCATCCTGAATGACCGCCACACCAGCGCCGATCGCATGAAGGGCTCCTGGGCGGGTGCGATGGGCCAGCCGCAATTCATGCCAAGCAATTTTGAGCGCCTGGCGGTGGATTTCGATGGTGATGGCAAGCGTGACATCTGGGATAGCCGCGCCGATGCGCTGGCCTCCATCGCCAATTACTTTCAACGCAATGGCTGGCGCCATGGTGAGGCCTGGGGGCGGGAAGCGCGCCCGCCCGCGGGGTTTTCGCCGTCCAGCGCGGATACCGAAAGCAAGCGCCCCTTGCGTGATTTCGCCCGCATGGGCTTTCGCAAGCCTGATGGCAGCCCGCTACCGTCCTCCGAGATCGAAACGCAGATAGTGCTGCCCGCGCGCGGCAATGGCGGGCAGATTTTCCTTGGCCATCACAATCTGCGCGTGATCCGCCGTTACAATTCGCCGGTGAATTACGGGCTTTCTGTCGGGCTTTTGTCCGATCGCGTGGCGTGACGCGCTGGGGTTTTTGGGCCGCCGCCTTGCTGGCCATGGCGGGCTGCGCGCAGCCTGAACCGCGCTACGTGGTGGGCAATCCCTATCGCCTGGGCGGTGTGTGGTCCTACCCGCAGGAGGATTACGCGCTTTCTGAAACTGGCCTAGCTGAGGTTATGTCCTTGCCGGTCTTGGGCCGCCAGACCGCGAATGGCGAGGTGCTGAGCGCCCAGAGCCTGACAGCGGCCCATCGGACCCTGCAATTACCGGCCATTATTCGCGTCACCAATCTGGAAAATGGCCGTTCGATGTTACTCCGCGTCAATGATCGCGGTCCTGAAAAGCCCGGGCGCATCCTGGGCGTATCGCCGCGTGCCGGGGCCTTGCTTGGCATAAGCCCCGGACGTGCCACGCAAATCACCCTCACCTTAGAGGCTGAGTTGAGCCGCGCGGTGGCTGAGGCTCTGCCCAGCCATGCACCGCCCCCCATCGCAATCGCCGCCGCGCCGCGCCCTGCCGTTCTGCGAGAAGAATTGCCGCCCTTGCCCGGCGCACGCGAAGCGCCGCGGCTTGACGTGCAACCTTTGCCGAGTGCCGCGCCTTTTACCGAAGTCGCGCCCCAAAGGCGCGGTTCCGTCGCGCCCTTGCCGGAAAGCGTCACGCAAACGACGCCTCGGCCGGGGCAATTGCTGGTGGAAGCCGGGCAATTCTCCCGCCGGGATGCGGCGGAAGCGGTGGCGGTCCGCCTGCCGGGGGCGCGCATCGGCCAGCAGGGCAGGGGGCGCAATGCCAGCTTCCGTGTCACCCTTGGCCCTTTTGCCCAGGTCCCGGCGGCGGATTTTGCGCTTGAGCAGACTCTGGCAGCTGGCCTATCCGGGGCAAGGATTATTGTGGAATAAGCAATTCGCTTTTCTTGGCGTAAATGAGCGATCAGGCATGAGGGAACCGGGCATGGCATCGCGTCGCAGGATCATTGGGGGTGTTTTGGGCGGCCTGCCTTTATGGCTTGTGGCTGATCAGGCCTTTGCGCAGCAGCAGCGCCCGGCGCCGGCACCAGCGCAACCGCCACGCCGCCCGGCGCCACGCCAGGAAGGCACGCCGGTCGCGACCCCGGTTGGCAATGTGGATGTATTGGCGCGTCAGGCGCTGGTCGTGGATTTCGAAACCGGCGCCACGCTGCTTGAGAAAAACGCCGATGAGCGCATGCCGCCCTCCAGCATGTCCAAGCTCATGACCATGTATGTGGTGTTTGAACGGCTGCGCCAAAACAGGCTGCAAATGGATCAGATGCTGCCCGTCAGTGAACGCGCCTGGCGCATGGGTGGTTCCAAGATGTTCGTTGATATCGGCCAGCAGGTGCGGGTTGAGGATCTTATTCGCGGCGTGATCGTGCAATCGGGCAATGATGCCTGCATTGTGCTGGCCGAGGCGATTTCCGGCAGCGAACAGCAATTTGCCGAGTTGTTGAATGAAACCGGGCGGCGCATTGGCCTGATCAACAGCAATTTCCGCAACAGCACCGGCTGGCCCGATCCCGAACACCGCATGACCGCGCGTGATCTTTCCATCCTTGCGCGGCGCATCATCACGGATTTCCCGGATTACTATCGCTTCTACAATGAACGCAGCTTCCGCTTCAGCAATATCAGCCAGGATAACCGCAACCCGCTGCTCTCGCGCGTGCCGGGGGCGGATGGGCTGAAGACTGGCCATACGGAAGAAGCGGGCTTCGGCCTGACTGGCAGCGCCATCCGCGATGGGCGGCGCGTGATCCTGGTGGTGAATGGCCTGCCCAGCATGCGCGCGCGGGCAGAGGAAAGCGAACGCCTGATGGAATGGGCCTTCCGCGAATTTGAAGCCGTCACGCTGTTCCGCGCGCAGGATACGGTGGAAGAAGTGCCGGTTTATCTTGGCGAACGCCGCACCGTGCCCATGGTGGGCGGGCGCGATATCACCCTGACCCTGCCCAGGCGTTGGCGGGATAGGCTTGAAGTGCGCGTGCGCTATCAGGCGCCGCTGTCCGCACCCGTCATGCGCGGGCAGACCATTGGCGAATTGCAGGTGGCAGGGCAGGGGGTCCCGACACTTTCCGTGCCTTTGGTGGCCGGGGCGGATGTCGAAAAACTCGGGCTTTTGCCGCGCATTCCGGCGGTGATCGGGCGCTGGGTCTCCGGCGCCTGAAGTGCTGATGGCGCGCGGTTATTTCATCACGCTTGAAGGGGGCGAGGGGGCGGGGAAATCCACCCAGGCGCGGCGGCTTGCTATGGCGCTGGCGGCGGCGGGCGTGCCGGTTTTGCGCACGCGCGAACCCGGCGGCGCGCCGGGGGCAGAGCGTATTCGCGATTTGCTGCTCTCCCCCGGTTCCTGGGACAGTCTGACGGAAGCCATGCTGCATTTCGCCGCGCGGCGGGAACATGTGGTGCGCTCCATCCGCCCCATGCTTGCGGCCGGCGCCTGGGTGATTTGTGATCGCTTCGCTGATTCGACTTTGGCCTATCAGGGGGCAGGGCAGGGCCTCGCCTATGAAACCTGGGCGCGGCTTTGTGATCTGACTTTGGAAGGCTTGCAGCCGGACCTCACGCTGATCCTTGATCTGCCGGTGGAAGCGGGGCTCGCGCGCGCGGCGGGGCGGAGTGCCGCTGATCGCTACGAAAAGCTCGGCGCTGATTTCCATGCCCGCATTCGCGCGGGCTTTCATGATATTGCGCGGCGTGACCCAGCACGTTGCGTGGTACTGGACGCGGCGCGGGATGCGGAGGCGGTGTATGCTTCCATCACTGAAATCCTGCGCCAAAGGTTGGGCGCCAAGCTGTGAGCCTGCCGGAACCGCGCGCCAATCCGGAACTATTCGGCCATGAAAGCGCTGCCGCGACGCTGGCGGAGGCAGCGCGTTCCGGCAGGCTGCATCACGCCTGGTTGATCACCGGCCCGGCCGGTATCGGCAAAGTGACGCTCGCTTGGCGCTTCGCGCGCTGGCTCCTGGCTGGCATGCCGGATGCGCCCCAGGGCAAGCCGCCCCTGTATCTGGATGCTGCCAATCCTGTGTTTCGCCGTGTCGCCGCCGATAGCCATGCCGATCTGCTGACGATTGATGCCGATACTTTGCGCGGGGAACGCAAGCGCAATGACATAAATGTGGAAGCCGCGCGCCTTATTCCGGGCTTCATGACGCTCACGGCAGCTGAAGGCGGCTGGCGCGTGGTGGTGGTGGATGGCGCGGAGACGATGAACCTGCAGGCGCAAAACGCCATCCTGAAAGTGCTGGAAGAACCGCCGGCGCGGGCCATTCTGCTGCTGGTTTCCTCGTCCCCCACACGGCTTTTGCCGACGATCCGCAGCCGGTGCCGCCGGCTTGATCTTTTTCCGCTGGATCAGGCGGAAATGACGCCGCTGCTCAAGCAGCTTTTGCCGGATTTGCCTGCGGCAGATCGGACAAAACTTGCGGAAATGGCGGAAGGCTCACCGGGTCGCGCCATGCAATTGGCCGAAGGCGATGGGCTGGAATTGCAGGCTCTGGTGGAAGAATGCTTGGGCAACCTGAAGCGCCCTGATCCGGCGCGGCTGCATGTGCTGGCGGATCGCTGTGCTGCGGATCGCAGCGGGGCGCAATTCACCACCTTCATGGCGCTGCTGCGCGGGCGTATTTCGGCAGGGCTGCGCCAGGCCGCGCGGGGTGAGGCCGCGCCTGGCTGGATCGCCGCCCATCCGCTTGCCGCCTGGCCCGCGCTATGGGATAGGCTCGGGCGCCTCGTGGATGAGACCGAAAGACTGAATATGGACCGCAAACAGGCGGTGCTGACCGGGCTTTCCTGGCTTTCAGCCTGATGAAGCCGGATTAAGGCCAATAGAGATGAAACAGACCCGCTACGTCACCACGCCGATCTATTACGTCAATGACAAGCCGCATGTCGGCCATGCCTATACCTCGGTCGCGGCGGATGTGCTGGCGCGCTGGTGGCGGCTGCAAGGCCATGAGGTGTTTTTTCTAACCGGCACGGATGAGCATGGCCAGAAGGTGGAAAAGGCCGCGCGCGATGCAGGGATGGACCCGCAAGCTTTTACGGATCAGGTGAGCCAGCATTTCCGTGACCTGACTGGCACGCTTGGCCTTTCCAATGATGATTTCATCCGTACCACCGAAGCGCGCCACAAGGCGGCCTGTTCCGCGTTGTGGGAAGAATTGGCGCGGCGCGATGAAATCTATCTTGGCCATTATGAGGGCTGGTATGCCGTGCGCGATGAGGCGTTTTACGGTCCGGATGAGCTGACCGAACGCGACGGCGTGAAATACGCCCCATCAGGCGCGCCAGTGGAATGGGTTCGCGAGCCGTCTTACTTCTTCCGCCTGTCCAAATGGTTGCTGGAATTGCTTCGGCGCTTTGATCTGCCGGAAGGCCATCTGGAACGGATTGATGTGCAGCCCGAAGCGCGG
Organism: Roseomonas sp.; assembly: GCA_020249775.1. Lineage (GTDB taxonomy): Bacteria > Pseudomonadota > Alphaproteobacteria > Acetobacterales > Acetobacteraceae > Neoroseomonas. Next base: position 325,577 of record JADCFA010000023.1, on the reverse strand, counting down.
CGCAATGAAGTGCGTGCCTTTGTGCAGCAGGGGCTCAAGGATTTTGCCGATAAGCCGGAAAAGCTCGATCTTTCCATCTCGCGCACCAGCTTCACCTGGGGGGTGAAGGTGCCGGGCGATCCCGCGCATGTCATGTATGTCTGGCTGGATGCGCTGACCAATTACATCACCGCGGCAGGCTATCCGGACACCAAGGCCGAGCGCTGGAAATTCTGGCCCGCCAGCGCGCATTTCGTCGGCAAGGATATTGTGCGCTTCCATACCATTTATTGGCCGGCCTTTCTGCTGGCGGCGGGGATCGCGCCGGCGAAGCGGGTTTTTGCCCATGGCTGGTGGACGATCGAAGGGCAGAAAATGTCCAAATCCCTCGGCAATGTGATTGATCCCGTCGCCTTGGTTGCGGAATACGGGCTGGACCCGCTGCGCTATTTCCTGCTGCGCGAAGTGCCTTTTGGCGCGGATGGGGATTTTTCACGGAAGGCGCTTGCCAATCGGCTGAATGGCGAATTGGCGGATGCGCTTGGGAACCTCGCCAACCGCACCCTGTCACTCATTCAGCGCAATTGTGAGGGCAAACTGCCCGCGCCGGCTGCGGCCATGGGTGATGATGTGGCGCTGCTGGAAGCGCTGGCCGCCATGCCGGGCCTTGTGGGCAAGCATGTCGAAGACCAAGCCTTCCATTTGGCCCTGGAGGAAGTGTTTCGGGTGGTGCGCGCGGCCAATGGCTATATCACCGCGCAAGCGCCCTGGGCTTTGAAGAAAACCGATTTGGCCCGCATGGAAGCGGTTTTGCGCCATCTCCATTCCGTTTTGCGCGGCGCGGCCACAGCGTTGCAACCCTTCATGCCGGGCACCATGGCGGCCTTGCTCGATCAACTCGGCGTGCCCGAAGACGCCCGGGATTTGGCTGCGCTCGCGACCCCCTTACCCGGCGGCACCGCCCTGCCACCGCCAAGCCCGCTCTTTCGCAAGATCGAGATCGAGGCTGCCTGATGCTGGTGGATAGCCATTGCCACCTCGATTATTATGTCGAGGCGGAGATTGACGATGTCATCGCCCGCGCGCTCGAGGCCGGCATTGGCCGTATGGTCACCATCGGCACACGCTTCGCCCAGGCGGAAAAGGTCAAGGCGCTGACTGAGCGTTTTGATTGCGTTTGGGGCACGGTCGGCATTCACCCGCATAATGCCGGGGAAGGCCCGCTGCCGGGACCCGAAGCACTCGCCGCCCTGGCCGACCATCCGCGCATCATCGGGCTCGGCGAAAGCGGTCTGGATTACTTTTACGACAAGGCGCCGCGCGACGCCCAGGCGGAGAATTTCCGCAACCATATCCGCGCGGCGCAGATCACGGGCCTGCCGCTCGCGATTCATGCCCGCCAGGCGGATGAGGATATCGCCGATATCCTGGCCGAGGAGCGCGAGAGAGGCGGGGCCTTCCCCTTCCTGCTGCATTGCTTCAGTAGCGGGCGCGCCTTGGCTGAACGGGCCGTGGTAATGGGGGGCTATGTCTCCTTCTCCGGCATTCTGACCTTCCCGAAAAGCGCGGAATTGCGCGAGATTGCGCGGGATATCCCGGCCGATCGGCTGCTGGTCGAAACCGATGCGCCTTACCTGGCACCCGTGCCCTTCCGGGGTAAGCGCTGCGAACCCGCCATGGTGGCCCATACCGCAAAGGTGCTGGCCGGGGTGCGCGGGATGGAAATCGCGGCGCTTGAGGCGCTCACGACCCGCAATTTCGAGACTCTCTTCCAGAAGGCGGCTTGAGGCTTGGTCACTGTCACGATTCTCGGCTGTGGCGGTTCGGCTGGCGTGCCTTTGATCGGCGGCGCCGATGGCCGGGGCGATTGGGGCGCCTGTGACCCGAATGAGCCACGGAATCGGCGGACGCGCTCCTCGATTCTGATCGAAGGAGATGATGGGCAAAGGCTGCTGGTGGATGCGGGGCCAGATATGCGCGCCCAATTTCTGGCGGCCGGCATTGGTGCGGTGGAGGCGATCCTTTTCACCCATCACCATGCCGATCATGTGATGGGCATGGATGAAACCCGCGTGCTTAACCGCATCACAGGCAAGCCGCTGCCCATATACGGCATGGCAAGAACGCTGGATAACCTACGGCAACGCTTCGATTATGCCTTTCTGCCCCCCATCGGTCCCTGGTTCTTTCGCCCCGCGCTTGAAGCTACTGCAGTTTCGCCCAGCGAAACGGTGGAAATTGCAGGCCTGAAGCTCACGCTCTTCAGCCAGGATCATGCGGTGATGGAAACCCTGGGCTTTCGAATCGGCGGCTTTGCCTATTCCACCGATCTGGTGCGCCTCCCGGGAGAAAGCCTGGCGCTTCTTCACGGTCTGGATACCTGGGTTGTGGGATGCTTCCAGCGCGCGCCGCATAAGGTGCATGCGAATGTCGAACAGGTTTTGGAATGGGTACGCATATTGCAACCGCGCCGGACAATTCTGACCCATATGGGCAGCGATCTGGATTACGGTTGGCTGCGCCAAACCCTGCCGCCCGGGGTGGAGCCCGGCTATGATGGCTTGGTGCTCAAGCTTGGGGATGCGCCAGGGCGTTGACCGGGGCGGGAAAATGGGCGCATGGGATTTGCGCTGTCCGGTCGCCGCACCACATGCGGGGTCAGGCAAAAGCGACGAGGGGCGGCCTGCTTGCCGCGAAAGGATGAGATGATGATCAGGGACCGTGATCCTGTTGATGTTTATAACAATACCCTGGTGCCCATGGTGGTCGAACAGACCGCGCGCGGCGAGCGGGCCTTTGATATCTATTCCCGCCTTCTCAAGGAACGCATCATCTTCCTGACAGGTCCGGTTTTTGACCAGGTTTCGGCCCTGATCTGTGCCCAGCTCCTGTTTCTGGAAAGCGAGAACCCTAATAAGGATATCGCGTTTTACATCAATAGCCCGGGTGGCGTGGTTTCATCCGGCCTCGCTATGTATGACACCATGCAATATATCCGCAGCCCAGTGAGCACGGTCTGCATCGGGCAGGCGGCCTCCATGGGGTCCCTGCTGCTGTGCGCTGGCGCCAAGGGCAAGCGTTATGCGTTGCCCAATAGCCGCGTGATGGTGCACCAGCCCTCAGGCGGGGCGCAGGGTCAGGCGACCGATATCGAAATCCAGGCGCGCGAAATTCTCAAGCTTCGCCAGAGGCTTAATGAAATTTACGTGCATCATACCGGCCAGCCCATTGACGCCATTGAGCGCAAGCTGGAACGCGACAGCTATATGTCGGCGGAGGAAGCGCGGGATTTCGGCTTGGTGGATCACGTGGTTGAAAAGCGCCCGGTGGCGCCGGCGGAAGCCACGCCGGCGTGATCGGACGCCTTCCCGCTCGGCTATGCTTTCCCCGACAGGCTTCGGGGAGTATGATGAATGAATCGTGGCCCGCAAATCGCGGCCGCATGGAGACGGTATGAGCAAGTCCGGCGATTCCAAGAATACCCTCTACTGCTCCTTCTGCGGGAAGTCGCAGCATGAGGTCCGCAAGCTGATCGCCGGGCCTACCGTATTCATTTGCGATGAATGCGTTGAGCTCTGCATGGATATCATCCGTGAAGAGCACAAGACGCATATGGTGAAGTCACGCGATGGTGTGCCGACGCCCAAGGAAATCTGCAAGGTCCTGGATGACTATGTGATCGGCCAGGAATACGCCAAGCGCGTTCTCTCGGTTGCGGTGCATAATCATTACAAGCGGCTGGGGCAGGGCGCTAAGGGGGCGGATGTTGAGATTGCCAAATCCAACATCATGCTGCTGGGACCGACCGGGTCGGGCAAGACGCTGCTGGCCCAGACACTGGCGCGCATCCTGGATGTGCCCTTCACCATGGCGGATGCCACCACCCTGACCGAGGCGGGCTATGTGGGTGAGGATGTGGAGAATATCATCCTCAAGCTTTTGCAGGCAGCCGATTACAATGTGGAACGCGCCCAGCGCGGCATTGTCTATATTGACGAAGTGGACAAGATCAGCCGCAAATCGGACAATCCCTCGATCACGCGCGATGTGAGTGGTGAAGGGGTGCAGCAGGCGCTGCTCAAGATCATGGAAGGCACGGTCGCCTCCGTGCCGCCGCAGGGCGGGCGCAAGCATCCGCAGCAGGAATTCCTGCAAGTGGATACGTCCAATATCCTGTTCATTTGCGGCGGCGCCTTTGCCGGGCTTGAAAAGATTATCAGCGCCCGCGGCAAGGGCTCGGGCATTGGCTTTGGTGCCGAAGTGCGCGACCCTGATGAACGCCGTACCGGTGCCATCCTGCGTGAGGTGGAGCCCGAGGATTTGCTGAAATTCGGCCTGATCCCGGAATTCATTGGCCGCCTGCCCGTGCTGGCGACTCTTGAGGATCTGGACGAAAAGGCGCTGATCGAAATCCTGACCAAGCCGAAGAACGCTCTGGTCAAGCAATATGGCCGCCTGTTCGAAATGGAAGGCGCCAAGCTGACCTTTACCGAGGATGCGCTGCGCGCCGTGGCAACCCGCGCCATCCAGCGCAAGACCGGCGCGCGGGGCTTGCGTTCCATTCTGGAATCCATCCTGCTGGACACCATGTTCGAATTGCCGGGGCTTGAGACGGTCGAGGAGGTGGTGGTGAACAGCGAAGTGGCCGAAGGCCGCGCCCAACCCCTATTCATTTATGGGGAGCGTGCGGCCGAGCAATCCTCGGCCTGATGCCCGCGCCGCTGGGCCTTGTGAGGGCGCTGGTGAAAACCAACATAATGGCGGAAGGCGCCCCGCCTGCGCCGCTTTTGGGCGGGCCGGGCGCGACTGTCCATAGTGAGGTCACATGACTGAAACATTGCGTGGCGATATCCTTCCTGTGCTGCCGTTGCGGGATATCGTTGTCTTTCCCCACATGATCGTGCCGCTTTTCGTGGGCCGGGAGAAATCCGTGCGCGCCCTGGAAGCGGTGATGAAGGATGACAAGCAGATCCTGCTTGTTGCCCAGAAGAATGCCGGCCAGGATGATCCGGGCGCGGATGATCTGTTCCAGATCGGCACCATTTCAACGGTGCTGCAATTGCTGAAGCTGCCCGATGGCACGGTAAAGGTGCTGGTGGAGGGCGGCAGGCGCGCGCGTGTGGCCGGCTATAAGGAAACCGCGCCCTATTTCGAAGCCTTTGTTGAAAAGATCGAAGAACCGCCGGTCGAGGGCCGGGAAACGGAAGCGCTGGCGCGCACCGTGGTCGCGCAATTCGAACAATACATCAAGCTGAACAAGAAAATCGCGCCTGAGGTGCTGGTTTCGGTCAATCAGATCGAAGACGCATCGAAGCTGGCGGATACCATCGCTTCCCATCTGGGCCTCAAAATTCCGGAAAAGCAGGAATTGCTGGAACTGCCTTCGGTGGCCGCACGGCTTGAAAAAGTCTTCGCCCATATGGAAGGCGAAATCGGCGTGCTGCAGGTGGAAAAGCGCATCCGTAGCCGCGTGAAGCGGCAGATGGAAAAGACGCAGCGCGAATATTACCTGAATGAACAGTTGAAGGCGATCCAGAAGGAACTTGGCGAAGGCGAAGACGGCAAGGACGAAATCGCCGAAATCGAAGCCAAGATCAAAGCCACCAAATTTTCCAAGGAAGCGCGCGAAAAGGCCCTCGCAGAGGTCAAGAAGCTCCGCAGCATGAGCCCGATGAGCGCGGAAGCGACCGTGGTGCGCAATTACCTGGATTGGATGCTGACCATCCCCTGGAAGAAGCAAAGCCGGGTGCGCAAGGATATCGTGGCGGCGGAGAAGGTTCTTGATGCCGATCACTATGGGCTTGAGAAGGTCAAGGAACGCATAATCGAATATCTGGCGGTGCAATCACGCTCGCCCAAGATCAGGGGGCCGATCCTGTGCCTGGTGGGCCCGCCTGGTGTCGGCAAGACCTCGCTCGGCAAATCCATCGCCAAGGCGACGGGGCGGAATTTTGTCCGCATGTCGTTGGGCGGCGTGCGGGATGAGGCGGAAGTGCGCGGCCATCGCCGGACCTATATCGGCTCCATGCCCGGTAAGGTCATTCAGGGGATGAAGAAGGCGAAGACCTCCAACCCGCTTTTCCTGCTGGATGAAATTGACAAGCTCGGTGCCGATTGGCGGGGTGATCCTTCCTCGGCGCTGCTTGAAGTGCTGGATCCTGAACAGAACAGCACTTTCGCGGATCACTACCTGGAAGTGGATTACGATCTTTCGGATGTGATGTTCGTGACCACGGCGAATTCTCTCCGCATGCCGCAGCCGCTGCTGGATCGCATGGAGATCATTCGCATCCCCGGCTATACCGAGGATGAGAAGATTGAAATCGCCAAGCGGCATCTGATTGCAAAGGTGAGCGAGGCGAATGGCCTGAAGGCAGGGGAATGGACACTGGCCGATGCCGCCATTCGTGACCTGATCCGCTACTACACGCGCGAAGCGGGCGTGCGTAACCTGGAACGCGAAATCGCGGGCCTGGCGCGCAAGGCGGTGAAGGAGATTGTCTCCAAAAAAGCGAAAAAGGTCGCGATCACGCCGAAGAACCTTGAGAAATTCGCCGGTGTCCGAAAGTTCCGCTACGGCGAGGCTGAGGCTGAGGATATGGTCGGTGTTGTCACCGGTCTGGCCTGGACCGAAGTGGGGGGAGAGATCCTCACCATCGAATCCGTGCTGCTGCCCGGTAAGGGTAATGTGAAGCAGACCGGCAAGCTTGGCGATGTCATGCAGGAAAGCGTCTCCGCTGCCATGTCCTATGTGCGCAGCCGCTCAACGAGTTTCGGCATCAAGCCGACGCTTTTCGAAAAGCGCGATCTGCACGTGCATGTGCCGGAAGGGGCAACACCCAAGGACGGGCCTTCAGCCGGCATTGCCATGGCGACCAGCATAGTCTCGGTGCTGACAGGCATCCCGGTCAGGCGCGATGTCGGCATGACCGGAGAGATTACGCTGCGCGGGCGGGTATTGCCGATTGGTGGGCTCAAGGAAAAGCTGCTGGCCGCCATGCGGGCCGGCATCAAGACCGTTTTCATTCCAAAGGAGAATGAGAAGGACCTGGCCGATATTCCGGAAAGCGTAAAAAAGGGTCTGGAGATCAACACAGTATCCCATGTGGATGAGGTCATCATGCGCGCCTTGGCACGCAAGCCTGAAGCCATCACCTGGGAAGAACCGGTTGAGACACCGCCGCAAAAACCCGAAACCTCGGCCACCAGCGCGGCGCTGCCCCACTAAACCAAAAGCCGGGACGGCTTCGGCCATTTGCCCAGACAGAGGGGGAAGTGTAGAGACGCCTCGGCTTCTCGTGACACGTTCCCCTCTCCGGCTGGTGGCTGATCGGTCGTTTCGCGCTCAAGTCGTCTTACCCAGAGGAAAGGAATTATTCGTGAACAAACAGGAACTGGTCGCGGCTGTCGCCAAGGCCGCTGACATGACCAAGGAAAAGGCCGCAGAGGCTGTGGATGCGGTGTTCGATTCGATCACGGCTGGGCTGAAGCAGGATGGCGAAGTGCGCCTGATGGGCTTTGGCACCTTCGCCGCCGCCAAGCGTGCCGCCAGCACCGGGCGCAACCCGCGCACTGGTGAGGAAATCAAAATCCCCGCCAGCACCGCGGTGCGCTTCAAGATGGGCAAGGCGCTGAAGGATTCGGTGAACTGACGCGTCATTTTGACGTTTGGCCGGGTCAATTAAGGCCCGGCCCCTATGTTGTATTGTTGCTTGATTGGGGCGCTTAGCTCAGCGGTAGAGCGCCTGTCTTACACACAGGATGTCGGCGGTTCGACCCCGTCAGTGCCCATTCAGCCTTCTGCGGGATCGCCTTGACACCATCGGGGCAGGCGTCCTATCAGCCTCTATCGCTTGGTAAGCGGGTGTAGCTCAGTCGGTTAGAGCGTCGGCCTGTCACGCCGAAGGTCGCGGGTTCGAGCCCCGTCACTCGCGCCAGTTTCTCTTTTCCTCAATCATGTTTCCGTAACCGGGATGTTGTATCTCAGCATCTTGAAATTACGGCTGAATGCCCTATGGCGCATTCTGCAAAGCGGGGCTAATCTCGCTTCGCTGCGATGCGGTAAAAACCGTGGGCAGGCCATAACGCGCCACCAGGCCTTTGGGGGCGCCAGAGTTGAGGAAGCCATGACCCAGCCCTTGCTGGCCACGTATTTCCCTGTGCTCGTTTTCCTGGGCATTGCAGCGGGAATCGCCATTGCGATGGTTGCCGGCGCCATGCTGGCCGCGCGGCAGAAGCCTTATGCCGAAAAGCTTTCCACTTATGAATGCGGCTTTGCGCCGTTTGACGATACGCGGCGCCGATTCGATGTGCGCTTCTATCTGGTGGCGATCCTTTTCATCATTTTCGATCTGGAAGTGGCCTTCCTGTTTCCCTGGGCGGTGTCGCTTGGCGGCATAGGCTGGCTCGGCTTCGGGTCCATGATGGCCTTTCTGTTCGTGCTGACGATTGGTTTTGTTTATGAATGGCGCAAAGGCGCCCTTGATTGGGAATGAAATGAGCGGCGCTTCCGAACTTTCCTGGAACAAGCAGGCCCTGCCGCCCGGCGCCGCACAGGATGCGGTGGTGAAGGCGGTTGGCGATGAAATCACCGAAAAGGGATTCGTTGTCGCTAATCTGGACAAGGTGGTGAATTGGGCGCGCACCGGCAGCTTGTGGCCGATGACCTTTGGTCTGGCCTGCTGCGCCGTGCCGATGATCCATGCCTATATGGCACGCTATGATTTGGACCGCTTCGGCATCATCCCGCGCGGCTCACCCCGGCAATCGGATGTGATGATCGTGGCCGGCACGCTCACGAACAAGATGGCCCCCGCACTGCGCAAGGTTTATGACCAGATGTCGGAACCGCGCTGGGTGATCTCCATGGGGTCCTGCGCCAATGGCGGCGGGTATTACCATTACTCCTATAGCGTGGTGCGTGGTTGTGACCGTGTGGTGCCGGTGGATATCTATGTGCCCGGCTGCCCACCCACAGCCGAGGCCTTGGTCTATGGCATTCTGCAATTGCAGAAGAAAATCCGCAGAACAGGGACGATCCTCCGTGGCTGAGCAATTGCCTGAAACCGCCGAAGCGGTTGCGGAAAATCCGTTGGAGTTCCTGGGTGCTGCGATTGCCGCCGCCGCACCACAAGGCGCTGTGACCGGCTTTACATTGGCGCGGGGCGGGGCGGAACTCGCCGTGCAGGCCAATCGCGATCAGCTTCTGCCGTTGATGCTCATGCTGCGCGACGATCCGCGCTTTTCCTTCGAACAATGCATGGATATTTGCGGCGTTGATTGGCCCGAACGGGCTGAGCGGTTTGAGGTTGTCTATAATCTGCTGAGCCTAGCGGAGAACCGCCGCATCCGCGTATCGGTCACCACTGATGGCGTGGCGCCAGTCCCCTCCGTTGCCGAGATTTGGCCGAGCGCCACCTGGTATGAGCGTGAGACCTGGGACATGTATGGCGTGGTCTTCGCCGGCCAGCCGGATTTGCGCCGGCTGCTGACGGATTACGGCTTTGAAGGCCATCCGCTGCGCAAGGACTTCCCGCTGACGGGCCATGTTGAAGTGCGATATGATTCGGAACAGCAGCGCGTGGTTTATCAGCCCGTCACGCTGCAACAGGATTTCCGCAGCTTTGATTTCTTGAGCCCCTGGGAAGGCATGACCACGCTGCCCGGGGATGAAAAAGTGCATCTGAACCGTCTGGAGGGGCCGGCATGAGCCAGAGCCAGGCAATCGCCATTGCGGGCGCGGAGCCCGAGACGGTACGCCACACCATTGAAGGCGACAGCCACACCATCAATTTCGGCCCGCAGCACCCCGCCGCGCATGGCGTGCTGCGCCTGATCCTGGAAATGAAGGGTGAGGTGGTGGAGCGTGCCGATCCGCATATCGGCCTGCTGCATCGCGGCACCGAAAAGCTGATCGAACACAAAACCTATATTCAGGCGCTGCCGTATTTTGATCGCCTCGATTACGTCAGCCCCATGTGCATGGAGCATGCTTTTGCGCTCGGCACCGAAAGGCTTCTCGGGATCGAAGCGCCGGAACGAGCGCAATATATTCGAGTGCTGTTCAGCGAATTGACGCGCGTGCTGAACCATTTGCTCAATATCACCACCTACGCGCTGGATTGCGGCGCCATCACGCCGGCACTTTGGGGCTTTGAACAGCGCGAGACCTTGCTTGAATTCTATGAGGCGGTCTCGGGCAGCCATTACCACGCGAATTACTTCCGCCCGGGTGGCGTTGCGAAGGATTTACCGGCGGGGCTGGAAGACAAAATTGCCGACTGGGCGAAGAAATTTCCTGAATTTCTGAAGGACCTTGAAGGGCTGCTCACGGAAAACCGCATCTTCAAGCAGCGCACTGTTGATATTGGGATCATGAGTGCGGAACAGGCCATGGCCTGGGGCTTCAGCGGGCCCTGCCTGCGCGCTTCCGGCTGCGCCTGGGATTTGCGCAAGAGCCAGCCTTATGACGTGTATGACCGGATGGAGTTTGACGTGCCGGTTGGCACGCGCGGCGATTGCTATGACCGCTATCTGGTCCGTATGCTGGAAATGCGTGAAAGCCTGAAGATCATTGATCAGTGCCTCAAGCAGATGAAGCCGGGCCCGATCAAGCTGATGGATAACAAGATCGCACCACCCCAGCGTGGTGAGATGAAGCGTTCGATGGAAGCGCTGATCCATCACTTCAAGCTTTATACGGAAGGCTATCACGTGCCGGCGGGCTCAACCTATTCGGTTGTGGAAGCGCCGAAGGGTGAGTTTGGCGTCTATCTGGTGGCGGATGGCACCAACAAACCCTATCGCTGCAAAATCCGCGCGCCTGGCTATGCGCATTTGCAGGCGATGGAAGTGCTCTCAAAAGGGCATATGCTGGCCGATGCGGTTTCCGTCATTGGGTCTCTTGATATCGTCTTTGGGGAAATTGACCGGTGAGCGCGCCAGCCCACAAGGAACCAGACAGCTTCGCTTTTGATGCCGAAAGCGAGGCGAAGATTGCGACCATTCTGAAGCGCTATCCGGAAGGCAAGCAGGCCAGCGCGGTGATTTCGCTGCTTTATGTCGCGCAGCGCCAGATGGGGCGGTTGACCGGCAGCGCCTGGGTGCCGCGGGTGGCGATGGATGTGATTGCTGAACGGCTTTCGATGCCGCCGATCCGCGTTTATGAAGTCGCGACCTTCTATTTCATGTTCAACATGAAGCCGATTGGGCGGCATCATTTGCAGCTTTGCGGCACCACGCCCTGCATGCTGCGCGGTTCGGATGATGTGCTGCGCGCCTGCAAGGATGCGGGCGGCCTGAAGGGCGTTGGCGATACCAGTGCGGATGGGCTGTTCACGCTGACGGAAGTGGAATGCCTCGGCGCCTGCGTGAATGCGCCCATTCTGCAGATTGACGATGATTACTACGAAGACCTGAATTACGAGAGCACGGTGAAGCTGCTTGAAGCCTTCAAGCGCGGCGAAAGACCGAAGCCGGGTAGCGCCATTGGCCGCATGGCCAGCGCGCCGGCTGGCGAGCAAACCGTTTTGACCGGGCGGGGAGAGGAATAAGATGGCCCTTTCGGACAAGGACCGGATTTTCCAGAACCTCTATGGCCGTCAGCCCTGGAATCTGGCAGCGGCGCGCATGCGCGGGAATTGGGATGGCACTGCGGCCATCATTGCGCGCGGACGTGATACCGTCATTGAAGAAGTGAAGAATTCAGGGCTTCGTGGCCGTGGTGGTGCGGGTTTCCCGACCGGCATGAAATGGTCCTTCATGCCGAAGCAATCGGATGGCCGGCCTTCCTATCTGGTGGTGAATGCTGATGAATCGGAACCGGGCACCTGCAAGGATCGCGACATCATCCGCCACGATCCGCATACGCTGATCGAAGGCTGCCTGATCGCCGGCTTCGCGATGGGTGCGCATGCTGGCTACATCTATATTCGCGGCGAATACTACAATGAAAGCGTGGTGCTGGAAGCCGCTATTCAGGAAGCGTATGACGCCGGCCTGCTAGGGCGGAATGCCGCGGGCTCCGGCTGGGATTTCGATCTTTACGTGCATCGCGGCGCGGGCGCCTATATCTGCGGTGAGGAAACCGCGCTGATCGAAAGCCTGGAAGGCAAAAAGGGCATGCCGCGGCTGAAGCCGCCTTTCCCGGCGGCGGTTGGGCTTTATGGCTGCCCGACCACGGTGAATAATGTTGAAACCATCGCCGTGGTGCCTGAGATTTTGCGGCGTGGGCCGGAATGGTTTGCCTCCTTCGGGCGGCCGAAAAATTCGGGCACGAAGATCTTCTGCATCCAGGGCCATGTGAACAATCCCTGCAATGTGGAAGCGGAAATGAGCATCCCGATGCGGGAGCTGATTGAACGCTATGCCGGCGGGGTGCGCGGTGGTTGGGATAATTTGCTGTGTGTCATCCCCGGCGGGTCTTCCACGCCGCTACTGCCGAAGCACATCTGCGATGATGTGCTGATGGATTTTGATGCGCTGCGCGAACACCGTTCCGGCCTTGGAACGGCGGGCGTGATTGTGATGGATAAGTCCACCGATGTAATCAAGGCGATTGCGCGGCTCGCGGCCTTCTACAAGCATGAAAGCTGCGGCCAATGCACGCCCTGCCGTGAAGGCATGGGCTGGCAGAAGCGCATGATGGACCGCATGGTGGAAGGCAATGCGGAGATTGAGGAAATTGACGTATTGGAAAACGTTACGCGCCGCATTGAAGGTCATACGATTTGCGCGCTTGCCGATGGTGGTGTGTGGCCTGTGCAGGGGCTGATCCGGCATTTCCGCCCGCTGATGGAAGAGCGCATTCGTGAATACAAGCGGCGCCACGCGCTGCCTCAGGCGGCGGAGTAAGCGCCATGGCGAAGGTCACGGTTGATGGCATTGAAGTGGAAGTCCCCAATGGGTCTTCCGTGCTGCAAGCCTGCGAAGCGGCGGGCAAGGAAATCCCGCGCTTTTGCTATCATGAACGCCTGAGTGTTGCCGGCAATTGCCGTATGTGCCTGGTGGAAGTGGAAAAGGCGCCAAAGCCGGTCGCTTCCTGTGCCTATCCGGTGATGGATGGCATGAAGGTTTTCACCGATACCCCGGTGGTGCGTAATGCGCGGCGCGGCGTGATGGAATTTCTGCTGATCAATCATCCGCTGGATTGCCCGATTTGCGACCAGGGTGGTGAGTGTGACTTGCAGGACCAGGCCTATGCGTATGGTCATGACAAGTCACGTTATGGCGAAGCGAAGCGGGCGGTGAAGGATAAGAATATCGGCCCGCTCATCAAAACCGTGATGACGCGCTGCATTCAATGCACGCGCTGCGTGCGCTTTGCCGCCGAGGTTGCCGGCACGCCGGAATTGGGCGGCACCAATCGCGGCGAGAATATGGAAATCGGCACCTATGTGGAAAAGGCGCTGACCTCTGAGCTTTCCGGCAATCTGATTGATATCTGCCCGGTCGGTGCGCTGACCAGCCGGCCTTATGCTTTCGTTTCGCGGCCTTGGGAATTGCGCAAGACGGATGGCATTGATGTGCTGGATGCCGTGGGGGCGAATATCCGCATTGATACGCGCGGCCCCGAAGTGCTGCGCATTCTGCCGCGCATCAATGAAGCGGTGAATGAGGAATGGATGGCCGATCGCGGCCGCTTTTCCTTTGATGGGCTGAAGCGCCGTCGGCTGGATCGGCCTTGGCTCCGCAAGGAAGGCCGCATGGTTGCGGCAAGCTGGGCGGAAGCCTTTGGCGTGATCGCGGAGAAATTGTCGAAGACATCGGCTGACCGAATTGGCGCAGTGGCGGGTTCGCTTGCGGATGCGGAAAGCGTGTTGGCGCTCAAGGATCTGATGGCGGCCTATGGCAGCGCCAATCTGGATTGCCGAGAAGATGGCGCGGCGATTGATGGCAGCCGCGCTGATTTCTATCGCTTCAACACGACCATTGCTGGCATTGAAGAAGCCGATGCGCTGCTGATCATCGGCGCTGATCCGCGCAAGGAAGCGCCGGTGTTGAATGCGCGTATTCGCAAGCGCTGGGCGCAGGGGCGTTTCCCTGTTGGCGTGATCGGTCCGGCGGGGATTGATCTGACCTATAGCGCCCTGCATGTGGGCGAAGGGCAGGCGGCGCTTTCGGCTTTGCTGGAAGGATCGCATCCTTTCGCCGCGACGCTGAAGGCAGCGCAAAAGCCCATGCTGATCCTGGGGCGTGGTGCGATTGCGCGCGCTGATGGTGCGGCGGTTCTGGCGGCAGCATGGCGTTTGGCGGCCGAGACCGGCATGCTGAAGCCCGATTGGCATGGCTTCAATCTGCTGCATCACTTCGGTGGTCAGCTTGGCGCCTTGGAACTTGGCTTCCTGCCGGGGCAGGGGGGCAAGGACCTTGCCGCAATGCTCGGCGGTGGCGTGGATGCGCTGTGGCTGCTGAATGCGGATGGGTTTGATCCGGCGCGGATCCCTGCCAGCACTTTCGTGATCTATCAGGGCCATCATGGTGATGCGATGGCGGCGCGCGCCGATGTGCTGCTGCCAGGTGCGGCCTATACGGAAAAGGACGCGACCTGGGTGAATACCGAAGGCCGCGCGCAACGCAGCTATCGCGCCATTCACCCACCAGGCGAAGCGCGAGAGGATTGGCGCATCATCCGCGCCTTCAGCGAAGGTGTTGGCAAGACGCTGGCCTATAATGATCTGGATGCTTTGCGTGCACGGATGGCGAGTGTCAGTCCGGTCTTTGCGCGGATTGGCGAAGTGGCGGCTTCAGGCTGCGCTGATATGGCCGGCCCGCAAACGGCTATGGCGATGGATGCAGCGCCCTTCCGCCTGCCTATCACGGATTATCACCGCGCCGATGTGATCAGCCGCGCATCGGATGTCATGGCGGAATGCGCCGCGGTCTATGGGCCGCAGCAGGCTTTGGCGGCGGAGTAGGGCGATGAGCGAATTCCTGGCTTCCCCCATTGGTGTTTTGGCGCTGACGGTTGCGAAAGCCTTGGCGCTGCTGGTGCCGCTGCTTGTGATGGTTGCCTTCCTGACGCTTGCTGAACGCAAGGTGCTGGCGGCGATGCAAATGCGTCGTGGCCCCAATGTCGTTGGTCCGTTTGGTTTGCTGCAGCCCTTTGCCGATGCGCTCAAGATGCTGCTCAAGGAAACCATTGTGCCGACAGGGGCGAATAAGCTCCTGTTCCTGTTTGCGCCGATGCTGACCTTCATGCTGGCCATGCTGGCCTGGGCGGTGATCCCAGTGAATGATGGCTGGGCGATTGCCGATATCAATGTCGGCATTCTCTATCTTTTCGCCATTTCATCGCTGGGTGTTTACGGCATCATCATCGCGGGTTGGGCTTCCAATTCGAAATATGCCTTCCTCGGCGCGCTGCGTTCCGCTGCGCAGATGGTGTCCTACGAAGTCAGCATGGGTTTTGTGATTGTGACCGTGCTGCTGTGCGTGGGCTCGCTCAATCTGAACGCCATTGTGAAGGCGCAGGAGAATCTTTGGTTCTTCATTCCGCTCTTCCCGATGTTCGTTATTTTCTTCATCTCGACCCTGGCCGAGACCAATCGCGCGCCGTTTGACTTACCGGAAGGCGAAAGCGAATTGGTGGCGGGCTTCTTCGTTGAATACAGCAGCATGTCCTTTGCGTTATTCTTCCTTGGCGAATACGCGAATATGATCCTGATGGCGTCGCTGACGACGATCCTGTTCCTGGGTGGCTGGTATCCGCCGCTGGCGATTGAACCCTTTACCTGGATCCCTGGCCCCATTTGGTTCGTGCTGAAGGTCTGCTTCCTGCTGTTCGTCTTTATCTGGGTGCGCGCGACCTTCCCGCGCTATCGCTATGACCAGTTGATGCGGCTTGGCTGGAAGGTGTTTCTGCCCTTCAGCCTGATCTGGCTGGTGATTACCGCCGCCGTTCTGAAACTCACCGGCTGGCTGCCGGCTTGATAGGGCGCTGAACATGGCTTCTCTCGATCGCGTCGCCCGTAGCCTGCTGCTCACGGAAATCGTCTCCGGCATGGCGCTCACCTTGAAGTATTTCTTCAAGAAGAAGGTGACGCTGAACTACCCCTATGAACGCGGGCCGCTTGGGCCACGCTTCAAGGGTGAACATGCGCTCCGCCGCTATCCGAATGGCGAAGAACGCTGCATCGCCTGCAAGCTGTGTGAAGCTGTCTGCCCCGCCCAGGCCATCACCATTGAAGCCGAACCCCGCGAAGATGGGAGCCGCCGCACCACGCGCTACGACATTGACATGACTAAATGCATCTATTGCGGGCTTTGCGAAGAAGCCTGCCCGGTAGATGCCATTGTCGAAGGGCCGAATATGGAATTCGCGGTCGAGCGGCGGGAAGAACTCATCTACACCAAGGAAAAGCTGCTCGATAATGGCGATCGTTGGGAACCCATGCTGGCTGAGAGGCTACGCCTCGATGCGCCGTATCGGTAAGGGAAGGGGCGTTTGATGATTGCCGCTCTTGCCTTTTACGCCTTCGCCGCGGTGCTGATCGGTTCCGCCGTGATGGTGGTGACCAGCCGGAACCCGGTGCACAGCGTGCTGTTCCTGATCCTGGCCTTCTTCAATGCGGCTGGGTTGTTCCTGCTGGCCGGCGCTGAATTCCTCGCCATGATTTTGGTTATTGTCTATGTCGGCGCGGTCGCGGTGCTGTTCCTGTTTGTGGTCATGATGCTGGATATTGATTTCGCGCGGCTGCGTGAGGGCTTTCAGCGTTATGCACCAGTCGGCGCGCTGATTGGCCTGGTGCTGCTGGTGCAATTGGTCATGGTGATGATTGGCTGGCGCGCGGCACCGGGGGCCATGGCGCTACGGCTCAATGAAACGCCGGCGGATGTTGCGAATGCGGAAGCGCTTGGGCGTATTTTCTATACGGATTACATCTATCTCTTTCAGGGCTGCGGCCTGATCCTGCTGGTCGCGATGATTGGCGCCATTGTGCTGACGCTGCGCGATAAGCCGAATTCCAAGCGGCAGAATATCGCTGAACAGATCGCGCGTGCCGGGTCTGTGACGAATGTATCGGTGCCGACTGGTGCGGGGCTTAAGCAGCTTGGCATTCGTCGTCCGCCATTGCCTGAGGAAGCCGCACCCAAGCCCATTGAGCATCACCACGGCCATGGGGGGCATCACTGACATGACCATCGGCCTGTCCCATTTCCTGACCGTGGCGGCTATCCTGTTCGTCCTTGGTATTTTCGGGATTTTTCTGAACCGCAAGAATGTCATTGTCATTCTGATGTCGGTGGAATTGATCCTGCTTTCGGTCAATCTGAACCTGGTGGCGTTTTCGGCCCATTTGAATGATCTGGCGGGCCAGGTCTTCACCATGTTCATCCTGACCGTGGCAGCGGCTGAAGCCGCCATTGGCCTTGCCATTCTTGTTGTTTACTTCCGCAACCGCGGTTCGATCGAGGTCGAGGATATCTCGACCCTGAAGGGTTAGCGCGATGTTTGTCGGCGCCGTTTTCTTCCCGCTGCTGGGTGCGACCATTGCGGGTTTCTTTGGTCGCTGGATTGGCGACAAGGCTTCGCAATGGGTCACTGTGCTGTGCATGGCGCTGGCCGCGATATGCGGTGTGGCTTCCTTTGTTGAGGTGGCCTTGGGCCATGCGCCGCAAACCGTGGTGCTGCTGCGCTTCCTGGATGTTGGGTCCTTCGGGCTTGATTGGGCGCTGCGCTATGACACGCTGAGTGTGGTGATGGTGGCGATGGTCACCTGCATTTCCACGCTGATCCATCTTTATAGCGTCGGCTATATGTCGCATGACCCGACCACGCCGCGCTTCTTTGCCTATTTGTCGCTGTTTACCTTCATGATGTTGATGCTGGTGACAGCGGATAATCTGGTGCAGCTGTTCTTTGGCTGGGAAGGTGTTGGCCTCGCTTCCTATCTGCTGATTGGGTATTGGTATGAAAAGGAAAGCGCCTGTGCCGCGGCGATGAAGGCCTTCATCGTCAATCGCGTGGGCGATCTTTTCTTCATGCTGGGGCTTTGCCTGACCTTTTGGGTGTTTGGGTCCATCGAATTCAGCGAAATTTTTGGCACCATTGATCAACACAAGGATGCGCGCTTCGCCGGCCTGCCAGCCTATGAGGTGATTTGCATCCTGCTCTTCCTCGGCGCCTGCGGTAAGTCCGCACAGCTTGGCCTGCACACCTGGTTGCCGGATGCGATGGAAGGCCCGACCCCCGTTTCCGCGCTGATCCATGCCGCAACCATGGTGACCACTGGCGTGTTTCTGGTGGCGCGCATGTCGCCGGTCTTTGAATATGCACCGACAGCACTTGCCATCGTGACCGTGGTGGGCGCTTCAACCGCGCTATTCGCCGCGACCATTGGCTGCGTGCAGAACGACATCAAGCGCATCATTGCCTATTCCACCTGTTCGCAGCTTGGCTATATGTTCTTCGCGGCCGGGGTTGGTGCTTATCAGGGCGCGATTTTCCATCTTTTCACCCATGCCTTCTTCAAGGCGCTGCTGTTCCTTTCTGCCGGTTCGGTGATCCACGCCATGTCGGAAGAACAGGATATTCGCAAAATGGGTGGTATCTGGAAGAAGATCCCGGTGACCTATGCGGTGATGTGGATTGGTTCTCTGGCGCTTGCGGGAGTGCCCTATTTCGCTGGGTATTATTCCAAGGATTTCGTGCTGGAAGCGGCTTATGCGGCGCATTCCGGCGTTGGGATGTACGCCTTCATCTGCGGCTTGCTCGCGGCCTTCCTGACTGCCTTCTATTCCTGGCGCCTGCTGATCCTGACCTTCCATGGCGCGCCGCGGGCGGATCACCACACCATGGAACATGTGCATGAAAGCCCGGCGGTGATGCTGGTGCCGTTGCTGTTGCTGGCGGTGGGCGCGGTGTTTGCCGGTGCGGTCTTTGCGCCTTCCTTCATCGGCCATCACTGGGAAGAATTCTGGAACGGCGCCATCGTCAATGCGCCGCATAATCACATCATGCATCATGTGCATGAAGTGCCAGGCTGGGTGCCGCTGGCGCCAACCATTGTCGGGCTTGGCGGCATCGCACTCGCTTACGTGATGTATATGTTCGTGCCCCATCTGCCGGCGACGCTGGCGAATGCGCTGCCCGGCGTGCATCGCTTCCTGCTCAACAAATGGTATTTTGATGAGCTTTATGACGCAATCTTTGTCCGCCCGGCACGTGCACTCGCGCGTGGTTTTTGGAAGATCGGCGATGTGCGCATCATTGATGGTGTGCCCAATGGCCTTGCCGCATCAGTGGCGGGGGCAGCGCGTCAGGCGGTATCGCTGCAAACCGGCCGTGTTGCGAGTTACGCCTTCACCATGATTGTGGGGCTTGTTGTGCTTGTTTCTCTGCTGCTGTTCGGGGGCTGAAGATGATGGGTGTCGGTTTCCCCTTGCTCAGCCTGCTGACCTTCCTGCCCTTGGCGGGGGTGGCAATCATCCTTGCCGTGCGGGGTGACGAGCAGACAGTCGCCAGCAATGCACGCTGGACCGCGCTTTGGACCAGCCTGATCACCTTCATGCTGTCGCTCGTGCTGTGGTTCCGCTTCGACAAGAACGAAGCCGAGTTCCAATTCGTCGAACGGCTTGATTGGCTCGCGGATTTTGGCGTCACCTATCACATGGGCGTAGATGGCATTTCGGTGCTGTTTGTGCTGCTCTCGACCCTGCTGACACCCATTTGCATCCTGTCTTCCTGGGAAGCGGTGCAGAACCGGGTGCGCGAATACATGATCGCCTTCCTGATCCTTGAGACCATGATGGTCGGCATGTTCTGCGCGCTCGATTTTGTGGTTTTCTATATCTTCTTCGAAGGCGTGCTGATCCCGATGTTCCTGATCATCGGCGTTTGGGGCGGGCAGCGGCGTGTCTATGCGGCGTTCAAGCTGTTTTTATATACCTTGCTTGGCTCCGTCCTCATGCTGCTCGCCATTCTGCTGCTTTGGTACAAGGCCGGCACGACGGACATCGTGGAGCTCTTTACGCTCACCATTCCGCCATCGCTGCAAACCTGGATTTTCCTGGCCTTCTTTGCCTCCTTCGCCGTCAAGGTGCCGATGTGGCCAGTGCATACCTGGCTGCCGGATGCGCATGTGGAAGCACCCACGGCGGGCTCTGTCATTCTGGCGGGCGTCTTGCTGAAGATGGGCGCTTACGGGTTCCTGCGCTTCAGCCTGCCCTTGCTGCCGGTCGCGAGTGCGGAATTCGCGCCCTGGATTTTTGCGCTTTCCATTGTCGCCATTGTCTATACCTCACTGGTGGCATTGGCGCAGGAAGATATGAAGAAGCTGATCGCCTATTCATCGGTCGCGCATATGGGCATTGTCACGCTTGGCATTTTTACCTTCACGCAGCAGGGGTTGTCGGGCGCCTTATTCACCATGCTCTCGCATGGCGTGGTTTCCAGCGCGCTATTCCTTTGCGTGGGCGTTTTATATGACCGGGTGCATTCGCGCGAAATCGCGCGCTATGGCGGGGTCGCCAAGATCATGCCGGCCTATGCGCTGGTGTTCATGCTGTTCACCATGGCTTCCGTCGCGCTGCCTGGGCTTGCGGGTTTCCCCGGTGAATTGCTGGTGATTTTGGGTGCCTGGAAGGTGAACCCCTGGGTCGCCTTTGGCGCCGCACTCGGCATGATCCTGGGCGCGGCTTACATGCTCTATCTTTATCGCCGCGTCGTCTTCGGGCGCATCACGCGCGATGATTTGCGCGGCCTGCTTGATCTTTCGCCGCGCGAATATGCGGTATTTGCGCCGCTCATCCTTCTGACAATCTGGATGGGGATTTATCCGCAAAGCTTCCTGTCCTTCTTTGAAGCCTCAGTCGCTGCGCTGGTGGAACGGCATCACGCCGCGCTTGGTGCGGCACGGCTCGCGGGGTTGTAAGATCATGAATTGGATGCTCGCCCTGCCCGAAATTGTGCTGGCCTGTGCCGGCCTTGCCATTCTGATGATTGGTGTGCTGCCGCGGCAGAATATGTTCTTCGGCTGCACCATGGCGTCCATCGGCGCTTTGGTGGTGACCGCGGCCCTGGTGCTGACCGTGCCGGATGGCACGGGCTTCGCCGGTCAGGTGATCTCCGATGGCTTTGCACGCTTCATGAAGCTGTTGGTGCTGCTGGGGGCAGCCATTGGCATGCTGATGGCGCTGGATTTCAACACGCGCGAAGGGCTCGATCGCTTCGAATATCCGGTACTGCTGCTATTCGCCACACTCGGCATGCTGATCATGTTGAGCGCCAATGATTTCATGACTGTCTATATCGGCCTGGAATTGCTCTCGCTCAGTCTTTACGTGGTTGCGGCCTTTCATCGGGATAATGAACAATCCGCCGAAGCCGGCTTGAAATATTTCGTGCTGGGCGCCTTGGCGTCGGGCCTTTTCCTCTATGGTGCGTCGTTGGTTTATGGCTTTGCCGGCACGACAAGTTTTGAGCGTATTGCGCTTGCCCTGCTTGATCCCGCTGGCCGCAGCCAGGGGCTGACGGTTGGGTTGATCTTCATCCTCGCTGGCCTTGCCTTCAAGGTTTCCGCCGTGCCCTTCCATATGTGGACGCCCGATGTCTATGAAGGTGCCCCCACACCGGTCACCGCCTTCTTCGCCGCCGCGCCGAAAGTGGCGGCGATTGCCCTGCTCACCCGCGTGCTCGCCGGGCCTTTTGCGGATCTTGCCGCGCAATGGCAGCAGGTGATCATCCTTGTGTCTCTCGCTTCCATGGTGCTGGGCGCGCTCGCCGCGGTTGGGCAGCGCGATATCAAAAGGCTGATGGCCTATTCCTCGATCGGCCATGTCGGCTATGCGCTGATGGGCCTTGCGGTCGCGAGTGATGAGGGCCTGCATGGCTTGGCTGTCTATATGGCAATCTACCTTGCCATGAACCTCGGCGCCTTTGCGGTGCTGATCGCCATGCGTCGTCAGGGCAAGGCCGTGTCGCGTATTGAAGACCTGGCCGGGCTTGGCAAGACCGATCCGGCCATGGCGATGTGGATGACGATTTTCATGTTCTCCATGGCTGGCATTCCGCCGCTCGCGGGCTTCTTCGGGAAGCTCTACGTCTTTCTGGCTGCGGTGCAGGGCGGCTTCTGGACGCTGGCGGTGGTGGGTGTGCTCACTTCCGTCATTTCGGCCTTCTATTATCTGCGCGTCGTCAAGGTGATGTATTTTGATGAGGTGCAGGCGCCGCTCGATGCGCGTCCGCAGACGCTGACAATGGTGATGGCCATTTCCGGTATTTTCACCACGCTATTCTTCCTGATGCCGGCACCTTTGGTGCGCGCGGCGCAGGAAGCGGTCTCCGCGCTGCTCGGTTAATGCCGGGCGCGCGGCAGGAAGCGCGCGTGCAGTTTCGCCTTGAATGCCATGAAGTGCTGGAAAGCACCTCAACCACGCTGAAGCAGCGCGCCAAAGCCGGCAAAGCCGAAGGGCTCGCCATTCTGGCGCGGCGCCAAAGCGCCGGTAGGGGAAGGCAGGGCAGGGGATGGGAAAGCCCTGCGGGCAACCTCTATCTTTCGGTGCTGCTGCGCCCCGCCGTGGCGCTGCGTGAGGCACCGCAATGGTCCTTCGTTGCGGCGGTGGCCTTGGCGGAAACGATCAAAACGCTGCTACCGGAAGCCGCGAAACTCACCTTGAAATGGCCGAATGATCTGCTGTTGGGTGGCGCCAAGGCCGCGGGCATTCTGGTTGAAACCGGCGTAGCCACGAATAACGCGCTTGATTGGATGTGCATCGGCATCGGCGTGAATATCACGAGCAAGCCAAATCTGCCGGACCGCGCCACTGCCTGCCTTGCGGAATTCCTGCCGGCACCACCCGCGCCAGAGATCTTGGCGGCGGTGTTGCTGCAAAACCTCGCCCATTGGCATGAAACCCGCCTTGCCCAAGGTTTCACGCCCATCTGCCATGCCTGGCTCCGCCATGGCCCCACCATGGGCGCAGCCGTGTCATTCAAGCGTGATGGCGCGCTGATCGAAGGCGCCTTCGCCGGGCTATCTCCCGAAGGTGCGCTCAAGCTTGCCAAAGGCAGCGAAGTTCAGCTTATTCTGGCCGGGGAGATCATCTGACCCATGCTACTCGCCATTGATGCCGGCAATACCAATGTCGTTTTCGCGGTCCATGACGGCACGCAATGGCGCGGGCGTTGGCGCATTGCCACGCGCGCGGATCGCACTTCGGATGAATATGCGGTTTGGCTGCTGGCACTTTTCCAACACGCCGGCGTGAAGCCCGATGATATCCTGCGCTGCGTGATTGGCACGGTGGTGCCGGCGGCGCTTTACAATCTGCGGCGGCTTTGCCGCGAATGGATGGATTGCGAACCGCTGATTGCACGCGCGCCCCTTGATTGGGGTTTCGCCATTCGCGTGGATCGGCCGGAAGAAGTCGGCGCTGACCGCCTGCTGAATGCGCTCGCCGCCCATACACGTTATGGCGGGCCGCTGATCGTGATTGATTTCGGCACTGCCACCACTTTTGATGTGGTGGATGGCGATGGGTCCTATCTGGGGGGCGCCATTTCGCCCGGCATCAATCTTTCCATCGAGGCGTTGCATAAAGCGGCTGCCCGGCTGCCGCGCATTGGCATTGGCCGACCGCAATCCGTCATTGGCCGGGCCACCGTGCCCGCCATGCAATCGGGCATTTATTGGGGCTATGTCGGCCTGGTGGAGGGCATCGTCTCCCGCATCAAGGCGGAATTTGGCGGCGCGATGAAGGTGATCGGCACAGGTGGTCTTGCCCCGCTATTCGCCGAGGGCACCCTTGTCATTGAAAGAACCGATCCCGACATAACCCTTGAAGGGTTGCGCCTGCTGGCCGAGCGCAATCCTTCATCTGTCTTCCACCAAAGCGCGCTTCGCGATCCTCTCCGTTCGGATTCTGATTAGCACCATGAATGTCATGACTGGCGATCTTGCCTTCATCCCGCTGGGCGGGACGGGTGAGATCGGAATGAACCTTAATGTCTATCGCTGTGATGGCGCCTTGCTGGCGGTGGATTGCGGGCTTGGCTTTGCCGGGCCGGATCAGCCGGAAGTGGATGTCATGGTGCCCGATGCCGCCTGGCTTGCGGAACATCGCGCCGCCCTGCAAGCGCTGATCATCACCCATGCGCATGAAGACCATATCGGCGCGGTCGTGCATTTGTGGCGGCAATTGCGCTGCCCGATCTATGGCACCGCCTTCGTGCTTTCCGTGCTGCGCCGCAAGCTTGGCGAAGCGGGGATGATCCATGAAGTGCGCCTGCTGGAATTGCCGCCGGGCGGGCGCGTGAAGCTTGGTCCTTTTGATTGCGGCTTCATCCCCGTCACGCACTCCATCCCGGAAGCCCAGGCGCTCGTGCTGCGCACACCCTATGGCCTTGTTTTGCACACGGGCGATTGGAAGCTTGATCCCACGCCAATGATCGGTGCGCCAACGGATGAGGATGCTTTCGCCAGGCTTGGCGCCGAAGGCGTGCTTGCCATGGTATGCGATTCCACCAATGCCTTGGTTGAAGGCCAGTCGGGGAGTGAGGCGGAAGTGCGTGCCGCGCTCACGGAATTGATCAAGGTCATCAAGGGGCGGATCGCCGTTACCTGCTTCGCGTCCAATATCGCGCGCATGGAAAGCATTGCGGTCGCGGGCCGCGCGGCAGGGCGGCAAGTGGCGCTGCTCGGGCGGTCTTTGCGCAATATGGAAGCCTCGGCGCGCGAATGCGGTTATCTTAAATCCCTGCCGCCCTTTTTGGATGAGGAAGAAGCGGGCTTCCTGCCCGATGATGAAATCCTGCTGATTTGCACGGGCAGCCAGGGTGAGCCACGTTCCGCCATGGCAAAGATCGCGGAAGACAAGCACCCGGCGATTGCATTGGGTGAGGGCGATACGGTGATCTTCTCCTCCCGCCAGATACCGGGGAATGAGGTCGCCATTCAGCGCGTGCAGGATGGGCTGGTGCGCCGCGGTTGTCGCGTCATCACGGATGAACAGGCCATGGTGCATGTCTCCGGCCATCCGGCGCGTGATGAATTGCGCCGCCTATATGAATTGGTGAAGCCACGCATTGCGGTGCCGGTGCATGGCGAATGGCGGCACATGCAGGAACATGCGGATCTGGCGCGCGCTGCCGGCGCCAAGCCTGTGTTGCTGAATGATGGCGATGTGCTGCGCCTTTCCGGCAATCGGGCTGAGGTGATTGAAGCTGTTCCCACCGGCCGGCTTGCCGTGGATGGCGAAAGGCTGCTGCCCTTGGATGGCGATGTGATCGCCGCGCGCCGGCGCATGATGTTCAATGGCGTGGTGCTGGCTTCTGTCGCTTTGGACCGGCAGGGCAGGGTGCTGGGTGATCCCATGATCACCGCGCCCGGGCTTTTCGCCGAACAGGACCCCGAACCGAGGCTGGTTGCCGCCGAGCTTCGCCGCAGCATTACCGATCTGCCGGCGGGCTTGCGCGATGATGATGAAAGCTTACGCGAATCGCTCCGCGCTGCCTTGCGCAAGGCTTTGGGGCGGCGCTTCAAGAAGCGGCCCAATGTCGAAATCCACGTGATCAGGGTTTAAGCCATGTCGGTCTTCACCGGCGTCATTCTCTATCTGCTGATCTGGTGGCTGGCGCTGTTTTGCGTGCTGCCGGTGGGCACGCGCCCCGATTCCCAGGGCAAGCTCGAAGAAGGCGGCTGGCGCGGCGCGCCGCAAAAGCACCTTATGGGCTGGAAGCTGCTTGGCACTACGGCGCTGGCGGGGGTGATTTGGGTGGCGCTGTGGTGGATTATTGAAAGCGAATGGCTTTCTTTCCGAACCGGCATTCTTGCAATGCCCACCAATTAAGCGAAAAACCGACCCTTGGGTCGGTTTTGCCTTATATCCGGGCAATCTAAGTCTGGTAGCCGCTTTTTTGACCGAGCTCTTGGCCTTTTTTGGTTGAGCCTTCGAAGCTGGTCCGCCATTCTACGACAACGAGAGGGAGATTGGTTTCTTCCTCTGCCGTGTGACTGGCGTTTCCTCCCTAAACTTGGGCCGCTGCCTGATGGTGGCGGCCTTCTCTTTTGTAAGTGTTTGTCCCGCCCGCTGGCAAGCATGAAAATGCCATAAACTCGCCCAAAATGACGAATTGCTGCGCCGCACAATAAATTCGGGTTCTTTTATTGCGCGGCATCCGTGTGTTTCCCCCATGCGCGCTTCTGCTTTAGGGTGCGCCGCCAAGCTTAGACCAGGATGAAGGATCAGACCCTTGCGCCTTTCTCGCGCCTTTTTGCCGACACTGAAGGAAACCCCGGCCGAGGCGCAAATCGCCTCTCATCGCCTCATGCTGCGGGCGGGCTTAATCCGCCAGACCTCGGCGGGCATTTATGCCTGGCTGCCGGCGGGCTTGCGCGTGCTGCGCCGCGTTGAACAGATTGTGCGCGAAGAACAGGACCGCGCCGGGGCGCAGGAAATCCTGATGCCGACCATCCAGCCGGCGGAGCTTTGGCGCGAAAGCGGGCGCTATGATGATTACGGGAAGGAAATGCTCCGCATCCGTGACCGGCATGAACGCGAAATGCTGTTTGGCCCGACCAATGAGGAAATGGTCACCGATATCTTCAAGCAATTCGCCAAATCCTACCGCGACCTGCCGCGCAACCTTTATCACATCCAGTGGAAATTCCGCGATGAGGTGCGCCCGCGTTTCGGCGTGATGCGCGGGCGCGAATTCCTGATGAAGGATGCCTATTCCTTTGACCTGACCAAGGAAGGCGCGCAGCATTCCTATCGGCAAATGTTCTTGGCTTATCTCCGCACCTTTGCGCGCATGGGCCTCAAGGCCATTCCGATGCGCGCCGATACGGGGCCGATTGGTGGCAATCTGTCGCATGAATTCATCATCCTGGCCGAGACCGGCGAAAGCCAGGTTTTCGTCAGCCGCGATTTGCTGGAACGCGATGTGCTGGCCGAAGCGCCTGATTATGATAGCGATCTGACCGCACAGGTGGATTTCTGGACCAGCCATTACGCGGCGACCGAGGAAATGCATGATGAATCCGCCTGGGCCGCGCTTGCCGAAGACAAGCGCGTATCCGCCCGCGGTATTGAAGTGGGCCATATCTTCTATTTCGGCACCAAATACAGCGCGGCCATGGGCATGGCTGTCACGGGGCCTGATGGCCAGCCGGTGATCCCGGAAATGGGCAGCTATGGCATTGGTGTCTCCCGCCTGGTCGGCGCACTGATTGAAGCCAATCATGATGAGGCGGGGATCAAATGGCCTGATGCGGTGGCGCCCTGGGCGGCGGCCATTCTCAATCTTCGCCCCGGCGATGGGCCGACCGACACGCTGTGCGAAACCCTTTACGCACGCTTGGGCGTTGAACACGCGGTCTATGATGATCGCCCGGTGCGCGCGGGCGAGAAATTCGCCGATGCGGACCTGATGGGCTTTCCCTGGCAGGCCATTATCGGGCCGCGTGGTGCTGCTGCCGGCCGCGTGGAACTGAAGCGCCGCATGACCGGAGAGCGTGAGGAGGTTTCATTGGAAGACGCCATCACCCGCATCAAGGGCGGCTGAGCGCAGATGTTCAACGCTTTTGAGCGTATGGTCGCCTTCCGTTATTTGCGTGCGCGGAAGGGGGAGCGTTTCGTCTCGGTCATCGCCATCTTCTCGCTGGTTGGCATTGCGCTGGGTGTGGCGACGCTGATCATTGTGATGAGCGTGATGAATGGCTTTCGCCATGAATTGCTCGGCCGCATTCTGGGGCTCAATGGGCATCTTGGCGTCTATGCGGTGGGCTCATCCTTCACCGATTTTGATGATGTGGCCAAGCGCATTCGCGCCGTGCCGGGGGTGGTTTCCGCCACGCCGATTGTGGAAGGGCAGGTGCTGATCACCTCTGACGCCGGCGGCGCCACGGGCGGTCTGGCGCGCGGCATCCGCCCGGAAGATTTGCGCGCGCGGCATTTGATTGCGGATGGCATAAGGCTTGGCAGTCTCGACGCCTTTCAGGGAGAGGATGCCATCATCATCGGGCGGCGCCTGGCCTCCCGCTTGCGGGTTTCGGTTGGCGATAATGTCAGCCTGGTTTCACCCCAGGGGCGCACCACGGTCTTTGGCACTGTGCCGCGCGTGCGTGCCTATCGCGTGGTCGCGCTATTTGATGTCGGCATGAATGAATATGATAGTAGCTTTGTCTTCCTGCCGCTCGAAGCCGCACAGCTTTACTTCCAGCAGCGCGATGCCGCGACTCAGATCGAGGTGTTTGTGCAGGACCCAACGCGGCTGCGCGGCATCACGCGGCAGATTCAGGAAGCCGCGGGCAGCCGCGTGATTGTGCATTCCTGGCAGGATGCCAATTCCAGCTTCTTCAATGCGGTGCAGGTGGAACGCAATGTGATGTTCCTG
Organism: Roseomonas sp.; assembly: GCA_020249775.1. Taxonomy (GTDB): domain Bacteria; phylum Pseudomonadota; class Alphaproteobacteria; order Acetobacterales; family Acetobacteraceae; genus Neoroseomonas. The sequence continues at coordinate 297,262 of JADCFA010000023.1, read as the reverse complement.
ATCCTGACACTGATCATCATTGTTGCTGCCTTCAATATCGTCTCAAGCCTCATCATGCTGGTGAAGGATAAGGGGCGCGATATCGCGGTGCTGCGCACCATGGGGGCGACCAAGGGCGCGGTGATGCGGATTTTCCTGTTGTGTGGGGCTTCCATCGGCGTGCTCGGCACCATGATCGGCTTTGTGCTCGGTTTGGTGTTCTGCCTTAATATCGAAAGCATTCGGCAATTCCTGCAATCGCTTTCCGGTACTGAATTGTTCAGCCCCGAGGTGTATTTCCTGACGCGCCTGCCCGCGATCCTGGATTACAATGAAGTGGCGCAGGTGGTGGCGATGGGGCTGGGTCTTTCTTTCCTCGCGACCCTTTACCCATCCTGGCGCGCGGCGCGCACCGATCCGGTGGAGATGCTGCGCAATGAATGAAGCGCCGCTCCGCCTCGCTGCCGTAGAACGCCGCTACCGCACGGAAGCGGGCGAATTGCCCGTGTTGCTCGGCGCTGGCCTGACCATTGCAGCCGGTGAGATCGTGGCGCTGGTCGCCCCTTCCGGGACCGGTAAATCAACCTTGCTGCATCTGGCTGGTTTGCTCGAAAAACCTGATGGCGGAGAGGTCTTCATCGCTGGTCAGGCCGCCGGGTCGCTTTCGGATGAGGCGCGCACCACCATCCGCCGCACCACCATTGGCTTTGTCTATCAATTCCATCATCTGTTGCCGGAATTCACCGCCGCCGAGAACATCATCCTGCCCCAGCTTGCCGCCGGCAAAAGCCGGGCGGAGGCACTTCAGCGTGCCAAGGATCTGCTCGGGATTTTCGGCCTGCAAGCGCGGTTGGATCATCGGCCAGGGAAGCTCTCGGGTGGCGAACAGCAGCGCGTGGCGATTGCGCGCGCGCTTGCCAATCAGCCGCGGCTTTTGCTGGCGGATGAACCGACCGGGAATCTGGATGTCGGCACATCCGATCGTGTTTTTGCCGAATTGCTGGAACAGGTGCGTGGCCAGGGGCTGGCAGCGCTGATTGCCACGCATAACCCGGACCTCGCGCGGCGGATGGATCGGGTGGTGACGCTGCGGGATGGGAAGATTGTAAGCGGGTAGATTTACCCCAGCAGCAACAGCGCGCCAAAGCCCGCAATCGCTGCGCCCCCAAAGCGGAGCGCGCCCACATACCGCGCGCTCGCCACGCCAAGCGCCGCGCCAAACCCATGCAGCAGCGCGGAGCCCGCCAGCATGCCAAGAGCGGTTGGCAGCGCCGCGCCACCAATCTCACCGCCATGCGCCATGCCATGCACCAGCCCTGCCACCAGCACCAAGGCCAGCGCCACCGCCGGGCGGAAGGGCTGCGCCATGGCCAGCATGGCACCCACCACAATCAGGCTACCCGCAACCGCGGTTTCAACCACGCCGAAGCCAAGCCCGATGCCGCCAGCCAGGCCAAGCGCAATGCCGCCCGCCATGCCAGCCAGGAAACCCACCGGCGGCAGCCAGCCGCGCCGCCAGCCAAGGGACGCCGCCCAAAGCCCAATCGCCACCATCGCCGCCACATGATCAGCGCCCATCAGCGGGTGCAGGAACCCCGCAACCATCCCATGCTCATGCCCCGCATGGGCCAAAGCGGGGCTGGCGCCAAAGGCAAGGGTCAGGAAGGGCAGGGCGGTCAGGGCAAGGCGGGGCAGGGACATCGTGGGCTCCTGTGGCGATCCAAAAATCATCCTGATCGCGCATCGGGCGGCAGGCAAGGGCTTTTGGCTGTGCTAACTTCAGGCTTCACGCGATTCCGGAACGCCAACTGCATGTCCTTTATTCATCTGCACACGCATTCGGCCTATTCGCTCTCGGAAGGCGCGATCAAGGCCGATAAGCTTGCCGCACTCGCCGCGGCTGATGGCATGCCGGCGCTGGCGCTGACGGATACGGGCAATCTGTTTGGCGCCTTGGAATTCGCCGAAGCCTGCGCGAAGAAGGGGGTTCAGCCCATCATGGGCTGCCAATTGGGGCTTTCGCGGGCCAGCGCGGATGCTGATCGGCCCGATGCGTTGCGGCTGCCGCCTGACCCGCTGGTGGCGCTGGCGCTCACGCCGCGTGGCTTGGATAATTTGCAGCGCCTGTCATCGCTTGGATTCCTGCGGGAAGATGCCTCCGGCAAGCCGGCCGTGCTGCTGGACCAACTCGCGGCACATGCCGAAGGGCTGTTTCTGCTGACAGGCGGCACGCTTGGCCCAATTTCACGCTTGTTGTTGGAAGGCCAAAAACCCGCCGCCGCAAGGCTGCTCGCGCGGCTCAAGGAAGCCTTCCCGGATCGCCTGGCGGTGGAACTCAACCGCCATGGCCGGGATGAGGAAGCGCGGCTGGAACCCGCCTTGCTCGCTTTGGCGCATGGCGCGCGCCTGCCGATTATCGCCGCCAATGATGTCTATTTCGCCGCGCCTTCCATGTATGAAGCGCATGATGCGCTGCTCTGCATCGCCGAAGGCCGCACCATGGCGGAACGCGACCGTCGGCGTGTGACGCCGGAGCATTGGTTCAAGCCGGCGGAAGCCATGCGCGCGCTTTTCGCAGACCTTCCCGATGCCTGCGACAATACACTCGCCATTGCGCGCATGAGCGCGGTGATGACCGAAGCGCGCAAGCCCGAATTGCCGATCTGCCCCAAGGTGCAGGAAGGCAAGACGGAAGCCGAGACACTCCGCGCCATGGCCGAAGCCGGGCTGGAACAGCGCCTGGATGCCATGCGCCCCGCGCCGGATGAGGCAACCCGCGTGCAATATCGCGAACGCCTGGCCTATGAAATCGGCGTGATCGAGAAAATGGGTTTTCCAGGTTATTTCTTGATTGTTGCTGATTTCATCCAATGGGCCAAGGCGCAAAGCCCACCCATTCCGGTGGGGCCAGGGCGCGGTTCGGGCGCGGGTTCTGTCGCCGCCTGGGCGCTGTTGATCACGGATTTGGACCCGATCCGCTTTGGCTTGCTGTTCGAACGCTTCCTCAACCCCGAACGCGTTTCCATGCCGGATTTCGATATTGATTTCTGCCAGGACCGCCGCGACGAGGTGATTGCCTATGTGCGGCGCGAATATGGCGAAGATCGCGTCGCGCAAATCATCACCTTCGGCAAGCTGCAAGCGAAAGCGGCCGTGCGCGATGTGGGGCGCGTGCTTGGCATGCCTTATGGGCAGGTGGATAAGATCGCTTCACTCATTCCCAATAACCCGGCGAAGCCGGTGACACTCTCGCAGGCGATTGAAGGCGAGGCGCGCTTGCAGGAAATGCGCGACAGCGATGAGCAAGTCGCGCGGCTTTTGGATATCGCGCTGCAGGTGGAAGGGCTTTATCGCAATGCCTCCACCCACGCCGCCGGCCTGGTGATTGGGCGCAAACCCTTGATTGAAACCGTGCCGCTTTATCGCGACCCGCGTTCTGAAATGTTGGTCACGCAGTACTCCATGAAATACGCCGAGATGGCGAGCCTGGTGAAGTTCGACTTCCTCGGCCTGAAGACACTGACCGTCATTGAACGCGCGCTTGATATCCTGAAAGGGCAGGGGATTGAGCTAGATATCGCCGCCATCCCGCTGGATGATCCGAAAACCTATGACATGCTCGGGCGCGGCGATGCTGCCGGTGTGTTCCAGTTTGAAGGGCAGGGGATGCGTGACTGCTTGCGGCAGATGCGCGCCAACCGGTTTGAGGATTTGGTGGCGGCCGTCGCACTCTATCGCCCCGGCCCCATGGCAAATATCCCGGCCTATTGCTCCCGGAAACATGGCGAGGCTTGGGAGCCGCCGCATGAGGCCATCCGGCATATCCTGTCGGAAACCTACGGCATCATGGTCTATCAGGAACAGGTCATGCAGATTGCGCAGGACCTCGCTGGCTATTCTCTCGGCGCCGCTGACCTGCTCCGCCGCGCCATGGGCAAGAAGATCCGGAGCGAAATGGAAGCCCAGCGCAAGATTTTCTGCGATGGTGCGGAGGCACGCGGCATTGAGCCCGCCAAGGCCGCCGAGATTTTCGATTTGATGGAACGCTTCGCCGATTACGGCTTCAACAAATCCCATGCGGCGGCCTATGCCTTGGTCAGCTACCAAACGGCCTGGTTGAAGGCCAATCATCCGGTGGCCTTCCTGGCGGCGTCCATGACGCTTGATCTTTCCAACACGGATAAGCTTGCCGGGCATATGCAGGAAGCGGCGCGGCTTGGCATTGCCGTGCTGCCGCCGGATATCAACCGCAGCGGTGCCGATTTTCGCGTGGAAGCGCGGGATGATGGCAAGCAGGCCATCCGCTTTGCGCTGGCTGCCGTAAAGCGCGTGGGTGAAGGGGCGATGCGCGATCTGGTGGCGGCGCGTGATGCGGGCGGGGATTTTGCGTCACTCGCGGATTTCGCGGCGCGGGTGGACCCCAAGCTGCTCAATAAGATGCAGATCGAAAACCTGGCGCGCGCCGGCGCCTTTGAATGCCTGGATGGCAATCGCGCCCGCGTCATGGCCGGGGCCGAGACCATTTTGCGTCGCGCGCAAGCCAGCGCCGAAGAACGCGAAAGCGGCCAGATCGGCCTTTTCGGCGCCGAGCCTGGCCGGCCAGAGGCGCTGCGCCTGCCGGATGTGCCGGATTGGCAGCCGCTTGATCGGCTCTCCCAGGAAGCCGAGGCGATTGGCTTTCATCTTTCCGCGCATCCCTTGGATGCCTATCGCCAGGCGCTGAAGCGCATTGGCGTGGTGCCATCATCCGCCATTGCGGACCGCGCGAGCCGTGGCGGCGGGCGGGTGAAGCTGGCCGGCACGGTAGTGAATGCCAAGGAACGCACGACGAAGACCGGCAGCCGCATGGCCTGGGTTCGGGTTTCCGACACCCATGGTAGTTTTGAAGTGACCTGCTTTTCTGAGGTGCTGAACCGCAGCCGAGAGCTGCTGGCCGAAGGCAGCGCCATTCTGGTGACGGCGGATTTGCGCATGGAAGGCGAAGCCTTGCGCCTGACCGCGACCGAGCTTGAAAGCCTGGATAAGGTCGCTGCCAATGCCGGCGGCGGAATCAAGCTGTGGCTTGAGGCGACCGCGACGCTCGATCCGATCCGCGCCTTGCTGACGCGCGAAGGCCGTGGGCGTGGCCGGGTGATCCTGGTGCCGCGGCTGGGCGGCGAACAGGAAGTGGAAATCGCGCTGCCGGGCGGCTTCAATGTCGGGCCAAGGCTGATGCAGGCCATGCGGGTGGTGCCGGGTGTGGCGCAGGTCGAGGAATTCTAGATGTCTTGGTGTGTAGTTTATTTTCCATAATATACCTTATGCGGGAATTATATGACCGAACCCCCGAACCAAAATTCGCCTGAAGCCAGGCTCCGCGCCCTGCTCGCCATCATGGCGAGGCTCCGTGATCCCAATGGCGGCTGCCCCTGGGATTTGGTGCAGGATTTCGCCTCCATCGCGCCTTACACGATTGAGGAAGGCTATGAGGTCGCGGACGCCATCGCCGCCAATGACCCGGACAAGCTTCTGGATGAATTGGGCGATCTGCTGTTCCAGGCGGTCTATCACGCGCAAATGGCCGCCGAGCGCGGCTGGTTCGACTTTGCCGAGGTCGCAGCCTCCATTTCAGATAAGATGATCCGCCGCCATCCTCATGTCTTTGGTGAGGAAGCCGCGCGCGACGCCGCCGCCCAAACCCGCGCCTGGGAAGCGCAGAAGGCCGCCGAACGCGCCGCACGGGCGGAAAGCGGTGTATTGGCCGGAATCCCGGATGGCCTCCCTGCCCTGACCCGCGCTGCCAAACTGACACGCCGCGCCGCGCGGGTTGGTTTCGATTGGCCCGATGCGGGCGCGGTGCTCGATAAGCTGGAAGAAGAAGCGGGCGAACTCCGCGCCGAGCTGCAAGGCGCTGATAAGGCACGACTTCAGGATGAGGTCGGCGATCTGCTTTTCGTGCTGGCCAATCTGGCGCGGAAGCTCGATTTGGACCCGGAAGCGGCCTTGCGCCACGCCAATCAGAAATTCACGCGCCGCTTTCGCCATATCGAAGAACAGGCTGATCTTGCAGGAAAAACCCTGAATGACATGAGCCTGGAGGAGATGGAGGCTTTGTGGCTGCAGGCAAAGCAAAGTGAAAAGTAAGAAATTGCTCTCAATCATCTGAAATTACGATATTTCGGTCTTCAGGATAACTAATCCCCACCACCTCAATCTCCTCAACCCCGCCCGGCGTGCGTAGCCGCCGCACATCGCCAATCCGCGCGCCCAAAAGTGCCCGCGCCGCCGGCGCCACCCAGGAAATCCGTCCGGCCTCGGCCTCTGCCTCATCCACGCCGACAATGGTGATGGTCACCTCCGCATCATCTGACGCGCGTGCATAGGTTACGCTGGCGCCGAAAAACACCTGATCCCGCCTGGTCTGCTGCGCCGGGTCCACCACCTGCACCTTCTCCAACCGCTTGGTCAGGAAGCGCACGCGCCGGTCAATTTCGCGTAGCCGCCGCTTGCCATATTGGTAATCCGCATTCTCCGACCGATCCCCAAGCGCCGCCGCCCAGGAGACGATGTCCACCACCTTCGGGCGTTCATCCTCCCAAAGCCGCTTGACCTCGGCGCGCAGCGCGGCAGCGCCGGCGGGGGTCATGTAAAAGGGCGTGCCGGGGGGCAGGCCGGGCGGGCCGGCCTCCTCATCCTCATCGGCGCCGCTCATGGCGTGAAAAGCGCCTCCTGGGCGGCTTCCCAACTGGCGCGATCCGGGGCGCAGATCAGCCCGCCGCTGGTCAGATGCGGGCCGTAATCGCTGCCATCAAAGCGCGCGGAATGCCCGCCGGCTTCGCGGTGCAGCAGCCAGCCCGGCGCATGGTCCCAGGGCATCAGCTTGTTATAGACCAGCAAATGCGCATGCCCGCTGGCGGCCAGCCGATATTCATGCGCGGCACAGCGATAGGAAACCGTCCCCGCCAGGCGCGGCAGCCGGCTGGTGACGCGGGTTTTCAAGGGCTCGGGCATATAACCCCAGGAAATCGCCGCCACCATATCGCCCGGCGCGGCAGGGGCGGCCACGCGCAAATCGGCAAAGCGTCGGCCTTCCGCATCGGCAAGCCAAGCCCCCTGCCCGCGCAAGGCCATCGCCGTGTCATCACCCAGCGGATCATGGATCCAGGCGCCAATGATCTCACCTCGTTGGATCGCCGCCGCCATGCAGCCAAACAGAGGCACGCCGGCCGCGAAATTCGCCGTGCCATCCACCGGGTCCACCACAAAGGCCAATTCCGCATCCGCGAGCCGCCCGAGCAGCGCAGGATCAGAAGCCGTCGCTTCCTCCCCCACCACCACGCAGCCGGGAAAGAGCTTGTGCAGCCCGGCGGTAATCACGCGCTCGGCGGCCTCATCCGCATCGGTCACCAGATCAAGCGGGCCAGATTTGCTCCGCACCGCATCCGCGCCCAAACGCCGAAAACGCGGCAGGATTTCCGCCCGCGATGCCGCGCGCAGCAGCAAGGCCAGATCGGCGGCTTGCGAGGCTGAAATGCTCATTTCTGGCCCCGGCTTTCAAACCGCGCACGGTCCATTGGCGATAGACGCACTTTAAGCCGCACCGCATCATCGGTATCCTGGCGTTCCAATACCTCGCCATGGGCATGCAGCCAGGCGATGGCGGCACCATCGGAAGGCGGCAGGGCAACATCAATCACCACAAGCTGCGCCGAAAGCCGGGCATCAATCGCGGCGCGCAAAGCGGGCAGCCCTTCCCCGGTCAACGCCGAGACCGCCACCGCATCCGGGCTGCGGCGTTCCACCGAATCAATCCCGCCCAGCAGATCGGCCTTGTTCAGCACTTCCACAACGCGATCCGGCCAGGCCTCATCCAAGGTCGCGTCCGCGCCATCGGCCATGGCTTCCAGAACGCCGAGCACATCGGCGCGCTGCGCCGCGCTATCGGGGTGGGCAATGTCGCGCACATGCAAAATCAGATCAGCGGCAGCGACTTCTTCCAAAGTGGCGCGGAAGGCTTCCACCAATTGCGTCGGCAGGTCGGAAATGAAGCCCACCGTATCGGAAAGGATCACATTCCGCCCCGATGGCAGTTTTATCGCGCGCATGGTGGGATCAAGCGTCGCGAATAACTGATCCTGCGCATAGACCCCTGCCCCGGTCAGCGCATTGAACAGCGTTGACTTGCCGGCATTGGTGTATCCCACCAGCGCCACCACCGGGTAAGGCACGCGTTCACGCGCGCGCCGATGCAGGCCGCGCGTCCGCCGCACCTGATCCAATTCGCGCTTGAGCCGCACAATGCGGTCCCCAATCAGCCGCCGGTCAATTTCGATCTGGCTTTCCCCAGGCCCGCCAAGAAAGCCAAAGCCGCCGCGCTGGCGTTCCAGGTGCGTCCAGGACCTGACAAGCCGTGTGCGCTGATATTCCAGATGCGCCAATTCCACCTGCAAGCTGCCTTCGCGTGTGCGGGCCCTTTCGCCAAAAATCTCCAGAATCAGGCCGGTGCGATCAATCACCTTGCAGCCCCAGGCGCGTTCCAGATTGCGCTGCTGCACGGGGCTGAGCGCCGCATCCACAATCACCACGCCCACTTGCTGGTCATGCAGCGCCTTTTTCTCCATCTCCACCTGGCCTTCGCCCATCAGGGTGGATGGCCGCCTTTCACGCAGCGGATGGATCGCGGAATGGACGATGGTGACGCCGATGGAAGCGGCAAGCCCTATTGCCTCAGCGAGCCTCGCCTCGGCAGCGCGCTTCCCGCCCACATCGCCAATGGCGCTGCGCGCGGGCTTTTCGAAGGGAAGGATGACGGCGGCGCGGGTGGGTCGCCCGGCGCCCTGTTCAGTTTCCGCCGTCAGAAATCACCTCTCGCTGCAAGGTGAGCCGCGTATCCGAAGCCGGTGCGGCGGGTGCCGCGGCACCAGGCGCTGCTGGCACGCCATCAAACAAGGAAATCGGCGCGCCGGGCATGACGGTGCTGATCGCATGCTTATAGACAAGCTGTGTGTGGCCGTCGCGGCGCAGCAGCACCGAGAAATTGTCAAACCAGGTGATGATTCCCTGCAATTTGACGCCATTCACCAGGAATACCGTGACGGGCGTTTTGGATTTGCGAACGTGGTTCAGGAAGACATCCTGCACGTTCTGGGACTTTTCAGCGGCCATGGGACCGGTCCTTCTTTTTGTTGGTCACCGACCAGACGCGGACCGGCGAAAACCATTTCCGGCCGCCGGCGATGAGCAGTTTGACATGTCAGGCTGGTTTGACAAGTGACGAAACTGCAATCGCTAAGGCATGACAATCGGCAAAGACCTGATCCGCCCCCGCTGCGGCAATGCCGCCATCATGCGCCGCATCGCCCATCAGCACGCCACGCAGGCCAGCGGCGCGCGCTGCCTGCATATCCAGCGCAGTATCCCCGACATACCAGATATCCGGCGCGGGGCTGAGACCAAGGGATTGTAAAGCCATCAAAATGGGTGCGGGATCGGGTTTATCCGCCGCGGCATCGCCGGCACCAATCAATGGCCCGAAATGCCGATCCCAGCCAAGATGCGCGGCCTCGGCCCTGAGCAAAGGCCCTTGCTTGTTGGAAACGACACCCATGGGCAGGCGCCCTGCCCCGGCTTCAAGCGCCGCCGCCGCGCCGGGCATCGGGGTCAGCACCTGCAAATGGCAGGCGCGCACTTCGGCATAGAAGATATCGCGCGCCCTTTCCCATTCGGCGCCAAACAGTTCCGGGAAGCTTTCCCGCAGCGCACGGCGCACATTGGCCAGCACCTGGGCGCGATTCCAAAGCGGTAGGCCAAATTCCCGAAAGGCGGCATTCAGCCCGGCCTCAATCGCGGCCCAGCCATCCACCAGCGTATTGTCCCAATCAAACAGAATGGCGCGCGGGGCGTGTTTCATGCCGCGTTGCGCATCGCCCCCTTCACATGGCGGGCGAAAATCTCGAACAGCTTGCGCACCACGGGGCCAACCTGCCCATCCCCCACCGGCGCGCCATCAATCTTGGTAATGGGCTTCACGAAGGATGTGGCAGAGGTGATGAAAGCCTCCCGTGCATGGCGCAATTCTTCCATGGAAAAGGCGCGTTCTTCAAAGGCAATGCCGGCATCGCGCAATTCCGCCATCAGCGCCGCGCGGGTGCAGCCGGGCAGGATGGCGTCACTCAGCGGGCGCGTTCGGATGGTGCCTGACGCATCAGCAATCCAGAAGCTGGTCGCCGCCCCTTCCGTCACCATGCCAGAGGCTTCGTCATAAAGCACCGCTTCAATCGCACCTTTTTCGCGCGCCGCCTGACGCGCGAGGCAATTCGGCAGCAGATTGACGGTCTTGATATCGCAGCGCGCCCAACGGAGATCCGGCATGGTAATCGCCGCCGCACCCCAGCGATCCACATTGGTCGGATAAGGCGCGATGCGCTTCACCGTCACCACCAAAGCGGGCGCGATGGGCTTGCTTGGGAAGGCATGATCGCGCCGCGCCACGCCGCGCGTAACCTGCATGTAAAGCAAGCCTTCTGTCACGCGATTGCGCCTAGCCACTTCGCGCAGCACCATGCGAAGCGCGGCACGCGGCATCGGCATCGGCAGCGCGATTTCGCGCAAGGATCGTTCCAGGCGATCAAGGTGCAAATCCTCATCAATGAAGCGGCCATCGTAAAGATGCACCACCTCATAAATGCCATCGCCGAATTGATAGCCGCGATCTTCGATATTCACCGACGCTTCGGGCTGCGCCATATAGCGGCCATTCACATAGGCGATGCGCGACATTGGGAACCTCAGGAAACAGGGGTTGAAGGCGCGCGGTCTTCCGCCTGCACGCCGAGGAACTTCAGCTTGCGATGCAAGGCGCTTCGTTCCATGCCAACGAAATTCGCCGTGCGGCTGATATTGCCGCCAAAGCGCAGCAATTGCGCTTCCAGATATTGCCTTTCGAACACTTCCCGCGCTTCGCGCAGCGGCAGCGTCATGATCTCAGACCCGCGATCAAGCGTGAGTACAGCCGGTGCGGCCGCGCCAATTTGCGGCGGAAGCATATCGGGGCGTATCGCCTCACGGCTTTCGCCCGGCGCCATGATCAGCAGCCAATCCATCAGATTGCGCAATTCGCGCACATTGCCCGGCCAATCATAGGCCTGCATGGCGGCGAGTGTATCTTCCGACAATTCGCGCGGCGCCATCCCGGTGGTCTCGATCGCGCGGGCGATGAAATGCCGCGCGAAAAGCGGCACATCTTCCCGCCTTTCCTTGAGCGGTGGCACGCGGATCGGCACCACGGCCAGGCGGTAGAACAAATCTTCTCGAAAACGCCCGGCAGCAATTTCGGCGGCAAGATCACGATTGGTGGTGGCAATCACGCGCACATCCACCTTCACGCGCGTGCCACCACCAACACGTTCAAACCCCTGTTCCTGCAGCGCGCGCACGATCTTGCCTTGCGTTTCAAGCGGCATATCCGCCACTTCATCCAAAAGCAGCGTCCCGCCATGGGCGCGTTCCAGAACACCCGCGCGCCGCACCTGGGCTTGCGCATCCGCGCCCGGTTCCACACCGAAGAGTTCTTCTTCAAAACGCCCAGGGTTCAGAATGGCGCAATTGAGCACAACAAAGGGCCCATCGGCGCGGCGCGATTGCGCATGAATGCTGCGCGCCGCCACTTCCTTGCCCGCCCCCGCCGGCCCGGTCAGCAGCACGCGCGAACCGGTGGGTGCCACTTTTTCAATGGCGCTACGTAGCTGTTGAATACCGGCGGAGCGGCCAAGCAATTCCGTCTCCGGCCCCGCACGCAGCCTGAGGTCGCTATTCTCGCGCTTGAGCCGCGCCGCCTCCAAAGCGCGCGCCAGCACCAGCAGCAGCCGATCCGATTTGAAGGGCTTTTCGATGAAATCATAAGCGCCCTGCTGGATCGCCTGCACCGCGGTTTCAATCGTGCCATGGCCAGATATCATCACCACCGGCACTTGCGGTTCTTCCGCATTCATTGCGGCCAGAATACCAAGCCCATCCAGGCGCGAATTCTGCAACCAGATATCCAGAATCACGAGCGAAGGCCGCCGCGCGCGAAAGGCGGCCAGCGCGGAATCGGCATCATGGGCCTGACGCGTTTCAAACCCCTCATCGCTCAGGATGCCTTCCAGCAGCGCCCTGATATCGGGTTCATCGTCAACGATCAGAATCTCATGCGCCATGCGCGACCTTGCTGCCCCTCAATTTGCCGTTTGCGCCGCCTTGGCAGCGGAAGCTTCAGACTGCCAGGGAGACTCGCCAAGCGGCAAGACCAACACCGCGCGGGTGCCGGAACCCTCTGGCCGGTCTTCCAGGCTGATGGAACCGCCATGGTCTTCCATGATCTTTTTCACGATGGCAAGGCCAAGCCCGGTGCCCTTGGGCTTATGCGTCACATAGGGCTCGGTCAATCTTTCGCGCGCTTCTTCGCGGGGCAGGCCAATGCCATTATCGGTCACCTGAAAGGACAGCGTCGCGCCATCCAGGATGATGCGCGTTTCAATCCGCCCCGCTTCACCGCCTTCGCGCATGGCAATGGCATCAGCGGCATTCTGCAAAAGATTGGTCAGCGCCTGGCCGATCAGGCGCCGATCACAAGGGAGTTTCAGCCCATCCGGCCCGGGATGGTTTTCGTAAATAACGTCAGGATGCGCATTGCGTTGCAAAACAAGCGCTTCAAGCATCAGCCTATTCGGGTCTTCCGGCTTGATCACCGGCTGAGGCATGCGCGCAAAGGCCGAGAATTCATCCACCATGCGCCCGATATCTTCCACTTGCCGCACAATGGTGTCCGTGCATTGGCGGAAAGTATCGGGGTCATCGGTGATCTGGCGCAGATAGCGCCGCTTCAGTCTTTCGGCGGAAAGCTGAATGGGTGTCAGGGGGTTCTTGATTTCATGCGCAATGCGCCGTGCCACATCCGCCCAGGCAGCCTTGCGTTGCGCGGATTGCAATTCGGTAATGTCGTCAAAGGTCAGCACAAAGCCTTCAACCCGCCCGCCCAGGGTTTCAGTACCGATCCGCGCGAGCAAGGTGCGGCGCGCATTAACCGGCCCGATCAGGATTTCGGCGACCCTGGGCCGTTCCGGATTGGCTGCCGCCGCTTCCAACAATTCCGCAAATTCAGGAGCGATACGCGCGAATGGCAACCCAATCGCCGCATCCAGATCAACGCCGAGCAAGGCGCTGGCCGAACGATTGGGCAAGGTCACGCGCCCTTCACTATCAAGCCCGACAACACCTGCCGAAACGCCTGACAGCACGGTTTCAGTAAAGCGTCGGCGCTCATCAATCAGGCTATAGGCATTCATCAATTCGGCACGCTGCGCGCCAAGCTGGCTCGTCATGCGGTTGAAGGACCGCGCAAGCCGCGCGATTTCATCATCCGCCTCCCCTTCTTCGACCTTGGTCGCCAGATCGCCGCCGCGCACGCGCTCAGCCGCCAGGATCAGGCGCGAAATGGGCCGCGCGATGCGATTGGCCATCAAAAGCCCGATCAATACCGCGGCCAGCAGCACCAGCAGGGTCGCAATGGCAAAGATCAGGAAAAAGGTGATTTGCAGGCTTTCGCGATTACGGTCGAGCTGATTGTATTCATTAAAGGAAATCTCGGTGCGCCGCATGTGGCCCAAGACCGAAGGATCAAGTGGGCGCGTGATCAGCAGCACAAGCCCAGGCGGGATATTCAACTGCACCATGGCGCGCACGCGCCCTTCCTCAGCCTCGCTCGGCAGTACCACCACCTCACCAGAGCGCACGGCTTCCAGCGCCCAGGCCGGCGGCAATTCCACGAGGCCCGAAAGGCCAAGCCCCGCATTGGCAACAACCTGGCCCAAGACGGGCTCAAAAATGATGGAACTGGTCAGGCCGCGCAAAGCCGTATGGGTCGCAAGCAACCGCGCAAAGGCAACGCCATTATCGGGCAGCAGCACCTGTGCCGCACGATTGAGGTCATTCGCCATGAACAGGATATCCGCGCGGATCGTATTGCGATGCTCATCCAGATACCCGCGGGAGGCAACCAAGGATGCTTCCAGCGTGTCGCGCACGCGGTCACTGAACCAGGCCTGGATGCCAAGATTGAAGAACAGCGCGGCGAAGCCCGCGACCAGCAGCGCCGGCACCGATGCCACCACGCCAAACAGCAGCACAAGCCGCACATGCAGCCGCGATCCCGCCGCGCCGCGCCGGCGTTCCAGCCACATGCGCGTGAGCCGCGCCGCGAGGGAAGCCACCAGCAGCAAGAGAAACGCGATATTGGCAAGGATAACCCCCGCCAATTGCCCCGCCCCGGTGGGGCCGATGGGCGTGCCGCCCGACAGCGCGGCAAAGGTGGCCAAGCCCACCAGCAGCGCGAGGAAGGCGAGGCAGATAGTAAAAAGCCTGCCGGTGACAAAATCCGCAAGCCGCTTAAACACCCCGGAACGGCGCGGTTCCTCAGGCCCCTGCGCTGAAAGGGGCGCGTCCAGGCCCTCGGCCGGCATGGTCAGGGCATGCGGCGGTGCCGGATCATCACGCGCCGCGCACCACAGGAAGTTCCAATTCCCGTAGCTTCTTCCGCAGCGTATTCCGATTGAGCCCGAGCATGGCCGCCGCCTTGATCTGATTGCCTCTTGTCGCGCTCAATGCCATGCGGAGCAAGGGGCGTTCAACCTCAGCGAGCACCCGGTCGTATAATTCCTTCACCGGCATGCCATCCTTATGGGCCGACATGAAGCTGGCCAAATGGCGTTCCACCGCCTGTTCCAGGGTCACGGGGGCCGCCTGGCCATCGGGGCCGGCAACCGGCGCGGCTTCGGCCAATTCCGCCGCCACGGCATCGGCGCCGATCACTTCCTGCGGGTAAAGCGCCGCCATACGGCGCATCAGGTTTTCCAATTCGCGCGCATTGCCGGGCCAGGCATGGGCCTTGAGTGCCTCAAGCGCTTCGGGCGCCAATTGCTTGGCGGGCAGGCCGGAAGCCCGCGCGCGATCCAGGAAATGCCGCGCGAGCAGGGGGATATCCTCCAGCCTTTCACGGAGCGGCGGCAGGCGGATCGGCACCACATTCAGCCGATAGAAAAGGTCTTCGCGGAACAGCCCCTGGCGGATCTGGTGGCGCAAATCGCGATGCGTCGCGGCCACAATGCGCGCATTGGCCTTGATCGGCTGGCGACCACCCACGGTGGTAAATTCGCCCTCCTGCAAAACACGAAGCAAGCGGGTCTGGGCTTCTGGCGGCATATCGCCGATCTCATCCAGGAATAGCGTGCCGCCGGCGGCCTGCTCAAAGCGGCCAATGCCGCGATTGAGCGCACCGGTAAAGGCGCCGCGTTCATGGCCAAAGAGCTCGGCTTCGATCAATTCGCGCGGGATCGCTGCCATATTGATGGCAACAAAAGGCCCAGAGCGGCGCTTGCCGTAATCATGCAAGGCGCGGGCGATCAATTCCTTCCCCGTGCCGCTTTCCCCGGTGACCATGACGGTCAGGTCGGTGGTCGTCAGCCGCGCCACGGTCCGATAGATTTCCTGCATGGCCGCCGATCGCCCGATCAGGGGCAGCTTTTCGCCTTCCGCTTCCTCGGGCGGCGGCGCATCGGGCGGCGCGGCCAAGGCGCGTTCCACCGTGCCTAGAACTTCCTTCAAATCGAAAGGCTTGGGCAGATATTCAAAGGCGCCGCGTTGAGTTGCCTTGACGGCTGTTGCAAAGGTGGATTGCGCGCTCATGACAATCACGCGCATCTCGGGGCGCACGCGGCGGATGCGCGGCACCAGATCAAGCCCGTTTTCATCCGGCATCACCACATCAGTGATGACAAGGTCCCCTTCCCCATCCTCAACCCAGCGCCAGAGGGTCGCGGCCGAGGATGTGGCGCGCACCTGATACCCGGCCCGGCCCAAAGCCTGGCTCAGGACGGTGCGGATGGCGCGATCATCATCGGCAATCAGGATGGTGCGGGATTCGTTCATCAGGCGCTCTCCTGCCAACCCGCCGGGGGCGCCGGCATGGAAAGTTTGAATAAGGTCCGACCCGGGCGGGAATCGCACTCAATCAGCCCACCAAGATCGGTCACCAGCTTCGCAACAAGTGCCAGGCCAAGCCCCTGCCCGCCCCTTTTGGTGGAGACAAAGGGCTCGAACAGCGTTGCCTGTATTTCCTCGGGAATGCCCGGCCCATTGTCGCGCACCGTCACCAGCAGGGGCAGATGCACCCTTTCGGACGAGGTCGGGACCGCGATGCGCACGCCATGCTGATAGGCGGTGGCGAGCACGATTTCGCCATGGATCGGGTCCACCGCCTCGGCAGCATTTTTCACCAAATTCAGGATGATCTGGACCAGAATATCGCGATTGCCCCAAACCGGCGGCAGCGATGGGTCATATTCCTCCGAAAGCTTCAGATGCGCGGCAAAGCCGGTCTGCGCAATGCGCCGCACATGATCCAGCACCTGATGGATATTGACCGGGCCCAATTCCACCGGGCGTTCGGAGAAGATGTCGAAGCGATCCACCAGGCCGCGAATCCGGTCCACCTCATCCTGGATCAGCAGGCAAAGCTCCTTATCCGCTTCCGGCGCATTCTGTTCCAGCAATTGCGCCGCACCGCGAATGCCCGAAAGCGGGTTCTTCACCTCATGCGCCAGCATCGCGGCCATGGCAGAGGCACCGCGCGCCGCGCCCCGGAAACTGAGCTGCCGATCGAGCATTTGCGCGGTAGAGCCATCCTGCAAGGTCAGCACCACAGCGCCTTCAATTTCATGCAAAGGCGCGCCATGGACCGAGACACCACGGCGATTGATGCGCGGGCTTTCCAGCAGCAGATCGTAATCGGATACTGGCGAATCAAATCGCCTTATCTGCGCCAGTACGGCAAAGACGCGATTATCGGGCGGGAGGATATCGCTTAGCTTCAATTGGCATAGCGCGCCGGCGGAAAGCTTGAAGAATTGCTCGGCCGCAGCGTTGGCGAAGGTGAAGCGGTCCTCCGCATTCAGCACCACCGCCGGCACGGGCAGGGCAGCCAGCACCATGGCGCTATCAAGCCGCGGCGTGCTGCGATTGGTGCCGGCAAGATTGGCGCGCGCATTCATGCCGCAATCCGCCCTTCACCGGCTTCGCGGAAGGCGTCGCGCACGGCGACAACGCCATTTTCGATCAGCGGGTCGAAGAAGCCATCAATCAGGGCATGCACGGCTTCTGGCGTGCTCGCGTGATTGATTGCCACGCGAAACTCAGCCGAACCAGGCAGGCCCTTGGAATACCACGCAACATGCTTGCGCGCGATGCGTATGCCGGGCTCGATGCCATGATGTTCCAGCATCAGCGCGTAGTGTTCCAGCAGGATGCGCTTCTGCTCGGCCAGGGCGGGTTCCTCGGCGCGGATGCCATGCATCAGATGGGCGGCGACCTGGCCGAGCAGCCAGGGCCGGCCATAGGCGCCGCGCCCGATCATCACGCCATCGGCGCCGGATTGGCGGAGCGCTTCCTCAGCATCTTCGATGGACAGGATGTCACCATTTGCAATAACAGGGATTTGCACCGCTTCCTTCACGCACCGGATAAAGGCCCAATCGGCCTGGCCCGTGTAGAATTGCTGGCGGGTGCGGCCATGGATGGTAACCATGCGAATGCCGCAGGCTTCCGCGATACGGGCGAGGTTGGGTGCATTCAGGCTATTATGGTCCCAACCCATGCGCATCTTGAGCGTAACCGGCACCGGCACGGCCTTCACGGTCGCTTCCAGGATGCGCGCGGCGGCAATTTCATCGCGCATCAGCGCGCTGCCGGCGCTTTGCCCCAGGGCCACTTTTTTGACCGGGCAGCCGAAATTGATGTCCACCACGGCGGCACCACGATCCACGACCAGCCTGGCCGCTTCAGCCATGGTAGCAGGGTCACAACCGGCCAATTGCACGGAAGCCGGGCCACCAAAGCCATCCAACTCGGCCATTTTCAGTGTTTGACGATTCTCACGCACCATGGCCTGAGAGGCGATCATCTCAGACACCACCATGGGCGTGCCAAGCGATCGTGTGAGGCGCCGGAAGGGCTGATCAGTCACGCCTGACATGGGGGCCAGGATGACAGGCGCCGAGATGGTCAGACCGCCAAGGTCAATCGGCTTCAGAAGAGGCAGATTCATGCCGCGAACACCAGTTTTGCATTGAATTTGTGCAAAATAGCCGAAATCCTCTTAGTAGACAATGTCATTCTGCCTGCTTCGCAGGATTCATGCCGAGCGACTGTGCAGGATTACTGTCGGATACCGCCCATGCGGGGTGGTTTCGGGCCGGGGTAATCCGGATTAGGATCGCTTCATGAAAACGCTGGCGCTGCTTCTCTCGGCCGGACATGGCACCCGCTTTGGCGCGGCGCGGCCCAAGCAATTCCTGCCTTTGCTGGGCCGCCCCGTGCTGCGCCACGCGGCCGAGGCGCTTTTGGCCGAGGGGCTGGTGGCCGCGCTGCAACCCGTGGCGCCGGCGGGTGAGGAAGCCTTTTTGGCAAGCCTTTTGGAAGGCCTGCCCTGCCTGCCCGTGGTGGCTGGTGGCGCGACGCGGGAAGATAGCGTGCGCGCCGGGCTGGCGGCGATTGCGCCTGAGGCGCCTGATTATGTGCTGGTGCATGACGCCGCGCGCCCCGTCATCCCACGCGGCACCATCCCCGCTTTGCTCGCCGCGCTTGAGGCCCGGTCCGGCGCCATCCCGGCCCAGCCGGTCGCCGATACGCTGAAGCGCGTGGCGAATGGCGTAATTGAGGCGACCGTGCCGCGTGAAGGGCTATACCGCGCGCAGACCCCTCAGGCCTTTCGCTACCAGGCGCTTTGCGCCGCGCATGGGGCGCGCAGCGGGGCGGTGACGGATGACGCCTCCCTCCTTGAGGCCCAGGGCGAAAGGGTTGCCATTATCCCCGGCAGTGAGCGTAATGTGAAAATCACCTGGCCGGAGGACCTTGCCCGCGTGGAAGCTGAAATGATGGCCTGGATGCTGCCGCGCACCGGTACGGGCTTTGATGTCCATCGGCTGGTGGCGGGGCGACCCTTGATCCTTTGTGGGATCAATGTCCCGCATGAGCTTGGTCTTGATGGACATTCTGATGCGGATGTCGGCTTGCATGCGCTTTGTGATGCGATTTACGGTGCGCTGGCGGAAGGCGATATCGGGCGCTGGTTTCCACCTTCCCAAGCCGCCTGGAAGGATGCCGATAGCGCCGCCTTCCTGCGCCACGCCGCCGGGCGTGTGGCGGCGCGGGGCGGCATATTGGTGCATGTGGATGTGACGCTGATTTGCGAAAGGCCGAAAATCGCCCCTCATGCGGATGCCATGCGCGCGCGCATTGCCGAATTGGCCGGGCTGGATGTGGCGGCAGTTTCAGTGAAAGCCACCACCACCGAACGCCTTGGCTTTACCGGCCGCGGTGAGGGCATTGCCGCCCAGGCGGCGGCCACCATTCTGCTTCCGACCTGAGCCGGCGCTTCAGGCGACCCCAAGCCCCTGCTGGGGTGGGCTGGCGATCAGCTTGGCATAGGCTTCGGCTTGCTGAGGTTTGCCAATCAGATAGCCCTGGGCGCTATTGCAGCCTTCCAGGATCAAAATCCGCATCTGATCCGCAGTTTCCACCCCTTCCGCCGTGACCGCAATGCCAAGGCTGCGCCCCAGCCCAAGGACAGAGCGCAGAATGGCCAGGCTTTGCGCACTTTCGGGCAGGTCGCGGATGAAGGACCGATCCACTTTCAGACGGTCAAAGGGAAAGGAGCGAAGCTGGGTGAGTGAGGAATAGCCCGTGCCGAAATCATCCATGGCGATATGGCAGCCAAGGGCGCGGATGGCGGCCAATTGCGCCGGCGCATCGCCGCTTGCGGGCAGCAGCACGGTTTCGGTTACCTCCAGCTCCAGCCGCTGCGGCGCAAGGCCGCTTTCCGTCAGGGCCGAGCGCAGGGTTTCCACCAGCCGACCATCCTTGAATTGCGCCGGCGCGATATTGATCGAAACCGAAAGGCTTTCGGGCCAGCTTGCCGCGGTGCGGCAGGCCTCACGGATGACCCATTCGCCGATTCGCCCCATCAGGCCAAGCCTATCGGCCAGCGGCAGGAAATCAGCCGGCGGCACCAGGCCGGTTTCGGGGTGGCGCCAGCGGATCAGCGCCTCAAACCCTGTCAGGCGACCCGCGGGAAGGGCGATAAGCGGCTGATAATGCAATTCAAATTGATGCCCGCAGACGGCGTTGCGCAGCGCGGTTTCCGCATTGCGTTGTGCCTTGGCGCGCGCATCCATATCCGGGCTGAAGCGGCACCAGCGGGGCGTATTTTCGCCATCAGCTTCAAGGCTTGAGCGCGCAAGGCCGGCGCAACGCAAGAGCATCGCGGCATCATTGCCATCCTCAGGCGCCAGCACAAAGCCGAGACGGGGCGTGATGGTGACCGTTTCCCCCAGCACCATATAAGCATGGGCGAGCAAGCCGGTCAGGCGCCGGGCCATGGCTTCGGCCTGGGATGCGGTGGTCACGCCGATTTGCAAAATGGCGAATTCATCGCCGGCAAGGCGTGCAACCAGATCCGTGCCGCGAATCGCGGCCGAAAGCCGCCGCGCCGCGGCGCGCAGCAATTCCTCCTGCGCGGCGTGCCCCAAATTGGCGGAGACATGGCGCAGCCCATCCAGATCAAGCACATGCACGGCGATGCTGGCGGGCCGACGGCCTGGACGGACCAGGGCAGTGCTCACCCGGGCCGAGAACATGGCAAAATCGGCAAGACCCGTTACGCCATCCAAGCCGCCACCGCCCGGCAGGCTATTGCGGCTTTGGATGGCAAGGGCCCAGGTGCCAGTGCCGACATTGCGAATGGTAAAGCCAAGGCCCGGCGCGCCTTCCAGAAAGACTTCCCGCTCCTCCTCCGCAGGGTTCCAGGTGGCGGCGGCACAGGCCTGCACCAGGGCAGCGGTCGCGCCGGGTTCCAGCCGCGGGCTGCTATCCAATAGGTCCGAAAGGCTTTGAAAGCGCGTCGCGGTTCCGCGGCCAAGTCCAAGCAAGCCCAGCGCCCCCTGGCCCAGCGCGCCAATCTGCAAGCTGGTATCGAAGGTCAGGAGGTTATCCATTAGGCCAAGCCACTCCACGGCCTGACGCTTGGGGCGGGAATAGAGGCGCCGCTGCCGCATAGGCTCGGGCGCCAGGTCAAGCACAGTCTCATGCACTTCCCTCCAGAGCGGTTCTGCCTCGGGGAAGGCCAGCATGGCCAAGGCAGCGCCATTCGCTATAAGCGATGGAGGTGAAGGAAGAGTGGAGAGCGGTATAAGCAACACATTTGCACGTATAAGTTGACGTTCTTGGTTTGTCCATCTCATGATGAAAATGCATTGCAAAATGCGAGAGAAAATTGCCAAAAAAAGAGGGCCACCCCATTGGGATGGCCCTTAGGCAAGGTTGAGGAAGGCTAAGCTGCCAGGAGCGGGATATCCCGCCACCAGACACCAAAGGCTATGCATCAAGCGTGCCAGGATGCCTGGATCGCTTTTGCGGGCGAAGCAGGCTGGATTCAGCCGGAACGCTCCAAAATTGAGACGTAATTCGCCACCGCCGCGCCGCCCATGTTGAAGACGCCCGCCAAATCCGCACGCGGCAGTTGCATTGCGCCCGCCTGGCCGCAAAGCTGCATCGCCGCCAGCACATGCATGGAAACGCCCGTCGCACCAATCGGGTGGCCCTTGGCCTTCAACCCGCCCGAGCGATTCACCGGCAGCTTGCCGTCCGCTGAAGTCCAGCCTTCCAAGGCCGCCCGCCCGCCCTTGCCTTCAGGCGCCAAGCCCATTGCCTCATATTCAATGAGCTCGGCGATGGTGAAGCAATCATGGGTCTCGACAAAGGAAAGATCACCCACGCCAACGCCGGCCTGTTCATAGGCGCGCTGCCAGGCGGTGCGGGCGCCGTCAAAGCGGATGATATCCCGCGCCGCGATGGGCAAATATTCATTCACCTGCACCGCGGCACGGAAGCGCACGGCCTTGCCCATGGTTTTCGCCGTCTCGGCATCCGCCAGCACCAAGGCCGCCGCGCCATCGGAGACGAGGGAGCAATCGGTGCGCTTCAAGGGCCGCGCCACATAGGGGTTCTTCTCACTCTCGTTGCGGCAGAAATCAAAGCCGAAATCCTTGCGCATCTGCGCCCAAGGGTTGTCCACCCCATTCTTGTGATTCTTGGCCGCGATCATGGCCAGCGCATCCGATTGATCGCCATGGCGCTGGAAATAGGCTTCCGCGATCCGGCCAAATACGCCGGCGAAGCCGCCTTCAATGTCGGATTCCGTCTTGCGATAGGAAGCGGTCAGCAGGATTTCGCCAATTTTGGGGCCGGGGGTTGCGGTCATTTTCTCAGCCCCCACCACCAGCGCGAAGCGGCCGCGCCCGGCGGCGATGAAATCCCGCGCGCCATGAATGGCCGCACTGCCGGTGGCGCAGGCGTTTTCATAGCGCGTGATGGGGCGGAAACGCATTTCCGGCACGCTTTGCAACAAGAGCGAGGCCGGGAAGCCCTGGGGCGTGAAGCCCTCGCCGAATATGCCGACAAAGCCGGCATCAATCTCAGCCGGCGATATCCCGGCATCCTCGATTGCGGCGCGCGCCACGCGGGCGATCAGGCTTTCCAGATCGGGTTCGGCTTCAAGCTTGCCAAAGGGGCTATGAGCCCAGCCAATGATTGCAGCTTCGGTCATGATGGGGTCTCCGATTGAGGTGCCTTATGCCAGGGCAGGCCCGCCTTGTAACCCAAGGCGCCGCCTATTCCGGGTCAATGCCAGCCGCGCGCAGAATGCGCGTGTATTTCTCCACCCCGTCGCGCACAAAGGCCATCACTTGCGCGTTGGTGTCAAAACCGGGCCGCGCTGTGACGCCCGTTGTTTCATTCAGCCGCGTGGCGGTTTGCTGAACGGCCTGGCGGAAGGCCGCGCCGAGCGTCGCGACGGCTTCCGGCGGCGTGCCCCTGGGCGCGACCACGGGGAAGAATTCCTCGAATACCACGCCGGGCATGCCTGCCTCAGGCGCATTTGGCAGATCGGGCAGGGCCGGGCTGCGGTGGTCTGACAGGACCGCGAGCGCGCGGAGATTGCCGCCACGCACCTGTCCAATGGAAGATGCCATGGTTGGCGTGCCGAAATGCGCTTCGCCCGAGACCATCGCGGTAACGCCCGGACCACCGCCGCGGTAATGCACGGTCTCCACCTGCACATTCATGAGATTCATGAACAGAAGCCCGCCGATATGCGGGCCGCTGCCAATGCCGGCCGAGGCATAGTTGAAGCGCCCCGGATTGGCGCGGAGTAGCGCCACGAATTCCTGCGCCGTGCGCGCTTCGACACGCGGATTGACCACCAAAAGATGCGGCGAAAAGCCAACAATCGCGATACCTTCGAAATCGGTCACCGTGTTATATGGCATGCGTGAGACCATGGCGGGCACGGTCGCGAGCGAGCTATTGATGAGCAGCGTATAGCCATCCGCGGGCGCGCGGGCCGCAGCTTCGGACCCGATCACGCTGCCCGCACCGGCGCGGTTTTCGACAATCACGGGCTGGCCGAGGATTTGGCTGACAGCCTCGGCCAGGATGCGGCCCACGATATCATTGGAACCGCCCGGCGCGGCGGCCACGATCAGCCGGATGGGGCGTGTGGGGCGCCAGGCGCCTTGCGCGCTGAGGATGCTCGGGGCCAGACCTGCCGACAAGGCAAGGCCAAGGGCTGTTCTACGCTGCATCATGAATTGTTCCCTCCTTCATCATTTTCTTTTGCTTGGATCCGTCGCGCCTGTTGGATGGGGCGCGCCAGGATCGGATCACGCCTTCACCTTATCAGCCCGGCGCATCGGCGCGAAGCCGGATTGCGCGGGGCGATGAAGGGCGATGCGCAAAAATGATGTTTGAAGTCGGGTTCAGCCCAAGGGTTTTGGCGGGGGATCGGAAGGATTGGCCTCTGCCGCCGCTTCCAGCGCGATTTCGGCGGCGGCCAGGGCCAGATGGCCCGTGATGGCGTCATCCATGGCTACACGCTTGAGCGTGCCAGGCGCCCCTTGCTGGGGCAAGCCGGCTTCAAGCTGCGCCCCCTGCACCAGGATCGCGGCATGGGCTTCCAGCAGGATTTCGATGGCGCTGAAATTGGCCGGGGCTTCTTCCCGCCTTATGGCGATCCCATCCGCCAGATCGCCTACCCGATAGGCCTTGCCTTCAAACACCACGCCCTGATCGGGCAGCAGCAGCAGATCATCCTTGGGGGCCATGGTTCCAAGCACGCCGGGCAGCACCCGGAAGATCGGCCCGCGATAGGGGATGTGGCGGATGCCAAGCACCGGCTGGAAGGGCGCCACGCCCGGGGTGACGGCAAGCAGCAGCATGCCAGGGCCAAGCTTGGCGGCCAGCCTATCGCCGCGCGTGGTCATCACCCGCGTATCCGCTGCCATGCCCTTCATCTGCGCCCTGCCTTTGCCCCCCTTGCCTGCGCCTGTCTAGACGCGCCGGGCCGTGGCGCGAAAGCCCCGCGCCGCGCGCGGCACGCGACATGCTGAGACGGGTCTCAGGAAACCTCGACTTTCATGGACCTTCGCCGTCATGCCGCTTGATCTTTCGGCCTCTCCCGCCGCCCCGGAAACCCGCCCAACCCTGGCCGAGGCCATTGCGGCGGCGCTTGCCGAGGCGATTACCCGCGGCGAAATGCCCCCCGGCACAACGCTTGAAGAAGAACGCCTGGCGCTGATCCATGGCGCGTCCCGCACCCCGGTGCGAGAGGCCCTGCGCCTGCTGGTTGCAACTGGCCTGGTGGAACAACGCCCAAGGCGCGGCGCCGTGGTGGCGCGGCCTGAACCAAGGCGTGTGGCGGAGATGTTCGCCGTAATGGCGGAGCTTGAGGCAATCTGCGCCCGGCTTTGCGCTGAAGCCTTGCCGCGCAAGGAAAAAACCAAATTGAAGGCGCGGCATGAGGCGATGGCGCGGCTGGTCTCGGCGCAGGATGTGGCGGGCTATCGCGCGGCCAATGTCGCATTCCATGAGGCACTGTATCAGGGCGCGGGCAATGCCTATTTGGCGGAATTGGCCGAGGTGACGCGCCGGCGGCTGGCGCCCTTTCGCGCGGCGCAGCTTGGGGGGAAGGATCGGTTGGCGGCATCCCACGCCGAACACGGCGCCATCATTGCGGCGATTTGCGCGGGCGATGGCGCGGCGGCAGCGGCGGCGATGCGCGCCCATTTGGCGGCGACCGAAGGCAGCCTGGGCGTCATGGCGGGGCGGGAAGCGCTGCTTCGAAACCCGCTACGCGCTTGGGCAGATGCATCGCGGGGCGCCTAAATTGTATGCAGAACTGTATACAATTTCCGGCTGAAACGCCCTTTCGGCGCGGCACGCGGATTGCGGATGGGCAATCATGGAATTGACCTCTCTGTCCTTTCAGCGGGCGGCTTTGCATGCCGCCTATCGTGCCGGGCTGAACCCCGAGGCCGTAATCGCGGAGGCTTTGCGCCGGCTGGACGCGGCCCATGATCCCGGGATTTTTCTCAATGTGATGCCGCCCGAGGCCATCGCGGCGGCCATCAGCGCCCTGCCCGGCTTTGACCCGCTGGCCTATCCACTCTGGGGCCTGCCGGTGGCGGTGAAGGATAATATCGCCGTGGCGGGCCGACCCATGACCGCCGCCTGCCCGGCTTTCAGCCATGTGCCGGCGGAGGATGCTGAGGCGGTGCGCCGCCTGCGCGCGGCGGGCGCCATCATCCTGGGCAAGACCAATCTTGATCAATTCGCGACTGGGCTGGTTGGCGTGCGCACGCCCTATCCAGTGCCGCGCAATGCCATTTCCGCTGAGCATGTGCCGGGTGGGTCGTCTTCCGGTTCCGCTGTCGCCGTGGCGCGCGGGATTGTGACGCTGGCGCTTGGCACGGATACGGCAGGTTCAGGGCGTGTGCCGGCGGCGCTGAATGGTATTATCGGGCTGAAGCCATCAGTCGGCGCGATTTCCACGCGCGGCGTGGTGCCGGCCTGCCGGAGCCTCGATTGCGTTTCCGTCTTCGCAACCTGTCTTGAAGATGCCTGGGCAGGCTTTGTTGCCATG
Source organism: Roseomonas sp. (assembly GCA_020249775.1). Classification (GTDB taxonomy): domain Bacteria; phylum Pseudomonadota; class Alphaproteobacteria; order Acetobacterales; family Acetobacteraceae; genus Neoroseomonas. The sequence continues at coordinate 271,239 of JADCFA010000023.1, read as the reverse complement.
GCCGGCGAGGATCGTACTGATCCCTTCAGCCGCCCGATCACCCGGCAGGAACCGGGCGCGGTGCCTGCGCGCATCGCCGTGCCGCGCGCCGCCGATACGCATTTGGATGATGCGGCTGGGCGCGCGGCCTGGGCGGCGGCGCTCGCTTTGCTGCCTTCCGCAACAGAAGCCGCGATTACCGATATGCTGGATGCGGCCAAGCTGCTTTACGAAGGCCCCTGGGTTGCCGAACGCGCGGCGGCCTTTGGCGATTTTGCGCGCGCGCATCCCGGCGCGCTGCATCCGGTGACGCAAAAGATCATTGATGGCGCAAGCGGCTTCAGCGCGGTGGATGCGTTTCGCGGCATGTATAAGCTGGCCGAATATCGCCGCGTGGCAGAGGATTTCTTCGCCGCGTATGATGTGTTGGTCGTGCCTTCCGTGCCGTGTTTCCCAACACTGGCGGCTTTGGCGGCGGATCCCTTCACACCGAACGCGCGGCTTGGCGTTTACACGAACTTCGTCAACCTGCTTGACCTTGCCGCGCTTGCGGTGCCGGGACCAAAGCGCCCCGATGGCTTGCCCGCCGGCATCACGCTGATTGGCCCGCGCGGCAGCGATGCGGCGCTGATGGCACTCGCCCAGGAATTCACGCGCCGTCAGGCAGCAGCAGCAAAGGCAGTGGCCGCATGATCGAAATTGTTGTCGTGGGCGCGCATCTTTCGGGCCTGCCGCTTAATCATGAATTACTGGCCGAAGGCGGCGTCCTGCGGCGCGTGGCAGAGACGGAGCCATGCTACCGGCTTTACGCGCTGGCAGGTGGACCGCCGCGCCGGCCTGGCTTGCTGCGCGTCGCACCCGGCACCGGTGCCGCGATTGCGACCGAGGTTTGGGCCTTGCCTGATGATGGCTTTGGCCGCTTCGTCTCCCGCATTCCCGCCCCGCTTGGCATTGGCACGCTGCTTTTGGCCGATGGCTCTCGCCCCAAGGGTTTTCTGGTGGAACCGGAAGGCCTGCAGGGCGCGGAGGATATTACCCGTTTTGGTGGCTGGCGCGCCTTTCTTGCCAGCATCGCAACCCCCGCTTGAGGCTTCAACAAAGGAGAATTCATGATGCAACGTCGTCATCTTCTGGGTGCCATCGCCTTGGCACCCCTCGCAGCCCCTTCCATTGCGCGCGCACAAGCGGCGCGCACGGTGAAGATGGGCTCGCTCCGTCTTATTCATTCCATGACACCGCATTTCTATCAGCGCTTCGCGCCGGCGGGGCTCACGATTGAGATCATCACTTTTGACAGCCCAACCGATGGCAAGAACGCCGTGGTGACGCGCAGTGTTGATTTCGGCGGCTTCGGCATTGCCGCCGGCACACTGGGTGCCGCGGCGGGTGAGCCCGTTGTGGTGGTGGGCGCCTTCTGCAATCGCGGCATGGGCGTGATTGCCAAGGCAGGTTCCGGCATTCGTGACATTGCCGGGCTGCGCGGCAAGCGCGTTGGCATTTGGCCGGGCTCGACCCAGGAAGTGTTCATCCTGGAACGGCTCCGCCAGAACGGCATGACAGTGCGCGATATCACCAGCGTGCGGGTGCCCTTTGGCGAAATGCATGCCATGCTCTCCCGCGGCGATATTGATGCCTATGTGGGTGCGGAACCAGGCCCCGGGCTTTCGCTTTCCTCGGGTGTAGGTGAGTTGGTGGAATTCCCCTATGGCACCGCGATGGGCGGCCTGAATATGATCTTCGCCACATCGGAAGCAATGATCGCGCAGGACCCTGCTTTGGTGCGGACCATGCTTGGCATTCACCGCCGCGCGAGCGAATTCATGATGGCGAATAAGGCAGAGGTGGCGGAAGCGACCGTGCGCATTCTGGGCGCGCCGCGCGCAGCCGTTGATCGTGCGCTCGCGGAAAACAATGTCGAATATACCTGGAAGCTTGACGATACGGTGATGACGCAGGCGCGTGCCTATGCCCAGCAAATGCTGGAAATGCGCCAAATCCGCGCCCTGCCGAATTTCGACAAGTTCCTCAATCCGCGCTTCTCCAACGAAGTCGCGACTTCCTGAAGGCAGCATTGATGAGCGCGAGTGTAGCCGCCGAAACCACGGCGGGGGAAAAAAAGTCGCGGGCCGGGGCGATAATCGGGCCGCGGCTCAAGGGGTTTATGCTCGCGCTGGTGGTGCCGCTTGCGCTATTGCTCGGCTGGCATTTTGCGGTGAAGGCGGGGATGACGCGGCTTATCCCCTCCCCCGCCGATGTTGCTGAATATATGGTGGATTTTGCCATTGGCGGCATTTGGGATGATGCGTTTTCCGCCACACTTCATATTCATCTTTTTGCTTCCATGCAGCGGGTTTATGGCGGTTTCGCGCTGGCCGCGCTGGTGGCAGTGCCGCTTGGGCTGCTGATCGGGCGCAATGAACAGGTGCGCGCTTTGCTGGACCCCTTCCTGCAATTGATGCGCCCCATTCCGGTGACGGCCTGGTTGCCGCTTTCCATGATCCTGTTCGGGCTTGGGCCGCGTTCGGCCTTCTTCCTGGTATTTCTCGGTGCCTTTTATCCCATTTTGCTGAATACAGTGTTTGGCGTGCGCAGTGTGGAAAAGCGGCTATTTGAAGCGGCTTCCATGCTGGGCTGTTCCGGCACGGCGCAATTCTTTCGCGTGGTGCTGCCGGCATCATTGCCTTCCATCTTCACTGGGCTACGGCTCGGTCTTGGCCTTGCCTGGTTCGTGATTGTGGTCGGCGAGATGACTGGGGTGCCGCAGGGCCTTGGCGCCGTGATCATGGATGGCCGCACCTTGTCACGCACCGAATTGGTGATTTGCGGCATGATCGTGATTGGCATTGCCGGCTTTATTTCCGACCGCATCGTTGTTGCCGTGATGAACCGCCTGCTGCGCTGGAGCCCTTCACACCATGGCTGAGCTTCCCATTCTTGACCTCCGCCATATCAGCAAGGTCTATGAGCTGAATGACCAGCGCATTGAAGCCTTGCGCGATGCCAATCTGGTTGTGGAGAAAGGCGAATTCGTCTGCCTGATCGGCGCTTCCGGCTGCGGCAAATCCACCTTGCTCCGCATTGTCGCGGGGTTTGAACCACCCAGCGCTGGTGAGGCGCTGATGTGGGACAAGCCCATCCCTGGCCCCGCACCGGATCGCGGCATGGTGTTTCAGGATTATGGGCTCTTTCCCTGGCTTTCCGTGCGGCAGAATATCGGCTTTGGCCCGGCGTCTCGTGGCCTACCAAAAGCCGAACTCCGTAAGCTGGTGGATCGCTTTGTGGATATGGTTGGCCTCTCGCGCTTTGCCGATGCCTATCCGCATCAGCTTTCGGGTGGGATGAAGCAGCGCGTCGCGATTGCGCGTGTGCTCGCCAATGATGCCGAAATGGTGCTGATGGATGAACCCTTCGGCGCCTTGGATGCCATGACGCGGGAGCGCTTGCAGGATGAATTGCTGGACATCTGGCAGCGCACCAAGCTGACGGTTCTGTTCGTCACGCATTCGATTGAGGAGGCAATTTTCCTGGCGGATCGCGTGGTGGTGATGGAACCCGGGCCGGGACGGATTGCGAGTGAGCATCGCATTGAATTGCCGCGCCCGCGCGATGTTTCATCCCCGGAATTCAATGCGGTGCGGCGTGATCTTTCGGCGCGGCTGCACAGCCATCATGGGAAGAAAGCGGCGTGACCAATCCTGTGGAACGGCTGCGCTACACGGCGCCTTCCGATCGCCCGCGCCATAGCCTGCCGGGCGGGCAGAAGCTGATCCTGTGGCCGGTGGTGAATATCGAGAATTGGCTGATCGAAAACCCCATGCCGAGGCAGGTACTGGTAGCGCCCACGGCGGCTGTGCTGCAGCCGGACCTGCCGAATTGGGCCTGGCATGAATATGGGATGCGCGTTGGCTTTTGGCGCTTTCTTGAACTGTTCCAGCGCCACGCCATTCGCCCCACGCTTTCCATCAATGGCAGCGTGATTGAGGATTATCCGCGTGTGGCGGCTGCGGCGCGCGATGCCGGTTGGGAATTTATGGGCCATGGCTGGGTGCAAGTGCCGACCCATAAAATGCCCAATCAGCGTGAAGCGATTACGCGCACGGTCAAGACCATTGCGGATTTCACGGGCCGCGCCTGCCATGGCTGGCTAGGGCCTGGCCTGACCGAGACTTTGGACACGCCCGATCTATTGGCTGAAGCCGGCATTACCTGGCTTGGTGATTTCGTGGTGGATGATCTGCCGGCGCGCGTGGCGACAGCGCATGGGGAAATGCTATCCCTGCCCTATTCGGTGGAGCTGAATGACATCCCCGTGGTGATGATCCAGCACCATGATGAGGAAGAATTGCCCCGCCGCGCGCGGCTGCACGCCAAGCGCCTGATTGCGGAGGCCGAGGCTTCTGCGGGCGTCAAGATCATGTGCATCGCGATCCACCCCTATATCTCGGCCGTGCCGCATCGGATTGATGCGCTGGCAACACTTTTTGCCGAATTGGCGGCTGATCCGCGCGTCATTGCCATGCAGGGTGATGAGATCGCCGCCTGGTATCGGGCGAGTGGGGATGGGGCATAGGCCAGCCTTGGATGGCCCCTTAATTTGACCTTTCAATTCATCTGCCGTTCAGGTTAGCTTTCCTCATACGGGTTCTGAAGCGCCTTTGTCGGTCTTGGGCAAGCTTACTGCGCCCCCAGGCGGATGGCCTCAGGACCGGGGACAAGGCAACAAGAACCGGAGGCAGCAGTGGCAAAACTCAATGTGAATGGCCGCGTCATGGATATCCAGGTGGAGGCGGATACGCCGCTGCTCTGGGTATTGCGCGAACAGCTTGGCCTGACAGGCACCAAATATGGTTGCGGGGTCGCGCAATGCGGTTCCTGCACCGTGCATGTGGATGGCGCCGCCGTGCGCGCCTGCGCCATGCCGGTTTCAGCTTTCAATGAAGGCCAGAAAATCGTCACCATTGAAGGGCTTTCACCCGATAGCAGCCATCCCATTCAGCAGGCCTGGCTTGCCTTGGATGTGCCGCAATGCGGCTTCTGCCAGCCCGGCATGATCATGGCGGCAAGCGCGCTGTTGGCGGCGCACCCGAAGCCTACGGAAGCGCAAATCCGCGAGGAAATGACGAATATCTGCCGCTGCGGCACCTATAATCGCGTCATTGCCGGCATCCAGCGCGCCGCTGGCATCAGCACAAGCGGCTGAGGGGGAACAGCATCATGAATGCCATCACTCATCCTTCCCGCCGCGGTTTGCTGGCGACGGTTTCTTCCGCGCTTGGCGCCTTTACCTTTGGCTTTCATGCGCCTTTGGCAAAACCTGCTGCCGCGCAAGGCAGCGCTGGGGTGCCCGAGATCAATGTCTGGGTCGTGGTGCGGCCCGATGACACGGTCGTAATCCGCATCGCGCGTTCGGAAATGGGCCAAGGGACTCTGACCGGCCTCGCGCAATTGGTGGCCGAGGAATTGGAATGCGATTGGTCCAAGGTGACCACGGAATACCCGACCCCTGGCCAGAACCTCGCGCGTAATCGCGCCTGGGGGAATATGTCCACGGGCGGCAGCCGCGGCATTCGCGACAGCCATGATTATGTGCGCAAGGGCGGTGCGGCAGCGCGGATGATGCTGGTGCAGGCAGCGGCCAATGCCTGGGGCGTGCCAGCGGGTGAATGCAGCGCGGCCAATAGCATCATCACCCATGGCCGAAGCGGGCGTAGCACCAGCTTCGGCAGGGTGGCGGAAGCGGCGGCGCGGCTGACGCCGCCCACGGATGTTCCGCTGAAGGACCCAAAGAATTGGAAGATCGCCGGTAAATCCATCCCCCGCCTGGACACGGCGGAGAAGCTGAATGGCAGCCAAATTTACGGCATGGATCTGCGCCTGCCCGGCATGCTGAATGCGGCGATCCACGCCTGCCCCGTATTCGGCGGCAAGATTGGTGCAATTGACAGCAAGGCGGCCGAGGCGATGCCCGGTGTGAAGCATGTGCTCCGCGTTGGCGACAATGCCGTGGCGGTGGTGGCCGATACCTGGTGGCGTGCCAAGACTGCGCTGGATGCGGTGAAGATCACTTGGGATGAGGGGGCGAATGCCACTGCATCCTCGGCTTCCTTTGCCGAGGTGATGAAGGCCGGCCTGGATGCAGCGGAAGCGGCCATTGGCAATCGCAATGGCGATGCGCGCGCGGCGCTCGCGGGTGCGGCCAAACGCATTGAAGCGGTTTATGACTATCCGCATCAGAACCACGCCTGCATGGAAGTGATGAACGCGACTGCGGTTTGGACGCCGGAGCGCTGCGAGGTTTGGACACCAACGCAAAATGGTGAAGCGGCCTTGGCTGCAACGGCCGAAGCCGCCGGCCTGCCGCCAGCACGCTGCGAAGTGCACAAGATTCACCTTGGCGGCGGCTTTGGCCGCCGTGGCGCGGTGCATGATTGGGTGCGCCAGGTAGTCGCGATTGCGAAGCAAATCCCCGGCACGCCGATCAAAATGATCTGGTCGCGTGAGGAGGATATGCTGCAAGGCCGCTTCCACCCGGTGACCATGTGCAAGCTGCAAGGTGGCTTGGATGCGCAAGGTAATCTGGTTGGCCTGCTTATGCGTATTTCCGGCCAATCCATTGTGGCCGGCATTTTTCCCCAGAATATCCGCGATGGGCGCGACCCGGTGGTCTTCCAGGGGCTTAATGCCAGCGGTGGGGAAGCGGATATTGGTTATACGATTCCGAACCTGCTGATTGACCATGCCATGCGCAACCCGCATGTGCCGCCCGGTTTTTGGCGCGGGGTGAACCTGAACCAGAACGCGATCTATCTGGAATGCTTCATGGATGAATTGGCCCATGCGGCAGGCAAGGACCCCTTGGCGTTTCGCCGCGCGTTGATGGGCAATCATCCGCGCCATCTGGCGGTGTTGAATGCGGTTGCGGAACGTGTGGGCTGGGGCCGCCCGGCAGCGCCGGTGAATGGGCAGGCGGTTTCCCGTGGCCTGGCACAGACCCATGGTTTTGGCAGCTATGTTGCGGCCTGTGCGGAAGTTTCTGTCAATGACACGGGAGAGCTCAAGATCCACCGGATCGTGGCGGCGACAGATTGCGGCCATGCTGTGAACCCGCAGCAGATCGAAATGCAGGTGGAAGGGTCCTTCGTCTATGGGCTGTCGGCTGCGCTGCATAGCGAATGCACGGTGAAAAATGGCAGGATCGAACAGGAGAATTTCGATACCTACCAGGTACTGCGCATGGATGAGATGCCGAAGGTGGAGACCATCATCCTGCAATCCGGCGGCTTCTGGGGCGGTGTTGGCGAACCCACCATCGCCGTTGCCGCGCCTGCCGTACTGAACGCGATCTTTGCCGCCACCGGCAAGCGGGTGCGGCACTTGCCGCTGAAGCATGCTGACCTCAGGCGGGCGTGAAGCTGGCGTGGTTTCTGGCAAGCCTGCTTCTGGCCATGGCTGTTCCGGTCATGGCCAGTGGGCAGGCCGGCATGGTGACGGGTGACGCTGTGGCGCAATCACTCACGGGCAGCGCGGGTGATGCGGCGCGCGGGCGCGCCATTATTGTTGATCGGCAGAAGGGTTTTTGCCTGCTCTGCCATAGCGGACCATTCAATGAGGAACCGCTGCAAGGCAATCTGGCGCCGAGCCTGGCTGGCGCCGGCAGCCGTTGGACTGAGGGGCAGCTTCGGCTGCGCCTGATGGACAATAAGCGCATCAATCCGGAGAGCATCATGCCCGCCTATCATCGCATCGAGGGGTTGAATCGTGTGGGACCCGTTTGGCGCGATAAGCCGATTCTGACCGCCGCCGAGATTGAGGATGTGCTGGCCTTCCTGATCGGTCTGCAGGGGGAAAGGGCGCCATGAACATCACGCGCCGGGTTTTGCTGGCCGCGCCGGGAGCCTTATTGTTGCCGGCGCCAGCGCGTGCAGATCAGCAAAGACTTGCAGCGGCATTGCGGGATTTCACGGGCGGTCAGCCGATGCGCGAAGGGCGTGTCCGGCTTGATGTCTCGCCCTTGGTTGAAAATGGCAATGCGGTGCCGATTTCGGTTCTGGTCGAAACACCCATGACCGCCGCGGACCACCTGCGCCGCATTGGCGTTTTCAATGAACGCAATCCGCAGCCTAATGTCATTACCGCGCAATTCGGACCAAGATCAGGGCGCGCTTATCTCGCCACCCATATTCGCTTGGCAACCTCTCAGGCCTTGGTGGCGGTTGCGGAAATGAGTGATGGCAGTTTCTGGTTCCAGCGTGTTGAGGTGATTGTCACCTTGGCCGCCTGTATTGAGGGCTGAGCCATGGCGCGCGTATTGCTGCGGGTGCCGAATACAGCTGAGAAGGGCTCGGTGATCGAAATCCGTGCCCTGATCCAGCATGTGATGGAAACCGGCTATCGCCCAAATGCGGAAGGGGTCTTGCAGCCGCGTGATATCATCTGGCGTTTCACCTGCCGCTATGATGGAGAGGTTGTTTTCAGCGCGAGTTTTTCACCGGCCATCGCGGCCAATCCCTTCATTGCCTTCACCACCATCGCGACGCAATCGGGCCCCATCAGCTTCACCTGGGAAGGCGATAATGGCTTCGCGCAGACTGAGACGCGCCACATAAGCGTGACATGAAGCGCATCATTCTGGCGCTCCTGGCATGCGCTTCAGTTGCGGGGGCTGAAGAAAGGCGTTCCGGCCTTTTGGATATGCGCCCGGAAGCGCAGGCAATGCAGCGGGATGACAGCATGAACCCCGGCATGTTGTGGGTGCTGGATGGGGAGGCGCTGTGGGGACGCAAGCCCACCCCGGCCACGCAAAGCTGTGCCGATTGCCATGGTGATGCCGCTGTCAGCATGCGCGATGTGGCGGCGCGGTATCCTGCCTTTGATATAGCGCGTGGCGCTGCGATTGATCTGGCGGGGCGCATCATCCAATGCCGCGAAACGCGGCAGGGCGCCGCGCCCTTGGCGCGTGAAGGTCAGGAACTCCTGGCGCTAACCAGTTTCGTCGCGCATCAATCACGCGGCTCGCCGATTGCGCCGCCAGATGATGCAGGCATGCGCGCGGCGCGCGCCCAGGGGCGAGAGATCTTCATGACGCGGCTCGGGCAACTCGATCTCTCCTGCGCGCAATGCCATGATGATCATGCGGGTCAGCGGCTGGCCGGCAGCATTATTCCGCAAGGGCATCCAACCGGTTATCCGATCTATCGCCTGGAATGGCAGGGTGTTGGATCACTGCAACGGCGGCTGCGCGGCTGCATGGTGGGCGTGCGCGCCGAGCCTTTTGCCTATGGATCGGCGGAATTCATGGCCATTGAAGCCTATTTGATGGGGCGGGCACGCGGCATGGTTTTGGAGACCCCGGCGATCCGGCCGTAAAACTTAGAGCATGTTGCGTTCACATGGGTTCACGCAACCCGCTCTAAATTGTTGTTTTTCGAGCATCTTCACACGTTCAGATGATTCCATCTGAACGTGATCTGCTCTAGCGCCATTGAGGTTTTGAAGGGGTGGCGCGCCCTGGTGGATTGAAAGGATGTATATTTATCAATATCTTAGAACTTACAAACTCTGCAAAAGCGCCACCGGAGATCAATGGGTTACTTGGGTGTTTTTTTACAAACTTTCGATGCGGGGTCCAGAAGGGTCGAACACGTAACCACTCAACGAAGCGCCTATCGATAGCAGCGCTTTGCCCTTCGATACACCGCCGCACGCTCACCGTTTTCCACTGACACTGCTGCCATCACGCAACCTGCTTGGCGGAAACAGGATAACGGTCTCACCAAACCCAAGCCCGACCGAAACAATGGCGCTGCGGGTGGAACGGCGCGCGATTTCAATATGGCGCTCACGCGCGATGCCGTCCTGCACAACAAATACCGCCCAGCCAGGAGCGCGCCGGAAAAGCGCGCTCACCGGGACCAGCAGCGCATCCTCAACCACTTCAACCGTGATCCGCGCATCCACGCGAAAACCATCGCCAAGCACAGCCCAAAGCTCATAGGGGCTGGTCAGGTCAATCACGACCCAAACCCGTTGTTCTTCAACACCAAGCGCCGATACCTTGGTGAAGGCGCCGGGTTCCACCAGCCGGACGCGGCCTTGCAGCGGCACCGGCCCACCCCAGCGTTCGATCACCACACGCGCCCCAGGCGTTATGCGCACGGCTTCAGAAGTAAGGACATCAACCACAACCTCAATTTCCGCCGGGTCACCCAGTTCCAGCAGGGGTGTGCCCGAGGCGACAATAGCCTCACTTTCCTGCAACACGCGCAGCACGCGCCCTGACACCGGCGCACGCAGCACGCGCCGCTCGGGGCCGTTTGCCGTAGTATGATTGGCCGAGAGCAGCGCGCGCGCCTGGTCCAATTCATGCTCGGCGGCATGGCGGCGCCGCTCGGCTGCCAGCATATCGCGTGCAGCGGTGCGTTCGGCGAGTTCGGCGCGTTCCAATTGCTGCAATGGTGCGGCACCGCGGACGTGCAGCGCGCGTATCCGCGCCGCATCCGCTTCGGTCTGAACCTGTTGGGCCGCAGCGCGTTCCACCATAATGCCGGCTTGTTGCAACATAGCCTCTGCCGCGCCGATTCGTTCTTCAATCTCGCGCCGCGCGCGTGGGCTCAGCAGAGCGGATGGCGCAGCCAGGATTTCCGCCACCAGATCGCCATGTGCCACTGCATCTCCCGCACGTACACCAAGCCGCAGCACGCGACCGGCGAGCGGCGCCGATACGATATAGCGATCTCGCAGGCGGGTGCGGCCATCTTCCTCCACCACAGCTTCAAAACGGCCTCGTCTGATCTGTTCCGTTTCCACAAAAATTGGTTTCGGACGGAAGGCAAGAAAGGCGCCAGCCAATGCCGCGATGACGATCACAGCAACCAAAGCCCAGCGCGAATAGCGGCCCATCGCTCAATCCCTCGCCTTCAGGGCCGCCACCAGGTCGCACCGGTCAATCCGCCGCCGCACCAGCACCGCACTGGCGAATGCCGCGCCCAGGACCACAAGTGCCGCCGCCGCGAAGGTGCCGCTGCTGATCACGGCAGGCACATCGAAGCTTTCATTATCCCGCGCGCCCAGGATCAGCCCAAGAATCCATTGCGCCAGCAAAAGCCCGATTGGCACAGCAAGGAAAACTGCCACGGCGAGTTCCGCCAGCAGGATGCGCGCCACTTCCTGCCGTGTGAAGCCAAGGACCCGCAGGCGCGCCACTTCCTGCCGTGTGAAGCCAAGGACCCGCAGGCTCGCCATTTCCCAGCCCCTTTCCTGCAGCGCCACGCGCGCGCTGTTGTAGACAACGCCGACGGCGATGATGATACCAAAGCCGGTCAGCGTCACTGCACTGGTCAGCACAAGACCGGCAATCACCTCATTAAAGGCGCGCAGCCACACGGCCTTTACATTGGTCGCCGCGACGCGCGGCCGCTCCGCCAGATGCTGCCAGAGCGCCCCAGCCTCCAGCGGATCAATCCGGAGCGCAACATGGGAAACCAGATCATCTTCACGCATCAGCCGGTTCAGCGCGCCGATTTCCATCAGCGCCGCGAAGCCAATGACATCTTCCACCAGTGCGGCAACCGGCAGGTCTTGCACATGCCGCGCGCCTTCCAGCATTTCCACCTGCACAATGTCACCCTCACGCACACCAAGAGTCTCGGCGAGCCGCCGACTAAGCGCGATGCCATCCTGCGGGATCGGCACCGGGCGGAAATCGGCATCGCGCGGTACACGCAGCTCGGCGTTTGAAGGCAGGCCCGTCAAGGCCAGAAGACGGCTTTGCTGCGCGGCCCGCAGGCGCACTGGCACAATGCGCTGACCCTCTGCGGCCAATACGCCGGGCAGCCGCGCCAATTCGCGTACGGCGCGGGCGTGGCGCGGGTCTGTCAGCGACACAAAAGCGTCGCCGCGTTCGATACGGTCGAATTGCAAATCGACCATCCTGTCCATCGCATCCCACCAGAACAGGCCAAGCACCACCATGGGCAAGGCCATCGCAATGCCGAATACGGTGAAGCATGTGCGGAGCGGACGGCCAAGCAGGCCACGCAGCGGTATCTTTCTTGCGGCGCCAAGGCGGCTTCCCAAAAGGCCAAGCGATCGGCCACCGAAAGTGGTCTGGCGCGCAGGGCGCAGCGCCTCGGCAGTTGGCATCCACAAGATCCGCCGTAGCGCCACATAGACGCCAAGCAAGGCGACAGCGAAGCTTGTTGCCGCCGCCAACAAGGGCAGCCAGACCGGCAGTAGATAAGGCATTTCCGGGAAGCGGAAAAAGGGCCGGTAATTATTCAGCATGCCCGCCCCCATCCAGGCCCCTGCTGTAACGCCAAGCAGTGAACCCAGCAGACAGATCACGGCGACAAATTTCGCGTAATGCGCCGCAACCGGAAAGGCAGGGTAGCCCAGCGCTTTCAGTGCAGCGATTTGCTCGCGCTGCGCTTCAACCATGCGACCCAGCACGATATTGAGCAGAAAGGCGGCAATGCCGAAAAACACCACGGGCACCGTCACGGCCAGGATGCGCTGTTCGGCCAATTCATCTTCCAGGAAGCGATGAGAGGGCTGGTCGCGCCGCCCATAGGCACCGCGCCCACCCCAGGGTAGCAAGAGCCGGTCCAACTCCGCGGTCACCGCCGCTTCGGATGCGCCGGGGGCCAGCGTCAGTGATACCTCATTGAAGGCGCCTTGCATGTCGAAGGCGCGGGCTACGCCTTCCTCATTTGCCCAGAGCACGACGAAGCCGCGATCATCAGGCAGCGGGCTGCCCTGGCGCGATGTGAAGACGAATTCAGGCGAATGCGCGATGCCAATAATGCGGAAGGCTTCGCGACGGCCATTCAGGATCAGCGCGATCCCGTCACCGGGACGCACCCCCCAAGCCTCGGCAAAGGCAGCGTGCATCACTGCCTCATTCTGGCGCGTCGGCTCCGGCAGATGTCCCGCCAGCAGGCGCAAGCGATTGAGCGCCGGCTGATCGCCACTGCCCGACAGCGACAGGATGCGGCCCGCGACAGGTACCTCCGCGCCTGGCCAATCCACCCGGACATCGCCGCTGACGCGCCCTTCGACTGTGGCGACGCCGGGGAGTTCCGCAATGCGCGCAAGCAGCGGGCGCGGCGCCCGCTTCACTTCGGCAGTGATTTCCGCAAAATGGCTTTCGGCATAAAATGCCAGCTGCGCTCCACGGAGTGCGAGGAAGCTGCTGACTGACATCACCAGCACCGCAACGCCCGCGCCAATCAACATGGCAATCGTCATCACCTGGCAGCGCAACGACCATAAATCACGGAGCAATTTGCGGTCCAGCATCCTCACCAGACCAAATCCTCAGGCGCAAGGCGGTGCGGGTTGCGTTCAATCGAAACGATGCGCCCGCCCCCCATGCGCAATACGCGATCCGCCATGCCGGCGATTGCCGCGTTATGCGTGATGATGATGGTGGTCGCGCCAACCTCTCGGTTCGCGCGCGCAATCGCGGAAAGCACGAGCTTGCCTGTTTCGACATCAAGCGCGCCGGTCGGTTCATCGCAGAGCAAGGCATCCGGGCGTTTGACGATGGCGCGTGCCACAGCGACGCGCTGCTGTTCGCCGCCGGAAAGCTGAGCCGGGAAATGATCCAGCCGATGCGACAAGCCAACCAGGGCAAGCGCTTCTTCGGGCGGCATTGGGCTGCGCGCGATTTCCGCGACCAGTTCCACATTCTCCCGTGCGGTGAGGCTTGGGATCAGATTGTAGAATTGAAAGACAAAGCCGACATGATCGCGCCGATAGGCCGTAAGGGCTGCCTCATCCACGCCGGTCAATTCATGGTCGCGCCACGCTGCGCGACCCGCGCTCGGTACATCAAGCCCGCCCAGGATATTCAATAGGGTGGATTTTCCCGAACCGGATGGCCCCAGGAGCACAACAAATTCACCCTGCTGGATTTCAAGATCAAGGTCGCGCAACGCATAAACAGTGGCATCGCCGCTGCCATAACTTTTGGTAAGACCACGCGCGACAAAAACCGGGGGGGCGCCGGTGCCGCGGGAAGCGCCGGCCAGGGGCGCTGCATTGGCTGCCATGATCATGGGCTTCAGGCACTTTATCCCGCCGATACCGGCATTGCCAATTGACTCAGGTCAAGACGCAGAAAGCCATTTTGGCATTTAAGGACAGCGGGCGGCATTTCCTGCGCCCGCGCGCACAGGCGATGTGCAAGGCGAAACAAAGGAAGGAAGGCTCAGCATGAGCGAAAGTCAAAGCACACAGAAACCGGAACAGCAGGCCCCGCAGGCGGTCACTGCCCGCCCGGAAAGCCTATGGCAGCCCTTCGCCACCTTGCGGGGAGAAGTTGATCGGCTGTTTGACAATTTCTGGGGTGGCGCCGGTGGCGCGTTGCGCCGTGCCCTGCCCGATGCCCCGGCCATGGATCTTGTGGAAGCCGAAAAGGAATTCCGCATCAAGGCCGAATTGCCCGGGATGGATGCCAAGGATGTGGAATTGGCGCTTTCCGAAGACATGCTGACCATCAAGGGCGAGAAGAAGGATGAACGAGAGGAGAAGGCAGAGAATTATCACCTCTCGGAACGTCGCTTCGGCAGCTTCAGCCGTTCCTTCCAGCTTCCGCGCGGCGTGGATCGGGACAAGATTGAAGCAAGCTTCGAAAAAGGCGTGCTTACCGTGACGCTGCCCAAAACAGCGGAAGCCGCGGTGGCGCAACGCAAGATAGACATCAGCCAAAAAGGCTGACGGGCAAACGCGGATGCCTGATGAGCTGATTGCCTGGTTTGAAAATCTCGGGGCGGGCGATGTGCCGCGTGTTGGCGGCAAGAACGCCTCGCTTGTTGAAATGACCCAGGCGCTGGGTGCTGCGGGCATCCGCGTGCCGGCCGGCTTCGCCACAACGGCGGCGGCCTATCGCGCCCATGTGGCAGAAAGCGGCATTGCGCCGGAACTGGCCGAGCAGCTTGCGGCCTTGCAGGCAGGTAAAACCACGTTGCAACAGGCGGGCCAGGCGATCCGCCACTTGTTTCTGGAACGCGATTTGTCGCCCGCCTTGGCGGAAGCCATCCGCAGCGCCTATCGCGATCTTGCCGCGCGTGAGAAGGTTTCCGCGCCCGCGGTTGCCGTCCGCAGCAGCGCCACTGCCGAGGATTTGCCAACAGCAAGCTTCGCCGGCCAGCAGGAAAGCTTTTTGAATGTGCGCGGTGAAGCCGCACTGCTTGAAGCCTGCCGGCGCTGCTACGCCTCGCTTTTTACGGATCGCGCCATTGCCTATCGGGAAGCGAATGGCTTTGACCATCTCTCGGTCGCGCTTTCCATCGGCGTGCAGATCATGGTGCGGTCTGATCTTGCCGGGTCCGGTGTGATCTTCACCCTTGATACCGAAACAGGTTTTCCAGGCGTGGTCATCATCAGCGCTGCCTGGGGCCTTGGTGAGACGGTGGTGCAAGGCACGGTTGAACCCGACAAGTATACTGTCTTCAAGCCGCTTCTTGCCGAGCGGCATGCGATACCCATCATTGAACGCAGCCGCGGTGCCAAGGAACGCAAGCTGGTTTATGCTGAAGGTGGCAGCGCAAGCACCACCCTTCTTGAGACAACCCAGCGCGAACGCGAAACCTTTGTGCTGGAAAGCGCTGAGATTTTGCAACTCGCGCGCTGGGCAGTGGCCGTTGAACAGCATTATGGCCGCCCGATGGATTTGGAATGGGCGAAGGATGGAGAGACTGGCGCGCTTTTCATCGTGCAAGCGAGGCCGGAGACCGTACAAGCGCGCCGCACTGGCATGTTGCGGAACTGGCGGCTCAAGGATCGGCGCGCAAGGCCCATCCTGACCGGTGCTGCGGTGGGTGAGGCGATTGCGACCGCCGAGGCCTGCGTCATTCGTGGCGCCGAGGATATTGCACGCTTTCGTGACGGCGCGATTTTGGTGACTGAGGCAACCGATCCCGATTGGGTACCCATCATGCGGCGCGCGGCCGGCATCGTCACCGATCACGGCGGCCCAACGAGCCATGCCGCCATTGTCAGCCGCGAACTTGGCGTGCCCGCCGTGATAGGCACGGGCCGCGCCACCGCGACGCTGCAGGATGGCCAAACCATCACGCTGTCTTGCGCCGAGGGTGAAGAAGGCAGAATTTATGATGGCCGGCTGGCATTCGACGTGACCGAAATTGATGTCGCGGCATTGCCGCGCAGCCGCACCAGGGTGATGTTGAACCTTGCCAACCCCGCCGCGGCGCTGCGCTGGTGGCGCTTACCTGCCGCGGGTGTTGGCCTGGCGCGGATGGAATTCATCATCAACGACCATATCCGCATCCATCCCATGGCACTGCTGCGCTTTGATACATTGCAGGACAGGGACGCAAAGCAGCGCATCGCGGACATCACGCGCGGCTGGCCCGACAAGGCGGAATATTTCGTAGACCGGCTCGCGCAAGGCATTGCGAAGCTTGCCGCGCCCTTTCATCCAAAGCCTGTCATTCTTCGGCTGTCTGATTTCAAGAGCAATGAATACGCCCATCTGATTGGTGGTGGCGAATTCGAACCGGCGGAAGAAAACCCCATGCTCGGGCTGCGCGGGGCCTCCCGCTATACATCCGTACGTTACCGAGACGGTTTCGCCTTGGAATGCCGCGCGATTCGGTGCGTGCGGGAGGTGATCGGCCTGCGCAACCTGATTGTCATGGTGCCCTTTTGCCGCAGCCCGGCAGAAGCTGACCGCGTGCTTGCTGAAATGGCGCGCCATGGTCTGGTGCGCGGCGCCGATGGGCTGCAGGTCTATGTCATGTGCGAAATTCCATCGAATGTGATCCTGGCAGAGGAATTTGCCGCACGCTTTGACGGATTTTCCATCGGTTCAAATGATCTGACACAGCTTGTGCTTGGCGTGGACCGCGATTCAGCCGAATTGGCAACGCTATTTGACGAACGCGATGCAGCGGTAACGCGCATCATCGCGGATGTCATCCGTCGCGCGCATGCCTGCGGCGTGCCAGTTGGCATTTGCGGTGAAGCGCCAAGCAATCATCCAGGCTTTGCCGAGTTCCTGGTGGAACAGGGCATTGATTCCATCTCGCTCAATCCGGATGGCTTTGCGGCCGTGCTTCGCCGCATTGCTGAGCTGGAAGCGCGGTTGGACGCGAAACAGGGAAGAACAGCATGACAATACGAACAGTGCTGGCGGAAATCGCCGCCGAGCGGACGCGCCAGGATGCGCAATGGGGCGGCGCCACGCGCGATGACGCGCTGCCGCTGCCTGCCTTTGTGCAGCTCATTGAAGATTACGCCGGCTGGGCGCGTGTGAAGGCGCGCGAAGGCTCCTTGGTGGAGGCTCGCCAGCGCTTAGTGCAGGTGGCGGCCTTGGCGGTCGCAGCGGTGGAAAGCCTGGACCGACGCTCAGCCGGCAGCACCGAAGCCGCCGCCAATAGCCCTGGGCTTACGTGGGAATAGGGGTGTTAGGTGGCTGCGGCTGCTGTGTGGCGGTATTCAATGCCGCAGAGCGCCGGTCATAGTGCAGCGATCGAACTTGGCTGTTGGGCCGCGAACGCAAATGCTCTGATTCGCTATTGCCCAGGGGGGGGTACGAATACCAGTTTTGAAATTCATCCAAATTTTTCAATAAATTCAGATACTTGTAATTCTGTTGAAACGCGCCCTGGTGGATTCGAACCACCGACCCACAGCTTAGAAGGCTGTTGCTCTATCCAACTGAGCTAAGGGCGCCCTTAAACGCCAAACTCAATGCGACCAATTCTCATGCCGACCGAATTTGAAGTTATCAGCATAGACTTTAGGCTTGATGCACTCCGCGGCCTGGGCCGGGGCCTCAGCCTCATAAAGCAATCCCTGCGCTTCGGCATAGGCAATCGCCCGTTCGCGCGTTTCGAAATGCAGTACGACCTGCTTCGACGTATCGGCTGAGCCATACCAACCCACCAAATGATCGGCTCGCTGGGCTTCGCTGGGGACAAAGCTCAGCACCCAGCCCGCCTTGCCAGCGCGACCTGATTGCATGGCTGATTTCGCCTTTTGGTAGATACGCGCAAAGCCTTTGGTTTCAGACATTGGTTTACCCCTTCCTCAAGGTCTTTTTCCAACATCTGGCGTCAAAGCTCAAGGGAAAGCTCAAGCCTCGGGGGCCGGTTGGCCCTTGGTTGCCTGCATTCTCACAAGCCGTTCCCGTAAAATTTGATGGATATAGGCGCGCAGCTTCTCGCTTGGGGATTTCAGCGCCGAAAGCCGGTTGGGAACGTGATGAACCTCAAGAAAATCGAGGTTCGGCGGGGCGGGGCGATAAATCGGTAGGCTACCGCCAAGCGGCGTTTGCGTCAGTTCAAGCGGATCAAGCCCCGCCGCTACCGCTGCCGGATCGGGCGCATGGAAATCGGGCTGAACCATCCAGCTACGCAACTGGCCATCCGTGATGATATAGGCGCCTGAAAGACTATCCCTTGTCTTCCGGAACAGAACATCGCCGTCAAAACTTTGCAGGGTAAGTTCGGCCGGCCCCGGCCTTTCTGGTGCGCGATGATTTGGAAATGCCGGCTGATCCAGATAGGCACGCCAGCCATGGTGGCGCGGGCCAAAAATCTCGAAACGATTTGGCAGCAGGATCTTATCTTCACCATGTGTGCGGTAGAAGGCCGCGATTTTCCGAAAAAAGGAAGGGTCGAAGATTGTCGTATCATCTTCGATGAAAAGGTAGAAATCATAGCGGCCAACATGCTGCGCAAAGACGCGGCGGCATTGGTAGCCAAGCTGGCGCGGTTCGCCAGACCAAAGCTGCGCATTCAGGGAAAGCGGTGCGGCGATTTCAGCGATAAGATTATTCGCCGGCACTGTTACCACCATGATATCGCCCGTAACGCCTTGCTGCACGGGCTCCACCTGCTCATGGGCAATGCGTCCGGGCGAACCCATCAAGAAGCGAGTAGGCTCAAGCACCGCAGTCAATTGCTTCAGGCAATAGCAAAATTGTTCCAAGCGGCTTTCAAGCGTGTCGCTATTCGATCCATGCGCCATGCCCGAGTCCGCAGCGTTTCGCCGGAAGAAATGTGGCATGCAGGCTAAAACGCGGAGCATCTCAATGGGCCTTTCCTTTACGACTGTCGTAATCCTAAGCTGTCCGGGCAAGTTATGATGTTCTTCTCGGCCAAGGAACCCCGCCATGCTGCCAAGCCAACGCGACGCCTTCGATATCCCGCGGGATGTCTGCTACCTGAACGCCGCTTCCTGGAGCCCTTTGCCCCGCGCCGTGCAGGCCGCCGGGCATGAGGGGGTGGACCGCAAGGCGCGCCCCTGGGAAGTGGATCCGGGCCTTGCCCGCGCGCAGCATGAACGCACGCGCGCCGCTGCCGCCGCGCTGATTGGTGCGGCGCCTGAGGATGTGGCGCTGATCCCCTCGGTTTCTTATGGCGTGGCCGTGGCGGGCAAGATTTTCGCGCCGGAAGCCGGCTCGCGCGTGCTCTTGATCGAAGATGATCATTCCTCCCCGGTGCTGGAATGGATGACGCGCGCCGCCGCGCAGGGCTTTGTGGTGGAGGTGGTGCGCCGCCCCGCCAATGGCGATTGGACCTCGGCCGTGCTGGAAGCGATGGCGCGGCCAGGGGCGGCGCCTGTTGCGCTTGCCTCGATTTCCTCAGTGCATTGGGCGGATGGCGGCGTGATTGATATCGCGGCCATAGCACCTGCCTTGCGCGCGCGCGGCGCGGCGCTGCTGGTGGATGCCACCCATGGCGCCGGTGTCACGCCGATTGATGTCGCCACACTCGATCCCGATTTCCTGATTTTCCCGACCTATAAATGGGTGCTGGGGCCTTATGGGCGCGCCTTCATGTATATCGCCAAGCGCCGGCAGGAAGGCGTGCCTTTGGAGCAAACGGGTTTTGGCCGCCGCGCCATTGCCTCAGAAGCGGCGCCCTATTTCAAGGATACAAGCTTCGCCCCTACCGCGCGGCGCTTTGATATGGGGGAGCGTGATCATTTCATCTCCCTGGAAATGGCCGCCGTGGGCATGGAGATGATGGCCGCATGGGGGGCGGCCGCCATCAGCGAAAGGCTTGGCGTGCTGACGGATCGGCTGGCCGAGGGTCTAACTGCGCAAGGCGCCACACTCACCGAAAAGCGCTTTCGCGTGCCGCATATTCTGAGCATCGCCTTCCCCGGCGGCATGCCGGAAGGGCTTGTTGAAAAACTCGCGGCTTCAGGCGCGCATGTGGCACCCCGGCTTGGGCGCATACGTATCAGCCCGCATGTCTATAATGATGAGGCCGATATTGATCGTTTCCTGGAAATCTGGAGCAAGGTCACGCGATAACATAATCGGCCGGATCAAGATTTTCCGTCATCCGCCGATAATCCACGAGCCGAAAGGGTGAATTGGTCACCACCCTGCCTGCCTTGTTCTTATACCAACTGCCGACACCGGGATGCGTCCAGACCATGCGCGCATGGGTCGCATCCAGGAAATCATTATAGGCAGCGCAGCGATCTTCGCGGATTTCGATGCTGCGCGCACCGCTTTCCACCAATTCACGGATCGCCTGCATGATGTAGCGCACCTGGCATTCCGAATGGAACATGGCACTGCCACCATGCGCCAGATTCGTGCCTGGCCCATAGAGCATAAAGAAATTCGGAAAGCGCGGGACGGTAATGCCAAGAAAGGCGCGCGGATCATCATCGCCCCAAAGCGCGCGCACCGAAACGCCATCGCGGCCAAAAATCTCGAAAGATCCAAGCGCCTTGGCGCCATCAAAACCTGTTGCCATGATAATGACATCGGCCGCGTGATGGCGGCCATCGGTGGTTTCCACGCCATCCTTCACGATGCGCGCAATGGGGGTGGTGACCAATTCCACATGCGGCGCGGTCAACATCTTATACCAGCCATTATCGCGCAGCATGCGCTTGCCATAGGGCGGATAGGGCGGCACGACCTTTTCCAGCAAATCGGTGCGATTGCCGATCTGTGTCTTGATATAGCCGATGATATCCTCGCGCAGCTTCTGATTGGTGGCATTGAGCGATTGCGCCGGCTGATCCCAATTCGGGTCCTTATGCAGCGATGCATGCATGCCATCGGCGGATGCCCAAAGAAGCTGGAAGCGATACCATTTGGCGTAAAAGGGGATGTGCTTCAGCGCGGCCTTTTTCGCTTCCGTCACCACCGCGTGGTAATTGGCGTTATAGACTGCCCAATGCGCCTGGCGCTGGAAAATGGTGAAATGGCCAAGCTTGGGCGCGATGGAAGGCCCGGCCTGCATGCCGGATGCGCCGGTGCCGAACATCGCAACCCGCTTGCCATCAAGCGCAATACTGTGATCCCACCGCGCGGTGTGAAATAGCGGGCCGGCGAAATCCGCGACCCCTGGAATGGGTGGAATGACCGGCCGGCTGATGGTGCCAACGGCACCGACCAGCGCTTCGAATTCATGGGTTTCTTCGCGCCCTTCGGCATTACGGGTGGTTACGCGCCAGAGCGCCGCCGCTTCATCATAACGCGCTGCGATCACGCTGGTATTCAGATGCAAATGGCGCCGCAGCCCGTATTTGTCGGCAATGCCTTCCAGATACTGCCAAAGCTGATCACGCTTGGAGAAATGTTCCGGCCAATCATGATTGGGCTCAAAGGACAGCGAATAGAAGTGATTGGGCGTATCCACGCCGCAGCCCGGATAATCGTTTTCATACCAGGTGCCGCCGACCGCATCATTCTTTTCGAATATCGTGAAGGGCAGCCCGGCTTCCTGTAGCTTGATCGCCATCAGCAGGCCGGAAACCCCCGCCCCGATAATCCCGGTGCGAATCGCCGCACGACGCGCTGACGGCACATCGCGGCGCCATTGCACGGTTTTCGGGTCCGGCGCATCCACCACGGTTTCTTCGCGGATCAGCGGCAGGTATTCCGCCGGCACCTCGGCCCCCACACCAACGGAAAGCATCCGATGCAGCAGATGCGCGGGCGGTTCTGCGGGCAATGCGCGCCCGCTTTGCGCGTAATCCAACAGCACCTCGCGCAGCCGGGCGCGTAGTGCCGCGCGCAATTCATCAGGTGCGGCTTCGTGGAAATTCCAAGGGCCCTTGATATGCGGTGCCAGTCGGTCGAGCCATTCCGCTTCGCCAGAAAGATGCACCAGCACCATCAGCAAGGGCGCGATATCGCCACCCGCCAGCGCCTCATCCAGCAAGGCGGGGTTCGATAGGAAGGTTTTGGGGTCGGGGATCATGGCGTCTAGCTGATCACGCCAGCCCCTGAAATGCAAAAGGGCCCCGCGTATCCCGCGAGGCCCCTTCCCCTTTCCAATCCGGTGGGGATCAGACGGAGTAGTACATCTCAAACTCAACCGGGTGCGGGGTGTGCTCAAACTTATACACTTCCGACCACTTGAGTTCGATATAGCTTTCGATCTGATCCTTGGAGAAGACATCGCCGGCGAGCAGGAAGTCGTGATCCGCTTCCAGCGCCTGCAGCGCTTCAAGCAAGGAACCGCACACGGTCGGAATGCCCTTCAGCTCTTCCGGCGGCAGGTCATAGAGATCCTTGTCCATCGGATCGCCCGGATGGATCTTGTTCTTGATGCCATCAATGCCGGCCATCAGCATGGCAGAGAAGGCAAGGTAGGGGTTCGCACCCGGATCCGGGAAGCGCACTTCCACGCGCTTCGCCTTCGGGCTGGTCGCGTAAGGAATGCGGCAGGAAGCCGAACGGTTGCGCGCGGAATAGGCGAGCAGCACGGGGGCTTCAAAACCCGGGATCAACCGCTTGTAGGAATTGGTCAGCGGGTTGGTGAAGGCATTCAGCGCCTTGGCGTGCTTGATGATGCCGCCAATGTAATAGAGCGCCGTTTCCGACAGATCGGCATAACCATTGCCCGCGAAAACCGGCTTGCCGGACTTCCAGATGGATTGGTGCACATGCATGCCCGAACCATTATCGCCATAGATCGGCTTTGGCATGAAGGTCGCGGTCTTGCCGTAGCTATGGGCAACATTGTGCACGCAGTATTTGTAGATCTGCATGAAATCCGCCTGCTGCACCAGCGGGCCAAACTTCGTGCCGAGCTCATGCTGGGACTGCGCCACTTCATGGTGATGCTTTTCGATCGGCAGGCCCATCTCACCCATGGTGGAGAGCATCTCGGCGCGGAGATCCTGTTCGCTATCCACCGGCGGGACCGGGAAATAGCCACCCTTCACGACCGGGCGATGGCCCATATTGCCTTCCGGGAAATCCTTCATGTTGGCGCCGGGGCCTTCAACGCTATCCAGCGAGAAATGGCCGAAATTGCCGCCCGTGCCGAACTTCACATTGTCGAACACGAAAAATTCCGCTTCCGGGCCGAAGAAGGCGGTATCGCCAATCCCAGTGGACTTCAGGAATTCTTCCGCTTTCTTCGCGGTGGAGCGCGGGTCACGATTGTAGCGCTGACCGGTGGAGGGCTCATAAATGTCGCAGAACAGGATCATCTGCGGCTTGGCCGAGAAGGGATCCATCACCGCAGTGGTCGCATCAGGCATCAGGATCATGTCGGATTCATTGATGGCCTTCCAACCCGCGATGGAAGAACCATCAAACATGATCCCCTCTTCGAAGATTTCCGGTTCAATGGTCGAAACATGCTGGGCGGTGTGCTGCCACTTGCCGCGCGGATCCGTGAAACGGAAATCCACATATTCCACGCTATGTTCCTTGATCATCTCCATAACCTTGGAGACGGCGTTGCCACCCGCGGCGGCTGCTGGCTTCTTGGCCATCCTATGCGATCCTATTCCCTGCTAGCGAACCCCGAAAGAAACTGCCCCAAGCCGCGACTTCGGTATCCCGCGGCCCAGTCCGGCACCAGGCAAGCACCCAAAGGGCACCCGCCCGGCTTGTTCAGGCGCAGCGGTATCAGTCCCGCCGCTCCTCGCCCCGCAACCCCCGCCGAGATGGGGTGGGGCGAAACTCACACCCGTCAGACCGCGTCCTCGCCCCGCTCACCGGTGCGAATGCGGATCACTTCCGCGACATCTGATACAAAAATCTTGCCATCGCCGATGCGCCCGGTGCGGGCCGCCGACTGAATGGCTTCCACGGCGCGGTCAAGCATGTCGTCGCTACAGATCACTTCCACCTTTACCTTGGGCAAGAAATCCACGACATATTCAGCACCGCGATAAAGCTCCGTATGGCCCTTTTGCCGGCCAAAACCTTTCGCTTCGATGACTGTCAGGCCCTGTAGCCCGATTTCATGCAGCGCATCCTTCACTTCATCCAGTTTGAAGGGCTTTATGATAGCCTCGATTTTCTTCATCGCTCCCGTCCCGTCATAGGGGCTGAGCCCGAGCCGCCACCAAGGGAGGCGCCACAAGGCTTGCTCGCGCGGCATATGGCATGCGCCATGGGGGGGCGACAATCGCGCCGGGGCAAAAAAATCGCTTTTCTGGGCAGGCCAAGCCTATTTTTCGTTCAAATTGCCCATAAATTCACCACGCCGCGAGGGCGGCTTGCCCCGCGCTGCGCGGCACCCCATAAGCCCCAAAGGGCCGGCGCGGTCCGGCCAGGGTTAGCAGCATTCAGGCAAGGTAGATGAAGCCGCAGAACGACGTCCTTTCAGGCATTGGCACCACCATCTTCACCGTCATGTCGGCACTCGCCAATCAGCATGGCGCGGTGAATCTGGGCCAGGGTTTCCCCGATTATGACGGGCCACCCGATGTCATCCATGCCGCCGCCGCGGCGCTGCTGGATGGCCGCAACCAATACCCGCCCATGAGCGGGGTGCCTGAACTGCGCCAAGCAGTCGCGCACCACAATAAGCGCTTCTATGGCATTGAGGCAGACCCTAACACTGAGGTGGTGGTAACCTCTGGCGCCACGGAGGCAATCACCGCTTGCCTGATGGCCGTGCTCAACCCCGGCGATGAATGTGTGCTGATTGAGCCGCTTTATGACACCTACTTGCCTGTTGTGCGCTTGCTGGGCGCCATCCCTAAGCTGGTGCGGTTGAGCCCGCCGGAATGGGCATTGCCGCGCGCGGAATTGGCGGCGGCTTTCGGGCCGAAGACCAAGGCGCTATTGCTGAATACGCCGATGAACCCGACCGGGAAAGTATTCACGGAAGAAGAACTCCGCTTCATCGCGGGCCTGCTGGAACAGCATGATTGCTACGCGATTTGCGATGAGGTTTATGAACATCTGACCTTTGATGGCGCGAAGCATATCCCGCTGATGACGCTGCCTGGCATGCGGCAGCGCTGCATGCGGGTTGGCAGCGCGGGCAAGACCTTTTCGCTGACGGGTTGGAAGATTGGCTATATCACGGCGGATCGCAGCATCGCGCCCAATGTGACAAAGGCGCACCAAAACCTGACCTTCACCACGGCACCCAATCTGCAACGCGGCGTTGCGGTGGGGCTGATGAAGGATGATGCCTATTTCCACGGGCTTTCGACGCATTTGCAGGCCAAGCGTGACAAGCTTGGCGCCGGCCTCGCGCGGCTTGGCTTTGATGTGCTGCCGACCAAGGGTTCCTATTTCATCACCACGGATTTCCGCCCGCTTGGCTTCAATGGTGATGATGTCTCCTTCTGCCGAACTTTGACGGAAGAAGCGAAGGTCACCGCGATTCCGGTGACGGCGTTTTATGCCAGTGAGGATGCACCTTCGCATTATGCACGCTTTGCCTTCTGCAAGGGCGATGCAGTGATGGATGAGGCGCTTGCGCGGATGGAGGCGTGGTTGGCGAAGCGGCGGGGGTGAAGCGAAGCCTTATTCGCTGTCCCGCGCCAGCCGCCGCGGCCGCACGACGGTCACGGAACATTCCGCCTTTTCCGCCACCTCAGCCGAAACCGACCCCAACCAGCGGCGCCGCGCTGAGGGCGAACGCGCCGCCAGCAGAATATGATCCACGCGGTTTACCGTAGCATATTCCAGAATGGCACTGGCTACACTGACCGCTTCGAGCACATGAAAGGTGACGCTTTCCTCCGGCAGCCCCAGCGGCGTGGCCCAAAGCTTGAGCGCGGCAAGGGCAAGCGCGTGGCGATTGCGCCCTTCCTGATCCGTATCCTCATCAAGGCCAATCAGGCTGGTCTTTTGCACATGCAGGCAGGCAAGGCGCGCGCCCGGCAGGCTTGGCAGAATGCGGCGCACGGCGTCGCGGAGATTCTCCGCCAGCCCTGATTCGGCTTCGTGAAGATAAATCGCCACCGCCATGATCGGCGCCTGGGATTGTTGACGAAGCGCGGCACTTGGCAGGCGAAATACCGGCTGCGCTTCCGGGTTGAAACGCCGACGCAATACCGCCGCCCAGCCATCGCGTTGGCGCTTTGCGGCGCGCGCCGTCAGCGCCACCTGGTCCCGATGCGCAAGGTCAAACGCCAATTGCGCCGCATTCGGATAACGCCGCGCCGGTTCCACTTCCAGGCAGCGCAGAATGATTTCTTGCAGCCATGCCGGGCAATCCTTGCGCAGCGCAAGCGGTGGCGCGGGATCACGCCAGATGCGCCGCTTCAACCCCTTCAGGCTTTGCGGATCGCCAAAGGGGCGCTCTCCGGTCGTGAAGAAATAGAGCAAGACACCAAGGGCAAAGATATCGCTGCGCGGATCGCCACGCACGCCCATGACCTGCTCCGGCGCCATATAGGGCGCGGTGCCATAGGGCAGGCGAAATTCCTCCTGCATCAAATCGGGCAGCTTCGCGTGATGCGCCAGACCAAAATCCGCCAGCACCACCGCGCCATCCGCCCGGCGCAGGATATTGGAAGGCTTGATATCCAGGTGAACAACATGTTGGCGATGCAGATCATCCAGGGCATGCGCAACGCGCTGGCCAATTTCCACAAGCTGATCAATCGGCAAGGGCACTTGCTTGACCAGCGGCAGCAGTGACGCGCCTTCAATCCGTTCCATGACGATATAGGGCGTTGCCTCAAAGCCCTTGGTCGCGATGCAGCGCGGCACATGCGGCCCGCTCAGGCGCGGCAGAATCATCAATTCCATCTCGAAGGAAACGATGGCGGCATGATCCTCACCCGCATGCAGCTTGGGGAGTTTCATGAGCATGGGCAGGTCCGGCCAATCCGGATGCGTCACCTCATACAGGCTCGCCATGCCGCCACGATGCAAAAGCGGGCCCAGGGTGAAGCCATCAATCACCGAACCAGGGGCGAGTTTCTCCGCAGCCATATTCATTCCCCACGTAGCAGCCGCGCGGCGAGCGTATCGGGCAGGCCAGCGGCGCGAATGGCAGCGGCGGCGCCTTCCACATCATAGGCCACGCGCTGCCAGCTGCATTCGGCGGCGGCGGTATCCAGAATGCCGTAGCAGGCAGCGGCATTGCCATCGCGCGGTTGGCCAACCGCGCCCATTACCGCGAGCCAGCGCCGCGCGCGCAGCAAGGGCACGGCTTCATTGGCGGGTGGGCGGAAGGAAATCACCCTGCCCGCAGCCTGCACGCCATAAAGCGCCGGGCGATGCACATGGCCGCAAATGGCAAGCATGGCCGGGCTGCCTTTCAGGCTTTGCGTTGCGGCCTCGATATCCGTCACATAGGTCCAGCGTTTCGGGGCGGCCGGATCGGCATGAACGAAGCACACGCCCTCAGTATCAATGACCATGGGCAGGGCTGCGATGAAGGCGCGCTCATCAGCGCCAAGCCGGCCGCGTTGCCAGGCAATGGCCGCTTCCGCGACCGGGTTCATGCCGCTTGCCTTTGCCGATAGCACCGCTTCCTCATGATTGCCGAGCAGCGCTTCCGCCATGCCGCGCGCGATGTGGTCGCGTATTTGGTCCAGCACCCAATGCGGATCAGCGCCATAGCCCAGCATGTCGCCAAGATAGATGATGCGATCAATGCGCTGGCCGGCCAGATGCGCAAGGCAGGCTTCCAGCGCCTGACGATTGGCATGGATATCGGCCAGGATGGCGAAGCGCATAATCCCCCCGAGATTCTGTTGCGCTGTCATGGGTAATGCTGATGACAAGCATGGCAGGAAAGCCCGCGCCCGTCTTGCGCGGGATCAAGTGGCCAGAAATGCTCTCAGCGCCGCCAGGAAGCCCTCGGGATTCTCCGCATGCAGCCAATGGCCGGCGCGGGGGATGCTCGCAAAACCAATGCGCGGAAACAGCGCGCGAAACGCCGCATGGTCTTCGGCGCGAATATAGGGCGAAAGCGCGCCGGCCATGGCAAGCGCCGGGCCATCAAACCGCGTGCCTTGTGGCGGCGCAAAATCCTCGATCTCCGGCATGGCGGCGGCAATTTCAGCAAGGCCCATACGCCAGCTTCGCGGCGTGGTTTCAAAGCGGAGATTCTGCAACAGAAAGCTTCGGATCGGCGCTTCCGGCACGGCAGCGCGTAAAGCCTGATCGGCTTCTGTGCGCGTCAGGGCGGCATGCAATGGAACCGCTTGCATCGCAGCCACCACGGTGCGCAAGGCGGGCGCATAGGGGCGCGGGGCGATATCGGCGATGATCAGGCGCTCCACCAATTCGGGCCGCGTCAGCGCCAGCATCATCGCAGCCTTGCCGCCCATGGAATGGCCCAATACCACAGCGCTTTCGATGCCAAGCGCTGTCAGGGTTTCAGCCACATCCGCCGCCTGCGCCGCGTAGCCCATGCCCGCCGCATGGGGTGACGCCCCGTGATTGCGCAAATCCAGCGCCACCACCCGATATTCGCCCGCCAGCGCTTTTTGCACCGCGCCCCAATTGCGCGCCGAACCGAAAAGCCCATGCAGCAGCACAAACGGCGGCCCCTGCCCGGCTTCAATCGCATGCAGCCTCATGCCTATTCCGCCGCCGCCAGAATGACCGATCCCACGATCAAGCCACCGCCCAGTATCATGTCCCAGCCAAAGGGCTCACCCAGCCAAAGGGTCGAAACAAACACCCCAAAGGCCGGCACCAGCAGAAAGGCCACAGAAGCAACCGCGCCGGGCAGGCGCCGCCCTACCTCCACCACGCACCAGGTGCCAATGGGTGCGACGATCAGCCCGATATAGAGCATGAAGGGCCAGGAAGCCGGGCCGATCCCGCCATTCGGTTCCAGCACCAAGGCAAAGGGCAGGATGACCAGGGCGCCCGCCGTGAAGGCCCAGGGCAGCAGGTCGAACATTGGGGATTTCGCCGGGAAGCGCCGCGTGACGATGATGGCGATACTCCAAAGTAGGGCGGCCAGGATCAGCATGGCATGGCCCAGCACCTGATCGCGCGATGACCAATCCACCGCCCAGGGGCCAGCCAGGACAAGAATGCCAGCCAGCCCAAGCAGCGCCGCCAGCCAGCGCCGCGCCGAGACCTTTTCCCCCATCACCAGCATGGATAGCGGAATGAGCCAATAGGTCACGACTGCGGAAATGATGGCGGTGCGTCCCGCTTCCACCATGGCCACCGCCGCATGCGCCAGCACAAAAAAGCCGCCAAGTTGCAAGAGCCCGACAGCAAAAACAGTGGGCAAATCCTCGCGCTGCGGGCGATGAAAACGCTTGAGCGCCAGGAGCAAAAGTGAAGCCACAAGGCTTGCCAGCGCCGCGCGCCCAAAGCCGAACCACATGGGGGTGGCATCCGCCAGAGCTGCCTTGGTGATGGGCCAAGCGCCGCCAAAGAGAAAAATGGCAATCAACAGATGATGCAGCGATGATTTCATCGCGTTATGGCGTGCCCCCAAGCCCTATTTCAGGAAAGATTTCGCAAGCGGCGCGAATCTTACAAGACCATTCAAGCCGATTTGTTGCGGATTGGAAAATGACCGTCTGGAGAGAGGGCTGCCGTTAACCATTAACCGTCCAACGGCGCGGCCCATGGCCCGGCAGAAAACCTTGCCGCAACAGCAGCATCAGCGCCGCAGCCAGGAACAGCACCCCTGCCCCGGCGGTCAGCGCCCTGCCTGCCCCGCGTGGCTGGCGCCACAGCAAAAGCGCGCAGCCAAACGCGGCCAGCAGCAGCAGATAGAACAAGCGCCGCGCCTAATCCGCCACCTTCAGCATGATCTTGCCGATATGCGCGCTGCTTTCCATCAGCCGATGCGCCGCCGCCGCTTCAGTCAGCGGGAAGGTCTGGAAAATGCGCGGCCCCGCCTTGCCCGCTTCCAGCATTGGCCAAACCTTGGCAGCCAAAGCGGCCGCGATTTCTCCCTTCTCGGCGGTAGTGCGGGGGCGCATGGTGCTACCCGTCACGGTCAGGCGCTTTACCATGATCGGGCGCAGATCGGCCTCCGTCTTGAAGCCGCCCAGAAAGGCGATGATCACAAGGCGCCCATCACGCGCCAGGCATTTGAGGTTACGCGCAAAATACTCCGCCCCCACCATATCCAGGATCACATTCACGCCCTTGCCATCGGTCAGGCGGTGGATTTCCTCGGCGAAATCCTGGGCGCGATAATCAATCGCGGCATCGGCGCCCAATTCCAGGCAGGCAGCGCATTTCGTCGCATTCCCGGCGGTGGAGATGACCCGCGCGCCGAAAGCCTTGGCCAATTGAATGGCGGTAACGCCAATGCCGGAAGACCCGCCATGGATCAGCGCTGCCTCCCCCGCCGCGAGCCGCCCATGACCAAACATATTGGCCCAGACAGTGAAATAGGTCTCGGGCAGGGCAGCGGCGCGCAAAGCATCATAGCCCTTGGGCCAGGGCAGGGTTTGCGCCTCAGGCGCCGCGCAATATTCGGCATAGGCGCCGCCATTGGTCAGCGCGCAAACACGATCCCCAATGCGGTAGCGCGTGACGCCCGCGCCCACCGCCACCACTTCGCCCGCGCATTCCAGGCCGATAATCGGTGAGGCGCCGGGCGGCGGCGGGTAGCTGCCCTCACGCTGCGCCACATCCGGGCGATTGACGCCTGTCACCATGACGCGGATCAGCACCTCATCCGCTGCCGGTATCGGCAGGGCGGCTTGCGCCGGCACCAGAACCTCTGGCCCGCCGCCCTTGCCATGGTCAATGAAAGTCATGGAGGCGGGCAGCTTGGTCATGGCGGTTGCCTTTCAGTGGTGATGCGAAAGTAGCGAGCGAAGGCCGAGCCCCCGCCCGCGAAAGATCAATTCGGCTTGATGCCGGCTGCGCGGATGATCGGTTCCCACTTGGCCATTTCAGCCGCCAGGAAGCGCGCCGCGCTTTCCGGCGTGCTGTCGGTCGTGACATCCATGGTCAATTCGGACAGGCGATTCTTCACCGCATCCTGCGACAGCGCGCGGTTGAAGGCGGCATTGATGGCTTGCACCGTCGCGGCTGGCGTGCCGGAAGGCACCAGCGCCATGTGCCAAGTATAGGCCTCATACCCCGCAACCCCGCCTTCGATGAAGGTCGGCAGATCACGCGCATAGGGCATGCGTTCCTTGGTGCTGATCGCAAGCGCGCGCAATTCGCCGCGCTGCATGTAAGGCAGCGCTGCCGCCGCCACATCCAGCATGATTGGGATACGCCCGGAAAGCACTTCCGGCATGGCCGCTGATGACCCACGGAAGGGGATGTGATTCGCCTTGAGCCCGCCCGCCATATGCAGGAACAGTTCACTCGCCAAATGCACCGCGCCGCCATTGCCGCTGGAGGCGTAATCATACTTGCCGGGGTTGTTACGCAGCAGCGCAATCAGTTCCGGCAGGGTGCGCGCGGGCAGGTCCTTATTGACCAGCATGATCATCGGGATTTGCCCGATATAGGTGGTCGGCGTGAAATCCGCGACCGGGTCAAACGGCAGGCGATCAAACAGCGCGCGCAGGCAGGCATGGGCGATGGTGGTGTAGAGGATCGTCTGGCCATCCTTGGGCGCCTTGCTGACCAGATCCGTGCCGATCACCACGCCCGACCCGGTGCGGTTTTCCACCACAAGCCGCGCGGGCAGGAATTTGGACATTTCTTCCGCGATCAGGCGCGCCGGAATATCTGTTGGGCCGCCGGCGGCGAAGGGCACAATCAGCCGGCCCGGGCCAGAGGGCCAGGCTTGCGCCAGGGCCGGACGCGTGAGCGGCGCCAGCGCGGCGGCGCCAGCCAAACCCAGAACATGACGACGTTGCATGAAAACCCCCTTGTTGATTTGATCGGACGGGAGATTGGCGCGGCGGGTGGCGTGTTCCAGCCCCCTGCCCGCCCTATCCGCCAAATTCTGCCCGAATGGCCGCTGAATGCTCCCCAAGCCGCGGCACCGGCCCCAGGCTGCGCGCCCCATCGGAAAGCTTCGCCGGCGGCGCGCCGATCTTGATCGGGCCTTTTTCGGTTGCGACCGTCACGCGCCTGAGCGCCGGATGGTCACGCAGGCCGCCGCAATCATTGATGAAACCAAAGGCGGTATTGGCGCGGCGGAGTTTGGCCGCGCATTCTTCCCGCGTCAGGGTCGCGAACATCTTGCCGATATGGCCATCAACCATGGGGCGATTGGCAACACGTTCATTATTGACGCGAAACCCCTCACGCTGCGGCAGATCGGGTTCATCCAGGAAATGCGCGCAGAAGCCGGCCCATTCGCGTTCATTCTGGATGGCGATCAAGACATCAGCGCCATCCTTGGTGGTGAAGGCGCCATAGGGGCAGATGGAAGGATGCGCCATGCCGATGCGCGGTGGGTTCTTGCCGGTGCCTTCATATTGCAGCAGCGGCACCGTCATCCAATCCGCCATGCCATCGAATAGCGACACCGCAATACCCTTGCCCTTGCCGGTAATGCCGCGATCAATCAGCGCCTCCAGCACCGCGGCATAGGCATGCATGCCGCACGCAATATCGCAGGCCGAAACCCCAACGCGCCCCGGTCCTTCCGCACGGCCCGTGACGTAAGCAAGGCCGCTTTCCGCCTGCACCAGCAAATCATAGGCCTTCATGGCGGCGTAGTCGCCTTCCTCGCCATAGCCCGAGATATCCACGGTGATCAGGCGCGGATGCCGCGCGCGCAAATCAGCCGAACCGAAGCCCGCCCGCGCCATGGCGCCGGGGGCAAGGTTCTGGATGAAGACATCCGCCTTGGCGATCAGTGTTTCAAGCAGCGCCTTGTCTTCCGGCTTTTTGATATCCAGGCAAAGGCTTTCCTTGCCGCGATTGAGCCAGATGAAATAGCTCGATTGCCCATTCGCCACCGCATCATAGGCGCGGGCGAAATCGCCTTCCTGCCTTTCGATCTTGATGACGCGCGCCCCGGCATCCGCCAGCCGAGACGCGCAATAGGGCGCGGCGACCGCCTGTTCCATCGAAACGACGAACAGGCCCTTCAAGGGCTGAGAGGCCATCAGTAGGACCGCGGCATGCCGAGCACATGCTCGCCCACATAGCTCAGCACCAGGTTGGTGCTGATCGGCGCCACTTGATAAAGCCGCGCTTCGCGGAATTTGCGCTCCACATCGTATTCCTCGGCAAAGCCGAAGCCGCCATGGGTTTGCACGCAGGCTTCCGCCGCAGCCCAGGCCGCATCGGCGCCGAGCATCTTGCCCATATTGGCTTCCTCGCCGCAGGGGAGCCCCGCTTCGAATTTCTCGAGGCCCTTCTGGATCAGAGCCTCAGCCGCGCGCATCTGGGCATAGGCCTTGGCGATCGGGAATTGCACGCCCTGATTCTGGCCGATGGGTCGGCCGAACAGCACGCGTTGCTTGGAATAATCAACGGCCTTGTTGATGAACCATTTGGCGTCACCAATGGTCTCGGCCGAAATCAGCAGGCGTTCGGCATTCATGCCATCCAGAATATAGCGGAAGCCCTTGCCTTCCTGGCCGACCAGATTCTCCGCTGGCACTTCCATATTGTCGAAAAACACCTCGCAGGAATTATGGTTCATCATGGTGCGGATCGGGCGAATGGTGAGACCATTGCCGAGCGCCTTTTTCATATCCACGATGAAGGTCGAAAGCCCATCGGTGCGCTTGGCGACCTGATCGCGCGGCGTGGTGCGCGCCAGCAGCAGCATGAGATCGGAATGCTCCGCCCGGCTGGTCCAGATCTTCTGACCGTTCACGATATACTTGTCGCCCTGCTTTTGCGCGAAGGTGCGAAGGCTGGTGGTATCCGTGCCGCTGGTCGGTTCGGTCACGCCAAAGGCTTGCAGGCGCAATTCGCCGGTGGCGATTTTCGGCAGATACTTCTGCTTCTGCTCTGGGCTGCCATGCTTCAGGATGGTGCCCATGATGTACATTTGCGCGTGGCAGGCAGCCGCATTGCAGCCCGTGGCGTGGATTTCTTCCAGAATCGCCGCAGCCGCTGACAGAGGCAGGCCAGACCCGCCATATTCTTCCGGAATCAGCGCCGCGAGCCAGCCTGCATCAGTCAGCGCCTTGACGAATTCAGTGGGGTAGCCGCGGCGCGTATCAAGTTCACGCCAATATTCGCCGGGAAAGCGGGCGCAGAGCTTGCGCACCTCCTCACGAATTTCGGCATGGGCTTCCTGGGAATGATGCATATCCATCGGTCTTGCTCCGGTTTGCGCCCGGATTAGGGCCGGCAGGCCCGCCTTGCAAGATGATGGGCGGCTTCAATCCACCGTGGCGCCGGAACGCCGCACCACCTCAGCCCAGCGGGCAATATCGCGTGCCAGGGTTTCGCGGAATTGCTCGGGCGTATTGGGCGCGGCGGGGGGCGTGATGGCCTGATCCTGCACCAGCCAGGTGCGGAATTCGGGCGCTGCGATGATGCGGTTCACCTCAGTATTCATGCGCCGCAGGATCGGGTCCGGCAGGCCAGCCGGGGCCAGGATGGCATACCAGGTGCTGGTATCCATGGGTGGCGTGCCGCAAGCCTCAGCCACTGTGGGCACATCAGGCAGCGCGGCAAGCCGTGCCGGGCTCATCACCGCCAAGGGGCGCACCTGGCCCTGGCGGATCGGCCCCATGGCAGCGCCCGATTGGTTGAAGAACAGGTCGGTATCGCCCGCCAGCAGAGACGCCATGGCGCCCGGCTGGCCGCGATAGGGCACATGCAGCAGGTCAAGCCCGGCAGCGATGGCGAATTGCACCCCGGCGAGGTGGGTGGAGGCGCCATTGCCGGTCGAGCCATAGGAAACCGCCTGGGGCCGCGCCCGCGCCGCCGCCAGCACCTGCGCGCAATTCTGGAATTGCGGGCGTTTTTCGGGGCTGACGATCATCACATTGGGCACATCGCCAAGCAGCAGGACAGGCGTGAAATCCCGCTGCACATCAAAAGGCAAACTTTTATAGAGCGCGGCGTTGATGGCATGCGTCCCCGCCGTGCCAAAGTAGAAAGTATAGCCATCGGGGCGGGATTTCGCGACAAAGTCTGAACCGATATTGCCCCCGGCGCCGGTGCGGTTATCCACCACGACAGGCTGGCCCAGCACGCGGGAAAGCGGTTCCGCGAGGCGCCGCGCATAAATATCCGTCCCCGCGCCATTCGGGAATCCGCCCATCAGCGTGATCGGACGATTGGGCCAATCACCCTGCGCCAGGGCGGGCGAGGCGACCAGGACAGCGAAAAGGGCGGCGAGCAGGCGAAAGCGCATGGTTTGAAACTCCCCGGGATTGTTGGGAGCCATCTTAGCCATCTAAGCTTTGGGAATGAACAGCCCAAATTCAGCGCCGCGCATCGCGCGTGGCGGCAAATCCATCTATGGCGCGCCGCTTGGCATATTGATGCTGGAAGCGCGCTTTCCCCGCATCCCCGGCGATATGGGCAATGGCGAGACCTGGCCCTTCCCCGTATTGTTTCGCGTGGTGCGCGGCGCGACCCCTGAAAAGGTCGTGCTGCTCGGCGCCAAGGGGCTTTTGCCGGATTTCATCGCGGCGGCGCAGGAGCTGGTCCATCTGGGCGCCGAGGCCATCACCACCAATTGCGGCTTCCTATCCCTGTTCCAGCGCGAATTGGCCGAAGCCGTGCAAGTGCCGGTCGCGACATCATCCCTGATGCAGGTGCCCTGGGTGCAGGCGACGCTGCCCCCCGGCAAGCGCGTTGGCGTGATTACCGTCAGCAAGCAATCCCTGACGCCGGCGCATTTGGATGCCGCAGGTGTGGCGCGCGATATCCCCTGTGTCGGCACGGAAGGCGGGCGGGAGTTTTTCCGCGTCCTGATTCGCGCCGATCAGCAGGATATGGATATTGACCTTGCGACCCAGGATATCCTGGATGCGGGGCGCGCGCTGGTGGCGCAGCATCCGGATGTTGGCGCCATTGTTTTGGAATGCACCAATATGCCGCCCTATGCGGCGGCGCTTAGGGACGCACTCGGCCTGCCGGTCTATGATATCTATTCCATGATCACCTGGTTCCATGCCGGGCTCAGGCCGCGGCGCTTTGGCTAGCCGGTTGAGTGGTGAGGGCCATCCATAGGATCACCGCCCACCAAACAGCGACATCAGGAATTGCGGCGCCTGATTGGCGATGGACAGCGTCTGGCTGCCAAGCTGCTGGCGGATTTGCAGTGCCTGAAGCCGCGCGGATTCGCGGGCGAGATCGGCATCAATCAGGGCGCCGAGCCCGACTTCCATGGCATCAACCTTGTCTCGATTATAGGTAATTTGCGCATCAATATAGCGCGCATCGGACCCAAGGCGATTCATTGCATTATTGATGGTTTTGTTTACGATTTGATAATCGCCGGTTGTTTCATCAAGCGCTGCGCGCGCAGCGGCAGCATCCGCAAAGGGTCCAGCAGCAACAATGAATTTCGTGTCCGGACCAAGAGCAGGTAGCGTGTATAAATCCGCTGTTTCGACCGATTCGCTCCGCAGCGTTACAATGTCATCAGTGGGCGTTGAGCCAGTCAGCAGGTTCTTGCCAAAATAATCCGCGTCAGCCAAGAAATTCGTCACCTGCGTTCTCAGCTGGTCATATTGCTGATTATACTGATCGCGCGCCTGGTCGCCCACCGTGCCATCGGCGAGACGCGTCAGCACGCTGCGGATTTCGATCATGGTCTTGGAGACTTCTTCAAGCGCCGTAAGCGACACATCCACAAGGCCTCTTAGCCCGCCCATTTGCTCATTGACTGCGGTCAGGGCTGAGGAATTCGACCTGACAGTTTGCGCCACGGCATAAGCACCGCCATCATCCCTGGCGTCTGCCACGCGATATCCGGTGGAAATACGCTTTTGCACCTGGGCCAAAGCATCATTGGTGCGATTCAGCGACTGCAGCGCCGTCATGGCGCCAATATTGGTATTGATGGATGTGAGACTCATCGGAATTTTTCCTTCATCACGGATCAGTTTTTTGATCCGACCTCACTCTGCCCACAAAAGTATAAAATTCTATGAATGCTCGGAGAGATTTACTTGCCGAAGTCTTTTATCGAAAATTTCTCGTTCAAGATTCAACACTCACTTGATGGCTTGCATGAAGCATATCTGGGCCAAGTGGAATCTCCAGAGCGTTTGCCGTTCACATTGGTTCACAGGGAACGCGCTGAACTTTTGTTCGGTCGCGTTTTCCGGAAAGCCAAGCGATTCAACTTGGCTTGAACAAATTCTAGTGATGCTGTCGCTGCTGACGGTTCCAGACAACAGCCTGAATCGGCCCACCAAATAAAGGGCTAGTGGTGCGCGGGGGCAGGTTTGCCTTGGGCAAGGTCAGCATGAATCGCACCACTCGGCGGCACGAGACAAGCAACCAACACAAGGGCTAATGGTGCGAGGTGAAACCGGCGGCTTGGGAGCCTTCTGCATATTTCGCAACATGAAGTGAGGTTTTGCATTGCTGACTTCCGGGTCGCAGAAGCGTCAAGCCAAGACCGTTTGTCAACCGCGCAACAAAAAACTACAGCGCGACCCATTTTGGATGACGCGCTGTAGTCATGACTTCGTGGCGTGGCTGCTCATTATTGTTATTCAAACCACTTGCATCAGACCACGATCAGCGACCGCCGAAGAGTGAGAGGAGTGCCTGCGGTGCCTGGTTGGTGATGGACAGCGTCTGCGTGCCAAGCTGCTGGCGAATCTGCAACGCCTGAAGCCGCGCGGCTTCCTTGGCGATATCAGCGTCAATCAGGGCACCAAGTCCGCCTTCCACCGCATCAAGCTTGTCGCGGTTATAATTCACTTGCGCATCTATGTAGCGCGCATCCGACCCAAGCCGATTGAGCGCATCATTGATCGCTTCATTTATGTTGGTCCAATCACCACTAATGGCGGTCTGTGCGCCAGCGGCATCAGTAGGTGCCGCGGAAACCACTAAGGCAGTCGCGCCATCGAAAGCCCCGATGGTCAGCGTCGTGCCGGCTTCATTGCGAATCGCAACGATGTCGCCGCCGCCCGCCGTGGTCGCGGTCGTCAGGAGATTGCGCCCGTTATAGGTAGCGTCTTCAATGAAACGCTCTACCTGCGTACGCAGCTGATCATATTGCTGTTCATATTGGTCGCGCTGTTGATCATTGATCGTGCCATCGGCGAGACGCGTCAGCACGGTCCGCAGATCCACCATGGTTTTGGAAACCTGACCAAGCCCATGCAAGGTCACATCAATCACGCCCTTGAGGCCACCCAATTGTTCATTGGCGGCTGTGAGCCCCGCAGCATCGCCGCGCACTGATTGGGCTACGGCAAAGGCGCCACCATCATCCTTGGCATCGGCCACCCGAAACCCGGTTGAGACTCGCTTTTGAACTACCCCCAGCGCGTCATTGGTGCGGTTCAGGGATTGCAGGGCGGTCATGGCCGCCAGGTTGGTATTTACGGAATTCAGATTCATGGGATTTTCCCTTCGCTGTGCCCGATTTTCGGGACACCCTGAATTTCTCAGGTGGAAGTGAAAAACCGGTTAAATAAACCATTGAAAAACCACATTTTTTATTGAAATTCGGTAAAGATGCCGGTAGCGTCTTCAGTTTTCTCAATCTGCAATGGAAACGGACCTCAGCCAAATACGCCAAGAAAAAAGCGAGGAGCCATGGCCCTCGCTTTTCCCGTCACTTCAGTTTCACCAGCCAAAGGCCGGCGAAAAGCTGGGCTTCAGTCCTTCATATTCACAGCCTGGCGGCCGCGCTGGCCGTCACGCACTTCAAGGGCAACCTTCTCGCCCTGCTGCACATCCTGCTTGCCAGCGCGCTGCAATACCGATGAATGGAGGAATACATCCTGCCCGCCATCTTCCGGCGTCACGAAGCCAAAGCCGCGCACCTGGTCAAACCATTTCACCGTGCCAGCGATGTCATAGGTCGGCCCGCCTTCATCGCGGTTGAATTCGCGCCGCGGGGGGCGATCACCAAAATCGCGCCGCGGGGGACGATCGCCGAAGCCACCGCCACCAAAGCCACCGCCCCCGAAATCACGGCGCGGGGGACGGTCACCGAAGCCACCGCCACCAAAGCCGCCGCCACCGAAATCACGGCGCGGCGGGCGATCCCCGAAATCACGACGCGGGGGGCGATCCCCAAAATCGCGGCGCGGGGGACGATCCCCAAAGCCGCCACCGCCGCCGAATTCACGGCGCGGCGGGCGCGCTTCGCCACCGCCTTCGCCTTTCTTCAGCTGCATGATCCGCGTGATCAGGCGCCGGCCTTGCCGGTCAGACCCGATTTCACAGACCAGCTTATCGCCGGTATCTGGCGGCTCAATGCCTGCCTCTGTCAGGGCCGAGGCGTGAAAAAACACGTCCTGCCCATCTGGTCCCAGTACGAAGCCGAAGCCTTTACGGGAGTTATACCACTTCACCTCGGCCTCGATCGGCCCGGTGCTATCCTGGTGTTCGTTTTCAGGAAACACTGTTTGACTATCCACACATAAATGACCGCCGCGCGCGGGATGCAACGCCGCCATTTCGGAACATGGCACCGCGTTTCTGGAAAAGCGAGCAAAATCTTAAGGACGAAGCACGAAAAGCTAAAAAAACGCCTTGAAGCGCCGCGAGTCGAAGGCAGCGATCGGGATCGGCGGCGCGCGGCGGGCAAGCAGCGCTGCCACTACCTCCCCCGTCCGGGCCGCCGCCACAAGCCCGGTATGGCCATGGCCAAAGGCGTGGATCACATCCGCCGTTGCGCGGGATGGGCCAAGGCAGGGCATGCCATCGGGCATGGAGGGCCGATGCCCGAGCCAAAACTTCACCCGATCCGCCGGCAGGTCGCGCGGGAGGCCAGGAAAGCAGCTCAGCAAATGATTTTTGAGGATTTCCGCACGCTGCCAATTGGGTGCCGCGGCAATCCCGGCAATCTCCACCTGGCCCGCGCAGCGCAAGCCCCGCGCCGTGCGCATGATGGACATCTTCCCATCGGATGGCATCAGCCCATGGCGCGGCGCCACTTCCGGCGCGTTGATTTCGGCGTGATAGCCGCGTTCACTTTCCAATGGCACATCATCCCCGGCCGCACGGGCCAGCGGCTTGGAATGCACCCCGGCGGCGATCACGGCGGCGTCGCAGGCGACCTCCCCCTGCCCTGTCGTCACGGCACGCAGCCGGCCGGCTTCGATGCGAAAGCCGGTGGCGTA
This sequence comes from Roseomonas sp., assembly GCA_020249775.1. Taxonomy (GTDB): domain Bacteria; phylum Pseudomonadota; class Alphaproteobacteria; order Acetobacterales; family Acetobacteraceae; genus Neoroseomonas. The sequence goes on along the minus strand of JADCFA010000023.1, from coordinate 230,961 downwards.
ATCCCGCAGAAGCTTGGCACCTTCGGCCTGGGCAAGGGCGATCAGCGCCGCCACATAAGCACCAGGGTCGGTGCAATGCCCACCCTCATCCACGAAAACCGCGAAACCATAGCGGCGGTCCAGATCAGGCTCCCGCTGGCGCAACTCATCCGCGTCAAGCTCAATCCAGCGCACGCCGACCTGATGGCGGATGTCCCAGGCCTTCCGCTCAGCCTCAAAATCCGCGCGGGAGGGGTAGATATAGATCAGCCCCCGCCTTTCGATCAGATGGCCAACCCCGGCTTGTTCCGCCAAAGCCTTGTGCAGCCGGGGCGCATCCTGCACCAGCGGGCGGAGTGCATGGGCGGTCCGCGCCACATCCCGCCACCGCCAGCCAGAAGCCAGATAGCGGATCAGCCAGGGCGCGACCTTCGGCAAATAGCCCCAGCGAATGGCGAGCGGTCCCAGCGGGTCCGAGAGGAATTTCGGCAGCTTCTTCCAAATGCCCGGCACCGCTGGCGGGATCACCGACATGGGGCTGAGCCAGCAGCCATTGCCGTAAGACGCCGCCTGCTCCCCGCCCGGCTCACCGGGATCGAGGATGGTGACGCGGTAGCCTTCCTTCAGCGCCGCGAGTGCCGAGGCCGCGCCAACGGCACCTGCGCCGATGATGACAACATGCCGAGCCACCACGCTCAGCGCGCCCGGCTCTTGGCGATGGTCCTGACGGGGCCGGATTGCACAGCCTCGCCGCTCAAATACTTGTCCAGGAAGAACAGCCGGTCCTGGCCCCAAAGGAACAGTTCATGACATATATAGGTCGGCGCGCCGAAGACCCCGCGGGCGATGGCGTCGCGATTGTTGCGCTCGAACTCCGCCTGGATGCTCGCACTTTCCTCTTCGCGGTGCAGGCTTTCGCCCGGCATGCCCTGTTCTTCGGCAATGGCAACGCGGATATGCGGGTCTGCAATGTCACGGTCTTCCAGCCAAAGCGCGGTGAGCAGCGCATGGGAAAGCCGCATCGCATCCATGCCACGCGCGGCGGCGGCCATGACCATATGCCCCGCCGGGCGTTGATCCGATGGCGGGTAGTGTTTTGGCTTCAGCTTGATTGGGATGCCAAGATGCAGTGCCCAGCGATCCAGTTCCAAAGCGTGGTAATCCTGGCGTGGTTCCGGGCGGGTGCGGAGCGCAATGCCCCCCGTATGCGGCACCACCAGGCGGAAATCATAAGGCCGCAGCACAAGATTGGCGCCGTGGCGCTTGATGATGTCGGATAACTGCTTTCCCCCCAGATACATCCAGGGGGAGGATAGCGTGTAGAAGCATTCGACGGTTTTGCTCATGGCTTCAGCCTTTCGCGACACGGCCTGGATCGGTTTGCGCCAGTAGTGAGACATGGGCGGAGACAACGCGCCAGCCCTGGCCTGGGATGCGCGCCATGATCTTGGTCTCCCGCCCCACCAAGCCGCTATCCAGGCGTTGGTATTCCAGATTGGTGGTGGCGAAATCGCGCCCGAAACTGGTGATGGTGATCTTCTTCTGCGCACGCGGCGCATAGGATTTCACGCTGGCGCGAAAGGCGCGGATGGCGTCGATCCCGTAAAGCAATTCCGTGATCCCGTAACGCACAACGCGCGGATCATCCCAAAAGGAACTATCCAGCACCGCGGCATCATTGGCGGCGATGGCGGCCTCATAACGGTCAAACACCGCGCGCACTTCGGCGATGGTCTCGGGATTGTTGATTTCCATGGCGCCTTCTCCCGCTGCTTATGCAGCAATCATGGCGCAGAAGCGCATGTGGTGCCAGCGGGCACGAACCAAAAACAAAAATGGCGACCCGAAGGCCGCCATTTCTTACGTTACGAAAGCCGAAGACGCTTCAGCCAGCGGCCGCCATCGCGCGCTTGGCCATCACACCGACCAGATGGGCGCGATATTCGGCGCTGCCATGGATATCGCTATTGAGGCCATCGGCGGATTGGCTGATGCCGGCCACCGCATTGGCGGACCAATTGGCCGCGAGCGCCTTTTCCATATCGGCCTGCCGGAACACGCAAGGCCCGGCGCCATTCACCGCAACCCGCACGCCGCCTGCGCCCTTGGAGATGAAAACCCCCGCCATGACATAGCGGCTGGCCGGGTTCTTCATCTTGGCGTAGCCCGCCTTCTCAGGGATCGGGAATTCCACCGCCACCAGGATTTCGTCCGCGCCGAGCGCCGTGGTGAACATGCCCTGGAAGAAATCATCCGCGGCGATCTTGCGCTTATTGGTGTGGATGGTGGCACCAAGGCCGAGCACCGCCGCCGGGTAATCCGCCGCCGGGTCGTTGTTGGAAACCGAACCACCAATCGTGCCGCGATTGCGCACCTGCACATCACCAATATGGGACGCCATATAGGCGAGCGCCGGAATGGCGGCCTTCACTTCCGCGCTATTGGCGACTTCCACATGGCGCGTCAGCGCGCCAATGATGATCGCATTGCCTTCACGGCGAATGCCCTTCATCTCCGCAATGCCGGACAAATCCACCAGCGCTGATGGCTTGTTCAGCCGGTGCTTCAGCGCCGGGATCAGCGTATGCCCGCCAGAGACGGCCTTGGCATCCGGATCAGCCAGCAGCTTCGCGGCATCGGCAAGGTTGGTGGGCTTGTGATAGGCGAAATCATACATGGCTATGGTCCCTTATTCTGCCGCCGCGCGGCGGCCGCTATTGATGATCTGCCAGAGTTTTGCCGGGGTTGCCGGCATTTCGACATGCGTCACGCCATAATCGGATAGCGCATCCACCACCGCATTGATCACGGCGGGCGGTGAGCCGATGGCCCCCACTTCGCCGCAGCCCTTCACCCCAAGCGGGTTATGCGTGCAAAGCGTGGTATGGGTTGCGACCGAAACGGGCGGCAGATCATCCGCCCTTGGCATGGTGTAATCCATCATGGAACCGGACAGCAGCTGGCCATTCGCGTCATAGACGCAGGTTTCAAGCAAGGCCTGCCCGATCCCCTGCGCGACACCGCCCTGCACCTGGCCTTCCACGATCATCGGGTTGATCACGCGGCCCACATCATCCACGGCGGTGAAGTTAATCACGGATGTGCGACCGGTTTCGGGATCAATCTCCACCTCTGCGATGTGGCAACCGCCCGGATAGGTGAAGTTCTTCGGGTCATAGAAGGCGGTTTCTTCCAGGCCCGGCTCCAATTCCTCAATCGGGTAGTTGTGCGGCACATAGGCCGCGACGCTGATATCCACCAGCGCCTTGGTCTTGTCCGTGCCGGCCACGCGGAAGGTGCCACGATCGAATTCGATATCATCGACCGAGGCTTCCATGAGGTGCGCGGCGATGCGTTTGCCCTTGGCGATGATCTTGTCCATCGCCTTCATCATGGCGCTGCCACCGACGGCCAGGCTGCGCGACCCATAGGTCCCCATCCCAAAGGGCACCTTGGCGGTATCGCCATGCACGATATCAACCTGCGCCACTGGCACGCCGAGCTTGTCAGCGACCAACTGCGCGAAGGTGGTCTCATGCCCCTGACCATGGCTATGCGCGCCGGTCAGGACGGTCACGCTGCCGGTAGGATGCACGCGGATGGTTCCAACCTCATAAAGCCCGGCGCGAGCGCCAAGGCTACCAACCACGGCGGAAGGCGCGATGCCGCAGGCTTCCAGATAGGTGGAACAGCCAATGCCGCGCAGCTTGCCGCGCTTGGCCGCTTCCGCACGCCGTGCCGGGAAGCCGGCCCAATCGGCGGAGGCGAGCGCCTGTTCCAGGGTCGCGTGGTAATTGCCGCTGTCATATTGCAGCGCGACCGGCGTCTGATACGGGAATTGATCGGGCTGAATAAAATTCCGCCGACGCAGTTCCACCCGGTCAATCCCGGTCTGCTTCGCGGCCACATCCATCAGGCGTTCCAGCAGGAAGGTCGCTTCCGGCCGGCCGGCGCCGCGATAGGCATCCACCGGCACGGTATTGGTGAAAACGGCCTTCACTTCGCAATAGATCACCGGCGTGGTGTACACGCCCGCAAGCAGCGTGGCGTAAAGATAGGTCGGCACGCAGGGCGCGAAGGTGGAAAGATAGGCGCCCATATTCGCAAGGGTGGAAACCCGCAGCCCGAGGATCTTGCCATTGCCATCCAGCGCCAATTCGGCGTGGCTCACATGATCGCGCCCATGCGCATCGGACATGAAGCTTTCGGTACGATCCGCCGTCCAGCGTACCGGGCGGCCGAGCTTGCCGGCGGACCAGGTGACGATGGCTTCTTCCGCGTAATGGTAGATCTTGCTGCCAAAACCACCGCCCACATCGGGTGCAATCACGCGGAGCTTGCTTTCCGGCAGATGGAGCACATGGGCACCCATGAGCAGGCGAATGACATGCGGGTTCTGGCTGGTGGTGGTGAGTGTGTAATCGCCCGAGCTGCGATCAAACTCGCCCACCGCTGACCGCGGTTCCATGGCATTCGGGATCAGGCGGTTATTCACCAGATCGAATTTCACGACATGCGCGGCATTGGCAAAGGCGGCATCCACCACGGCCTTGTCGCCAATGTGCCAGTCATAACACAGGTTCCCTGCCACACCGTCATGAATGGCAGCGGCACCCGGCTTCAGCGCCGCTTCCATGGTGGCGGCGGCGGACAGCACTTCATAATCAACGGAGATCGCTTCGGCGGCATCGCGCGCCTGTTGGCGCGTGGCGGCAATGGCAACCGCCACCGGGTCACCCACATGGCGCACCTTGTCCTGTGCCAAAACCGGGTGCGGCGGTTCGGCCATGGGCGAACCATCCTTATTGTGGATTTGCCAGCCGCAAGGCAGGCCACCCACGCCATCCTTCGCCATATCGGCGCCGGTATAGATTTCGACGACACCCGGCATGGATGCGGCAGCCGAGATGTCCACGGATTTGATGCGGGCATGGGCATGCGGGCTGCGCAGGATCCAGGCATGAAGCTGCCCGGGCTTATCCGCATCATCCGTATAGGCGCCGCGGCCTTGAATGAAGCGGAAATCTTCCTTGCGGCGGACGCTGGCGCCGATGCCTTCAAACGGTGTCACCACGTTCATTTGTCTTGCCTCCCATCAGGCTGATTGCTGTGTCGCGGCCTTATTGCTGGCCCAAAGGCAGGGTTTTGCCCCTGCCCCCTTAGTCGGCAGCGCGCGCCATTTCACGGCGCCTGCCCTGCATCACTTCCGCCGCTGCCGCGATGGCCTTCACGATGTTGTGATAGCCAGTGCAGCGGCAGAGATTGCCTTCAAGCCCTTCGCGGATTTGCTGTTCCGTGATGCCGTTCGGGTGCTTGTTCACCAGGTCAATCGCGCTCATGACCATGCCCGGTGTGCAGAAGCCGCATTGCAGCGCGTGGTATTCGCGGAAGGCTTCCTGCATCACATGCAGCGTGCCATCGGCGGCGGCCAGGCCTTCAATGGTGGTCACACTCGCGCCATTGCACATCACTGCCAGCGTTGTGCAGGATTTCACGCTTTCGCCATTGATATGCACCACGCAGGCGCCGCATTGGCTGGTATCGCAGCCGACATGCGTGCCGGTCATGCGTAGCTTCTCACGCAGCAATTCCACCAGAAGCGTACGGCCTTCAACCTCGGCCGTATGGGTTTGACCATTCACGGTAAGTGTCACCTGCGGCATAGCGCGTCTCCCAATCTTTGTTTCTACCTGACCATGGGCCAGGGATGTTTCAACCCAAAGCCTCACCCAAGCGATGGGGCTTCGTCAAGCTTTTCCGAGTAAAATCATGCCCGAAGAAAGCGCCCCGCGGCAAGGGGGCGCTTTCCAATTTAGTGCTTGGCGATCAGCGCGGCACCCTTGGCCCCGGCCAGGGGGTTTTCCGCCGCCGGACGGTCATGCAAATGGCAGGCGGACCAATGACCGGGCTCGGTCTGGCGCAGCGCGGGTTCATCCTGCCGGCAGCGATCAAAGGCATAGGGGCAGCGCGTATGGAAGCGGCAGCCCTTGGGCGGGTTGATCGGGCTTGGCACATCGCCCTTGAGGATTACGCGTTCGCGCTGCGCGCCGGGTTCAGGCACCGGCACGGCAGACAGCAGCGCCTCCGTATAGGGGTGCTTCGGCGCGGCAAACAACTCACGCTTCGGGGCCACTTCCACGATCTTGCCAAGGTACATGACCGCCACGCGATGCGTCATGTGTTCCACAATCGCCAGATCATGGCTGATGAACAGCAGCGCAAGGCCAAGTTCCTTCTGCAAATCCTGCAGCAGGTTCACGATCTGCGCCTTCACGGACACATCCAGCGCCGAGACCGCCTCATCGCAAATGATCAGGTCAGGCTCGGCTGCCAGCGCGCGGGCGATGCCGATGCGCTGGCGCTGCCCGCCCGAGAATTCATGCGGCCAGCGCCCAACGGCGTCACGCGGCAGGCGCACGCGGTCCATCAGATCGCCAACCCGCTTTTCCAGATCAGCGGCATCCTTGGCCAAGCCAAAATTGCGGATCGGCTCGGCCAGAATGTCGCGTACCCTCATGCGCGGATTGAGCGAGGAATAGGGGTCCTGAAACACCACCTGCATGCGCCGGCGCAGCGGGCGGAGCGTACTGGCGGGCATATCGTCAATCCGCGTGCCATCCAGCGTGACCTGCCCGCCGGTGATGTCGAACAGGCGCAGAATGGCCTTGCCGACGGTGGATTTGCCGCAGCCGGATTCACCCACCAGCGACAGGGTTTCCCCCTTGGCGATGGAAAAGGAAATGCCATCCACCGCATAGACATGGCCCGTGACGCCGCCCAGGAAGCCGGCGCGGACGGGGAAGTGTTTCTTGAGGTCATGGACCTCGAGCAGAGGCGTGCTCATGCCGCGGCGGCCTCCTTCACGGCGTAATGACAGGCAACGATATGGCCGGGCGCCTTTTCTTCGAGGCCCGGGGCGACGCTGCGACAGAGATCGGTGGCATAGTTGCAGCGGCTGGCGAAAACGCAGCCTTCAAGCTTCTTCTTGAGGCTTGGCACCAGGCCGGGGATTTCCTGCAAGCGTGTTTCCGTCCCATCCAGTGAGGAACCGAGCTTCGGAACGGACCCAAGCAGGCCTTGCGTATAGGGGTGGCGCGGATTGCGGAACAAGGGCCCGACCTTGGCTTCTTCCACCTTACGCCCGGCATACATGACCACCACGCGTTCGGCCACTTCCGCGACCACGCCAAGATCATGCGTGATCAGCACAATGGCCGCACCGACGCGATGCTTGAGGTCGCGCATCAGATCGAGGATCTGCGCCTGAATGGTCACGTCCAGCGCCGTGGTCGGTTCATCGGCGATCAGCAGCTTCGGGTTGCAGGCAAGCGCGATCGCGATCATCACGCGCTGGCGCATACCGCCTGAAAGCTGATGCGGATATTCCTTCACGCGGCGCTCGGCTTCTGGAATGCCGACCAGCTTCAGCATTTCCACCGCGCGGTCTTCCGCCTGCTGCGCCGACATGCCCTGGTGGAGGCGCAAAGTCTCCCCGATCTGGCGGCCCACCGTCAGCACCGGGTTCAGCGAGGTCATGGGTTCCTGGAAGATCATGCTGATCTCATTGCCGCGAATGCCGCGCATTTCGGCTTCCGAGAGATCAAGCAGGTTCTTGCCATTGAAGCGGATGGCACCGGCCAGCTTGCCGGGCGGTTCCGGGATCAGGCGCAGGATGGACATGGCGGTGACGGATTTGCCGCAACCGCTTTCGCCCACCACAGCCAGCGTTTCCCCGGCTTCGACATGAAAGGAAACGCCATCCACCGCACGGTTAATGCCATCGGGCGTGCGGAAATGGGTTTGCAGATTGTCAATTTCGAGCATCGCCATGGGTCAGAGCCTCTTTGCCATGCGCGGGTCGAGCGCATCCCGCAAACCATCGCCGAGCAGGTTCACGGCCAGCACGGTGATGGACAGGAAGATGGCGGGGAAAAAGACGATATAGGGTTTCACCTGCCAGAGCGCGCGGCCTTCGGCCATGATATTCCCCCAGGATGGGATGATGGGCGGCGTACCGGCGCCAATGAAGGACAGGATGCTTTCCACAATCATCGCCGAGGCGCAGATATAGGTTGCCTGCACGGTAATCGGCGCCAGCGTATTGGGCAGGATATGGCGCCAGATGATGACCGGCGTGCGCGTACCTGCCGCTACCGCCGCATCCACATAGGGCTGTTCACGCAAGGACAGCACCACGCCGCGCACCAGGCGCGAGACGCGCGGGATTTCCGCAATGGTGATGGCGATGATCACATTTTGCACCGAACCACGCGTCAACGCCATCAGCGCAATGGCGAGCAGGATGGGCGGGATGGACATCATGCCATCCATCACGCGCATGATGATGCTATCGGCCCAGCGCACAAAGCCGGAAATCATCCCGATCGTAAGGCCGATGATGGAAGCCAGCACGGCGACCGAAAAACCAACCAGCAGCGACACGCGCGCACCATAAAGCACGCGCGAATAGATATCGCGTCCCAGCATATCCGTGCCGAACCAATACAGGGCGGATGGTTCACGCGTACGCCGCGCGGGGGCCAAGGCAGTCGGGTCGGTCGTGAACAGGAAGGGCGCGAAAATCGCAATCAGCACCATCAGCATGACCAGCGATCCGCCAATGGCGATTGCCGGATTGCGCCGCATGAAGCCGAAGAAGCCTTTGCGCGGCTTCACCGGCGGCATGATGTCGGGCAGGGTCGGTGCCACGGCCACATTGGCCGCGGTGATGCCCTTGGGGTCGAGGATGGAAGCGGACATCAGTATCTGATCCTGGGGTCCAGAATGGTATAGAGCAGGTCAATCATCAGATTCACCAGCACATAGACAAAGGAAAACAGCAGCACGACACCCTGGATCACCGGGTAGTCACGCCGCAGAATGGCATCCACCGTCAGGCGCCCGAGGCCCGGAATGGCGAAGACGCTTTCCGTCACCACCGCGCCACCGATCAGCAGCGCGATACCGATCCCGATTACGGTCACGATCGGCACGGCCGCATTCTTCAACGCATGAAGGAACAGGATGTTGCGCTGCCCCGCCCCCTTGGCGCGGGCGGTGCGGATGTAATCCTGTTGTAGCACTTCCAGCATGGTCGCCCGCGTGATGCGCGCGATCAGCGCGATATAGACCGTGCCCAAGGCAATTGCCGGCAGGATCAAATTCTGAAACCAGGGAAAGAAACCCTGCTTGATCGGCGTATAGCCCTGCACCGGCACCCAATCGAGTTCCAGCGCAAAGACATAGGCCAGCACATAGCCCACCACGAAGACGGGCACGGAAAAGCCCAGCACCGCAAAGCCCATCACCGTGCGGTCAACCACTGTCCCCTGCTTCCAGGCGGCGATCACCCCCATCGGGATGGCAACCGAAACCGCCAGGATCAGCGTGATGATCATGAGCGACAGCGTCGGTTCAATACGCTGCTGGATCATGGTGGATACCGGCAGGTTAGTGAAAATCGAAACGCCGAGATCACCCTGGAGAATACGCCAGACCCATTCCCCAAACCGGATCAAGAAGGGCCGGTCGAGGCCAAGGCTCGCGCGGATGCGTTCCACATCCTCAGGTGTGGCCTGATCGCCAGCAATCACCGCGGCCGGATCACCCGGCGCGATGTAGAGCAAGCTGAAGACAAAGAGCGCGACAAAGGCCATCACCGGAATGGTGGCCAAGACGCGTCGGACGATATAGGCGAACATGATCCCGGCGATCTTTCCTGATTAGGACTTGTTCACACCCCAGAAGAAGGGCAGCGGGCCGCCGACAATGCCGGTGACATTGCTGCGCCACGCCTGATAGGTCTTGTAGAAGCCGGTCGGCGCATAGGTCATGTGGCTCATGGCCGCAGCATTCATTTCCGCAACTGCCGCTTTTTCCGCCGCCACATCGGGTGCGGCGAACCACTTGTCACGCGCCGCTTCCACCGCATCATCCTTGGGCCAGCCGAACCAGGCGCCATCGCCATGGGCGCGAAGGGCCAGATAGGCCGCCGGGTTGATGCAATCCGCACCCGCATGCCAGGTATGGAAGATGTGCCAGCCGCCCTGACCGGGCGGGGATTTGGATGCGCGGCGCTGACCAACGGTGCCCCAATCGGTCGCCACGAAATCCACATTCATGCCAATGGACCGCAGCAGCGCATTGGTGACCTCGCCCATGGCCTTCAGCGGCGCCTGATCCTGGCCAACCAGCACCGTGATGGGCTGGCCATTATAGCCGGCTTCACGCAGTAGCGCGCGCGCCGCTTCCACGTTGCGCGGCCCCTTCAGGATGTCCCCGCCGGCTTCCGTGTAAAGCGGTGTGCCCGGTGTGAAGAAGGAGGGCAGGGTCTGCCATAGCGCCCGGTCATCACCGACCACTGCGCGCATATAGTCTTCCTGGTTCAGCACCATCGCAACCGCACGGCGCGCGCGCACATCATTGAACGGCGCGTGCAAATGGTTGAAGCGGAAGGAACCGATATTGCCAAGCGGGTCAGCAATATCCACGCGCACATTGCGGTTGCGCCGCAGTGCCGGGATCAAATCGGTCAGCGGGGTTTCCCACCAATCAATTTCACCATTCATCAGCGCCGCCGAAGCGGTCGCCGGGTCTGGCATGATGATCCATTCGATGCGGTCCACACCCATGCGCTTGCCACCCGCCAACCATGACGGAGGCTCATTGCGTGGGACATATTGCTCAAAGCGCGTGAAGACCGCGCGGGCGCCGGGAACCCATTCATTACGCACAAAGCGCATGGGGCCGGAACCAACGAATTCCGTGACCTGTTGGAACGGGTCGGTGCGCGCAATACGCTCCGGCATCATGAAGGCCATTGGCGTATTATTCTTGCCGAGTGCCAAAAGCATCTTGGGGTAAGGTGCCTTCAGGCGCCAGCGGAAGGTGCGGTCATCCACCGCCACCAATTCTTCCTGGATCGCACGGATCATCTGGCCCATGCCATCGCGCACCGCCCAGCGATTGAGGCTGGCGACGCAATCGGCCGCGGTCACCTTGGCGCCGTCATGCCACATCAGCCCGTCACGCAGGCGGAAGGTCCAGACCTTGCCATCGGAGGATACTTCCTCGCTTTCCACCATCTGGCGCTTGGCTTCCAGCTTGTCGTCAAACCCATAAAGCGTGTCCCACACCAGGGCCGCGGCATTGCGCACCACATATTGCGTGCCCCAGATCGGGTCGAAATTGGCCAGATTGGCCTGCGGCACAAAGCGCAGCGTGCGCGCAGCAGCGCCCTGCGAAAGCGCCGGGGCGGAAACCCCAGCCGTACCAGCCAGCGCCGCAACGCCGGCACTTGCCTTGAGGAAATTTCTACGATCCATCGCCCGTCTCCCATTCATGTTCAGGGCAGCCCAGTCTGCCCAGGTAAAAGTCACTTTGCCTTAGCGAGCGGCAGAAGCGCCTGTCAAAACCCGATTAACCCGCTTTGGAAGCGGCGGCTATAGCCGCTTCCCAAAGGTCCATCCAGTCGTCCTGTGTCCGGCAAAGCATTCGCCGTGCCAGCCGAAGCCTCATCCCTTGCCGATATTCCAGAACACCGTCGCAGGCGCGCGGAAGACGCCCGTGACATTGCTCCGCCAGGCAGAGGGCTGCCAATAGAAGCCCAAGGGGATGTAATACATCTGCTCCATGGCCTTGGCGTTCAGCAGCCGGGCGATGCGCTGGCTCTCGGCCGGGTCCGCGCCCTTTTCCACCCATTCGGCGCGCAAAGCCTCAATTTCCGGCACATTGGGCCAGCCGAACCAGGCATTATCACCATTGGCGCGCAGGAACAGGTGATAGACCGGCAGTGCGAGGCTCTGGCCAGAGGATGTGGTATGGATGATGCTCCAGCCGCCGCGTTCCACTGGCTCCTTGCTGGTGCGCCGCTGCACCAGCGTGCCCCAATCAGCCGCAATCAGTTCCAGATTCATGCCAAGGCGGCGGATGATATCCGCGGTCATGAGCGATAGCGCATTGATCTGCGGATAATCGCCCGGCGCAATCAAGACGACCTTCTCGCCATTATAACCCGCCGCGCGCAGCGCTTCCCGCGCGCGTTCGATGTTGCGGGTTTTCAGCAATTCGCTGCCCTGTTCATTGGCGAGCGGCGTGCCACAAGTGAAAACCCCCTCACACACGCCCCAGCCGGCAGGGTCATTGCCGGCAACGGCGGTCAGATAGTCGCGCTGATCCACCGCCATGGCGACAGCGCGGCGAATGGCGGGGTTGTTGAAGGGCGGTTGCAGCGTGTTGAAGCGGCAAACGCCGTAAGTGCCATCCAGCAATCTTTGCTGCACCGTCACACCACGCGCGCGCCGCAACTGCGGCAGCAAATCATGCAGCGGGTATTCCCAGTAATCCTGTTCGCCGGTCACCATGGCATTGCCGCTGGTGGCGGGGTCTGTGATGATGGTCCATTCCACGCGGTCAATCTTCGGTGCGCGCCCGCCGGCGAGCCCATCCACTTCTTCCTGGCGCGGCACATAGCGTTCATTCTTCACCCAGACCGCGCGCTGGCCCGGGTTCCATTCATCGCGGATGAAGCGGAACGGCCCGCTGCCCACGGTTTCGCGGATTTGCTGGAAGGCATCGGTCGCCGCGATGCGTTCGGGCATGATGAAGCAGGGGAATTGCGTCTGCCCCAAGGCCATGATCAGCAAGGGCGTTGGCTTATGGAAGCGGAAGCGAAAGCGCTTATCATCCAAGGCTTCCAAGGCAGCGACATTGGGCCAAAGCACCTGAGTGAAGGGATCACGCCGCGCCCAGCGATTGATGGACGCCACGCAATCCTTGGCGAGCACCTTCTCCCCATCATGGAACATCAGCCCATCGCGGAGCGTGAAGGTGAGCGTCAGCCCATCCGGTGACGTTTCCCAGCCTTCGGCCATTTGCGGCTTGATCTCGCCCTTCGCGTTTTCGGCGCAAAGCTGATCATAGATCATGAAGGCGTTGTTGCGCGTGACCACCGCCGTGGTCCACACCGGATCAAGGCTGGTGAGGTTAGCCTGTGGAATGACGCGCAGCGTGCGCGCTGCCGCCCCTTGGGAATAGGCTGGCGCGCCAAGACCCGCCGCCGCAATCCCGGCTGTGGCGCCGATAAAGCTTCTGCGATCCATTTTTATATTCTCCCTCAGCTCCGCCTGATGCCCCAATAAAGTGCCAGACCCGGCACGCGCCCAGACAGGTTGGCGCGCAAGGCCGTCATGGATTTATAGGAACCGAGCGGAATATAGGGCAGTTCATCCATCGCGACCGTCTGCATATCCCGCGCGATGGCCTGCTGCGCTGCAAGGTCAGGAGCGTCAAACCAGGCATCGCGCAATTCCTCAAGCTTCGGGATATCCGGCCAGCCGAACCAGGCATTGGTGCCATTGCCACGCAGCGGGAAATGCGCCGCCGGATCGGCGAAATCGAAGGACGAGAATGAGGTAAACAGCATGGACCAACCTGCCCGCTCCACCGGCTCGCGCGAGGTGCGGCGCTGCACCGTGGTGCCCCAATCGCTCAGCACAATATCAGCATTGAAGCCAAGCCGGCGCACCAGATCAGCTCCTACCTGCGTGAGTGCGGCCGGCACCAGAATATCAGTAGGGCCAATCAGCCGCATGGTCTGGTTCGTATAGCCCGCTTCGCGCATCAAGGCCCGCGCGCGGTCAATGCTGCGCGGCCCCATCAGCGGCGCGAGGCCAGCATCATTGGCCAGCGGCGTACCCGGCGTGAACATGCCAACCCCGGTGGTGTAAAGCGACGCATCCGTCCCCACCGATGCCTGCATGAAATCCTGCTGGCTGATCGCAGGCAGCAAGGCTTGGCGCAGGGCCTTGTTATTGAAGGGCGCATGCGCATGGTTGAAGCGGAGAATGCCGGTCAGGGGCAGCGGGTCAATCGCTTCAATCACCACCTGCCGGTTACGACGCAGAAGCTGTTGCACTTCCGGCGGCGGTTGTTCGTACCAGTCAATCTCACCGGTTTGCAGCGCGGCGGCGGCGGTCGCGGCATCCACAATGATGTGCCATTCCACACGATCGAAATGGGCGATTTTCGGCCCGGCGGTCAGGCTTGGCGTGCCGGATTGCACGGGCACGTAATCGGCGAAGCGTTCATAGACCACCAGGCTGCCGGAATTGAATTCACTTGCCTTGAAGCGGAAGGGGCCGGACCCGATGGCCTCCCGCACCTGCTGGAAGGGGTCGGTCTTGGCCAGACGCTCAGGCATGATGAAGGCCGGGCTATTGGAAACCTGCGCCAGCGCATGAAACAGCAGCGGGAAGGGTTTTTTCAGCCGGAAGCGGATGCGCATGTCATCCACGATCAGAATATCATCCGTGACAGTCGCAAGCTTCTGGCCGAAAGGATTCCGCTTCATCCAGCGCTGCAGGCTTGGCACCACATCCTGCGCGCGCACGGGTTCTCCATCATGGAATTTGAGGCCAGGGCGGAGCGTGATGGTAACGCTGCGCCCGCCATCATCGCTGCTATGGCCGGCGGCCATTTGCGGCTGTGGCTGGAATTGCGCATCCATGCCATAGAGCGAATCAAACACCATATGCCCGAAATTGCGGGTGATATTGGCCGTGGTCCAAATGGGATCGAGGCTGGTGAGGTTCGCCTGCGGCACCATTTTCAGCACGCGGTTCTGCGCCGGCTGCGCAATGGCAAAGGAAGGCAGCGTGCTTGCCGCTGCGGCGGCACCCAGTTTGAAGACATCCCGACGTTGCATGTGAACCCCCTTTTCGTATTCCGGCTATCAGACCCGCTTGCGGCAGGCCGCGCAAGCGCGACCTGCCCTCAGCCCGGCTTATGGCCAAAGCCCAAGGCCGGTTCCTGGGCAGTATCAATCCAGATTGCCTTGCTTTGCGTCAGCTCGGCCAGGACCTCCTGCCCCGAGGAACGCCCATGGCCAGAGGCACCAAAGCCACCAAAGGGCACCGAGACATGAATGGTGCGATAGCCATTCACCCAAAACGTCCCTGCCCTGACCCTGGCCGCCACACGATGCGCGCGGCCCAAATCACGCGTCCAGACCGCGCCAGCGAGGCCAAAGGGCGTGGCATTGGCAAGAGTTATGGCCTCATCCTCATCATCGAAGGGGATGGCGACGACGACGGGGCCGAAGATTTCCTCCCGCACAGGGCGCGCTTCATTGGTAAGCCCGGCGAGCAAGGTGGGTGGCACCCAAAAGCCGCCTTCCGGTAATGCGCTGGGCCGCGCCGCTGCCATGACCGCAGCGCCGGAGGCAGCGCCGACGGCGAGCAATTCCCGCACATGGGCGAATTGCCGCGCATTGGCAACAGGGCCCATTTCGGTTGCGGCATCCAATGGATCACCAAGCCGAATGCGCCGCTGCGTTTCGGCAAGGGCCGCGACGAAACGATCATGCAGGCTGCGCTGCACCAGAAGCCGCGATCCCGCGACACAGGACTGCCCGCTGCCGGCATAAATCGCCTGCTGCGCACCCTGGATGGCGCTGGCGAAATCGGCATCATCAAAAACGATATTCGCACTTTTGCCGCCGAGTTCGAGCAAGCTCGGTACGCCACGCGCGGCGGCACTTGTGGCAACGGCGCGCCCCGCCGCGACGCCGCCCACGAATACCACCTTGGCGATTTCGGGGGCGGCAAGCAAAGCGGCACCTGTCCCCTGCCCTGGCCCGGCGATCACCTGAAACAGGCCGCGCGGCAGCCCGGCCTTTTCGGCAAGCAACCCAAGCGCCAGTGATGTCAGCGGGGTGAATTCCGATGGCTTAAGCACCACCGCATTGCCAGCCGCGAGTGCAGGAAAGACATTCCAGCCGGCGGTGAAAATCGGCGCATTCCAGGGCGTGATGGCCAGCACCACGCCGAGCGCTTCGCGTTTCACCATGACGGTATGGCCGGATGGGACGGGGATGACGCGGCCTTCGATCTTGTCGCACCAGCCGGCCCAATATTCGGCCATTTCCGCGACGCGGGCGACCTCGGCCCGCGTGTCGCGCAGGGGCTTGCCGGTTTGTGCGGATTCCAACCGTGCCAGGTTTTCCGCGTATTGCCGGAGCAAGGGCGCAATGGCCCATAGCCGGCGGGTGCGTTCGGCGCCGCTCAAGCCCTGCCAAACGCCCTGCGCGCGCGCTGCACTGCTGGTGGCTTGCGCGACAAGGCCGGGTCCGGCGCTGGTATAGTCCAGTAGTGCCGCGCCGCTTGTCGGGTCTTGCAGGGTGATGGTGCTGCCCTCACCGGCGATGATTTCGCCATCCACCAGGCTGCCCGCGCGCCCGCCCAATAGCGCGGCGACTTCATCAGCAAGCACGGTTTTCGCGCTGAAGGGGGTCATGGCTTGGCTCCTGTGAACAGCGCTGCCGAGAGCCGGTTGAAATCGGCATCATCCGGCACGGCCGCGCGCAATTCCTGCCAGAGTGCGGCGGCGCGGCCAGTGGCTTCCAGCGGCACATCCAATTCCCGCGCGAGTTCAAGGGCGAGGCCAACATCCTTGCGCATAAGGCCGGCGCTGAAGCCTGAGTCAAAGCTGCCGGGAATGATCCAGCGCGGCCAATTCACCTCGGTCACCGCGGAACGGCCAGAAGCGCCATTCAATACCGGCAAAAGCGCTTCCGGCGCCACCCCTGCAGCGGCGCCAAGGCGCAGCGCCTCACCAGCCGTCACCAGATGGCTTGCGACAAGAAGGTTGTTCACAAGCTTCGCCACCTGCCCCGCCCCAGATGGCCCGATATGCAAAAGCCGCGCGGTCAGGTGTTTCAGCAAGGGTGTCGCGCGTTCCAGCGCAGCGGCATCGCCGCCCACCATCATGGCCATGCTGCCCGCCGCCGCACCGCCCGGACCACCGGAGACTGGCGCATCAAGGTAGAAAACGCCCCGCGCCGCGGCTTGTTCGGCGAAACCACGCACGGCACGCGGCGAAAGGGTGGAGGTATCAATGATCGCGGCGCCGCGCGGCAAAGCTGGAAGCACGTGGTCCAGCACTTCGGCCACTGCGGCATCATGAGGCAGGGAGAAGATGGTAGGATCCGCCACATTGTCGGCGATATCGGCGCCGATTGCCGCGCCCGCCTGCCGCGCCGCGTCGCGCTTGGCCGGGTCCAGATCCCAGGCGCGCGGCTGATGCCCGGTGGCGAGCAAACGCCCCAGCATGGCCATGCCCATATTGCCGAGACCAATCACAGCGACCATGCGCGCTTCCCTCCAGGTCAGGATTTTCCGGGCCCATGTGATAGCGCCGGAAGGCCGCCAGGGCCATGGCGGTTTGCGCCTTCCCGCTTTCCTGCGTTACAGGCGCGCATGGCGTTTCGGGCAATCCTTTCGCGCATTGAAAACATGATCGGCGCGACGCGCTTTGGCGTGCTGATGGAATTTCTGCGCTTTGGTGTGGTGGGCACGATCGGCTTTGTGGTGGATACCGCGGTGCTTTACGCCGGCTTGGCGCTCGGCCTTGGGCTTTATGGCGGGCGCGCAGTGTCTTACCTGGTGGCGGCGACCACGACCTGGGCGCTCAATCGCGTTTGGACCTTTCGCGGGCGCGCCGATGGCCCCGTGCATCAGCAATGGGCGCTGTTTTTGGTGGTGAATCTTGTTGGCTTCGCGATGAATTACGGCACCTATGCCGCGCTGATCGCCTTTGTGCCGATGGTTGCGGCGCATCCTGTATTGGGCGTGGCCGCCGGGGCGATTGCCGGGATGTTCGGGAATTTCGTGCTCTCGCGCCAATTGGTGTTTCGGACGCGGGGCTAGGCGCGATGGGGTAAAGCCGCCCATCGCGCCATTCAGGTTTCAGCTCCGCACGAAGTTGCAGCCGCCATCAGCCACGGGGCGGAAGGCGTCCTCACCGGCTGTGGTTTGCAGCAGCTTGTAATAATCAAACACGCCACGGCTTTCTTCGGGCTTCTTCACCTCAAAAAGATAGGCGGGATGCAGCTTGCGGCCATCGGCGCGGATGGTGCCAGGGCCGAAGCAATCATCGTCACAGGGAATGGCCTTCATGCGCGCAACCGTTGCCGCGCCGCTTTGCTTCGCCTGCGCCACGCCCATATCAGCAACGGTCTTGAGGTAATGGATCACCGCCGCATAGCCGCCCGCATGGTTCATGCAAAGCGCATTCTGCCCGATATTGGGCCGCACACGGGCCGAGAAAGCGCGCGTACGGTCATTCAAATCCCAATAGAAGGTTTCGGTGCAGATCAGACCCTGCGTGGTGGCAAGCCCAAGCGAATGCACATCCGGCAGGAACATCAGCAGGCTGGCAAGCTTGATGCCACGGCGCATGATGCCGAATTCCGCCGCCTGCTTGATGCAATTGATGGTATCACTGCCGGCATTGGCAAGCCCGATCACCTTGGCCCGCGATGCCTGCGCCTGGACCAGGAAGGCCGAGAAATCCGTTGTACCCGGGAAGGGCGTGCGCACCTGACCCAGAACCCGCCCGCCCGCATTGCGCACGAAATTGGCCGTATCGCGTTCCAGCGCATGGCCAAAGGCATAATCGGCCGTGATGAAGAACCAGCTATCGCCACCTGCGCGCACCGTCGCACCGCCAGTTGAACGAGCCAGCATCCAGGTATCATAGGTCCAATGCACGGTATTCGGCGTGCAAGCACGGCCCGTGAGGTCCGATGTCGCCGAGGATGTATTCAAAAAAACCTTGTTCTTGTCACGAATTATTTCATTCACGGCAAGCGCAACGGAAGAAGCGCCGCCATCCACCACCGCATCAACGCCATCGCGATCAATCCATTGCCGCGTCAGGTTGGAACCGACATCCGGACGATTTTGGTTGTCACCAAAGACGATTTCGATGTTGAAACCTTTATTGCTCATTTCGGCTGCCGCTTGGCGCAGGCAGGCGAGCTTTGTCGGACCGGTGACGTCGCGATATGTGCCCGAGAAATCGGTCAGCAGCGCGATCTTGACGGTATTCGCAGCCTGCGCCTTCGCGCTCTGCCAGGGTAGGCCACCAATGCCGGAGCCAATACCCGCGCCGGCCGCGAGGGCCGTGCGACGCGTTACTTTCATGAGCTTTCCTCCCAATTGCTTCAAAGCCTTTGCGGCTGCGCTGAAGCTACGCTTTCTGCAAGCAAGGTAAAGCCCTTGCCGGCGTTTCGGGGTGGGCGCGGCTGATTACAAAAACGTCATGCGATCAGGCGCCTTCAAAAGACAGGCGCCAAGAAACGACCTAGTGGTCAGATCGCTGCTGCCGTTGCCCGGCAGCAGCGTGAATCGGGCCACCAAACAAAAGGCTTTTGGTGCGCGGGGACATTCCGGGGCGGGAAAGATCAGCATGAATCGCACCACTGGGATGATCTGGAAAGCGTAATTGGTGCGTTGCCGTGAAGCATAGATAGAGACAACCGGCTGGCCAATTCTCAGACAGGCTCCTAGGCCTTTTTCGCAGGAAATCCGGTCCTGAGCTGCGGCGGCGCGGTGCCGCGCCCCTGCCCCGCGGGGTCGCCCGGATCGGCATCGCTCGGCCCCGCCTGGCCGCCACCGCCCCGGCCCTGGCCAGGCTGATCACCTGGGTCAGCATCCGTCACCCGCGCATTGCCCCGCCCACGGCCCGGCATATCGCCAGGATCGGCATCGTTCACGCCATTGCCAGCGCGGCCCCGGCCAGGCGGATCGCTTGGATCAGCATCCGTGGCTTCCAGCGAAGGAGCGCCGCGCGCCGCGCCGCGGCCATTGCCCGGCGCATCGCCGGGATCGGCATCGGTCTCACCGCTGGGGCGTTGTTCAGCAGGGGGGCGATTATTGCGCGGCACATCTGGCTCCGGCGGTGCGGGGGATTTGCGGCCCTGCGCCAGCGCGCCACCCAAAGGAAGCGCGGCACCGGTGCCCGCCAGGCGCAGCACCAGCAAGCGGCGGCGCAAGGGTGAATCGGGGGGCAGTGGCACGGCTCTCTCCTTCCCGGCGTCCGGGCGGACGGGTTGCACTATCCAATGACTTATAAAGCAATTTGCCTCAAGGCATCACGCCGCAACGCCCGGCAATCGTGAATCTTCGAACCACCCCCTATAAGCGCCATCCATGAAGCAATTCCTGATCCGCGACAGCAGCCCTGCCGATATCCAGAGCATCACGGCCATTTACGCCCATTGGGTCACCCATGGGCTCGCCAGCTTTGAGATCGAACCGCCCGAGCCGGCGGAGCTGGCGGGCCGGCGCGACGCAGTGCTGGCCGCCGGCTTTCCCTATCTGGTGGCCGAGGCGCGGGAGGGCGTGCTCGGCTATGCCTATGCCAGCGCTTATCGCACCCGGCCTGCCTATCGCTTCACCGTGGAAAACTCAGTCTATGTCGCGCCAGGTGCCGGGCAGCGCGGGATTGGCCTGACGCTGATGGAAGAAGTGATTGCGCGCTGCACGGCGGCGGGGTTTCGGCAAATGGTGGCGGTGATTGGTGATAGCGGCAATGCGGCTTCCATCGCGCTCCATCGCCGTGCAGGCTTCACCCCGGCGGGGCTGCTCACGGCAGCGGGATGGAAGCATGGGCGCTGGGTGGATAGCGTGCTGATGCAGCGCCCGCTTGGGGCTGGCGCCGCCACGCCGCCGGAAATATCAGGAAAACAATAGGTTAAAAATTTTTCGGTCTCGGCGCCATTTTTCCCTTGCCATATTGTTCTTGTTTTGTTCTATTCCAAACCATGAGCAGCACCCTTTACCAAGACCCCTCCCTGATTATCCCGCAACGCCCGGTGCGCGTGCGCTTTCGCACGCACCGCGCAGGCTTCGATAAGGCGCGCAGCGCCATGCGCGATTTCACGCTTTTGCTGGCGCTGGCCTGGGGCGCGGCGGAACTGGCGCTCTGGCTGAGCGGGGGCTGACCCCCTACGCCCGCGCGGCATCGCGGGCGCGTTCGCGCAAAATAGCGACCGCTCGGCGCAGCCCATCGGCGATATTCTCAGGTGGCATGGCGCCGGAGAACAGCAAATGCCGATCCAACACAAAGGATGGCACGCCGGAAATCCCGGCGCGGCGATAGCCCTCATCCTCGGCCAGCACCTCATGCCGCCCGGCATCCCCCGCGCTGAAGGCGGTCAGGCTTTCCGCTGACATGCCCGCAGCCACACCCAGGGCGTCGAGTGTTGCGATATCGCCAATATCGCGCCCCTCCTGGAAATAGGCCTGGAAGATCGCCTCGGCGACTTCGCGCTGGCGGCCATCCCCACCCGCCAGCCGAATCAGCCGATGCGCTTCCAAGGTATTGGGCGTGCGCGCCATCAGGTCATGGCGGAATTCAAGCCCGGCGACCCGCCCGGCATCAGCGACGCGCCGGTCCAATTCCTGGGATTTTTCCAGTGAGCCGAATTTGGCGCTGCGATATTCCCGCCGATCCACGCCCTCAGCCGGCATTTCTGGGTTCAATTGGAAGGGCCGGAAGCGGACCTTAAAGTGCAGCCCCTCCTCCGAAAGCATCTCCAAAGCCGCATCCAGATTGCGCTTACCGATCCAGCACCAGGGGCAGATCGCATCCGAAATCACATCCAAACTGCCGGCATTGGCTTCGGTCGCGCTATCCATGGGGCTTCCTCCTCTGCAAGGGCCCAGCACAATGCCGCTTTGCCGTGCCCTGGTCCAGCACGCCCCCTCTTGGAGAGTGACGCAGAAAGCCGCATGGTCCCGCCATGACCAGCATGATCTTCCCCGCCCCCGCCCCGGCCGCATGGCCAAGCGCCACCCCCGCCGAAGCCGGTTTCGATGCGGCGAAATTGCAAAGCGCGGTCGCTTTCGCCGCCGCGCATGAAACCCCCTGGCCCTATGATCTGGCCGGCCATATCGGCCGCGGCTTTTTCGAAGCGCCGCCGGATAATGAGGTACTCGGCCCCCTCAGCCCGCGCGGTGCGCCTTGCGGCCTGATCACGCGCCATGGTGCTTTAGTCACAAGCTGGGGCGATACGCGCGAAGTCAGCCAAACCTTCAGCGTCGCCAAATCCTACCTCTCACTGCTGGCCGGTATCGCCTGGGCCGATGGGCTGATCCCGGACCTCGATCAGCGCGTCGGCGAAACCGTCAAGGATGGCGGGTTTGCTTCGCCCCAAAACGCCCCGATCACCTGGCGGCATTTGCTGCAAAACATGTCGGAATGGGAAGGCACGCTATTCGGCAAATCGGACAGCATTGACCGTGGCCGCGACCTTGGCGCCGAAGGCCAGGGCAAGAAAGGGATGCGCCAATTGCAGCCCCCCGGCACGCATTGGGAATACAATGACGTCCGCGTGAACCGCCTTTCTTTGGCGCTGCTGCGGCGCTTTGGCCGCCCCTTGCCGGAGGTTTTCGCTGAGCGCATCCTGAACCCAATTGGCGGCAGCCGGGAGTGGCGCTGGGATGGCTATCGCACCTCCTGGGTCACCTTGGAAAATGGCCAGCGCGTGCAATCCGTCCCCGGCGGCACGCATTGGGGCGGCGGCGTTGCCATCCATGCCGAAGATCAGGCGCGGATCGGACTATTGGCGCTCAATCGCGGGCGCTGGGCGGGCAGTGAAATCCTGCCGGCACAATGGTTTGACTGGTCCACTGAAGCCTGTGCACTCAACCCTTCCTATGGCTTCCTCTGGTGGCTCAACACATCAGGAGAGCGTTTCCCCTCTGCCGCGCGGGATGCGTTTTTCGCCTCGGGCGCCGGGGGCAATCTGACCTGGGTGGACCCGAGTTCCGGCATTGTCGCGGTGCTGCGCTGGACCGATCCCAAGGCGATGGATGGTTTTATTGGTCGCGTGCGCGCGGCCTTGGTCTGAAGAGGTGACGCAAGCCATGGAAATCGGCATTGTCGGTCTGGGCCGCATGGGCGGCAATATCGCGCGCCGCCTGATGCAGGCGGGGCATCGCGCCGTGGTTTGGGACAAGGATGCCACCGCGGTCGCCGCCTTGGCTGCCGAGGGCGCGGCGGGTGTTGCGGACCTCGCCGGGCTGGTCGCGGCCTTGACGCCGCCGCGCGCCGTTTGGGTCATGCTGCCCCATGGCGCGCCGACGGAAGACGCGCTCGATCAACTGGGCGGGCTGCTTGCCCCCGGCGATACCGCGATTGATGGCGGCAATACCCATTGGAAGGATGATATCCGCCGCGCCAAGGCACTCGGCACCAAGGGGATTGATTACCTGGATATCGGCACCTCGGGTGGGGTTTGGGGGCTGAAGCGCGGCTATTGCCTGATGATTGGCGGCAAGCCAGCACCCGTCGAACGCTTGGCGCCGATCTTCACCGCCCTGGCACCTGGGCGGGGGGATATTCCCGCCACGCCACGGCGTGAAGGACGACCCGCAAATATCGAAGAAGGCTGGATTCATTGCGGCGATCATGGTGCGGGGCATCTGGTCAAGATGGTCCATAACGGCATTGAATACGGCATGATGCAGGCGTTGGCCGAAGGGCTCGATCTGCTGCGCCACGCCGATAGCCCTGAATTGCCGGAAGATCAGCGCCTTAGCGTGGATATCGCCGATGTGACGGAAGCCTGGCGGCGCGGTTCGGTCATTACCTCCTGGCTTTTGGACCTGACTGCGAGTGCCTTGGCCGAAGATCCTGATCTTGCGAAATATTCCGGCAAGGTAGGCGATTCCGGCGAAGGCCGCTGGACAGTGCAGCAGGCGGTGGAAACCGCCGTCGCGGCACCGGTGCTGACGGCGGCGCTTTACGCCCGTTTCCGGTCGCGTGATCAGGTCAATTTCGGCGACCGCGCGCTTTCGGCCATGCGCCACGGTTTTGGCGGGCATCTGGAGCCGAAATAGCCATGCGCCCCGCCGCGATCATCGTCATGGGGGTATCGGGGTCGGGCAAATCCACCATTGGCGCCCTGCTGGCCGAAAAGCTGGGCTGGCCCTTTGCCGATGCGGATGGCTTTCACCCGGCGGCCAATGTTGCGAAAATGGCCTCTGGTCAGCCGCTGACGGATGCGGATCGCTGGCCCTGGTTGGATGCGATTGCCGCGCATATCGCCACGGCGCGCCAGGCAGCGCAGCCCGTGGTGGTGGCCTGTTCGGCGCTGCGGCGCGCTTATCGGGAACGGCTGCGCGCCGGGCATAATGATCTTCTATTCCTGCATCTGGCCGGCGCGCCCGAGGTGATTGCCAAGCGCCAGGCAGCCCGTCAGGGACATTTCATGCCACCATCCCTGATGGCGAGCCAATTCGCCACCCTGGAAGACCCGGCCGCAGAGGCGGATGCCGTGACGATCTCGGTATTGTCTTCCCCCCATGACGTGGTGGCCGCCGCGCTGGAACATCTGGCCCAAGGCGGGCCCACTCCTCCAATCTCGACCAGATCACGTTCAGATGGAATCATCTGAACCTGTGAAGATGTTCGAAAAACAACAATGTAGAGCGGCTTGCGTGAACCCATGTGAGCGTAACCCGCGCTAAGGCGGGTCCATGAAGGCCGAGGACATGGAAGCGCGGGCAATCAGCGACCGCATGGATGGGTTTTCATGCCCCTCATGCGCGGTCAGCGCCTCCATCGGGCAGAAATACTCATGCGGCTGCGGCACCTGGTTGCGCGCGAAGCCGGCGTAATGTTCCCGCTGCAAGCCATAAAGCACACGGATATCGCGCACCGGCAGCGTCAGCCCGGACGCGGGCTCCGCGACACAGGCCGGGATCATGCGCCACCGCGGCGTTTCATCCCCAGGCTGAATGGGGGCAAGCAGCCAAGGCAAAGGACAGAAGGCGAGCAAGGAAGTGGTAGAAGGCGCGAAGCGGGACCGCTTATCCAGCAAATTCTGAAAAGTGGAACAGGCTTCGATGCAGAGGATATCCGCATAAGGGTCTTCCGGCGAGCCGCCGAAATGCAGCCAAAGCCCATCCGGGATGGTGCGCATGCGGTCAGAGCCCGGCACCTTCAGATAGGGTTGGGCGATGGGTTCACCTTCACTCGGGCGGGCGCGCAGCCAGGACGCGCCGGCGCTTGCGCTGGCACCTGGTGGGCGCTGTGGCCAGGTTTTGAGCCGGGCCCGGACGATGTTGTCGAGCCTGATGGTCTTGCGATCGCTACGCAGGGCTTCGCTCATTACACGAATTGCCTCTCAAGAATACAACCTAAGGTTTAGTTAAAATGAATCATGAGGCTCAAGGCAAGCAAAATTCACCATTTAAAATGGCAAAACTTCGAGTCAAAATGACACCTAAGAGCGTTTTCTTAAAATTTCACTTTAATATTTTCAAGTAACTGATTCTATGGAATCATCATTAAAAATCACCCTGGAGAACCAGCTACAACGTAAAAAATACAACCATAAGATGCGCATCTTCCTGCCCCCGCGTTGATTGTATTTATTTTGTTCCCGTTCCGCAAGCGCGCCTCATCCCCAAAAGGGTTTTTGCTTCCCGGGAATTGACGGTATGAGAAAGCGCGCAGGAATTGGCATTGCAAAAAAGGATCAGCACCCATGAACATCATCCGCCTTGCCCCCGAAGAACGCCTCTCCGGCGCTGTGATTGGCGGCGGGCTGATTTGGCTGGCCGGCCAGGTGGCCGATGATACCAGCCTGGATACGGAAGGCCAGACCGCGGATATCCTGAAACAGATTGATGCCCTGCTGGCCGAAGCTGGAACGGATAAGCGCGCCTTGCTCTCGGCCACGGTGGTTCTGGCCGATATCCGCGATGCGCCGGCGATGAATCGCGCCTGGGATCGCTGGCTCGATCATGGCCATAAGCCGGCCCGCATGACGATTGAGGCCGCGCTGGTGGACCCAGCCTGGAAGGTGGAAATCACCGGGGTTGCCTTGGCCCCGTGACGCCCCCTTCGCACCACCGACCGGATGGCTGGCTGCGAGCCGCCCTGGCCACGCTCGGTTTTGGCTTGCTGGTGGCGGGCGGGATTGCCGATCATGGCGGGGCCCTGCCGCTTTTGGTAATTGGCATTGCCGCGACGGCCATCGGCTTCTTCTATCTGCTCTTCCCGCAGGGCATGCATTTCGCCTTCGGCGCGAGTGCGGGGCTTGCCGTCTATGCCTGCCTTTTCGTGGTGATCGGCCGAGCGGCCTTCCCAGAAGCCCCTGCCTTGGCTCATGCCCTGGCCTTTCTATTGCCGGTCTTTGCCTTTCTGGGCTCGGTCTGGGTTAGGCGGGATAGTCTGCGCCGCGCCGCAGAAGCCGATGCACCCTTTGATCACGGCCATTTGCCGCGCATGGCGCGCTGGCTGATCCCGGTTTGGGTGGTGGGGGGCTTCAGCCTTTCCTTGCCGCTCAATCGCCTATCCTCCTTCGATCAGGGCTTGGCCCTGCTGGCCGCCATGGGCGGCATTGCGACCATTGTCACCGTCTCCGTCCGCCCTGTCGTCTTGTTGCTGAGTGATCTGACCCTGATTACCGAGGAGCTTTTCGCCCGGCTTCGGCGCATCACCGTGCCGGTGGTGGCTTTCCTGACGCTCTATAGCCTGCTGGTGATTTCCTTTGCCTGCTTTTATCGCATCGCGGATGGGCTTTCCCGCCTGCCCTTATTTCATGGCCAGGGCGGCCCGATCAGGCTGAGTTTTCCGGATGCGCTTTATTTCAGCCTGGTCACGCAAGCGACGGTCGGCTTTGGCGATGTGACGCCGCATGATGATGGCATCAGGCTGCTGACCGGCGTGCAGGTGCTGGCGGGGCAAATCCTGTTGCTATTCGGTTTTGCGGAAATCATGCGCAGCCGCCGCGTGCGCATGACAGAGCGTGAGGAAAAACGCCCCGGGTCTGCCAGCCAATAGGCGCCATTCCGCCGCAATTAGGGTATTGCATCCCTTCATTCGCTTTAGGATCGCTGCTCATGGTAACGCCAGCCTATTGGCAAGGGAAACGGGTTCTCGTGACCGGGGGGGCGGGCTTTCTTGGCTCCAACCTATGTCACGCCTTGGCCGGCATGGGGGCGCGTGTCACCGCGCTGGATGCCATGATGCCAGATGGCGGGGCCTCCGCGCGCAATCTGGAAGGGGCGGGCGTTTTGCTGGTGCGCGGCGATATTCGCGACACGGAATTGCATTCCCTTTGTGAAGGCATTGATGTGCTGTTCAATATGGCGGCGCAAACCAGCCATATGGGCGGGCAGAAGGACCCCGTTGCCGATATCGCGATCAATGCCGTCGCTCAGGTGCGCCTGATTGGCGTGATGCGTGAAGCGGCACCGAAAGCAATCGTGGTGCATGCTTCCACAAGGCAATTCTATGGCCGGCCGCGCAGCCTGCCGGTGGATGAGCTTCATCCAGTGAACCCGCCCGATGCCAATGGCGTTTCCAAATGGGCGGGTGAGCAATATTGGCTTTTGGAAAACCGTGTGCTGCATCGGCCCGTGGTGTCTCTGCGCTTGACCAATTGCTACGGGCCAAGGCTGCGTATTCGTGATGCACGCCAGACCTTTTTGGGCATCTGGATCCGCCGCGTGCTGGAAAGCGAAGCCTTCGAAGTCTGGGGCGGCGCGCAGCTCCGCGACCTGACTTACGTGGATGATGTCACCAGCGCCTTTCTGATGGCGGCCGAGCAATCCGGTAAGCCCGATGTATCCGGCCAGGTGTTCAATATCGGTGGCAGCCCGCCGATTTCCCTTCTGGATCTGGCCGCGAAGCTGATCGCTGCCAATGGCGGTGAGGGTAGTTTTGAGACACGCGAATTTCCTGCCGATCGGGCGCCGATTGATATCGGATCCTACGCCGCCGATGATCGTGCCTTCCGCCACGCGACCGGCTGGGCGCCGGCGATTGACCTCGATCAGGGGCTGAAGCTTTCCCTTGACTGGTATCGCCAACGCCTGGCGGATTATTTGTGACCCTGAAGGGAAAGAACGCAATATGAATGCGCCTGTCATCACCATGATCCCCCAGGCCGATCCCGGCGCCGGCTATCGCGCCCAGAAGGCCGAAATTGACGCCGCAGTGGCGCGCGCGCTCGCCAGCGGCTGGTATATCCTTGGCAAGGAAGGTGCCGCGTTTGAGGAAGAATACGCGGCCTGGTTAGGCACGCGCCGCGCGATTGGCTGCGCCAATGGCACGGATGCGCTGGCCTTGATCCTGCGCGGGCTTGGCATTGGACCGGGCATGAGTGTGGCCACTGTCTCGCACACCGCCGTTGCGACCGTGGCCGCGATTGAAATGGTGGGTGCCACGCCGCTGTTGCTCGATATTGATCCAGATACCTACACCATGGATCCGGATGAATTGCTGAGTGTGATTGATCATCCGCCGCCCGGCCTGCCGCCTTTGCGCGCTGTGATCCCGGTGCATATCTATGGCCAGGCCTGTGATCTGGAGCCGATGCTGGAAGCCACGCGCGCGGCGGGGATCGCGTTGATTGAAGATTGCGCGCAATGCCATGGCGCAACGCTGAATGGCGCGAAGCTCGGCACGCTTGGCACGGCTTCCGCCTTCAGCCTCTATCCCACCAAGAACCTCGGCGCGCTGGGTGATGGTGGTGTGCTGGCCACCAATGATGAGGAATTGGCGGACCGCATTGCCGCCATTCGGCAATATGGCTGGAAGGAGCGCTATATCAGCGACATGGTCGGCGTGAATTCGCGGTTGGATGAAGTGCAGGCCGCCATTCTGCGCGTGAAGCTGACCGCGCTTGATGCCGGCAATGAACGCCGCCGCGCGATTGCAGCCGCCTATGACGCCGCTTTGGCGGGCAGCCCTTATGCGCCACCGCAGCGCCGCGCGGGGGCAGAGCATGTGTTTCACCAGTATGTGCTGCGCGTGCCGGATCGTGCCGCGGTGCAGGCGAAGCTCAAGGAACAGGGCGTTGGTACGGGTATTCACTACCCAGTGCCGGTGCATTTGCAGCCGGCCTATCAGGGCCGCGTGCCTCTGGGCCCCGCCGGCTGCGCCGAGACCGCGGATGCCGCGCGAGAGGTAATGAGCCTGCCCATGTATCCCGAATTGACCGATGCGCAGGTGGAACGCATTTGCACTGGCCTGCGGAGCTTGCAGGGCTGAACACTGTAGCTGCCTTGGCGCGGGTTTGCGTCGTCACGGTCGCCTATAACAGCGCTGCTGCCTTGCGCGGCATGCTGGGGAGCCTGCCGCCTGGTCTTGGCGCGATTGTGGTGGATAACGCGAGCACGGATGACAGCGCAGCGGTGGCGGAAGGTGCTGGCGCGCGCGTGATCCGCAATGGCGCCAATCTTGGCTTTGGCGCGGGCTGCAATATCGGGATGGATGCGGCGGCAACCGAATTCGTGCTGCTTGCCAACCCCGATACGCGCTTGGATGGGGCGGCGATTGCGCGGCTGGTGGCAGCCGCCGATGCCTTTCCCGATGCGGCCATTCTGGCGCCCATGCTTTGCGATGAAACCGGCGCGCGCGTCAGGTCCTGGGATGTCGAGCAACTCCATCGCCGGTTATTGGAACGCAAACGTGACGCGGAGCCCTGGCCCGAGGGGCCGCTTTGCGCGGAGTTTCTCTCTGGCGCTTGCCTATTGCTGCGCGCATCCGATGCGTTGCGCTTCGATGAAGCCTTTTTCCTGTTCTATGAGGATGACGCGATTTGCGCCGCTGCCCGCGCCAAGGGGCGCGCCTTGGTGCTGGTGCCGGATGCGGTGATGCAGCATGCGGGCGGTGGTTCTTCCGCACCATCGCAAGCACTTTCAGCCTTCAAGGCACGGCACATGGCCTGGAGCCGCTTGCATTACATGGCGCTGATGCGGGGCGATGATGCCGCGCGGCGCGAAGCCTGGGCGCGGGTTTGGCACCACGCGTCCAAGGCTTTGGGCCATGGGCTGACGCTGCGTTTTGAAAAACTCCGCGCCGATATGGCTGGGCTTGGCGGGACAGTAGCTTGGCTGCGCGGTAAGCGCGCGTGACGCGGCTTCAGCCGCCAAGCATCTTGCGCGCGACGATCAGCCGCATGATCTCATTCGTGCCTTCCAGAATACGATGCACGCGAAGATCACGCACGATTTTTTCAATGCCGTATTCCGCCAGATAGCCATAACCGCCCAGCAATTGCAGCGCATCATCCGCCACGCGCGACGCGGTATCGGTCACAAAGCGCTTCGCCATGGCGCAGAACATGGTGGCGTCTGCCTCACTGCCATCAAGCTTGGCGCAGGCGCGCCAGAGCAAAGCGCGCGCCGCTTCCAATTCAATCCGCATATCGGCAAGCTTGAATTGCGTATTCTGAAAATCGCTGATTGCCCTGCCAAAGGCGCGGCGTTCCTGGGTGTAGCGCAGCGCAATGTCCAAGGCAGCTTCCGCACCACCCAAGGAACAGGCGGCGATATTCAAGCGCCCGCCATCGAGCCCCGCCATGGCGAAGCGAAACCCCTGCCCTTCCGCGCCGAGCAAAGCCTCAGCGCCCACACGCGCATCTTCGAAAATCACCTGCCGTGTCGGCTGCGCATTCCAGCCCATCTTGCGTTCATTGGCACCGAAGGAAAGGCCGGGCGTATCTTTCGGGATCAGCAGCGCGGAAACACCGCCCGGGCCATCACCGCCGGTGCGCAGCATCGTCAGATAAAGGTCAGACGCACCAGCGCCTGAGATGAATTGCTTGGTGCCATTCAGCACATAGCCCTGATTGTCGCGCGTTGCACGCGCCTTCAGCGCCGCCGCATCGCTGCCCGAGCCCGGTTCCGTCAGGCAATAGGAAGCGATCGCTTCCATGCTGATCAGCTTCGGCAACCAAATGCTGCGCTGCGCATCATTGCCGAAGCGGTCAATCATCCAGGCGACCATGTTATGGATGGACATGAAGGCACTGATGGTGGGGCAGCCTGTCGCAAGTGCTTCAAAGACCACCGCCGCATCAAGCCGCGTGAGGCCCGCACCGCCTGAGCCTTCCCGCACATAAAGTGCCGCCATGCCAAGGGCGGCGGCTTCGCGCATTTCGGCCACCGGGAAATGCTGTTCGCGGTCCCATTGCAGGGCTTTAGGCGCCAGCACATCGCGGGCAAAATCTCGCGCGACAGATTGCAGCGCGCGGGTTTCTTCCGGCAGGTCGAAGGTGATGGCATTCATGCGGGGATTCCCTTGGCGATATCGGCCATGCGCGCGCGTGCGGCCTGAAGGTTGCGCGCCTTCACATGGCCAAAGCCCTTGATGCCGGCGGCGGCTTCCGCCCAATCACAAATGGCGCCATGCGTGGCGGGCGAGAGCTTTGGCAACAGCGCTTCCAGCCCGGCGCGATATTGCTGGGGCAGCGCGCGTTCTTCGCGCCTTTCAGTGGTGCGCGCGAAAGGATCAAGCCAGGTGCCGCGGAGCAACTTGCCATGGCGGAGCAGCTTCATCGCGCGCAGCATGCCGGGACCGAAGGCGCGTTTTTCCGGCAGGCCGGTATCGGGATTGATCTTGCTGATGATGGGCGGCGCCAGATGCACCTCAATCCTTTGCGTGCCGGCAAAACCGCGCGTCAGGCTTTCCTGCCATGCCGGCAAGCTATGCAGCCGCGCGACTTCGTATTCATCCTTATAGGCCATGAGGCGATATAATTGCCGCGCCACGGCGCGGGAGAGCCGTTCTTCGCCCGGCACCGCCGCCGCTTCCGCCGCGCGGATGCGTGCAACAAAATCCTGATAACGCCGTGCATAGCGGGCAGACTGATAGGCTTTCAGGTCATCGGCGAAGCGCGCGATGATTTCATCCAAGGTTTCCGGTCCGCGCGGCGATTCGGGTGTTTCGGTTGCGGCAATGCGGCCCAGCGCGAAGGCGCCCTTGTTACGCTCCACCGCCGCGCCATTCAGTTCAATGGCGCGCAGGATCGCCTCGGCCGAAAGCGGCACCAGCCCGCGCTGCCAGGCAAAACCGAGCATGAAAGGATTGAGGTAAATGGCATCGCCCAAATCACGTTCAACGCGCGTGAGCGCCGGAATGGTCAGCGCTTCGCGGCACGCCGCGCCCAGGCTTTGCAGCATGGCGGCTGCATCGTAGCGCGTTTCGGTATCCTTCACGAATTGCGCGGTGGGCGAAAGATCCGCATTCACAATCGCGATGCTACGCGCGGGGCCGAGCAAAGGCCGCGCGGTGCGGCCATGCGCCACCACCATATCAGCGGCGAGCAACAAATCCGCCTCACCGGCCGCAATACGCGCGCCGGAAAGCTGATCCGCCGCCGCGCCCACCGGGCCGATACGAAGCTGCGCGTAAACGCCACCGCCCTTTTGCGCGAGGCCCAAAAAGTCCAGCGTGCGCACCGGCCTTCCTTCCAGATGCGCAGCCTGTGCCAGAATGGCCGCCATGGAAGACACGCCCTGCCCGCCCACACCGGCAATCAGCAGATTCCACGCCTCACCCTGAATGGCGGGCAGGCTTGGTTCCGGCGGCAAAGGCGGCAGCGTGATCGCCGCAGGGCGCGCCGGTTCCGCGCCGATCAGGCTGACGAAGGACGGACAAAAACCCTCCACACAGGAAAAATCCTGATTGCAGGCGGATTGGTCAATACGGCGCTTGCGGCCGAACGGCGTTTCAATCGGTTCCACCGCCAGGCAATTCGAAGCGCGGGAACAATCGCCGCAATCCTCACAAATGCGCGGATTGATCGCGATGCGGCGATTGGCGCGCGGCGCCAGATCGCGCTTGCGCTTGCGCCGACGTTCGGTCGCACATTCCTGATCATAGATGATGGCGGTGACACCCTTCACCGCGCGCAATTCCTTCTGCACCGCATCAAGCCGCGCGCGGTGATGAAAGCCAACCGTAGACGGTATCAGCGGATCACCGCGATGCCGATCCGGATCATCGGAGACAATCTCAATCCGCCCGACACCTTCGCCGTGCAATTGCGCGGCGATATGGGGCACATCAATCTCGCCTTCCGGGGTTTGCCCTCCGGTCATGGCGACAGCGCTATTCACCAGAATCTTGAAGGTGATATTGGCCTTGGCAGCCACCGCAAAACGGACGGAAAGACTGCCGGAATGGGCATAGGTGCCATCGCCCATATTGGCGAAGATATGTTCCTGGCTGGTGAAATGTTCCTGCCCGATCCAGGCGGAACCCTCGCCACCCATTTGGCAGAAGAAATCCGTATCCCTGTTCATGAAGCGCGCGAGGTAATGGCAGCCAATGCCGGCGAGCGCGCGGCTGCCTTCCGGCACGCGGGTTGAGGTATTATGCGGGCAGCCAGGGCAGAAATACGGGTCGCGCCCATGCACGGGCAATTGATCTCCGGCGGCAAGGCTTTCCAGTGCCGCCATGCGCGCCAGCATGGCATTGGTGCGAAAGGCTTGCGGCAGACGCGCGAAAAGCGCGCGCAGAATTTGTGCGGAATCAAGCTCGTTCAAATCGGACAGCAAGGGCCGCCCGGCTTCGTCTCGCTTGCCGGTGATGCGCGGGCGGCGATCCATGTGAAACAGCGCATCGCGCAGCTGCCATTCCAGGAAGGGGCGGCGATCTTCGACCACCAGAATTTCCTCAAGCCCCTCAGCAAAAGCCCGCGCGGCATCGGCATCCAAGGGCCAGGCGAGGCCCACCTTCCAGATGCGCAAGCCCTGGGCGCGGGCGAAATCTTCCGAAATGCCGGCTTCGGCCAAAGCCTGCCGCAAAACCGTGAATGCCTTGCCACGCACGGCGATACCGAAGCGCGCATCGGCGCTATCCAGCACCATGCGGTCAATGCCATTGCTGCGCGCAAAGGCATTGGCGCGCGGCAGCTTCACATGCCGCAGGCGTTCTTCCTGCACCATTGGTGGGTCAGTCGCCCGAATATGCACGCCATCGGGCGGCGTCGGCATGCCCTGCGGTTCGCGCGTGGCGTAAAGCGCGGGGTCCAGCATCACCGTCATGGTCGCATCCATGGTGTCGGCCACGCATTTCATGCCAACCCAGGTGCCGGCATAGCGACTAAGCGCAATCCCCTTCAGCCCATATTCCAACACCTCCGCCACATCGGCGGGATCGAGCATGGGGATTTCCAGATCCATGAAGGCGTATTCGCAGCCCGAGGTGATCGTGGAGGATTTGGAGGATGGATCATCCCCCGCCAGCGCCAAGACACCCCCAAGCGGCGCGCTGCCGGCGGAATTGGCGTGGCGCAGAACATCACCCGAGCGATCAACGCCTGGCCCCTTGCCATACCAAATGCCGAAAACACCATCCAAACGCGCGCCGGGGGTCAGATGCACCTGCTGCGAACCCCAAATGGCGGTCGCGGCCAGATCCTCATTCAAGCCCGGCTGAAACACCACATCATGGGCGCGGAGGCGTTCAGCCTGACGCGCCAATTCCCGGTCAAAGGCGCCAAGCGGCGATCCGCGATAGCCGGAAATGAAGCCCCCGGTGCGGAAACCCTCCGCTGCATCCATTTCCTGCCGCAGCATGGGCAGGCGTACCAGCGCATGCGTCCCCGTGAGCAAGACGGGGCCGGAGCGGGCTTCCCAACGTTCTTCGAGTGTGGCTTCTGGCCGGATGATGCTTCCCATACGCCCTATTGTGGCGATTGGCGGGGCGAATGCCAATCGCTTTGTGAAGGCTTAGTGCTGGGCCTCGGCCTGATCAAAATGCGACTTGATCGTGTGGAAGATGCACAGCACCCCCAAACCGATCAGCCCGAAGCCGAAAATGCTCATGCCGATATCCTGCGCGGCGGCGGCGGTGAAAAGGCCAAGCAAGGCGAGCAGGCCATAAAGGGCAAGGAAGAAAACGCGGGCACCATTCATGGCGGAGGGTCCTTTCCAGGTTGATCGTCAAACAGGATCCGGGCGGCGGCGCCTTCCAGATCATCATATTGGCGCGAACGCAGCGCCCAGAGGAAACCGATCAGGCCAAGCGCGCCGAGCAGCAGCGAAACGGGCACCAGCAGGATCAGCGCTTCCATATCAAGCCCTCCCCGCGCGCAGGGCATTGCCGATGACGATCAGCGATGATGAAGCCATCACCAGCGCCGCGATCAACGGATTGACCAGCCCGGCAATGGCCGCGGGCACGGCTACCAGGTTATAGGCGAACGCAAAGCCAATATTCTGCCGCGCCAGGATTTGCGCGCGGCGCGCGATGCGAATGGCATCCGGCAGCACAGCCAAACCTTCGCGTTGCAGCACGATATCGGCAGTGGTTTGCGCAAGGTCTGTGGCGCCGGCTGGGCTTGCCGCAACATGCGCAGCAGCCAGGGCTGCGGCATCATTGATACCATCACCGACCATTAGCGGCTTACGGCCAGCAGCCTTCAGGCTTTCGATATGGGCGGCCTTGGCGCGTGGATCAGCCTCGGCCCGCCAGCTCTCGATACCCGCAGCCATGGCCGCAGCGCCGACCGCGCCCGGACCATCGCCGGAGAGTAATTCCACCGGCAGGCCGAGCGCCTTCAAATCAGCGACCGCTTGCGGCGCATCGGCGCGCAACCGATCAGCGAAGCGGAAGATCACCGGCGCGGCTTCGGCGCCCGCGCGATAGACCAGCACCATGCCATCGCTGAGCCCCACCACATCGCAAAAGCCTGGCGAGCCCAAACGCGCCGCGCCCGCTTCCAAACCCTGCCCCGGGATTTCGCGCGTATCGGGCAGCAACGGCGCTTCCGGACAGGCGCGCACCAGCGCCTTCGCCAAGGGATGACGCGATGCGCGCGCCATGCCAGCCGCTGCACGCAATGTTTGCGGTTCCTGCCCTTCCGCGATCAGCACCGGGCGGCCTTCGGTCAGCGTGCCGGT
Organism: Roseomonas sp.; assembly: GCA_020249775.1. Classification (GTDB taxonomy): domain Bacteria; phylum Pseudomonadota; class Alphaproteobacteria; order Acetobacterales; family Acetobacteraceae; genus Neoroseomonas. The sequence continues at coordinate 195,484 of JADCFA010000023.1, read as the reverse complement.
CTTGTCCAGCACGGCGCAATCGGCTTCGGCCAAGCGTTCCAGCGCGGTCGCGGAAGCGACCAGCACGCCACGTTTGAAGAGCGCGCCATTCGCCACCACCTGCACGGCGGGGACAGCAATCGCCAAGCCGCAAGGGCAGGTGATCAGCAACACGCACACCGCATTCACCAGGGCTTCTTGCCAGAGCGCACCAAAACCCACCCACCACAACAGGAAAGTCGCGGCAGCGATGGCATGGGCAATCGGCACGTAAAACCGCGCAGCACGATCCGCTAAGGATACAAAGCGCCCCTTGGTTTGTTCTGCCGCTTCCAATAACCGCGCCATGGCGGCAAGGGAGCCATCACGCGCTGGTGCCGTTACCTGCAAGGTAAAAGGCGCGCCCATATTCACCGCACCCGCCGGCAAGGCTGCACCCGCCGCAAACCTGCGCGGCAGGCTTTCACCGGTGATCGCTGCGGTATCCAGGAAGGTTTCAACACTGGCCTGCCCATCCAGGCGCAAGGTCTCACCCGCCGCGATCTGAACGGCTTGCCCCGCTTCCACGGACGCCGCCGGCACCAGCCGCGTTGTGCCATCCGCCGCGATCAACGCCACCATGCCATCCTGCAGCGCCAGCAATTCCGCCACCGCCTGCCGCGCCTTTTTGCGCGCCGCGCGATCCAAAACGCGCCCTGCCAGTAAAAGCGCCAGCAAGGCCGTTGCGCCATCGAACCAAGTATAGGGGCCGTTGCCGAAGGTCTCGACCAGGCTCATGCCAGCAGTCGCCAGCACGCCAAGTGAGACCGCCATATCCATATTCACACGCCCCGCGCGCAAGGCCGCGGAAGCGGAACGGTAGAAGGGCATGCCCGCCACCAGCACCGTCGGCAAGCCAATCAGCGCCGCCAGCCAATGCATGAATGCGCGCGTATGGGCGCCCATATCATCGCCAACCCAAACGGCGATGGACACCAGCATGACATTCATCGCGCCAAAGGCGGCGATACCAAGCGCGCGGATCAGCGCACGGCCTTCGGCATCTTCCGTCGCGCGCATGCATGCCGGCGTATAGGGCGCCACGCGAAACCCAAGGCGCGCGAGCAGCGCGATCAATTCATTGCCGCGAGACGGGGCACCACGCCAACGTAAATCAAGCCGGTGTGTGGTAAAGGAAACCCGCGCCTTGATCACATCGGGTTCCACCGCCAGCGCCTGTTCCACCAACCAGACACAGGCGCCACAAGTGAGGCCCGAGATCATGAGATCAAGCGATTTCACACCATCAGCTTCCTCGTGGATCAGCGGCCGCGCATCAAAAACCGGTGGTGCAGCTTCGGGGCGCAGCCCGCCATCCGCGCCCTCACGCCGCCGATAAAACGCATCCAGCCCAAGGCCGCGCACCAAGCCATAGGCAGCCTCACACCCCGTGCAGCAAAAGCGCCCCTGGCCAGGCGCCAGCGCCGCGCCGCAATGGGCGCAGGCGGCAGCGCTCTGCGGCGCTTCAGCAATCAAGGGGCGTGAGAGATCGGTCATGGCAGGATAAAGCGCTTGCGCAAGTCAAAAGCCGTGCCGCCTTCATCAAAGAAGGTCAGCCGCGCTTCCCATTGCCCGGCACGCAAGGGCTCCAACCGCGCCGCAAAACGCCCATGGCCAGTGGCATTGAAGCCGAGCGGCACCTCATTTCCTTCCAGCGGGCGCAGCATGATGCCCTCAACCCGGCCATGGAGAGGTTGTTGCTGAGCGTCCTGCATCACAAGGCGCAGTATGCCGGCTTCAAGTGAGATTTCGCCGCGCCAGCCCAAAGCATCCTGCCGCGCGGCTTCGGCCAGCACCTGATCATAACCGCGGCCACGTTCATAAGCGCGCGGTACGGTCACGCCGGTGAAGGTGGAAAGCGAAAACCACACCAGCAGCGCATTCACCGCCACCACCAGCGCCATGCCACCCACAAAGACCCAAGGGATCCAGCGCCCGCGCTTTGGGTCATAATCGCGCTGTATGGTGGTGCTCATTGTTTCGGTCCCAGAAAGACACTGGCCTGGCTGGTGGCAGGGCGGCCCGCGCCATCCAACAGGCGGAAGGTGACAGGCGTTGATTCTTGCAGCTTCAAACCAGCAGGCGCCGAGACAAAAACGCGATATTGCGTAATGCCATCCGCGCGGCGTGACAGCGGATAGCGCCCTTCGGCAGCGGCTTCCACATCCTGAACAGTCAAGCGCAGCCCTGGCGGCGCTTCCAGCACCAGCATCAGGGGCGCTTCATCACGCGTCTTGTTCACGATCTTGATCGTATAGGCATTGCGAATGCCGCCATCCGACAAGCGCACGAAAAGCGGCGCGCGGTCACGGAGCACCGTGACATCCAGCGTGGAGCGCATCAGGAAGGCGCCCAACATCACCAGCGCCACCACGGCAAGTGCCACGCCATACATGATGGTGCGCGGGCGGATGAAGCGCGGCACGCGGCGCGCTTCCATGCCTGCCTTCTGGCGTTGCGGCCCTGGCGGCAGCGCCGCAGCCGCCGCCGCGCTGGCCGATAGATTCTTGAGTGTTTCAAAGGCAACCAGCCCCTTGGGCCGGCTCAGCTTGCCCATGACGGAATCGCAGGCATCAATGCAAAGCCCGCAGCCAATACATTCAAGCTGCTGCCCATCACGGATATCAATCCCGGTTGGGCAGACATGCACGCAGGCCGCGCAATCCACGCAATCGCCAACCCCTTCGGCCTTGGCCTTGCCGCGCGGTTCGCCGCGCCAATCGCGATAGGTCACGACCAGCGAATTTTCATCCAGCATCGCCGCCTGAAAGCGCGGCCAGGGGCACATATAGACGCAGACCTGTTCGCGCGCCCAACCGGCCAGCAGATAGGTAAAGCCGGCAAACAGCGCGAAGAAGAAATAGACGGTTACGCCGGCATCACCCGTGAAGAATTGCCGCGTGATGGTGGGCGCATCATTGAAATACATGATCCAGGCGCCGCCTGTGGCAGCCGCGATCAGCAGCCAAGCGCCGTGTTTCGCAATCTTGCGTGACCAATAGGCGCCATTGCGCGGCCCGGCATCCAGCTTCATGCGTGCATTGCGATCACCTTCGATCCAACGCTCAACAAACATGAAAAGATCGGTCCAGACGGTTTGCGGGCAGGTGAAACCGCACCAGAGCCGGCCAAACAGCGAAGAAACCGCGAATAGCGCAAAGGCCCCCAGGATCAAGGCGCCAGTCAGGAAATAGATTTCCTGCGGCCAGATTTCGATCCAGAAGAAAAACAGCCGCGCATTGGTCATATCCACCAGCACGGCCTGATCCGGCATGCCCGGGCCACGATCCCAGCGCAGCCATGGCACCAGATAGTAAAGCGCGAGGCACAGGATCAGCACCGCCCATTTCACACTGCGGACCTTGCCGAATACCGCCTTCGGATAGACACGCTGGCGAACAGCATAAAGCGAAGGCGGTGCAGCTTCCGCCGCCACGCCCTCAGGCTTCAGCTTCTCGGGGGTTTTGATCTCGCCCATCGGAAGTGACCGCGCTTTTCCTATTCACCGCCACCAAGACTATGCACATAGACTGTCAGCATATTGATGATGGCGGGATCCAGCCGCTTGCCCCAGCTTGGCATCACGCCAGCGCGCGCATTGGAAATGCTCTGCACGATGGAAGCCTTGTCGGCACCATAAAGCCAGACCTGATCGGAAAGCCGCGGCGCACCGACATCGCGATTGCCCTCTCCCTTTTCGCCATGGCAGGACGCGCAATTATCGGCGTATAGCGCCGCACCACGAGTAGCCGCCGCCTGATCCGTCGCGCGATTGGTGAAGGACAGCACGTGTTCTGCCACATCGCTCACCTGCGGGCGTGTCAGCAAACCATCGGTCAGGAAGCGCGGCATCATGCTTTGGCGCTGATCATCGCTTTCATTCGAACGAATGCCATGCGTGATGGTGTGATGAATGGCTTCCAGGCTGCCACCCCAGATCCATTCATCATCGGCCAGCGATGGGAAGCCCCCTAGCGCCCCCTGCCCACCCGCACCATGGCAGCTTGCGCAATTATTGGCGAAGGCACCGCGCCCGCCGGCAATGGCAAAGGCGCGCAATTCCGGATCAGCCACAATCTGCTGCGGCGTTGCGGCGCGCAGGCGCGACATCATCGGCGCCATGCGCGCTTCCGCCTGCTGCACATCACGCACCACCGCCTCACGCGCGATCCAGCCGGAAGTGCCCGTCGCGCCTGGGATCGGCAGCGCCGGATAGATCACCACCCAAACCAGGGCGAAGGCGATGGTCGCGTAAAAGGTCCAAAGCCACCATTTCGGCAAAGGCGTATTGAGTTCCTTCAGCCCATCCCATTCATGGCCGGTGGTATTCTGACCGCTCAAACTGTCTTTTTCGATTTTTGTCGGCATCACCGTTACTCCTTACGAACGGGGCTGCGCGCGGTCATCGCGCAGCGGTATATCGGCAAGGGATTCGAAATGCTTGCGCCGCGATGGCCGCATGACGAACCACACCATCCCCAGGAACAGGATAAAAAACCAAACCACCCAAAGGGCGCGAAGCGCGGGGTAGAGTTCAACCAGGCTTTCCATTTGAAACGCCCTCCCCTTACTGCTGGCGCAACTGCGCCGGCGTCACATCGCGGAAATCCACAAGCGTGCCGAGCATTTGCAAATAAGCGACCAGCGCATCCATTTCCGTGATGCGCACAGGATCGCCATCGAAGGCCGCCTGCCGCGCCCGCGCGTAACGGGCATTGAAGGCGCTTGCATCCGCATCTGGCCGCGCCTGGGCTTCCAGATCGGCCTTGGCGTTCGCAATCATATCATCCGTGTAGGGCACACCCACAGCACGCAATGCACGCAGATGATCCGCAACACGTTCATAATCCAAAGGCCGATCCAGGAAGGAATAGGGCGGCATGATGGAAGCAGGCACCACCGCGCGTGGTGAGCGCAAATGCGCCGCATGCCAATCATCCGAATAGCGGCCACCAACCCGCGCCAAATCAGGCCCGGTGCGCTTGGAACCCCATTGGAAGGGGTGGTCATACATGCTCTCCGCCGCCAGGCTGAAATGGCCATAGCGTTCCAATTCATCGCGAAAGGGGCGGATCATCTGGCTATGACAGACATAGCAGCCTTCCCGCACATAGATATTGCGCCCCATTTGTTCGAGCGGTGTATAGGGCCGGACCCCCTGCACCCGTTCAATCGTGGTTTCCACTGCAAAAAGCGGGACAATCTGCACCAGACCGCCAATGGAAACCGTGAGCAGCGTCAGCACACCCATCAGGACAACATTGCGTTCAATAACGCCATGATCACGAAGCCAGCGGAACATTTGCCGATCCTCCTTCTATTCCGCCGCGACGGCATGTGCAGGGGCAAAGCGCGGCGCGGGTTCCGCGGCTTCGCCTTCAGTGACGGTCTTCCATAAATTGAAGGCCATGATGAGCGCGCCGGTCAGATAGAAAACACCACCAAGCGCGCGAATGACGTAATAGGGATGCATGGCTTCCACGGTTTCCACGAAGGAATATTGCAGAAAGCCGAGCTCATCAAAGGCGCGCCACATCAGCCCCTGCATGATGCCCGATACCCACATGGCGGTGATGTAGAACACAATGCCAAGGGTCGCGATCCAGAAATGCCAGGAGATCAGGCGTTCACTCCAGATCGCTTTTTTCCGCCAGAGCACAGGGAAAAGATAGTAAAGCGCACCGAAGGAAATAAAGCCCACCCAGCCCATGGCACCGGAATGCACATGGCCAATGGTCCAATCCGTGTAATGCGAAAGACCATTGACGGCCTTGATGGACATGACCGGGCCTTCAAAGGTGGACATGCCATAGAAGCCCACTGCCGCCACACTGAAGCGCAGCGCCGGATTGGTGCGGAGCTTGTCCCAAGCGCCTGAGAGCGTCATCAGACCATTGATCATGCCACCCCAGGACGGCATCCAGAGCATGACGGAAAACACCATGCCGAGCGTCTGCGCCCAATCGGGCAGCGCGGTGTAATGCAGATGGTGCGGCCCCGCCCAGATATACAAGAAAATCAAGGTCCAGAAATGGATGATCGAAAGCCGATAGGAATACACCGGCCGATCCGCCTGCTTCGGGATCAGGTAATACATCATGCCAAGAAAGCCCGCGGTCAGGAAGAAGCCCACCGCATTATGGCCATACCACCATTGGATCATGGCGCCCTGCACGCCAGCCGGCGCGGAATAGGAATGCGATGATCCGAACCCGACGGGGATCGAGATATTATTGCCGATATGCAGCAAAGCAACGGTGATGATGAAGGCAAGGAAAAACCAATTCGCCACATAGATATGCGGTTCTTCACGCCGCATGATGGTGCCGCCAAAGGCGATCAGGTAGAAAACCCAAACCACCGTCAGCCACAAATCCACATACCATTCCGGTTCGGCGTATTCCTTCCCCTGGGTAATGCCGAGCACATAGCCAAGGGCGGCCATGACAATCACGAATTGATAGCCCCAGAACAGGAACCACCCCATATCATCGCCGCCGAATAGCCTGGCGCGGCAGGTGCGCTGCACAATGAAAAGGCTGGTCAGGAACAACGCATTGCCGCCAAAGGCGAAAATCACCGCGCTGGTATGCACCGGGCGGAGCCGCCCGAAGCTGGTCCATTCCAGATCAAGATTGAGCAATGGGAATGCGAGTTGCAGCGCGATGACAACACCCACCAGAAATCCCACCACACCCCAAAAGGCGGTGGCAATGGCAAAGGCGCGGATCGGGCCTTCTACAAAGACGGGCTGATCCCCGGGTGCTGCGCGCCCCGTGGCGGCAATGGCGGCCATGATTAGTCTCCCTCAAGACGCGGGACTCGGAATCAGCCGCGTCGGGGGGCAGGAAAGAACCATCAGCGCGCGCCGTCCTTGATCAGGATCAATTACTGGTGCGCCTGAACCTTTAGCCTGACGCCATGATCGCGCGGGCTTTGCGCCTGCGGGGCAAGCGGAGGAAGGTTTCATGCCAAGCGATGCAGCCATTGCGCCGCGCCGGCTTACTGTTCGGAAGGTGGCACCTGATCGTCCCTGGGTGTGGCTGAATGCTGGTTGGCGCGATTTGATGGCGAATCCCAGGATCGGTTTTTTCTATGGCGGCGCCTTGGCCGCAGCCGGCTGGTTGCTGATTCTGATCCTGCTTGGCGTGCGTTCGGCCTGGGTGATCCTGCCGGCCTCGGCAGGGTTTTTCATGATTGCCCCCTTGCTTGCGACCGGGCTTTATGAGGCAAGCAGGCTTCGTGCTGAGAGCAAGCCTGTCACCTTAGGCGCCTGCCTCGCCGGCTTCACGCGCAATGGCCAGCAGCTTGCTTTCTTGGGCGTGGTGCTGGTGATCCTGCATCTGTTCTGGGTGCGCGTGGCGGCGCTGATTTTCATGCTGATGTTCGGCATTAATTTCTCGCCAAGCCTGGAAGATTTGCCGATGGCCATGTTGCGTTCCGACATGCTGCTGCCATTCCTGATTGTCGGCACCGGCGCGGGCGCCATTCTGGCGGCGGCAGCTTTCGCAATTTCAGCGATTTCCATTCCCATGCTGGTGGATCGCGATATCTCCGCCATGGAAGCGATTGTGCTTTCCATCCGCGCAGTGCTCACCAATCCGGGCGCCATGATCTTCTGGGCCGGGCTGATTGTGGTGTTCACCGCCTTCGCGATGGTGCCCTTCTTCCTTGGCCTTGCGCTTGTGGTGCCGCTGATCGGGCATGCCACCTGGCATGCCTATAAGGACCTCGTCGTCGAAGCCTGATCAGGGCCGCATGGTGAGTGCGGCCAAGCCCGTGCCGCGCAAGGGTTCCGCGATGCGCGCGAAATCGCAGAGCAGCGGGCGGGTTTCGCGCGGGTCAATGATTTCCTCGACCCAGAAAGCCTCGGCGGTGCGAAAGGGGGAACGCAACTTCTGCAAACGCTCGTCTATTTCGGCGATCTTCGCTTCGCGATCTGTCGCCGCATTCACTTCTGCCGCATAGGCCGCTTCGATTCCGCCTTCGAGTGGCAAGGACCCCCAGCGCCCGGATGGCCAAGCATAGCGGATGGAATAGCGCCCAGCCGGTTGATGCACGACACCCGCGACACCAAAGGCATTGCGCAGAATAACGGTGCACCACGGCGCGCGGCATTGATTGACAGCGGCCATGGCGCGCACGCCCCAACGAATGGTCGCGGTTTTCTCGGCATCCAACCCAACGGCGAAGCCGGGGCAATCCATCAGATACACCACAGGCAGGTGGAAGGTGTCCGCCATATCCACGAAGCGAATGATCTTGGCACAGGCATCCGCCGTCCAGGACCCGCCCGAGAATACCGGATCGGATGCCATCACCGCGACCGGCAAGCCATCCAGCCGCGCAAGCCCCGTGATGATCGGGCGGCCAAACCAGCGGCCCATTTCGAAAAAACTGCCCTTGTCGAAAAGTGTTTCGACAATCGGGCGCATCTTATAGGCTTGGCGCGGATCGCGCGGGATGGCGCTGATCAGCTTGGCGTCGCGCCGCCCGGGATCATCGCGTGACCGCAAGCGGGGTGAAACCTCAAACACTGATTGCGGCAGGTAGGATAGGAAGCGCCGCGCGGCGGCAAAGGCTTCTTCTTCCGTATCCACCGCATCATCCACCGCGCCGGCCTTGCATTGAATCTCCCAACCGCCCAGGTCGCGCTTTTCCAGGCTCTCGCCCAAGCGCGCGACCACCGGGGGCCCCGCGACAAACATCGCCGAGGATTTCGTCATCACTGAATAATGCGCCGCCGCAAGCCGCGCCGCGCCAAGCCCGGCAACCGACCCAAGGCCGAGGGTCACCACCGGCACCAGGCCAAGATTTTGCGTGGTCAGATGATAAAGCTGCGTGCCGCCAACGCCGCCCGGCAGATTGGCGCGGCCCGTGGTTTCAATGGTTTTCACCGAACCGCCACCGCCGGAGCCTTCAATCATGCGAATAATCGGCAGGCGCAATTCAGCCGCCATGCGCTCCGCCATGATCGGTTTTTCGCGAATGGTCGCATCCGCGCTGCCGCCGCGCACGGTGAAATCATCACCCACTACCACCACGGGGCGGCCTTCAATTTCGGCCCGGCCCATGACGCAATTGGAAGGTGTCAGCGTCACCAAATCGCCCTTGGCGTCATATTCGCCGCGCCCGGCAATGGCGCCGACTTCATGGAAGCTGTTCTTGTCTACAAGCTTCAACACGCGTTCGCGCACGGTCAGCCGTCCGCCATCATGCTGGCGCTTCACCTTATCCGGCCCGCCCATGGCCTCGGCCATGGCTTGGCGGCGCTTCAGCTCCTCAAGTTCCGGTTGCCAATTCATGGAGCGTTTCCCTGGATGCAATCCAGGTAAGTGTCACGCGACTTCCCGCGCCCCGCAAGCGGGCGTTGTCGCAAGCCGCCCGAACCCCCATGATAAGGGCGCTTGCCGAAGGAAGACGCCGCCATGCCGATTGATGAAAGCCTGAAATTCCTGCCCGTGAATATCGCGGTGCTAACCGTGAGCGACACGCGCGATATGGCGAGCGACCGTTCCGGCCAAACCCTGCAAGACAGGATCGAAGCCGCGCGGCATCACTGCGTCGCGCGCGAAATTGTGAAGGATGACCCGGACGCGATTGAAGCCGTAATGCGCCGCTGGATTGCGGACCCTGCGGTGGATTGCGTGATTACCACCGGCGGCACCGGCATCACCGGCCGGGACGTGACGCCGGAAGCCTTCAAGCGCGTGCTTGAGAAGGAAATCGAAGGCTTCGGCGAATTGTTCCGCTGGATCAGCTTTCAGAAGATCGGCACGTCAACCATCCAATCGCGCGCCATGGGTGGCGTTGCCGGCGGCACCTATCTTTTCGCGCTGCCTGGTTCAACCGGCGCCTGCAAGGATGGCTGGGATGAGATTCTGCGCTTCCAATTGGATTCGCGGCACCGCCCCTGCAATCTGGTGGAGCTGATGCCGCGCCTATTGGAACATCTGAAACCCGTGTGAAGGGCGCGCGAGGGCACAACCCCCGCGCGTCATGCCTTACGCAGCCTTGGACGTCGCCAGGGCCTTCCACACGCTCTCAGGCGTGGCAGGCATGTCAATATGCTTTACGCCATCACCGGCCAGCGCATCCACCACGGCATTGATCAGCGCGGGCGGGCTGCCGACTGCGCCAGCCTCCCCCGCGCCCTTCACACCAAGCGGATTGGTCTCACAGGGCACTTCGATGAAATCCACATCAATATTGGGCAGATCATCGGCGCGCGGCAGCGCGTAATCCATGAAGGAAGCCGAGAGCAATTGGCCACTTTCCGCATCAAACGCCGTGCGTTCCAGCATGGCCTGACCAATACCCTGCGCCACCCCACCATGCACCTGGCCGCGCACAATGAGTGGGTTCAGCGCATGGCCCACATCATCAATCACGATGTAATTCGCAACCTTGATGATGCCGGTATCGGGGTCCACCTCCACCTCCGCGGCGTGGCAGCCATTGGGGAAGGTGTGGGATTTGATCTGCGCCACTTCAAGCGCATCCAGCAGCGTCACTTCCTGGCCCTTGGCAGCGCGCGCCTTCTGCGCGGCGGCCAGTTCCAGAATGCCAATGCCCTTATCGGTGCCAACCACACCAAAGCGACCATTGGCCGTGGTGAATTCAATATCGGCAACCGCGGCTTCCAAATGCTCGGAAGCTGCCTTCTTGCCCTTTTCCACAACCGAGGCCGCAGTGACCAGAATGGCCTGACCTTCAGAATAAAGGCTGCGCGCGCCACCCGTGCCACCGCCCGAGGGCAGGCTTTCGGAATCGCCCTGCTTCACGCGGATTTTTTCAATCGGAATGCCGAGTTCGTGGCTGGTCAGCATGGCATAGGCGGTTTCATGCCCCTGCCCGGTGCTTTGCGTGCCGACATAGACATCCACAAACCCATCATCAGCGAAACGCACCGCCGCGTTTTCGGTCGCGTCACCGCCGGTCGCTTCCAGGTAATAGGCAAAGCCAATGCCGCGCCTTTTGCCACGACGCTGGCTCTCAGCCCGCCGTGCCGCGAAGCCTGACCAATTCAGCCGATCCAGCGCGGTATCCATCAGCTTCGCGAATTCACCTGAATCATAGCGCTGCCCCATGGCCGAGACGTAAGGCATGGCGGAAGACGGCACCATGTTGCGCTTGCGGATCGCCACACGATCCATGCCCATTTCCTGCGCCGCCGTGTCAATCAGGCGCTCCACCAGATAATTGCTCTCCGGCCGGCCAGCGCCGCGATAGGCATCCACCGGTACGGTATTGGTGATGACGCCAACAACATTGGCGTAGATGGCGCCGAAATCATAAACACTCGCCAACACCTTGGTGCCCGCGCCGGTCGGGATGAAGGGGGCGAAGGTGTTCAGATAGGCGCCCATATTCGCCCAGTTTTTCGTCCGCAGCGCGAGGAACTTGCCATCCTTATCCAGCGCCAATTCACCGGCGGTGATATTGTCCCGCCCGTGGGTGTCCGACTGGAAGGCTTCGGTGCGCTCTGACGTCCATTTCACCGGGCGCTTCAAGCGGCGCGCGGCAAAGCAGGTCAGCACATGTTCGGCATACAAGAACAGCTTCATGCCAAAGCCACCGCCGACATCAGGCGTGACCACGCGGAAATGATCTTCCGGCAGGTTGAAAACACTGCCGGCGAGGAGCTTGCGCACCAGCCAAGACCCCTGGGTATTGGTATGCAGCGTCCATTTGTTGCTGCCGGCATCATAATCCGCGACCGCCGCGCGGGCTTCCATGCTGGCGACGACAACGCGGTTATTCACCACCGTCAGGCGCGTGACATGCGCGGCCTTGGCGAAAAGCGCATCGGTCTTGTCCTTGTCACCGACATGCCAATCAAAGCAGGTATTGTTCGGCGCACTCGGCCAGATTTGCGGCTGACCGGGCTTGGTCGCGCTGGCAAGATCAGTGGCCGAGGGCAGGATGTCATAATCCACCTCAATCGCCTCAGCGGCATCGCGCGCGGCCTTGGCGCTTTCCGCCACCACAAAGGCCACCGGGTCACCCACATGGCGCACCGTGCCTTCTGCCAGCACCGGGCGCGGCGTAGATGACAGCGACGAGCCATCACTATTCTTGAGCGGAATCAGGCAAGGCAGCGGCCCCAGCCCCTCGGCGGCCAGATCGGCTGCGGTATAAACGCCCAGCACGCCGGGCAGTGCCTTGGCCGCGCTGGTGGAAATGCCCTTGATCGCGGCATGGGCATGGGGGCTGCGCAGCACCACGCCATGCGCCTCTCCAGGCAGGCTGATATCGGCGGTATATTGCCCATCGCCCTTCAAAAGCCTTGGGTCTTCCACACGACGAATGGATTGGCTGAGACCGAATTTTGCCATGGCGGAGCACTCCTTGTTTTGCGTTGAGACTATCATTCAACAGGTTGGGGCGGGATGGAAAGGGGAAAAGGGTCCAAAGCGCAGGAATTGTGACCGGGGGTGGATTTGCGTCGGCGACTTCATCCTGTCAGGTTGATGCAACAAAAACGGAAGGTGAGATCACATGTCAGGAAATGCCACGCCCCCAGGGCCCGAATCCATGCTGCTATCCGGACGCCTAGGTGCGCAATTGGTGCGGCAGATGGCAGGAAGCTGGTGGGTCTTCATGCTGCGCGGCGTGGCCGCGATCATTTTCGGGGTTTTGGTCTTCCTATTTCCCGGGCTTGGACTGGTGTTCATCCTGGCTTTTCTCGGTGCCTGGATGCTGTTCGATGGCATGGGGTCCATCTACCAGGCGGTGAAGGGTGGCCACCCAACCGGGGAGCGGAGCCGGACCTGGCTTTGGATTGATGGCATTATCTCCCTCGCTGCCGCGGCGGTGATGCTGCTTGCGCCGGGCGTGTCGGCCATTGGGCTGCTGATTGTGACTTCGGCCTGGTTCCTGCTCTCGGGCGGGGCACGGCTGATGCTGGCCTTTCGGCTTTCCTCCGTGCTGCTCGGGCTGCTGGGCGCGGCCAATATCCTGATCGGCGCCTGGATGCTGATGCGCCCGGGGCCGGGCTTGCTCGCGGTGATCTGGATGGTGGGGCTGGAGGCGATTGCCATGGGCGCCATCATGATCGGTCTTGGCTGGCGGCTGAAGCATATCCACCAGAACCCGCATCAGGATGCGGGGCAGACAAAGATTTGATCTGCTTCGTCTGATACAGCCCATGTGGTTTCCCGCCCCCAAGGCTCTCCCGCTCCGCCCCTTTGCCCGCCTGCCGGATCGCTTGCGGAATCTGCGCCGAACCGCCTGGGCCGATGCCAATCGCGCCGGCGCGCCGATTGACAGTTTCCTGGAAGGTCCCTGCTTTGATCGCGCAGGGCGCTTTATGGTGACTGACATCCCCAATGGGCGCATCTTACTGGTCGGCCCCGGCGAGGCTTGGGAAGTACTGGCGGAATATGAGGGCTGGCCGAATGGCCTGGCCCTTGGCGCCGATGATGCGCTGCTGATCGCCGATTATCGCCACGGCCTGCTGACTTTGGACCCGGCGCGGGGTTCCATTGCGCCCTTGCTGGAAACCGTGGGCAGTGAGGGGTTTCTCGGCCTAAATGATGTGACGCTTGGGCCGCAAGGCGCGATTTTCTTCACCGATCAAGGCCAGACGGGGCTGCAGGACCCGCGCGGGCGGGTGTATCGGCTGGGCGCTGATGGGCGGCTGGATCGGCTGATCTCAAACGGACCCAGCCCGAATGGCATTGCGCTGAACAAGTCGGGCACGCATTGCTATGTGGCAATGACCCGATCCTGTGAGGTCTGGCGCTTCGCGCTGCGCGCGGATGCCATTGTCGGCAAGGCCAATCTGTTCTTCCGCATACCCGCCGGCACATCAGGGCCGGATGGCATGGCGGTGGATGTGCATGATCGGCTGTTCATCGCCAATCCCGGCCATGGCATGGTCTGGGGCGTGGATCAGCATGGCGTGCCGCTTTTCGCGCTGGATTGCCGGCCTTTTGGGCGCATGCCGACCAATTGCTGCTTCGCGCCCGATGGCGTGACGCTGCTGATTACCGAAAGCCAATCGGGGCAGGTGCTGGCCGCCGAGATACCGGCGCCTTGAACCTTGCTACGTTACCCTATCCAATTCCTGTTCCGTCATCCCGCCCGGCACCAGCGCCATGGGTATCTTCAGGCGTGACGCATGGCGGCCTGTGAGAGCCGAAATCAACGGCCCCGGCCCGCCGCTGCCGGTCGCCATGGCCAGCACCAGAATGGAAATGCGCGGGTCTTCCTCTATCAGCGCCAGCAATTCCTCGCGCGCTTCGCCTTCGCGAATGATCAGGATCGGCATGCCGCCGGTAATCTCACTGACCTGCGCGGCAAGCCCGGCCAGTAGGCGCTCAGCCTCCGCGCGGCGTTCTTCCTGCATCATCACGCCAACGCCGGCCCATTCCACCAGCTCCACCGGTTCCAGCACGCGCAGCAAGGCCACGCGCCCGCCGCCCTTGCGCGCGCGCAGGCACGCATAGCGCAGCGCCACCGCCTGCTCGGCGCTGTCATCCACCACCACCAGGAAAACGCGATCGCGTTTGGCCTTGGTGGCGGCAGCGGCGGCTTCTTCGGAACCGGACATCAATTTCTCCTGAACAGCACGCTGCCGAGCCAGCCGGCCAGCGCAGCCAAGACAATACATAGCACGCCGTAAAGCAGCGGCTGACCGCGGGCGAGTGAGGCGATATCCGCCGCTGTGCCCACGCGTTCCACACGCAAGGACAATTCCTGCCGCGCAATCACGCGGTTTTCGCGCGCCAGCAGCACTTCAATCTGATAATCGCCGGTCTGCACTGTTGCGGGAAAGGCGATGCGCGCGCTGAACAGGCGCTCTCCCGCGCGGGAAACCGGCGCGGCATATTCCTGCCAGCGCCCATCGGATTGTTTCAATTCCAGCAATGCGGCGCGAAAGGCCGGGTTGCGATTGCCCTCACTCCGCAGGCGCAGATTGTCAAAACCCAGGCGATATTGCCGCCTTTCTTCCTCGGGCAGGATTTCCCAGACCCGGCGCGTGGCGGCCAAGGCGTAAAACCCCGGCACATCCGGAAAGCGCGTGGAAGGACCATTCAGCCAAATGCCGAGCACATTGATCTTGCGCCGCACCACCACGCCCTGGGTCGGGCCGGTGGCGACCACGATCAAATCCTCGGGCGGATCGCCGCCCAGGGGGTTTTGCGTCGCGCCGAAGACCAAAACAGAGGCGCCGGTGAAGCCGGTGCTGATCTCAACCCTATCCGTGGAAAGCTCTGCCGTGATGGGCGGCGCGGAAGCGCCAGCCTGGCCCATCAGGCCGCCAAGGACCAGCAGCGCGCGCGCAACCAGCTTCATGAAATGGGGCCAAGCGTGAAGGCGCGGCTTGGCGTTTGCAGCAGGTTCCAGGCCAGGCCAAAAGCGACCGAGAGCACCAGTAGCCCAAGCAAGGCGCGGGTTTCCTCGCCCCGCAGCTTGGTGCCCATGGCAGCGCCAAATTGCGCGCCCGCCACACCACCCGCGAGCAGCAACATGGTCAGCACAATATCAACGCTGCCCACCTGCCAGGCTTGCAGCAGCGTGACATTGGCCGAGACGAAAACCACCTGAAACAGCGATGTGCCAATCACAATCGCGGTCGGCATGCCAAGAATATAAATCATGGCCGGCACCAGCATGAAGCCGCCGCCCACCCCCATGATGGCCGAGAGCATGCCTATGCCAAAGCCGATCACGAGAGGCGGAATTACTGAAATATACAGCCTGGAATCGCGAAAGCGCAGCTTGAAGGGCAGGCCATGCAGCCAGGTATGTTCATGGAGCTTCCGCCGCGGTGCCGCACCACGCCGACGCCTGAGCAGTGCCGTGACGCTTTCGCGCACCATCAGCGCGCCAACAATGCCAAGGATGACGACGTAGAAGAGCGAGACCGCAACATCCACCTGGCCCCAGCGCTTCAGCAGCGCGAAGATCTGAACGCCAAGCGTCGAACCCAAGAGCCCACCCGCGAAAAGCGTGAGCCCCATGCGCCAATCCACATTGCCGCGCCGCCATTGCGCGATAAGGCCAGAGATCGATGCACCCAAGGTTTGATTGGCGCCGGAAGCGACCGCGACGGCGGACGGGATGCCGATCAGCATCAGCAATGGTGTCAGCAGAAATCCACCGCCCACGCCGAACAAGCCCGAAAGCCAGCCCACGCCAAACCCTATGCCAAGCAGCAGCAGGGCATCCACACTCATTTCAGCGATGGGCAGGTAGACCTGCATCGCGAATCCGATCAGTACAAACGTGAGCCTTAAGCGAAGCTTCGACCTTGCGGCGCGACCCCGCAAGAGGCTTATCGGCGCGTTACAAGGCAGGATTGCGGCAGGGGCCTAACGCTTCGTCGCAAAAGCGACCAGGGCCAGAAAAAACAGCCCCAAAAGCGCAAAGCCGGCAATGGCGAAGGGTGGGCCGATGCCATCGGCAAGCGCCCCCAGCACCAGGACTCCAAGCGGCCCGGTACCGATACAGGTGGTCGTTAGGCCCAGAATGCGCGACCGCGCTTCAACCGGCGCTTCCATCATCACAATGCCGGTTTGCAAGCTGGCAAAGGCCGCCGTGCCGAAACCGCCCAGCATCAGCAGCAAGGCGGCAAGCCAAAGCGATGGGGCGAGTGCGGCCAGCGCCAGCACCGCCAGGAAGGCGGTAGAGCCCAGCAACAACAATCTTCGGCCCGCCTGAGGCCCGCGTCGCAGCGCCAGCGCGAGACCCGAGATCAAGGCCCCCAAGGGCTCGGCCGCAGCCAGCAGGCCAATCTCAATGGCACTCGCGCCAAAGGCGCGGTCACCAAAGGCGGGCAGGATGGAATTATAGGAAAAGCCAAAGATATTCATCACCAGCGTCACGCCAAGCACCGCCCGCAAGGCCGGATGGGCGAGCGCGATGCGCAAGGCCTCGGCCACCTCAGCCAATAGACGGCGCGGCACCAAGGCGCGGCGCGGCTGGCTGTAGCGCACGGTCGAGACCAGCATCAGCGCAATCAGATAAAGCGTGGAGGCGATGATATAGGCGGTGGTGACGCCAAGTGTCTCATAAAGCACGCCGCCTAACATCGGCCCCAGCATGCGCGTGGTGCTGCCCGTGGTGGTGTCAAAGGCGATGGCGGGGACAATGCGCTCAGGCCCCGCGGTTTCCGCCACCATGCGCCGGCGTGTGGCGAGTTCATTGGTCCAAACCAAGCCGCCAATCAGCCCATTGAACCAAAGATGCCAAAGCGAAAGTGAGCCCAGGGCGGCAAGGATCGCGATGGCTATGGCGCCAAGCGCTGTCAAAGCCTGACCAGCCATGAGCAGATATTTGCGATTGAGGCTTTCCGCGACAGCCCCGGAAAGCGCCCCCATCAGCAGCATGGGCAAAGCGCGCGCCATCAGCACCAGCGATACCGCGAAGGCGGAACGCGTCAGTTCATAGGCGTAAAGCCCGCTGACCAGCATTTCCACCCAGCGCATGGAATTGGTCAGCCCGCCCGCGCCCCAAAGCTTCAGAAAGGCGCGGTCGGAAAGCAGAACCCTGAGCGGCGCGGGTTCAGACATCGCGCCGTGCAACCTTATGGCTTCAATACCCCGAATCACCCAGATGCAGCAGCGGGAAGGCGCTGAAGACATGCGGTGCATTGGTCGCCAATGCACCCGCATGGATGAAGCTCGGGTTGAGTTCGCTATAACTGGTGGCGCCGAGCAGCCCCATGGTGGTGTAGATTTCTGTCTCAAGGATTTCCAGCATGCGCTGCACGCCGGCCGCGCCATCAGCGGCCAGCGCATAGCAGTAAAGCCGCCCAAGACCGATGAGATCAGCACCAAGGCAAAGCGCCTTCACCACATCAGTCCCGCGTGAAAAACCGCCATCAATCCAAATCTTGGCGCGGCCAGCGACTGCCTGCACCACTTCCGGCAGCACATCCATTGCCCCCCGGCCGTGATCCAATTGCCGCCCGCCATGGTTCGAAACATAAACCACATCCACACCGTGTTCGCAGGCAAGCGCGGCATCTTCGGCGGTGGCAATCCCTTTCAGGATCACGGGCATTTTGTATTTGGCCTTGAAGCGATCTATCTGCTTCCAGGAAAGGGCCGCCTGAAATTCAATGCCCTGCACCCGCGCGCGCCAGGGCTTGGCGAAGCGGCGCGCGATATCGCGTTCGCGCCGGCTATAGACCGCGGTATCCACGGTGAAGCAGAAGGCATCATAGCCGGCCGCGACCGACCGATCCGCATAATCATCAATAAAGCTGTCATCGCCGCGCACATAAAGCTGGAAGATCTTGGGGCCAGGGGTATTGGCCGCGGTTTCCTCAAGCCCAGGCTTGGTCACGGAAGAAACAATCAGCGGCACGCCAAAGGCCGAAGCCCCCTGCCCGGCTGTCGCCGCGCCATTGGCGCCGAAGCTTTCCAAGCCGCCCACCGGCGCGAGCGCGACCGGCAGGCGAAGCTTTTGCCCGAACATCTCCGCTGTCGTGTCTATACTGGAGACATCGCGCAGCACGCGCGGGCGAAAAGCCAGCGTATCCAGCGCCAGGCGATTGCGGCGCATGGTGGTTTCGGTTTCCGTCGCCCCGGTCAGGTAATCCCAGATATTGGCATCCAGCCGATTTTTCGCCGCCTTGGCGAATTCATGCATCGTCAGGAATTTGCCTTCAGTTTCACTCAACATCTCTGTCTTCCTCAATGATCAACCGGCCAGAAAGTCGCGCGTCCAGCGCGCGTAATCATCCTCACGCAAGGCTGCCTTCATCAGCGCCGCATCGGCAAGCCCGGGCAGCTTCCCGGGCGGGGTGCCATCGCGCAAGGCTTTGAGGGTGGCATGCACCGCCGCCATGGCGGCGAAGCTTGGCGCATGGCCCTGAAGGGCGATGCGCACGCCACGCGCCGCGAGCCTTGCCTTATCAGCCAAGGCCGGCGGCGTGCCGCCCAGCATCAAGGGCACACCATTGGCGGCGGCTTGCAGCGCTGAAAGCTGCGCCCAATCGGTGACACCGGTATAGAACAGCGCATCGGCGCCGGTTTTGGCATAGGCGCGGGTGCGCGCCACGGCTTCCTCCAGGTTCACCAGATTGACTGCGCTGGTGCGCGCCACAATCACAAGCGACGGGTCTTCCCGCGCCGCAAGCGCCGCATGGATTTTGCCAAGCCCGGCATCCAGGCTGAGCAAACCGGGTTCGCCCGCCCCGTGGGCACGGGGCAGGTCGGTATCTTCAATGGTGAGTGCCGCCACACCTGCGGTTTCCAGTTCCTGGACCGTGCGCATCACATTCAGCGCATTGCCATAGCCGTGATCGGCATCCACCATCAGCGGCGGCGCCCCGGCGCGGCAGATGCGCCTGGCTTGCTCGGCGAATTCGGTCAGCGTCACCAGGATCAGATCGGGCGCCCCCAAGACGGCGATGGAGGCGATGGAACCCGCAAACATTGCGGTTTCAAAGCCAAGATCGGTTGCGATTCGTGCCGCGATTGGGTCATGCACGGAAGCCGGATGCACACAGGCGCCCCCGGCAAGTATTGCACGAAACCGCGCGCGTCGCGCCGAGGCACTCATGACGGCTGATCCCCTTCCCCTTGCTCGGGCCAGTGTGCAACCGCCCAGCGGGCGCGGCAACCCGGAGGATTAGGAAAGGGCGAGGGAAATCAGGGAGGTGATCAACGCAAAGACCGATAGGATCAGGCCGATACCAAGCCAAAGCATAATCTGGCGCGCCGAACGCCGCGACTGCTCGGTCACTATTGAGACTTCCGGAGAGATAAGCAGCCCCCCCTTATGCCGCTGAGCAGCATGCACCAAGGCTCCGGGCGGCTTCAGAAGCCCAACCACGCCTGTTCGAACAACAAGATTGTAGCAAAGGGACATGGAACAACCTCCGGTGATGTGTTTACCGGATTTTCCGTTATTTCGTCAAGTCTGCCTATTCTTCGGTCGAAAGCTTACGCATATCGGCCAATAGGGCCCTGATCGCCGCCACCTGCTCGCGCGCGGCCTCTGGGTCGGCAGGCTCAGTTATCGTGCCGCCTGCGCTCCGCCAAATTTGAAACGCGAACCGGCCTTTGCTGGCCAGGCTGGACGGATGGCCGATGCTGTCCAATTCGCGGGAGACGATTTCGAGCAACGCGCCGAATTGATCAGCGATCTCTCCCGCAGCCAGCGGGGCAGAGGCGTTATTTTCCGAAGCATGCCGCGGCATATCGGGCATCAATTCCAACAGCGTCAGGTCAAGTGCCAGCAACAAACGCTTCAGCGTTTCATGACGCGGCCTTGTCTTACCGGTTTCCCAATCAGCAACAGTTGCTTGGGAAGCGCCGATCAAATCGCCCAGCGCCACCTGAGACAGCCCCTTGGCGCGCCGCGCCCTGCGCAGGCGGCGCGACCATTCCGGTACTTCCGAGTCGGGTATTCTCAAAGCCATGGTTCTGTTCACCATTGACTTTTGCACAAGTCCAAGGGGTTCTTCCTATAAAGTGACGATCCGACAAGATTTTCCCATAGCGGTGCGCACGGAGAGTGCCAGACAAAAACGCCTATAAGCGAACGGCCCGTAGGCGACTCTCTGTTTTTTCATGGATGATAGTTAAGATTTCATCCAAAGAACGATCTCTGATACGTTCCTACACTCATTACGCGAAATTCGTAAGCGTCGAGGGGGTTGATGGCTTTGAGTGGCAGGCCGCCGCGTCCCAAAGGCGCCGATATGCTTGATGATCAGCGGGAACCATTTGCGGGCGGCTGCTCGTTGCCACCAACTCGATCATTTCCTGGAAAGAGGCGAGCTCACCAAGCCTTGCCCGGCCATGCAAGCCCGCCATCTGGTCGGCGCTTGCCAGCCCTCACCAAGCGCTGTGCACCACGAACCTCATTCTGCAAGCAGCGCCCAAAAACTCGGCGTCAATGCCGCCGGCGCATCACCATCGGCGAATACCGCGAAGCAATCATTGAAAAAGCCGATGAAGGCATCGGCATGGGCCTGCGCGCCGCGCATGGTCTGCACCATGCCCCAGGGATCGGCTGCGCCATCGGCGCGCGCGCGAAGCGACCCGGCATTATAGGCAATCGCCACCAGGGGCGGGTCGAAATGCGTGGGCAATTTGCGCCGCATTGCCTGGGCGCGGATCATCGCCGCCCCGGCGCGAATGGAAGTTGCAGGGTCAAGCAAGCGGGCGCGATCAAGGCTGTTATCGGCAAGCACTTCGCGCGCCGTTGCAATCAGCGTTTGCATCAAGCCCGGTGAGACGCGATGCGGGGTTGCCGCATCACTGATGAAACCGGGTTCTTCACGGATCGCTCCGGCCCGCCCGCCGGATTCCGTGCAGGCGGTCGCGATCAGCAATTCCACTGGCACACCATAAGCAGCAGCGCAGGTTTCAAAAGCGGCGCGAAAATCTCGCCAACAGCGCGTGGCGGTTTCTGGCTTGCCCGGGCTGCGCGGCGGCGCGACAAAGCCTTCCACGCGCACCCCTTCGGCGCTGAGCCGCCAGCGGCGCGACCCCTGCCCCACTGGCGGCGCGCTGCCCGCCATCAGGCGCTGCCGGTAAGGCCGCAGCAGGGCGCGCCAATCCGCCGATGCAGTCAGCCCCGCTTCAGGCGTTGCGGCCCCAGGCATGGGGTGTGGCGCGGCATCGGGGAAAAGCGCGCTCCAGCTTTGGCGCCCGATAATGCCATCCGCGGCAAAACCTGGATGGCGCGCCTGCATGCGCCTTTGGAAATCGAGCACGGCGCGATGCGTCGCCGGGCCAAAAATGCCATCGGCGCTGCCGGTCAGCATGCCGGCGCGGATCAGCGCCTGCTGCACGGCGCGCACATCATCACCGCGTTGCAGGGGCAGGCGGAAGGAGAGTTCCCGGGCGAGTGCCATGGCTGAGCCCCCCTGCTTCAAAGACGACAATCGGTGATGCGCGCGCCGCGCAACGCCGCATCATCGGCCAGGCGCTGCAGCGCCGGATTTTCGGGCTGCAAGGCAAGCCCGCGCCGCGCTTCGCCAAGCGCCTGCCGCGCCGCCATGCAGCGCGTGGCTTCTGGCCCGGCCGAGGGCCGCGCGGCGGCAAGCAGGGCGCGGCCCCGCAGCAAGGCGCCTTCGGCATCATTCAGCGGCGCGGCTTCAAGCAGCAATTCCTGCGCGGCCGGGCCGGCCATGGCCGGGGGCAGGTTTTCAATGGCGCAAAGCCGCGCCTGGGCACGCAGTTTTCGCGCAGGCAGCAGGATTTGACCCGCCGCCTGTTCCGCGGCCTGGGCGGCGCTGGCCGCGCAGGAAAGCAAGCCAGCCTCCCGCGCCCCGGCACCGGGGCAGGCAGCGCCTGGGGCGCGTTCAGCGAAAGCGAGGCCAAGGCAGGCATCGGCGCGCATCAGATGCAGGCGCTGGCAGGCCGCGTCCTTTCCTGGCGCGCAATCCGCCACCACCGGTTCGGCGGCAATCGCCGCAAGCTCACCTGCCGCATGGCGTTTCTGCCAACGTTCAAGCTGCGCCACCGGCGCGTCCATGACGCTGCACGCGGCAAGGGCAAGGACCAGCAGGGCCATCAGGCGGTTCATGGTGTCACCTCCGCCATCAGCTTCACCGGGTCAAGCTTTCTGTCCCGCAAATGCCCGGTCAGCATCACCAGCGCCTCAAAAGCGGCGCGGGCTTCCGGCTGGTCGGCACCGGCCTTGCCGGCGGCATCCACCAGGTTGTTTACCTGCGCGACACTCGGCAGCGCGCCGGGGCTTGGTGCCAGCGGCGCCAAAGCGGCGGCGATTTTCTCGGGCGTCGCATCGCGCGCCGAAAGATCAGCCAGCAAGGCAGCGCGAAATTCCTGCAAGCCCGCTTCAAGTTCGGCCTGGCCACCCGGAAAGCGCGCCGCGTCAGCGCCATACTCGACCCAAAGCTTCGCCTCCGCATCATCATGGCTGATCAGCGCCAGCAGATCAGCGAAAAACCCAGGGCGCGTTTTCACATCCCGGAAGGCGCGGGCGAAGATCGGGCAGGCTTCCATGCGGAGCTCGGCCGAGCTTGGCGTGATCAGCCCCGCATCGAAAAGCTGCGGCGCGAAGGGCGCGGCAAGGACGCGCGCGCGCCAGCGCTGATATTCGGCTGCGCCCAATTGCCAGCCAAGCCCGATCACCGTGGCAACCGCGCCAATGGGCCCAAGCGCCGTGCCGGCTGGCAGCAGGGAAGCCGCGCCGCGCAGCAGCGGCGCCAGCGGTTGCGCGCCGATCAACCCCGCCAGGGCATCGGTTGCGGTTTTCAGCTTGCCCTCTGCCTCCGGGCCGCTTTGCAGCCCATCCAGGGCAGCGGCGGCGCTGCGCGCGTGGGAGAGTGCGGTGGCGGCCCCTTCCGGGATCAAGCCCTTGGGCAAAAGCGGGCCGAATTCATCCAGCACCAAGCCAGCCACTTCGATATGCCGCGCAAGACTGCCTTTGGTGGCCGCGATCCTGGCCGGTAGCGCCGCGTCTCGCGCTGCACCTTCCGCCTTTTGCCGCAGGGCTTCCGCTTCGGCGGCAAGCGCGCCGGTGGTGCGTTCACGTTCGGCCAATTGTTCGGTTGCGCGACGGGCGATTTGCGCATCGGCCCCGGTGCTGCGGGTGCCGAAATAAAAGCCGAAAACGCCGGTGACAATGCCATTCACATAGCCGGCAATGGCATCCGAAAGGCCAAGCGTCTTGGAAAACAACAGGAGCGGCAGGCCAATCACGCCAACAATCAGCGCCAGCAGCGCGCGCACCGTGCCTTCAGGCAAGGCCAGTGGCAGGTCACGCAGCCCAGCGAGCCGTTCTGGCCCGATGGCGGGATTGGCCACCAGCGCGAAGCTGCGCGCCGCGAGCCACCAGAGGAAGCCCGCGAAGCCAAGCCCAATAAGGAAAATCATCACACCAATCAGGGCCGGCAGCCCGGCTGCACCTGGGGCGGCAAAGGCCGCGAAAAGCGCCTCTGGCCCCGGCAGGCCAAGCGCCAGCGCCGCGCCCAGCACGCCGACCAGCGCCGCACCGGTCAGCAGAATACGCAGCGGCAAGCGAATGATATGCAGCAGCTCCGCCAGGATCCGCCGCTGATCGGCGGGGCTTGCCATGATCTTTCCGGGGTCGGTGGGGGCGGCAGGGGGCATGGGCGGGGCCTTGGCTGGGGCCGGTTTTATGTTACATTATTCCTATTTTGTCAAGGAATTTTTTCTCTCATCGCCCTGGCGAGGCTTCAGCCTGCCGCCCCGGCGCGCCCGCTTGCCCATGAAGCGCGCCGCGCGGGCGGCGCATCATGGCTTCACAGGGCGCTTGCACTTCCGAAACAATCATTGCCAGATACAAGCAACATTACCCGAAAGGGGTCATCAGATGCTGTCGGAAGATCAGGTCAAAGCGCTTTATCCGCGTGCCGCGCCAGAGCACCTGGCGGCTTTCCAGGCCCAGGCGGATGGCCTGCTGCAAGGCTATGGCATGGCGCGCAAAGCGACGCGCCTGCAGTTTTTCCTGGCGCAAATGGGCCATGAATCCGCCGGGCTTACGCGCACAGAAGAAGATTTGAACTACCGCGCCGAAAGGCTTTTGGTGATTTGGCCAAAGCGCTTTCCGAGCCTTGCCGATGCCGCGCCTTATGCGCGCAATCCGGAAAAGCTTGCGGAATGCGTCTATGGCGGAAGGCGCGATCTGGGCAATAAGCTGCCGGGCGATGGCTGGTTGTTTCGCGGCCGGGGCTATATCCAGCTCACGGGCCGGATCACCTATGCCGAAGTTGGCGCGATTGCCGGGCTGGATTTGGTGAACCAGCCGGAACTTGTCGCAGGCCCTGATCACGCGCTGCTCGTCTCCTGCGCCTTTTGGGAGTGGAAGGGGCTGAACAAGCTTTGTGATACGGGTGATTTTGAGGCTGTCACACGGCGTGTCAGTGGCGGGCTGCATGGGCTGCAGGACCCTAAGGCGTGGCTTGATAAGGTGCGCCGCGTGCTGGCCACGCCGCCCGCGCCGGAAAATCAGCCAGCGGCGGAGCTTGCTGTCGCGGTGCAACGCGCCCTGCAGGCGCGGGGATATACGGAAATCGGCGCGGCGGATGGTGACATCGGCCCACGCAGCATTGCCGCCATAACGCGCTTTCGCCTGGCAGCGGGCCTGCCGTCCGGGTTGATTGACAAAAGATTGTTGAAAGCGCTGGAAATTGCGGTGTGAGACGCTGTCTGGGTGAAGGCGCCCCGGCCCCCTATCCGCGCAGCACCGCCTCCGCCAGCCGCGCCGCATTCAGCGCGGCCCCAAGGCGCACATCATCGCCCACCGCCCAAAGCGATAATCCCTGCGCCAGCGTCGCATCGCGGCGGATGCGCGAAACATAGACCATATCTTCGCCGACAATCTCAGCCGGGCTTGCATAGCCGCCATCATCGCGCCGATCGAGCAGGCTGATCCACGGCGCGCGCCGCAGTGCGTCATCGCGATGTTTGTTGACTGCTTTCGCAACATCGTCATTCGCCATTTCATCCATTTCCTTATCCAAATTGGATACCTTGCATTGCGAACCCTTTTGAGCGGATGACTGTCAGCTTCGTTTTTTCTGCTTGGATAGATGGTTCTTTGGCAGAAGCGGCGTCCCATTCGTCGGCAGCCTGATACATATCTTCACTAAATTTAGAGACACGTAAAACAAGAACGGAGGGCTGTTTGACCCCGTTGTAGGTATTACCTTCAAGCCAAGCCAAATGCGCAGGACCTGAATCATCGAAAAATTCGATCCGTTCCAGCACGTCACGTTTTTTGGCATCTATCTCGGTGCTTCCAGAATGGATCAGGCTGCATCTAAGTTGAAAGCAATCCGAAGATGACAAAAAGATTCTGCCGTTATGTGTGAATTTTGGTTCAGCCCATTTGCTGAACCATCGCTCGTAGCGCTTTTGTGACTTCCCTGTTCCCGGGTCTTCCAAGGAGCCGCAGATGTCAGGGATCATGAGCGCCAGGCTAAGGGCTGCGTAATAATTCTGGGCCGCAATCGCCATTCGTCCCGCGTCGGAAAAGCGCCTCATTATTTCCTCCTCCGAAGATGCAAGTCACGCATTATCTGAATGTGGAAGCAATGCATGTCATTGCCGCCCAAACCTGCATGCTATACCAAATTGCTTCGTTTTCATTACGAAAATAGTGCTCTGTCCCATCATTACAGATCCTATCGCCGCCCGCATCTACTAAAGACCTCAGCATTTCTTCGGTCGGCTTGGCAGGGACAAGCACAAGGCCCTGCTACGCGAATGCCATACGCGTCGCATCACCAGCATTTTTTTTACATCAGAATCTTCTTAAAAATTTATAGAAATTCCCTTTGCGGACCTTCGCCGCTTCGACCTGACGGTAATCTCATACCATCGCGATTCAGCTATGCCATGTAAAGAATTGGGAAATTTTTCTCTTCACCTGTCTGCTACGCCTTAAACACTGCCTCCGCAAGCCGCGCCGCATTCAAGGCCGCCCCCAGCCGCACATCATCGCCAACCACCCACAATGATAGCCCCTCCGGCAGGGTCGCATCGCGCCGAATGCGAGAGACATAAACCATATCTTCCCCCACAATCTCAGCCGGGCTTGCATAGCCGCCATCATCGCGCCGATCGAGCAGGCTGAGCCCCGGCGCTTTTCGCAGCGCTTCGCGGGCATCGCGTTCAGTGATCGGGCGGTCGAAGGCGATATTGAGCGCCATGCCAAGGCCAAGCATCACCGGCACGCGCACGCAGCTGGCACTCACCTGAATATCGGGGTGGAGAAGCTTTCTGATTTCAACGCCCATCGCCCATTCTTCCCGCGTCGCGCCATCGGGCATGAAACGGTCAATATGCGGAATGACGTTGAAGGCGATCTGCTTCGTGAAATACTGCGCCTCTGGCGTGTCATTGACGAAAATGCCGCGCGTCTGGGACCAAAGCTCATCCATCGCCTCCTTCCCCGCGCCAGAGGCCGGCTGATAGGTTGCCGCCACCACGCGCTTCACGCCGGCCGCTTCATGCAAGGGCTTCAAGACCATCGCCAGGATCAGGCTGGCGGGCAGCGGGCAGGCGATGATCCGCCTTCTGGCCGCCCGCGCCACGGTATGGTCATTCAGCCCGGCCACCACCAGCGGCACATCCGCTTCCAGGTGGAAATGCCCGGAAAGGTCAATCGCCATGGCGCCAGCCGCGGTCGCACGCGGCACCTCCACCGCAGCAAGCTTTGCGTCACAGGCAAAAATGGCAAGCTGCGTGCCGGCAAAGTCAAACCGCGCCACATCGCGTGTCTTGAGCACGGCCTTGTCGCCCCAGGAGATATCGGCGCCCGCGCCGCGCCCTTGGGCAAGTGCCACCACCTCAGCCCCGGCCAGGCTGGTTTCCGAAAGGCAGCGCAGGATTTCGCGCCCAATCAAGGAAGGCGCGCCAATGACGGCGATGCGGTGAGCCATACGTCAATTCCCAAAAGCTGCGGCCTCTTTAGCCCCAATCACGCCAAGTCGCACGGCCCTTAACCGGCTCGTAGCGAAATGCCGTCAAAATAGGTCATGGATTCCAGGATGCGCCATGAAAGCTGAACTTCGCCTCCCAGCCCTTGCCGTGCCCTTGCTGCTGGCCCGTCCCAGCATGGCCGCCGGGGAAGCGGCGGCCTCTGGCCAGGCGGCGGGGTTTTTCCTTGGCCTCGCGCTCGGGTGCCTGATGTGCCTATTGCTGGGCACCTGGGCGCTGTGGCGCCAACGCGCCATGCTGGTTGGCTTTGCGGGCAAGCTTTCCCGCCTTGCGGCGGGGGAGGCCCTGCCCCCTTTCGCCACGGCTGAAGCCGATGGCCCCTGGCGGCAAATCCTGACCGCCGCCGAAGCCCTGCGCCAGCGCCCGTCTCCCGCCGCGGTGCCGGTGGTGGCGCCGCAGGCCGCGCCCGCCGATCAATCACTGGCCGTCCTGGCGGCCAGCATTGAGGCCGAAACCGCCGCAGCGCTTGAGGATTTGGACCGCCGTGTTGCCTTACTGCGCCGCAACTGCGCCGCCATGACCGAAGCGGCGGAAGGCAGCGCGCGGGCGGCGGAAGCTTCGGCCAGCGCCGCAGCATCCGGCCGGGTCAGTGCGCAGGAAGCCTCCCGCGGGGCGGATGAGCTCGCCGGGGCGGCGGGGGAAATTGCACGGCAAATGTCGCGCGCCGGGGAAGCCACGCGCGGCGTGATGCAGCGCACGGATGAGGCACGGCATATCTTCACGGAACTTACCAGCAGCGTGCAGGAAATCGGCCAGGTTTCGAGGCTGATCGCGGAAATCGCCGGTCAGACCAATCTGCTCGCGCTGAATGCCACCATTGAAGCGGCGCGCGCCGGCACCGCCGGCAAGGGCTTTACCGTGGTGGCGGGGGAGGTGAAGAACCTTGCCAAACGCACCTCACAAAGCACCGAGGAAATCGCCGCGCGCATCGCTGCCATGCAGGCCGCCGCCAGCCGTGCCCTGGCCGCCATGGATGGCATAGGCTTGGCTGTTACCGAACTTGATGCGGTAGCCACTTCCGTCGCCGCCGCGGTTGAAGAACAATCCGCCACCGCCGCCGAAATCTCCCGCGCCATTACCGGGGCGGCGGAGAATGCCGCCGATGTCGCCAACCGGATGGAGGCGCTGACGCAGGATTCGGGCAATACCGGTGAAGCGGCCTGGGCGCTGCAATCGGGCGCGGATGAATTGGCCGATGCCATCGCCGCCTTCCGGCAGAATCTGGTGGAGGCGTTGCGCGGGCGCGTGCCGGCGACGAATAGGCGCCGGGAAGACCGGCTGCCGCTTGGTGTGCCGGCGCGGCTGAACGCGGTTGAGGGCGTGCTGCTGGATATTTCACCAAGCGGGGCGCTGTTTCTGGGCGGGGATGAGAATTTTACCGACGGGGAGCTGCGCATCGAAGCGCTGGGGCCGGCGCTTGGGGTCAGGCTCGTCTCCCGCGCTGAGGGGCGGCTGCATCTGGCTTTTACCAACCCAGCCCTGGCACGGCCTGCCGTGGCCGCGCTATTGCAGCAAGGTGAAAGCGCCGAAATGCGCGCGGCTTGAACCCTTGCGGGTTTGCCAAGCGCGACCATTTGCGCCATGCCGGTTTTCCGCCGCACTTGTCGCCCTAAAGCCGGGTGCAGCCCATTCATCTTTCGGGAGCCTTGATAAATGCGTCGCCTTATCCTTTCCGCCGCCCTGCTGGCGGGTTTTGCCATAACCGCCCCAGCCTTCGCCCAGGATGCCGATGCTGGCCAGCGCGTATTCAACCAGTGCCGGGCCTGCCACACTATTGACAAGGGCGGGCGCAATGGCGTCGGCCCCAATCTTTGGGGCGTGGTGGGCCGCAAGGCGGCTTCGATCGAGGGCTTCCGCTATTCATCCAATATGCGCACCATCGCTGAAGGCGGCCATGTCTGGACGATTGAAAACCTGACCGCCTATCTCACGAATCCAAAGGCGGTGGTGCCGCAGGGCTCCATGGCTTTCGCCGGAATTCGCAATGAACAGCAGCTCAAGGACCTGCTGGCTTATCTCGACAAACAGAAGGATTGAGAAGAGATTTTCATGCCAAGTCGTCTCCCTTGGCATGAAAATCCTTCGTCTATGATTTTTACCCTTTGAGCCACAAAGGAACCGCTGAGAGGCGGTTCCGTCCCGCCCTCATCGGAGAGGAGCGCATCGTCATCGTTACTGGCCGTTTGTCTATCCGTCGTAGACCATGATGGCCCCTGCCTTTTTCTGAGGCATGTCCGCCATTGGTAGCCTTGCAGGACGGTTTAGTGCGGCCGCTGTGACGGCAGGGCTGGTCAACCTCGGCAATGTTGCGGTGTATGGCAACAGGCTGCGCGCAAATGCCTCTCGACATAAGGCGATGGGCAAAAGGACCAGACGCGCCGGGCGGCGCAGCCTATGAGCATTGCGAAAACATTCTGTCGAGCCAGTGTTCGGCCAGATCAAGCGCCCGGAGGGTTCCGACAAAACCTTGTCCTTGGCCTGAACAATGTCGGAGGCGAATGGACCATGATCTGCTCCACCCACAACCTTCTCAAGCTGCACAAGGCAACAGCGTAAACAAAGGGAGACACGGCTGCACAACAACAAAAACAGCAGCAGAGCAAGGGCAAAAAACCATTCTCAGACAGGCCGCTTGTGGTGCGATTCAGGCTCATCTTTTCCGGACCAAAACGGCCCCAGCGCCCCACTAGCCCTATATCTGGTGGGCCGATGGGCTCTGCTCTCGATAACCGACAGCAGCGATCGGACCATTAGGGCGGGTACCGTTCACAATCATTCACCCGGGGCGCTCGAAACCCTTGCTTGGTCGCATTATCTGACGCGACGATTGTTTTGGCTTGGCTTGAAAATGCCCTAAAAATCCTCAAGCAATCTCGCGGATCAATTTGCGCTTCACCGCCTGGCCGAAACTGTTGAAATCCTCGGCCACAATGTAAAATGCCCCCGGCCCGCCAATCACGCGATCACGAAAATAAAGGTCAAGATTGGGCGGCGGCGGGCGGCCGAAAGTCGGGCGATCATTCATGATCGGCAGGCCATTGATGACAATGCCCTCGGCCACCGCCTCATCGCGCAGCACTTCAGCCGGTGGGCCACTATTGTTGATGCCATCGCCTGAGACATCAATCACGCGCCGCGTCGCTTCAAAGGGACAGGACGCCAATTCGCGCCGCGCATGCATGATGGCGCCGGAAATGGAGGTCCAGGAAAGCGATGCGCGTGGCGCGCGCGCCAAATCTTCCGCCCATTTATGGGCATCAGCTTCCGAGGAAATGCGCGTCCAGGGCAGGACGGTCCGCTGATATTCAATGCCCGCCCATTCAATATAAACCAAGCCAATCGCACCAATCATGCCGCCGCGAATGGCGGCAATCACCGCCGGATCGGCCACCGCGCTGCGATAGCCTTCACGTTGCAGCTTTGCCTCATCCTCATCAATCGAACGCGAAACATCAACGGCAAGCACAAGCGCGACATCAACGGGTTCTTCCGCCCGCACCCTGCCGCTGGCAGCAAGAACAGCACCGCTGGTTGCGGCCAGAAGCGTGCGACGATGCATGACGCGCCCCTCCATGAGGAAGGCCCCCATGCTGGCGAAACCGAAGTTGATTTACAAGTTTTTCAGCACCACATCGGCCACCCGCGCCGCATCTTCTTCGGACATATAAGCGTGCATCGGCAGCGACAGCACCTGCCCCGCCAATCTTTCGCTGATGGCAAGCGGCGCGGCATCGCCCAAGAAGGCCGCGGCGTGATGCGCGGCATAGGCCGGTTGGCGATGGAGCGGCTTCGGGTAATAGATGCCACTCCCGATCCGCTCCGCGGTCAGGGCGGCCTGGACCTTGCCCCGCTGGTCGCTATCGCGCAGCCGAATAGTGTAAAGCCCCCAGGCATTTACCGCACCGGCGGGGGCGGCCTGAATACCCACCCTGGCACCAAAGGCCGCGTTATAGATGGCGGCGATCTTGGCGCGCATGGCAAGTTCGCCCGCGAGCAGCGGCAGTTTCGCCGCCAGGATCGTCGCCTGGATCGTGTCAATCCGGCCATTCATGCCGGTGCGCTCCACCTCATAGCGCGTCTTGCCTTCGCCATGGGTGCGAAGGCTCCGATACAATTCCGCCCGCGCCGGATCATCCGTGATCAGCGCCCCGGCATCGCCGTAAGCGCCAAGCGTTTTGGTGGGGTAGAAGGACAGCGCCGTGGCATGGCCCCAGCGGCCAAGCTTCTTGCCATTGATGCTGGCACCAAAAGCCTGCGCCGCGTCATCCAGCGCAAACATGTCTTCGCGCGCGCAAATCGCCTCAATCGCCGGCCAATCCGCAGGCAGACCAAAGAGATCAACGCCCACTACAGCACGCGGGCGGAGCCAGCCGCGGCGCTTTACCTCCGCGACCCGCCGTTCAAGATCGGCGATATCCATATTGTAGCTGTATTTATCCACATCCACGAAAACCGGCGTCGCACCCAGCACCAAGGGCACTTCGGCGGTCGCGGTATAGGTGAAGGCGGGCAGGAATACCGCATCGCCGCGCCCAATCCCTTCCGCCATCATGGCGATTTGCAGCGCATCCGTGCCGGAGGAGACGCCCACGCAATGGGCCGCCCCGGCGAAAGCTGCGAGGCCCGCTTCAAGCTCCGCCACTTCCGGCCCCATGATGAAACGACCCGAATCGAGCACCGCAGCAATGCGCCGATCAAGATCCGCGCGGATCAGCTTTTGCTGCGCCATGACATCAAATAATTGAATGGGGCGAGGTTCACTCATCAGGCACAGGACCCTTTCGAAAAATCAGGGGCGAAACTGAACCCCAAACGCCCGCCTGCCAAGGCTTGGGCCAACAATAATCGTTTCCGCCTGTTTCACGGCGAAATTATGCGCGGCGGCCTGGAGCATTTCCGAGCCAAGCGGAATCGCTTGGCGACTCGGGAAATGCGACTAAACAAAACTTTAGTGCGTGTCCGATGAAGGAATGTGAACGGGACGCGCACTAATAAGGCCACCAGCGGCGCCGCTTGCGGGCCAGGGAAAGACATTCCTTGAGCACCGGCGCCAGATGCGCCCGATTTGGCCGATCGAGCTTTTCGAATTTCTGCCGGAACAGGGCCAGCAGCGCCTCAGCCGAAAGATCCTCAACCGCACGACCGAAGGAGGCGCCCTGATCCCAAAGGATCAGCACTTCCTCACCCAGCCGGCGGGCTTCGGGGCTTGCCACCATATCTTCCACAATGCGCCGCCGGGCGCCGGGTTCGGCTTCCAGCGCATCACGGAAATGGCGATAGCCGGATTCATCCGGCCCCCGCTGCAATATCTGCCGGAAGATCGTGACGATGAATTCATGGTCTGAGCCTTGCAAAAGCTCAGCTCCCTTCAGCAGGCGCATGCGGCTTCTTCCCCATTGGCCAGGCCAGGCGCGGCGTTATTCGGGCGCTTCGGGCCGCGCATCAACGCCGAGCCTCGAAAAACGCGCGCAGCAGGCCCGCCGCTTCGGCTTCCCTGACGCCCCCCACCACTTCCGGGCGATGATGGCAAGAGGATGCGTCGAATACCCGCGCCCCGTGATCCACCCCGCCGCCCTTGGGGTCATAGGCGCCGAATACCACGCGGGCGACCCGAAAAAAGGACGCCGCCTGGGCGCACATGGGGCAGGGTTCCAGGGTGACGGTCAGGGTGCAATCGCCAAGGCGGGTTTGGCCCAAGCGCTGCGCCGCCGCACGCAAGGCGAGCATTTCAGCATGGGCAGATGGGTCATGGCGTGCCTCCACCTCATTGCCGGCGCGCGCCAGCACCTGGCCGGCCTTATCGGTGACCACGGCGCCCACCGGCACTTCGCCACGGGCGGCAGCGGCGCGGGCTTCTACCAGGGCAATTTCCATGGGCGTCATGGCGCCTTCCTGCCGCGCCCAGCCACTTTGGTCCAGAGCGGCACTGGATCAAGCAGCGCGAGGCCGTTATGCAGCTGGGTGAGAGGGGCGGCTTTCTTGATCCTGGTCAATGCGTGAGGGGTTCAGGATGGCACCATACCGGGGCCGCAACAGGCTTTGGTGGAACATCATTGGCCGTGCTGAAAAAGCACGGCTTTGGGGGTTAAATGGCTGAGATTGATCATCTTGTGATTGGCGCCGCAACGCTGGAAGCGGGCGCTACCTGGCTGGAACGCCATTTAGGGGCGCGCCCTGTCGCTGGCGGCGCCCATCCTGGTATTGGCACGCATAACATGCTGCTTGGCCTTGGCCCCGATCAATACATCGAAATCATTGCCCCCGATCCCGCCCAGGGCACCCCGGCCCATCCCCGCCCCTTCGATCTGGACGACCCGGCGCTGAAACTGGCGCTGGAGGCAGAGCCACAATTGATCGCCTATGTCGCAGCGACGCCCGCGATCGAAGCAGTCGTGGCGCGTCTGGGTGTCTCCCACGGCGGTGAGGTGCGCGCCATGCGCCGCGGCGCGCTTTCCTGGCGCATGGCCTTTCCACCGCAGCGCCAAGATATGGGCAACCTGATCCCGCCGCTTATCCAGTGGGATGGCGCCCGGGCTGCTGGACAAATCCCTGATTCCGGTTGGCGCCTTACCGGCCTGGAAGCGCAGCACCCGGATATGGATGCGCTGCGGCAGGCCATTGCCGCCCGGGGGCTGATGGAAGCGATCACGCTCCGCCAAAGCCCGAACCCAAGGCTAATTGCCCATTTGCGCCACAGGGATGGCCGAGAAGCCGTGCTTGCCAGCGCCTGAAAGTTGCGCGTAGAAAAGAAATCGCACTCTATCCCTCCGCGTATTTTCAGGACATATTTCCCGTATGGGAAGAATTTATGACCCCCTCCGCCATCGCCTAGCCGGTGCCCTATCGCCTATTCCATTTAGGCCAAGTGGAATAGCAAGGCTGCCCGTGCCTGATGCCCTATTCCGGGGGATCAGCTTGGCATGACAGCGCGGGTCTTGGTGGTGGATGACAGCTTGCCCAATCGGACGTTGCTGGAGGCTAGGCTGCAGGAAGAGTATTTCGAGGTTGTCGGCGCGGCTTCTGGCGCTGAGGCCATAACCTTAGCCCAGCGTTGGTCGCCCGATATCATCCTGCTGGACGTGCTCATGCCCGTGATGGATGGCTTTGAAGCCTGCCGGCGCCTGAAGGCACAACCGATTACCGCGCATATCCCCGTGGTGATGGTAACTTCGCTGAATGACCAAAGCGAAAGGGTTCGCGGGCTGGATGCCGGGGCGGATGATTTCCTGGTCAAGCCAGTGGATCAGGCGACACTTTTCGCCCGTCTGCGCGCCCTGTTGCGCGTGAAGCAGGTGCTGGATGCTTGGCGGCTACGGGCTGAGACCGTGCGCGATCTGGGCTTTGAGCCCCCAAGCGCGCCGCCTGAGGATTTTGAGGGCGCGAATGTTCTTCTCCTATCGGATAATGAAGCTGAGGCCGCGGCGCTAGCCAGTGCATTGGCCGCCGATGGCATGTCGCTGCAACAATTCCGCGACGAGAAAATGGTCTGGGCCAAGCTGCAGGACCCCAAGGCACATTATGACCTGGTGCTGACCTCACTTCCGATGCGGGATAGTGACCCGCTGCGCCTTGCCTCTCGCCTACGGGCAGAGGCGGAAACGCGTGATCTGCCGCTGATGCTGATCGCGGATACAGACCAGCGAGAATTGGTGCTGCGCGCCTTTGAATTGGGTGCCTCCGATCACGTGCTGCGCCCGATCAATGAGGAAGAGTTGCGCGCGCGCGTGCGTAACCAGGTGCGGCGGCGGCGCTATCAGCTGCGTCTGCGGGCGGAATTTGATCGCTCGCTCGAATTGGCCGTGACGGATGGGCTGACGGGGCTGCGCAATCGTCGTTATGTCTTTCGCCATCTCGAATCCCTGCTGCGTGCCGGCACCGCTTGTGGCGTATTGATGATTGATGTGGACCGCTTCAAGCCGCTGAATGATTATTACGGCCATGCTGCGGGCGATGCGGCTTTGCGTGAAGTGGCTGCCCGATTGCGTGAGCATGTGCGCGCTTCCGATATCGTCGCACGCTATGGCGGGGAGGAATTCCTTGTGGTGATGTCGGGCGCGGGTGTGGAGGAAACGGCAGTCATCGCCGAAAGGCTGCGCGCCGCCATTGCTGATCGCCCAATTGATCTTGGCCAGGCAAGGTTGCCGGTCACGGTGAGTATCGGAAGTGCGCTATCATCCGGCACCACGGAAGCCGAGCCGCTGATCGCTGCGGCAGATGCGGCCATGTATCGCGCCAAGGCTTCGGGGCGAAATTGCGTGGAAGCCGCGAGCGAGGTGGATTGGAATCCCGTCTGAGCGCGCCCTCAGCTTCCCCTTGTGGGGCCGTGTTGGCCGATTTTGAGTGGGGCGAGACGCTTGCTACGCCAGCAGGAAAACATGGCGAAGACGTTTTCAAAATGCCAAACGCAAAAAGGGCGGGAAACCCGCCCCTAAAGAAGATAACGTTCAGATGGAATCATCTGAACGTGTGAAGATGCTCGAAAAACAACTCGGTAGAGCGGGTGGCGTGAGCACATGTGAACGCAACACGCTCTAATACCCTGATGATCTTAGCGCCCTTCGGGGCGCGCCAAATTACTTGATCTTCGCTTCCCGAAAGACGACATGCTTGCGCGCCACGGGATCATACTTCTTTTTTTCCATTTTCCCGGTCATGTTACGGGTGTTCTTCTTGGTCACATAAAAATACCCGGTCTCCGCGCTGCTGACGAGGCGAATGAGGATCGTGTTCGACTTGGCCATGGCTCAAAACTCCAAGCCCGGGGCCAGGGGGCCTCGGGCGCTCGAGCCCCCTTCCTACCCAAGCGGGCGCTCACGTCAAGAGGTTTTCGGGCCCGAGCTGCCCGCCAGGCTGGCAGGCGGCCCGGTTCCTGGGGCCTGACCCCCGGGGCGGTTACCCCGCGCCTTCGATCACATTACCAAAGCGCTCCCAGCTCTGCCCATTCCAGCGCTGCAACTGCATTTGCCGGATAACGTTATAGTTATCGGGCTGGGTCTGCACCTTGATGCCGGGCAGCAGGGTTGGGACATCCATGGGCTTGATGTTGCGCGCCTGGTTCATGACATTCTCGCGACTGAAATCATTGCCGCATTGGCGCAGCACCTGGATCATGGTGGTGCCCACGCCATAGCCATAGGTATAATTGTTGTCACCCAAATCGCCATCCGGCACATAGCGGCGCATGAAGGCACGCCATTCATTCATGCCCGCATCCTGCGCCCAGGCAGGATCCGATTGGTCCTTCCGGTAATCCGAGGTGATCAGTCCAACACCCTTCTCAACCCCGGCCGGCTGCATCACCACGCCGACCGAGACCGACACATTGGTCATGAACATCATGGGCCGCCAGCCAATATCATGCACGCGGCGAATGGCCTGGGCGGCAAAGCGCGGCACCACACCGCAAATCAGCACATCAGCGCCGGTGGCCTGAAGCTGCACGATTTGGCTGTCAATCGTCGGATCGGTCGCTTCATTGGTGGCGGTGACCACCATGGAACGGAAGCGATCCTTCAGCACATCCTGCACGCCATGCAGGTAATCGCGCCCGAAATCATCATTCTGGTAAAGTAATGCAATTTTCGCATTGGGCCGCTGTTCCAGCACGTATTTGGTATAGATCTGCGCTTCAACGCGGTAGCTGGGCTGCCAGCCGATGGTCCAGGGAAATTCGCGCGGATTGGCCCATTTATCGGCGCCCGTTGCCAGGAACAGATGCGGCACGGAACGCTGATTAACGTAGCGATGCACCGCGCTGTTGGTTGGCGTGCCAAGCTGATTGAACAGGAAGGCCACGCGATCACGCTCCACCAGGCGGCGGGTTTGTTCCAGCGTGCGCGGCGGCTGATAGGCATCATCATAGACGGTGAATTTCACCCGGCGCCCGCCAACGCCGCCTTCATCATTCAGGCGCTTGAACATGGCTTCCAGGCAGCGCGAAATCACCGAATAGGATGATACGGGGCCGGAGAGCGCATTGGTGCTGCCGATATGAATTTCGGTCGCGGTAACGCCCGGCGTTTCCTGCGCGGCGGCGATATTGGGTGTGGCCAGAGCGCCCGCGCTGCCGGCCAGAAGAAGACGACGTGAAATGGTCATGGTGAATTCCTCTCCGCTTATTTTGGTTGTGGGTTTCCAGGTGATGAAAGCTTTGCCAAAAGGCGCCGCACCAAACCGGCGAAGCCTTCAGGCAGCACAAACAGGAAAACGATCAGGATCATGCCATAGATCACGCCCGGCGCGGCGCGGCTGATACTTTCGGCGATATTCGGCACAAACAGCACGAACAATCCGCCAAAGATTGATCCCAGGATGGAAGCGACCCCGCCCACCACCATGCCGACAAAAAACGTGATGGAAAGCAGGAAGGTGAAGCTATCGGGGGCCACGAATTCAACCGCCACGGCGGAAAGCGCACCCGCAATACCGGTGATCATGGCACTCACGGCAAAGGCGCCGGTCTTAAGGGCGGCGATATCCATGCCCATCGCCTCGGCGGCTGTGGGGTGATCACGCGTTGCCATCAGCGCGCGGCCAATCCGCCCGCGGATCAGATTCCAGGCGAGCAGAAAACATATGCCGGAGACGATCAGCACATTCAGATACATGTATTGATCGGCATTCAAGGGCAGCAGGGATGTCAGCCAGCGCGGCGGATCGGGCTTCATCAGGAACAGCCCCTGCACGCCACCGGTCCAGGCTTCCAGTGCCTTGTGCTTCAGCAATTGCGGCACCGCGACGGCGAGCGAAAACGTCACCAGCGCCAGATAAAGCCCACCCAAGCGCAGCGCCGGCAGGCCGACCGCATAGCCCACCAGCCCGCATATCGCCGCCGCAAAAGGCAGCGTTGCATAGAAGGACCAATCCGCCTGCACCATCAGGATGGAAGTGACATAAGCGCCAATCGCGAAAAACGCGCCATGGCCCAGCGATATCTGCCCATTATAGCCCGTGACGATGTTGAGCCCGAGCACGGCGAGCGACATGATCACCGCCATGGTCAGTTGGAACAGATGAAAGCTTTCCAAGACCCAAAGCGGCGCGAAAGCCGCCACAAGGCCGAGCACTAGAAGCAGAAAACCTGTGGGTGAAAGCCTCATGCCCCTAGACCCGCGAAAACACGACGCGGCCGAATAGGCCCGAGGGTTTCAGCACCAGAACGCCAATGATGATCACCAGTGCGACTGTCAGCTTCAGATCCGTGCCCACAATGTAAGCGCCCGCGAGGTTTTCCAGCACACCCACCAGAAAGCCGCCAATCACGGCGCCCGGCGGATTATCAATCCCGCCCAGCAAAGCGCCGGCAAAAGCATAAAGCAGAATGCCGAGCATCATATTCGGATCAAGAAACACAATGGGTGCCACCATCATGCCGGCAACCGACCCGATCGCCGCCGCCAGACCCCAGCCCAGCGCCAGCATCACATCCACGCGAATGCCGACCAAGCGTGCGGAGCGTGGGTTATAGGCCGCCGCGCGCATGGCAAGGCCGAGCGATGTCTTGGTGAAAAACAGATAAACCAGGATCAGCACGGCGAGTGTCACGGCAACACTACCAAGCTGATGCGATGAAAACAGCCCGCCCAGCATCGGCCCGCCGCCTTCAAAAGGTGAAGGAAACATCTGGATCGTATAACCAAAGACCCAACCGGTCATATTGCCGATGATCAGCAACATGCCGATATAAACGCCAACATGGGTCAGGATAGGCGCATGCTGCACCGGGCGCATGATCAGGCGTTCCACCAGCGCGCCCATGATAAAGGAAACCACCAAAGTCCCAATAAAGGCGACCCAATAGGGCAGGCCAGCCTGGATCATGGTCAGCGCCATGAAGGTGGAAAGTGTTGCCATTTCGCCTTGCGCGAAATTCACATGATGTGTCGCCTGATAGATCATGACAATCGCCAGCGCGACCGAAGCATAAATGCCCCCTGTCGCAATGCCGGCCGTAAGCTGCAAAAGAAAGGCTTCCATCCTTCAATATCCCAGATAGGAACGGCGAATGGCCTCATCCTGGCGGATTTCGGCAGCGGGGCCAGACATGACAATGCGGCCCGTTTCCAGCAGATAGGCGTGATCAGCGAGATCAAGCGCCAGATTGGCGTTTTGTTCCACGAGCAGAATGCCAACGCCGCTTTCTTCGCGAATGCGGCGCAGAATACCAAAGATATCCTGCACAATCAGCGGCGCCAGGCCAAAGCTTGGCTCATCCAGCAACAACAGCTTGGGCCGCAGCAAAAGTGCCCGCGCAATGGCCAGCATTTGCTGCTCTCCGCCCGAAAGCGTGCCGGCCTGCTGGCGCCAACGCTGCTTCAGACGGGGAAACCATTCCCACATGCGCGCGAAATCCGCCGCCACATCGCCATCACGCCGTGTATAGGCGCCGAGGCGAAAATTCTCCTCCACCGTCAATTCCATGAAGGTGCCGCGCCCATCGGGCACATGGGCCACGCCAAGCCGCGCGATGGATTCCGTCATCAGTCCCGCAATACGCTGGCCGGAAAGCAGCACTTCGCCTTCCGGGCGAATCAAGCCACAAACAGCGCGCAAGGTGGTGGTTTTGCCCGCGCCATTGGCACCCAGCAGGGCAGTCACACCGCCTTCCGCCACCGCGAAATCCAGCCCGAACAGCACCTGCGTTGGGCCATAACCGGCGCAAAGGTTTTTGACCTCAAGCAGCATGGGCGGCGTCCGCATGGCCATCGCCCAGATAGGCGCGAATCACTTCGGGGCTGCTGCGCACCTCATCTGGTGTGCCATCGGCAATCTTCTTGCCGAAATCGAGCGCAACCACCTTGTCGGAAACCCGCATCACCAGGGACATGTGATGCTCAACCAGCAAAATCGCCAGGTTGAAGCTTTGGCGCACATGCTGGAACAGCGTGGCCAATTCATCCACCTCACTGTGATTGAGCCCGCCTGCAGGTTCATCCAGCAGCAGCAATTTCGGTTTGCTGATCAGGGCGCGCGCCATCTCCACACGTTTTTGCGTGCCAAAGGGCAGGTCAATCACGGGCAGATCAGCAACCGCTTCCAATTGCAGCAGCGCCAGCAATTCCGCCGCGCCTTCCCGCGCTGCCTTTTCTTCCGCGCGCGCGCGCGGCAGGCGCAGCGCATTGGCCAAAAACCCGGCATGCCCCGCGGAATGCGCGCCGGCCAGAATGTTTTCGCGCACCGTCATGGATTTGAACAAGGCCAGATTCTGGAAGGTGCGCCCCAGGCCAAGTGGCGCCATGCGGTGGCGCGGTTCATTGGTGGTGATATGGCCATCGAAGCGCACACTGCCCTCATTCGGGCGGTAGATGCCGCTGATGACATTGAACAGGGTGGTCTTTCCCGCACCATTGGGGCCAATCAGGCCGCAAATCTGGCCCGCTTCCACATCGAAGGAAACGCCGGCAACAGCGGTGACGCCACCAAAACGCACGACGATATCGCGCACCTCAAGCAGCGACATGGCGCATGGCCCGATCGCTTGCGGTCAAAGGCCGCGCTGCATGGCACTTGAAGGCCATTACTCCCCCCCCAACACGCCGCTTTCCGTTGGCGCGCATCATTGCCTGGCGCTTACGGTCGTGATGCGACCATCTAGCCGTGGTTTTGCCCGGTTAAGCAAGTGGGAAAAGGCCAAGGCTTGACCCGCGCTGCCTGGCCCCCCAGGCTTTGCTCCTATGGGCGGCATTCTTGTCATTGGATCCTATAATCGGGATACGGTGCTCCGCCTGGCGCGTTTTCCAGCGCCAGGTGAAACCCTGACCGCGCTTGGCATGGCGCAATTCCATGGTGGCAAGGGCAGCAACCAGGCAGTGGCGGCGGCGCGGGCGGGCGGGCGCGTGGCGCTGATTGCGGCGCTTGGGCAAGATGAGGCGGGCGAGGCCGCGCAGGCGCTTTGGGCGGCGGAAGGCATTGCCGCGCAGGCAGTGCAGATCACCGGCGCGCCCACCGGCGCAGCCACCATCCTGCTGGATGCAGCCGGCGAAAATCAAATCATCATCATCCCTGGCGCCAATGCGGAACTGAACCTGCCCATCGGCTTCCCCCCGCCTGACGATATCGCGGTGGTGCTCGGGCAGCTTGAAACGCCGCAAGCCGCCACAGCGGCGCTGTTTCGCGCTTTGCCCAAGGCGCGGTGCATGCTGAATGTTGCCCCCGCAGCGCCCATTTTGCCAGAGCTTCTGGCCGCCACGGATATGCTGGTGCTGAATGAAACCGAAGCCGCCATTCTGGCGCAGCGCGAAGCCGCGCCCGCTGACCTGGCGCTTGCGCTTGCCGCCGAGACAATGCGCGAAGTGATCGTCACCGCTGGCGCCCTTGGTGCCTTTTGGGCGCGGCCTGATGGCGTGGTGATTGATGCCGCGCCGCCGCGCGTCGCTATCACCGATACCACCGGCGCGGGCGATGCCTTTCTGGGCGCCTTCGCCGCCTTCAGCGCCGAGGGGCTGGCACCCGAAAGGCTGCTGCGCCAGGCCGTCACGGCAGGGGCGCTGGCCTGCACCGAAGCGGGCGCTGTGCCATCCCTGCCCTATCGCGCCGCGATCCTGGCACTGGCCAAGTAGACCAGCCCATTGATTGCCATGCGAAAAGGGAGGATGCTCCGCCCGCGCTACACTTGATGAAACGCCGGAGGAAGCGTGACTGAAGCGGCGATAGATTGCGATCTGCATCCGGGCCTGCCCAGCATGGCAAGCCTGTTTCCCTATATGGATCAGCATTGGCGGACCAGCCTGAAGGAACGCGGTGTTTCGCAGCTTGAAAGCGCATCCTGGCCGCCGGCAGCCCCTTCCACGGTGCGTGCCGATTGGCGCGGCCCGAAGGGTGAGGCGCCCTGCAAGCTTGAAACCCTGCAAGCGCAGGTGCTGGATCGCTGGCAGGTTGGCACGGGCATCCTCAACCCGCTTTTTCCGGCGCAGCTTCCCTTCAGCCGGGACCTCTCAGCCGCTTTTGCGCGCGCTGTGAATGATTGGATCCGCGCCGAATGGCTGGATGGCGATCAGCGCCTGCGTGCCGCCATTTTGCTGCCCAATGCCATTGAGGAATCTCTGACCGAGATTGAACGCCTGGCACCCGACCATCGCTTCGTGCAGGCCATGACGCTGTGCATGGGGGAAATCCCGCTTGGCCGGCGCGAATGGTGGCCGGTCTATGAGGCACTCAGCCGCCACGATATGCCACTTGCCATTCATGCCGGCAGCAATTGGCGCCACCCG
Organism: Roseomonas sp.; assembly: GCA_020249775.1. Classification (GTDB taxonomy): domain Bacteria; phylum Pseudomonadota; class Alphaproteobacteria; order Acetobacterales; family Acetobacteraceae; genus Neoroseomonas. The sequence continues at coordinate 152,853 of JADCFA010000023.1, read as the reverse complement.
GTCACCTCGGTCGGCTGGCCTTCCTATTATCTTGAGGAATACACGGCGAATTCGATGGGGTTTCAATCATCCCTGGCGTCGCTGATCACGGAAGGCGTGTTTGTGAAATTCCCGAAGCTCAAGGTCGTGCTGCTGGAAAGCGGCGTATCCTGGCTGCCATCCTTCCTGTGGCGGTTGGTGAAATCCTGGAAGGGCGTGCGCTTTGAAGTGCCCTGGCTGGATCGCCCGCCATCGGAATATGTGCGCGACCATGTGCGGCTTTCCATCCGCCCGCTGGATGTGCCGGAAGAAGCCGATACCATGGCTCGGCTGATGGATCATCTGGGATCGGATGAGTTGTTGCTCTGGTCTTCCGATTGGCCGCATGCGCATTTTGAAGGGGATTCCACCGTGCCGCAGGGGCTTGATCCGGGCTTGCTCAAGAAAATCATGGTGGATAATCCGCGCGCGACCTATAACAGGCTTAGGGAGGGAGTCCCGGCATGAACATCATCCGCCCCATCGCCGCCCCTGGTCGGCCCGCCACTGCCACGCTTGGCCTGGTGGATTGCGATATCCATCCGCGCTGTGCCGATTTGGGCGAATATCGCCCCTTCATGACCGACGCCATGTGGCACCGGCTGACCACCTACGGCATTCATGCACGCCACGGTTTCCATAAGGGCTATCCCTTCCCGAAAGCCGCACCGCTCGCGAGCCGGCGCGATGCCTGGGGGCCGCAGGGCCAGCCGCCCGCTTCCGATCTTGGCTTTGTGCAAAAGCAATTTCTGGATCACTATGGGCTCGATATTGGCGTGCTCAACCCCTTGCAGCCATCGGGCCAGGGCGATGTGAATGATGATCTTTCAGGCGCGCTCGCCCATGCCGTGAATGAATGGCAATTGGCGCATTGGGTGGATCATGATGCGCGGCTGCGTGCTTCCATCGTGGTGCCTTATGAGGATGCGGCGGCGTCAGCGGCGGAAATCCGCAGCCGTGCGGGTGATGGCCGCTTCTGCCAGGTGCTGCTGATGAGCCGCACTTCGGAACCGCTTGGCCGCAAACGCTATTGGCCGATTTATGAGGCCGCGGCGGAAGTGGGCCTGCCGATTGGCATCCATGCCTTTGGTTTTTCCGGCAATGCCATGACCAATGGCGGCTGGCCTTCCTTCTATGTGGAAGAAGTGCAGGAACACGCGACCAGCGCGCAAGCGCAAGTCGCATCTTTTGTGGTGGAAGGCGTGTTTGAACGCTTCCCAAGCCTCAAGATCGTGATGATCGAATGCGGTTTTGGCTGGATGCCATCGCTTGGCTGGCGGCTCGACAATAACTGGAAGCGGCTGCGTGATGAGGTGCCGCATCTGAAGCGCGCGCCATCTGAGTATATGCGTGAACATGTTTATGTTTCGACCCAACCCATCGAAGAACCGGCGAAGGGCGAGCATTTGCTGGATGCGATGGAATGGATCGGCTGGGATCGTATTCTTTACGCCAGTGATTATCCGCATTGGGATTTTGACGATCCGCGCATTGCGATCCCTTCCTTCATTCCGGCAGAAAAGCGCGCTGCGATTTTCGGCGGCAATGCGCGCAACTTCTATCGGCTGTAATGGTGCGGCATATTGTTGCGGCGGTGGATGAAATCCCGCCTGGTGGCCGGAAGCTGGTGGAAGCGGATGGCAAGAAGATTGTCGTGTTCAATCTGGGCGGCGAGTTCTTCGCGCTGCTGGATCGTTGCCCGCATCAGGGCAGCGCGCTTTCCGGCGGTATTCTGTGCGGCCTGACGCTGAGCGATGAACCGGGGCGCTATCATTTCTCCCGCGCGGGGGAAATGCTGCGCTGCCCTTGGCATAATTGGGAATTCGATATCCGCACCGGTAAAAGCTGGTTCGATCCGAGGCGGACCAAGGTGCGCGCCTTTCCCGCGCATGTCGAAGCGGGCCAAGCTTTGATTGAGGGGCCGTATCAGGCGGAGACTTTTCCGGTGAAGGTTGAGGCGGATTATGTGGTGGTGGAGGTTTGAGCCTCCGTCGCCTCGTTAATGCAATCGTCCCCTCTAACAAGTCTGGCAACGTAAGCGCTCCGCATTTCCCTCTCCGGCTTCCTGCCCACCGCCTCTCGGGCGGCGCGTGCATATTCCGCTGGGATATGTTTTTCGAAATTCAGAAGTCGTGACTTCACCTGCGTTTCGTCAAGTGCCTCAAGAGAAGGCATTCGCGAGAGCTCTGACACCAACGAGAAGAAATTAGCTTTGTTCCACCAAATGCATTTTTTTGGTAAACGCATCTTTTCAATGAACTTCGCAGCGTTATTTATGGCCAAAAAAATTTGGTCGCGCTGGCGAAAATTCTCTGCGAATTTATCTAGAGAATTTCTAACCATACTATTTCGATCAAAATAACCATAAAGAACGGTACACATTAAATTTAAAACAAACATCAATGGTACTTTTCTCGAGAATTCATGCGATGAGAAGACACTTCCATCCCTAATGATTTTGGCAAGAGCATTATTTTGATTGACACTCATCCACTCTTTAAAATCGTCACCAATTCCCGGATCTTGGCTAAAATAGCCGCCACCGAGCCCCGACAAACTAAGCTGATCTTCCGCTTCGTCGCCAAAATCGTCGCTAGGCGGCTTAGAAGTAAAATCGCCGCACAAAACACGGGCCACCAAAAGAAAGTCAGATGAACTGTATTCTGAAGCAATTCGCTCAATAAGGGATAACGAGTAGTAAGTTCTATTTAGACGATGAAATATCTCCTTCAGCCGTTCATCTGTTGTCTCTAAATCAAAATCGATAACAGCAACTTCGTATTTTAAAAAATCTTCCTTTGCCTTCACGGAAAGGTGTGAAAACAATTTCCCTTGAACCTCCAGTCGATCAGAAACGAAGTCTCTAATTGCGTTCAGTCGTTGCTGACCATCGACAACACATTGAACCGCAGTCATCTCTTCCAGATTTATTGGACCTCTTGCAAGAAAAATTTGAGGGAAAGGAAAACCCTTAATGATGGTCTCTATGAATTCCCGCCGATGGGTATCTCGCCAAACCAAATTTCTTTGAAAAAATGGCGAAATCGTTAGCTGATCTCGCTTCATTGCATTTACCAAATCTACAATTTCTCTCGAACGCACAGAATATCTAAGATTATTTTCCATGATCTTTGGCTCCCTTCAAAACACTCTTTTGCTTCCAGCAAAAGGCGTATTCATTCAGATAAATTGCAAAAGTTATTCTGGAAAACAGTTCATTAAATCTTCGAGAGAGATCGAATGAAAATTCATTCCATGAACGGACCAACGGAGTTGTAGGCATCTCGGACACATAAATCATTCCTCGTTTATAAATTTTCTCTTTAAAATAATCAATCTCATTGATACTGTTACTCGGAAACACCGACAAATCGGTAAAGCCCCTGGACTTCGCAACAACGTCAATCCAAGCTTTCTGAAATAAGTCTCCATTGATACAGGCTACGTCGAGATCAGAGCGGCCCATCGTGAAAGACGTTTCTTTATAAGGACTAAAACCCAATTGAGCAGACCCACAGAAAATAATACTCCGATAGGGTATTAGGAAAAATCTCGAGATTTCGTGTCTAATTTTAGTGGCGTCTCTAAGATTTCCATTGAAGCACTCAGGGTGCTCCTCAAGGAAGAGGCGTAGGATTTTCTCCGTGCCATCTTCATGCTCCGATACTCTAAGGTAGAAATTATCTTGTGGACCGCGAGACACAGACACTGCACCAGGCGTGTAAAAGGGTTCTACTCCAATGGCATATTAACGTAATCATGTTAGATCGCAATAATTTTTTCATCGACTGATACGTGTACATTATATCGAGGCTAGTTAAGCATTCCTGCGCGCACGAACTCCGACCTTACTGACTTGAACTTACCCCCCTTTAAAACACCGCCCCAAAGGGCAGCACCGCCACCCGATCCCCAGGGCTGACCACCGTAATCTCCTCGTGCAATTCCGCAAAGGCATCGGATTGCGTGAGGGATGTCAGCAAGCCCGCCCCTTCACGCGCAAATTTTTTCGCGCGCGGCAGGCCGCCCGTGGCGTGCAGGCTGACGCGCACATATTCGCGCCGTCCGGCCTTTTTGCGATAGGTGAAGTCAGCCTCCGCCACAAAACGCGGCAGGGCTTCGGGCAAAGCCCCCGCAAGGCGCAGCACCAAGGGCCGCGCCAGATGCAGAAACGTCACTACCGCCGCCACGGGATTGCCCGGCAGGCCAAGCACAGGCGTGCCGCGCACGAGGCCCATGGCGGCCGGACGGCCCGGCTTCACCGCCAGGCGCCAGAATACCAAGCGCCCACCGGCTTCAATCGCGGCGCGCACATGATCTTCCTCACCGGTTGAAACGCCGCCGCTCGTCAGCAGCAGATCATGGTCGGCGGCGGCCTCATGCAGCGCCGCTTCCGTCGCGGCGCGGTTATCGGGCAAGATGCCAAGATCATGCGCTTCCACCGGCAGCGCGGCCAGAAGTGCCAGCAGCGTGAAGCGGTTGCTGTCATAGCTTTGCGCGGGGCCGAGTGCGTCACCGGGGCTTGCCAATTCATCGCCGGTCGAAAACACGCCAACCTTGAGCCGCGGGCGCACCGCAAGCCGCGCCTGACCCAAAGCCGCCGCCAAGCCGATCTCGGCCGGGCCAAGCCTTTTGCCCTCAGGCAGCGCAAGCGCACCGGCGGCGATATCCTCACCGGCGGGGCGCGCATTGGCGCCGAGCTTAAGGCCGGGGGGGACGAAAATCGCCGCGCCGTCGCGGCGCACATCTTCCTGCATGACCGCGGTATCGGCGCCGGGCGGCATTGGGGCGCCGGTGAAAACACGCATCGCTTCACCCGGGGCCACACTGCGGGGCGGAGCCTCACCGGCGGCGATGCGGCCCACTTCGGTCAGGGCGGTCTCGGTGCCCGGCGCCAAATCCGCATGGCGGAAGGCCCAGCCATCCACGGCAACGTTGAAGAAGGGCGGCAAGGGCAAGGGCGCCAGCAGGGGGGCGGCCAGCACACGCCCGCGCGCGGCGGCTAGTGCCACCATCTCAGTGCCTGTGGAGGGCGGGATACGCTCCAGGATCAGCGCCTGGGCTTCCTCCACCGCCATCAGTGCGCCGCCAAAGGCGAAGCAATCATCCGAAAGCTGCGCCATTACCCCTCCGTCCAGGGAATGTCCTTGATCTCTCGTGCATGCGCCAGCACCAGATCGGCGATAGCTTCCACCTGATCGAGCCCAGCGCGGGGCAGATCATAAGGGGGCGGCGTGTCGGATGCTACGGCGACAATGCCGGCCATATCCGGGTGCATCCAGGGCTTGGCATTGGCGGCGCGATGCACTTCCAGCTTGGGGTGCGCATCCCGCTTGAAGCCTTCCACAATCACCAGATCAACCGGGTCCATGCGCGCCAGCAATTCCGGCAGGCGTGGTTCGGCAGCACTGCGCAATTCCGTCATCAGCGCCCAACGCGCGCCGGATGCCACCATCACCTGCTTCGCGCCGGCCTGCCGGTGCTGCCAGGAATCCTTGCCCGGCACATCCACATCAAAGCGATGATGCGCGTGTTTCAGCGTAGAAACGCCAATCCCCCGCCCGATCAGGCAGGGGATCAGTTTCACCATCAAGGTTGTTTTGCCGGCCCCGCTCCAGCCGGCGAGGCCGATCACGCGCATGAAGGTCAGTCTGCCCCGGAAGCCTTTGCACCAGGCGGCGCTTCCGCCGTGCGGCCCTTCGCCATTTCTTCCTGCACCCAAAGCGGGTGATGCTGCTTGGCCCAGTTCAAATCCACCTGGCCCGAACCCATGGCATCAAAGGCTCCATCCATACCGACAGAGCCAATATAGATATGCGCGAGCAAGGCAGCGATCATCAGCACCGATAGCAGGCTATGGATGATGTGGCTGAGCTGCATCCCGGCGACATCGGTAAAGACGAAGGGGAAAACCAGCAAATAACCGGAAACCGCCACCACCGCGCCACCCAGCACCGTGATCCAGAAAACCATCTTCTGCCCGCCATTAAAGCGGCCGGCTTCCGGATGCTTGTTGCCGATCAAGCCGCCACCTGCCTTGAACCAGGCAATGTCGCGCGCATTCGGGATATTATCCTTCACCCAGATCAGCAGCATGACAACAAGGCCAAGCGTGAAGGGGAAGGCCAGGAAGTTATGCGCGTATTTGCCCCATTGGCTGATGGCGGTGAAAGCCTCAGGCCCCACAATCGGCAGCAGGATATGCCGCCCGAAAGTCAGGTTCAGCCCGGACAGCGCCAGGATGATGAAGGTAGAAGCCACCATCCAGTGATTGGCGCGTTCCAAGGTATTGAAGCGCAGAATGGTGCGCCCTGAACGCCCACCCTCAATCGGGATGCGCCCCTTGGTCAGGCGAAAGGCGACCAGAATCGCAAGCATGCCAAGAACGGCAATGCCACCCACCCAGGCGAGCGTATAATTGTGGAAGTCACGCCATTCGCGCCCAACGGGTTGAATAAGCGTCGCGGCCCGATCATCCGGAATGGTGATGCGGCCCTGGATTTGGTTGCCACGCAGCAGCGCCTGCACTTCCATTTCTTCAGCCATGGAAGGCGCGCGCGGTGCGGTTTGCGCCATGGCGGGTGCCGCCGCGCCCATCAGGAGCGCGGCGAGCAACGCAAGGATACGGAGTTTCATGATGCGTCCGCCCTTCAGATCGCAACCGTTTCGCGATAGGCGGTGCGCCAGCCCCAGGCACCCGTGCCATAGCCGCGGCGCTGCACACGCTCCCGATAGATGGAAGCGATAATCTGCCCATCACCGGCGAGCAGCGCCTTGGTCGAGCACATTTCGGCACAAAGCGGCAGCTTGCCTTCGGCCAGGCGGTTCGACCCATACTGGATATATTCCGCCTGGGTATTATCGGCCTGCGGGCCGCCGGCGCAGAAGGTGCACTTATCCATCTTCCCGCGAGAGCCGAAATTGCCAAGGCGCGGATATTGTGGCGCGCCGAAGGGGCAGGCGTAGAAGCAATAACCGCAGCCGATGCAAAGGTCCTTGTCATGCAGCACCACCGCATCTGCCGTGGTGTAGAAGCAGGAAACCGGGCAGACGGCAGCGCAGGGCGCATCCGTGCAATGCATGCAGGCCATGGAGATGGAACGCTCACCCGGCTTGCCGTCATTGATGGTGACAACGCGCCGGCGATTGATGCCCCAGGGCACTTCATGTTCGTTTTTGCACGCCGTAACGCAGGCATTGCATTCTATGCAGCGTTCCGCGTCCAACAGGAATTTCATGCGGGCCATGTTTCTGGTCCTCCCTTATGCCGCGCGGATCTGACAAAGCGTGACCTTGGTTTCCTGCATGAAGGTCACCGGGTCATAGCCATAGGTGGTTACTGCATTGACGCTTTCGCCAAGCACGATCGGGTCCGTGCCGGTTGGGTATTTGCGCCTCTGGTCTTCCTGCATGAACCAGCCAGCGAAGTGGAAGGGCATCCAGGCGACACCGGGCCCGACACGTTCTGTCACCAGCGCCTTCATGCGGGTTGACTTGCCAGCGGGCATTTCAGGACCCGTCACCAATACCCAGGCGCCATCCTGGATATTGCGCGCGGCAGCATCGCGGGGATTGATTTCCACGAACATATCCTGCTGCAATTCCGCGAGCCATTTGTTGGAACGCGTTTCTTCCCCGCCGCCTTCATATTCCACAAGCCGCCCGGAAGACAGGATGATCGGGAAATTCGGCGCCACCTGATGCGAACGGTTCTGCACCGTCTGCCCCAGATGCGGCAGGCGGAAGCCGCGCCGATCCGGCAGCGTCGGATATTGCGCGATCAGATCGGTGCGCGGCGTGTAGATGGGTTCACGATGCACCGGCACGGGATCGGGCAGGTTCCAGGCCACGGCACGCGCCTTGGCATTGCCGTAAGCCATCACGCCGTGATTCATGGTGATGCGAATGATCCCCATGGAAAGATCGGTCGCCCAGGAAGCGGTGCCACCCTGACGCGCCAAGGAAGCACGCTCGGCATCCGTGTATTCAGCGTCCCAGCCAAGGCGCTGCATCACCGCGGTGGTGAATTCCGGATAGCCATCGGTAATTTCCGAGCCCTTGGAATAGGACCCTTCCGCCAGCAGCGTCACACCATTGCGTTCCACGCCGAAGCGGGCGCGGAAGGTGCCGCCGCCTTCCTTCACATGGAGGTTGGTATTGTAAAGGACATGCGTTCCCGGATGGCGCATTTCCGGCGTGCCCCAGCAGGGCCAAGGCAGGCCATAGAAATCGCCCTTTATTTCCGCCGGCGCATCGGGCTTGGCGCGCAAAGTCACCAGATCGAACTTGTCCTGATGCGCCATATGCGCCTTCAGCCGTTCCGGCGATTGGCCGGTATAGCCCGTGCTGATCGCGCCGCGATTGATTTCCCGCAGCACACTCTCGGCCACCGGTTCCTGGCCGCGCAGCTCGATGCCCTTGAACATGTCGGCCTGGAAGCGGATCGGCATATTGCGCTTCTCAGCCGCCTTATCGAGGGCACCGGCAAGGCGATACATCACCTCATAGTCATTCTTGCTCTCAAAAATCGGCTTCACCACCTGTTCGCCCCATTGGACAGAACGGTTGGACGCCGTGCGGCTGCCCGAGCATTCAAACTGCGTGCAGATCGGCAGCAGATAGGTATTTTCCTTGCGGTTCGCGAGAACGGCGAAGGTTGTCGGGTGCGGATCCGCCACCACCAGCAGATCAAGCGCTTCCAGGCCCTTCACAGCCTCCGGCATGCGCGTGACGGTATTGCCGCCATGGCCGAAGACTACCATCGCCTTGAAGTTATCGCGCTGCTGCACCTGATCCCTGGGCAGCGTCACCGCATCGAAATAGCGCGTGGTCGGGATGCCAGGCGTGCCCATGATGGCGGGGCTGTCAAAGCGCGCGACCATGGATTCATACGGCACATTCCAAACGCGCGACCAATGCCGCCAAGCATTTTCATCGAGGCCGTAATAGGCCGGCAGTGTCGTGACATCGAGCCCGAAATCCGTCGCCCCCTGCACATTGCAATGGCCGCGGAAGATATTGGCCCCCGTACCATCGGAACCGACATTGCCGGTGGCGAGCAACAGAATGGAGAAGGCGCGCACATTGGCGGTGCCGACAGTTTTTTGCGTGGCCCCCATGCACCAGATCAGGGTTGCGGGCTTTTGCGTCGCGAACATTTCCGCGACCTTGCGCAGCTGCGCGCCCGGCACACCGGTGACGCGTTCCACCTCGGCCGGGTTCCATTTTGCGACCTCGGCGCGGATTTCATCTATGCCGTAGACGCGCTGGCGGATGAATTCCTTGTCTTCCCAGCCATTGGCAAAGATATGGTGCAACATGCCCCAGATGATGGGGATATCGGTGCCCGGGCGGATGCGCACATATTCATTGGCATGCGCCGCCGTGCGGGTGAAGCGCGGGTCAATTACAATCAGATTGGCGCGGTTCCGTTCCTTACCCGCCAGCACATGTTGCAGGCTGACCGGATGCGCTTCCGCCGGATTGCCGCCCATGATGATCATGGTTTTCGAATTGCGGATGTCGTTATAGGAATTGGTCTGTGCGCCATAACCCCAGGTATTGGCCACACCCGCAACCGTGGTCGAATGGCAGATGCGCGCCTGGTGGTCCACGTTATTCGTGCCCCAGAAGGCGGCGAATTTGCGGAACAGATAAGCCCCCTCATTGGAAAATTTGGCGCTGCCCAGCCAGAAAGTGGCGTCAGCGCCGCTTTTCTGCCGGGTTTCCATCAGCTTGTCAGCAATTTCGGTGATCGCATTGTCCCAGGACATTCGCTGCCATTGGCCGTTCACCAGCTTCATCGGGTATTTGATGCGCCGGTCGCCATGGACCAATTCGCGCACCGAAGCGCCCTTGGCGCAATGCGTGCCGCGATTGATCGGCGATTCCCAAGCGGGTTCCTGGCCAACCCAAACGCCATTCTGCACTTCCGCAATCACGGTGCAGCCGACCGAACAATGCGTGCAGATATTCTTCACGCGCTGGACGGGCTTTGAATGATCCATTGGCCCCGCTTCGGCAGGACGCATGGTGGAAAGCGGAATGGCGCCAAGTGCCGCCAGCCCTGCCCCGCCAAGCCCGGCCTGGCGCAAAAAGGCGCGGCGATCGAGCCCACCAGCGGAAAGCCCCTGATAGGCGGAAGCAAGGCGCTGTTTGGCGGCCTTGCCGTCAGTGCGTTTGATCAGCATGGCTGCTTCCCTTCTTATGTGTCGCTGGAACGATTGGTGCGGTAGAAGGCCTGCACATGCGCGCTATTGGCCTGGTAGCGGGCCTTCAGCCGATCCGCCTGGTTTTCCTTCCGCGCAGTGCCCGCCGGCACGGCATCGGCACGCAGCGGGGCTGAGGCTTCCGCAGCCGTTGCCGCCACCGCGGCACCGCCAGCAAGCCCCAGGGTCTTCAGAAAGCCGCGGCGTTGTGCCACTTGTTTGTCATCAGCACTCATATCCATACCTCCCAGCAAAAACATCAGACGGGCAATTCCTGCGCCGCCAATTCAACCTCAATGGCCATGCGGCCCAGCGCGCCGACGGCGCGGTAAAACGTCGCAGCTTCCGCCGCTTCCAAATCCGCGAAGAAGCGCCCCGCCCAGGGGCGGAGATGGCGGGCGAAAAACGCCTCAGCCGCCGCGACACCTCCCGGAAACACGCCAGAAAGCAGCCCGGCAAAGCTTTCGCATTCGGATGCGATGTGATCCTCGGGCTCGGCCACGCCCTCGGCGCGTTCAATGCCAAGCCGCGCGAGGTCCCCGCGCAGATCGGCCAGCGGGCGTTCATGGAGGAAGCCCGTGATGTAATAGGAAGCGAAAGGCAGCAATTCGCCACGCCCAAGCCCGATAAACAGATCGTGATATTCGCGCTCAACACGCAGGGCATCCGTCGCGGCGGCGGCCTCGGCCAGCGCGCGGTAGCATTTGCCAAGCGGCGAGGCATCACCCGGCAGGGCGGCAAGGGCGGCCAGCAGATGCGAATCGGGCGCGGCGACCAGCAAACGGCCGAGCAGCGCGAAAAGCCGCGCCCTTTCAGTCGCCACTGCGTCGGGAGCCAATCGATTCTGCATCAGGGGCCGCATTAGGGCCGCCGCCTCCTCATTTCTTAATAATGAACCGTTATGGTCCTGCCGCCGACTGGCTAAAATGAAAATTCGGTAATGGACCGATCCCACTTCAGCAAAGCAAAACAACAAGTCCAACCAGAACTTCGAAACTTCATACCCACTTTAAGTGCCCGGGCGCAATATTGACATAGAAAATGTCTAGAATTGTTTACACTGGAAGCGCGCTGCCGTGGCGCCGGGGGCGCTCAGCCGGGGACTCGGGCGCTGCTTCCGTCTCCGGCAAGGCCTCGGCAATGGCCAAACCCGGGGCTTCTGTCGCTGCCTCAGGCGCAGCAAGCTCGGCCATGGCGGGGGCTTCCGGGGCCTGATCCCCCTCAGGCGCCGGGGGCGGTGCATCAAGCCCCAAAGCATGGGAGAGCAGCTTCATCGCATCCCCGCCCAATTCCAGCGCAAAGCCCGGCACACCATCCGGCGCGTTGAAATCCCAGGCGTAATCCGCCGGGCCGATGAAATCCCTGATTGCTGGATCAAGGCTCCAGGCACGGCGAAGCGCGGCGGTGCGGAGTTCCAGCGGCACCTTGCGATGCAGGAAGGCCTTGAAGTCACTCTCGATTGTCAGGCTTTCAATCGGCGGCAGGCTGGCCGGGTCGAATTCATCCTCGGGCTCGGTAGGCGGTGCCTCGGGCTTCGCTTCGAGGGGCGTGGTCGGCGAGGGTTCCTCAGGCGCGCGGCCTTCCACCAAGGCGCGCTTGCGGCGCGACCAGCGCGAAAGAAAGCCCTCATTTTCTTCGTTCATGGGCCATCCACCCGGCCGCGCCGGCCAAGCCCATCAAGCTCTGCCTTGTCGCGCTTGCGCTTATGAAAGCCGCGGTCGCGGTGATGTTCCGCCACAAAAGCCTCCAGCGCGGCGCGGATGCCAGGCGGCAGCGGCACGGCTTCCATCAGGTCTGAGCCCGAATCGGCATAAAGATGCGCCTCTCCGGCATCCACCGTCACGCGCTGCAGGGCGAAGCCGGGCGTGGCCTCAACCGGGCGCAGCACCACCCAGATGCTGGGGTGGGAGCTTTCCAGATTGTGTTTGTAATTGTCCGTATCGGTCGGGTGCAAAGCCACTTCGGCATTGCCGGCAAAGAACAGGCTGCGCCCGGCTTCTTCACGCATCAGCGTCCAGGCGGGCAAAGCGGGCGCATCTTCCAAAACTTCCACCGCGCGCCAGGCGTAATCCGCCCATGGCGTGACACCGGGGCGGCGTTCCACCAAGACGCCAACCGGGATGGTGACGGTGCCGGGGATGATCAGGCTCATGCGCCCTTCTCCGCGGTCAATAGCGGCAGGCCGGCCACCAGGTTTTGCGGCTTCATGCGCAGCCGATTGGCGGCATCCATGGCGAGTGCCAGATAAATCGGCTTGCCCGCCACGCGCGGCAGCACACGCGCAGGATTGGCGAATTCCAAAACGCCGAGCCAGAGAATGCGCGCCAGCCGCGCCTGCGCCACCTTCTTGCCCTGCCAGAGATCATTGGTGATGGATGTGGCTTCCGTATCCAGCCCGATATGCCAGCGCCAATCGCGATCTTCGATGGTGGGCACGGCGCGGATTGTCACTTCCTCACCAAATAAATGCCGGATGAAACGCGCCATCGCGCGCGCCAGCCCCTGCTGGCCGGGGCGGCCTTCGGCAATATCCAGCGCGAAATCATGCGCATCGGATCGCCCATGATAGAGATGGGCATTGATGTCGGACAGCACATCAATCTCAACTTCTCGTGGCGGCGCGCCGGCTTCGACCAGCAATTGGCCAAGCGCGCCAAAGCCACCATCGCGGCCGCGCATGTCCAGCACTTCCTCATCCGCCAGCAATAGCGAGCCCTGATTGATGGCCGCACGTTGCGGGCGATAGAAAAGCTCAGCAGCACGGAGTGCGAAGGGATCGCCCTCCCCCTCCATCGCGGCGCGGGCGACCAGATGCGTCAGCATTTGCAGAAAGATCGGCGGGATGCCGCCGACATCGCCGCGATACAGCGCCAGCCAGGCTTCTTCCAGGCTGGGCGCGGCAGTAACGCGATCCCGAAAGCCCAGGAAATGCCGCCAATTTTCCTGCGCGTCAGCATCGGCAAGCGAGGCAATCCGCGCGGCATCCACCGCCTGTTCGGGTTCCGCCAAAAGCGCGGCATGCAAGGCAACTTCCGCCGCGCAGGCTTCGTCGGGGGGCACCAATTCCGGCCGGGCGAGGAAGGCGCGCCACAAATCCGCCGTGGCGCGCAGCCGGCCATGCGGCGCGGCCTCACACAGATGATGTCCGGAAGCGACCCAGAAATCGCCGGGGGAGAGCATGGCACTCATGCTTCGCGCTTGCCGATCTTGGTCAGATCAGGGCGGAGGATGGGTTCATCCTCCTCCTCGCCATGGGTTTCGACACTGGCGAAAACCGGCAGGCTTTCAAAACTGCGATGCTGTTCGGCGCGCAGATGCAGCGTGCGGAAACGCTCGCGCTGTTCGCCGCCTTCAATGCTGCGGGTCAAGGCGAGCACCGTGCCAGGCGGGTGATCACAAAGCTGTTCGGCAAAGGCCAATTCCTCCTCAGCCGCGGCGCGCGCCGCTGCCTCATCCGGCGCGCCATGGACCAGATGGATATGCGCGGCAAGGGCGGTAAGCGCAGCTTCACGGTCAGCGGCGCTGGCTTCTGCCACTTCCACAAGGGTCGCCCAGCCAAAGCTGCCAAGGCCAAGAAAGCCGCCGCGAAAGGCTTGCCGGCGCTTGCCGGACATTTGCGCTGTGTCTTCATCCCAAAAGGAAAACCCACCCGGCACGGCCCATTCACCGGGCTCGGCCGCCTGATCGAAGATGACGGTGTCCGAGGCATCAAGCCGGATGGTGCGGGGCAGCCGGGTCATGCCAAGGCCTCTGCCAGGGAAAGGGTTTCGCGCCCTGCCCCGCCTTCCAGCACCAGATCGCCACTGGCGGGCACAATGCCGCGCCGTGCCCCGGCGCCAAGCTTGGGGTCGAGCCGCGCGAGGTAGCGTTCAGCGAGCGTCTTCACCCCGCGCGATTGCCAATCCGCGACCGTCGCCATGAAATGCCGCGCCCAGGCAGCGACCAGAAGCGCGGGGGTCAGATCATCATAGCCTTCAGCCAGCAGGGAGGTCCGGTCCGGGCTTTCGCCGGGCTCGCCATCGGCATATTCGGCGAAGCGCAGTTCCATCCCGACCACGAGCCAGGGCGGCGTGGCATCCGATGCCAGGCCAGGGGGCAGGCCAAGCCGGGTCTGCCCGACCATGGCGCCATTGAGGCGCAGCGTGCGCGGCCAATCGAAGATCAGCGGAATATCGGGCGGGCCATAGGCGCCAAGCGCATCAGCCAAAGCGATGCTCGCGGCATGCAGAGCGAGCCTTGCGGCGGGCAGGCTTTCTTCCGGTTCCAGCACAATCGCGGCTTCCGCCCGCGCCCAGGACCGCACCCACACCAGCGTGCCGGCGCCCTTTTCCGGGGCCAGGGCGCAGGCATGCGCCAGCGCATCGCCACCCTCGCGCAGCGCGATGATCGGCGTGAAAACGCTTGGCAATGCGGGTAAATCCTCAACCACCCCTGGTCTTATCCCTCGTCAGCCTGTCTCGCGCGTCATATATGCCGCACGCGGTGGTCTTCACAGCGGGGGGGTAGGTTAGAATATCATGGCTGAGGAAAAGGGGCGGATCGCCCTGGTGTGCAGTTGCGAAGACACCATGCTGCTGGATGGCAAAGCCTTGGCGCGCGGCTGCGGCGCTGGCGTTGAAATCCGTGGCGCCGAGCAGCTTTGCCTGGCCCAGCTTGATCGCTTTGAAGCCGCGCTTGCCACCGGCCGGCCACTCACCATCGCCTGCACCGCCCAAGCGCCGCTTTTCACGCAGGAGGCCGAGGCCGCCGGCGCCGCCACCCCGCTTTTCGTCAATATCCGGGAGACCGCCGGTTGGTCGGCTGAGGGAAAGCAGGCCGGGCCGAAAATGGCCGCGCTGATCGCCGCCGCGGCCGAGCCAATGCCGGAAATCCCCCTCGTCAGCCTGCAAAGCAACGGCATCGCCCTGGTGCTGGGCCGCGATGAGGTGGCCATCACCGCCGCTGCCCGCTTGCAGGAAAAGTTGGATATCACGGTGCTGCTGACCGGCGATGTGCCAGTTGCACCGGCGCGTCAGGCGGCATTTCCGGTGATGCGCGGGCGGGCGCGCTCCGCCAGCGGTTATCTCGGCGCTTTTGAGGTGACGGTGGATGGCGCGGCAGCGCCGAGCGCCTCATCACGCGCCGCCTATGCCTGGGGCAAGGGTAAGGATGGCGCGATCAGCCGCGCGGATATCATCCTGGATTTGACCGGCGCCGCGCCGCTATTTCCGGCGCATGAGATGCGGCAGGGATATTTGCGCGCCGATCCCACCGATGGCGCCGCAATGGAGCGCGCGATTGTCGCGGCGGGTGAGCTGGTCGGCAGTTTCGACAAGCCGCGTTTCGTGAGCTTCGATGGCAAGCTTTGCGCCCATGCGCGCAACAAGCGCGAAGGCTGCCGGCGCTGCCTGGATCTTTGCCCGACTGGCGCGATTACGCCGGGCGTCGGTCCGCTCAAGGACCAGGTGGTGATCAGTGCGGAGATTTGCGCGGGCTGCGGCGCCTGTGCCGCCGTGTGCCCAACGGGGGCGGCGACCTATGCGCTGCCGCCGACCCAGGCGCTGTTGCGGCGGCTCAGGCGTTTGCTGCTGGCCTATGCCGATGCGGGTGGTGAAGCGCCGGTGGTGCTGTTCCATGACGAGGCCCATGGGGAGGGGTTGATTGATGCGCTCGCCCGGCATGGCGATGGCTTGCCAGCGCGCGTGCTGCCGCTGCGCGTCAATGAGGTTTCATCGCTGGATTTGGCGGTTTTCGCCGGCGCCTTTGCCTGGGGCGCGGCGGCGGTGCGGCTGCTGGCGCCGGGCAAGCGCGGGCATGGCGTGGAAGGCGTGCTGCGCAACATTGATTACACGGCTTCGGTGCTGGAGGGGCTTGGGCTTGGCGGCCCCGCGCCGCGTGCTGCGCTTTTGGAAACCGATGATCCGTTCTCATTGGGTGAGGCTTTGGCCGCCCTGCCCCGCATGGCGCCTGGCTTCGCGCCGGCTCGGTTTGAGGCTTTGGGCAGCCCGCGCGAGATGGCACAGCAAGGCTTCCGCGCCTTGCGCGAAGCCGCCGGGGTGCGCGTTGCGATGGTTGCCCTGCCGGAAAAGGCGCCCTTTGGGCTGGCGCTTGTGGATCAGGCTGGCTGCACGCTTTGCCTTGCCTGCACAAGTGTTTGCCCGACCAGCGCCTTTACCGCCAATCCTGACCGGCCGGAATTGCGCTTATTGGAAGATGCCTGCGTGCAATGCGGGCTATGCGCCGCGACCTGCCCGGAGAAGGTGATCACGCTGGAACCGCGGCTGAATTTCGCGCCCGAAGCCGCACAGGCCCAGGTGGTGAAGGCCGAAGAACCCGCTGCCTGCCCGCGCTGCAACAAGCTGTTTGGCACGAAGGCTTCCATCGCGCGGGTAAAGGCGAAGCTTGCCGCGCATTGGATGTTCGCTGACCCGGCGCGACAGGCTTTGCTGGAATTATGCGAGGATTGCCGCGTGCTGGAAGCAACCAATGGCGGGATTGATCCCTACGCCGGCGCGCCCAGGCCAGTGACGAAAACGACTGAGGATTATTTGCGGGAGGCGGAAAGGGCGAAGCGGGGCGATACCAAAACCTAACGCCGCGTCGGCAGCCGCGTATTGGCTCCGATTTCGTAAGGGGTGCGCGGCGGGGAGAGGTCCTGATGCTGCGCATGCGGGTCATAGCTGCGCAGCCTTTCGTCAGCGCGGTCGCGGTCCAAATCCTGTTGCAGCGTGGATATGGCGCGCTCAGTACCCGCCTGACCAGTCACGGGCAGGTTGGATGGCGCTGGCGCGGGGGCTGACGCGGCGCGCGGCGCGGGCGTACCGGGCGCAGCGGGCGGCGTTTCGGCGCAAGCGGCCAGCACAAAAAGCGCAAGGACAGCCCCGCGCCGGTTAATCACAGCCGAACGCCAGTGGTGGCGAAGGCGACATCGGCAGTTTGCTGGACATTGCGGTCCAAATAAATCGCCGCGCCAATGGCGATGACGATGGCGATACACACGCCGCTGATAATGCCGTTCATTGCGGTTCTCCCCGGAACTTAGCCTTTAGTGGTGTATGCCTTGGGATAGGCTGATTTGCAAGATTCCCTCGGCCTCTGCCAAATCCTCGGGCGCGTTGGCGTTGAAAAACGGGTCATAGGGGGTGGCGGGCCAGGCGGTCTCGGCGCAGCCGAAACGCGCAGTCCAACGGTCTATCTTGCGCTCCCCACCCAAGAGCGCGGCACGCAATTCGCCGCGCAAGGCGACAGGCCAAAGGGCCGCCGGCGGGTGGCTTTGCTCGCCCGAGGATGCCGCGGCCATGGGAACCCCCGCCGCTTCCCGCGCCGCATGCAAACGCGCCACGAAATCCACCGGGATGAAGGGGCAATCCCCGGGGACCGAGGCCACCCAGGCCAGATCAGGCCGATGCTCTGCCGCCCAATCGAGCCCGGCCAGAATGCCCGCAAGCGGCCCCGGATGATCCGGCAAAGGGTCCGCCACCACCGGCAGGCCAAAAGCCGCAAAACGCGCGGGATCACCATTGGCATTCAACACCGCCGCCGCGACCTGCGGCGCGATGCGCGCCAGCACATGATCCAGCAAAGGCCGCCCACCCAGCAGCCGCAGCGGCTTATCCCCGCCCCCCATGCGCCGCGCGAGTCCACCCGCCAGCACAAGCCCCAGCGTTTCAGGCGCCATCGCGTTCCGCCTCAGCACTGTTCTTCCGCCAATGCTTGGCGCTTTCTTCTTCAACGTAACGGAGATCAGCATCGAAAATGATGCGATCCTCGCCCGCGAGTGCGACAAAACGCTTGCCCTTGCAGCGCCCGATCAGCATCACGCCGGCTTCGCGCGCGAGCTCCACCCCCCAGGCGGTAAAGCCGGAACGCGAGACCAGGATGGGGATGCCCATGCGCACGGTCTTGATCACCATCTCGGATGTCAGGCGCCCGGTGGTATAGAAAATCTTGTCGCCAGGCGCTTCCTTGTTGCGGAACATCCAGCCCGCGATCTTATCCACCGCATTATGGCGCCCAACATCTTCCATATAAACCAGCGGTTCATCCTGCCGGCACAGCGCGCAGCCATGAATGGCGCCGGCTTCCAGATAAAGTGTCGGCAAGGAATTGATCCGATGCAGCAGGCGATAAAGCCAAGACGTGCGCAGTTCCGCGCGCGGCAATTTCGCTTCCGCAAAACCTTCCATCAAATCGCCAAAGGCCGTGCCCTGGGCGCAGCCTGAGGTGAGTGTTTTCTTGCGCAGCTTTTCCTCATAATCCGTCCGCCGCGCGGTGCGCACAATCACGACAGCCAGATCATCATCATAATCAACGCCGATGACTTCATCATCGGCAAGCAGCATGCCCTGATTGAGCAGATAGCCGAGCGCCAAATCCTCTGGCCGGTCGCCGATTGTCATCATGGTGACGATTTCCTGACCATTCAGGAAAAGCGTGAGCGGGCGTTCGACGGTGACGCTGGCTTCAATCGCGGCACCCGTATGGTCGCGCCCGGTAACACGGCGTGTGAGGCGCGGATCGGCAGGATCGGGGCGGATGATGAGCGTTTCAGCCATGCGCATCAGATGGGCGGTGCGCAGTGCGGGCGCAAGGCGCGCGCCTCAGGCTGCCGGCGGCGGCGCCGGATCAAACCCATCGGGCGTAATGCCGCGCGGCTTGATCATGGCGTAAGGCCCACGCGGCAGGAAACGCCCAGTGCCAGGTTCCGCCTGCACCTTGCCATCACGCATCACCACCTCACCGCGCCGAATGGTCATCACTGGCCAGCCGGTGACCTCCATCCCCTCATAAGGGGTATAGTCAATCGCATGCTGCATCAGCGCATTGGTGATGGTGACTTTCTTCTTCGGATCCCACAGCGCCAAATCCGCATCCGCGCCAACCGCAATGGCGCCCTTGCGGGGTGCAAGGCCCATCAGGCGCGCGGGGTTGGTGCTGGTCAGGCGCACGAATTCATCCAGGCTGATGCGGCCCTTGGAAACACCCTCGCTGAAAATGATCGGCAGGCGCACCGTGAAGCCTGGAATGCCGTTCGGGATATCGCGAAACACCGCATCCGAACCATTCTGGCGTTTGCCGCGATCACCTTCGAAGGAAAAAGCGCAGTGATCGGATGAAATCACATCCAAGGTGCCGCGCCGGATCATTTCCCACACGCGTTCATGTTCCGCGCGGCTACGCGGTGCTGGGCTGCACATGAATTTGGCGCCCTCAAAACCTGGGCGATCCATATCGGCGGCAGTCAGGCTGACATATTGCGGGCAGGTTTCACCCCATACCTTCACGCCACGTGCCTGGGCGCGGGCAATTTCCTCAGCGGCTTCTTCGCAGGAGACATGGAAAATCTGGATCGGCTGATCCACCAATTCCGCCAGCGCAATGGCGCGATGCGTCGCTTCACGTTCCACCACTGGCGGGCGCGCCCAGGCATGGTATTTCGGCGCGGTCATGCCATGCTTCAGCAATTCATGGGTGCGCCAATTGATCGCCTCATAATTCTCGCAATGCACTGTGACCAAACAGCCAAGGGTCCGCGCCTTGGTGAGGACGCGCAGATATTGCGCATCGCTCAAATGCAGCGGTTCGTAGGTGAGAAAGACCTTCAGGCTGCGCACCCCTTCGGCAACCAGGCGCGGCACTTCCTGATCCATCACTGTATCGGTCGGGTCGCTGATGATCTGATGGAAGGAATGGTCAATCATGCCGCGCGCGGCACGGGCGCGGTAATCCGTATAGCGTTCCCAAACGCCATAGCCCTTCCATTGCGGAATGAAGCACACAACAGAGGTTGTGCCGCCCGCAAAAGCAGCGCTGGAGGCTGTGGCGAAGCTTTCCTCATTCACCGTAATGGGCGGTTCCGCCGCACCCGTGCTGGCATAGCCGCCGCGTGAGGGTTCTTCGATATGGCAATGGCTATCCACACCGCCGGGCAGCACCAGCGTGCCGGCAGCATCCACCACGCGCGCACCATCGGCGAGCTTTTCACCAAGGGCGACAATACGCCCATCCTTCACGCCGATATCGCATCGCGTTGTGCCGAAACCGGTCGCAACCTCTCCGCCACGTACCACCAGATCGAATTCAGCCATGGTCAACCCCTTGTCGAAACGCCGCAGGCAAGAAGCAGGCTATAGAGGGCCGGTTGCGTCAAGCCCTTGCATCATACCGCGCCGCCGCCAGGCCCGCCGCATGGCCTGTGCTGAAACAGGCTTGCAGCAAATAGCCGCCCGTTGGCGCTTCCCAATCCAGCATTTCGCCACAGGCGAAAACGCCCGGCAAGCGGCGCAGCATCAGGTTTTCATCCACCTCAGACCAGGCAAGCCCGCCGGCTGAGGATATGGCGCGCGCGATCGGGAAAGAGCCCGTCACCTGTAGCGGCAAGGCTTTGATCAGCCCGGCAAGATCAGGCGTTGCGGTGCCGGATTTCAACGCTTCCTGCACCAGGGCAATCCCAACCGGCGCCAGGCCCGCATTGCGCCGCAAATGGTTGGAGAGCGAAAGGCTGCCGCGCCGGCCCAGAAGCCTTGCGGCAAGTTCGGCCAGGCTGAGATCAGGCCGAAGATCAAGATGCAGCGTGGCGCTGCGCTGCCCTGCCAGCGCATCGCGGATGGCGGCACTCAGCGCATATACCGCGCCGCCCTCAATGCCGGCTTCGGTGATCATTGCCTCACCACGTTGCGTGATGCTGCCGAAGGTTAGCGCGATGCGCTTGAGCGGCGTGCCGGCAAAACGCTGCCGCAAATGTTCCGACAAAGTAATGGAAAAGCCCATATTGGATGGCGCGAATGGGCGCGTGGTGATGCCGGGCAATAGCGCAGGCCAGGCGCCATCCGATCCAAGCCGTGGCCAGGAAGCGCCACCAAGTGCAAGAATAGTGGCAGAAGCCTTGATGTGCGTTTCGCCAGCCGGTGTCGCGAAACGCGCGGCGCCATCGGGCGCGAAGCCAAGCCAGCGATGGCGTGCAAGCAAGCGAAGGCCAAGCGCATCAAGCCGCGCCATCCAGGCACGCAGCAGCGGCGATGCTTTCATGGCGCGCGGAAATACGCGTCCGGAGGAGCCTGTGAAACAGGGCTGACCCAGCCCTTCAGCCCAGGCGATCAGCGCCTCAGGCGGGAAGGCGCGGATATGCGGCGCAAGTTGCGCTTCCGCCGCGCCATAATGCTTCAGGAAATGCGGCAGCGCTTCCGAATGCGTCAGATTAAGCCCGCCGCGCCCGGCAATCAGCAGCTTGCGCGCAGGCGATGGCATGTGATCGGCCACCATCACCGCCGCACCTGATTGCGCCGCGGCTTCCGCCGCCATCAGGCCGGCGGGGCCAGCGCCGATAACCAAAATACTCAGGCGCTGCGTTCCAGTAATTCAATCGCGACATTCTCCGGCCCGCGCAGAAAACAGATGCGAATACCGGGGCGGATGGCGGTGGGTTCCATGGTGAATTCGGCGCCCTTGGCCTTTAATTCCGCCACCACCTCATCCAGCCCGGTCACCGCAAGGCCAATATGTTCCAAGCCGCGATAGGGCATGCTGGGGGGTGGCGCAGTATTGTCACCCTTGACCGGCGCGATGAAAATGATCTGCCCGCCAAGCCGGATATCCACGCGCGGTTCGCCCTGTTGGGTGGAGCGCAAAACCTCGGCGCCGAACATGCGTTCATAAAAAACTGCCGTTGCTTCCGGATCGGGGCTGCGCAGATGAATATGGTCGAAGGTGAATTGGGCCATGCTTTCCCCCTGTTTCAAATCGCGCCAGCGGCGCGCAACTTCTCGCGTGCAGCCGCATCATAACCAAGCTCGGCCAAAATGGCATCATTATCGCGACCAAGCCTTGGCGGCGGCGTATCCACGCGCGGGCCGCCATGCGCAAAGCCAAAGGCGGCGACGGGAACTGAAAATGGCCCTGTCACACCCGGTGCGCCTTCGAAGTGATGCACCACGCCGCGCCCCTTGATCTGAGGATCAGCCAGAGCTTCCGCCAGATTGCGCACCCGCGCCGCCGGCACATGGCGCGCCTGCAAATAGCTTTCCCATTCGGCAGCCGTCTTGGCCTTCAACAGCGCTGCCAGCGTCGCCGCTTCATTGGCGCGATCGGCATGGCGCGCTTCGTTGCTGTCCTTCGCCATATCGGGTCGGCCAAGCGCATGCCACAGTCGCCTTTGTTGGCGAAGATTGCTCGCGCCAATCATCACCAGACCATCGGCGGTTTCATAGCAGCTATTCGTTGCATATTCATGGTCATTGCCGCGCGGACGCGCGGGCTTGCCGCTGCGCGCATAGGATGTGACATGGCTTGCCATCATCATCATCGCGACATCCAGCATGGCAAGATCAATATGCTGGCCGCGTCCGGTTTTCTCACGCTGGAACAGGGCCGCTGACAAGGCAAAGGCGCCCATCGTGCCGGTCGCGTAATCAATTGCCGGCGCGCCGAATTTGATCGGGTTGACCTCAGGCGTGCCAGTGCAGGCCATGATGCCCGATGTTGCCTGGATGACGTGATCATAGGCAGTCTGTTCACCGCGCGGCCCGCCATGACCGAAGGCCGAGATCGAGCAATAGATCAGCCGCGGATTGATCTTCAGCAAATCCTCATAAGCAAGGCCCAGAGCCGCGAAGGCGCCAGGACGAAAATTCTCCACCAGCACATCAGCGCCCGCAATCAGTTTGCGAAAAATCTCCCGCGCGGCTTCCTGCTTCAGATCAAGCGTCATGCTGCGCTTGTTGGAGCCTTGGGTCAGGTAATAACTGCCCATGCCCGCACGATTGAGATCCCAATCACCGCCACTGACGCGGCTTTGATCGGGGTCTTCAGGGTGTTCGATCTTGATCACATCCGCGCCCAGCAGGCCGAGTTGATAGGCCGCGAAGGGGCCGGCCAGAACATGCGTCGCATCAATGATGCGAATGCCTTCAAAAGGACGGGTCATTTTTGTATCCTCATATTTTTATCATGTCGCTTCCAGCAGCACGCCATCGCGTTTCAGTGCGGCGATTTCCGCCTCGGTCATGCCGGCTGCGGCGAGCAACGCAGCACCATCCTGCCCAAGCCGTGGCGCTGGTCGTCCAGGTGGCGCATTGCCACCGGAAAAGCGATTGGGCTTACCAATGGCATAGGTTGCACCTTCAGTCGGGTGTTCTTCTTCCTGCACCATGCCAACGGCGCGCAAATGCGGATCATCCAGCAAGCCCGCGATAGTGTTATAGGGAGAGGCCGGCACATCAAGCCTGTCAAAAATCTCCAGCCATTCGGCAGAGGTCTTGCCCTTCAGCCCGCCGGCGCGGATGGCGAAATAATCCCGCGTATTGGCGGTGCGCCCGGCGATGGTGGCGAAGCGCGGATCGGTCTTCAATTCGGGCCGGCCAATCGCATCAAAAAACGCATGCGCCTGTGCGTCTGTATTGGCGGAAATGCAGATATAGCCATCGGAAGTCGGCAAGGGCCGCGCATCGGGGCTCAGCACTCGGTGATCACCAGGCGGGCCAAGCGCAGGGCGGAAGGACATGGCGCCAAGATGTTCCATCATCACATAGGCCGCCATGTTTTCGAACATCGGCACTTCAATCGCCTCACCCACACCGGTTTTCTCGCGGCGATAAAGTGCAAAGCCAATCATCTGCGCGGCGATCAGCCCAACCGTATGATCCGCCACCAGCATCGGCACATAGCGCGGTTCCCCGGTGGAGGCTTCAAAACAGCCGGCCACGCCTGCCGCCCCTTGGATCACCGTGTCATAGGCCGGCCTGCCGGCATAAGGCCCGCCTGAGCCAAAACCCGTGATGGCGCAATGGATCAGGCGGGGGGCGATGGCGTGCAGGCTTGCGGCATCCACACCAAGCCGCGCCTGCGCATCGGGGCGGATATTACTGACAAAGACATCCACCGTCGCCGCCAGGCGCTTCAACGCGGCAAGCCCCGCCGGTGCTTTCAAATCAAGCGCGATAGATTTCTTGCCGCGATTGAAATTGAGGAATTTGCCATTCATGCCGGGCGAACGCCCCTTGCCGGCAAGCTGGCGCAGCAAATCACCGCCTGGGCTTTCAAGCTTGATCACCTCGGCACCATGTTCAGCCAATACGCCAGTGCAGACAGGTCCCACCACGACCGAGGAAAGATCAAGCACGCGAATACCGGCGAGTGGTCCGCCCATCTGATCTTGCACTGTCTTTGTCCCAGTCATGGAAAGCCATAAAGCCGGGCAGGGTTATCCACCAGAACCTGCTGCAGCGTGGCGGCATCCGCAAAGCGCGGCAGCAAATCCACCAGGTCAGCCTCATCCGGTTCCCAGCGTACATTGGGGTGGGGCCAATCCGTGCCCCACAATACGCGATCCGGTGCCGCTGCCATCAGGCGCTGCGCGAAGGGGATTGCATCCGCGAAAGGCGGGCCGTTTTCGGAAATACGCTCCGCGCCAGATACCTTCACCCACCAATTCGGGCGTTTCAGCAATTCCAGTAAAAGGCGGAACGGGGTTTGGTCCAAACCATCGCGCACCGGTACGCGCCCCATATGATCTACCACGACCGGTAGCGAGAATTCGCCGAAGAAATCGAGAAATTCCGGGATATTCCCGGCATCCAGATGCAGCACCAAATGCCAGCCCATGGGCGCGATGCGCGCCGCGGTACGCCGTACCAAAGCCAAATCCGGCACGCCGCCCAAATGCTTCACAAAGCCAAAGCGCACCCCGCGCACGCCGCCTTCATGCAGGGCACGGAACGCGGCATCATCGAAGCTTTCATCAATCAGCGCCACGCCGCGCCAGCGCCCATTGCTCCGCGCAATACCATCAAGCATGGCACGATTATCGGATTTATAGACGGTGGTCTGCACAATCACCGCACGCTCTACGCCAAGCCTTGCATGCAAGGCCAGCAGGTCATCGCTGCTGCGTTCGGGCGGCGTATAAGGCGCGCCCTTGGCCAAAGGGAAACGATCAAAAGGCCCCCATATATGCACATGCGTATCGCAAGCACCGCGCGGCAGAAGAAAGGCAGGTTTGCGCATCGTCCCCATGGTCATTCGGCCTTTTCCTCAGGCGGCTTCAAGCGAGCATTGCACAGCAGGGGCGAAGGTCAAACCAGCGCTGCCGGCACGGCAACCGCGCCCTGCATCAGCCGCCGTGCGCTGCGATAAACCACGGCACTTTCCGCGTGCCAGCCGGCGCTGCCTTGGCGCATTTCAGCGCCCACGGAAAGAATGCCGGAAGGATTGGCGATGCGCGTTTCATCCGCGCGTACTGGCGGCCCAGCCAGGCGGTGCGGCACGCTGCCCGTGATGCGGCTGGCAACGCCAAGACACATCGCACCGGTCAGCGGCACGGCGCGATGGGCGCGTTCCATGGAAATCATGCGCACGGCGATATCATGGGTATCTGTGGCGAAGACCGCACCATCAAGCGCACGATAAGCCGCCGGCGGTGCCACCACGGCAATTTTTGGCAAGGCAAGGCCAACAGCTTCGGGCGCTGCCGCCAGCCCCATCATCACGCCCGCCTTGCGGCGCAGTGCATCCAACAGCGCCATGCGCGCGGGGTCTGCCTCAATCGCATCAGGGCTTTCCGTGCCGGTCAGGCCCAAATCGCGTGCATCTAAGAAAGCACAAGCATTGGCGGCATCAATCAGGCTAACCGCATAAGCGCGCCCTTCATGATGCAGCACATCTTGCGCATTGCCGGTCGGCAGCAGGCGCCCGGTTGCACCGCCACCAGGTACCAGAAAATCGAGCCGGATGCGCGCGCCAGAACCTGCAACGCCCGCCATGGTGAAATCGCCGGCGGTGACCGCCTTGCCGCCGCGCACTGGAAAGCGCGCATGGATGATGCGTTTGGTGTTGACCTGATGGATACGTACCAGCGTCTCACCATCGGCCACGCGCACCAGCCCCTCATCCACAGCGAAGGGACCGACAGCCGAGGAAAGATTGCCGCAATTGCTGGACCAATCCACCACGGGCTTATCCACTGCGACTTGCGCGAAAAGATAATCCACATCCGCATCGGGGTGTGTTGGCGGGCCGATGATCACAGCCTTGGAGAGCGAGGAAATGCCGCCACCCATGCCATCCAATTGCCGCCCATAGGGATCCGGGCTGCCGAGCACCGCAAGGAAAATCGCATCCTGCTTCGCGCGATCGGCAGGCAAATCGCGGGCGTGAAAGAAAACGCCCTTGCTGGAACCGCCGCGCATGAAAATGGCGGGGATGAAGGCTTGATCCATGGGCTTCCTCCGGAAAGCTCGGCGCAGTCTTGCGCCCTCAGCCCGTCAAGGCAATCGCCGAAAGCTGATGGCCAATAGGCCCGCCACCTGCCAGCGTATTGCGCCGATGGCTGAAAAACCGCGCCTCATCAGCCAGCGTATCCTGCGCCAGGATACTCACCGCAACACCAAGCGCCGCAAGCCGTGCGGCGCAATAGCCGGGCAGGTCAAATTGCCAACGCCCATCGCGCTTGCCGGTTGCGAAAAAACACGCATCGGCAGGATCACGCGCCAGCACCGCATCACGCAAATCGGCAGCTACTTCATAGGATGGCTGATGAATGCAGGGGCCAACCACGGCGACAATATCGCGCCGCGCCGCGCCAAGGCCTTCCATTGCAAAAACCGTTTCTTCCAAAACGCCGAGTACCGCACCGCGCCAACCGGCATGGGCGCCACCAATCACGCCAGCAGAGCGATCGGCGAAAAGGACCGGTGCGCAATCGCCGGTGATGATGCCAAGTGCCAGGCCAGCGCGACGTGTCACCACGCCATCCGCTTCAGGGCGTTGATCTTGCGGCCAAGCATCTTCCGCCACCACTACGCGCTTGCCATGCACTTGCGTGAGGCCACAAAGCGCTTGATGCGGCAGGCCAAGCGCCGCCGCCGCGCGCGTGCGATTTTCCCGCACCGCCGAAGCATCATCCTTGCCGGAAAGCGAGCAATTCAGTGACGCGAAAGCCCCCTTTGAAACGCCGCCATTGCGCGTAAAAAACCCGTGCTTCAGGCGCGGGTGCCGCAAAGGATCGGCGGTAAGGAATTCAGCGCTCATGCGTTTTCGAATCCGGCAGGTATCGGCAGGCTTGAATCGCATACAGCCAGGGCCTTGAAAAGCCGCCCCATCGCTTCCGGCGCTGTCAGCCGATGCGCTGCCGCGAGCTGCGCCTGGGCACGCGCAGGATCAAGCCGGGCAAGCATTGCTGCGCGTGTGATGAAACCGAGGCGCTGCAGGAAAACGCCTTGCGGCAAGGGGCCATGCGCCACGGCGCCAGCCGTTCGCGCAGCGGCGGCGAAGGCCGCGAAATCCACATGAGCGGTGATATCCACCTGACCAGGCGCGCTGAGCGGATCAACCGGCTGGCCCGCGTGCATCGCTTGCAGGCTATCGCCAAAGCCGCTTTCGGCTGGACCGTAATCAATCAACAATGCCACGCCGCCATGGCGGGCAAGCCGTGCGCCGAGCCAGCGCGCAAAACGTAACGCAGCCTCATTCACCTCCCGTACACTGGCTTCGGGCGCGTCTTTCGGCAGGGTCAGATCGCTTGGTTGTTCAATGAATGCGCCATTCAATACGAAGCGTTCATGCCAAGCGGCGCCTCGGCGGATGAATTGGCGAATGGGCAGCGCATCCAGAAATTCATTGGCCAAAAGGATCATTGGTGCTTCCGGCAATGCGCCGATATCCTCATGCCAGCCAGCCACAGCATCACCCAATTTCGCCGCCTGTGCTTCGCGCAAACGCGGTGATGTTTCCACCAGATGCGCACGCAAGGCCGCACGAAAATCCGGCATCATTTCGGCGATGGCGCGTAGCGCATCCGCCATCAGGCTACCACGCCCAGGCCCGCATTCCACCAACAACACCGGATCAGGCCGCCCCATGGCCTGCCAGGTGACTGCCGCCCAAAGCCCCAGACACTCGCCAAAAGCCTGAGATATTTCGGGCGAAGTCGCGAAATCCCGAAACGGATCACGCGCGGCGTAATAGGCCGCCGCGGCGCGCGCCATGAAATGGTCAAGCCGCTCTGCCCCCTTGGGCGCATCAGCAAATTCGCATAGCGCGCTAGTCATGTGGTTTCCGACAAAAGGTATCCTGAGACCTTGTCGCAGATCAGCCGCGCCGCCGGCAAGGACCGTGCTTCAATCCACCTTGGCCCCCGATGCACGGATCACCGGCGCAAGCTTCGCCTGCTGCGCTGCACGAAAGGCGGTGATTTCCGCAACGCTTGTGTACCAAGCCATCGCCCCCTGGTCGCGGAAGGATTTCACCAGATCGGGATGCTCCAAAGCCTGCTTGCTGAAATGGGACATCCTATCCGTCACATCCTTGGGCAACCCGGCGGGGGCGCAAACACAGGTCCAGGAAATCACATCAAACCCTGGCAGAAATTCCGCAATCGCCGGCAAGTCAGGTTCAATCGGGCTACGCTTTTCACTGGTCACCGCCAAGGCCCGCACCTTGCCCTGACGCGATAGCGCAAGGATGGATGGCATATTATCGAACATCATGTGAATGCGCCCGGCCATCAGATCCACAAGCCCCGGCGCCGCGCCGCGATAGGGCACGTGTTCCATATTCACACCCGCCAATTGCTTGAACATCTCACCTGAGAGATGGAGCGTGGTGCCGGAACCGGCAGAGCCGAAGGAGTATTTGCCGGGATTCGCTTTCAGCAGCGCAATCAACTCAGGCACGCTGCGCACCGGCAGATCGAGATTGACGCCAAGCAAATTGGGCAATTGCCAAAGCCCGGTGATGAAGGTGAAATCCTTCTCGGGATCGAAGTTCAGATTGCTGTAAAGGGTTGGCGCAATGGCGTGGGAGGCAATGCCACCAAGCCCAATCGTATAGCCATCCGGCGCTGATTTCGCGACCGTATCCACACCGACATTGCCGCCCGCACCGCCGCGATTTTCAACGACGAAGCTCTGGCCCGTGATTTCCGACATGCGCGCGCAATAAATGCGTGAGAGTACATCGGTGGAACCGCCAGCGGGAAAGGGATTGATGTAGCGCACCGGCCGGCGCGGCCAATCGCCAGCTTGCGCGCGGGCAATACCCGGCATGGCCAAAATGCTGGCGCCGGCCAGAATAGCGCGACGCGAAAGACGCGGTTTGGACATTTGCTTACTCCCCTGAAGGAAGCGGTCTTTGCGCCGCTTCTTTCAGGGTAAGGCTGCCCGAATCCCGGCCAAGGTCAAGAAAAAAGCGATGGTAGCCCTAGCCGCGTGGCAGGGCGGCATGCGCGGCCAGGCAGGCCACATCCACAATTTGATTGACGCCCGCCTGCATGGGCACAATCTGCGCCGAATGCGAAAGCCCGGTCAGCAAGGGCCCGATCACCGTGCTGCTGGTGAGGCGCGGCACAGCGCGCGTCAGGATATGCGCCGCATGAATACCCGGCATGATCAGCACATTGGCAGGCCCCGTCAGGCGACAGAAGGGATAAAGCGCGGCCCGCAACGCGGGATCAAGCGCGACATCAGCAGACATTTCGCCATCGAACTCAAAATCCGCGCCACGTTCGGTCAGCAACTTCACCGCTTCACGAATACTGCCCGGGATGGTGCCGCGCGGATCGCCGAAGGTTGAGAAGGAAAGAAATGCCACACGCGGTTCCATCCCCAAGCGCCGCGCAGCCGCCGCTGAACCGCGCGCAATGCCGGCCAAGGTCGCCGCATCCGGCCTTTCATGAATGGCGGTATCCGCCACCAGCACCGTGCCCGCCTGACGCGAAATGATGATGGAAACACCGAAAGCAACCCGCCCCGGCACCGGGTCTATCGCCATGCTGATGCCCTCAAGCGCAGCCGAATAGGACCGCGTGGTCCCCGTGACCACCGCATCAGCATCACCGGTCGCAACCATGCAGGAAGCGAAGACATTGCGGTCCTGATTGACCAGGCGCTGGCAATCGCGTTGCAGGAAGCCATCGCGCTGACGCTTGCCATAGAGAAACTCCGCATAGCGGCGCGTGGACTCCGATATCCGCGCATTCTGGATTTCAATGCCCTCAGGCAGCGGAATGCCAATGGCATTCGCCACTGCCGCAATCCGTTCCTCTCGCCCCACCAGAATCGGCGTGCCATAGCCCGCATTGCGGAAACCAATGGCGGCGCGGATCACTTTTTCTTCCTCGCCCTCCGCAAATACCACACGCTTCGGGTTCTGCCGCACGCTTTCTGCAATGGCTTCAAGCGCGCCCACGGTCGCGTCCAGCCTATTCGCCAAATCCCGCGCATAGCGCTGCAAATCGGGCAAGGGCCGGCGCGCCACGCCGCTATCCATCGCGGCCTTGGCAACAGCGGGTGACACGCGCGAAATCAGCCGTGGATCGAAAGCGTTGGGGATGATGTATTCGGGGCCAAAGCGTAGCGCCTTGCCGGCACCTGCGCCCGAGACTTCTTCCGGCACATCTTCGCGCGCCAGCATGGCGAGTGATTCAGCCGCCGCGATCTTCATCGCGTCATTGATGGTGGAAGCGCGCACATCCAGGGCGCCACGGAAAATGAAGGGAAAGCCCAGCACATTATTGACCTGGTTCGGGTAATCCGAACGCCCGGTCGCGATGATGCAATCGGGCCGCGCGGCGCGTGCTTCATCTGGCGTGATTTCCGGATCGGGATTGGCCATGGCGAAAATAATGGGCTTTGGCGCCATGGCCCTGATCATCTCAGGCGTCAGCGCGCCCTTCACCGAAAGGCCAAAGAATACATCCGCGCCATCCAAGGCTTGTGTCAGCGTGCGCGCGGCAGTCGTCACCGCATGGGCGGATTTCCACTGGTTCATGCCTTCCTGACGGCCGCGCCAGATCACGCCCTTGGTATCGCACAGGATCACATTCTCGGGCCGCATGCCCATGGCCTTCACCAATTCGGCACAGGCAATGGAAGCCGCACCCGCGCCATTGATGACAAGCTTCGTCGTCTTTAAATCGCGCCCGGTCAGATGGCAGGCATTGATCAAGCCGGCGGCGGCGACAATCGCCGTGCCATGCTGGTCATCATGAAAGACCGGAATATCCATCAATTCGCGCAAACGCTGTTCAATCACGAAGCATTCCGGCGCCTTGATGTCTTCCAGGTTAATCCCGCCAAAAGTCGGCCCCAGATAGCGCACGGCATTGATGAAAGCGTCCGGGTCTTCGGTATCCACACAAAGATCCATCGAATCCACATCGGCAAAGCGCTTGAACAAGGCGGCCTTGCCTTCCATCACGGGCTTCGATGCCAGCGCGCCCAGATTGCCAAGCCCCAGCACCGCCGTGCCATTGGAAATCACCGCGACGAAATTGCCCTTCGCCGTATAGTCATAGGCAAGGCTCGGGTCGCGATGAATATGCAGGCAGGGCTCCGCGACACCTGGCGAATAGGCCAGGCTCAAATCCCGCGCCGTGATCAAGGGCTTGGTCAGGCGGATTTCGAGCTTGCCTGGCCGCCCTTCCCGGTGCATTGCCAGCGCTTCTTCGGCGGTGACGCGCGCCGTGCGCGTATCCTCAACCGGCGTTTTCTTCGCGTCATCCATCCTAGCCACCACTCCTCAAACCAAGCCCATCATGCCGTTTTGTTGCCCATACCGCGAGGCCCCAGCTTCGCAGGCGCAGCAATTCGCACCCTCAGACCCGCCGGACATTCCAGGGATAGGGCGATGATCCCTGCAAAATCCCAGTGATATTACGCCGGAAGGCGGTTCGGATCGTGAATTGGCCAAGCGGGATGAAGGCCGCATCTTCCAAGGCCAAGCGCCCAAGGCGGGATGCGATCTGCTTCTGCTCTGCCTCATTCGGGGCGAATAGCCAGGCTTCGGCCATGGCTTCCGCCTCATCACTTTTCCACCAGCCGAACCAGCCGCCCGTGCCCTGGCCGCGCACCAGGAAGGATACGGCGGGATTGGCCCAGGCGGTGGCACCGCCGGTCGTATGCAGGATGGACCAGCCACCGCGATCCACGGTTTCGCGGTTGCTGCGGCGCTGCACCACCGTGCCCCAATCGCTCTCGGCAAGGTCAATATTCATGCCGATCCGCTTCAGCCGATCCGCCGTGACCTGCCCAAGCGGCCCGATATCCGGAAAATCCGTCGGGTTGATCACGACAACGCGCTGATTGGCATAGCCCGCTTCGCGAAGCGCGGCGCGGGCGCGGTCCAGATCGCCCGGCATCATCGCCTCACCCAAATCCTCATAATAGGGGGTATGGCGCGGCCATAGGCTGCGGCAAAGCGCCCAATCGGTGCGATCATCCCCGCGCGACGCCCGCATATAATCTTCCTGCAATACTGAAAGCCGGACCGCGCGGCGGATGCGCACATCATCAAAGGGCGGGTGCAGATTGTTCATGCGCAATACGGCAAGCCGCCCGGCCGTGTCGGATACTTCGCGCCGCACATCACGCGCGCGCGCCAGCAGCGGTTGCAAATCCGGATGCGGCCTTTCCCACCAATCAACCTCGCCATTTTGCAGGGCCGCCGCCGCTGTCGCGGGGTCTGGCAGGATGTGCCATTCAATACGCCGGAAATGCGCAATCTTGCCGCCCGATGTCCAGGAAGGTGCCTCCTGGCGCGGCTGATAGGCATCAAACTTCTCATAAACCACGCGGCTGCCGGAATTATATTCGCCCGTAATGAAGCGATAGGGGCCAGAGCCGATCATTTCCGTGACACCGCGATTGGGATCGGTTTCGGCCAAGCGTTCGGGCATGATGAAGGGCACCGCGGCATCGGGCTTGGCCAGCGCATCCAACAGAAGGGGAAAGGCACGCTTCAGGCGGATTTCGATGGTGCGGTCATCCACCGCGCGCCATTCATCCACCTGACGCAACAGCAATTGCCCAAAGGGCTCACGCGCGCACCAGCGCTTCAGGCTTGCGATGCAATCGCGCGCGCGCACCGGCTCATTATCATGGAAGCGCAAACCGGCGCGCAAGGTGATCCGCCAGCGCTTGCCATCATCCAGCGCTTCAGCGCCCTCGGCCATTTGCGGCTTCGGCTTCAATTCCGCATCCACGCCAAAAAGCGTGTCAAACACATGCCAGCCGTGATTGCCGGTGACGGTTGCCGTGGTGAAGACCGGGTCCAATACGCTCAGATTGGCCTGCGGCACGAAGCGGAGCGTTTGCGCCCGCATATCCTGCGCGAGAGACGGCGCAGGCAAAGCCGCCGCCGCCCCCATTGCCAGGATGGATCTGCGGCCAATACCGGAAGCTGTCATCGGAACCCCCTCCCTGATGCATCATTCTTGCCGCCAATGTGTAACCTCTCGCGCCAATGCGCCAGCCCGGCGTTTGGCTTGGGCGCGCGCCGCCTATATCCTCTCGCGGCATGTCCCCCGCCCAAGCCCCCCTAGGCCCGATTCCCGATGCCAGCGGCGCAACGCCGGCCATGGCCCAATGGTTCGCCGCCAAGGCCGCACATCCCGATGCGCTGTTGTTTTTCCGCATGGGCGATTTCTATGAGTTGTTCTTTGCCGATGCCGAAGCCGCCGCCGCTGCCTTGGATATCGCACTATCCTTCAGGGGGGAGCATCGCGGCCAGAAGGTGGCCATGTGCGGCGTGCCGGCCCATGCGCATGAAAGCTATCTGGCGCGGCTGATTCGCCAGGGCTTCCGCGTTGCCATTTGCGACCAGACGGAAACGCCGGAACAGGCCAAGGCGCGCAAGGCGCCGACCATCCGGCGTGAAATCACGCGGCTGGTAACGGCTGGCACCGTCACGGAGGAAACCCTGCTGGAAGCGGCGCGCCCTGCCTGGCTTTTGGCACTCGCGCCGCTTGAAGATCGGCTCGGCGCCGCCTGGCTTGACGTTTCAACCGGCGCTTTTGGCACGGAATCCCTCCCGCGCGGCGAAATCCAGGCGTTGCTTGCGCGGCTGGAACCGGCTGAAATCCTGGCCCCGGAAGGGGTTTTTGAAGGGGAAGTGGCAGCGCGCATCACGCCGCTTGACCCGCCCCGCGATGCCGCGCGGCGCCTCGCCGAGGCTTTCGATGTCTCAACCCTGGATGGTTTTGGCAGTTTCAGCGCGGAAGAACTCGCCGCCGCTGCCATGGCTTTGGATTATGTGCGGGCAACCCAGGCGGGTGCCTTGCCTCGGCTCGCCCCGCCAAGCCCAATGGGCGGGCGCGGGCTGCTGCAGATGGATGCCGCCACGCGCCGATCCTTGGAAATCCTGAAAAGCGAGAGGGGGGAGGCGCGGCATTCGCTTCTCGCCGCCGTGGATCGCACCGTGACTGCCGCCGGGGCGCGGGAATTGGCCGCGCGCCTTGCCTCGCCGCTTGCCGATGCAGCC
Organism: Roseomonas sp.; assembly: GCA_020249775.1. Taxonomy (GTDB): domain Bacteria; phylum Pseudomonadota; class Alphaproteobacteria; order Acetobacterales; family Acetobacteraceae; genus Neoroseomonas. The sequence goes on along the minus strand of JADCFA010000023.1, from coordinate 118,399 downwards.
CCCATCCTGGCGCGGCATGAGGCAGTGGGTTGGATGCTCGCCGCCGCTTCCGAACGTGCTGCGCTGCGCGCTGCGCTGAAGGGCTCGCCCGATATGGCGCGCGCCTTGGCGCGGCTTTCGCTTGATCGCTTTGCACCACGAGACCTCGCCGCCATTCGCGATGGGCTGGCGCGGGCTGAAGCCATGGCCGCAGCGCTTGATGCCGCCGGCGGGCTGCAACCTGCGCTGATTGAAGCCGCGCGCGGCGCGCTGGTGCCGGAAGCCTCGCCCCAGGCGGAATTGCAGCGCGCGCTTGCCGAAACCCTACCGGCGCGGCTGGAAGATGGTGGGCTGATTGCGGCTGGCTATGATGGCGAATTGGATGCGCTCAGGCGGCTGCGTGATGGCGGGCGCGATGCCATCGCTGCTTTGCAATTGGATTTGGCGCAGGCCTGGGGGGTCGCGGCGCTTCGTATCCGCCATCATCAGCAATTCGGTTTTCTCGCCGAAATGCCCTTGGCCGCAGGCGAGAAATTGCTGCGCGCCGCCATCGCCGAAGGCCCCAATTGCCCCATCCATCGCCAGACCATGTCGAATGCCATGCGCTTCACCTGCCCTGCGCTGGCAGAACTTGATCGCAAGGTGGCCGAAGCGGGCGATCAGGCAGCGCGGCGTGAACGCATGGTCGCGCAACATTTGCGACGGCTTTGCCTGAATGCGGCGCCGGGCATCGCCGCCGCTGCTGCTGCCATGGCGGAATTGGATGTGCATGCGGCAGGCGCGGAATTGGCGGCGGGTGGCGGCTGGTGCCGCCCGGAAATCACCGAAAAGCCGGATTTCGCCATCAAGGCCGGGCGGCATTCGGTGGTGGAAGCAGCGCTTGCCCGAGCCCGCGGCCCGGCCTTTGTGCCCAATGATTGCGATCTATCGGCGGGGCAGCGGCTTTGTTTGCTTACCGGTCCTAATATGGCAGGCAAATCCACCTATTTGCGGCAGAACGCGCTGTTTGTGATCCTGGCGCAGGCGGGGCTTTTCCTGCCTGCGGAGGCCGCGCGGCTTGGCCTGGTGGATCGGCTTTTCTCCCGTGTTGGCGCGGCGGATGACATTGCCGGCGGGCGTTCCACCTTCATGGTGGAAATGGCCGAAACGGCGGCGATATTGAACCTGGCCAGCGCGCAATCCCTGGTGGTGCTGGATGAGGTCGGGCGCGGCACCGCGACCTGGGATGGGCTGGCTATCGCCTGGTCGGTGCTGGAAGCCTTGCATGACCGTATCCGCTGCCGCACCATCTTTGCGACGCATTTTCATGAATTGACCTCGCTCGCCGCCAAATTGCCGGAGCTGACACTCGCCACCATGCAGGTGCGCGAATGGCGCGGGCAGGTGATTTTCCGCCATAGCGTGGGCCCCGGTGCCGCCGAAAAATCCTGGGGCTTGCATGTGGCGAAGCTTGCGGGCGTGCCGCGTGAGGTGCTGCGCCGGGCAGAGGCAGTGCTCGCTTCTCTTGAAGCCCGCGCCAAGGGGCTTGACCCGATGTCCGAGGAATTGCCGCTTTTCGCGCGCCCCAGCCCCGCCGCGGCGCCATCCCATCCGGCGCTTCAGGCGCTTGCAGGGCTTGATCCTGACACACTCAGCCCGCGAGAAGCGCAGGAGTTTCTCTACCGCGTTAAATCGCTTTTGGAGACTGTCCCAGCGCCACCAGACACGATATTGTGACAGTAATGAGTCTATCCGAAACCGCCCCTGCCCTCACCGAGCCCTCGTCCCATCGCGGGCCGATGGGTCCTGGCGTGGTGGCGGAACAGCCGCTGCTTTTGGCTGATCTGTTGGAGGAATTGCTGCCGGCGGGCCGCCCGATCCCGCGCGATGCGGCGCTCGCGCTGCTGCGCCGGCATCTGGGCCGCATCCAGGCGCGCGTGCAGCAGGCTTTTGAAGCGCGCGAATTATCCGGCCTTGCTGCGGCGCGTTGGTTGGCGGCGCTGACGGATACGCTGATGGTTGGCATTCATTGCTATACCGAAGCGCTGCACCCGCCCGATCGCGGGGAGAAAGCCCACGCCCTGGTCGCGACCGGTGGTTATGGGCGCGGCGTGCTGGCGCCGTTTTCCGATATTGATCTGCTATTCCTGACCGATAACAGCATGGGCACAAAGGGCAGGAAGGCCGTTGAATTCATGCTCTATCTGCTCTGGGATCTGGGGCTGAAGGTTGGGCATGCCACGCGGTCGCGCAGCGAATGCCTGCAGGAAGCGAAACGCGATGCAACCGTGATGACCGCGCTATTGGATGCGCGGCTGGTCGCGGGCGACCCCGCGATTTTCGCCCGTTTTGATGAAGCATTTCGCGCCGCGCGTGCGCGTTCGGGGCTGAAGCCCTTTTTGGAAGCGAAGCTTGCGGAACGCCAAAAGCGCCATCGCCGCTATGGCGATAGCCCTTACGTGGTTGAACCCCATGTGAAGGAAGGCCGCGGCGCGTTGCGCGATCTGCAAACGCTTTATTGGCTGGCGCGCTACGCCTTCAATGTGCAGCGCATGCCGGGATTGGTCGGGCCCGATAGCCCGGGCGGCGGGCTGCTGACAGCGAGTGAGGCGCGCGCCATTCGCCGCGCCTGGGATTTCCTGTGGACTGTGCGCTTTCATTTGCATCTGGTGACAGGCCGCGCGGAAGAACGCCTGACATTTGATCTGCAGCCAGTCGTTGGTGCCCGCATGGGCTATACACGGCGCGGGCTTCAGGATGGCGTTGAACGCTTCATGAAGCATTTCTTTCTGACCGTGCGCGATGTGGCGCGCTTCACCCGCGTTTTGGAACCCGCCATCATCCGCGCCGCCTTGGGCCGCCCTGCCGTGCTGCCGGCCCCGGACAAGGCGCTCACCGAAGCGGGCTTTGGCCTTGCTGATGGCAAGATCATCGCGGCACCCGGCTTTGATTTCACGGTTGAACCCGTGCTGATGCTGCGCATCTTCAGGCTTGCGCGGGACCGGGGTTTGGAGATTCACCCCCTCGCCTTCCGCGCCATTATTCGCCATGCGCGGCAACTTGCGCGGCTGCGCGGCGATCCGGCAGCGAGTGCGGAATTTCTGGATATCCTATCCGGCAAGGACCCGCATATTTGGCTCCGCATGTTGAATGAAGCCGGGCTGATCGCGGCACTTTTGCCCGATTGGCAGCGCGTGGTTGGGCTGATGCAGTTCGATACTTATCACGTATTTACGGTGGATGAGCATACCATCGAAGCCATTGGCGTTCTGGGCGCGATGGAGCGCGGCGAATTGACTGAAGTGGCACCGGTGGCGAGCGAGCTGATCGGCCAGGTACAATCCCGCCGCGCGCTTTATGTTGCGATGCTGCTGCATGACGCCGCCAAGGGGCGCGGCGGCGATCATTCCGAATTGGGCGCGGAATTGGCGCTGCATATCTGCCCTGCCCTTGGCCTGACGCCGGAAGAAACCGAAACGGTTTCCTGGCTGGTGCTGCATCATTTGCTGATCAGCGAAACCGCCTTCCGTCGCGACATTGAAGACCCAAAAACCATCCTGGACATTGCCGAGATTGTGCAAAGCCCCGAACGGCTCCGGCTGCTGCTGGTGCTGACGGTCGCCGATATGCGTGCGGTCAGTGCCAAGGTCTGGAATGGCTGGAAGGCAACGCTGCTGCGCGAACTTTACTGGCGTGTCGCCGAAGTGCTGGCGGGTGGGCTTTCCGTGCCGGAACGCGATGTGCGCGTGGCGCGCGCCAAGGATGCGGCGGCGAAATTACTGATCGGCCATGCGCGTGCGGAGGTGGATCATTTCCTTGGCCTTGGTTACCCGGGCTATTGGCTCTCCTTTGATCCTGAGACCCATGCACGCCATGCGGCGATGATCGAAGAAGCGCGCGCGACCAAGGCGCCGCTCACGGTACATACGCGCGTCTTGGAAAATCGCGCGGTGACGGAAGTCACCGTCTATTGCACCGACCACCCGGGGCTTTTCAGCAAAATCGCGGGCGCGCTGGCGGTAGCGGGGGCAAGCATTGTGGATGCGCGCATCCATACCATGACCGATGGCATGGCGCTCGATACTTTCTGGGTGCAGGATTATCAGGGCGGGCCCCTGGATGCGCCACATCGGCTGGCGCGGCTTTCGGTGCTGGTGGAACAGGCGCTTTCAGGGCGCCTTAGACTGCGCGATGAAATTCGCAAGCTGAAGCGCGAACCCGCCAGGCTGCGCGCCGTGACCGTGCCGCCGCGCGTGGTGATAGACAATCACGCCTCCAATACGCATACGGTGATCGAAGTGAATGGCCGCGATCGGCCTGGGCTTTTGCATGATGTGACGGCGGCGATGAGCGATCAGGGCATGCAAATCGCCTCAGCCCATATCACCACCTATGGGGTGCGCGCGATTGATGTGTTTTATGTGAAGGATGTTTTCGGGCTTAAGGTTGAAAACGAACGCAAACTCGCTGCACTCCGTGCCGCGCTGGAAGCGGCGCTGGTGCCGCCGGAAATGGATGTGAAAGCGGCGGGATGAACGACAGTTTCAAGAACTTCGCGGAATTCTGGCCCTATTATCTGAGCGAAAACGCCAAACCCTTCACGCGCGCCTTGCATTTTGCCGGCACGGGTGCCGGGCTTTTGCTGTTTTTGCTTGGGCTGATGTCGGGGAATTACTGGCTGCTGCTGGTGGCGCTGATCTGTGGCTACGGCCCCGCCTGGATCGGGCATTTCTTCATTGAAAAGAACCGGCCCGCGACCTTTCGCCACCCGCTATGGTCGCTGATCGCGGATTTCCGCATGTTCTTCTTTTTTATCACCGGGCGGCTAGGTGCGGAACTTAGCCGCCACGGCATCAAATAACCTCAGCCCTTCACATCCATCGCCTGCCTGAGGCCATCGCTCACCAGATTGAAGCAGATGGAGGTGACGAAAATGCACACCCCCGGCAGCACCGCAATCCAGGGTTGCACGTAAATGGCGGTGCGCAGCGTATTCAGCATCAGCCCCCATTCCGGTTCCGGCGGCTTGGTGCCAAGCCCCAGGAAGGAAAGGCCCGAGGCCAAAATCATCGAAACGCTGATCAGCGATGTCGCATAGACAAAGATGGGCCCAAGCACATTGCCCAGCACATGCACACGCACAATGGTAAAGGCATTGGCGCCAGATGCACGCGCCGCATCCACGAAATCCAGATTGCGCACACCCGTGGTGACGGTTTCCGCCACGCGGATAATGGGCGGGATGAAGACCAGCGTCAGCGCCAGAATGGCATTCATGATGCCCGCACCAAGCGCGCCCGAAATCGCCACCGCCAGCAGCACGGATGGGAAGGCGTAGAACACATCGGTCACGCGCATGATGGCCATATTGGTCTTGCCGCCGGCATAGCCCGCCAGCACGCCCAGCACCGTGCCAATCACGAAAGCGAGTGCGACGGGCGTGATACCCATGAACCAGGAAAGCCGCCCGCCATATAAAAGGCGCGTCAGCATATCGCGCCCAAGTTCATCCGTGCCCAGGATATAGTTCGGCGTGCCGATGGGGCGCAGCCGGCGGATCATACTGCCCTGATAGGGATCATGCGGTGCGATCATTGGCGCGAAAATGATGGCCAGCAGCATCAGCAGCAGGACGCCAGCGCAGAAAATCGTCACCGGATCGCGCCGGACACGCTTCCAGACACCTGCCCAATAGCCGGTGGAACGTTCCGGCGCCTGGCGCGCCTGCACCGCAAGTTCAGCTTCCGCCGCCGAAGGGGTGGTTGCGCTATTGGACATGGCATCAGCCCCGCTTGATGCGCGGATCGAGCGCGGTTTGCATCAGATCCACCAGAAGATTGAGCGCAACAAAGAACATGGCCAGTACCAGAATGGTGCCTTGCAGCACCGGCAAATCACGCTGGAAGATGGCGTTGTTCAGCAAAAGACCGGTGCCTGGCCAGGAAAAGACCGTCTCCACCAGAATGGACCCGCCCATCAGATAGCCAAGCTGCAAGCCCATGACCGCAAGCGCGGTGGGGGCGGCGTTCTTCACCACATGCAGGAATACGCCGCTGCGCGTCAGCCCCTTGCCGCGCAGCGCGGTCACAAATTCCTGGTTCATGATTTCAGCAATAATGCCTCGCACCGTGCGCGTCACGATCCCCATGGGAATGACGCAAAGCGTCACTGTCGGCAGGATCAGGTGCTTCACATGTTCCCAATCCCAGGCCCAATCGGAAGACCCGCCTGGCCCCGCGCCCATCGCCGGCAGCCAATTCAATTGGACAGAGAAAATCACCACCATCACCATGCCCAGCCAGTAATGCGGCACGGAAACACCACCCACCGCCAGCGTCACCGCCGCACGATCAAGCCAGGAACCGCGAAAGGTGCCGGCCAGCCCGCCCAGCACGCAGCCAAGAATGAAGCCGAGCAGCGAAGCGGAAGCCGCCAGCATCAGCGTATTGCCAATGGCACTTGAAAGATCAGACCAGACCGGCCGGCCGGAAGCGAGCGAACGGCCAAGATCGCCTTGCACCACTTTCAGCAGCCAAAGCCCGAATTGCACCGGCAAGGGCTTATCCAGCCCGTAATCGCGCCGCACCTGTTCCACCACATCGCCCGGCGCATCGGGCGGGACGATGGCGTTGATCGGATCACCAGGTGCGATCTGCACCAGCATGAAACACACGAACCCGACCGCAAGCGCGATGGGGATGGCATAGGCAATGCGACGGATCAGGTAGAAGAACATCGTCTCTCCGGCAATCGCCGGGCGGTGTTAGCCGCCCGGCGATCAGAAGTTACTGAATGAAGGGCAGGCGCAGATCCACAAACCAGCTCTGCGGCTGAACATAACCGCGCACGCGCGGGCTCATGGCGCGCGGGGAAACGTCATGCGCGATCCAGATGAACAGTGCCTCATCCACCCCCGCCGCATGCAGGCGGGCGAGTGCAGCGTCACGCGCGGCGGGTTCGAAAGCGTTGCGTGCTTCGGCGATCATCGCGTCAAAGCGCGGATCGTTGAAGAAGCCCCAATTATTTGAAACCGGCGGCGCCATTTTCGAATCCCAGAAGCGCACCATGGCAAAGAAGGGGTCCATGGCCGCGAAGGAGACATTGGTGGCATGCGCCCCGCGTGCCGAGGCATGGGTGCAGCCCTGGCGCCAATTGGCGAACAGGGTGTTCCATTCCACCACATCGAATTCGACATTCACGCCAATTTGCTTCAGGTCCTGTTGCAGGAACTCATTCATCGGCAGCGGCTGCATCTGGCCCGAACCGGAAGCCGAGATCTGCACCTTCAGCGTCAATGGGCGCTGGGCCGTATAGCCCGCTTCCGCAAGCAGGCGGCGCGCTTCGGCCTTATCGGTGCGGATATTGAAGCTTGGGTTGCCGAACCAAGGATGGCCGCGCGGCACGGTGCCGACGGGGATGGACATCATCCCACCCAGCAAGGTGCGCAGCCCTTCCCGGTCAATGCCAAGATTGATGGCGCGACGCACACGCACATCGCGCAGCGGCGAGCCTTCCGCAAAGCAGGGCTGCCATGGCCAGACATGCGGCTGCGCATTGCTGGTGATCACCATCCCGCGCTGGCGCAGCTGCGGAATGGCATCGGGGGCAGGCGCTTCAATCCAATCCACCTGATTGGAAAGCAGGGCCGCGGTTCGCGCATTGGCTTCCGGGATCGGCAGGATCACAATGCGATCAAGCTTCGCCTTGTCGGACCAATAGCCATCGAAACGCGCATATTCGGCGCGTTCACGCGGAACAAAGCGCGTCATGCGGAAGGGGCCAGTGCCGGATGGCTCACGCGCAAAGGCGTTCCAGGTGGCTTCCGCATTGGCATTGGCGGCGCGCAGCCTTTCCCATTGCGTCGGGCTTGCCATGAACAGATTGGTCAGGTTGATCGGTAGCAGGCTGTCAGGTTCGGCCGTGAACAGCGCCACCGTGTAATCGTCAATCTTCTCCGCACGGCGCAATGTTGGCATGCGGGTCGCGGTAATGCCGACCTGGCGCGGGTCATAATGCGGCGCTTCGCGGTCCAGGATCTTGCGCACATTCCACACCACGGCATCGGCGGTGAAATCCGACCCGTCATGGAATTTTACGCCGCGCCGCAGGCGAAACACCCAGCGCGTCTTGTCATTGGCATCAACGGCCCATTCGGTCGCAAGCCCCGGGATCACCACCGAGGGCTTATCGGCCGAGGACAAATCCCACATCGTCAGGCTGTCAAACAGCGGAATGCCGGTGAAGCGATTACCCTCAAAGCCCTGGTCGGGCTGGCCATGGGTCAGCGGAATATCCGCTGCCGTCATGCCAATCCTGAGCGTGCCCTGCGCCTGCGCGACGGTCGCGCCCAGCATGGGCAGCGCCGCAAGGCAGGCTGTCATCAAAAATCGTTTCATGCGCATTGCGTCACTCTCCCTTCGTCGCATTTGGGCGGCTTCACGGGAAACCGCCGCCTTAAGGCCACACCAGCCATGCACCCCGCCAAGCCGCGACTTGGCGCGCACAACAACATCTGAAGGCAGCAAAGCCCGTGCCACCCCCTGGCCTTGGGCCAGCGGTCAAGGATATTCATCCCTGCCTAAATTATCGGCAGCACTGCCCGACCATGCGGCGCCGCGCGCCAAGGTGCAATAGGCAAGTTTGCGGGACCGCGAGACACCCTTGCCAGGCCCAGGCGCAAAGCGGCAGAAGCGCGCCATGCGCATCCTGCTTCTGAACGGCAATACCGACCCCGCCATCACTGCCCTGATCGCCGCCCGAGCGCGGGACGCCCTGCCCCGCCTTGGCCTGCCCGCTTGCGATCTGGTGCCGGCCACGGCCCCTTTTGGCGCGCGCTATATCGCAACCCGCGCCGCGGTCGCCATTGCAAGCCATGCGGTCCTGGCGGGCCTTGCGGAGCATATCGGCCCGCATAATCCGCAAGGTTTTGGTGCTGCCATCATCGCCTGTTTTGGCGAACCCGCCATTGAAGCGGCGCGCGAATTGCTGCCCATCCCAGTGATTGGCATGGCGGAAGCCTCCATCACGCTTGCCCTGGAACAGGCGCCACGCATTGCGCTGCTTACTGGGGGTGCCGCCTGGGTGCCGATGCTGGAAGAATTCGCCCTTATCCGCGGCCATGGGCGGGACCGCGTTCGGGTGCGCTCCGTCCCGCCCACTGGCGATATGATCGCGCGGGAGCCCGAAACGGCGCTGGGGCTGATTGCCGAGGAAGCCCGCCAGGCAGTGGCGGCGGGTGCGGGCGTGGTGGTGCTGGGCGGGGCTGGCTTAGTGGGCCTGGCGCCCAAGCTTGCCGCCCTGCTGCCGGTGCCGGTGCTGGATAGCCTGGATTGCGCCCTGGTCATGGCCTGCCGCGCCGCGCAGGTGCCGGCCCGCGTGGCGCAGGCGCCGCAGATCGGGCTTGAACCGGGCCTTGCGCGGTTAATGGCCGACGAAAACACAAAATCTAAGTAAGGACTACTTACCTTTTTTTGCGCCAGAGGCTAATCTCGCGCAAGAAATCAAAACGCCGAGGATACGCAGCTATGGCTTCCTTCCCGATCACCCGCACCACCGCCCCCAAGGCGAAGCCCGCCGATGATGAGCTTTCCTTCGGCAAGGTGCTGACCGATCACATGTTCCTGATGGATTATCAGGAAGGCAAAGGCTGGCATTCCCCGCGGATCGTGCCCTATGGGCCGCTCAGCCTCGATCCCGCGACATCCGTGCTGCATTACGGGCAGGCGATTTTCGATGGCCTCAAGGCTTTTCGTGGTGATGATGATCAGATCCGCCTGTTCCGCCCGGATCGCCATGCGAAACGCTTCAATCGCTCTGGCCAGATCATGTGCATGCCGGAATTGCCGGTGGATATCATTCGCCAAAGCTTCGATGCGCTGGTTGGGCTTGAACATGAATGGGTGCCACGCAAACCCGGCACCGCGCTTTATCTGCGCCCAACCATTATCGCGACCGATGTGATGCTGGGCGTGCATCCCGCGCATAATTACCTTTACTTCCTGATCCTCTCGCCCGTTGGGACCTATTACAAGGAAGGCGTGAAGCCGGTGAAAATCCTGGCGTCAGACACACATGTGCGCGCCGTCAAGGGCGGCACCGGTGAAGCCAAGACCGCCGGCAATTACGCCGCGAGCCTGGCTGGCCAGCGCGATGCCGCGAAGGCTGGTTATTCGCAGGTGCTTTATCTGGATGGCGTCAATCGCAAATATCTGGATGAGGTCGGCACGATGAACATCATGCTGAGGATCGGCGATGAGGTAATCACGCCACCACTGACCGGCACCATCCTGGATGGCGTGACACGCGCGAGCACCATGCAATTGATGCGCGATTGGGGGCTGAAGGTTACCGAACGCCAGATCGCGATTGAGGAAGTGATGGCCGCTGGCCGCGATGGCACGCTCAAGGAAATGTGGGGCACGGGGACGGCGGCGGTGGTCTCCCCGGTCGGGACGCTCGGCTATAAGGGCGAGGATGTGCTGATCAATGGTGGTGAGATCGGCGATGTCACGCGCCGGCTTTATGATGCCATCACCGGCCTGCAATATGGCCGTAGCAATGACCCGCATGGCTGGATGAGCATCGTCCGCAAGGGGTGAGGATGAAGCTCCTCGTCCTTGGCGGCACGGGCCGCGTTGGGCGTGAAATTGTCGCGCAAGCCCTGACGTGCGGGCATGGCATCACTGCACAAAGCCGCAGCACCAGCTCGCATGGCCTGCCGCCCTCGGTCACGATGGTGCAGGCCGACCCAAGCGACAAGGCAGCGCTTGCCGGTGCCTTGGCGGGACAGGACGCCGTGATTTACGCCCTTGGCTTTCGCGCGCGGGGCGAAGTCTCTTTTTTCTCGGCAACCACCAAGGCGCTGATTGCCGCCATGCAGGCCAGCGGGCCGCGGCGCCTGATTGCCATCACCGGCGTTGGCGCGGGCGATACCAAGGGGCATGGCGGTTTTTTCTATGACTTCCTGATCTATCCGCTGTTCACGAAAAACCTCTACGCCGACAAGGATCGGCAGGAGGCACTCATCCGCGCGAGCCGCCTTGACTGGACCATTCTGCGCCCGGCGCCCTTCACATCACGGCCTGGCAATGAGCCGTTTCACACCCTGACCGCCATTGCGCCCGGCACGCGTTTATCGAGCGTGACGCCAGCGGAAGTCGCCGGCCTTGCGCTTGATTGCGCAGAACAGGGGCTGCATCGGCATGAGGCTGTATTCTTCGGCCACGGTGTCGCGGCTTAACGCCAAGCGGGCAGCGCCTAGTCTTCCTTCTTCGCCCCATCGATCACGGCGCGCAGCTTGGCGCTCTCAGCCGCAAGCCGTGCGCGTTCGACTTTGGTCTGCCCATATTTGGCACGGTTTTCCGCTGCCTTGGCGCATTTTCGTATGCGCCGCGTCGACGCGAGGCTTCGGCGCCCAGGTCCCCCTCACTGTAGCTGCGGGGACCACGTTTCGGGCCACTGTTCGCATTTTTTGGTTGAAGTCTGGGGTGCGACCAGATCAGGTATCACCGGGTTGTGAGAAATGGAGTGAATGGCCGTGATCAACGATGCTGTGCGAGAGGATATACGCAATTCGGTTCTGTGCTGGCTCGCGACCGTGGACGAGAAAGGCCAGCCCAACGTAAGCCCCAACGAAATCTTCACCGACCACGGCGATGATGCGATCCTTATCGCTGATATCGCGTCGCCGGTGAGCGTGCGAAACATCGCCCGCCAGCCGCTCGTCTGCGTCAGCTTTGTCGATGTGTTCCGCCAGCGCGGGTTCAAGATTGCCGGACGGGCGCGCCTGATTCCGCCAGAGCATCCAGACTGTGCCGCTACCGGCGCGCGCCTGCAGGAGATGGCGGGCACGGACTTCAAGGTGCGCCGCGCGATTCACGTCACGGTGAACCGGATCTCTCGCATTTGGGCGCCAAGCTATGCGCTGTTCCCCGACCGTAGCGTCGAGGATCAGCAGGCTCGTGGCTACGCTACCTATGGGGTCCGCCCCGTCTGATACCTGGCGCACAAAGGCCCAATACTTGAAGTTGCGCCGAACCGGTCGGTCGTGATCCAGAGCATGGGTATCGCGACGGCGGCGGTGTAGGTTCGGAGCTTGAGGGAGCGGGCAGCGCCTAGTCTTCCTTCTTTGCCCCATCAATCACGGCGCGAAGCTTGGCCTTCTCAGCCGCCACCCGCGCTCGTTCGGCCTTGGTCTGCCCATATTTGGCACGGTTTTCCGCCGCCTTGGCTTCGGCCGCTTCGCGCGCCTTCAATTTACGCGCGTGCTTCAGGTTGACGATTTCAGCCATGCCATCAGGATAGGCACATCTCATTTGGAAGGAAAACGCCCATGCCCATGATCTCACTCACTGCTGCTGATGGTTTTCGCCTGCAAGCCTATCGCACCGGCCCGCAGGATGCCGCGCGCGCCTTGGTGGTGACGCAGGAAATCTTTGGCGTGAACCGCCATATCCGTAAGCTTTGCGATGATTTCGCTGCTGCCGGCTATGCGGTAATCGCGCCGCAGCTTTTTGATCGTGCCGAGCGCAATGTGGAGCTTGGCTATGACGCCGCCGATCTGGCACGAGGGCGCGAATTGCGCGGCAAGATTGATGCCGGCAAGACCGTTCTTGATGTGCTGGCCGCCGCCGCCGCCCTGCCCCGCCAGGCCAAGCGCGGCATTGTCGGCTATTGCTGGGGCGGCACGATCGCCTGGCATGGTGCCACACGCACCAGCGCCTTCTCGGCCTCGGTCGGCTGGTATGGCGGCGGCATTGCGGCGGCGAAGGATGAGGTGCCGAATTGCCCGACGCAGCTTCATTTCGGCGAAACCGATGCCTCCATCCCCATGAGCGACGTGGACGCCATCCGCGCCGCGCGCAAGGAAGTGGAAATCTTCGTCTATCTGGGCGCGGGCCATGGCTTTGGCTGTGATGAGCGTGGTTCCTATGTTGCAAAGGATGCCGCGCTGGCGCAGGAACGCACGCTGGCGTTTTTTGCCAAGCATCTCGGCTGAGAATATCGGCGCGGGGCGGGACCCCGCGCCACACAGCTCACGCCTTCTTGTCGGTGGAAAAACTCTTCACTTCTTCCATCGCTTCAGCAAAGCGCTTCTGCAGCAGGGATAGTGCCTCACCGCTCGATTTCTGGATCAGATCGGCCAATTCCTGCATCTGCCCAACGGCGCGTTCATAAGCGGCCTTGGCCATCTCAGCGCGTTTCGCGGCCTGTTCCTGCATATCACCCGGGCTTGCCATGGACCGCATGGCATCCTGCATTTCCGCGACCGATTGCTGCACGATTTCCATATGCCGTTCGGCAACCGCGCGCGCCCCTTCCAGTGCCACCTTATTGGCCGCCGTAATGGCTTCCAGGTTCTTCTGCTGTGCCTTGGCAAGTTCGGTCATATCCGGCATGGCGGGCAGGCGGAACTCGGCCATGATTTTGGCGATGTCGAGGTTGGGCTTGAAGCTGAAGGGGTCGGTCATGGGGGCCTCTTTTGTGATGGATGCCCAGTATAGACCGCCCAGGCCCAAGGTCACGAAGTTTCGGCAGCTTTCGCAGAGGGGGGCGGCGCGGCTTCGCCCCGGAGCAGGCCAAGCGGCCGAGCGATCCGTTCCGCCCGATCAAGCGCTGAATCAAGCGTGGCCATGGTCGCACCCATATCCGGGCTGTCATCGCCCGCCCAAGCGCGAATGGTCGCCAGCCACACGCCAGCAAGCCCAAGCGCCAATAGCCGCGCTTCGCAGCTTTTCGCCTCAACTTCGGCCGCTTCCAGCATCCAGCGCATGGCAATGCCGATATGGGGCGCGAGTGCCAGCGCAATGGCGGGGTCGCGGCGCATATCTTCGAATAGGCGCAAAATGCCTTCCCGATGCGGCTGCATGGCATCCAGCCGGCGCATCAGCACATCAAAAATCCGGTCCTGCACCGAACCGCCCTGGCCTGGAATGGTGCCCGCCAGCACGGCCTGATCCATCATCCAGCCGTGCAGCAGCAGCACATCCAGCCGGGTCGGGAAGCGTTCGCGCAAAGCGGCGGTATCGGTGCCTGCTTCGGCGGCAAGCCGACGCATTGTCAGCCCAGGCCAGCCATGCGCGGCAATGACGCGCCAGAGCGCGGCGATCAGGGCTTCGTCGGTGGCGGTTTCGCTCATGACTGGGATATGGCGCCCAAGGCCTATTTCACCAAGGCCGGGGTTGAGGCTTCAGTTGGCAGCACATATTCCCGCCAAGCCCCGTCAAAAGCGGAGGCGGCTTGCGGGCCCTGCAAAAAGGCTGCGGTGCAGGTATCGCAGGGCTTTTTCTTTTCCTGCGTGCTCACCAATTCGCGCCGCCAGCCGGCTGCCCTTTGGCTCGCGAAGGCCTGAAAGATGCTGCCGTAATCACTCAAGTTGCCGATCAGATAATCTTCATGCTCTGGCCGGTCGCTGCGGATGTGGCAACAGGGCACGATATTTCCCGAAAAGCCGATGATGAAATGCGCAAAGGGAAAGACGCAGGGCGCCGTGCGTTTCGCCACCGGCGTTATGTCCGGCAGCAACCCGCCACGATCTGTCCCATTGCGCATGAAATTGATCGCGCGGGTTTCGATCTCCATGCGCGGATGCGGCATGGCTGCGATGATATACTCATTCGAACGGATGGTGCGGATACGCGCCGCAATGCCCGCACGGACAGAAATCTCCAGCATGCGGTTGATGGCATAAATGTCTGAATACTGATCATTCTTACGCATATGGATCGAGATATGCATGTAATTCAGACCGGCTTCCGCCAGGGCTTCGATATAGGCTGGGTCCAGATAATCGCCATTGGTATAGATCATCAGCCGGGCATTCGGCATGGCTTCGCGTGCTTCGCGGATGCGATCCAGAATCGCTCGATCCGCCAAGGGCTCATTATAGCTGTTCATGACAAAATTGTGCCGGTAGCCGATTTCCGCGAGGTTATCCAAAACTAGTCGCCAGACGGGTTCTTCCATCCGCACATTTTCGCCCAGCCGGTCGCCCACGACATTGGGGCAATAGGAACAGCGGCGATTACAATAGGAATGCGTTTCAACTTCTACCCGCGATACGGTGTTTGCGAAATATCGCTTCGCCGTTTCGCGGTCCGTAATGGGATTGAAAGCCACCCGACCCAGGTGCATCGCCTGTCTTCCTTTACCCCGCCAATTCCCTGGCCCGATTCGTGGCCGCCTGAATGGCGCGCGACATGGTCTTGGGCCAGGCATCCGGTTCCATCAGCACCGCCAGCGCGCGTTCCGTGGTGCCCTTGGGGCTGGTCACAGCGCGGCGCAAATCAGCGGCATCCTGTTCACTCGCACCCAGCAGCGCGCCGGAACCCGCCACCGTCGCGCGCGCCATACGCCGCGCCAAATCGCGCGGCAAGCCCTGTTCCACCGCAGCGGCTTCCAAAACCTCGGCCAGCAGGAACACATAGGCCGGGCCACCGCCCGAGACCGCGGTCACGGGGTTGATCTGATCTTCCTGATCAACCCAGGCCACTTCGCCAATCGCAGCCAGCAGCGCATCAGCGAGCCCCCTTTGCGCCGCCGAAACACGAGGCCCGGCAAAAGCGGCGGTAAATCCCTGGCGGATGGCCGCTGGGGTATTGGGCATGGCGCGCACCACCGCCGTATCCGCGCCAAGCGCTGCTTGCATGGAAGCAACCGAACGCCCGGCCATGATCGAAAGAAACAAGGCGCCCTGCCCCGAAAACCGCGCATAGGCGGGCAGGCTTGCTGGCGCTTCCTGCGGCTTGATTGCGGCCACCACCGCGGCTGGGAGGAAATCGCCCGGGATGGCGGCGGCATCCGCCACCACGCGCACACGCTTGGCAAAGGCGGCCACCGCCGGCGCATGGGGTTCAACCACCACGGCGTCGGACAAGCCCTGTTCCAGCCAGCCAGACAGCATCGCGCCGCCCATCTTGCCGCAGCCAATAAGAAGGATCGGGGGGAGTTTTTCGCTCATGCCCGCAGATTGCCTTTGAAATCAGGCGCGGGCAATCACCCCCGCGCCAGGGGCGTCATGCTTCGCCGATGCAATCCAGCATCGCCGCGGCCAGCGCATCCGCCGGGCTTTTCCCGCCCCAAAGGACGAATTGGAAAGCGGGGAAGAAGCGTTCGCATTCGGTCAGCGCGATATCCACCATATCTTCCAGGCTTTCCGCCGAGGCACCAGGCGCGCCGCGCAGCAGCACGGAATGGCGGAATACGGGCACGCCTTCCTCGGCTTCAATACCGAAATGCCCGATCCAGAGCCGGTCATTGGCAAGTGCGAGCAATTCATAGAGTTTTTCCCGCCGTGCGGCAGGCACTTTCAGGTCAAAGGCGCAGGTAAAGGCCATGGCGCTCATCTCAGAAGACCAGGAGAAATGCAGCCCGTAATCGCACCACTTCCCCGGCGCCTCGGCCGCCATTTCCTCATCAGAACGGCGTTCGAACACCCATTCATTGCCGGAAATGATCTGTTCCAGCACGTCCAACGGATTGATAATGCGGTCAACTTCAGTGTGTAGTGAGGCGGACATCGGAAACTCCCCCTTTCCGATCAGCCAGCCTGCACCCCAACATCTGGTGTGCGATTCGGGCCGGCGACCACAAGCGGAGATTACGCAGGTGCGGAATCCCACCGCAAGCCCGAATAACTTATCCCCAGAACTTCACGTGCTGGATGAGGATTTGCCGCCGGCTTTCGGAACCGCCTTGGAATGTTTTGTCGCATTTTCCGAGTCGCCAAGTGATGCCACTTGGCTTGAAAATGCTTTGGCTTCCAGCGCTTCCACCCGGGCCGCGAGGTCTTCCGCCTGTTCCCGGGCACGGCGCGCCACATCCATGGCCGCGTCCAATTCTTCCCGCCGGACCAGGTCAAGCCTGCGGATAATCGCTTCCGCCTGCGCCTTGGCGATGGCTTCAATTTCCGCACGGATGCCGGTCAGCACCGAAAAGGCGCCGCCCGCCACGCCCGCCAGGTCGTCCATCACGCGGGCTCGCCCGCCACGCTGATCTTTCATCGCCTTGCCCCTTCGGCCCTTGCTTGCCGGTCTACTCACCCACGGCCTATACGCTTCAGCCTGATCGCTCAAGGCCGAGGCTGCAAAAGACCGCCCATGCATATTGTCACTGGCGGGGCCGGTTTCATCGGCTCCAACCTGGTTGCCGCGCTTTGCGCCCGTGGGGCGGAGGTGATGGTGGTGGACCGCCTGCGCCAAGGCGTGAAATGGCGCAATTTGGCCAAGCACCCGATTGCCGGCGTGATCCCGCCCGAGGCGCTTTGGGAATTCCTCGGCGCCGGTGCACCGGTGGAAGCGGTGTTCCATATGGGGGCAATCAGCGCCACCACGGAAACTGATGGCGATCTGGTGGCGGCGGTGAACATCACCCTGTCGCAGCGGCTTTGGGATTGGTGCGCCAAGCGCGGCGTGCCCTTCATCTATGCGTCATCCGCCGCGACTTATGGCGATGGCACCTTGGGTTTCGACGATGACGCTTCGGAAGCGGCATTGGCGAAATTGCGGCCCTTGAATCTCTACGGCTGGTCGAAACTCGCTTTCGATCGGCGCGTGGCGCAGATGCTCGCGCGCGGGCAGGCGCGGCCGCCGCAATGGGCGGGGTTGCGCTTCTTCAATGTCTATGGTCCGAATGAACTCCATAAGGGCCGCATGTCGAGCGTGGTGCTGCATAAATTCCGCCAGATCACGGGCGGTGAGGCAGCGACGCTTTTCGCTTCAGGGCGCGACGGTATCGCGGATGGCGAACAGAGGCGCGATTTCGTGCATGTGGATGATTGTGTCGCGGCCATGCTCTGGCTGCACGACAATCCCGGCACCTCAGGCCTGTTCAATATGGGCAGCGGCACCGCGCGGAGTTTTCTTGACCTGACGCGGGCGATCTACGCGGCCTTGGGCCGCGCGCCCGATATCCGGTTTGTGCCGATGCCCGATGATCTGAAGGACAATTACCAGTATTTCACAGAAGCGCGCATGGAACGCCTGCGCGCCGCAGGCTTTCGCAAAAACCCGATCACGCTGGAAGAAGGTGTGGCTTCCTATGTGCGGGATGTGCTGCTGCGGGCCGAGGATCCCTTCATCTGATGTTCTTCGCCCTCCCCTTTCCGATGATTGATCCCGTGCTGGTGCAGATCGGGCCATTTGCGATTCGCTGGTATGCACTGGCCTATATCGCCGGGATTGTTTTGGGCTGGCGGCTCGCGCGGCGGTTGGTGGTGCTGGGGCCGAAGGTCGCCACACCAGAACAGGTGGATGATTTCGTCACCTGGGTCACGCTTGGCATTATTCTGGGCGGGCGGCTTGGCTATGTGTTGTTCTATCGCCCCGGCCATTACCTGACCGCGCCTTGGGAGGCGCTGTATTTATGGCAGGGCGGCATGTCCTTCCATGGCGGCGCGCTGGGGGTGATTGTGGCGCTATTCCTGTTCGCGCGGCGTCAGGGGCTGGATTGGGTGGCGTTTTCCGATCGCGTGGTCTGCGTGGTGCCGATTGGCATTTTCCTCGGGCGTCTGGCCAATTTCATCAATGGCGAGCTTTGGGGCCGGGTGAGTGTCGCACCCTGGGCCATGGTGTTTCCGGGCGCCGGGCCCGATCCGCGCCACCCGTCGCAGCTTTATCAGGCGGGGCTTGAGGGCTTTTGCCTTTTCGCGCTGCTGATGGTGCTGGTCTCCCGCCCCGCGATGCGGGCGCGTGCGGGTGTGCTTTCGGGCGTGTTTCTGGGCGGCTATGGCGTTGCGCGTTTCATCGGCGAATTCTTCCGCCAGCCCGATGCGCATCTTGGGTTTTTATTCGCGGGGGCAACCATGGGGCAATTGCTGTCCTTGCCCATGATGGCGGTGGGGGCGTGGTTGATACTGCGCGGATCGCGCGCCGCACCGCGCCAGCATTACTGAGGGGCGATCTCCACTGCGCCACCGCTCATCTTCAAAGCCTGCCCTGTTCGCGCAGCACTTCCTCCGCAACGCGTAGCGCGTCAATCGCAGCCGGAAATCCGCAATAGGCAACCGCATGGGTGAAAATCTCCGAAATCTCCTCGGCCGTGCAGCCATTATTCAAGGCCGCCACCAGATGGATGCGAAGCTCATGCGGGCGATTGAGCGCGCAAATCAGGGCAAGCGTGATCAGGCTGCGTTCGCGCCGATCAAGCCCCGGCCTTTGCCATAGCGTGGCATAGGCGAATTCCTCGGAAAGCCTGCGCACCGCGGCATTGAAGGGATTGGTGCCGGCATCACGCTTTTCCATATAGGCGCGACCCAGCACTTCATGCATCACCGCGCGGCCTTCGGCGCGCAGCGCATCATGGGCTTCCTGCTGATCCATCATTCTGTCCTTTCAGGTGGTGCGGAATTCATGCTGAAGGCGGCGCCAGGGAATAAAGGATCGTGTCCTGCAAATCCTTGCCGAACCAGGACCTGATGCCGGCGCTATGGCTGGAAAGCGCACGAGGCACGCCATTTTCCACCATCACCGGCACATCATGGCCTGGAATCAAGATGCATCCGGGATGGATGCGGCAGAGCTCCCACACCATTTCAATCGTTGCACGGCTCACGGCTGCGTCATAGGTCATATCCGTGGTGCGCGTGGTCAATTCAACGCGGTTCTTCACCGCATCCTGCAACAACACAACGGCTTGTGGCGCGCCTGCAATCAGGAACAGCAAATGCCCAGGCGTATGGCCGGGCGAGAGATGCGCCGTGATGCCGGGCAGCACTTCCTGCCCATCATCCATCAATTGCATGGTCGGCCAACGGCTGAGCGCTTCCACCGCATGTTCCGGTACGGCGGTCTCTCCCCAGCCCACGCCAAGCGCCCAGGCCAATTCCTTGCGCCCGACATGAATCCGCGCATCGCGAAACATGGGCCAATTCACCACATGATCATGATGCAAATGGCTGACCAGCAAATCCGTCACATCGGAAAGCTTCACACCCTGCTTGGCGAGTACTTCAACCAGCGGCTTGCGCATGCCATAGCCGCCGCCATCCAGCACCACGATCCGGCCATGGCCGCGCAGCAGCGCAACCGTGCTCCAGCCCAGGCCGCCATGCTGCGTGGATTTGCCGGGATAGCCCTGGATCAGAACATCAATCCGCCATTCACCGCTGGTGAACTGCATCGCGCGCTCCCTTCACATCTGTTTGAACGCAGCATCCCCAAAGAAGGCGCTTTGGTCCAGCCCTGCCGAATAGGCGCTATTGCCGCGGCGCCTGCCCCGCCGGTTCCTGCCCAATCCCAAATATGCCGCGCAGAAAACCAGGGGTGAGCGCCGCCAAGGGATTGATACTGGTCTGCGGGTCATTCATCGGCCCGCGCATGCGATAGGAAACGGCAAACAACCCGCCACCTTCTTCCGGGCTGAACAGCCGGCCGAAAATTGGAATACGCCCAAGCAGCGTGTTGAAGATATAGGCGGGCACAATAGTGCCCTCCATATCCATGGTGTCGCGCGCGCGATCAATGCGCCCCTTTGCCGTCAAGCCAAGGGAGGATGAAAAGGCGCGCGCATCCTGCAAAACCAGCGCATCGGGGCTGAGAGCGAAGGGCATGGTGGCGCGGGTGAAATTGAGCCCCGGACCGCTCAGCGCATCCACCAACCCATATAGCGTCATGGCCTGCAACAACTTGCCGAGCCCCGGCGCATCGCGCACCGCGAATTCTTCCAGCACCGCATCCCCAGCTAGCGTCGCACCCGGTCGTGTATTTTCATAGGCGCCTGTCACATTCAGCTTGCCGCCCTGAATGGTCTTCAGCACATCAAAGGCGCGCAGCAATTCGCCGCCATTATCGCTGGTCAGGTTGAAGGCTCGGCGCTGGCCTTCAGGCGTAATGTTCAGCGTAAAGCCGCCGCGCTCCTGCAACCGCGCGCTGATGCTGGCCTGCTGCATCACGCCAAGCGCATTGACGCGGAGCTGCGCTTCCAGCCCAAGAATCTCCTTACCATGCGGCAACAACACGCGATCAAAACGCGCCTCAAGCCGCGTCGCGGTGCCTTCCTCAGCGGCCTTGTCCGGGGAGGTATGCGCGGCAAGGGCCGGCGCCATGTCCAATACCGGACCACGCAAGGTAATCGCCCATTGCCCGCCAGCGCGCGTGACAGGCGGGCGCACGTCACCGGAAAAGCGCGACCGGCCCAGGGTTACATTGTTCAATTCGATACGTTGCGGCAGGTTCTGGCGCACCTCACTCGCGCGGCCGCGAATGAGGGAATCAGGTGTCTCGATGCGAAAGCTTTCAATCAGCGTCACCGCGCCGCCCTGCATCAGCACCATGGCCTCAGCACTGCCCGCCGTGCCGGGCGGTTTCGCCCAGGCCAAGGGCTCAAGGCTCAGCGTGGCGGCGCGCAAGTCGGCCCGCACTGAAAGCCGCGCTTGCCCATTGCGCCGTGTTTCATTGCGCAGATCAATCTGTACCGGCCCTTCCAGCAGCGGCCGGCCATCCAGGCCAAGTGCCGCCAATTGCCTGGCATCGGCGCGGGCGGAGATGATTTCGCGCGCGACAATATCTGTGGCCGCGCCGCTGCGGAAATCCGTCTCTTGCCGGATGCGCGCTTCAATATCGCCAAGCGCAGCGGTGCCGGTTGCGGTCAGCCCGGCATTGCGAAGCGACACGGAAGCAACACCGCGTTCCAAATCACGGTCAAAGGCAATGCGCGGGATGCGCAAATCCCGCACCTCAAGCTCGGCCTCAATGTCAATTTGTTCAATGTCCAAAGTCTTGATCAGCGGGAAGGTCAGCTTGAGCGTCGCAGTATCCAATATACCGGTCGGGTCATTGATCGGCGGCGGGCGCTTTTCAAAAATCTTCAGCCGCGGATGGCGCAAAATACTCCAGGCATCCGCCAGCGGGCCACGCAGCCTGGCTTCAATTCGGGTAATTTCAGGATCGGTCGCGAAACTGATCGAAACCGTGGCACCATCTGTTACAATCCCAGTGCCGGATTGCTTGCCCCCGGTCGCCGCTATCTCTATCTTATCTAGTGAGAAACGCGCCTCTCCGCCTAAATCCTCAAAGGGCGCAATCGGCCTCAGCCAATGGACCGTGACGCCCTCCGCCCGCGCTAAGCCGGAAAGCCGGGTTATTTCGGCGCCATTGCCATCCGCGCCGATCCGCGCCGCAAGGCGCCATTGGCCTTCGCGCAACACGCCCGCCGTCAGGTTTTCCGCCAGCCATTCGCGTTGCTTGGGCGCGACGCTCGGCGGCCAATAATGCGGCAGATCGGCGATATCCATCGCGCGCAAACTCACCTCGGCTTCCGTCAGCCAGGCGCCATCCTGCAAACGGGCTTCCGCACTCGCACCGATGACCGGCGGCGGGGCAGCACCGGGGCGCGGCGATGGCAAGGGCGCCAGCGTCAAGCGTTCCACGCGCACCACATCCTCCGCCAGGGTCGCATCCAGCGCCATGCTGGCAAAGGGCAGATCCCCGCCATTCCCTGGGATATGCAGCACGCCAGCGCCGGTGCGCAGCCGCCCCATCAGCAAATCCGGCCGCGGCGCCCCGGCAAAACGCGCCACCAGACCGACTTCCGCTTCTGCATCCAAGGCAGCCAAGGGCGCCAATTCCGCGCTTGCACCAGCAAGCGCCGCAGGGCGGATCCCGCGCGCAGTGACGGAAGCCTCACCGCGCCAAAGCGCGCGCTCCAGATTGGCGGTGATATCCACGGGGATGCGCTGATCGGCCAATTCCAGCACGGCGCGCCCCGCCACATCCAACCCACCAGCGGCGCGGCGTTGCAGAATAAGGGAGGCAAGGCTCGCGCTCATCACCCGCCCCGAACGCTGATCGGAAAGCGCCAGCCTGGTATCGAGCAAAGCAATACGCCTGATGGCCGATAGCGCCGTATCCTCATTGGGGGGGGCGAGCCAGGCGGTGATGATCTCGGCCAGGGCATCAAGCGCCGCTTCCGGCGGCTCGGTGCTTGCGGTCGGCGCGGTGGCCGCAAGGCCCAGCGAAAGCTCGCCCGCACCATCGCGGTAGGCCCGTAAATTCAGGCCGCGCAATTCCAGCGCGCGCAAGGCGATATGTCCGCGCAGCAGCGCGCCCGCGGAAAGCGAGGCATCCACCTGAGGCAAGGCGGCTATCAGCCCATCATCCTTGTCGGTCAGCCTGATATCGGTGAAGCGCACCGCAACCGGTGAACGGTGGCCCTCTCGCCAACCAGCCCAGGAAATGGCGGCCTCAGCGACGACGACCCTCTGCCCGGCCAGGGCCTGATTGGCGGCGTTCTCTGCCTGGTGCGCCAGCCAGGGCAGGCTGATCGGGCCCTGTTCCAGCCGCCAAACCAGCCCGGCCAAGGCAAGGCCCAGCACCAGACACAGGGTCAGGGCAAGCCTGGCCAGCAGCTTCAACCCCCACCCCGCTTGACCTGCGACCCGCCTCACTCTTTCCCTAATCCCCCATGACCCTTGCCCCAGCAGCTTTCCCCCTGCCCCGCGGATTCGACAAGTCCGCCGCAGCCCTCGCCCAGGCGCATTTCGCCGATAAGGGGGAAGCAGAACGACGCTTTGCCGAAAGCGCGGAAGGTGCTGCGATACTGGAAGCGCTTGGTGGTCATAGCCCCTATCTAGCCGATTTGGCGGTGCGCGAGTCACCCACCCTGCTTTTCATGGCCGAACGCGGCCCCGATGAGGCTTTCGCCCGCGCCATGGACCCGCTGCTGCGCCTTGACCCCGCCACGCCGCGCCCCGCTTTGGCCGCGCTGCTGCGCCAGGCCAAGCGCCAGGGCGCGCTGGTGGCGGGGCTTGCTGATATTCGCGGGCAATGGGGGCTGGATCGCGTCACCGGCGCTTTATCCGAATTGGCGGAGCTCAGCATTGACACCGCCTGCGCCCATTTGCTGCGCGATGCCGCGGCGCGGGGTGATTTACGCCATACCGGCGGCAGCCGCACAGATGCCAAATCCATCGGTCGCCAATCGGGCCTGGTCATTCTTGGCATGGGCAAGCTTGGCGCGCGGGAGCTGAATTACTCATCCGATGTGGATCTGATGGTGCTTTACGATCCAGCGGCCGTGCAGGACCCGGATCGCGCCCAGGCGATTTATGTGCGCATCGCGCGCGATTTGGTGCGGCTGATGGAAGAACGCACCGCCGATGGCTATGTATTCCGCACCGATTTGCGCCTGCGTCCCGATCCCGCCGCGACACCCTTGGCGGTCTCCATCCCCGCTGCCATCGCCTATTATGAAAGCATGGGCCAGAATTGGGAACGCGCTGCCATGATCAAGGCGCGGCCTGTGGCGGCGGATCGCGCGGCGGGTGAGGCTTTCCTGCGCGAAATCCGGCCCTTCGTCTGGCGCCGATACCTCGATTTCGCCGCCGTTGCCGATATCCATTCCATCAAGCGGCAAATCCACGCCCATAAGGGGGCGAAGGGCGCGCATGATACGGTGCAATTGGCCGGGCATGATGTGAAACTGGGCCGGGGCGGCGTTCGCGAAATTGAATTCACCGCGCAGGTGCTGCAATTGATCTGGGGCGGGCGCGATCCTGCCTTGCGCGACCCAACCACGCTTGGCGCGCTTTCGGCCCTTGCCGGCGCGGGCAAGATCGAACGCCGCGCCGCTGCTGATTTGGCCGATGCCTATGGTTTCCTGCGGCGGCTTGAGCATCGGCTGCAAATGGTGGCGGATCGGCAGACGCATCGCTTGCCGGAAGATGAGGAAGGCATTGCGCGCATCGCATCCTTCCTGGGCTATGCGGATACAACCGCCTTCGCCGAAGATTTCGCGCATCATCTGCGCCGCGTGGAACAGCATTACGGGCGCATGTTTGAAGCCGAACCGACACTCGCCGCCGATGCGGTGCAGGGCGATCTGGTTTTTACCGGCGTGGAGGATGACCCCGCCACCATCGCCACACTCCGCGCCATGGGTTACGCCAATCCCGGCAGCATCGCGGCCACGGTGCGCGGCTGGCATCACGGCCATGCGCGCGCCATTCGCAGTGAACGCGCGCGGGAATTGCTGACCGCGCTGATGCCAAGCCTGCTTGCGGCCTTCGCCCAGCAACGGGACCCGGATGCGGCGCTGATGCGCCTTGATGCGCTGTTTGGCCGTCTGACAACGGGCGTGCAGGTCTTGAGCCTTTTGCACCGCAACCCGGCCATGTTGGAACGGCTTGCCGGCATTCTGGGTGCCGCGCCGCAATTGGCCGATCATTTGGCGCATCACACCGCAGCGCTTGAAGGGCTGCTGGTGGGGGCAGGCGGCGGCATTGGCAGCGCGGCTTCCGCCTTGCCGGCGCTGGTCAAGGAAGCGCGCTATTTCGAAGAGGCCATGGAGGCTTCACGACGCCTGGTGCAGGAAGGCAAATTCGACATTGACGCCGCGACGCTTGAAGGCGCCATAGACCCCGATGCGGCGGGCGAAGCGCGCAGTGCGCTCGCCGATGCCGCGATTTCATCCCTGCTGCCGCATGTGACCGCGGAATTCGCCGCGCGGCACGGCGTGGTGAAGGGCGGGCAGCTTGCGGTAGTAGCGCTTGGCAAGCTTGGCGGGCGGGAAATGCTGCCCGGTTCTGATCTTGATCTGATCCTGGTTTATGATCACGCCGCCGAAGCTGAAGCCAGCGAAGCCAAGGCCAAGCGCGGCGCAACGCCGATCCGCCCCCTGCCCAGCATTCAGTATTTCACGCGGCTCGCGCATCAAATGGTCGGCGCCATCACCGCGCCCGGCGCCGAGGGCAAGTTATATGAGGTGGATATGCGCCTCAGGCCTTCGGGATCGAAGGGGCCGGTGGCGGTCTCACTTGGCGCCTTCCAGCGCTATCAGGCGGAAGATGCCTGGAGCTGGGAACGCATGGCGCTGACGCGCGCGCGCGTGGTGGCGGGGCCGCCTGCGCTATCACGCCGCATTGCGGTGGCGATTCGCGCTGCCTTGTCCAACCCGGAAAAGGCCAAGACCGCCATTGCCGATGCGCTTGCCATGCGCCAGCGCATGCTGCGCGAATTGCCCGCTGCTGGACCATGGGATGTGAAACTCAGCCCCGGTGGCTTGGTGGAGGTGGAATTCATCGCCCAGGCGCTGCAATTGCACCACGCGCCGCGCCACCCGGAAGCACTGGCCACCACCACCCGCGTCGCCATCGCCAATCTGGCGAAAATCGGTGCGCTGGAAAGCCGCGAAGCCGAAGGGCTGATCGCCGCCGAACGGCTCTGGCGCGGAATCAGCGGCATTCTGCGCTTGACCCTTGGCCCCTGGCGAGAGGATGCGCTGCCCGAACCCGCCGCCTCTGCCGTGTTGCGCGTGGCGGGCCCGCTTTGCGCAATACCGCCCGTTGACCTTCCGGGCCTGCGCGCACAGATGGAAGAAAGCGCAGCCTTGGTGCGCAAGGTTTTCGAAGCCCGGCTTGGCCGGTTGGATCAGGGGGATCGGAAATGACTGAATTGGCCGAAGGCAAAAAGGCGCCCGTCTTTAAAATGGCAGCAAGCGGCGGGCGAGAGGTTTCCTCAGCCAGCCTCAAGGGCAAGCCTTATCTGCTCTATTTCTATCCCAAGGCCGATACGCCCGGCTGCACCAAGCAGGCCTGCGGCGTGCAGGAAGCACTGCCCCAGCTTGGCAAGCTTGGCCTGACCGTGATTGGCGTTTCGCCTGATGCCATGCCGCCGATCGAAAAATTCGCCAAGAAATATGGGCTTGAGTTTCCGCTGGCGTCAGACCCGGAACATAAAACGGCTGAGGCCTATGGCGTTTGGGTGGAAAAATCCATGTATGGCAAGAAATACATGGGCATGGAGCGATCCAGCTTTCTGGTCGGCGCCGATGGCAAGATCGTGAAAATTTGGCGCAAGGTGAAGCCTGAAGCCCATGCCGCCGAGGTGCTGGCGGCGGCGAAGGAATTGGGCTGATTCTCAGCGTGCGACGTCAATCTTCAGCGCGCCCCCAAGGGAATCGAATACTTCCTAGGCACGCTTGAAGATTTCCTCGACCTGCTGGCGCTTCGCGGGGTCGGTCTGCCGGTCTGGATTGTAGCGCCGGCGAAAGGCCCGGCACGCTTCAACAATCAGCCACATCGGCGCATTGGGGCTCAATTAGACCCGCGCTTGGGCGCTACCATAGGCCGGCGCTTTGCGCGGAATTGATCACGGTCTGATGCTTAGGAAGCAGGCCTCTTGCGGATGATTCTGTGGCTCTCAAGACGCGACAAGACATCGGCAAAGAAAACGCGCATCACCTCCGCGTCGTTCGTACCATTCATTGGGGCGCCGACCTTATATGTGGCACTCCACAGAGTTCTTCTTCCCTCTCCTGTCAAAGTAACCATTACTCGCAAAGATGCTTGGCAGACCAAATTCAAATTACCGCATTCCACCATGGCACCAATGGGATTAAAGCTGAGGCTGGGAGCTCGATTGTTCGATCTGGTATTTGGCTCAATATCAACATACTTCGACAACGCAGCCTTGAAGTCGGAATCCACCCCTTGCCTGAGTAGCTGCTGAAGGAGCGGTACCTCAGATTGGGCCTTGCGCCTTGCTGGACCAAAGTCTCCTATTGGTCCATACGAAGCCGTGACGAGGCCGATGTTGGTGATTTGGGTGTCCAGGACAACGACACGCATCGCAACAAGCGGTTGCGCTGGTATCGCGCCTACAGTTTCACGTTCCCGAAAAGAAGTGCACCCAGACAAAATGACAAGGCAGAAAACAACAAAAAAATTTTTCATTTTGACACTCCTCGGATGATTTTTTTCGAAATCGCTTCATAAAAGCTCGAGGCGATTTCCCAACATGTCAAGAGAAATGAGAGGGCCTTCAACAGCGTGACCCAAACCGATTACGCGATCCGAGCGCGACTTCAATCTTCTCCACGCCCTTGGAGGTTTTCGAAAACTTCTTCGGCGCGTTTGAAGATTTCCTCGGCATTTTGGCGTTTAATCGGATCGGTCTGCTTATCGGGGTGATAGCGCCGGCGAAAGGCGCGGCGCACCTCCACAATCAACCAAAGCGGCGCATTCGGCGCCAGATAGACCCGCGCATGTTGGCTGCCATCCGCCGGGGTTTCCTTGAGATGTTTGAGCTCGGCCTCCGCATCCTCCAGGCGCTTGCGCAGCACCGCGATTTCCTCGGCGGCAATGGCAAGGTAGCGGCGCATTTCCTCGGGCGGGGCGCCGCGGCCAGGAATTTTGGTCAAAGCCGTGGTCAGGTAATTCTCAATCCGGCGCGCCACCAGCTTGGCGCGCGCGCCAGGGCGACGTTCGGTTTCGATCAGCAATTGGGATAGCAGAACGCGATCCGTCTTATGCTGCGCCGCATGTTCGGCGAGCTGTTCCAATGGCCATTCCCTGAAAGGCCTGTCAGAGGCCATAAAATCCCAATCCTTTTCACGCGCCGCCCGGCCAGCGTGCCGAAGCGTCGCGCATGATGGCCAATGCCGCCCCGGCTGAATAGGGGTGCCCCCGCTTCGCAGAAAGGCGCCAATAGGCGAGACTGGCATGATGACCGCCCGGGAGATGTGATGATGCCCCCTGCCCCAAGCCGCCGCGCCCTTTTGCTGGCGGCCGCGAGCCCATTGGCCGCGCCCGCCTTGGCCCAGGCGCCCTGGCCCGCAAGGCCGGTGCGAATCGTGGTGCCCTTTCCGCCCGGCGGGTCGAATGATGTGGTCGCGCGGCCATTGGCTGAACGTTTGCAGGCGCGCCTGGGTCAACCGGTGGTGATCGAAAACCGCGCCGGTGCTGGCGGAGCCATTGGTGCCACCGCGGTCGCGCAGGCGCCGGCGGATGGCTATACGCTCATGGTCTCATCCTCCTCCTTCGCCACAACCTCCATCACGCAGCGTGTGCCTTGGGGGGTTCTGGAGAGTTTCACGCCTGTCGCCTTGCTCGCGCGATCACCCTTCATTGTGCTGGTGCATCCCGATTTCCCGGCGCGTAGCGTGGCTGATCTGGTGCGCATGGCGCGTGAAAGGCCGGGCGCGATTGATTACGGGTCATCGGGCCCGGGCGGCATCAATCACTTCGTCACTGAGTATTTTTGCCTGCGCGCCGGCATCAAAATGAACCACGTGCCTTATCGCGGCATGCCACCCGCCGTCACCGATCTGGTTGCCGGCCATATCCCCGTGCTGATCACCACCATGCCAAGCGCGGCAGGCGTGGTGCGTGAAGGCCGCGTCAGGCTTTTGGCCTATACGGCGCCGGGCGCGCCCGATGGCTCTCCGCCCGGTCCCACGGTCAAGGAAACCGGCATAGATTATGAAAGCGATATCTGGTGGGGGCTGTTTGCGCCGCGCGGCCTGCCGCCGGAAATCCTCTCGCGCCTGAATACGGAAGCCAATGCTGCCTTGGGCGATCCGGAAATGGCAAAGCTGCTGCAAACCGAAGGCGCCCGCCCATCACCTGCCACACCGCAAGCCTTTACTGAAATCCTGCGCGTTGAACTCGCCCGCTGGCGCGAAGTGGCGGCGGCGGCAAACATCAAGCTGGACTGATCCCATGGCCGAGATACATCGCAAGAATTTCGACCCGACCGCCAAGGGCGCGATGGAAGGGGTGCGCGTGATTGATCTTTCACGCCTTGTCGCCGGCAATATCCTGACCAAGGTTTTTGCTGATCACGGCGCGGAAGTCATCAAGGTGGAGCCGCCCGAAGGCGACACGCTGCGCGCCTGGCGCGTGGGTGGCGTGGAGACAAGCTGGAAGACCATCTGCCGCAACAAGAAAAGCATCTGCCTTGATTTAAAAAGCGCGGATGGTATCGCCGCCGTGCGCGCCCTTGCGCAGGACGCCGCCATGCTGGTCGAAAGCTTTCGCCCCGGCGTGCTGGAAGCCATGGGGCTTGATCCCGAAAGCCTCCTCGCCGCCAATCCGCGCCTTGTTATCGCGCGAGTTTCCGGCTGGGGACAGGATGGGCCTTATCGCCACAAGCCAGGCTTCGGCACCTTGGTCGAAGGCTATTCCGGCTTTGCCGCCATCAATGGTTTTGAAGACCGTGAACCGGTGCTGCCGCCGATGTTCATGGGCGATGCCTATGCCGGGCTTTATGGCGCCGCCGCCGCCATGATCGCGCTGCGCCACGCGGAAGCCACCGGCCAGGGGCAGGTGATTGATGTTTCGCTATTTGAACCGCTTTTCAGCGTGCTGGAACCGCAAGTGGCGAATTGGCGCCTGACGCACCAACGCAAACCGCGCACCGGCAGCCGCAGCACCAACACCTCACCGCGCAACGCCTATCGCACCAAGGATGGCGGCTGGGTCTGCCTTTCCGCTTCAACCCAGGGCATGACGGAAAAACTGCTGCGCTCCATCGGGCAGGAGGCGCTGATTACCGATCCGCGCTTTGCCAATAACCCAGCGCGCGTAAAGAACTGGCAGGAGCTTGACGCCATCATCGGCGGCTTCATCGCGGCGCGCGATTTGGCGGAAAACCTCGCGCATTTCGACAAGGCCGGTGTGACTATCGGCCCCATTATGGATACGGAAATGTTGGAAAGCGATACCTACGCCATTGAACGCGAGGCGCTGATTGAAGTGCCGGATGCAGATATGCCGGGCGGCTGGCTGCCGATGCATGGGCTGGTGCCGCGGCTATCGGCGACACCGGGCATTCTGGCCCGCCCCGCGCCGAAACTCGGCGAGCATAATGCGGAAGTTCTGGGCGCCGCGCTTGGGGAAGCGCGCTATGATGCGCTATGTGCGGCAGGGGTCATCAGGGGGTAGCGCCCAACCCGGCCCCGCCAAGGAAGAAAGATCTGCCGCATGTTCTCCTCGCTGACGTCAGAACTCGCGTCGGTTTTTGTAGGCATCAACCTATGGCTTGCGCTGGGCGTTACCTTCATCGCTGGGCTAATGCGCGGCTTTGCCGGATTTGGTTCCGCTATGTTGATGGCGCCAATTTTCGCCATGCTTTTCGGTTCTGCCGATATGGTCGTCACCGTCGTCGCAATAGAACTTATCGTCTCCTTCCAGCTTTTTCCGCAGGTTCGCCAGCATGCGGATTGGCAGCTTTTGCGGCCAATGAGCATCGCCGCCTGCGCAGCCATGCCATTTGGCGTCTGGCTACTGGCGAGTGTTGACAAGAATACGATTGTCACCTGCGTTTCGGCCGTGATTGTGTTTTTTGTTGTGATCATGTGGACCGGCTGGCGCTACAAGGGGCGAAGAAGCACTGCCGCCACCATCATGGTGGGTGGCATTTCCGGCGCCATGATGGCGACTACCAGTGTGGGAGGACCGCCGGTGCTGCTGTATCTGCTCTCCGGGAATGATCCGCCGCAGGTCAACCGAGCCAATATCGTTACCTATTATTTTCTGACGCAGTTTCTGCTGATTGTCATTGTCATGGCTTCTGGCGTCGCTGGCATGGACGCGCTGATCCGCGCCATTCTGCTGCTGCCCGTCATGCTGCTGGGCGCCTGGATCGGTGGACGTGCTTTCCAGGGCCTGGGCAATGAGCAAGTCTATCGCCAGGTCGCGCTGGTTATTCTTTTCGTAACCGGTGTCTTTGGCCTGACGCGGAGCTGGTTGCTCGGGTGAAGTCTTGGCTTGACGCGCGTCAGAACACGCTGCGTCAACCGCTATTCCGGCTGCACCCCCAATTCGCGAAACGCCCTGCCGGTTGCTTCATATTCCGCCGCCAACAAGCGCCCAAGATCAGCCCGCCCGCGAAATTGCGGCACGGCGCCCCAGTTTTCCGCGAAGCGCTTGAACCCTTCCGTTTCCATCGCGCGGCGGCAGGCTTCCTGTAGCCGATCCAGAATGGGTTCCGGCGTGCCGCGTGTCGCCCAAAGCGCCGCATAGGAAGGCTGGAAGGCATCAATCCCCTGCTCGCGCGCCGTTGGCACATCCGGAAAGGCCGGGTGGCGGCCTTCGGAAAATATCGCGATCAGCCGCGTCTGCCCCGCCCGCGCCATGGGCACGCCAGAGGCCACCACAATCGCGGCAAAGTCCAAGCGCCCCGCAATCACTTCGGTCAGTGACGCACCATCACCGCGAAAGGGCACATGAGTCCATTGCCCACCAGCGGCAACCTGCACGCGATGCACGCCAAGAAAGGGCGCGGAATTCGGCCCGGGCGAACCATAGCTCAGTGGGCGCTGCTTCGCCGCCGCCACCATATCGGGCAGCGTCCGCCAGGGGCTATCGGCCTTTACCATGATGCCAAGAATATTCTCGGTCACATTGCAGACAGGCGCCACCGCATCCGGCCCAAGCCCGGTATTGCGCACGAGATGCGGCTGAAACGCGAGCGGCACCAGCGGCGCATAGGCCAGCGTATGCCCATCAGGTGCGGCTGCCATCAAGGCGCGCATGCCAACCACGCCGGAAGCCCCCGATTGGCTGGTCACCACAAAATTCTGCCCGAAGTCGCGCGTAAAAGCCTCAGCCAAGGCGCGCGCTGCCGCATCCGTGCTGCTGCCGGTGGCATAGGGGTTGATGATGGTGACGGGCCGATCCGGAAAAGCCTTGGCAGCAAAGGGGATCAGCAATAGGGCAAGGCATAACAGGCGCTGCATCCGCATCATTCCTCAATGATCGCAACGGCGCGGGTCCAGCCGGCGGAACCGCGATGCACCTTCACGGGGAAGCAGGAAATCATGAAGCCATCCGGCGGCAGGCTTTCCAGATTCGTGAGCTTTTCCATGTGGCAATAGCCAATCTCGCGCCCCGCGCGATGGCCTTCCCAGATCAGGGATGCATCGCCGGTTTCCTGCACCTTCTTCTTCGTCAGCGAAAACGGCGCATCCCAGGACCAGCCATCAATGCCCGTCACGCGCACACCCTGTTCCAACATCCAAAGTGTCGCCGCCTTGCCAACACCACAACCGCTATGGATGAAATCATCCTGCCCGTAGCGGCTGGCCGCGCGCGTATTCACCACCACAATTTCCAAGGGCTTCAGCGTATGGCCGATGCGCTTCAATTCCGCCTGCACATCGCCAGGTGTCGCGACATAGCCATCCGGAAAATGCCGGAAATCAAGCTTCACACCTGGCTGAAAGCACCATTCCAAGGGCACCTCATCAATACGCCAGGAAGGCTCCCCGCCCGGGACCGTTCTTTCGTTCATGCGGCTGAAGAAGTGATAGGGCGAATCAAGATGCGTCCCGCTATGGGTTGTGATGCGCACCACTTCGCGCGCGGCGAATTGGCCTTCGGGCAACTGATCCAGGCCGATGCCGAATTCCTGCGCGAGACGCGGCGCGGTCATGTGATGGTCGTGATACTCAATCTCGGGCAGCATATGCGGCGGGTCGGACGCGATGCCGCCCTTGAGTGCCACCGAAATATCAATGAAACGGCGCGCCATGGCTTCCCCCTTATTCCTCAAAAATCGCAACAGCGCGTGTCCAGCCGGCGGAGCCGCGATGCACCTTCACCGGCAAGCAGGAAATGGTGAAACCGCTGGGCGGCAGCTTGTCCAGGTTCGAAAGTTTCTCGATATGGCAATAGCCGATCTCCCGCCCCGCGCGATGGCCTTCCCAGATCAAGGAGACATCGCCGGTGGCCGCGACCTTTTTCTTGGTGAGTGAAAACGGCGCATCCCAGGACCAGCCATCGGTGCCGGTCACGCGCACGCCCTGTTCCAGCAGCCAAAGCGTTGCTTCCTTGCCCATGCCGCAGCCGGAATGGATATAGTCATCTTCCCCATAGCGCGCGCCGGCGGCGGTATTCACCACCACAATCTCCAGCGGCTTGAGCGTATGGCCAATGCGCTTCAATTCCGCCTGCACATCATTGGGTGTGGCAACATAGCCATGCTCAAAATGCCGGAAATCGAGCTTCACGCCGGGCTGCAAGCACCAATCCAACGGCACTTCATCAATGCGCCAGGAAGGCTCGCCGCCCGGTACCAACCTTTCATTCATACGGCTGAAATAATGATAAGGCGCATCAATATGCGTGCCGTTATGGGTGCTGATTTGCACACGCTCAATTGCTGCATATTCGCCTTCGGGCAATTGATCCACGCTGATGCCGAAATCCTGCGCCATGGCGGGCGCGGTCATGTGATGATCGAGATACTCAATCTTGGGCAGCGCATGCGGCGGGTCACTGATGATGCCGGCCTTGAGTGCGACAGAAATATCAACAATGCGACGGGGCATGGGTTCCTCCTTCTTTTCAGATCAAACAGGCCAGGCGATGGCGGGCGCGATGGCGCCGCGGCATTCGCCAAAGCCAATGCCGATGGCGCCGGGCGCTTCGGCGCGAGCGCGGAAAATCACCTCATCACCATCCTGCAACCAGCGGCGGGTTTCACCATTGGGCAGCGTGATGGGGCCGCCAAGGCCAAGCTCCGCCAAACACGCGGCAGCGCTATCATCCGGCCCGGAAACCGTGCCGCTGCCGAGCAAATCGCCGGGAAGCAGATTGCAGCCATTGGTGCCATGATGCGCCACCATTTGCGCCGCTGTCCAATACATGCGGGCAAATTCGGTGTCGGTCAGCAGCGCGGGCGCTGCACCGTCCGCACGCATTTTTGCAGTCACCAGCAGGGCCAGCATGCGAATGCCAAGCGCGCCCGCCGCGCGATTCCAGGCGCTATCCAGATAGGGCAGGGGCGGTGGGTCAATCGCTGGTGCTGCCCGCGCGAAGGGTTCTAGCGCTTCCGCCGTGATCACCCAGGGCGAGACCGAGGTTGAGACACTCTTCGCCAAAAACGGGCCGAGTGGCGGCATTTCCCAACGCTGGATATCGCGTGCCGACCAATCATTCAAAAGCCCAAAGCCGAAAATGCGGCTTGGTGCCTCCGCCATGGTGATCGGCGTGCCGAGCTTGTTTTCGCCGGCAATCCAAATCGCCAATTCCAATTCGTAATCCATCGCTTCCGATGGGCCGAAGCGTACTTCGCCATCGCTGCGTGGCCATTGGCCATGCGGGCGGATCACATCCTCGCCACTCACGCGCACGGAACTGGCACGGGAATGATAGGCAACCGGCAAATGCCGAAAGGCCTGGGGCAGAGGGTTCTTCGGATCGCGCCGCACGCCAAGCCGCGCGCAGTGATCATAACTCGCCATGAAATCGGAAAAATTCGCGACCGTGGCGGGCAGATGCATCTGTGCATCACGCATGGGCAGAAGGATGCGCGTGGCCATGGCTTCCGCGGGCGAACCTGCTGCCAGCAAGGCCGAAATTTGCGCGCGCAAGCCGGCCGAGGCGCCCCTACCCAGCGCCATCAGCGCATTCAGGCTTGGCCGCGCGGCGGCTTCCGCAGCGGCGCCGGCAAGCAGGCCAGCGCTGATCGCCGCGCGCAAATCCAGAATCATCTCGCCAATCGCAACCCCGCCGCGCGGCGCTTCCCCGGCGCGGCTGAAGATGCCGAAGGGCAGGTTCTGGATTGGGAAATCCTGCCCCGGCTGATTGGCGGAAACGACCCAGCTTTTCAGGCCGGGGTCATGGGTGGCATCCATTCGGGCGTTCCTATGGTTTTATGGGGCCGATCATGGCCTGCCGGGGCGCAAGCGCAAGCCCGCGCGCGCAAGGCTTGGGAAAAGGCGCGATTTCAGCCTATTCTGGGCCAAAGCCCAGGAGGACCCAGATGCTCGACGCCACCACGAAGCTGCCCTTGAAGGACCCTGCCCTGTTCCGTCAGGCGAATTACATCGCCGGCGCCTGGGTGCAGGCGGATAGCGGCAAGAAAATTGCCGTGCGCAACCCCGCAACGGGTGAGGTGATTGGCGAAGTCCCCGCCATGAGCCAAGCCGAGACGCGCCGCGCCATTGAAGCCGCCAATGCCGCCTGGCCGGCCTGGCGCGCGATGCTTGCGAAAGATCGCGCGGTGATCCTGCATAAGATCGCCGCGCTGATGCATGAAAACGCCGATGATCTGGCCGCGATCATGACGGCGGAACAGGGCAAGCCACTCGCCGAAGCCAAGGGCGAGGTTGTTTATGCCGCATCCTTCATTGAATGGTTCGCCGATGAAGGCCGGCGCATTCAAGGCGAGACGATTCCGCAAAACGCCAAGGGCCGGCGCATTCTGGTGACCAAGGAACCGATTGGCGTTTTTGCCGCCATCACGCCGTGGAATTTCCCTGCCGCCATGATCACCCGCAAGGCCGGGCCGGGCTGGGCGGCGGGCTGCACCGGCGTGATCCGCCCCGCATCGCAAACGCCCTTTTCCGCGCTAGCCTTGGCGGTTTTGGCGGAACGCGCCGGCATGCCTTCCGGCGTGTGCAATGTGATCACCGGGCCTTCCGGTGAGACAGGGAAGGAGCTGACCAGCAATCCGATCATCCGCAAGCTTTCCTTCACGGGTTCCACGGAAGTCGGGCGTGTATTGCTCGCGCAATGTGCGGCGACGGTGAAAAAGACCTCGATGGAATTGGGCGGCAATGCGCCCTTTATCGTGTTTGATGATGCGGATCTGGATGCGGCGGTTGCGGGGGCGATGGCGTCCAAATATCGCAATACCGGGCAGACTTGTGTGTGTGCCAATCGGCTTTTGGTGCAGGATGGTGTCTATGAAGCCTTTGCCGCCAAGCTGAAGACGGCTGTGGAAGGCTTGAAGGTCGGCAACGGCATGGAACCTGGCGTCACGCAAGGCCCGCTGATCAATGCCGATGCGGTGGCGAAGGTTGAAGAACATATCGCCGATGCTTTGGCGCAGGGTGCGAACGTGATCACCGGCGGCAAGCGCCATGCGCGCGGCGGCAATTTCTTCGAACCGACGGTGCTGGCCAATGTGCCGCGCGGTGCGAAGATTTTCGGTGAGGAAACCTTCGGCCCCGTCGCCCCCTTGTTTCGCTTCAAGACAGAAGAGGAAGCGATCAAGTTGGCGAATGATACCGAATTCGGTCTGGCCGCGTATTTCTACGCCCGCGATGTCGGGCGCATCTTCCGTGTGGCGGAGGCTTTGGAATACGGCATCATCGGCATCAATGAGGGGATCATTTCCACCGCCGAAGTGCCCTTTGGTGGCTTCAAGCAATCGGGCCTTGGGCGCGAAGGCAGCCACATGGGGATCGAGGAATATCTGGAAGTGAAATACCTCGCCCTTGGTGGCATCGGCACGTGAGCGCCGCGATCTATCTGGAGGATCTGTTTCCGGGCCGGCGCTTTACCGCAGGCTCGGTGACGGTGGAGGCCGAGGAAGTCAAACGCTTCGCCGCGCTTTATGATCCGCAGCCCTTCCATATGAATGAGGAAGCGGGGGCAGCGCATCCGCTTTTTGGGCGGCTCGCCGCGAGTGGCTGGCACACTGCGGGCATGACCATGCGCATGGTGGTTGCCGCCATTGGCGGCATTTCCGGCGGCATTGTCGGTGGCGGCGGCGAAATTCAATGGACCAAGCCGGTCTATCCCGGCGATACGCTGCGCGTGGAAATCGAGGTGCTGGAAGTCGCCCCTTCGCGTTCCCGCCCGGATCGCGGTAGCGCGCTGATGCGCAATACCACCTTCAACCAACATGATGAGCCGGTGCAGATTTTCACCGTGCGTGTTGTTGTTCCGAAACGCCCAGCCTGATCGGCTTATTGAGGTTTCCATGGCTTATGATTTTGATCTTTTCGTGATTGGTGGCGGTTCCGCCGGGGTGCGTTCCGCGCGTATCGCGGCCGGCCATGGCGCGCGGGTGGGGGTTGCGGAAGAACGCTTCTGGGGCGGCACTTGTGTCAATGTCGGCTGCGTGCCGAAGAAGATCATGGTGAATGCCGCCGAATATGGCGCCTGGGCAGAAGATGCGGCGGCCTTTGGCTGGTCCATCGAAACCCATGGGCATGATTGGGCGAAGCTGGCGGCGGCACGAGACGCCGAAGTGGCGCGACTTTCGGGCATTTATGGCCGCTTGTTGGGGAATGCAGGTGTGACATCCTTCGATGCCCGCGCGTCGTTCCTAGATGCGCATACGCTTGATGTCGGCGGCAAGCGCGTAACGGCGGAACGTAGCATCATCGCGGTCGGTGGTGTCGCCACCCGGCTTAATATTCCGGGCGCTGAGCTTGGGCTGATTTCGGACGACCTTTTCACGCTGAAAGCTTTGCCCAAGCGGGTTGCGGTGCTGGGAGCGGGCTATATCGCGGTGGAATTCGCCTGCATCCTGAAGGGGCTGGGGGCAGAGGTTGCGCTGGTGCATCGCGCGCCCCTGCCGCTGCGCGGCTTTGATGAGGATATTCGTAGCGCCGCCGCTGAAGCCTTGGTTGCACAGGGCATAGTCTGCCATGCCGGCGTCAGCCCGGTCCGTATTGAAGCCCGCGATGCGGAGCGTGTGCTGCATCTTTCCGATGGCTCAGTGCAGGTGGTTGATGCGGTGTTTTTCTGTACTGGGCGCAAACCCGCCACAGCGGGGCTTGGGCTAGAAAAGGCCGGCGTGCGCCTGGGCGATAATGGCGTGATTGCGGTGGATGAAAATCACGCGACCAGCCAACCGCATATCTATGCCATTGGCGATGTGCTGGACCGCGTCAACCTCACACCCATGGCAACGGCGGTCGGGCACGCTTTGGCCGATACGCTGTTCGGCAATAACCCGCGCCGTGTGAGCTATGAAAACGTGCCCACCGCAGTTTTCATGAACCCGCCCATCGGCACGGTGGGGCTGACGGAACAGGAAGCCGCCAAGCGCGGCCCCGCTGATATCTATGTCACGCGCTTCACCCCCATGCGCCACACCATCAGCAAGCGCGAAGGCCGCAAGACGCTGATGAAGCTGGTGGTCTGCCAGCGCACACAAAAAATCTTGGGCGCACATATGATCGGCGAAGATGCCGGTGAGATGATGCAGGGCATCGGCATTGCCGTGGTAATGGGCGCCACAAAGCAGGATTTTGATCGCACCATCGGCATTCATCCAACGGCGGCCGAGGAATTCGTCACATTGCGCACCCGCACGCGCGTGGTGGGCGCGTGATGCAGCCCGCGCAGCGCCTGATCACCGGCTTCGCCTCGGCGGGGCATTTTTTGCATCATGTGCTGACGGGCTTGTTCCTGACGCTTGCCGTTATTCTGGAAGCGATTTGGCAAAGACCCTATGCGGAAATCATCGCGCTTTGGACGCTGGGCGCCGCCATGATCGGCGTTGGGGCGCCGCTGGCCGGTTGGCTCGCGGATCGCTTCGGCCATGCGCGCATGATGACGGTGTTTTTCCTGGGTATCGGGTGCGCTTCCATCATCGCTGGAACAGTCACCGATAGTGCGGAAATGGGCCTGGCACTCGCGCTGCTGGGTGGCTTTGGCGCGATTTATCATCCGGTTGCCTTGGCTTGGGTTTCCATGACCGCGCCGCCCGATGCGCGTGGGCGGCTGATGGGTATTTTGGGCATTGCGGGCAGCATTGGCGTTGCCTCCGCCGCCGTGATTGCCGGTGGTCTGGCCGAGGTCGCTGGTTGGCGCATGGCGATGATTATTCCAGGCATGATCACCATCATGGCCGGGCTTGCGTTGCTATTCTGCCTGCTGACTGGGCGTGTTGCCGCCAGCAATCGCCAAACGGGCGCAGAGGCAGCACAGGCCACGGCGGCTGAGGCAGCGCGTATTCCCTGGGGCGTGCTGATCGTGCTCGCCATCACCTTCATGCTGGGCTCCATCGCCTATACTGCCTATTCCACCGCGCTGCCGAAATGGCTGAGCGACATGCTGCTGCTTGACTCCACCAGGGCGGCGCAGCTTGGCCTGATTGTGGGTGCGGTCATGTTGATGGGCAGCGCCGGGCAATTGATTGGCGGGCGGCTTGCGGATCGCATGCCGATGAAGGCGCTTTATGTGGCAACCTTCCTGATCAAGTTGCCCTTGATGATCCTGGCCGCCTGGTTTGGCGGCGCCTGGGCGCTGCTGGTCGCGGTGGTGATTGGCTTCATGTTTGATTTTGCCGCGCCGGTCGAAAACCTGCTGCTGGCGCGCTATTCCTCCGGCAAGCGCCGCGGCCTGGCCTTTGGGCTGAAATTCGCCATGGGGTTTGTTGCGGCGCCGCTTGGTGTGAACCTTGTCGCCTGGGCCTATGGCGATGCGGCGGGCGGCGCGCCGACGCTGTTCCTGACGCTGGCCGCCCTTGGGCTGGTGATGCTGGCCGCTGCCATGGCGCTGCCGCGTGATGCGGGTGCGCGCGCAGCGCCGCAGGCGGTTCCTGCTTAAGGCTTCCACCACATCACCAAGCCGTGCACACTGCTTTCACGTCAGCAATGAGGAGCCTCACCCCATGAAAACGCGCGCCGCTGTGGCTTGGGAAGCGAAACGGCCACTCTCCATCGAAACCGTTGATCTGGATGGCCCAAAGCCCGGCGAAGTGCTGGTCGAAATCATGGCAACCGGCGTTTGCCATACGGATTCCTACACGCTGGATGGGCTGGATTCCGAGGGGCTATTTCCCGCCATCCTCGGCCATGAAGGTGCCGGCATTGTGCGCGAAATCGGCGCCGGCGTGACCAGCGTGAAGCCCGGCGATCACGTGATCCCGCTCTACACGCCGGAATGCCGCGCCTGCAAAACCTGCTTGAGCCGGCGGAGCAATCTTTGCACCTCCATCCGCGCGACGCAGGGCAAGGGTGTCATGCCCGATGGCACAAGCCGCTTTCGGTGCGACACCACCGCACCCGGCAAGCCCGTGTTTCACTATATGGGCTGCAGCACCTTTTCGAACTTCACGGTGCTGCCGGAAATTGCCCTGGCCAAGGTGCGAGAAGACGCGCCCTTCGACAAGATTTGCTACATCGGCTGCGGCGTCACCACCGGCATTGGCGCCGTGATCTATACCGCCAAGGTCTGGCCCGGCGCCAATGTCGCGGTATTCGGCTTGGGTGGCATTGGGCTCAATGTCATTCAGGGTGCGCGCATGGTGGGCGCCGATAAGATCATCGGCATAGACATCAACCCCGCCAAGCAGGAAATGGCGCGCAAATTCGGCATGACGCATTTCATCAACCCGAATGAGATCGGCGCCGACAAGGTAGTGCAGGCCATCACGGACCTCACGGGCGGTGGCGCCGATTTCTCCTTCGATTGCACCGGCAATGTCGCGGTTATGCGTCAGGCGCTGGAATGCTGCCATCGCGGCTGGGGGGAGAGTATCATCATCGGTGTCGCCCCTTCAGGCGCCGAAATCGCGACCCGCCCCTTCCAACTTGTCACGGGCCGCGTCTGGAAGGGTTCCGCCTTTGGTGGCGCGCGTGGGCGCAGCGATGTGCCGAAGATCGTGGATTGGTACATGGAAGGGAAGATCAATATTGACGATCTGATCACCCACACCATGCCGCTTGAGAAAATCAACGATGCCTTCGATCTGATGCATGAAGGCAAATCCATCCGATCAGTAGTGGTGTTTTAGCCCTACGCTAGAGCGTGTTGCGTTCACGTGGGTTCACGCAACACGCTCTAAGCCGTTTTTTTTCGAGCATCTTCACACGTTCAGATGATTCCATCTGAACGTGATCTGCTCTAAACACCATTCACCATACCCTCGAATTCCCGGAACAGGCTGATCGCCTCCGGGTCGAAAAAGGGCAGGATTTGGCTCAGGAAAATCCCCGCCGTGCCGCGGCCGGGGTCGATCCAATAAAAGGTATTGCCAAGCCCTGCCCAGGCGAGGCTCCCGGCCGACCGCCCCTGCGGTGAAGGCCGGCGATTGACCAGGAAGGTCAAGCCCCAGCCATTCGCCAGGCCGGGGAAGAAATCCGCATCGCGCGTGGCAGTCGGCACCGCTGAAATCATCGGGCGCACCGATAAGGGCGCGATCTGGTCGCGCGCCATTTCGGCCACGGTTTCCGGCTTCAGCAGCCTGATCTTGCCGTGCTTCCCGCCATTCAAGATCATGCGCGCGAAAGCCAAATAGTCCCGCGCCGTGCCGTAAAGCCCGCCGCCGCCGGTCTCAAACTCCGGCTCCTGCGGCACTTCGAAGGGAATGACGGAAAGCGCGCCATCCGCACCGCGCCCATGCATGGCTGCCAAACGCGCCCTTTGATCCGCGCGCAGCTTGAAGGAGGTATCAACCATGCCGAGCGGTTCAAAAATCACCCGCGCCAGATGCGCGCCCAGTGTCTCCCCGGTTGCGGCTTCAATCATCTTGCCGGCCCAATCTATGCCGATGCCATAACTCCAATCCTCACCCGGATCGAATAGCAGGGGCAGGGCAAGTGCTGCATTGCGGCAGGTGCCAACCGCGGGCGTGCCGGTGGCCTTGCGAAAGCGGGCGATCTCCGCACTCCACATGTCATAGGCATAGCCCGAAGTATGCGTCAGCAAATGGCGCAAGGTGATGGGCCGCTTGGCCGGGCGCAGCTTGGGCTGGCCGGCCTCATCAAAGCCTTCCAGCACGCCAAGCGCACCGATCCCCGGCACCAGTGATGCCGCCGGCGCATCAAGGGAAAGCTTGCCCGCTTCCACCAGCATCATGGCCGCCGCGCCGGTAATCGCCTTGGTCATGGACGCAATCCAGAATACCGCATCAGGCTGCATGAGCTCCGCACTGCCAAGCGCCCGGCTGCCAAAACCGGCATCCCAGCTACTGCCATGCCTATCACCCAAAGCCAGCACCAGGCCCGGAATGGCCCCCGCCTGAACCGCCTTTTGCATCCGGATCGCGATATCTTGCTGCCTATCCATGGCTTGCCTTCCCTTCACTTGCCTGTCGCCAGGCCCGGCTGCTCTTCCCCTAAGCGCGGGCTCGTGTTTATTGTGCCCCGTCTTGAAACAAGGAGATAGGCGGAAATGACTGCGCGGGGCTGGAGCCCGGATTCATGGCGGAACATGCCGATCAGGCAGGTGCCGGAATATCCCGACCAGGCGGCTTTGGCCGCAATGGAAGCCAAGATCGCGCGATTTCCCCCGCTGGTTTTTGCCGGTGAGGCCAGGCGCTTAAAGGCCTCCTTGGCGCGGGCGGGCGATGGCCAGGCTTTTGTCCTGCAAGGTGGCGATTGCGCCGAAAGCTTTGGCGATTTCACCGCCAATGTGATCCGCGACACGTTCCGCGTGCTGCTGCAAATGGCGGTGGTGCTGACTTTTGGCGGTGCCTCCCCGGTGGTGAAGCTTGGCCGCATGGCCGGGCAATTCGCCAAGCCGCGGTCTTCGGATTCTGAAACGCGTGATGGCGTGACGCTGCCTTCCTATCGTGGCGATATCATCAATGGCCCGGATTTCGATGCGGCGTCGCGCATCCCCGATCCGTCGCGGATGGAATTCGCCTATATGCAATCCGCCGGCACGGTGAATTTGCTGCGTGCTTTCGCCACCGGTGGCTATGCGGATTTGCACGAGGTTCATCGCTGGAATCTGGGCTTTGTCGAAAGAAGCCCGCTCGCGGAACGCTATGCGGACCTCGCGACGCGCATTGATCAGACGCTGGCCTTCATGCAGGCCTGCGGCATGTCAGACCTGCCGCAAGTGCGAGAGACGGATTTCTACACCAGCCATGAAAGCCTGTTGCTGCCTTATGAACAGGCGATGACGCGGGTCGATTCCACTTCCGGCGATTGGTATGCCTGTTCGGCGCATTTTCTGTGGATTGGGGATCGCACGCGCCAGCCGGATGGGGCGCATGTGGAATTTTTGCGGGGCGTGAAGAACCCCATAGGCATGAAGGTCGGCCCCAGCATGGACGCCGATGAATTGGTGCGCCTCACGGAAATTCTGAACCCGGCCAATGAAAAGGGGCGGCTGACGCTGATTTCCCGCATGGGCGCGGATAAGGTGGAAGCGAAGCTGGCACCTCTGGTCCGTGCCGTGACCAAGGCCGGGCGAAATGTCGTGTGGCTTTGCGATCCGATGCACGGCAATACCACCACCGTCGGCGGCTATAAGACCCGGCCTTTTGACGCCATCATGGCTGAAGTCCGCGGCTTTTTTGATGTGCATGAAGCGGAAGGCAGCT
Organism: Roseomonas sp.; assembly: GCA_020249775.1. GTDB lineage: Bacteria > Pseudomonadota > Alphaproteobacteria > Acetobacterales > Acetobacteraceae > Neoroseomonas. The sequence continues at coordinate 74,705 of JADCFA010000023.1, read as the reverse complement.
TCGCCGGCGGCGTGCATGTGGAAATGACAGGCAGCAATGTCACCGAATGCCTGGGCGGCGCCCATAGGCTTTCGGAAGCCGATCTTGCCGCGAATTACGCGACCTCCTGCGATCCGCGCCTTAATGCCGAACAATCGCTGGAACTCGCCTTCCTGATCGCCGAGGAATTGAAGGCGCGGCGCGTGGCGGGCCTCACGGCGCCGGCTCAGGCAGCGCAGTGAACACGCAGAGCAGCCGGGGGGGAGAAACCCCCTCGGCGGCGGCGGATGTGGCGGATCAGGTGATTACCGCCCGCGCGGATAGCTATTTCAACCGCACCAAGGCCGTGGTGCAGCGTTTTGGCGATGCGGAAGTCACCTATGCGGTGTTTTTGCGTCGTCCGGTGATTTCGGCGCCCCGGCTGATGCTGGATTGGTTGCGCGCCGTGGCCGCGTCTCGTGGCACGGCCTTCCAGATTGAAGTGATGCATGAGGAAGGCCAATGGGTCGGCGCGGGCGATCCCTTGCTTTATGTCAGCGGGTCCTTTGTGCAGTTGGTGGATTTGGAGACCATGCTGCTGCAAAAGCTGGGCGCGGCCTGTGTTGCGGCGCATAACGCCTATCAGATGTGTGTCGAATTGCCGCAAACGGCGTTTCTGGCGATGGAAGCGCGCCACTGCGCCGGGGCGGAAATGCAGGACATGATGGCCTATGCCGCATCTGTGGGCAGCCGCACCGCGCAGGCGGAAGGCGCCAAGGGCTTTATCGGCAACGCCAATGACGCGACCGCGCATTGGTTCGGCGCGCCGCGCGGTTATGGCACCATGCCGCATGCGTTGATCGGCTATGCCGGCAGCACGGTGCGCGCGGCCGAAATGTTCCATGAAACCTTCCCCGATGAAAACCTGACCGTATTGGTGGATTATTTCGGCCGGGAAGTGACCGATGGCCTGGCCGTGGCCCGCCGCTTCCCCGAATTGGCCGCTGCCGGGCGGCTGGCGATGCGGCTTGATACCCATGGCGGCCGCTTCCTTGAAGGTCTGAACCCCGCGGAAAGCTATGCCGTTCTGGAACGCCACGCCCCCCAGGCCACCCGCCGCTACCGGAGTGAGACGGAACTGAGGCACCTGACCGGCACCGGCGTTTCCGCCGCCGCCATCTGGCGCATGCGCGAAGCGCTCGATGAGGCCGGGTTCCCGCGTGTCCGAATAGTTGCCTCCTCCGGTTTTGGGGTCAGCAAATGCCGGGTCATGGCGGAAGCGCGTGCGCCGATTGATGTGGTGGGCACGGGCAGCTTCATCCCCGAGACCTGGTCCGAAACCTATGCCACGGCGGATATCGTTGCCTATGATGGCGTGCCGCGCGTGAAGATTGGCCGCGAATTCCTGCTGAAGCGGGGCGAGACGCGCCGGCGCAATGGCGGGCAGGGCTGAGACTTCACTTTGGGTGATTTCACCCAGGGGCGATCTGCTCTAGAAGGCGCGCATGGCCGAGACCCTGAAAATTGCCCTGGCGCAACTCAACCCCCATGAAGGCGCGTTGACCGCCAATGCGGCGCTGATCCGCAAGGCCCGCGCCGAGGCCGCGAAGCACGGTGCCGATCTGGTGGTGACGCCGGAATTCTCCATCGCCGGCTATCCGCCGGAAGATTTGGTGCGCAAACCCGCCTTCATCGCCGCCTGCGAAGCGGAAATTGCCGCCCTCGCCGCCGAGACTGCCGATGGCGGCCCGGGCCTGGTGGTGGGCGGCCCCTGGCGGGATGGCGAGAAGGTTTTCAACGCGCTGTTCCTGCTGGAAGCCGGGCAGATCACCGCGCGCCGCGCCAAGCATGAATTGCCCAATTACGGTGTGTTTGACGACAAGCGCGTGTTTGATGCTGGCCCCGCGCCTGGCCCCATTCCCTTTCGTGGCTTTCGTCTTGGCCTGATGATTTGTGAGGATTGGTGGTTCCCCGCCGTTTCCGAAACACTCAGTGAAACCGGCGCTGAAATCCTGATCGCCATCAATGGTTCCCCGTTTGAGGCAGCAAAACATCAGGCGCGGCTTGATCTGGCGGTCTCCCGCTGCGTGGAAACCGGGCTTGGCTTTGTGTTTGTCAATCAAGTGGGCGGGCAGGATGAGCTGGTGTTCGAAGGCGCATCGTTTGTGATGAATGCGGATCGCAAGCTTGCGCATGTCATGCCCATGTTCACTGAAGGCTTGCGCATTACCGAATGGCGGCGCGATGGCGGCGTGCTGGTGTGCGCGCCGGGAGAGATTGCGCCCGATCTGCCAAAGCTTGAGCAAATCTATGGCGCCATGGTGCTGGGCCTGCGTGATTACGTGAACAAGAACCGCTTTCCCGGCGTGGTGCTGGGCCTGTCTGGCGGGATTGATTCCGCGATTTCTGCAGCGGTGGCGGTGGATGCCTTGGGGCCAGATCGCGTGCGCGCGGTGATGATGCCTTCACCCTATACCAGCATTGAAAGCCTGGAAGATGCTGCCGAATGCGCGCAGCTTCTTGGCATTCGTTATGAGAATATCGGCATCGGTCCGGCGATGGAGGCTTTCGCGGGGATGCTGGCGCCGGCCTTCGGCAATCGCCCCCCGGATATCACCGAAGAAAACCTGCAATCGCGCATTCGTGGTGTGACCTTGATGGCGCTGTCGAACAAGTTTGGTGATATGCTGCTGACCACCGGCAATAAAAGTGAAATGAGCACGGGCTATGCCACGATTTATGGCGATATGTGCGGTGGCTATTCAGTGCTCAAGGATGTCTACAAAACCACCGTCTTCGCGCTGTCGCGCTGGCGCAATGAACACCGCCCCGCAGGCGCATTGGGGCCGCTTGGCATGGTGATGCCCGAACGCGTGATCACCAAGCCGCCGAGTGCGGAATTGAAGCCGGATCAGAAGGATCAGGACAGCCTGCCACCCTATGGTGTGCTGGACGCCATTCTGGAAGGGCTGGTGGAGGGCGAAAAATCCGTGGATGCGCTGGTGGCGGATGGTTTTGATCGTGCTTTGGTGTTGCGCGTTTGGCGCCTGCTGGATCGCGCCGAGTATAAGCGCCGTCAGGCACCGCCTGGCGTTAAGATCACGCCGCGCGCCTTTGGGCGGGATCGGCGTTACCCCATCACCAATGGCTTCACGGCGTTGATTTCATGAGTGGCGGTCTCGATCCCCAGCTTTTTGGTGGCGGCGATTTGATTGTCCGCATCATGGATTTGTCGGGCGGCAATGGCAGCGACCCGGTGGAAGAAATCCGCGGTTTTCTTTCTATCGAACACGCCAATGCCTTTGCGCGGCGCTATGTGCGGGATTCCGTTGAGCGCTGCCGCGCGCCTGGGCTTGATGCGAAGGCTGTGCTGGATGCCTGGTTCGCCTTTGGCGAGGATGCGGAGGTGGTCGGTGCCGCCGAAGCTGCCTGGATCAGCGGCAGCGAATTGAAGGGGTTTGCTGAAACTCCCGTAAAAGACAGTGAAGAACGCAATTGGCGCATTCTTGATCCGCGCCGCGATGAGGATTCTGAGGACGCGGCATGAAACTCCGTTTTGCCCCTTCGCCCACTGGGCTTTTGCATGTTGGCAATGCGCGTGTCGCACTCGCCAATTGGCTGCTCGCGCGCCGCCATGGCGGGGAATTCCTGCTGCGGCTGGATGATACCGATACCGAACGCTCCCGCGCAGAATATGCCGAGGCGATTGAAGAAGACCTGACTTGGCTTGGCCTGCCCTGGGATGGGTTGGTGCGGCAATCTGATCGGTTGGATCGCTATGCGGAGGCTGCCGAAAAGCTGAAAGCTGCCGGGCGGCTTTATCCCTGCTTCGAGACGGAAGAAGAACTCGCCTACAAGCGCGAACGCCGTCGGCGCGAAGGCAAGCCGCCGCTTTATGATCGCGAAGCGCTGAAAATGACGGCCGAGCAATTGGAACGCGCCTTGGCGAACGGCAAGCAGCCCTATTGGCGCTTCAAGCTTTCCATGCGCTCGGTTTCCTGGCGTGATCAGGTATTGGGCGATCGCAGCGTGAAGCTTTCGGCGATTTCAGACCCCGTGCTGATCCGCGCGGATGGTTCGCCGCTTTATACCTTCACGTCCGTCGTTGATGATCTTGAAATGGGCATCACGCATATCGTGCGCGGTGAGGATCACGTCACCAATACCGGCATTCAGATTGATATTTTTGAAGCGCTGGGCGGCAAGCAGAATGCGCTAGCTTTCGGGCATTTGCCGCTGCTGACGGATGCGGAAGGCGGCGCGCTATCCAAGCGTTTGGGGTCCATTTCGCTTCGCCATTTGCGGAAAGATGGCATCGAACCGGCCGCGTTGGTTGGGTATCTTGCCGCACTTGGCACATCCAATGATCCGGTGGCGGGAATGCCCGCTGATCTCGCGCCTGGCTATGATCTTGGAAAGGTGTCGCAATCCACCGCGCGCTTCGATCCGCGGCATATGCTGGCGCTCAATCGCAAGCTTTTGCATGGCGTTGCCTTTGATGCGGTGAAGGAACGGCTGCCCGAAGGCGCTGATGAGGCGTTCTGGCTTGCGGTGCGCGGCAATCTTGATCTGCTGCGCGAAGCCAAGCCCTGGTTTGATGTGGTGAGCGGAACCATCGTGCCACCCGTGCTGGAAAATGAGGGCGATTTCCTGCGCGCAGCGCTGGCCGCCATGCCGGCGGAACCCTGGGATGGCAGTACTTGGGGCGCCTGGACTGCCGTGCTGAAAGACAGCACCGGGCGCAAGGGCAAGGCGCTATTCCTGCCGCTGCGGCTTGCGCTGACCGGGGAAGATCACGGCCCGGATATCGGCACCATCCTGCCGCTGATCGGGCGGGATCGCGCGGCGCTGCGCTTGAAGATTGCGGGAGGGGGTTGAGTCATGGTTGATTTTTTTCTGCATGATTTCGCAGCGCGCAAGAAGCGGCGATTTGAACCGCTCGATCCCCAGCATGTGAAGTTCTACGCCTGCGGGGTCACGGTGTATGACCTCGCGCATCTCGGCAATGCGCGCATGGTGGTGGTGTTTGATGTGCTGGCGCGGATTTTGCGCCGGCTTTATCCGCGCGTGACCTATGCGCGTAACATCACGGATGTGGATGACAAGATCAATGCGCGCGCGCGTGAAACCGGTGAATCGATTGCCGTCATCACCACGCGCACGACGGCGGATTTCCACGCCGATATGGCCGCCCTTGGCGCGCTGCCGCCCGATGTGGAACCGCGCGCCACCGGCCATATCGCGGAAATGATAACGCTGATCGAAAGGTTGATCGCCAATGGCCATGCCTATGCCGCAGATGGGCATGTGCTGTTCTCGGTCCCGTCCTTCTCCAGTTACGGCAAATTCTCTGGCCGCTCCCCGGATGAATTGCTCGCCGGTGCGCGGGTGGATGTGGCGCCTTATAAGCGCGATGCCGGTGATTTCGTGCTGTGGAAGCCAAGCGATGCGGAGACACCTGGCTGGGACAGCCCCTGGGGCCGTGGCCGGCCTGGTTGGCATATTGAATGCTCTGCCATGTCCTGGAGGCATCTTGGGGAGAGTTTTGATATTCACGGCGGCGGGAGTGATCTGATTTTCCCGCATCATGAAAACGAAATCGCGCAATCTGTTTGCGCTTTCCCCGGTGCGACCTTTGCCCGCTATTGGATACACAATGGCATGCTGCAGGTGGATGGGGAGAAGATGTCGAAATCCCTCGGCAATTTCCTCACTGTGCGGGATATCTTGAAGAAGGGTGCCTGGGCGGGAGAGGCGTTTCGCCTGCTGCTGCTCCGCACCCATTACCGCCAATCGCTGGACTACACGGAAGCCGGTTTGGATGAAGCCAAGGCGGAGTTGGATGATCACTACGCCATGCTGGCGCGCGCCGGTGCGGCGGTTACGGATGATGACGCCGCGCGTATGGCGGAATGGGTGCTGGAACCGCTGTGCGATGATTTGAATACGCCGCTTGCATTGGCGCGCCTACGTGATTTGCGCACTCTTGCGAATGCGTTGACGGTCGGCGGTTCGCCCAATGTTGTCCTGGAACGCATGGGGCTGCGGGAGGCGCCGGAGATCGGCTCGGTGATCGCTGCGTTCCGGGAAGCGGCTTCCGTGCTTGGTCTGGCGCAATCCGATCCCGCGCAATGGCTGCAAGGTGGCGGCGATGATGCCGCCGCGATTGAAGCCGCCATCGCCGCACGGCTTGCCGCTCGTAAGGCGAAGAACTGGGCGGAGGCTGACCGCATTCGCGATGACTTGAAGGCCCAAGGCATCATTCTGGAAGATGGTGCCGCTGGCACCACCTGGAAACGCGCTTGACCTTCCCCTTATGGCAAGCGGCAACCTTCTCCGGTTGAACGCCAAACCGGGAGCCTTAAGCATGAAGCGCATCGCCCTTTGCCTCACCCTCGCTGCCCTTGCCCTGCCTGCCTTGGCGCAGCAGGGCCATCAGGGCCATGGCGCGCGCACCAGCGCGAATGAACCTGCCTCCACACGCGAATTTCGCGCCGCGAATGACCGGATGCATCGCGATATGAATATCCGCTTCACCGGCGATGCGGATCGTGATTTCGCCGCCGGCATGATCCCGCATCATCAGGGCGCGATAGATATGGCGCGCGTGGTGCTGCGCCATGGCAAGGATCCCGAAATGAAGCGCCTCGCGGAAAGCATCATCGCCGCACAGGAAGCGGAAATCGCGCAACTAAAGGCTTTTCTCGCGCGATGACGGGCGGGCGCGGTGAAGGGGGGGCGCCACTCACGCCGCCACCGGGTGAAAGCCCGATCATCGTGCTGGTGCGCCCGCAAATGGCGCGCAATATCGGCAGCACCGCCCGCGCCATGGCCAATGGCGGCTTGTTTCACTTGCGTATCGTCGCACCACGCGATGGCTGGCCGCAGCCCGAAGCACTTCCCGCCGCTTCCGGCGCCGATCCCATCATCCATGCGGCGCAGGTGTTTGACACACTCGATGCCGCTGTAGCCGATTGCCATCGTGTGTTCGCCACCTGCCCGCGCCCGCGCCACGTGGTCATTCCAGTGCGTGATGCCCGCGCGGCGGCCGAGGATTTGCGCGCCATCAACGTCAAGGGCCAGCGCGTGGCCGTGCTATTTGGCCCCGAACGCGCCGGGCTGGAAGCCGAGGACCTCGCCCGCGCCGATACGCTGGTGCGCTATCCGCTGAACCCTGAACATAACTCGCTCAACCTCGCCCAGGCGGTGATGATCCTCGCCTATGAATGGTGGATGACGGCTGAGGCAACGCCGCCGCGCTATCTGATGACCAATGAAACCCATGTCGCGACCAAGGGCGAATTGGACATATTCCTGGGTCGGCTGATCGCGGAATTGGATGCTTCAGGCTTCCTCGACAATCAGGAAAAGCGCCCAGGCATGGTGCGCAACCTGCGCCATTGGTTCCAGCGGGGCGAGGTAACGGAACAGGAACTCCGCACGCTGCATGGCGTGGTGACGGAGCTATCGCGTGGCCGGATGCAGCGTGGCCGCCCGCCGCGTGATGATGTGAAAGCGCCTTGGCAGGAGGAATAAAAAACCCCGGCACGCTTGCGCGGGCCGGGGCTGTCAGGAAAACCGCGCCTCTCAGCGCTGCAAGGCCTGCACAATTTCCTGCGTGACCTTCTTCGCATCGCCGAACAGCATCATGGTATTCGGGCGGAAGAACAGCTCATTATCCACGCCGGCATAACCGCTCGCCATGCCGCGCTTGATGAAGAACACGGTCTTCGCGCGTTCCACATCCAGAATCGGCATGCCGTAAATCGCCGAGGATTTGTCGGTTTTCGCGGCAGGGTTGGTCACGTCATTCGCCCCGATCACAAAGGCCACATCGGCATCGGCGAATTCGGGGTTGATCTCCTCAAGCTCAAACACCTCATCATAAGGCACATTGGCTTCGGCCAGCAGCACGTTCATATGGCCCGGCATACGGCCCGCCACAGGATGGATGGCGTATTTGATTTCAGCGCCTTCCTTCTTGAGCAGATCGGCCATTTCACGCAGCACCTGCTGCGCCTGCGCCACCGCCATGCCATAGCCAGGCACCACGATGATCTTCTGCGCATTCTTCATCATATAAGCGGCGTCTTCGGGACTGCCGGCCTTCACGGGCGGGCGATCCGCCGCCGCACCACCCGCTGCCGCCGCGCCACCTTCGGAACCGAAGCCACCCAACAGCACATTGATGATGCTGCGGTTCATGCCCTTACACATGATGTAGGACAGAATGGCACCCGAAGCACCCACCAGCGCGCCGGTCACAATCAGCAGCAGATTGCCGATGGTGAAGCCAATCCCCGCCGCCGCCCAGCCGGAATAGCTGTTCAGCATGGACACAACCACGGGCATATCTGCGCCACCAATCGGGATGATCAGCAGGAAGCCCAGCACAAAGGACAGGATCGCAATCAGCCAGAACAGCACATCGCTACCCGTAATCACGAACAGCACCACCAGCAGCGCCAGCAAAATGCCAAGCCCCAGGTTCAGCATATGCTGACCCTTGAACATGATCGGCGCGCCGGACATGCGGCCATCCAACTTCGCAAAGGCAATCACGGAGCCCGAGAAGGTAATGGCACCAATCGCAAGGCCGAGTGACATTTCAACCAGCGACGCGCCCTTGATATTGCCGCGCGTGCCAATGCCAAAACTCTCCGGCGCATAAAACGCTGCTGCCGCCACAAATACCGCCGCCAGACCCACCAACGAATGGAAGGCCGCGACAAGCTGCGGCAGTGAGGTCATTTGGATGCGTTGCGCAACAATGGTGCCGATGCCGCCACCAAGGGCAAGCCCCGCGATTACCAGCGCAATGCCGCCAATATCCATGCCGGGCTTCAGGAGCGTCGCCACAATGGCCACCGCCATGCCGATCATGCCGAACATATTGCCCTGGCGGCTGGTCTCCGGATGGCTCAGGCCACGTAGCGCCAGAATGAACAGCACTGACGCAACCAGATAGGCCAAGGTCAGAAGAGTGGTCGCCATGATCTCAGCTCCCCTTCTTCTTGAACATGGCCAACATTCGGCGCGTCACCATAAAGCCGCCGAAAATATTCACGGCAGCAAGTGTGACGGCAATGAAGCCGAAAATCCGCGCCACCCAGCCATCGGCAGTGCCGGCGGCAAGGATGGCACCCACCACGATCACCGATGAAATGGCATTGGTCACGCCCATCAGCGGCGAATGCAGCGCCGGGGTCACGTTCCACACCACATGATAGCCCACAAAGCAGGCCAGCAGGAAAATAGTGAGCAAATACAGGAAGGGCTCAGCCGCCGCGGCCACCGGGGCCACGGCTTCCGCCGCGCGGCGGGCCTGTTCGGCCAATTCAAGGGCGCGCTGCGCCGTGCTGACCGCCTGATTGGCGAGTTCGGTCGCGTTCATCCGAATTCTCCTTAGCCTGCCTGGGCCGGCTTCATTTGCGGGTGCACCACGGCCCCGCCGCGCGTGAGTGCAACACCCTTCACAATCTCATCTTCTTCGGAAAGCTTGGGCGCCTTCGCGTCCTTGTCCCAGAAGGTGGAAAGGAAGGTCAGCAGATTGCGCGCATAAAGCGCGGAAGCGGCTGCAGGGATGCGCCCGGGCCAATTGGTATAGCCCAGGATCTTCACGCCATTTTCGGTGACGAAAAGCTCACCCGGCTTGGTCAGCGCGCAATTGCCGCCCGCGTCGGATGCGATATCCACAATCACGGAACCCGGCTTCATGGCAGCGACCATTTCGGCCGTCACCAGAATGGGCGCGCGGCGGCCCTGCACGAGCGCGGTGCACACCACGACATCCTGCTTGGCGATATGCGCAGCGACCACTTCCGCCTGCTTGGCGTAGAAGGCCGCCGATAGCTGCTTCGCATACCCGCCCGCGGTTTGCGCGGCCTTGCTTTCCTCATCCTCGTAACCGACGAAGCTGGCGCCGAGGGATTTGATTTCTTCCTTGGCAGCGGGGCGCACATCGGTCGCGGAGACACGGCCCCCCAGGCGCCGCGCGGTCGCAATCGCCTGCAAGCCGGCGACACCCGCACCCATAATGAAGGCATTGGCCGCGGGCACGGTGCCGGCGGCGGTCATCATCATGGGAAAGCCCTTGTCATAGGATGTCGAGGCTTCCACCACGGCGCGGTAACCCGCGAGATTGGCCTGAGAAGACAGCACATCCATGGATTGCGCGCGGGTGATGCGCGGCAGCAATTCCATGGCGCAGGCGTCAATGCCGGCAGCCGCATAGCGCCCGGCGGCATCGGCATCGGCGGCCAGCGTCGCAATCAGCAGCGCCCCGCGCGGGATCAGCGCCAATTCATCCACAGCACCTTCGCCGGCGGCGAGCGGCGCGCGCACCTTCAGCACAATATTGGCGCCTGCCAGCGCCCCGGCGGCATCGGCAGCGAGGCTCGCCCCCGCTTCCGTGAAGGCCGCATCAGTAATGCCAGAAGCCAGGCCCGCCCCGGCTTCAACAGCCAGGGTGCAGCCCATGCCAATCAGCTTCTTCACGGTCTCCGGCGTTGCGGCAACCCGCGTCTCACCGGCCCGGCGTTCTTTCAGAACGGCCACTTTCATAAGGGATACCCCCAAAAGGATAGATTTCGCGCCGCACTACAGGCGCCGCGCCCGGGTGTCCACCCAGGCCGGCCCTTCCAAAAGGGGGCGAAGTGCCAAATTGCAACCCCAAGGCGTGGCTTTTTGGGCAGGATATGCCTTGCGCTTCAGCATTTCCCGGGCTCAGACTTGCATGGTCTGCGATCAACGCAGCGGGAGGAAAGCATATGTCCATGAACCGCCGCCATTTGGCGCTGGCTGGGGCCGCGGCCCTGGTTGCCGGCCAAACTATCACCTCAGCCGCCCATGCCCAGGGCAGCGATGCCGCTGCCGTCGCCGCAGCGGTGGAGGCACTCACCAAGGCCATGCTGGCCGGGGATCGCGCCGGGATGATGGCCGTGACTCATGAAAGATTAAGCTATGGCCATTCCGCCGGCCGGATCGAAAACCGCCAGGAATTCATTGACCCGCTGGCCAATCGGACCTCGATCTTCCGGTCCATGAATATTTCGGATCAGACGATTGATGTGGTCGGCGATGACGCCATTGTGCGCCATGTGCTGCGCGGGGAATCCGAAAGCGGCGGGCGGGTGAACCCCGTGAATATCGGTATCCTGCAGGTTTGGAAGCGCCAGCCCGATGGCTGGAAACTGCTCGCGCGGCAAGCGTTTGTGCGGCCGAGTTGAACGGTCAAACCCACTAAACTTGGCGGGGTTTGCTTTGTTGAACCTCGCCTTCTCCGGCAAGCCCCTGCGCCATGATGTGGCTGTCATGCAGAGGCTTGTCTTGCATCCGGCAGGCTTGCCTTGATCATCGAATGGGGTTGAGGCGTTTTGCCGTGAGCCATGATTTCACTTCGGAAAACGATAAATCAAAATTCACTTTTCCACGCGATTATCACCGGGTTTAATCCCATCAAATGTTCTTGCTGTCTGAGATGAGGGGCCAAGCGATGCCAAGTAGCAAACAAGACGAAGCACTGGCGGAATCGCCGCAAAACCCCCTGGGGCGCAGGCTTTTGGTCTTGCACCTGGCGGCGGCCCCTGCCCTTCTGGGTGCAGCGCGCAGCGCCTCTGCCGAACCGCTCCAGCAGCCCAAGGCCATCCCCGTGGTCACGGATGCGGATCCGGTGGACGGGCCCGGGCGTGGCCGCGGGCGCCCGCGTGGCACCGGGCTGACCGATTCCGACCCCGGCGATGGCCCCGGCAATGGTCGCGGCACAAGGCGCGGCACCGGCTTGAATGATGCTGATCCCGGTGATGGTCCCGGCAATGGTCGCGGCACAAGGCGCGGCACGGGCCTGACCGATGCCGATCCCGGCGATGGCCCCGGCAATGGGCGCGGCGCGCGGCGCGGCACGGGGCTGACCGATGCCGATCCCGGCGATGGTCCCGGCAATGGGCGCGGCACGCAGCGCAAGGCCATGACCGATTCAGACCCGCGTGATGAAGCAGGCCGCGGCCGTCGCGGCACCTGAAGCAAGGCATGAACGAAACCCTGGGCGAAGCCGCCTGGCGCCTGGCCTTTGGTGGCCTGACGCCCGAACAGGTCTTTGCGCTACGCGAAGGCTCCGCTTGGCGGCTTTTTCCAGGCGGCGCGGCGGATCGTTACGCTGCCTTGCTTTCCATCGCCGATCTCGATGCCTTTTTGCGCACGGATGCGGCGCGCCATCCGCGCGTGACCATGGCCGATGGCGGGCGCCAGGGCAGCGCGGCCATTCCGCTTGATGAATATCTGCAGGCAGAGGGCAGCCGCATTGATCTGCCCCGCCTGCTCGCCCGCCATGATGCGGGGGGCAGCCTGGTTGTCTCGCAATTCCACGAATTGCATGCGCCACTCGCGCAATTCTGCCGAGGGCTCGAAAAGGTCTTCCTGCATCCGGTGCAGGCAAATATCTATCTGACGCCCCCCGGCGCGCAGGGCTTCCGGGTGCATTTTGATACGCATGATGTGCTGGTGATGCAGGTATCGGGCGCCAAATCCTGGCGCGTTTGGGATGACATCCCCTTCCCTTTACCAAGCCGCGCGACACCTTGGGCGAATAAGCAAAACCCCGCCGGCACGCCGCATGCCCTGACCCTTCATCCCGGCGATGCGCTTTACCTGCCGCGCGGCGTCATGCATGAAGCGGCGGCGCAATCGGGCGATGCGCCATCGCTCCATATCACCATCGGGTTCCTGGAAGCCTCCATCGCCGATATGCTGCGGGAGATTTTGGAAATCCTGGAAGCGGAAAACCCAGCCTTGCGCGCCAGCATCCCTTCCTGGCGGCTTGCTGAAGCCGGCGGCACCGCCGCCATCGCCGCGCGGCTTGCGCCTGCGCTTGCCGTGCTATCCTCCACCGCAGCGCTGGAACGGCTTGCTCTTGCCGCGATGGATCGCATTACACGGGATCGGCTGCCACTTTCCCAACGCAGCCTGGCGCATCATCCGCCCGGTGCGGATGAAAAGCTGCGCCTTTCGGATGCCATGCACCATCACCTGGTGCCACTGCCCGAAGGGGGTGGGGCGCTCCGCTGGTATGGCGGTGTGGAGAACGTGAGCGCTGCGGAATGCGCCTGGCTCTCGCAATTGGCCGAAGGCGCCACGCCGGCCAGCCTGGGCGATGGCGCCCTGCCCTTTTGTCAGCGCCTGGCGGCGCTCGGGCTATTGGAGCGGTTCTGAAAAGCGCGGATCACCCGCCGCTTTCTTCCCTCAGGATTTCCAATTCCAGCCAGCGAGTCTCCGCCTGCTGCAAGGCCGCCTGCGCCGCGCCAAGCGCGCTGGTCGCTTTTGCGAAACCTGAAGCGTCGCGCGCATAAAACGCCGGATCGGCAATGCGTTTTTCAAGCACGGCGATTTCCGCCGAGAGCTTTTCCATCCGCGCCGGCAGGGTTTTCAATTCATGCTGCTCCACCGCGCCAAGGCCCTTTTTGCGCGTAGTTGGTTTGGCAGAAACTATTGTCTCTCGCTTCGGCGCTGGCGCCTGCTTTTCAGCCGCGCGCGCACGCACACCATGGCCGCGCTGCGCCACCATATCGCTATAGCCGCCGGCATATTCCTGCCAGCGCCCGGCTTCTTCAAAGGCAATCACGCTGGTGACGCAGCGGTCGAGGAAATCACGATCATGGCTCACCAGCAGCACCGTGCCGGCGTAATCCGCGATTAATTCCTGCAATAGATCAAGTGTTTCCAGGTCTAGATCATTTGTCGGTTCATCCAATACCAACAGGTTGGATGGCTTGGCGAAAGCGCGCGCCAACATCAGGCGGCCGCGTTCACCGCCAGAAAGCGCGCCAAGCGGGGTGCGCGCCTGTTCCGGCGTGAACAGAAAATCCTTCATATAGCCAAGCACATGCCGCGGTGCGCCGCCAACATGCACCATATCGCCGCGCCCTTCGGTCAGCGCTTCGGCGAGCGTCACCGCAGGATCAAGCGCGGCACGGCGTTGATCCAGCCCCACCATTTCAATCCCGGCGCCGAGCAAGACTTGTCCCGCATCCGGCGCCAGCGTGCCGGTCAGCATGTTCAACAGCGTCGTCTTGCCGGCACCATTAGGGCCGAGGATGCCGACACGATCACCCCGCATGATGCGTGTCGAAAACCCGGTGATGATCGGGCGCCCACCGAAGGCTTTGCTGATGCCATCAGCGGCGATCACCAGATTGCCGGAAGAAGCGGCCTCGGTTGCGGCCATGCTCACGCGGCCCGGCGCGTTGGTTCTTTCGCGCCGCCGGGCGCGCAAGCTTTGCAGGTTTTCCAAGCGCCGCACATTGCGCTTGCGCCGCGCGGTCACGCCATAGCGCAGCCAATGTTCTTCGCGCACGATCTTGCGCGCGAGCTTATGCGCGTCGCGTTCTTCTTCTTCCAACACCTGATCGCGCCAGGCTTCAAAGGCGCCAAAGCCCTGTTCCAGCCGGCGCGTTGTGCCGCGATCCAGCCAGACCATGGCGCGCGAAAGGCTTTCCAGAAAGCGCCGATCATGGCTGATCAGCACCAGGGCGGCGCTGCTGGCCGCAAGTTCTGTTTCCAGCCATTCAATCGCCGGCAGGTCGAGGTGATTGGTGGGTTCATCCAACAGCAGAATATCGGGCGAAGGTGCCAAAGCGCGCGCCAGGGCCGCACGCCGCGCCTCACCGCCTGAAAGCGCGGCGGGTGCTTCCGCTCCAGTCATCCCCAGGCTTTCCAGCAAATAGCGCGCGCGATGCGCATCATCCGCCGGCCCAAGCCCCGCCTCCACATAGGACATTACATCGGCATAGCCAGAAAGATCAGGTTCCTGATCCAAAACGCGCAGCGTCGCACCCGGTTGCAGAAAGCGCGTGCCCGATTCCGGTTCAATCAGCCCGGCGGCAATCTTCAACAGCGTTGATTTGCCCGAGCCATTGCGCCCGACCAGCGCCAGCCTTTCGGCGGGTGCGACGGCAAGCGAGGCACCATCCAGCAACCGCGTGGTGCCAAAACCCTGGCGGATATCCTGCAGGATCAGAAGCGGCGGTGTGGCCATCAGCTACCCCGCAAAGGGGTCGCGCATCATGATGGTGTCGTCACGCTCGGGGCTGGTGGAAAGCAGCACCACGGGGGCTTCCACCAATTCCTCGATCCGGCGGATGTATTTTACCGCCTCGGCCGGCAATTCGGCATAGGAACGGGCACCGCGGGTGGAACCGGGCCAGCCGGGCATCACCTCAAAAATCGGTTCCGCGGCCGCTTGCGCGCGTTGCCCGGTGGGCAGGCGCTTTATCATTTGGCCATTCACCCGATAGCCGGTGCAGATCTTCAATTCAGTCAGGCCATCCAGCACATCAAGCTTGGTCAAAACCAAGCCCTGCACGCCACCCACCTTCACAGCTTGGCGCACCATGCAGGCATCAAACCAGCCGCAGCGGCGCGGGCGCCCGGTGACGGTGCCAAATTCATGGCCGCGTTCACCCAAGCGCTTGCCAATCTCATCATGCAATTCGCTCGGGAAGGGGCCGGAGCCAACGCGGGTTGAGTAAGCCTTGGCAATGCCGAGCACGAAGCCAATCGCATCCGGCCCAATGCCCGCACCCGCGGCGGCATTGCCGGCCACCGTATTGCTGCTGGTGACGTAAGGATAAGTGCCGTGATCCACATCCAGCATCACCGCCTGTGCGCCTTCGAACAATACGCGCTTGCCGGTACTGCGCGCCTCATCCAGCCTTTCCCAAATGGCTTCGGCAAAAGGCAGCAGCTTTGGCGCGAGCGCAAGCAAGCTATCCAGCAGCGCCTGCTTTTCGAATTCCGGCGCGCCAAGCCCGCGCAGCAGCGTATTGTGATGGCGGAGCAATTCATCAAGCTTGTCGGAAAGTGTTTCCGGTTCCGCCAGATCACATAAGCGAATCGCCCGCCGCGCCACCTTGTCTTCATAGGCAGGGCCAATGCCGCGCCCGGTGGTGCCGATTTTCGCATCGCCCCGCGCCGCTTCGCGTGCCTTATCCAGTGCGGGATGCAGCGGCAAGATCAGTGGCACATTATCGGCGATGCGCAGATTCTCGGGCGTCACGGAAAGCCCTTGCGCGGTGACTTTCGCGATTTCGGAAAGCAGCGCTTCCGGGTCCAGCACGACGCCATTGCCGATAATGCCAAGCTTGCCGCGCACCACGCCCGATGGCAGCAATGAAAGCTTATAGGTCTGATCCCCCACCACCAGCGTATGGCCGGCATTATGCCCACCCTGGAAGCGCACCACGATATCCGCGCGGGAGGCGAGCCAATCCACAACCTTGCCCTTGCCTTCATCACCCCATTGGGCACCGATCACGGCGACATTGGCCATGGTTTTAACCTTTCCGAGGCAGCGCCGCAGCGCGCCCGTCCTGAAGTGAATGGGTGCAGCGGAGCGATTCGGGCGTATCCGCTGCCGATAACGCCGCGACAGTGACAAAGCCCTGCGCGCGGAAGGCAGCGCCGTCGGCGCCAAGCGGGATGAAAAGCCGCGCCGGCTCTGCGGCCCGTGGTGCCGCGCGCAGCACGGCATCGGGGTACAGCGTCATGCCCGTGGCGGGTTCACCATTATGGGAAACATAGCGCCCACCACGCGCCAATTCCCCGCCAAGTCCCGGACCATAAAGCGTGAAGGCAACGCCCGTGTGGTAGCGAAAGCCGCGAAACTCCACCGGATCGAGCGTGATGCGCAGCCCCGGCGCGCGGCGCGCAATGGCGGCGATCACGGCCGCCGCATCCCGCGCCAAGGCGCGTGCGCCGTTGGGCAGCTCCGCCTGTTGCAAGGCGGCAAGCGCAGCGGGCGCCGGGCCGGAAGCTGCCATCAACGCGGGCAAGGCTTGCAATATGGCGGCGCCCGCATCGCGCACCAAAGCCGCCACCGCCGCACTATCCTTGCGGTCCAGCGCACGCGCCAGGCTGGCGCGCAAAGCCGGCGCCAGCGCCGCCGCATCCAGCAAAGCGGGCGTCAGGCTGGGCAGCGTCACATCCAGGCTGACGGGGGCGACGCCAATGGCGGCGAGGGCTTCCACCGCCACAATCGCCACTTCCGCATCGGCTTCAATCGCATCGCTGCCGATCACTTCAATCCCGGCCTGGGGAAGCTGGCGTTCGGGCGCCAATTGCGTGCCGCGTACGCGCAAAACCTGCCCCGCATAGCAAAGCCGCAAGGGGCGTGGTTCGGCCGCCAGCCTTGTCGCGGCAATGCGCGCCACTTGCGGCGTGGTGTCCGCACGCAGCCCCATCATGCGTTGGCTGACCGGGTCCATCAGGCGGAAGGTCTGATCCGCTACCGCGGCGCCAGAGCCCGTCAGCAAACTGTCTTCAAATTCCAGCAGCGGCGGCTTGACGCGTTCATAGCCATGCTGGGCAAAGGCCGCCATCATGGCTTCCACCAAGGCGGCTTCCCGCGCTGCATCGGGCGGCAGCAGATCGGCGAAGCCGGCAGGCAGCAGGGCGGGATTGGGCAAATCTTCGGTCATGGGCGAGGCGAGGGTTTGGCAGGGGCCGCGCGGCTCGGCAAGCCCCGCCCGAGAACCTAACCTGATCGGGCGAAATCGCTCCCGCGATCGGGGCTCAACATCTCCGCATGGCCATGGCCCGAACCGGTCAGGTAGCCGTAGAGCTGATGCGCCCCCTCATAGGTCATTTCAATGCCAATCCAGGCAATCAGCGCCACGCCAGCATAGGCAATCCAGCGAAAGCGGGCGAGCAGCCGGGCAATGATGGAAGCCGCCACACCCATCAGGATGATGGAAACCCCAAGCCCTAGGATCAGCATGGGCAGATTGCCGCGCGCAATGCCGGCAATCGCCAGCACATTATCGAGCGACATCGAAACATCCGCGATCACAATCTGCTTCAACGCCTGCGCCATGGTCTTGCCGCCCGCGCCATCTTCATGGCCCTCGGGGTCTTCCTCCTCGGCCTTTTCCTCACGCAATTCCTTGAAGAAGCCATAGGCGATCCAGAGCAGCAAAAGCCCGCCAATCAGCAATAGGCCAGGGACTTCCAGCAGATAGACCGCGAAGATGGAGAAAATCACGCGCAGAACGGTGGCGAAGATCATGCCAAACAGAATGGCGCGGGAACGTTGCGCAGCGGGCAGCCCGGCCGCCGCCAGGCCGATCAGCACCGCATTATCGCCAGAAAGTACCACATTGGCGAACATGATCTGGCCAAACGTGGCCAGATTGAAGTTTTCCAGGATAGTCGAGAAATCCATCATGAGTCTCCGAGCAAGCAGGCCGGACACCACGCATAAAAACTATGCGTCGCGCTGACCTGCCCCGGCGGGTCAAACAGTAACGGGATAACTGCGGGGCGTGAAGCCCCGCCGGTCAGCCATGGGCGGCAGATGACCCGCGCCGCGCTTGCCGCACCACATCTGCGACGAAGGCGGCGATCCCCGTATAGACGATCAGTTGCAGGAAAGTGACACCCACCCAAAGCCAGACCGGGAATACCCCCGGCAAGGCCAAGAAACCAAGTGGCAGGAAAAGATAGGCATAAGCCTCGGCCACCTGCTGGGTAACCTGTTGTGTTCCTTCATAAATCATCTGGCCAGCCACATACAGGATGATGAACAGGCCGACCCAGGCAATCCAACGATGCTTGTCCAACAAGCGCGCGATGAAGGTCGCCGCAACCCCCATCAGCACCACGGAAACCGCGAGCCCGATGATCAGAATATAGGGGTGGTCCTTGGCCGCCCCTGCCACCGCCAGCACGTTATCAAGTGACATGGAAACATCGGCCACCAGGATCTGGGTGATGGCCTGACGCAGCGTCTTTTTTGGCGCACCAGGGGCGGCACCGTTATCCAGCGCTTCCACCCCATCATGCTGATCGGTAACAGAAGGGTCGCCATGGCTGCCGCCTTCGCGCAATTCGCGATACATTTTCCAGCAGACCCATAGCAGCAAAACGCCACCCGCCAGCACAATCCCGACAATTTGCAGCAATTGCACGGTGATGGACGCGAAGCCGATACGCATCAGCGTCGCGGCAATAATGCCCCAGAAAATCGCCTTTTTCCGCTGTTCTGCCGGCAGACCCGCCGCCGCCATGCCCACCACGATGGCGTTATCGCCCGCGAGCACAACGTCAATGAACAAAACCAGGAGCAGTGGCTGGAGCCAGTCGGGGAACATTTCCAACATTTTGATGCAATCCGGCGAGGGTTGTTTGCTGTTACAATCCCAATAGCGAGGCCTTGGCTGGGCCGCAAGCCGGGGGCCTCCTGCTTGCCTTCCGTCGTTGATGGGGCCAGAGAAAGGTGCGTTTACGGAGTCTCACCCATGGTCCCGCGCTATTCCCGCCCGCAAATGGAAGCCATCTGGGCCCCCGCCAATCGCTACCGCATCTGGTTCGAGATTGAGGCCCTGGCGGCCGAGGAAATGGGCCGTATCGGCACCATCCCGGCGGAAGCAGCCAAGGTCATCCGCGAAAAAGGCGCCCCGCGCGCCGCCGGCATCAGCGATGCCGATATCAACCGGATTGATGAGATTGAACGCGTGACGCGCCATGATGTGATCGCCTTCCTGACCTGGATGGGCGAAGGCATTGGGCCGGAAGCGCGCTTCATGCATCAGGGCATGACATCATCCGATGTGCTGGATACCTGCCTTGCCGTGCAAATGACGCAAGCCGCCGATTTGCTGATCGCGGATTTGGATGCGCTGCTGGCCGCGCTGAAAACCCGCGCGATGGAGCATAAATTCACGCCCACCATTGGCCGCAGCCATGGCATCCATGCGGAACCCACCACTTTCGGCCTCAAGCTTGCCGGGCATTACGCCGAATTCGCCCGCAATCGCGCGCGGTTGGTGGCGGCGCGGGCCGAGGTCGCGACCTGCGCCATTTCCGGCCCGGTCGGCACCTTCGCCAGCGTTGACCCGCGCGTTGAAGCCTTTGTCGCCGCCAGGCTTGGCCTTTCGGTGGAACCGGTTTCCACGCAAATCATCCCGCGCGACCGCCACGCGGCGTTTTTCGCCGCCCTTGCTGTGGTGGCGAGCGGCATTGAACGGCTCGCCACCGAAGTGCGCCATTTGCAAAGAAGCGAAGTGCGGGAGGCGGAGGAATTCTTCCATGCCGGGCAGAAGGGGTCTTCCGCCATGCCGCATAAGCGCAACCCAGTGCTGAGTGAGAACCTGACCGGGCTCGCACGCCTGGTGCGTGGCTATGCGGTGCCGGCCTTGGAGAATGTGGCGCTCTGGCATGAACGCGATATCAGCCATTCCTCGGTGGAACGCGTGATTGGCCCGGATGCGACGATTGCGCTGGATTTCGCGCTGATGCGCCTGACCGGCATGATGGAAAAGCTCACCATCTATCCCGCGCGCATGCAGGCCATTCTGGAAAGCCTCGGTGGCGTTGTGCATAGCCAAAAGGTGCTGCTGGCACTGACCCAGGCGGGGATGAGCCGGGAAGATGCCTATGCCACGGTGCAGCGCTGCGCCATGGCCACCTGGCAGGCATTGGGCAGCGCGGGGGCGAAGGATTTCCGCACCAATCTTTTGGAGGATGCCGGCGTGGCCGCGCTGATGGATGGCGCAGCACTGGATCGCGCCATGGATCCCGCGCGCGATTTTGGCCATGTCGAGACCATTTTCGCGCGCGTTTTTGGTGAGTAGGACTTAAAACTTCAGCGGCGTCGCGCGCACCACCAAGGGCAGGCGCCGCACTTCGGCCAGCACCGCTTCGGGCATGGGCGCATCCAGCCCAACCAGGCAGATTGCATCTCCGCCCGGTGCCGCGCGGCCCAGATGCAGCGTGCCGATATTGATGCCCGCTTCCGCCAAAGCCGTGCCGAAACGCCCGATGAAGCCAGGCTTATCCTGATTGGTGACATAGAGCATATGCGGCGCGAAATCCGCTTCCACCGCAATGCCCTTGATCGCCACCAGACGCGGCCTGTTTTCCGCGAGCAAAGTGCCCGCGATGGAACGCTGCCCCTGATGGGTGGTGACGGTGATGGTGAGCAAGGTTTGATATTCGCCGCGTCGTTCCATGATGGTTTCCGCCACATCAATGCCGCGTTCCTTGGCCAGCACCGGCGCATTCACCATATTCACCGCACCCATTTGCGGCGTCAGCACGCCGGCCAAGGCAGCGGCGGTCAGCGGGCGGCGGTTAAGCTCCGCCGCATGGCCTTCATATTCAATGCGGATCGCCTTGATCGCATCATCCTGCCCAGCGCTCAGCTGCCCCGCCATGGAACCGAGTAGCCGCGCCAATTCCATATAGGGTTTCAGCCGCGGCGCCTCTTCCGCGGTGACGCTTGGCATATTGATAGCGTTGGAAACCGCGCCGGTCAGCAGAAAATCCGACATTTGTTCGGCGACTTGCAGCGCCACATTTTCCTGCGCCTCATTCGTTGCCGCCCCCAGATGCGGGGTGCAGACGACATTTTCCAAGCCGAAAAGCGGGCTGTCGGTGGCGGGCTCGACCTCAAACACATCAAGCGCCGCGCCAGCCAAATGGCCGGATTGCAAAGCCTCCGCCAAAGCAACTTCATCCACCAGGCCGCCGCGCGCGCAATTGATCAGACGCGCGCCCTTTTTCATGCGTGCGATATTCTCACGCGAGAGGATATTGCGCGTCTGCTCAGTCATGGGCGCATGCAGCGTGATGAAATCAGCCCGCGCCAGCAATTCAGGGAGTTCCACCTTCTCCACACCGATTTCAACAGCGCGTTTTTCCGAAAGGAAAGGATCAAAGGCAATCACCTTCATCTTCAGCCCATTGGCGCGATCAGCGACAATGCCGCCGATATTGCCACAGCCGATCAGGCCAAGGGTTTTCGCGAAAAGCTCCACCCCCATGAAGCGGTTCTTTTCCCATTTGCCCGCCTTGGTGGAGGCAGAGGCTTCCGGCAATTGCCGCGCGAGCGCGAACATCATCGCAATGGCATGTTCAGCGGTGGTGATGGCATTGCCGAAGGGCGTATTCATCACGACAACACCGCGCGCGGTGGCGCTGGTGACATCCACATTATCCACGCCAATGCCAGCGCGGCCCACCACTTTCAAACGAGGCGCGGCTTCCAGCACTTCCCGCGTAACCTTGGTGGCGGATCGCACCGCAAGCCCATCATACTCGCTGATAATGGCGCGGAGTTCCGCGGGCGTCAGGCCGGTCTTCACATCGGCTTCAATGCCGCGCTCACGAAAAATCGCGACCGCGGCGGGGCTGAGTTTGTCGGAGATCAGAACGCGCGGCATGGCACTCAGGCCCCCGCCATTTCGGCCTGCACAGAAGCAAGCGCCCAATCCAACCAAGGCAGCAGCGCCTTGATATCCGCCGTTTCAACCGTGGCACCGCCCCAGATGCGCAAGCCCGGCGGCGCATCACGATAGGCGCCGGCATCGAGCGCCACACCTTCCTTCTCAAGCAGGGACGCGATCTTCTTCGCCGCCGACGCTTGCGCCTCTGCTGCCAAAGCGGTGAACCAGGGTGCGGTGATGGTCAGGCAGATGGAAGTGCAAGACCGCGTCGCGGCATCCTGCGCCAGAAAACCATAACCACTGCCCGCCGCGACCCAATCGGCAATCGCGGCAAGATTGGCTTCGCTCCGCGCAATCAGCCCCTGCAACCCGCCAATGCTTTCCGCCCAACGGAGCCCATCAAGCGCATCCTCAACACACAGCATGGAAGGCGTGTTGATGGTTTCGCCCTTGAAAATACCCTCGCTGAGTTTGCCGCCGCTGGACAGGCGAAAAATCTTCGGCATGGGCCAGGGCGGCGAATAGCTTTCAAGCCGCGCGACGGCGCGGGGTGATAGCGCCAACATGCCATGCGCGGCCTCACCCCCCAGCACCTTCTGCCAGGACCAGGTGACGACATCCAATTTCGCCCAGGGCAGATCCATCGCGAAGGCCGCGCTGGTCGCGTCACAAATCGCGAGCCCTTCGCGATCCGCGCTGATGAAATCCGCATTCGTCAGGCGCACGCCGCTGGTCGTGCCATTCCAGACAAAAACCACATCGCGCTTGGGATCAACCGCGCCAAGATCAGGCAGCTTGCCATAGGGCGCATCAAGCACGCGCGCATCGGCCAGCTTCAATTGCTTCAGGATATCGGTCGCCCAATCCTTGGAGAAGGATTCCCACACCAGCACATCAACGCCGCGTGCGCCAAGCATGGACCACATCGCCATTTCCAAAGCACCCGTGTCAGACGCGGGCACAATGCCAAGCCGCCAATCGGCCGGCATGCCAAGGATCGCCTTGGAAAGCGTAATCACTTCCGCGAGCTTCGCCTTGGGGGTCGCGGCACGATGGCTGCGGCCAAGCAGAGCACCTTCCAAAGCTGCCAGTGTCCAGCCAGGACGCTTGGCGCAAGGACCGGATGAGAAACGAGGATTGGCCGGGCGGATCCCCGGCTTGGTGGCGGCTGCCATGATGCGGCTCCCTTCCAGAAGCGAATGCGCCCCGGTGGGGGGGCGTGGCCCATCCTCTCGTTACGCCTGTCAGGGGGGGGGGATCAAGGGCGCGCAGCTGAATTGAGGGTGGCGCGCTGCGCAGGCTTGCGCCATGCTCCCCTTCCGAAAGGGGCGCCACGACCCCGGAAAATGGGAGGTTTCGTGATGGACCGTCGCAAGCTGCTCGCGCTCACTGCGCTTTCACCCCTCGCCGCGCCAGCGCTTTTGCGCGGTGCCATCAGACCGGCTGCCGCGCAGGCGCCCTGGCCCAATCGGCAAATCCGCATGATCATCCCCTGGCCGCCGGGTCAGGCGACGGATGTGGTAGGGCGGCTCGCCGGCCAGCGCCTGTCGGAACGCTTGGGCCAAGTTGTGGTGCCGGAAAATCGCCCCGGCGCGGGCGGGCAGATCGGCACGGATTTGGTGGCCAAGGCCCCACCCGATGGGCATGTGATCCTTTCGGCCTCCATCGGGCCAATCTCCTTCAGCCCCTTGGTGCAGCGCACGCCTTATGATGCGGAGCGTGAATTGGCGCCGGTGGTAATCTTCGGCATCGCGCCCTTCATGCTGCTGGTGAAGCCGGATTTTCCCGCGCAGGATTTGCGGAGCTTCATGGCGCTGGTGAAGGCCAATCCTGGCAAATACAGCTATAATTCATCGGGCATTGGCGGCGCGCAGCATCTGGTCTGCGCGCTATTCCTGGCGAAAGCGGGGCTGGATGCGCTGCATGTGCCCTTCCAGGGCAGCGGGCCGGCGCTGGCGGCACTTCTCGGTGGCCAGGTGGATTTTGGGTTTGACACACCTGCGGCGGCGGGACGCTTAGTGCGCGATGGGCAGTTGCGCGCGCTTGGCCTCAGCACTGGCAAGCCCTCAGCCCAGGTGCCTGGCATTCCGCCGGTCGCCGCCGTGGGTGGGCCGGCTGATTATGATGTCGGTGGCTGGAATGGGCTGATGGTGCCAGCGGGCACGCCGCGCCCGATCATTGATCGCATCTACACTGAAATCCGCGACGGCATGGCGGTGCCGGAAGTGCGCCAACGCTATGAGGCGGTGGGCTTTGACGTTGACCCGCTGGGCCCCGAGGCCATGCTGCAACATATGCGCAAGCTCTGGGGCGAATTCGGCCCGCTGATCCGGCAATTGGGGATCCGCGCGGAGTGAACGGATCAAAACAGTTGTTTTGAGTGCTGGCTAAACTTCGTGGCTGCTAACACTTCCGCAGATCGGACGCTTGAGCATTTTCAAGCCAAGTGGAAACACCTGGCTTGAAAATCCGCTAATTATTCTGGAAAACACGCGCCGCCAAAGCAACCTGGAACAGGGCCGTGATGAATTCCTGCCCCATAATGAAGTATTTCGGGTCAAGATAGGGCAAGGCAATCAGCTCATCCCCCGGCTGCGGCGGCTGGCGCGGATCCAGAATGACCTGACCACTCGGACGGCGTAGCATTAGCGTAGAACGCGCCCCGCGCGCTGTCAGCCCGCCCGCCTGATCAAGATATTGCTCAATGGTCATGCCCTGACGCCACAGCACAGCACGCGGCATGGAAACCTCACCCTGGACCATGACCGTCTGGGATTTCTCAGGAATGACAATGGTATCGCCGTCCTCCAGCCGCACAGGGGCACAGGTCCCGTCCTCATTCACCACCACAAGACGGCCCTCTGGCTGGCTGCGGCGGGCGCGGCTGATATAGGAAAGCACCATATTCGCCTCAGCCGAGCGCGCCGCTGCCGTACCCGGCGTCATCGCAGGCGAAAGGAAAAGTTGCCGCTCAAGCCGATCCAGCGCGTCATCAATCGAGCGGCGCTGCTGCAAGGCAAGCCGCGGCCGCAGCAGGAATACGGCCGAGGTATTGGCCAGCATCGGATCAACCGCGACATGGTCCAGGATTTGGCATAAGGAAAAATCCCGATCTGCCACCAATACCGAGGGATAGAGCCGACTACCTTCAATGGTGATACGAACCGTACGCAAGGCAACATCGGCCACGAAGGTCACCGTATCCTGATCATGCAAGGTCTGGCGTGCGAGTTCGGCCACGGTCACATAGCGAGAGAAGGGCTGCGCATTGCGTACGCCACGCACCACCGCATTGGTCGCGGCAGGCAAGGGCCGCGCGTAATTGATCAGATCCTGACCGCGCATCGGACCAAGCTGGGCGCTTTCAAACAAGTAGTTGTTGCGCACGGCACCATCAGCACCAATGAGCGGACGCTGACGGTCAACCACAATAGTATCGCCTTCCTGCAAGCTGATGTCAGGCAAACGCCCTTCCAACAGGAAGCGATAAAGGTCAATGCGGGCAACGGTCGTATTGCCGCGCTGCACCCGGACATCGCGAAAGGAACCGCGGGCGGAATCAATGCCGCCTGCACGCAACATGAAATCAAGCACGCTATCAGAAGCAACACCGGCATAGCGGCCTGGATTGCGCACGAACCCGGTCACGAAAACACCAATGCGCTGCGTTGACAGCACCGTGGCATAAACCTGTACTTGCTGGGTGTAGACGCGCCGAATTTCGCCCTCGACTACTCGCTGCAAATCACCAACACGGGTACCGGCCACCCGGATGGGCCCGACATTCGGCAGAAACAGATTGCCCGAAGGATCAACCTGGGCGACCTGTTCCGCATCCACCGCGCCCCAGGCACGGATGCTGACGCGGTCACCCGGCGCCAATACGTAATTCGGATTGGGCGCATCGGATGAAGATTGTGCCATTCCAGTGAAAAGCGCGGCGCCGAATACCGCAGTTGTCGGGCCGGCACTGCGTTGAAGATCACCAAGCGGCGTGACCAGGGTGGGCCCACCCTCTGCCTGTGTAGGGCTGCCGGCACGCTCCGTACCGCGCGCCTGCCCCGGTAGATCAGCAAGGCTTCGTTGGTCGAACACCGAAGGCGGGCGCAACTGGTCCCCACCCGGCGGCATTCCGGGCAGCGTCGGCAGCGCGGGCATCATCCCCCCAGGGATGAAGGGCATCCCGGGCACCACCCCTGGCTGTGTCATCGGTGCTTGCGGCGGCACTGGCACGCGACCGGGTGCTTGGCCTTGCATGGGCATCCCCTGTTGCGTCGGGAACTGCTGGCCAGGGAATTGCGGCGCCGTTGGCATGCCCTGCTGCGCATAAGCAACGCCATGAATGCCAAGCCCAAATACCAGGGCAAGAAAGAAGGGGCGCAGGAACCCCGCGCGTTGTTCAAGCGGCATGTTCACGCATCCCAACAATCAGCAACCACCCAATGCCATAGGCAATGGCAAGCCCTACAAAAATACTGGCGATACTCACTAACTTCCGCGGGTAGAGCGGATAGACAGGAAGGTTGGGCTCAACGATACGCGACAGGAAAAGCTGCTGACGCTGTGCTTCAAGCCGTGCCGTCTCCAGGCTGGCAGTGGCGGAGGCGAATTGCTTATCGGCAAATTCCCGCTCCAGCATGAGCCTTTCATAAGCAGCCAATTGCCGTGCGAGCACCGCACCCTCCCCCCCGGCAGAGGTTTCGGTATGGCGCGTGCGTTCGGCCGCGATCTGGCGCTCAAGTGCTTCTATTCTGTTGCGCGTGGCTTGCAGCGCCAGGTTGTCCGGGCGCATGAATTTCAGCCTTTCGGTCAGTTCGGCCCTGGCCTGGGCAAGCGCGGTCTCCAATTGTCCGCGCAGCGTAACCGCGGCCTGAACGGCACCCGCGCTATCCAATTCGCGTTCCTGTTCGCGAAAACGCATCAAGGCTGCACGGCTTTCCTGGACGCGCTGCTCGGCGAGCTCCATCTCCTGGCGCGCCACTCTAAGCGTCTCATTCCTGCTACGCTCAGACAGGCGATTGACCAAAGCCTCAGCCGACGCAAGCAAGGTTTCTGCCAATGCTTTGGAATCCTCAGGCCGAAAGCTGCGAATGCGAAGTGTGGTGACATTGGTGGCAGGATCGAGCGAAACTGTTACCATCTTATTGTAGAACTGCGTCAGCAATTCCGGTTCCGAATACCAAAGCTGCGCCAGTAAATCAGCTTCCGGGCGCTGCCACAGCGAAACCAAATCAAGCTTCCCATGAGCATCCATCACCGCGTCAAGTGAGGTGAGAAAATCGCGCACGCTATTCGTTTCGCTTGAGGCCATGCCGCCGCCAAGCCCACCGAAGGCTGAAGCCGCAGCCATGCCGCGCATCGCCGCCTGCGCCCCACCATCACTGCCACGGGAACTCACGACAAAGCGCGCTTCGGAGACGTATTGCGGCGCCGCTATGGCGTAAAAATAAAAACTAGCGATCAAGCTTGGCAAAATCACCAGCAAAAAAAAGGGGCGTTGCCAAAAGCGCGCATACCAGGGCCGAGGCACTGGTTCCGGATCCTCCGGCAGGCTGAGCGGTCTCCCGCTCGGCTCAGAGAGCATGATAGGTGGCGAGAGCTTCATCTATATCGTCATAAAAGGTTATGCGTCCTTGGTCCAGCACAGCCGCGCGCGTGCACAGCTTGCGCACCAGCGCGGGTGAATGGGAAACCAGAATGAGGCCGGAACGTTCGATACGCTCGGCAAAGGCGCGGCCGAAGCGGGTGTCACCAACGGCCAACGCTTCGTCCACCAAATAGCAGTCAAAATCAATAGCGAGGGATACCGCCAGCGCCAGCCGTGAACGCATGCCGGATGAATAGGTCATCAAGGGCATGCGCATGTAATCGCCAAGCTCGGCAAAATCCTCAACGAACTCCACCGTGCGTTCAACTGAGCGACCATAGATGCGGGCGATAAAGCGCGCATTATCTGCACCGGAAAGCATGTGCTGAAAGCCAGCCGCCATGCCGATCGGCCAGGAAATGGTCATATTACGCCTGATCTGCCCGCTGGTCGGTGCCTCGACACCGCCCAGCAGGCGCACCAAGGTGGACTTCCCTGAGCCATTGCGCCCTAGAATGCCAACCCTTTCGCCACGCGCAAAATAGCCACTCGCGCCGCGCAGAATCACCTTGTGCGTGCCGCGCGCCACGTAGGATTTATGGACATCGACCAACTCAAGGCTCATGGCAGCGCTATTCCAGGCCAATCCGCGCACGGGTGATGCGCAGCGCTGCCAAACCAAGCAGATGAGTGATCATGATCCAGCCCCAAACATAGGCAAGATCATATTGGGCATGAAAGCGTGAACCGAATTGCCCGTCACGCAACAATTCAAAAAGATGCACGGTCGGTATCCAAAGCGCCATTTCTTCCAGCCATTCCGGCAACCATTCGACCAGGAAGAATAGGCCACTCGCCGGGAGCAGAAGATAAGTCAAGGCGTGCACCAGGCGTTCAGCCCCTTCAACAGCCGCGGCCAGCGCTGCGGCGAGAAAGGCGAGACCCTGGCTGAAAAGCGCCATCATGATCATGGCAAGCGCCATCTTGATAGGGCTTTCCGGCAAGTTGCCATTCACGGCAAAAAGACCAAAGAGAAGCGCAAGCATGACGCCCGTGCAAGAGAGAAATTCAATGACATGGCGGGCAAAAAACACGTCGGGTAACGTGACGCTACGATGGTACAATAGGGGCCTGTTCATGTTGATCGCCATGGTAGCGCGATTGAGAATGCCCCGAAAAACGAAGAAAAGAATATAGCCTACCGCATGAAATTCGAAGGGCCCGAAAGTCATCGGACGATCCCGCCAAGCATGGATAAGCCCAATGCAAACACCAAGCAGCAGCGGTTCAAAATACAACCAGATATAACCCATATAATGCCGCCCGAAGCGGGTATGCATTTCGCGAATGATCAGCGCGCCAATGACGCGCAGCTGCATGCGCGCGCCACGTACTACCAGGGCCAGTTCGCCCTGCGCGTTCATGGGCGGCCCATTGGCTGCGAAAGCAGGGGCCGGGCCTCAATCCAGCCAGTACCGGCTCGGCAAAAAAGGCGCATTTGTTCGCCACTGCGGCGGGTGACCCGTACTTCCCGGCATTCACGCCCGCTGGCGGCGGCGTAGTGTCGAACAAGACGCAGCCGCGCAACCTCTCCGGTATCGGCCAATTGCACCTGGCCCTCACCGTTTGGTGGTGGATCGGCGGCGAAGCCAGCCACAGGATCATAAATGCGCGACACTTCCGGCTGAGCAGGCGGCGGATCAGGTGACATGGTCGCGCACCCAGCGAGCAAAAATGGAGGCAGCAAAAGCACCACCAAAGGCAAGAAGCGGCGCTGGAATTCCCCGCTCATCAGCATCAAAGCTTTCCTCCTGGAACCAGCTAGCCTTCGCCGCGCGAAGATACGAGCGGTGGTTGAACAATAGCGCCCAAATGTCTAAGGCAAATTGAATCGCCTGAACATCTTTTTAGCGGAGCCCCGAAATACAAAATGTCACGGGAAAAACTATGCCTGTGCTTCTGGCCCCGACCCTTGGGTGCAATGTATTGGCGCGTGTCCGCCTCTCGGTCATTACGGTGACCTCTGGGCGTAAATCCCGGTGGTCGCCCCCTTGGGGCAAGCCCTACAATCCCCACCAGCGCCTCATGGCCAGAAAAGGCGCGTGAATCCCCCCCCTGCCCTCGCCCTGCCGCCCGAAATGCTGGCAGCGGCGCCGCATTTTGCTGCCTTTTGGCCGGAATGCCTAATCATGCCCTGGTCGCCCGGCGTGCCGATGGCCTTGCCGTTTGGGGCGCAAGCACCGCCCGGCGCTGACCCCTTGATCCGCTTCACCCCCGGCCCCTGGGGCAGCATCCGCCTTGGCCCACAAACGCCCCTGGTGGCGCTGATTGCCGCGCCGGCCCCAGATCCCATCGCCGCCGCCCTTGCCTCCCCCGCGCCCGAAGAAGCGCGCGCTGCCACACCCGGGATCTTGGCGCGCCTGGTCGCGGCCCGGCTTGGCGGCCCTTCCGGCTTGCCTGACCCTGGCGGCGCCGCGCTGGACCTTGCCCCGCATGGCACGGCGATCCTGCTCGACCCCTGCGACCCGGCCCAGCGCAGCGCCGCCGAGCACGCGCGCGACGCGGCCCGGGCCGCTGGCCTACCGATCCGCTGCTTTCGCGACCCCTTTGCCGCGCCGGATTGCGCCCCGCTTTGGCCGGATAGCGAAGCGCCCTGCGACCCTTGGAGCCTGCTGGATGGCGCGGCAATCCTCCATGGCGCTTCCCGCCCCTTGGCGCTGCTGGCGCTGGCCGCCGGTGTCGCCTTGGGCAATGGCCCCCTGGCCGGGGCCGATCCCGCCGATGTCTATGCCCGGCTGATCGCCGCGACCCGCGCTGCCGATCCCTTCCGCCGCGCCCCTTGCAGGCTTGAAGAGGCACTTGATCTGCTCACGCTTTGGCGGCGGCATGAAGCGGAAAACCGGCGCATTGCCGCCTGCCATGGCGTGCAGGGCTGGAAGCGGGCCAGGGTCGGCGCGCTGCTCGCCTCCGCCGGCCCTGCCCCTGAATTCTCCCGCGGGGCGAAGCAAGCCATCGACACGGCAAAGGCTCGTGGCGGCGCGGCGCTGGTCTGGGCGGCGCGGTCAAAGCCCGCCCTTACAGCAAGCGCCAAGGCTGCCAAGGTGCCTCTGGTTTTCCTGGAAGACGGTTTTCTCCGCTCAGCCGGCATTGGCGCTGCCTTCCGCCCCGGCGGTTCCTTCGTGCTGGACCATCAGGGGCCGCATTACGACCCGGCCCAGCCATCCGATCTCGAAAATCTGCTCAATCGCGCTGAATTCCCTGGGGCGCTCCGCGCCCGCGCCGCCGCCTTGCGCCAAGCCATCATCGCCCAGGGCCTGACGAAGTATAACCTCACCGGCGCAGCACCCGTCATCGCCGCGCCGCCTGGCAAGCAGCGCATCCTGGTGCCGGGCCAGGTGGAGGATGATGCCTCGGTCCTCAAGGGCGGTGGTGGCATGACCAATCTTGCCTTGCTGCGTGCCGTGCGCGCCGCGGCGCCGGACGCCTTTCTGATCTATAAGCCGCATCCGGATGTGGAGGCCGGGTTTCGCCGTGGCCGCATCACCACGAAGGACTTGGCGCACTTGGCTGATCATGTCGCGGTGCAAGCGCCGATGGCCGGGCTGCTCGCAGAGGTGGATGCGGTGCATTGCCTGACCTCGCTCACGGGGTTTGAGGCTTTGCTGCGTGGCCTGCCGGTCACGCTTTGGGGGCAGCCATTTTATGCCGGCTGGGGCCTGACGGATGATCGCGGACCTGCCTTTCCGGTCGCGCGCCGCCAGCGGCGCCTTGATCTGGAGAGCCTGATTGCCGGCGCCCTGATCCTTTATCCGCGCTATATTGACCCGGTGACGCATTTGCCATGCCCGGTTGAGGTGTTTTTGGAACGGCTTGCCACGCCGGAATATTGGCCGCTTGCGCCTGGGTGGCGCTGGCGTGCTGCGCAGGGTTGGGTCAGGCGTCAGGCGGCGCGGCTTCTGCGGCGGCGTTGATGCGGCCCTGATCCAGCCGCGCCACCGCACCCACCACCGCCGCCGCAAGGCCAGAATCCTGATGAAAGGCGCCGCGCACCATATGGGCAGCGCAAAGCAAGGTCAGGAATGCCTCCAGCAAGGCCGGGTCGGGCGGCGCTCCTTCGGTCCAGAAGGCATCCAAGCTTCCCTGAAAGCTCAGGCCCGGCACATTATAGACCGCCTGGCCCAGCAGCTTTACCGGCTTGCCCAGGACCAGGGCAGAGGTGGCCGCGGTGCTGTTCACCGCAAGCAAGCCGCTGGATGCCGCCAGCAAATCGGGCAGTCGCCCGCGTGGCATGATATGCACCCGCCCAGCAATACCCGCTGCCCGCGCCATGGCCGCTATGCGCGCTGACCAGGGCTTCCAGCAAGGATCGAGCGGATGGAGCTTTATCAGCAACTCTGCCTTATCCGGCGCATGCGCCGCGAAGGACGCCATGACCTGACCAAGCGGCGCATCCATATCGGCAAAGGGCGAATAGGCACGGATGGCGAAATCCGTTTCCAACTGCATGACGAAGATCCAGAAGGGATTGCCGCGCGTCTTCAGCCCCTCAAACACCGTGGCAGAACGGCGATCTTCCAGCCTGCGAAACAACAGCCGCCGTGCGAGCCCGGCATAGACCAGGAAGGGATGCAGCAATTGGTGGCGCTGATAATGGCGGAACGGGAAGGGCCATTGCGCCAGTGCGTGGTAGCAAACATCGCGCAGCGCCATGGTCGCGAAATGGTCACTGTAAAGCGGCTTCAGGTCAGGCAATGAGAGACCTTGCGCCAGGCGGCGAATTTCCGCCGGATCGCGTGGGAAAAGACTATTGCCGCCCATGCCATCGCGTTCCAGCGTGATCCAATCCGGGCGCAGATAGCCGTAATCGGTGACAATTACCGCAATGCCGCGCGCCTTGGCGGCCGCTATGGCAATGCGGTGATAGGGGCGCTGTTCGCCGATGAGCAACACATCGGTGATGGCGTGGCGCGTCAGGAAATCCGCAATCCAATCAGGCCATTCATCCGACCGTCCGGTGAAATCAACACTGCCCGTGGCGCCCCAGAAGACGCGATCGCCCAGATGCAGATTGACGCGATGCACCTGATGGCCAAGCGCCTGAAGCCCCGCAGCGACCCGGGGAAAGAAGGGCGATATCGGGCCTTGCAGAAACAGGAAATGGCGCTTGCCGAACGGGCGGGGCGGTTCAGGGATCACGCCCCGCCATGGCATTCCGGCTTGGCCCGGTCAATCAAGGCGCCCGGAGCAGCTTATCTTTGCGACCAGGGCGTGGTCTGCCACAGTCGGCGATATTCCGCTTCCTGTCGGCGCAGGCGTTCAAACCATGCATCGCCCGGCTCATAGGCCGGCTCCGTGAAGCGGCCTTCCAGGATTTTCACGAATTCCGGGTCCTTCGCGATATCGGCTGTCGCTTCACGCAGGCGCTGCACAATGGCGGGCGGCGTGCCCGCCGGCATGACCAAACCCCGTTCGGAGGCCATCTGTACCGGAAAGCCCAATTCGATCAGGGTCGGCACATCTGACCGAAAGCGGCTGCGCGTGGCCCCGCCCTGCGACAATACGCGAAGCTTTTCCGGGCTTGCTGTCACGGGGCCAAGATTGAGCCCCATACTATCCACCTGCTTGCCGAGCACCGCCGCGCGCAATTGTGGGTCGCCCTGATAGACCACATGGGTAAAGCGCGTCCCGGTCGCCGCTTGCAGCAGCACCAATTGCAAATGATCATCCGTGCCAACGCCAGGTGAGGCGTAGGTGATGGTCTCTGGCCGCGCCCGTGCCGCCGCCAGCAGGTCAGCCAGCGTCCGATAAGGGCTGTCTTCATGCACCGTGATGGCAGAGGGATCGGTCACCAGATTGCCGATGCCCACGAAATCATCGAGCTTGAATTGTGCCGTCCTTTCGATCGGGATGGTGAGCAGCCCGGGCATATTGGTGGTGCCGATGGTATGCCCATCCGGACGGGCCCGCGCCACCGCTGCCAAGGCGACCTCTCCGCCCGCGCCGGGGCGGTTCACCACCACCACCGAACCGCCAATGCGTTTTTCGAGCGCCGCCGCATAGCTCCGCGCATCAAGATCGGTGCCGCCACCGGCGACGAAGCCGACAATGATTTCAATCGGCCGATCAGGCCAGCGCGGCTGAGCCAAGGCGGGCGCTGCAAGCAGCGCACCGGCTGAGGCCAGAAGACTGCGACGGTGCATTTTCATGACATCCTCCCCTGGCACAGCATTGATGAAGACATGCATTCGCGTAGTGGATCGCACACCCCCAAGGCGCTGCCAGACTTTTTTTCCTGACTGAGGCTGATGATGGCGCAGGCCGGGCAGATGCACCAGACCTGTCTTTCGCGGCGGGAGATCGGCCACCAAATTTGCGTAGTTTCACTGCTTCCCATCCCGGAAAACCGCAGCCTATAGTCGGCAAAACACCGCTTGAGGAAGCCCGCGCCATGACCAGCATCCCGCCCTCCGCCGAAGAACAGGAATTGCTCGCCCTTGCCAAGCGCGTGCTGCCCGGCGGGCATTTCGGCAATTTCCCGGCCGAGATCATTTTGCGCGAAGGCCGCGGCGCGCATGTTTGGGATGTGTCTGGGCGCGAATATATTGATTATCTGCTCGGCAGCGGCCCCATGTATATCGGCCATAACCACCCGAAGGTGACGGAAGCGGTGCTGGCGCAGGTGCCGAAAGGCACCACTTTCTTCGCCAATAATGAACATGGCATTCGCCTGGCCGCTGCCATTGTCGATGCGATGCCCTGTGTGGAGCAGGTGCGCTTTGTCTCCTCAGGCTCCGAGGCTGATCTTTACGCCATGCGCCTTGCGCGCGCCTATCGCCAGCGCCCGAAGATCGTGAAATTCGAAGGCGGCTACCACGGCATGAGCGATTGGGGGCTGATGAGCCTCGCCCCCAAGAAGCTCGCGAATTTCCCGGAAGCCGTGCCGGATACGCCGGGCATCCCGGATAGTGTGCGGGCCGAGGTGCTGGTCGCCCCCTTCAATGACACGGAAGCGGCGGTGCGGCTGATTGAAGCGCGCCATGATGAGATTGGCGGCGTGATCCTGGAGCCCTTCCAGCGCCTGATCCCGCCCAAGCCCGGCTTCCTGCAAGCGATCCGGGAAGTCACCGCGCGGCTTCGCATTCCGCTGATTTTTGATGAGGTCGTGACTGGCTTTCGCTTCGCCTATGGCGGCGCGCAGGAGTATTACGGCGTGACGCCCGATATCTGCACCATGGGCAAGATCATCGGCGGCGGCTTTCCGCTGGCGGCCCTTGGTGGGCGCGCCGATATCATGGCGCAATTCGACAAGGCGGCGGTGGGGGAAGATCGCTTCCTCACGCAAATCGGGACGCTGTCGGGCAATCCTGTGGCCTCGGTCGCGGGGCTTGCCACCATGGCAGTGCTGCGCGAACCCGGTGCCTATGAGCAGATTTTCGCGACGGGTAGCAGCCTGATGGAGGGCCTGACCGACCTGATCCATGAAGCCGGCATCCCGGCCCAGGTGGTGGGTGAGCCGCCCTTGTTCGATGTGGTCTATGCCAGCGGCGATATCCGGGATTACCGCAGCGTGATCCGCCAGGATGCGGTGATGCAGAAGCATGTGAATGGCGTGCTGCGCGGGCGGGGCATTCTGAAGGGCGAAAGCAAATTCTATATGTCTTTGGCCCATAGCGCCGCCGATGTGGCGCAAACCCTGGATGCCTTCCGCGCCGCCATGAAATCCCTGCCGGCCAAGGCGGCCTGAGGGGAAAACTGCCGATTTCTTGGGCAGCACTTGTTTTTTACACTTTTGTGATCCAGTTAGCGCGCCATAGGGAGCCTCATTCAGCCGGGGATGTCCCTTCCAAACCAGGAGGCTTCGCCCATCATGGATCGTCGTTCCCTATTGCTCGGTGCCGGCGGCCTTGCCGCCGGGCTCGCCGCACCCGCCATCGTCCAGGCGCAGGGTGCCTATCCGTCCCGCCCGGTCCGGCTCGTAATCCCCTGGCCG
The DNA here is from genome assembly GCA_020249775.1 of Roseomonas sp. Taxonomy (GTDB): domain Bacteria; phylum Pseudomonadota; class Alphaproteobacteria; order Acetobacterales; family Acetobacteraceae; genus Neoroseomonas. The sequence goes on along the minus strand of JADCFA010000023.1, from coordinate 38,956 downwards.
CCTGGCCAGGCGACAGACCTGATGGCGCGCGTGACCGCGACCAGGATCGCCGAAACCTGGGGCCAGCCTATTGTGCCGGAAAACCGCGCGGGAGCCGGCGGCATGATCGGCACCGATCTGGTCGCCAAGGCAGCGCCGGATGGTTATACCGTGCTGGCGGCCTCCACCGGGCCCATCTCCACCGCGCCGCTCGTGCAGCGCACGCCTTACGACGTGCAGCGGGATTTCGCGCCGGTCGCGCAGATTGGCATTTCCCCTTACGTGCTGATCGTGCGGAAGGACTTCCCGGCGCAGAACGCCGCGGAATTCGTTGCCCGCGTCCGTGCGGAGCCTGATAAATACACCTATGCGACGTCCGGCACTGGTGCCGCGGCACATCTGATTACGTTGATGTTCCTGACGCGTGCGAAGCTCCAGGCCGTGCATGTGCCCTTCCAGGGTAGCGGCCCGGGCCTGACGGCGGTGACGGCCGGTCAGGTGGATTTCGCCATTGAAACCCTGGTCGCGACCTCGGCCCTGTTCCGCCAGGGCGCGGTGCGGGCGCTTGGCGTCAGCCTGAAGGATGGCACGGAATTGCAGCCGGATCTCATGCCGCTCGCCCGCCTGCCGGGTGTTGAGGGTTATGATGCCGGCGCTTTCGGCGGCTATATGGTGCCGGCGGCCACCCCGCGCCCGATCATTGATCGCCTGGCGGCTGAGACGGAAAAGGCCCTGGCGACGGCGGAAGTGAAGGCGCGGCTCGCGCAGATCGGCTTCCAGCCCTATTTCCGCAATACGGCCGATTTCAGCAGCTTCCTGACGCGCCACAGTGCGGAATTCCGTGAGGTAATTCAGGCGCATAACATCAAGGTGGATAGCTGATCTGGTCATCGCCCTTCGGGCGCTGGCCGAGGCCGCATTGGGCTAGTGGAGTGCTTCAAGCTGGCGTTTCCTGCCCTGGTGCTTGCCAATGATGGGGTTGGCAGAAGCGGTCCAGCGGAAGGGCGTCTGTTTGGCGTTAAAGGCTTCGAGATAGGCACGGATGGCCTGCTTCAGCTCGATGACGGAGCGGAAGACGCCGCGCCTCAGCCTCCGTTCGGTCAGGATGGCGAACATGCCCGCGACGTCGTTGATCGAGTAGGCGGAGGTCGGCGTGAAGTGGACATGGCAGCGCGGATGGCGGGCGAGCCACCGCTTCACGGCCTCGGTCTTATGGGCGGTATGTTTGCCGAGGATCAGGTGCCGGTCGAGTTCGGCCGGGGTCTGCTTGTCGAACCGGCGGAGAGAAGCGGATGAATTCGGCGCCGCGGTGGCGGAGCATGCAGTGGCTGATGACCGCGCCCGCCTTCACATAGAGGGGTGCGAACAGCGTCGTTCTGCCGTGGTGCCTGCAGTCATGGGTCATGGTCGTGCCCCGGCCGCGCCAGCCTCACCATTTCGCCGGGTGCATGATGGCGGCTTGGCAACTCGCCCGCAGACTACGTAGCCCTCGCGTCATTTCCCGCCAGCCCAAGCTGTTTCGTCGCATCACTGCGTTGCCATGCCGGATTGGGTGCTTTATCCCCCCTGCCCAGCCAGGGTCCGTGGAGATGCCCATACCGCGACGCCGGTTCCGTCCGCTCCTTCCTGCCCTTTCCCTCGGCGTCACGCTGGTGCTCGGCTTCGCCTCCGCCGCCTCCGTCGCGCAGACCGATGTCGCGCGGATCGAGGCCTTGAATTCGAAGCTCCGCCGGGCGGTGCGTACGCGTGGCCATTTCTCGGGTGACGAGGCGGCGGCGGATTGGCTGTGGGGCGGGGGCAGGGCGACGCTCGATTCCTGGGGGGTTGCGCCGGATGAACCGCGTGAGACCTGGCCCGAGGCGATTGCCCCGCATCAACGCCGCTTCCTGCGTGATCTGTCGCTATGGCATGAGGAAGGTGGGTACTTGTTCGTCCATGCCGGCATTCGCCCGGGGGTCGCACTGGAGGATCAATCGCGCGAGGATTTGCTGCGCATCCGGCATGATTTTCTGAATAGCCCGCGCGATCATGGGTTTGTGGTGGTGCATGGGCATACGGCGGGGTTTATGCCCGTGGTGCGGGAGAACCGCATTTGCATTGATTCCGCCGCCTGGTCTGGCGGGGGGCTGACGGCGGTGATGTTGGAGGGGGAGAGCTTGGCGTTTTTGCAGGCGAAGTAGAATTACTATTAAATCGCTTGCTATAAATTATGCTGGAAAGACTGAAAAAATTCAGGCAAAAAGATGGTGCTCTGTTCAAGAACCGGCTTGAGGGGTTGAATGCACGCTGTCGGTCATCACCTACGAACCTATGCGCACCATAACGCAGTGGCAGAGCGCGATGCCTTTGCCAGGTCTGCGTTCAATCGTTACTACTACGGTTGTTTTTTATTGGTGCGCTCCACCCTCATTGAAATCAATGTTCCCCCAAACAACATCAAGCATGGTAAGATAAAAGAAATCCTTGAAGGTAAAATTGCAAAGAAGCTTGAGAGCGCCAAGCGACAGGCTCAGAAGAACGAGGATGGCACGCTCGTCAATAAGATTGATGGAGGACTCCGAGCAATTGAGCCGCTCCAAAGGCTAATCGAGGAAGCTAGACAAGTCCGAGAAGTTGCGGATTATAAGCCTGAAATCGAAGTTTCATTCAATTCGCCTGATGGATTTTCGTTGAATGGATTAGATATCAATAGCGCACACCGCTGGGAAGAAACCGTGAGAACTCTTTTGGCGTCTCTGAAGTCTGCTTGGCGGGACGCCGATGACTGATTTGTCCTTTATCGAGCAACTACTTAAAGCAAAAAAAATACGACTTGCCGGTCCCCTGATCCAGGATCATGTGGAAACCGATCGGTTTGTCGCATTCATTTTTGCTTCGTCCAACGATGATAAAAAAAAGGGGCCAAGTCAGCTTACCTTAAGTGCGATTTCGGCGGCCGCCGAGCGGCAGGGCATTCAGCTAGGTTTCGTGCTCATCGATAAGAAAAGTGAGGAATTCGACGGCTCTATAAAGACCCTGTTGTTTACAAAATTTCAAAATATCGTACGAAATTCATTCACAGTGGTCAACTACAAGCGCGCCTCAGTTTGGGTTGAACCAAAAAAACGCATTGATCCAGAGAAGATGGAGGAGATCCGAAAATTTCTTAGAGAGTTTTTTACGCTGTTGGATATCGATGATGTATCCGTGTTTTTTACGCACGACGAGGATATTCCAACGCCGACGGTGATCCTCAGGTCGCTCCGCATCATAGCCCCATGTTCGGCGGCCTCTCTCTCGCGCTCGCTCGAGGAGAAACGCTATAAAGTTCCAAATGAGGTATGGATGGCTCACGCTTTAGACCGGTTGCGTAAGGCGGGCTCAGTTGTTCGTAAAGCGAATGGACAATTTTTTCTTTCTTTAGAAGGTCTAAGGAGACTTGGAACTGAAAAAAGCCGGGCAAGCCCTGACATCAAGCGCGCTCTTGCGCTGGGTAAAAAGGACAGCTAGCGTTGAAATGTGGGAGCCTCAGGCGCGGGTGTGCATCATGCCCACTAGCCAAGACTATGAAAAGAAGGACACCGGCTCTGTTGTCGGCGCTCCTTCGAATCGCCGACAACAGAGCCGGCGCTCACGAAAGCGAGCTTTGCTAAATGGGGCTCCCACACCACGCTGTTTACAGTCAGATGCTGTGCGCAGGCAGCGAACAGGACCTTCTGCTAGGGATGGGCGCTTTTTGCTCCTCGGCCGAAGCTGAGGAGATCTCTCGCCTAACTGCTCTTGGCTTGCCTCCAGTAACCTCCCTTGAAGCGCTTGCAGTCATGACCGGCTTTAATCCAGGGTTTCTATGGTCGCTTCAAAATCGCCCAGACCGTCAATATCGCGTGTTTTCTATACCGAAAGGTAAGACTTTTCGTCAGATTGAAGCGCCTCGAGTTGGATTGAAGTTTATTCAAAAGTGGCTTTCGATTCACTTTGAACACAAATGGAGCGCGCACCCGGCGGTACACGGGTTTGTAAAAGGGCGATCTCACATAACGGCCGCGCGTGTTCACTTGAACGCACAGTGGGTAATATCCGTCGATCTCGAGAATTTCTTTCCATCAACAAAGGTTGATACCGTAGAAAAAGCACTCCGAAAACTCGGCTATAAAACTGACGCGAGTATTTCGATTCTTTCAAGTTTGCTTTGCTTCAAGCTGCGACTTTCTCAAGGTGCTCCAACAAGTCCTGTTATTTCAAACATAGCGCTGAGCGATATCGATGATAAGATATCTTTAATCGCTCAAAATTGTGGAGCAAGATATACACGATATGCAGACGATATCGTCCTCTCTGGCACATTGAGCCCGCCCGAAAATTTGTTGTTGGCTATTAAGAACGTTTTTGAGAAGACGTGCTGGCGTTTAGCTGAGCGGAAGACATCAACGGTACAATTACCACAAAGATTGAAGGTGCATGGTTTACTTGTTCACGGCGAAAAAATCCGTCTCACTAAGGGTTATCGTAATAAGATTCGCGCCTTCAATCATCTCTTCGAGAAGGACGCCGTAAAGGCTGAAGATGCACAAAGAATTAGGGGGCATGTTAACTACTCAAGGCAGATCGAACGGGTTTGATGCGAAATTCTGTTTTTCTGTTCAATCATCACCGTCTTGAGTTTTGCGGTCTTTTCGAAATTTTTCATAACCCTCGTGACCTACTCCCCCACCTTCCTCTTGTGCCCCAACACCCCCATCAACCGCCGATCCCGCCAGGCTGAACGCTCACCAATCTTCTCCAAGGGCAGCGCCGCGCGCCGTTCCGCGGTCACGCGGGCAACCGTTGCTTCATCATACAAAAACGGCGTCTGTTCTTCCGTAATCCCGCCCATCAGTCCGCCGAAGCGCGCTGCGTAATCCGCCACCCCGCCCGGCGCGTTCAGGTCAATCGTCTCGAACGGCCCCATGAAGGACCAGCGCAGCCCAAGCCCATCCTTCACGCAGGCATCCACATCTTCCACACTCATCACTCCGTCGCGCACCAAGCGGAAGGCCTCAGCAACCAGTGCGGCTTGCAGCCGGTTCAGCACAAAGCCGCGGGTTTCCTTCATCGCGGTCACCGGCACCTGACCGACACGCGCCATCAATGCCCGCGTGCGCGCCACAACTGCCGGCGCGGTCCAGGGCGCGCCCACCAATTCCACGAGGGGGACCAGATAGGGCGGGTTCACCGGATGCGCGACCAGGCAGCGCGCGCGCCCGGCAAGCCCCTCGGTAAAGGCGCTTGCTGGAATGCCAGAAGTTGAGGATGCCAGCACCACATCCGGCCCGCACAGCGCATCAAGGCGGGCGAAAAGCTCCCGCTTTGGCTCCACCCGTTCCGGGCCGTTTTCCTGTACATGCGCGGCCCCTGCGACACATGCTTCCATGCTGGCGGCGGAGCTGATGCGGGCTGCAATAACCGCTGGCACTTCGCTGATCAGCCCGGCATCGGCCAAATCCTGCAGGCTCTGCCCGATCAGGCGGAGGGCCGTTTCAGAGACCCCCGCCACCGGGTCCCAAATCCGCACATTATGGCCAGCGCGGGCGAAAACCATGGCCCAGGCGCGGCCAATCAGCCCGGTTCCGATGATGGCGATTTGTTCCATGGCGCAACTCCTGCTCGCTGCCGGTCTTGATAGGCCGCATCCCAAAGGCGATGTAAGGCCGCGTGAGTGAAAACCGCAACGCGCCCCTGCCGGCGCCCCAAACCCCAATCCTGCCGCTGGCCCTGAAGCGCTGGCTTGGCTTCATGCTGCTTGGTGGCACCATGGCGTTGGCGGGCTTGCTGGCGCTCTGGCGCGCGGTCGCTTCGGTCATCGGGCTGTGAACAGCTTTTGGCGCCTTTGGCTGCTGCCCATGATGGGCCTCGCGCTGGTGCCGGCCACCTTGTTCAACCTTTTTGCCATGCGCCAGACAGCGCTGATCGGCTGCCTGCTCGGCATTGGTCTGCCCTTCATCGCCGCGCGCATCATGAAGCGCGCCAGGAAAGGCGACGCCAAGCGCGCTGCCGTGCTGATGGGCGTGGCGGCCGGCCTCGCCACCGGGCTTGGCGCCGGGGCTGGCCCGATCATTGGGTTGCTTTTCGCGCTCGGCGCCTGGGGCGGCACACGGCTGCTTTATGCCGAAATCCCGGAAGTGGCACCGCCCGCGCCGCCGCCACCGCCGCCCTCTGGCCCGCTTGCGGATGCGCGCATCAGGCTGGCCGGCATTGAAGCCATCGCGGTGCGCGACAATGAACCGCGCCTGATCCCGGTGACGCAGGCGATTGGTCAGGTGCTGGATGATCTGGAAGCGCGGCCCGAGGGTATTGCCCGCGCGCGCCGTTTCCTGGTGGTGCATTTGGACGGTCTTGAACGCATCGCATCGCGCCTTGAAGCCGGCGCTGCGCCGCCGCCAGCGCTTGGCGCGCTTCTGGGTGATCTGGAGGCTGCCGCAAAGCGGCTGCGCGATGATCTCCGCGCCGAGGAAAGCGCGGCGCTTGATATCCAAGTCAAGGTGCTGGCCGAAAGGCTGCGCGAGGAAGGCTATTCATGAGCGACATTATCGTGACCCCCGAGGAACGCCGGGCCGAGGTTGAACGCCTCGCTGCCCAGCTTGACGTGACGGACCCAGCCGCGGTGCTCCGCTTCGGGCAGGAAGCACAAACTCGCGCCTCGGCGGCCGCCGATGCCATGCTGGAAGGGGCGAAGAATCGCGAAGCGGGGGAAGCGGGGCAGACGCTCGGCAACCTGCTCACGACCTTGCGCGGCTTTGATGTTTCGGGGCTGGCGGAAAAGCCCGGCTTTTTCGCGCGGATGTTCAACAAGGCAGGCGCTGAAGCAGCGCAGGTGATCAGCCGCTATGAAGGGCTGAAGGACCAGGTGGAGGCGATTGGCGACAAGCTCGATGCCCATCGCACGCGGCTTTTGGAAGATGTCGAAAAACTCGAACGGCTCTATGGCGCGACGCTTGATTGGTTCCACGGCCTTGGCGATCACATCGCAGCCGGTGAGATTGTGCTGAACAATACGGACAGCATTGCGATCCCCGAAGCCGAAGCCAAGGCCACTGCCGGCGATATGCTGGCCGCGCAGAAGCTGCGGGATTTGCGCGCGGCGCGTGATGAACTTGATCGGCGCATTCACGATCTGCGCCTGACACGGCAAGTCGCGATGCAGGCCTTGCCTTCCATCCGGCTTATTCAGGAAAATGACAAGGCCTTGGCGGCGAAGATTCAATCCGTGGTCGCCAATACCGTGCCGCTTTGGCGCCAGCAGCTTGCCCAAGCACTCGCCATTCAGCGCATGCGCGATGCCGGGCAGACGCTGAAGCAGGCCAATGATCTGACCAATCAATTGCTGACCGCGAATGCCGAGAGGCTGCGTCAGGGCAATGCGGAAGCGCGGAATGAGATCGAACGCGGCGTATTTGATCTGGCTGCGGTGAAGCAGGCCAATCAGTTGCTCGTTGCGACCATTGAAGACAGCCTGACTATCGCTGAGCGCGCCCGCGCCCAGCGCGCCGATGCGGCGGTGGAATTGGACAAGGCAGAAGCCGAAATCCGCCGCGCATTGATGGCCGCGAAGGCAATACCGCCCGCACCAAAACCCTGAACCAACACCACCCGGGAGAAGCCTCACGTGATCAAAAAAAGAACCATCCTGGCGGCCATGCCGGCCTTACTCGCTGGGCCGCATATCGCCAGCGCCCAGGGTGCCTGGCCCACAGGCCCTATCCGTATCGTGGTGCCTTTCCCGCCCGGTGGTTCTACGGACGCGCTGGCGCGCCTGCTGCAACCCTATCTTCAGGCCGATCTTGGCGTGCCCTTCATTGTGGAAAATCGCGGCGGTGCATCTGGCTCACTCGGCACAGCGCAGGTCGCGCGTGCGGCACCTGATGGCAATACCTGGCTGATCGTGTTTGACACGCATGCGGTCAATCCGGCGCTTATTCCGAATATGGGTTTCGATACTGAACGCGATTTGACCTCGCTTTTGCTGTTCGGCACCGCACCCATGGTACTGACAGCGCATCGCACACGCCCCTATCGCAGTTTCGCCGATGTGGTAACTGCGGCCAAGGCAAGGCCGGATACCATTACTTACGGCACCATCGGCAATGGCAGCCTGGCGCATTTGACGATGGAACTCATCCAGCGCGCAGGCGGCTTCAAGCTCGTGCATGTGCCCTATCGTGGCGGCGGGCGGCTGGCGGTTGCCGCCGCGGCTGGTGAGGTGGATTTGCCCATCGCCACACGCCCCGCCATCGGTGTTCATATTGATGCCGGCACGCTGGTGCCACTCGCGCAAACCGGCGCCACGCGCAGCCCCAATATCCCGGATGTGCCAAGCATGACGGAACTCGGCATTGCGGGTGTCGATTCGCGCGCCTTCTGGGGTTTCCTTGGTCCTGCGCGTCTGCCGGAAGCGATCAAGGCACGCATGGATGCGGCAGTGCGCAAGGCATTGGAAGTGCCGGAACTGCGCCAGCGCATCATTGGCCTTGGCATAGACCTCAACCCGCAGGGAGAGGCCGCTTTCACGCAATTTCTCTCCACCCAGATCGCGACCTGGGGGCGGGTAGTGCGGGAGAACAATATCCGGCCGGATTGAAAACACCGCTTGACCAGCGGCGCAGAGCTTGTTCCCATGGCAGCAACGCCAAGAAATGGGGAAGTCTGCCATGCGCGCCTGGGCTGTCATTGAAGCGGGAAAACCGCTTCAGGAAATCAATATCCCAACACCGGAACCCACCGGAAAGCAGGTGCTGCTGGAAATCACCCATGCCGGGGTGTGCCATTCCGATTTGCATATCTGGGAAGGCGGCTATGATCTTGGCTCACGCGGTTACCTCAAGCTCTCTGATCGGGGGGTGAAACTGCCGCTCGCCATGGGGCATGAAATTGTTGGCCGCGTGCTGAAATGGGGGCCAGAGGCGAATGGCGCTGGGCTCAAGGTCGGCGATCATATGGTGGTCTTCCCCTGGGTTGGCTGCGGCACCTGTGATGCCTGCCGCGCGGATGAGGATAATATGTGCCTCACGCCCAAAAGCTTGGGCGTCTATCAGCATGGTGGCTATGCGACGCATGTGCTGGCGCCGGAACCGCGTCATTTGGTGCCGGTTGGTAACCTTGATCCCGCCTTGGCCGCGACCTATGCCTGTTCGGGCATTACGGTATTCAGCGCCATCAACAAGGTCATGCCCATGCCGGCGGATGAGCCGATTGTGCTGATCGGCGCCGGCGGGCTTGGCTTGAACGCGATTGCGGTGCTGAAGGCCAAGGGCCATCGGCGGATCGTGGTGGTGGATGTCAGCCCGGCCAAGCTGGAAGCCGCAAAACAGGAAGGGGCGACCGATATCGTCCAGGGTGGCGATGCCGATACCGCCAAGCGCATCATGGAAGCCTGCGGCGGCCCCGTGCGCGCCATTATTGACTTGGTGAATGGCACCGAAACGGCGCGGAGCGCCTTTGATGCGCTGCGCAAGGGCGGCAAGCTGGTGCAGGTGGGGCTATTTGGCGGTGAATTGGCGGTGCCGCTGCCTGTCATGCCGATGCGCGCGCTCACGATCCAGGGTTCATATGTGGGCAATGTCAAGGAGTTGCGCGAATTGGTGGGCATCGCCCAGAAGGGTGGCTTGCCGGGAATTCCGATTACCCGCATGCCGCTTAATCAGGCGGATACGGCGCTGAATAGGTTGCGGGATGGCAAGGTCAACGGCCGTATTGTACTGACCGCTGAGGGGCTTTGAAAAATTATTAAACTAAAAGTTGAAATATCCCTCAAAATGTTCAACTCTGAGGTTTATGGATAACGGAAGCGCCCTTGTGCAAGACATAGCCCCGCTGCGAGACTTCGTCCGCGGCATGACTGACCTTGCTGATGCGGGCGCGGATGAGGCACGCTTCCTGCAGGCAGCGCCAGAATTGCTGCGGCGGCTTGTGCTTGCTGACAATTGGCTACCCCCGGAATATGCCGCGCCGACGGATAGCTATCGGCAATTGCTGCTTCATTGTGACCCGCTGGAACGATTTTCCGTCGTCTGTTTTGTCTGGGGCCCAGGGCAGAAGACGCCGGTGCATAACCACACAGTTTGGGGCCTGGTTGGCGTGCATCAGGGTGAGGAAATCTCAACCGAAATGCGCCCTGATCCGCATGGCGGACCGATGCGCCCCGGCCGGGTGGATCGCGCCAAGCGCGGCGATGTCGTGGTCTTGAGCAGTGACAATTATGATATCCATCGCGTGGAAAATGCGGTTGCAGGCAAAACCAGCATCAGCATCCATGTCTATGGCGCCAATATCGGCGCGGTGAAGCGTGCCATGTTCAATGCCGAGACAAGTCAGCCGGAATACTTCATCTCGGGCTACGATAATCAAACCGTGCCCAATCTTTGGGATCGCAGCCGCAGCGCGGGTTGAAACGCGCCATTGTCCCTAATTCCTTGGGCGTTTTCCGTTCATATGCGTTCACGCGAAAGGCTCAAAGACCCACCCCAACCGGCCTGGGGCGGCTGGGGGCATCGAGCCATGATTTGCGCCGCTGCAACGCAGAAATTCATGCGCGAATGGTCATTCGCATATGGAAGGCCACTACCCGTGCTGACTGAGTGGCAACGCTTGCGGTCCGCGTGCGGTTCACTCCGTGGCATCTGTCAGATGATATCCCTATCGGGATAATCTCTGACCGAAGGCCGGCTGGACTATATTTTTTCGGCCAGATCAAGCTTATCGGCGGCTTCCGACAGTTCCTCCTTGGCGGTCTGGAGGGGTCAGAGGCGAATGGACCCTGCTCTGCAATCCCTACAACCTTCCAAAGCTCCACAAGGCAATAGCATGAACAAAGGGAAGGCCGCGTGAAAAACGCCGAGAACATCAGCACAATAATCGCCGACAACCATTCTCGGAAAGGGTGCCCGAGCGCCGCCCATTCACATTGGTTTACCGGGCACCTATCAAGCGCCATAGCCTCCGGGAAATGCAGGCTGATTTAATCCTTCCCTACGCGCCAATGATGCGCGCATTGCCGACAATGGCGCGCATACGGTCATTGCCGGTCGCACCCGCTTCCACCGCGGCAATGGCGCGGGCTTCCGCGGCGCGCACGGCGGCGAGTTTTTCCAGCACCGCTGCCGCCTGATCCTGCGGCACCACCACCACGCCATCAGCATCACCGACGATGATATCGCCCGGGCGCACATGCTGCCCGCCGAGCGTCACCGGCGCACCCACCACCGCCGGGCCATTGGCCGCGGGTGATGCCGGCATGATGCCGGCGGCAAAGAGCGGCAGGCGGGACGCGACAATGCCTGCGCGGTCGCGCGCCAGCCCATCGGTCACGAAGGCCGCGACTCCCTTATTCTTCATCATGCCGGCCACCAGGTCTCCGATCACGGCGGTGGCGGTATAGGCATCATTCGCGACCACAATCACATCGCCCGCCTCCGCTTCCAGCAGCGCGCCATAAACGCCGACGACATCAGCGGGATAGGCAAGCGCGGTCAGTGCTGGGCCAACAAAGACAGCATTGTCAGGATCCATCGGCTTGATGCGGTAATCAAGCGCGCCCCGCCCTTCCATGGCATCCACCAAATGCGATGTCTGCGCGCCGCGAAAGGCTTCAATCAGCGCGCGGTCAGGGCGGCGATGGCCACGATGAATGGTGAGCAGCGGGGGGTTGTCGAGCATGGGTTCCTCCTATTGGTTTCCGGCCATGCTTGCCTTTCGACGAAGCCGCGTAAAGCCTCAGGCCACTTCCACCAATGCCAGGGCATGCTCCGCGATCATCGCTTCCTCATCCGTGGGGCGGATTAGCACGCGGACGGGATCACCCGCACGGCCAATTTCCGGGCGATTGGCGGCATTGGCTTCAGGGTCCAGATTGATGCCCAGAAAGCCGAGCCCCGCGCAGATGCGTGCGCGCAAGCCATGCGCATTCTCGCCAATGCCGGCGGTAAATACCAAGGCGTCCATGCCGCCGATGGAAGCGGCCAGCGCGCCGATTTCACGCCGCACACGAAAGGCGAAGTGATCCAAAGCGGCTTCGGCGGCTGCGGTGCCTGCGGCTTCAATGGCGCGCACATCTTGCGATACGCCGGACATGCCCTTAAGGCCGCTATCGTGATAGAGCAGATGCGCGATCTCAGATGATGTCATCTGTAAACTATCAAGCATATGCAGCACCACGCCGGGGTCCAATTGGCCGCTGCGCGTACCCATGGGCACACCATCCAGCGCGGTAAAACCCATGGTGGTTGCGCGACTTTGTCCGCCTTCAATGGCGCATAGCGATGCGCCATTGCCAAGATGCGCGACCACCAACCGCGCACGCCCAAGCGCGGCATCTTCCGCCGCCAGACGGCGCGTGATGTATTCATAAGACAGGCCATGAAAGCCATAGCGCAGGATGCCTTGATCAAAAAACCGTGGCGGCAGCGCGAAGGTTGCGGCAGCGTGGCCTTGTGTTCGGTGAAAGGCCGTATCGAAACAGGCGATTTGCGCCACACCCGGAAAATGCCGCGCGGCGGCTTCAATGCCGGCCAGATTATGCGGCTGGTGCAAGGGCGCCAAAGGCACCAGGGCGCGTAGTTTTGCCATGATGGCATCGGTGATCATGACCGGCGCGCTCAAATCCCGCCCGCCATGCACCACGCGATGGCCAATGGCACGCATCGTGGCGCCATCCAGCAGCGGTTTCAGTGCTTCTAGGATCACGCCTAAGGCGCCTTCATGGCCCTTCGGTGCCTCGGCCGCCACAAACTGGCGCTCAGCAATGCGCGCCCCCGCGGCATCGCGCAGGATGAAATGCGGTGCCGCGCCAATGCCTTCCATTTGGCCATCATAGCGCTGCGTCAATCCGCGCCCTTCAATGGCAAATACCGCGAATTTCAGTGATGATGATCCCGCATTCAGCACCAAAAGCGCGTCTGTCTTGGCTTCAGGCGACATTATGCAGCCCCGCATCCACATAGATCGTATCGCCCGTCATTCCGGATGATGCACCACTCACCAGAAAGGCCACCACGCGGCCAACTTCCGCAATATCCACCAGGCGCTGGGATGGCGCACGTTCCTTTGCATCAGCGACCAATTCATCAAAATGTGCAATGCCACTAGCCGCACGGGTGCGGAGCGGCCCGGGCGAGACCGCAAAAACCCGGATACCGCGCGGGCCAAGTTCCGCCGCCGCATAGCGGACCGAGGCTTCAAGCGCGGCCTTCACCGGCCCCATGACATTGTAATTCGCAACCACCTTGTCGGCGCCGTAATAGCTCATGGTCACCAGCACCCCGCCCGGCGCCATGATCGGTTCCGCCAGCTTCGCCATGCGCAGGAAGGACCAGCAGGAAACGCGCATCGCCTGGGCGAAGCCTTCCGCCGAACAATCAATCACGCGCCCGTGCAAATCCGCGCGCGGCGCAAAGGCGATGGAATGGATCACGAAATCAAGCGAGCCCCAGTCGCGCGTCAGGCGTTCGAACACCGCTTCCATTTCGCCGGGCGCTTCGACATCCAGCTTCATGGTGATTTCCGCGCCAAGCTGCTCGGCCAAGGGGCGCACATGGGGTTCGGCCTTGTCATTCAACCAGGTCACGGCAAGGTCAGCACCAAAGGCGCGAAGCTTCGCGGCAGCACCAAATGCAATGGAATCGGCATTGGCAATGCCAACCACCAGGCCGCGCTTGCCCTTCAGCATATCGCCGATGCGCTGATCCGGGTTCCAGATGGCGGGTAGCGGGTCCGAATGGGGCTCTGTCATGGCAATCTCCGTGCTATGGGCGGCCCTTTACCACTTGCGCGGGCGGCTGCCTTGCGCCGGATCATGCCGGCGCCGCTGCTTCAACAGGGGGCAAAGCGGATGCGGTCTATCCGCGCATCCAGGCGGGCATTGGTATCGTCCACATCGGTGCCAATCATGATTTCAAGCACTGGCGGCATGCCCGCACCCTTGAAGGCCGCGCGCCAATCCTTGCCAAGGTCGATTTTTTCCTCGAACCATTGCTGGCGTGCAGTTGTCGCGGTGCGCAGGATGAAGACTTTGCCGAGCCCGGCCACATAGGGGTTGGCGAAGGGGCGTGGTTCCTGCCCCGTACCGCCCCAGACATAGACAAGCATGCTGCGTGGCAGGCGATGATCCCCGGCCATGGCCTGAGCCATGGTGAACTGAGCCTTCTGGAAAAAGCTTGTCTCCGGCGGCCAGCCATCAAAGCCGACAGTAATCGCAATGGCCCGATCATCGCCGCCCTTGCGGTCCAGCCGCGTGGGCGGCGGACCCTGATCTACGCGCCAACGCCAATAAAGGCAGGCATCTGCCTTGGAAACGCTGCGCCAGACAAAACTCGCTTGGCCCAGACCCGTAATGCGCAAGCCGCCATCGGTCAGTGGTTCGAAGGTCGCGGGCTTGATGCCGGCCCAGCCGCCCTTCTGCCAGCCGGCGGCGCGGAGCGGGTCTGGCGTCGGCAGACGCTCCGCCGGCGCGCCCAGCAAGGGGGCGAGCAACAATACCAGCAGGGCGCGGGCAAGGGACGACATAAGCAGCATATAGGCCGTCGCGCGCATTGCTCAAACAGGTGGTCTCGGGCTCTCGGCGGGGTTGTAGCCCTATCCCCGCCGCCTACAGGCACAAGATTGGCCTGAAAGCGGCTTCGGCCGCGTATATCGCATTCCTCCGCTCAGCGGGCCAAAAGCTAACCCAGGCGCTTCGCCCGCTGCATGAAGAAGGCAAGCGGCACGCTGAGCGCCGCCGTCACCGCCATCAGGTGGAACGCATTCACATAGCCGATCATGGCCGCCTGGCGCTGGATTTCGCCCGCCAGACGGAACAGCCCGGAAGCGCTTTCCAGATCCCAGCTTGCCGGGAAGCTCGGCAAAAAAAGCAGCTTGTTGTAGGGGGTCACGAATTCGCCAAGCCGCGCGTAATTCTCGCTGCTTGACCTGATCAGCATCATCACCGCGATGGAAATGAACAGGCTTGATCCGAAATTGCGCATCAGCGTGAAAATCGCCGACCCTTCAGTCACCTGATGCGCAGGCAAGGTTGAAAACGCCATCACGGTCATGGGCGTGAAGGCGATGGATTGCCCGAAACCTTGCAGCAGATGCGACCAAAAGATCTGCGCTTCCGTCACATTGATGTCGAATTGCGCCATCCAGAAACCGGATGCCGCCTGAAAGAAAAGCCCAAGCCCAATGGTAAAGCGCGGCGCCCATCGCGTGAGCTGCACCACGACCAGAAACGCCACCCAATTCCCCATGCCGCGCGCTGCGATCAGAATACTCACCGCGTCATCCGGATAGCCGCGCAAATCATGCAGCATGGTCGGAAATAGCGTCAGACTGGTGAAGGCCAGCATCCCCATGACAAAGGCAATCGCCGTTCCAATGGCGAAGTTGCGGTCCAGCAATAGCCGGGGATTGAGGAAGGGCGTCGGCGCGGTAAGGCAATGCACAGCAAAGATATAGAAGCTGATGGCGCCAATCACCGCGCAGGCAATCATTTCCGGCGCTTCGAACCAATCAAGCCTTTGGCCGCGATCCAGGATCAATTGAATGCAGATAATGGCAATGGAAAGCGCCAGAAAGCCTGTCCAGTCAAAGGAAATCGGCTTTCGTTCCGTTCGGTCCGACAGCGCAAACCAGATGCAGACCAAGGTCGCGATCCCTGGCGGCACAATCATGAAAAATGCCGCGCGCCAATTCCACGCCTCGGTCGCCATGGCGCCCAGGATTGGGCCTAGTACGGGCCCGAATACCGCCCCGACACCCCAGATCACAATCGCGGTTGGCTGCAAATGGCGCGGGAAGGAAGCCAGCAATATCGCCTGCCCCATGGGCATGATCGGCGCACCAAAGGCGCCCTGCCCGATCCGCGCCAGGATCAGCATATCAAGGCTGGTCGCCATGCCGCACAGCAACGAACAGATGGTGAAACCGCTTACCGTCCCAAGCATCAGATTGCGCCAGCCAAGCCGGCTCGCGAGCCAGCCCGTCACTGGCGTTGCGACCGCTGTCGCCACCAGATTAAGCGTAATGACCCAGGAGATTTCATCCTGTGTCGCCGAAAGCGCGCCCCGCATATCCGGCAGCACAAGATTGGCGAGCGTGATGGTCATGCCGAACAGCAGATTGGCCAATTGCACCATCAGCAGGATGAGCCATTGCCGCCCACTGATACTGAATATGCCCCCCTGCGGCGCTGTCTCGCTCATGCCCGTCCCGGTTTCCCCATAAGGGAAGCCTAGGCTGGATTGGGCGCTGCCGTCACCCGGGAATTGGGCTTGGGCCGTTCAGGCGCTGATCAGGCGGCGGCGGATGCGCCCGGAAATCCAATCAATCGCGGCGACAGTGACGATCATCAGGATAATGATGAAAGCCACCTCATCCCAATGGCGCACGCGGATGCGTTCGGCGATTTGCAACCCGATCCCGCCCGCCCCCACAACGCCCAGGATGGAAGCGGAACGCGTATTGCTTTCAAAGAAATAGAGTGCCTGGGCGAGCATAACGGGTGCGACCTGCGGCAGAAGCCCGAAGCGGATGCCAAGCAGGCGCCCACCACCAGCGGCCGTGACACCTTCTGCCTGGCGCTTTTCGGCGTTTTCAATGGCCTCTGCATAAAGCTTCGACAGGATAGCGATATCCGAAACAAATATTGCGAGCACCCCAGCCAGTGGCCCAAGCCCCACCGCGCGCACAAAGGCCAAAGCCCAGATCAATTGATCCACGCCGCGCATACCATCCAGAACGCGGCGGAAGGAAAAGCGCAGCAGCGTGACCGTCACCACATTGCGCGCGCCCATGAAGCCCAGCGGAATGGCGACAAGTGCGGCCAGAAAAGTGCCGAGGAAGGCCATGGCGACGCTTTCAGTCAGGCCCTTCAGGATTTCGATCCAAAGCTCCCCCGGGGAGGGTGGGATCATCAGCAAAACAATCTTGCCAAGCCCGCCCAAGCCATTCCAAAGCCGCGCGGGCGAGAAATCAAAATACCAAAGCGCGCCAATGAACCAGGCCAGAAACAGCGCAAGGCCCAGAAAGCGCAGGCCGCGTTGCATAGGCCCTGGCCCAAAGGCGGCGGGCATGCGCGCGCGCCAGGTGGTGATGGTGGCATCATTCATCGTGCAGCCTCCAGCCGGCCAATCGCGGCGTGGCGCAGCCTTTCGGATAGTAGGTCAACACAGGCGACAGTCAGGATGATCAGCAGAATGATGGCGCTGATTTCCTCGTAATAATTGAAGGAGATCACCTTATAGAGCTCCTCACCAATGCCGCCGGCGCCGACAAAGCCGATCACGCTCGCGGAGCGGATATTCACTTCAAAACGCAGCAGCAGATAGGACAGGAAATTGGGCAGCACCTGCGGCAGGATGGCAAAGCGGCAGGCAGCGAACCAACTGCCCCCCGCGGCTGTCACGCCATCCCAAGGCTTCATATCCGCATTCTCAATCGCTTCAGCAAACAATTTGCCATTGGCGCCCGCGCTGTGCAGCGCAATCGCCAAAATGCCCGCGAGTGCGCCAACGCCAAAGGCCCAGACGAAAATCAGCGCATAGACGATTTCCGGGATGGTGCGCAGCGCTTCCAGAAAGCGCCGCGTGAGGTGATAGAGTGTGCCTGAGGGCGCAATATTCCGCGCGGCCGGGAAGGCCAGCGCAAGCGACAGCGCAGAGCCAAGCAGAGTTGCCAGCGCCGCCATATTGGCGGTTTCCACAATCAGCAAAGCCCATTCCGGCAGGCGATAGAACCAGAAGGCGATGGAACCCTCAGTCTCCGCATTCGCAAACAGCGCATCCCAGCGCAAATCCGGCAGGATGCGGATAAAATACTCGCCAATGCGCGGCAGCCCGGCCCAGAGTGTCGCGGGATGCGCCTCACTGATCCAGGCGGCAACAAGCAGGCACACCAATACCACCGCAGCGCCGAAAAGCGCGGCGTTGCGCTTTTGCCGGCGTGCCGCCTGAAAGGCTTCCTCCCCGCGGATCACCGCGGGAAGGCTGGTGGCATAGGCTTCCTGCATGTTTAGGAACGGCGACGACGCGCGGCGGCTTCCTCACGCCGGAGTTCGACGAAAAGTTCGAAATCCTGATGGCGCACTTCACGATACCCCATGCCGCCGCCGCGTTCGATCTGCTTGTAGATATCGGGATGCGTCTTGGGCAGCGCCAAATGGAAGCGCTTGATATCTTCCTTGAAGGCAGCGGGAAGATCGGTGCGCGTGCCCATCGGGCCGTTCAGGATGGGTTCAGACCGCCAGATGATGCGCAAATCGCGCATGTTCAGCAGCCCCTTTTGCACCATGGCGGCCAGATTGCCGCGGCTGAAGCCCTGCGTCTCATCACCCTGGCCAGAGGTCCAGGTCATGGCAGCATCATATTGGCGTTGCAGCACAGCAACCACCGCCTGTTCATGCCCGCCACCAAAGCCGGTGCGGCCGAAAAACTGGCCGGCTTCCACGCCAATGCCGGCGCGGCGGAGCGAAAAGCGCGGAATAAGGTAGCCGGAAGCGGAATTCGGATCCGCCCAAGCGAGCGCCTTGCCGCGCATCTGTTCCAAATTCGTGATGCCGCTATCGGCGCGCACCACCATCACGGAAAGGTAATGGATGGATCCATCCGCTTCTTCTGCGACAAAAAGCGGCTCCACCCCGCCATTGGTATCAAGCCATGCGCCGGCATAGAGCGATGCGCCCAGCGCCGCCATTTCAATCTGCTTCGCGCTGAAGGCTTGCAGCACGCCGGCATAATCAGAGGCCGGGAAAAGCCTGGTCGGCACACCAAAGCTGCGTTCCAGCAAATCGCGATAGGCGCCAAAGCGGCCCAGGCGATCAGCTTCATTCTCACCGCCCATCAGCCCGATGCGCAGTTGCGGCACCTGATCGGCCCAAGGGCGGCGGCCCGGCGCGGGGAAGCCTTCGGTGAAGCTCTCTGTCCGGCGCGGAGTCCAGACCTGCGCTTGGACAAGCCTTGGCAGCAGGGCAGCGCCAGCGGCAAGCCCGGCAAGGGAACGGCGGGTGATCATGGTTTGATCTCCTGTTTGGGGGAAAATCAGGCGGCGATCAGGCTGCGTGGTGTCGCGCCCACAGCCTGCGCGGCTTCTTCGGCGAATTCTTCCTCAGTCACGCCATAAACCTCGCGAATGCGGGCGGCGGTGAGCTCGGCGGGCGCGCCATCAAACACCACGCACCCGCCATTCAACGCAACAATCCGGTCGCAATACTCGCGCGCCGTGCTCAGGTCATGCAGATTGACCAGCACGGTGATACCGTCGCGGTTAACATCGCGCAGGGCATCCATCACAATCTTCGAATTGCGTGGGTCGAGTGAGGCAATGGGCTCATCGGCCAGGATCAGGCGCGGATTCTGCATCAGCGCACGCGCAATTGCGACCCGCTGCTGCTGCCCACCAGAAAGTGTATCCGCGCGTTGCAGCGCGGCCTCGGCCAGGTCAAAACGATCAAGCGCGGTCAGCGCCATGGCGCGTTCTTCGGCCGTGAACATCTTGAACATGGAAGTCAGCATGGGGCGCTGATTGAGCCGGCCCACCAGCACATTGGTCAGCACATCAAGCCTTTGCACCAGGTTGAATTGCTGAAAAATCATGGCGGAGCGCATGCGCCAATCGCGCAACGCCCGGCCCTTCAGCAGCGTCACATCCTGGCCATCGAAAATGATGCGGCCTTCGCTTGGTTCCGTCAGGCGATTGACCATGCGCAGCAGCGTGGATTTCCCCGCGCCGGAACGCCCGATCACGCCCAACATCTGCCCGGCGGGGATGGACAGGCTGACGCCATCCACCGCTGTTTTGCTGCCAAAGCGCCGCGTCAGTCGTTCGATTTCCAGCATGGAGACCCCGGTTTTCATGACCGTGGCCTAGCAATGCTGTGTGACACGTGAATGACAGCCGTATGAAGGATCGGAGTCCTTGGCGAGTGCGACAGGCTCACCTGTGACCTTCACCCCAATCCGAGGCAGCGCTTCCAAGACAGCCGCATGATTGCACTTTGATGACAGGTTCCATAGACAGAACGCGATGAAGCACCCGACTTTCCCGCTTTATGCTGACCGATGCGGCTTCAA
Source organism: Roseomonas sp. (assembly GCA_020249775.1). Taxonomy (GTDB): domain Bacteria; phylum Pseudomonadota; class Alphaproteobacteria; order Acetobacterales; family Acetobacteraceae; genus Neoroseomonas. The sequence continues at coordinate 18,926 of JADCFA010000023.1, read as the reverse complement.
TGCCCTATTGCCACCGCGCACGGCTTGCGCTCCGGCGAAGGGGGATATCGCCGCCGATCACGTTGTTGTTGGTGCGGGCTTCACTGGGCTTGCCGCCGCACGGCGCCTCGCGCAACTTCAGCCTCAAGCACGTATCATTGTGATTGAAGCGACCGAGGTTGGTGAAGGCTCATCCGGGCGCAATTCGGGTTTCGCGAGCCCGCGCGATCTTCCCTCAGGCCCGAGCGCCGCTGACCTTAGGCGTGCCGAGGCGCTGAACCGTTTTAGTGAGGAAGGCTGGGCCTGGCTGATGGCGCCCATCGAACAGCACGGCATTGATTGTCGCCTGCAAGTTTCCGGTCGTATCAAGGCCGCCGCCACCGATCTCGGCGCAAAGCAGGTCAGGGCTCTGGAAGCAGCGGTAAAAGCAGCGGGTTTGCCGCACCAGCTATGGGATCGCAGCACGCTGCAAGAACGCATTGGCACAAGCTACTACCAATGCGCGCTATACACTGAAGAAGGTTATTTGCTTGACCCGGCGGCGCTGATTCGGGGTCTGGCGGATACCTTGCCTGCCAATGTTGCGCTCCATGAAAAAACGCCTCTGCTTTCCATGCAGCGTCAGGGAAATTGGCATCTGGAAACACCAGCCGCACGCATCAGCGCGCCTTCCGTCATTATGGCAACCAATGCGGCCATCCGGCATTTTGGCCGGCTGCGGGATCGGCTGGTGACCATCTACACTTACGCGGCAATCACTGAAGCCTTGAACGCCAAGGATGCGCTTCATCTTGGCAGCATGCCAGTTTGGGGCTTGCTGCCTTCGCATCGTTTGGGAACTACCGTGCGGCGCCTTGGGCCGGATCGGCTTTTGGTGCGGTCCATGTATGCGCATGAACGGCCCGTGCCTGCGCCGCGTGTGCGGGAAACGCTGCTATCCTGTTTTCATCGGCGCTACCCCGCGCTTGCCCATGTCGGTCTGGATCAGGTCTGGGGCGGCACCACGGCGCTTACCATGAATGGCGCGCCCTGGTGGGGGCAGGTGGAAGAGGGGCTTTATACCTCCGCCGGCTGCAATGGTTCTGGCATTGTGAAGGGCAGTATCCTTGGCAAACGCCTGGCGGAATTGGCGCTTGGCCAATGCACGCAGAATGAGGTGCGCGCCACTTGGGGCCTCGCCAATTGGGTGGCGCCCGAGCCCTTTCGCTCGATCGGATTTGAACTCATTGCTTTTCGCGAACGCCGCCTTGCCGGTTTGGAAGCCTGAGGTCAGGCAGCGCAGGGGCTTGATCCCCGTTGCCGCCTGACGCAGCCTGCGCGCCAAGATCGGGAGGAACCACATGCAAAGACGCGCCCTGCTTGCTGCAACCCTGGCCATGCCGGCCCTGCCCAGGCTGTCTCACGCGCAGGAAGCCTGGCCCAATCGCTCCGTTTCCGTGCTGCTGGGCTATCCACCGGGCGGTGTCACGGATTTTGCAGCGCGTGGCGTTGTGGACCGGATGGGGCGCGAATTGGGCCAGACATTGGTGGTGGATAATCGCCCGGGCGCCGCGACCGCGGTTGCCAATAACGCCGCCGCACAGGCGCGGCCTGATGGCTATACGCTGCTGATGGGAACCTCGACCCTTGCCATCAACCCTGCGCTGCAACCCAATCTGCAACCGCGCGATCCGGTGGCGGCACTCACGCCAATCGGCATGGTGTTTCGCACTGCCTTCATCCTGCATGTGCATCCATCGCTGCCGGTGCGCAGCACGGCGGAGCTGATCGCCTATGCCAAGGCCAATCCGGGCAAGGTGAATTTCAGCTCATCAGGCACTGGCGCGGTCAATCATCTTTGTCTTGAACTGTTCCGCGCGCGTGCGGGGATTGATGTGGTGCATGTGCCCTATCGCGGCGGGGCGGCGGCCTTGATTGATCTGCGGCAGAATCGCGTGCAGGCCATGTTCAGCGCGGTGCAGGAAGCCCTTCCGGCGGTGCGGGAAGGTGCGACCCGCGCACTCGCCATTTCCTCCAAGGAACGGGTTGCGCTGCTGCCGGATTTACCCCCCGTGGCGGATGCGCTGCCTGGCTTTGATGGGGTGTTCTGGCAGGGGCTGTTTGGCCCCGCCGGCCTGCCCGCGCCCATCGTGGCGCGCGCAGCCCAGGCCCTGGCCGCGGCAACGCGCGATCCGGACCTGATTGCGCGCATGGGCGAACAGGGCGTGGTGTTGCAAACTGGCGGGCCTGAGGTTTTGGCGCGCACCCTTGCCGAAGAATTGGTCATGTGGGGCGACCTGATCCGCAGCCAGAATATCAAACCTGAATAAGCGGGGCTTGGCCGCGGCTCAAAGCTTGCTAGGTTCGGGTCAAGGCAGCGCCCCCGCGCTGCCACGGATGGGAGTCATAACATGAACTGGAAAAACCGCCTTTGGGGCGCGGCGCTCACCGCTGCCCTGATGGCAATGGGGCTTGCGGGCGCAGAGGCGCAGCAGCAGCCCAAGACGCTCCGCATCGCGATGACCGCGACCGATGTGCCAACCACCACTGGCATGCCCAATAACGGGTTTGAAGGCATGCGCTTCCTTGGCTACCCGGTGTTTGAATCGCTGGTGCTGTGGGATTTGTCGCGCGCTGATCAGCCGGCCGGGATCAAGGCGGGCCTGGCGGAACGCTGGGAACAGGATGCCAATGATCCGCGCATTTGGCGCTTTCATTTGCGCCGTGGCGTGACCTTTCATGATGGCACGCCCTTCAATGCCGATGCGGTGCTGTGGAATTTCGACCGCTTTTTCAAGAATGACAGCCCGCAATTTGACGCGACCGGCAGCGCGATCACGCGCGGGCGTATCCCGGCACTGGAATCCTACCGCAAGGTGGATGATTTCACCTTCGAAACTACAACCACGCGGCCCGTTTCCTATTGGCCGTATCTGGTTCTTTATGTGCTGATCACCTCGCCCAATTCCTTTGAACAGGCGGGGCGTGATTGGGCGCGGGTTGCGGCTTTACCACCGGCAGGCACCGGGCCTTTCCGGCTGACCCGCTTCGTGCCGCGCCAATCGGCAGAACTTTCGCGCAACGACAATTACTGGGATACGGCGCGCCGCGCGAAGCTTGACCGCATCATCCTGCTGCCGATGCCGGAAGCGAATACGCGGCTTGCCGCTTTGCGCTCGGGCCAGGTGGATTGGATTGAGGTGCCGCCGCCTGATGCAATTGGGTCGCTCCGTCAGGCGGGCTTTAACATCGTGACGAATTCCTATCCGCATGTCTGGCCATGGGTTTTCGCCACGGGCCGCGCCAGCAGCCCGGTCGCGGATGTGCGCGTGCGTCAGGCGCTGAATTACTGCATTGACCGTGATGGCATGGTGCAATTGCTGAATGGCACGGCAGAGCCTTCCGTGGGCTTCGTCAAGGCGAATGACCCCACCTTCGGCAATCCGCAAAATCGCTATCGGCTGGACCCCGCGCGGGGTCGCGCGCTGCTGGCGGAAGCAGGCTTCAACGCGCAGCGTCCGCTCACGCTCAAGGTCGGGATTTCCAATTCCGGTTCGGGCCAGATGCTGCCGCTGCCCATGAATGAATTTCTCCAGCAATCGCTGCAACAGAATTGCGGCGTGCGGGTGAATTTTGAAGTGGTGGAATGGAATACGCTGCTGGCAGCACTTCGTTTCCCGCCGGATCAACCGGCCTGGCTTGGCGCGGATGCAGTGAATATCAGCCTTTATTCATCGGATGCCTCGGCATTCGCGCGCTGGTTCCTGTCTTCCAATTTCGCGCCGCGCGGGTCGAATAATGGCCATTGGCGGGATGACCAATTCGATGCCGCTTTCGCCGAATTGGAACGCGAACGCGATCCGGCGAAGATCAATCAGTTGCTTGCAACGGCGCATGCGCGGCTGGTGGATAATCCCCCCTGGCTTTGGATTGTGCATGATTTGAACCCCCGCGCCATGAGCCGGCGCGTGACAGGCTTCACCTCGGCCCAATCCTGGTTCCAAGATTTGACCACGGTGGATTTGCGCTGAAACACGCGCGCGGAAAGCATCCGTGCTAAGGGAAAGGGGCAGTCCTGCACTGCCCCTTTTCTGTTGAAGGTTACCACCCATGATCGCTGGCCTCGCCACGCTGCTTTGCTGCCAATTGATCGGGGAGGCGCTGGCGCGCTGGCTTTCCCTGCCTGTGCCTGGCCCGGTGATCGGCATGGCCTTGCTTTTTCTGGCGCTGCTGCTGCGCGGCGGAGAGGCACCGCGCGATCTCGCGCAAAGCGCTGATGGGCTTTTGGCCAATCTTGGTCTTTTGTTCGTGCCGGCAGGCGTTGGCGTGGTGCTCTATCTGCCGGTGCTGGCGAAGGATTGGGCGCCGCTATCGCTTGCGATCCTGGTCGGCACCTTGGCCGCGATTGGTGTCACCGGCTTGCTCGCACAGGCACTGCTGCGGCGGCTTGACCCGTGACGAACCTTGCCGAGATCTGGGTCTATCTGGCGCGCGAACCACTCGCCGCGCTGACCGCCACCTTGCTCGCCTGGCTTGCTGCACAACGGTTGGCGCGCGCCGCGCGGTTTCACCCAATGGCCAATCCGGTGCTTTTCGCGGTAGCGCTGCTGGCGGGGGGCCTGTTGCTGGCGCGCGTGGATTACCGCGCCTATTTCGAAGGCGCGCAATTCGTTCATTTCCTGTTGGGGCCGGCAACGGTTGCACTTGCTGTCCCGCTCGCGCGGCAATGGCGGCAGGTGAAACGCTCTGCCCCTGCTGCCATTGCTTCCGTGATTGCGGGGGGTGTTTTTGCGGCCAGCGCCGGCGTGGCGCTCGCCCTTGCTTTTTCTGCCGCGCCGGAGGTCACAGCCTCACTCGCGCCGCGCTCCGTCACCACGCCGGTCGCGATGGGGGTGGCGGAACGGATTGGCGGCTTGCCCTCGCTCACCGCAGCCATTGTCATTTGCAGCGGTATTGTGGGGGCGGCGCTGGGGCCGGCCTTGCTCACGCTGCTCCGGGTGACGGATTGGCGCGCGCGCGGGCTTGCGATTGGCACCGCAGCGCATGGCATTGGGACAGCACGGGCGATTTCGGTGAATGAAGTAGCCGGCGCCTTTAGCGGTTTGGCGATGGGGCTGAATGCGCTGGCGACTGCGCTGTTATTGCCCTTGCTGTGGCAGCTATTTTTCGGCTGAGGCTCAGGCGCTCAGCAGCCGTCTGCTCCAGACCATCAGGCCGATTGTTGCGATGGCCGCGACCACGAATACCGCCGCATAGCCCGCCATATGCAGGATTGACCCAAACACCAAGGCACCAATGCTCTGGCCGAAAAACAGCGCCATGGCGAAGGCCGCCACCGCCGTTCCGCGCGCTTCCGGTAGCGCTTCCGTCGCGCGCGCCTGCAAGACGCCATGCAGCATGTAGAAGGCAAGACCAAGCCAAAACTGCATCGCCGCCACCACCAGGCCATTTGGGGCGAATGCTGTCCCCACCAACGCAAGCGCCAGGAGCACGCCGCCCAAGGTCAGCAAGCGCGTCTCCCCAAAGCGCGCCACCAGATGTTTCGCCAGCCGCGTATAGGTGAAGGCGCCGAGCCCGAAGCCCGCCACCACCAAGCCCGCCATGGCCGGTGAATAGCCGAAACGCTCGATCAACAGCGATCCCGTCAGCGGAAAAGCACCACCAAACAGCGCCGCGCCATCAATAAAGGCCGCCACCATCAGGCGCTGCCCAGCGGGGCGCGAGAATAGGGTCAGGTAAGGCCGGAAACTGCCACGAAAACCGCGCCCAGCCTCAGATGGCGGCGCTTGCCAAAGCTCTGCCCCCAACCGCCGCCCAAGCAGGACTGAGACCACCAGCGCCAGCAAGGCCAGCACCAGGAAGGAAGCACGCCAGCCGGCCAAATCCGCAAGCACGCCGGAAAGCGGGCCCACGAGTAATTGCGCCATCACCATGCCGGTCAGAAAGCGCCCGATGGTGGCTTGGCGTTCCGCATAGGGCACCGCATCGCCAATCCAGGCGAGTGCGAGCGGGATAACCGCCCCCGCCAGCAAGCCGGTCAGCGTGCGCAGCGCCACCATGGCCGAAAGATCCCAGGCAAGCGTGCAAGCGGCCAAGCCAAAGCCGTATAGCAGCAGGGCAAACCAGGCGACGCGCAGCTTGCCATAGCGATCACCGAGCGGCCCAATCACCAATTGCCCCGCGCCATAGGCAATCGAAAATCCAGCCAGCACCGGCGCCGCGCCCGCCACCGTCACACCGAAATCCGAGGCGAGAGAAGGCAGCAGCGGATCCAGCATACGAATGCCGCCCCCGGTCACGAAAGCGGCCAGGGCGAGCAGCGGCAGGATGGAAAGATCGGTCTTCAAGACCCCCGCAATGGGCGCGGGGGGCGGCAACGTCAACCCGAACCCACAAGCCTTGTCATTCTTGATCAATCGCAAAAACGCGCATCGCAATTTCCGGCAAGGGGAGGAGGTGATTTAGTGGAGTTCAGACATGCCGATTGCCTCAAGCACCACCGACCCAAGGCGCCACTGGTTTCTGCTGGCCAATGGCAGCCGCGCCCAGGCCTATGTGAAGCGCCGGGAAGATTCAGGCTATGACCAGCGACGCGCTTGGGACGCCCCGGAAGCGCGCATGCGTGATGCCGAATTGGGCGAAGACAAGCCTGGCCGTGCTTTTGCCGGCGCCGGCGCCACGCATCGCAGCGGAATGGAACGCGATGGGAAGGATGACAGCCCCAAGGAACATGCCAGGCGCGATTTCCTGGAAGGGCTGGCCCATGACCTGGCTGCGGCGCTGGCTGCCAAGGAAATAGACAGCATCACCCTGATCGCCCCGGCAAGGGTAGCCGAGGCCATTACGGCGCATCTGCCAGCCGCGGCCCGCAAGGCTGTAACGGGTGAAGAGCATCACGACCTGACCAGCCTGCCGCACGCCGAAATCTTTGCCCGGTTAGACGCCTTCCGGCATCGGATATAAGTCGCGGAAGGCCTTGACCTAGGGGCGGACTAAACCCCATGTCACATCGTCATGAGCGAAAAGCGTCCGACCATTATCATTGACATGACGCCGGAGGGTGAGTTCCGGGACCCACCACCTCCGCCGGCGCCACCGGCACGGTACGGGTTTGATCTGATAATTGCGCGCATTGGTGGTGCGGCAATGTTGCTTGCGCTGGCTACTGGGGGCTTGGTTCTGGCCGCCCTTGCACTGCTTGCGATTGGGGTATTGCTGCCGATCGTTTTGGCGGCGGGTGCCATTGGCGCTGTTTCGCTTTGGTGGCGTCTTCGTCAGGCCCGCGCTCGCGGTAAGGCTGCCACCATCATCACCCGTATTGATCGGCGTGTTTGATTGCGCCAATCACTCCGCCGGTGCTCAGTGACAGAAGCTTTTTTTGAGACGAGCGAAAACAGGGTTTAGGCGGAAAGCCGATTTAAACAATGTGTCGGAGCTTCTTGGGGGAGCGGGTGGGCAACGAACAAGCTCAACTGGCAGCCTGTCTGAGAATGGTTTTTAGCCCTTGCTGTGCCGCTGGTTTTGTCGTTTCACATGCGTGTCTTTCTTTGTTTGTGCTGTTGCCTTGTGCAGCTTGAGCAGGATGTGGCCCAGCGTTAAATGGGCTCGGAGGTTTCGCTCGGCCATGGTGGCCAAGTTCGCTTCAGTGGCAAAGCCCGTATCCCCAGAAACCTCGCGCAATTGACAACCAAGAATGGCGCTGGCCTTGGCTTCCGACTGCGCGTTCGCTGCGCGGATGCATCCCAGCGGGCGCTACTCATCGGCCATCCAAGCCGGCGTCTCCTCACCGCGATGGTCAGAGCATTTTCACGGCAAGTGGAAGCGCTTGGCTCTTCGGAAAATGCGACCAAACCAAGGTTTGGAGCAGTTTCGCGCCTTGCAGGAGAATAATCTTCTTAGCACCCCACACGTGGAAACCCTTGGCAAGGACCAATGGTATAGAAATAAAAACTTTTTTCTTGACCTTTTTTGCGAATTGAGAGAAAAATTTTACTCAAATGGAATTTTTAATCATGACACTTCGACGCGACCTTCTGCTCCGCTCAGCCCTGCTTGCCTCTGTGGGGCTCGTCTCGACCCCCGTCGCCCGGGCTGATACGGCCTGGAACCCGGACCGTGCGCTGCGCATCATTGTCCCCGTCGCACCGGGCGGCAGCCTGGATATTCTGGGCCGCCTGCTCGCGCGGCATTTGACCGAGGCTTTGGGCCAGAATGTCGTCACCGAAAACAAGCCCGGCGCGGGCAGCAATATCGCCTTTGAATTGGTCGCGCGCGCCGCGCCGGACGGGCTGACCCTGTTGGTGGGCTCTGATCCGTTGACGATCAACCCAGCGCTTTACCCGCGTGTCGGCTTTGATCCCGTCCGCGATTTCAGCCCGGTGATTGAGGCTGTGCGCGCGCCGCAAGTGCTGGTGGTGAACCCCTCGGCCCCCGTCAGGGATGTGGCGGGCTTCATCGCCTGGGCGCGGCAAGCGGATGGCAAGCTGACGCTGGCTTCCCAGGGGAATGGCTCGATCGGCCATTTGGCCGGGGCGCTGTTTGCGCAGGATGCCGGGCTCACCTTCACCCATGTGCCCTATCGCGGCGGTGGACCTGCCGTGATTGACCTGGTCGCGGGGCATATCCAGGCGCTGTTCGTCACCCTGCCTGCCGCCATTGAACATATCCGCACCGGGCGGCTGCGCGCCCTTGCCGTCACCAGCGCCAAGCGCGTCCCTGCCCTGCCAGAGGTGCCCACCATCGCCGAATCAGGTTTTGCGGAATTTGAGGTGATTACCTGGCAGGGCATCCTGGCCCCCGCAGGCACCTCCCCGGCGGCAATCCGGCGCCTGGCTGGCGCCCTGGAGCGTATTTTGGCGAAGCCCGAGGTCGCTGAACAACTCACCGCCCAGGGTTTTGAAGTGACCAGCCAAGGCCCCGCCCAATTCGCGAGCCTGATCCAGGCCGAAGCGCGGCGTTGGCCCGCCTTGGTGCGCCGCACCGGCGCGCAACCCGATTGACCCTGAAGGAGACCCCCATGCCCGATAGCCTGAACCCGATTGATTGGCGCAGCCGCGGCATCAAGCATGTGCGCGCGAATGCAAAAAGTTCCGATACGCCCGAAACCCTTGGCATGAACCGCGAAGTCGCGATCAGCGGCGCGCGCACAGGCTCGGTCGCGCTTTGGGCCGGCACCAATCGGATCGAGCCCAATTCGCGCACCGGCGCGCATCATCATGGCGCGCTTGAAAGCGTGATCTACATCATCAGCGGCACCGCCCATATGCGTTGGGGTGATCGGCTGGAATTCATTACCGAAGCGCGCGCGGGCGATTTCTTCCTGGTGCCGCCCTATGTGCCGCATCAGGAAATCAATGCCTCCGCGACCGAGGTGCTGCATTGCGCGCTGGTGCGTTCCGGCACCGAGGAAGTGGTGGTGAACCTGCCCGATCTGGTGCCGGTTGATGAACCGGAATGGATCAGGAGCTGACTTTCGTGGTTCGTCCGTGTATTGATCGCCTCTTGTGGGCAAGCATCACGTCGTGTGACTGATGCAGTCGCGTGCTGAGGTAGCGTAAGCACGGGGCCTTTCCGCGCCATCTATGCTTCGCCGGCCATGCCGACGAGACCCAATGGTTATCGTCGCACTTCAACCGCGCAAGGCCGGGTGAAATCGCGATCCGCCAGCATCCAATCCTGCGCCCCGGTGAAGCGCGCCACGCTATCCGCACCAAGGCGGCCTTCATAGCGCGCGCGATAATGAAAGCCGCGCCCGGAAGACCCACCTTGCAGCAAAAGCGCGCCATCCGCACCAACTCGTCCTTCACCGCGTTCCCAAGCGCCCGTCCGCGCGCCGGAGGCTGAAAGGACCGGGCGTTCATACTTCGCTACGGCACCTTCGACACGGATGGTGAATGGTGCATCCAAAGGCACTTGGGTAATGCCTTCAACCGCATCACAGGTCAGCCTGCCCTGCCAGACGCCATTAAAACCTTGCGCCGCCAGCGGGCTGGCAGCGCAAAGCATCACGGCAAGGCAAGCGGCGCGGATCACTGATCCGCGTAGCAATGGGTCTCAGCCCCGCCACCCGGATGGGTCACCGCGCCAAGATAGGCCGGGCCCACAAGCTGTGCATATTTCCAGAGCACGCCTGAGTTATAATCGGTCTGGCGCGGTTTCCATTCGGCGCGGCGCTTGGCCAATTCCTCATCTGACAGCGCCACATCAATCGTACCGTTCTGCGCATCAATAATGATCTTGTCGCCATCACGCAGCAGCGCAATCGGCCCGCCCACCGCCGCTTCCGGCCCGACATGGCCAATGCAGAAGCCGCGCGTCGCACCCGAAAAACGCCCATCGGTGATCAGGGCCACCTTATCCCCCATGCCCTGGCCATAGATGGCCGAGGTGGTGGAGAGCATTTCACGCATGCCAGGCCCACCCTTCGGGCCTTCATAGCGCACGATGATGACATCGCCCGGCTTATAGGCGCGCATTTCAACGGCCTTGAAGGCATCTTCTTCGCAATCGAAGCAAAGTGCGGTGCCTTCGAAGCGGAGCTTTTCCATGCCGGCGATTTTCACAATGGCACCCTCGGGCGCCAGATTGCCTTTCAGCGCGACCACGCCACCAATCGGGCTGATCGGATCGGAACAGGGGCGCACCACATCCTGATCCTTCGGCACGATCACTTCGCGGTGATTTTCGCCAATGGTCTTTCCGGTGACGGTCATGCAATGACCCTTCACATAGCCGCCATCAATCAGCGCCTTGATGATGATGGGCACACCACCAATGCGATGCACATCGGCAGCGACATAACGCCCGCCGGGCTTGAGGTCGGCGATATGCGGCGTCTTGCGCATGATCTCGGCCACATCCTGCAAGGTGAAGCGGATGCCGGCCTCATGCGCCATGGCGGGCAGATGCAAAGCGGCATTGGTCGAACCACCGGTGGCGCCGACAATCGCCGCGGCATTATGCAGCGCATCAAGCGTCACGATATCGCGCGGGCGGATATTGCGGCGGATCAGCTCCACCACGGCGCGGCCAGATTCAATCGCCCAACGGTCGCGGTCTTCATCTGGCGCAGGCGCGCCAGCCGAAAATGGCAGCGCAAGGCCAATCATTTCCGAAACGCAGGCCATGGTATTGGCGGTGAACTGCCCGCCGCAAGCGCCCGCACCTGGGCAGGCATGGCGTTCCAGCTCATCCAATTCCTCATCAGACATGCCGCCGGCGGCGTGCTTGCCGACCGCTTCAAACACATCCAGTACAGTCACGTCACGGCCATGATGCTTGCCCGGCATGATGGACCCGCCATACATGAAGACCGATGGCACATTCAGCCGGATCATGGACATCATGACGCCAGGGAGTGACTTGTCGCAGCCCGCAATGCCGACCAGCGCATCATAGCAATGCCCGCGCATCGTGAGTTCGATGGAATCCGCTATGGTATCGCGTGATGCCAAGGATGATTTCATGGATTGATGGCCCATCGCGATGCCATCGGTGACCGTGATGGTGGTGAATTCGCGCGGCGTGGCGCCGGCTTCCTTCACACCGATCTTCGCAGCCTGCGCCTGACGCGACAGGGCGATATTGCAGGGTGCCGCTTCATTCCAGCAGGAAGCGACACCGACCAGCGGCTGCACGATTTCTTCCTGTGTCAGCCCCATGGCGTAGTAGTAGGAACGATGCGGCGCGCGTTCCGGCCCCATGGTGGTATGCCGGCTCGGCAGCTTTGACTTGTCCCATTTCGTCATTGTCAGTCTCCTCCTGCAAAATTGACCTATGCCATCAGCCGATGGCGTATAAAAAACCCACAGCGACCGCGAGCCCGATCAGGGCCGCGATGAATTGCGCCACCGCGCGGCTGAGCGGCGCTCCGCCAAGATTGAGCCGCACCAAGCCATTCGTCAGTAGTACCGTCACGCCAACAAATATCGTGATGGCCACGAATAGGTTGAGTGTACCTGAATCAAACATGGCTCAACCGGCAATCCGCGCCAGCGCCGCATCAAGCCGCGCGATTTCCGCCTGCCAGGCTGCGAGCCTTTCTCGGTTTTCTTCCACGATTTCCACCGGCGCGCGAGAGATGAAAGCCTCACTGCCAAGCTTGGCTTCAACCTTTTGTACCTCGCCTTCAACGCGCGAGCGTTCCTTGGCAAGGCGGGCGCGTTCGGCGGCGAAGTCAATCACATCAGCCAAGGGGAGCATCAGTGTGGTTTCATCAAGCACGGCCTGCACAACGCCCTTGGGCGGGTCGCCACTCAGCGCGCGAATCTCGCTGGCACGACCCAGGCGACGGATGGCATCCGCCCAACGCTCGGCGCGCGCTAGGCTTTCGGGAAGGGCGCCGACCATGATCAGCGGCACGGTGATGGAAGGCGCGACATTCATCTCAGACCGCACGGTGCGCATTTCAGAGATCAACCGCACCACCCAATCCAATTCCGCGCGCGCCTCTGCGGCATCGGCCACCGCCATGGCTTCCGGCCAGGCGGTGCGGATCAGGCTACCCTCAGCACCATAACCCATGCGGTGCCACAATTCCTCCGTGATGAAGGGCATCACCGGGTGCAACATACGCAGGATCACGCCGAGCACATGCGCGGCTGTCGCCTTCACTTCATTCTTGTCGGCGCCATCAGGGCCATTCAGCACGGGCTTGGCGAATTCCAGGAACCAGTCGCAGAAATCATTCCAGGCGAAACGATAGCAGGCCTTGGCGTAATCATCGAAGCGGAAGCCTTCCAAAGCGGCATTCGCTTCCACCAGCGCTGTATTGGTGGCGTCCAAAATCCAGCGTGAGAGTGGCAGTTTCGCGGAAGCCGGATCAAACCCTGCGCCCGGCGCAATGCCATTCATTTCGCAAAACCGCGCCGCATTCCAGATTTTCGTCGCAAAGGATCGGTAGCTTTCCACCCGCTGCCGGCCGAGCTTGATGTCGCGCCCGGGTGAGGCCAAGGCGCAAAGCGTGAAGCGCATCGCATCCGCGCCATAGGCGTCCAGCAATTCCAAGGGATCAATGCCATTGCCGCGTGATTTGGACATTTTCTGTCCCTTTTCATCGCGCACCAGGCCATGGATGCACACCGTCTTGAAGGGCACCCTGCCATCCATGAAATGAATGCCCATCATCATCATCCGGGCGACCCAGAAGAAGATGATATCCGATCCAGTGACCAAAACATCGCCTGGATAGTATTTCGCCAATTCTGGCGTTTTTTCCGGCCAGCCAATGGTGGAAAAGGGCCAAAGCGCGCTGGAAAACCAGGTATCCAGCACATCCTCATCACGCGTCAGCGCCACCGCCTGACCGTATTTGGTACGCGCCGCCGCTTGGGCTTCTTCTTCGGTATGGGCGACAAAAACCTCGCCATCCGGCGCATACCAGGCGGGAATCTGGTGACCCCACCAAAGCTGGCGGGAAATGCACCAGGGCTGGATGTCACGCATCCAGGCGAAGAAAGTATTTTCGAATTGCTTGGGCGCAAACACGGTCTGGCCGGATTCCACCGCATGAATGGCCGGCCCCGCGAGCGTCTTGGCATCTACATACCATTGTATGGTGAGCCGCGGTTCAATCGGCACGCCAGAACGCTCACTATGCGGCACCATATGGGTGTGCGGTTCGATCTTCTCGACCAGTTCAAGTTCTTCGAGCCGCGCGACAATCGCCTTGCGCGCCGCGAAGCGATCCTGCCCAGAAAGCCCGCGTACCAATTCATGATCTGCAACGCCATCAGCAGCGGCGAAATGCGTGCTGATTTCATCCAGAATCACGCGCCCTTCGGCATCCAGAACAGATGGCATGGGCAGATCATGGCGCCGCCCGACCTCAAAATCATTGAAGTCATGGGCAGGGGTGATCTTGACCGCGCCCGAGCCCTTTTCGGGATCGGAATATTCATCCGCCACCACCGGAATGGCGCGGCCCAGCAGCGGCAGGGTCACGCGCTTGCCGATCAAATCCTTGAAGCGCGCATCATCGGGGTGCACGGCAACGGCGGTATCGCCCAGCATGGTTTCCGGCCGCGTTGTCGCAACCACCAAAAAGCGCCCAGGCGCGCCTTCCACCGGATAGCGCAAATGCCAAAGGCTGCCCTTCACTTCCTTGCTTTCGACTTCCAGATCGGAAATCGCCGTCAGGAATTTCGGGTCCCAATTCACGAGGCGCCGGTCGCGATAGATCAGGCCCTGGCGGTATAGCGTCACGAAAACCTCGCGCACCGCCGCTGAAAGCCCCTCATCCATCGTGAAGCGTTCGCGCGGCCAATCGAGCGAGGCGCCAAGCCGGCGCAATTGCCGCGTGATGGTGCCGCCCGATTCTGCCTTCCATTCCCAAACGCGCTTCAGGAAAGCCTCGCGCCCCATGGCGCGGCGGTCCGGCTGCTTCTGTTCGGCCAGCAAGCGTTCCACCACCATTTGCGTCGCAATGCCGGCATGGTCCGTGCCGGGCTGCCACAGCGCATCGCGCCCCTGCATGCGCCGCCAGCGGATCAGCACATCCTGCAAGGTATTATCCAGCGCATGGCCGATATGCAGGCTACCCGTGACATTGGGCGGCGGGATCATGATGGTGAAGGGGCGCTTTGGGCTTTCCGGATGGGCGGAAAAAGCGCCTGAAGCTTCCCAGCCTGCATAGAGGCGGGGTTCAATCGCAGCGGGGTCGAAAACCTTGTCGAGCATGGCGCTTCCCTTCCCCGCCCCAGGGCGTTACGTCAAGGGCAGGAGCCGCGTTCCGTTCCATAACGCGCTGCAAAACCGTCCAAGTTTGGGAAATCGCCATGTTCCATCGCCGCGCCGTGATTGCCAGCCTAGCGGGGCTTCCCCTGGCCGCTCCTTCGCTTGCCCAGGCGCCCGCCTGGCCCAGCGGGCCGATCCGTATCATCGCCCCTTTCCCGCCCGGCGGCAGCTTGGACACCATCACGCGCCTTATTCAGCCAAGGCTTGCGGCGGGACTCGGTGTGCCTGTGGTGGTGGAAAACCGCCCCGGCGCTTCGGGTGCCTTGGGGACGCAGATAGCGGCACGTGCGCCCGCCGATGGCCATAGCTGGGTCACGGTGTTCGATACCCATGCCGTCAACCCCTTCCTGATCGCCAATCTGGGCTTTGATACGGAAAGGGATTTCGCGCCGATCATGCTGATTGGCACCGCGCCCATGATCATCACCACGCATAATTCCCGCCCCTGGCAGAATTTGCGCGAAGTGATCGCGGCGGCCCGGGAAAAGCCGGATACAATCACCTATGGGTCCATCGGCAATGGCAGTCTTTCACATCTGACGATGACACTGATGCAAAAGGCCGGCGATTTTCGCGTGGTGCATGTGCCCTATCGCGGCGGCGGGCCAATGAGTGCCGCGGCGGCTGCCGGCGAATTGGACATGCCCATGGCGACCAATGCGGGTCTTGGCGGCCAGGTCGGGCGCACCCTTCGCCCGCTTGCGCAAACCGGCGCCAAGCGCTCGGCACTATTTCCTGACTTGCCAACGGTGGCCGAACAGGGCCTGCCCGGCATTGATGCGCTCGCCTGGTGGGGGTTGTTGGCGCCGGCGCGCGTGCCGGAGACAATCCAGCGGCGCTTTCACGCCGCCTTGGTGAAGGCCATGGCGGAACCGGAATTGCGCGCGCGCATGACCGGGCCTTTGGGCATTGATGTTGTGGGCTCAACGCCCGAGGAATTCGGCGCTTTTCTGAAGGGCCAGATGACGCTTTGGGGGCGTGTGGTGCAGGAAAACAATATCAGATCAGAATGACAATTCATCCTGAAATATTTCCATCCCTTGCGGCGTTTTGTTGACTATGGCGCCATTTCGAGCAGAACGCGCCCGATTTTCCTGGAGCACACAAGTGCCGCCCGCGAATCCGACAGCAGCCAGAGAGACATGAAAGATGAACCGGCATCAAACAGTTTTCGGACGGGCTCAGGAAGCCGAATTTCAACCCATGGTTGCTTAAATAATGCCAATAACGCGAAAATAGATTGTTTTTGCGGGCTTCCAACGTTTTTTCTTTTCCAGCCCGTTGCAGCTTTGCTTTTTACTTGAAAAAGCTTAAGAATTCCTAAATCAGGTGGCTGAAAAAGCATCGTAATCCAGTGTTAGGCGCCGAAACCGTCTTGGCAAAGTGGGTCGCGCCACTGAGCGCGGGGGAGGGTAACAAACCCGCTACGGAATAATGCGCAGAGCAAGCCGATTAACGCCTCGCTCATTACATTCTGGCTAAACGGTGCTTTTGGAATCGAGGAATAAGTTCCAATGAGTGATGTGGGCGTTAGTCTGACCAATCCGAGCGGCGATACGTTTCCAAATGCCATTGATAACAATAACACTGGTAATGACAGCGTATTGGGCAATGTCGGCCCCGACAGTATCAACGGTGGCAGTGGCAATGACACGCTGAATGGTGCCGCAGGCAATGACACCTTGGCGGGCGGACTTCACAATGATTCAATCCAAGGTCAGGATGGTGAGGATTGGCTGAGCTACGCCGCGGCCAGCGAAAATGTCACTGTTGATTTTGGTGCGGGCACCAGCAGCGGCGCAGATGGAAATGACACTTTTTCCGGTATTGAAGTGGTCCTTGGCGGTAATGGTGCGGATAGCCTTTCGGTTGATAGCGGCACGGTTACCCTGTACGGCGCTGAAGGCAATGACACATTGGTCGCCGGCAGTGGCAATGACCAGGATCTGTCCGGTGGTAACAATCATGACAGCCTGTTGGGCGGTAGTGGCGGTAGTGGCAATTACGATGGCATCGGTCAGCAGCTTTACGGTGGTGATGGCAATGACACGCTGTTTGCGGGTAATGGAGCTGATCAGTATCTTTTAGGCGAAGCCGATGATGACAGCCTTATGGGCGGCAGTGGCGGAGATGGCGATTCCGATGGCTTAGGCCAATACATTGATGGTGGTGCCGGTCAGGACATCCTGCGGGGTGGTGATGGGGATGATCAACGCCTTGTTGGAGGCACTGGCAATGACACGTTAATTGCGGGTAATGGCATCGGCCTAAGGCTAAGGCTGTACGGCGGTGGAGATGATGACTCCATATTGGGTGGCGTTAACGCTGATAGTCTGCTTGGCGAATCTGGTAACGATACGGTGCTGGGCGGCGATGGAAGTGATGCAATCTCGGGTGGCGATGACTAAGACCGTCTGGATGGCGGCACGGATAACGACACGCTGAGTGGCGATGGCGGTGCGGATAGTCTTTTTGGCGATGCGGGACATGACAGCCTGTTGGGTGGCGATGGTGCCGATACGCTTTCCGATGGTGCTGGCAATGACACGGTGCTGGCCGAGACTGGCGATGATTCGCTGATTGCCGGCCTGGGCAATGATTCCATTGATGGTGGCACCGATATTGATTGGCTGAGTTTCGCCGCGGCGACGACAGCGGTGACGGTTGATCTTGCCAATTCGACAGCGATTGGCTTTTTCGGCAATGACAACCTTTCGGGCATTGAAGCGGTCATTGGCGGTAATGCGGCTGATAGCCTGGTTGGTTCTGTCGGCGACAATACGCTGCTGGGCGGTGATGGTGCCGATACGCTTCTGGGTGGCGCTGGAAGTGACAGTCTATCCGGTGGTGACGGAAATGATTGGGCGAACTACGCTGAACTTACAGGCACGACACAGTCAGTCACGGTAGACCTTGGAGCAGGTCGCGCGACGGTTGCTGGCGGCCCTGGCAATGACAGCCTGATTGGGATTGAAAACGTCCTTGGCGGGAATGGCAGTGATAGCATCCTGGGCGATAGCCAAGCCAACGTGCTGAATGGCGGCGGGGGCCATGATACGCTGAATGGCGCTGATGGGAACGATAGCCTTTTTGGTGGCTCGGACAATGATCTTTATGTAATCGGCGCGTCTGGTGGCTGGGCGCTGTATGACTCGTCCGGCAACGACACGCTCTCCTTGTTTGGTACGGGCAATGACACGCTGACCATCGCGGAATTGGGCAACGCGACAGGTATTGAAGCGATTGATTTGGTGGGCGGCGGTAACCTGTTGCAGTTGGATGTCGCACGGGTCATTGCACTTTCGGACAATGATGTACTGCGCGTTTTTGGCAGTGGCTCTGACCGTATATCCTTTGTTGACTCTGGCTGGGTGGCCGGGACGGAAACGGGCGGCTTCATCACCTATACGAATAGCGGCAATGCGACGGTGATTGCGGCTTCTGGGCTGGGTATCTTTGGCCCGACTGAAGGCAATGATACGCTGACAGGTACTGATGGCGCTGATACGATTGACGCGCTGGGCGGTGATGATTCCGTGCAAGGGCTGGGTAGCGGTGATAGCCTGCTCGGCAGTAACGGCAATGATACGCTCGATGGCGGCAATGGCGCTGATAGCCTGATTGGCGGTGAAGGCGATGACAGCCTGATCGGCGATGAAGGCAATGACACGCTGAATGGCGGCAACGGCAATGACGATCTTGCCGGCGGCATGGCGATGACAGCCTGATTGGCGATGAAGGCAATGACACGTTGGATGGCGGCAACGGCAATGACAGCCTGACTGGCGGCATCCACAATGACATGCTGGATGGCGGCAACCATAACGACACGCTGGTGGGCAATTACGGCCATGACTCCTTGCTGGGGCAGGACGGTAATGACAGCCTGCTTGGCGGGGCCGGCAATGACACGCTGCTTGGCGGCAATCTCCATGACACGCTGAATGGCGGTTCGGGTGATGACAGCCTGGATGGCGGCATCGGCAATGACCTGCTGTCCTATGATGGCGCGACCAATGGGGTGATGGCCAATCTTTCGCTTGGGCGAGCGACGGCCAGCGCGGATACGATCACCGGCTTTGAAAGCCTCGCCGGTTCATCCAATAACGACACGTTGGTGGGCGACAATAACGCGAATGGCGTGTTGGGTGGTGCGGGCAATGACTCGCTCTCTGGCCTTGCTGGTGATGACACGGTCGCGGGTGAAGCGGGCGATGACACGATCAGCAGCGATG
>JADCFA010000022.1 GCA_020249775.1 Roseomonas sp. | reverse complement strand
GGACCAGCCTTTCAGCTGGCACCCGCGTGGGTGGGGCGGAGGATTTCTGGCTCATCTTCACTCTCCTTGGGGTTACGATGAGCCAGAAATCCTCCGTTACTCAAATCGCCAATTTGGTCCCATAGGCGCTGACGCCGGACAGCTGGCAACCGGGCCATCCCCGCGTGGGCGGGGAAACCCGCGTGGTGGCTATTGATGGCCGCGCGCTTGACGGGCCATCCCCGCGTGGGCGGGGAAACCAGGGGTGGGGCTTTTGCTTCACCCTTCCCCCGAGGGCCATCCCCGCGTGGGCGGGGAAACCCGTATTCGAAAAAGTGCTGATCATGCGTCAGCAGGGCCATCCCCGCGTGGGCGGGGAGTGTCCAACCAAGATGCCCATGCCCGGTATTGTAGAACAGCCGAGGATTTCTCCCGCGCGCCACACGCGGCATCATATTCGGCATCATGGGCCGCAGCCCTGCCCAGGGTACCGCCTGGCGCGTGCTCATGCCTGGGAAATGTGCGCGGCACCACGCAACAAGCGGCGCGATCCGTTCGGCGCGAATATCGCGATTATAGCCGTTGAATTCAGCCGTGCCGGCAACCCGGAATCGCCGCTGGCCAAGTCGGCTCGTAACGATCTTCGCCTTGTCATCCAAAAGGCTCACCCAAGGTGCCGCAGCCTGATCGGCGTCATCTTCCAAGGACACCGTGATCGAATAGCCCTTCACCGGATAGACGTTGATACGATCACCAAGCTTTTCACCAAGCTGACGCGACATAACACCACCGCAGACCACCACCTTATCAAAGCGATGCATTTCCTCAGGATGGATGGAGCCATCCAAAGTGGGTTCGGTCGAACGGCAGACGACCATGACACTATTATCCCGCGCATCGGCGGACAGAACCTCGGCTGAAAAACGCATCGCGACACCATGGCGCCTACAGGCCAGCGCAAGGCCATTGGTGAATTTATGGATATCGCCAGTGAAATCTGAAGGCGTATAGAAGCCGCCATAAATCTCACTCTTCAGCGCGGGTTCAATGGTTCGGATTTCCGCTGCCGTTACAGCGCGCCGTTCAAGCCCGCCCTTGGCCAGCAATTTCGTCACGCGGGCGGCGTCATCAAAGTCACGCTTTGTCGTGTAGAAATGCAGAATGCCGCGATCCTCCGCATCGAAATCAATACCTTCGTCTTCGGCCATGCGCCTTAAATGCTGGCGCGCCTCAATGGCAAGGCGCGCGGTGGTCACCGTATTTTCCTCATATTGCGGAATGGAGGCGACGAATTCTGCCATCCAGGACAGCTTGTGCCAAGAAGGCCTCGGATTCACGAGCAATGGTGCACCGGGGGAGAGCATCCATTTCATGCCCTTCATGACGGTGGCCCAGCTATTCCACACCTCAGCGTTAGAGGCGGAAAGCTGACCACCATTGGCGAAGGAGGTCTCCATTGCGGCGTAAGGATGACGATCAAAGACAGTGACGGCATGGCCGCGCCGCGCAAGATTATAGGCCGTGGTGATGCCGGTAATACCGGCGCCAATCACGGCAACAGATTCGGATTCGGAACGGGACATAGGCATCCTCCGCCCGCATTTCCCATGCGGGTTTGAATGCCCCCTCTGTCATTGGCCTGAGAGCATCACCCCTGACCCATCGCGGGGCAAAGGCTTACACCGTCGGCAGGAGCTGCTGCTCCACTTTTCAGAGTTCAAAAAAAGTTGCGGTACATGGGCCTGAGAGTTTCCGGGGCAGTTGCTCCTTCGGCGTTTGTTTCAGTTTGACGACCAAAACAAACTCTCCCGCAACGCTTTTATGCAAAACAATAAGACCGCGCGTCAAGTAAATTCGGCGGGCCCACGCCACGTCCCTGCGGGGCGCATCACGCAACCGCGATGTTATCGAGCAGGCGTACGGTACCGAGCCGGGCGGCAGCGACGATCCTGAGCGCTACGCCCGATGTAGCACGATCCATCGGCCGCATGCTCTCGGCTTCCACCAGGGCCAAATACTCGGGCGCAAAGCCGCCGCTGCGCAGGACCGCATCTTCAGGCGCCAGCGCCTCTGCCGCGTTACACCCGGCCGCGACTGCGGTCGCCGCGCGGCTAAGCGCCGCATACAGCAGCCCCGCGCGTGCACGTTCCTCTACGGTCAGAAAACGGTTGCGCGAGGATAGCGCCAACCCATCCGCGTCCCGCACCGTCGGCACTGGGAGAATATGGATGGGGATATCAAGGTCGCGTGCCGCGCGGTGCACCACCTGCAATTGCTGCCAGTCCTTCTCACCGAAGACCGCAATATCCGCGCCAGTTTGAAGCAAGAGCTTGGTACAGACAGTGGCGACGCCACGAAAATGGCTGGGCCGGATCGCCCCTTCAAATCCATCAGAGACACCCGACACTTCGACGAAGGTCGAACTGCCCTTGGGATACATCGTTTCCACCTTCGGCAACCAGACAAGATCGCATCCAGCGGCGCGTAGCTTTGCCAAGTCTCCGTCCTCATCACGTGGGTAGCGCGACAAATCCTCATGTGGCGCGAATTGGGTTCACATGCCGCCTAAGCGCCCAGCTGCCCTTGAACTTCTTTCGTGTCCAAAACTTTGCCGCGGTCAATCCAATCGGCGTGCCGCTCAGGTTCAACGCCAAGCTTGAATGCATCAACATCCCGCATAAGGTCCGCACATTAGGACGACCCGCCTTGTAGCGCCCGCCATTGATGGTTTTGGTGAAGCCGATCATGCCAGGTTGCGCGCGGTTATAGA
The DNA here is from genome assembly GCA_020249775.1 of Roseomonas sp. GTDB lineage: Bacteria > Pseudomonadota > Alphaproteobacteria > Acetobacterales > Acetobacteraceae > Neoroseomonas. The sequence continues at coordinate 56 of JADCFA010000022.1, read as the reverse complement.
TAAACTCCGTCGTATCCTGCAAAATGAGGATCGGCCCCTCACTCGCAGCAACCCTG
>JADCFA010000021.1 GCA_020249775.1 Roseomonas sp. | reverse complement strand
TAATCGAGCGGTCGAAGAATGGAAGCGACCGCCGCGCGAGTGGTGCGAGGCCAAAACCCAATTCGCCATCCTATTCGGCGATAGGTTCGTGGTCTGATGATCGAAAACGACCCCGCGCACAAAATTACTGATAGGGCCGCGTTCGCCTGGGTTCACGCATCCCGCTCTACAGCTATGTTTTTCGAGCATCTTCACAGGTTCAGATGATGCCATCTGAACATGATATGCTCCAGTGCCTCAGGCGATGCCGACTTCCAGCATCCGCACAACATCACGCGTAGTGGGGCGCCGCGCTTCGGGCAGCGCTGCCAAATAACCACCCAAGCTTAGAATCGCGAAACCATGCACCAATGACCAAGCCGCGACAGCGGCTTTGGTCACGCTGGGCAAGTCAGGGGCCACCTGCTGAACTGCCGCCACGCATTCCACCACCACGGCAAAGGCCGCTTCGGCGGCGTCGCGGAAGCGCTCATGTTCCGCAAAGCGGCCCTCCCGCCCGAACATGAGTTGGAAAAGGGCCGGGTCGTCCTGCGCGAAATGGACATAGGTCTCCCCGGTTGCACGCAGCCTTTCGATCGCCTCAGCAGCGCCGAGCTTTGCAACCGCCTCCTGCATGGCGGCGCGCAAGGCGTCAAAGCCTTCCGCGGCCAGCTCCATCAACAAGGCTTCCTTGCTGTCGAAATGGCGATAGGTGGCATTCACGCTGACACCGACGCGCGCGGCCAGATCCCGCAGGCTGAGCGTTGCCTCAGCCCCTTCGGCCAGGCGCGCACGCGCTGCTTCCAACAGGGCCGCCCGCAAGTTCCCGTGATGATAGGGTTTTTTCATTTTTCGATCCACCGAGGCGCTTCTTAAATTAAATGTTGACAATGTCCACTCTTATCATCTACTCAAATGTATGCGTTGCATACATTTGCTGCGTTCGACTCTGGAGATGGAGATTACCGATGCCTCTCACGCTCGATCTGCTGCTGGCGGTACTGCACCATCTGGGCATTCTGATATTGGTCGGCTGCCTGGCGGCAGAGCTTGCTCTGCTATCCCTGTGGGCTGATGGTCGCTCCGCCGAAATCTTGGCGCGCATTGACCTCGCTTATGGCCTGGTCGCCGGGGCAGTACTCAGCTTTGGGCTTGCGCGGGTTTTTTGGGGTGCGCGGGGGAGTGGCTTTTACCTCGAAAACCATGTGTTCTGGCTGAAGCTAGGGTTATTCCTGCTGATTTCCTTGGTCTCCATCAGGCCAACCATGACCTTCATCCGCTGGCGCCGTTTGGCGCGGGCGGAAGGCAGCGCACCGCCAGCCATTGAAATCGCAACGACGCGCCGCTGGGTCCTGCTTCAGGCCGGGCTTTTGCTCGCCCTGCCGATCTTCGCCGCCCTGATGGCGCGCGGCATTGGGCTTTGATGCCGTTCATCTCAAAACCCTGTGCGCACAAACGGAAAGGAGCAGCCATGAAACGACAAGTGGCGGTCATCACAGGCGCCTCATCAGGTATTGGGGCCGGTTTGGCGGAAGCACTGGCGGCGCGCGGCATGCAGGTGGTGCTGGTGGCGCGATCGGCACCGCGCCTTGAAGCCCTAGCGGAGCGTCTGCGCCGCGCTGGCGGGGTTGCCCATGTTGTGCCAATGGACCTGGCAGAAGCTGGTGCCGCACAAAGGCTGCATGAAGCCATCCGCGCCTTGGGGCTTCCGGTTGATATGCTGATCAATAACGCGGGCACTGGCTATCATGGCCCCTTTGAAGCCGAACCCATTGAGCGTCTGACCCAGACGCTACACCTCAATATCGTCACGCTCGCGGAATTGACGCGGCTATTCGTGCCCGAATTATTGTTTCGTAAAGGTACCATACTCAATATCGCTTCAACGGCCGCGTTTCAGCCCACACCGTTCATGAGCAGCTATGGCGCGACCAAGGCATTTGTCCTGTCCTTCTCTGAAGCCTTATGGGCGGAATATCGCGGAAGCGGTTTGCGGGTTGTGGCGCTGTGCCCCGGTGCGGTGGAAACGCCCTTCATCAATGCCATAGGGCAGGGCGTTCGTGGCACGGCGGTTTTCCGCAAACCCTTGCCAGTCGTAGATGTCGTAAAGGCTTGCCTGAAGGCGCTCGATTCCACGAAACCTTCCCGCATTGTTGGAATCGGGAATTGGCTCTCGGTACAGATGGGCCGCTTCTCACCACGGGCACTCACCGCGCTGATCAGCGCTGCGATGCTGAAACCGACCGGATCGCAACCATGATCAATAACCCTAAAGGAAATACAGCCATGCTAGTCCCGAACCGCGCTTCGTTGCTGCTTGCCTGCGCCATGACCATCACCGCAGCCATGGCATCCGCTTCATCTGGTGGAAGGATTGAGGCCGCAGTCTCGGGCGTTTCGAATGCGCAAGGCATGGTGGGCTGCGCGCTATTTTCCTCAGCGGCTGGATTTCCGCTGGAATCAGACAAGCCCGGCGTGAAGATCACGCGCGTAGCACCGGCAGGCGGCGCGGCGCTTTGCGTCTTTGATAATGTACCGCCAGGTACTTATGCGATGGCGGTAGTGCATGACACCAATGGCAATGGGCGGGCCGATACGAATTTCCTTGGCATGCCGACCGAAGGTGTCGGCGTCAGCAATAACGTGATGCCAAGGATGTCGGCGCCAACATTCGATGCCAATAAATTCACGGTTGCCGCGGGGCAAACCACAAGGCTCGCGATCAGCCTTCGCTACTGAAGGCGCTAAACCGGCAGGCTCGCCACCGCAATCAAGCCGCCCTCTGGCCGGTTCTTCAGTACCACATCACCGCCATGGCCGCGTAGGATATTGCGCGCGATGGTAAGGCCAAGCCCGGTGCCACCAGTTTCGCGATTGCGGCTGGCTTCCAGGCGGCGGAAGGGGGTGAAAACCGCCTCCAGCTCCGCTTCCGGAATACCGGGACCTTCATCGGCGACCGTCAGGCGTACCAGGACAGCATCTTCCTGCGTGAGCTTCAGGTGCGCAGCACCACCATAATTCAGCGCATTGGCGACCAGATTGGCGATGGCACGCTTCAGCGCCGAGGGCTTGGCGCGGATGACAAGCTTCTCCGGCCCCTCATAGCTGATTTTCTCTGCCCGATCGGGATGCGCATCACTCGCCTCATCCGCCACGGTGCGGCACAGTGCCGCGATATCCATCTGCGTCGCGGGTTCTGTCGCGGCATCATCGCGCGCAAAGGCGAGTGTCGCGCCGATCATCGCTTCCATCTCATCCAAATCGGCGAGCATTTTGCGCCGCTGTTCATCATCTTCCATGAATTCGGCGCGCAGCTTCAACCGCGTGATCGGCGTGCGCAAATCATGTCCGATTGCCGCCAGCATTTGCGTACGATCCGCGACAAAAAGCCCGATGCGCGCGGCCATTTCATTGAAGGCGCGCGCGGCGGTCGCAACCTCGGTCGGACCATTTTCGGATAAAGGCGGGGCGTTCACATCGCGCCCGAGCCTATTCGCCGCCTCCGCCAAAAGTCGCACCGGGCGCATGAGCCGCGCAACGGCCCAAAGGATCAGCAGAATGGCCGCCACGGTCATGCCGAAAAACGCGGCGAGGAAGGTATCCGAATGCCAGGGCCGCGGTGTTGGCAATGACGCGCGCAGATTAAGCCAAGGCCCATCCGGCAAACGAAGCGATGCCGCAAAACCAGCCGGCCCCAATTCCGCGATGCGAATTTCGCGCGGGCGCAGCCGTGGTGGGCCGGAAGCCAGCAGATCAAGGCGGAACAGGCGCAGGATTTGCGGCGAAACCGGCGGGGCGCCCGCGCGCACAATCGGCGCCAAATCCAAATCCACCGTGAGGCCTTCGGGCAGATCGAGATCGGCGATGATCTGCGCGCGCCGATCCGGCGCTGAAAGCACCGCCGCGCGCCAGGCGCCCAGGCTACGTCCGGCGATTTCGCGCGCCTGCACAAAGCGCTGCAAATCCACGCGATCCAAGGCATGGATGGTCAGCCCCGCCGCCTGCACCAGCATCAGCGCCACAATCAACGCAACGGCGGTGCGACCGCCCAGGCTGCCAGGCCACCAGCGTCGCCGCGGCGGTGCGGCGACAGGGGCGGCTTCAGCCACGATCCACCGTGGTTGCCAGCACGTAGCCGCCGCCGCGCACGGTTTTGATCAAGGCGGGGTTGCGGCCATCATCTTCCAGGCGCCGGCGCAGGCGCGACACCGCGACATCAATCGCGCGATCATAAGGCCCGGCCTGCCGCCCGCGCAGCAAATCCATCAGCATGTCGCGCGTCAGCACGCGATTGGGCCGATCCAGCAGCACCAGCAGCAATTCATATTCGCCGCCGGTCAAGGGCACTTCTACCCCATCCGGATTGAGCAGGCGCCGCCGCGAAGGTTCCAGAGTCCAGCCGGAAAAGCGAATGACCTTGGCCGGCGGTTCCTTGGCGGCGGCCCCATCGCCAGAGGCACGGCGCAGCACGGCGCGAATGCGCGCCAGCAATTCGCGCGGGTTGAAGGGCTTTGCCAAATAGTCATCAGCGCCAAGTTCAAGCCCAACAATGCGATCCGTTTCTTCCCCCATCGCGGTCAGGATCACGATTGGCACATCGGATTGCGTGCGCAGCCACCGGGCGAAATCAAGCCCGGGTTCGCCCGGCATCATCAGATCCAGCACCACAAGATGGTAGCGCCCAAGCGGCCAAAGCCTGCGTGCTTCGCGCGCATCGCGTGCGGCACTCACGCGCAATCCCTGCTTTTCCAGGAAGCGCGAGAGCAGATCGCGGATTTCGCGATCATCATCAACAATCAGGATATGCGGTGCGTTTTCCATGCCCTGTTACATGCGTGTTTTCATTGCCTAATTCATCAGCCCATGTTGCGAAGTGTATCTGGCAGAGCGTGGGTTGCCGTTCGTTTCACTTTGCCATGCTCCACTCCTTTTGCCAGCAATAATCGCGCACCAAGATTCCATTTATCGGAACAGCGCCTGACCTGCCCCCAACTACCCCGGCCTGTCTCCGCTGATGCGCCCTGGCCTTACCGCCGGGGCGCATCTCTATTGTGGCGCGCGTGCTGGCGCTATGCAGCAGGCATGAAAAAGCCCCCCCCTGCCATGCTTGCAGCCGATGCGCCGGATTGGGCGCCACGCGCCCTGGCGGAATTGACAAAGCTCGACCCGCTGCTTGCCGCCATTCCGGAAGGTGCCGGCCCGCTCCCCTGGCGCCGGCGGGAAGCGGGCTTTGCCGGCTTGCTCAGAAGCCTCTGCGGGCAGATGATCTCCAACCAGGCCGCCACGGCGATTTGGGGGCGGCTTTCCGCCTTGCCCGGGGCGGTTTCCCCCCGGGGGCTCTTGGCTTTGGGTGATGAGGCATTGCTGGGCGCCGGGCTATCCCGCCCAAAGCTCCGCCATGCCCGCGCGCTGGCCGAGGCATTCGCCGATGGCCGGCTTTCGGCGGCGGCGCTCGCGGATTTGCCGGATGAGGCGGCGGTTGCGGCGATTGCCGCCATTCCGGGCTTCGGCCCCTGGACGGCGGAGGTGCATTTGCTGTTCGGCCTGGATCGCCCGGATATCTTCCCTTCTGGTGATCTTGCCCTGGCGGCGTCGCTCGCGGCCCTGCGCGATATGCCGGACCGGCCAAAGCCCAAGCACCTGGCCGAATTGGCCGGCGAATGGCGCCCTTGGCGATCCATGGCAGCGCGGCTTTTGTGGCATTATTGGCGTCATGTGACCGGCCGCCCGGCGAATGAGGCCGAATAGCGCGCCACCAATCCAAGCGGCGCGGCAAAAACGCCCATGGACGCCACCGCGCCGGGATGGTTCTTTGCGCTGATGGATTTGCCGCTTTCCCCCCGCATCCGCGCCACCGGCGCCCCGCCCATCCCGGCCGTGCGCGGCTGGGCGGCTCGCTACCAGGGCGGCGCCGGGCCGGTGCTTGACCTGACCCAGGCCGTGCCGGGCTATCCGCCGCATCCTGATTTGCTCGCGCGGCTCGCCGCTGCGGCGGGGGATGCGAAATCCGCCAGCTATGGCCCGATTGAAGGCGAAGGCGCTTTGCGCGAAGCCTTGGCTGCGGATATGGCGCGCAGCTATGAAGCGCGGATCGGGGCGGCCGATATCGCCATCACCGCCGGCGGGAATCTGGCCTTTACGCTCGCCATGATGACGCTGGCCGGCACCGGGGATTCGGTGATGCTGCCCGCACCCTGGTATTTCAACCATCGCATGGCCTTGGAAGCGCTTGGCATTCCCTGCCGCGTTTTGCCCTGCCGGGCAGAGGATGGCTTCCTGCCTGATCCCGCCTTGGCGGCAACGCTGATGCAAGGCGTGCGCGCCATTGTGCTGGTCACACCGAATAACCCGACAGGTGCGACCTATTCACCCGAACTCATCGCGCAATTCGCCAAGCTTTGTCGTGATCACGGTGCCTGGCTGGTGCTGGATGAAACCTATCGCGATTTCATCCCTGAAGCCGCCGGCGCCCCGCATGGGCTGTTCCAGGATGCGGCATGGCGTGATCATGTTGTGCATCTCTATTCATTTTCGAAAGCCTATTGCGTGCCGGGCCATCGCGTGGGCGCCATTGCGGCGGGGGCGGGCTTTCAGCGCGAATTGGCGAAAGCGATTGATACGGTGCAAATCTGCCCGCCACGTGCGCCGCAAATGGCGCTGGCTTGGGGCGTGGAGGCGCTGCGCGATTGGCGCGCTGGCAATCGCGCCATCATGGCCGAACGCGCCGCTTGCTTCCGCACTGCCATGGCGCCGCTGAATGCCTGGCGTATTGACGCGCTTGGCACCTATTTCGCGTATTTGCGCCTGCCCGATGGCGCCGCAGATGCGGAGGCCACTGCCGAGGCTCTTGCGGTGGAACGCGGCCTGCTTGGGCTGCCGGGCAGTTTTTTCGGCCCCGGCCAGGAACGGCATTTGCGCCTGGCCTTTGCCAATGCCGAGGAAGCGGTGATTGCCGCCGTGCCGGGGCGGCTGGTGTAACGATCTCCCCTATCCGATCGTCAATTCCGGGTCATACACCTCCCGCAGAAGGTCTAATTGCGGATATTCCGGCCATTGTTGTTGCTGAGCACGATCTCGTCGATCGAGCAGATGCGATCCTGAAGCAATGCGAATCGGATGCACTCGAAGACGTTTCTCGCGGTCAGAGTAAGGTCTTCGAATGCGTCGCGGCGATATTCCCACCGCGTGGGATCAAGCGGGGAAGTATTGTGAAAGTCCGGAGGATAGATCGTGAGCACGCGCACGCCGTTCTCCCGCAAGCGATGCCGCAGCCGCTCAGAAAATAAAGCTTGGGCGGCTTTTGCGGAGCTGAACGCTTCGTTGATCGCACGCAGATTGTTGCGCAACGCGGTTGTACCGTTGAGGAATACCACATCGGCAGCCGAAGAACGCTTGATCATCGGCAAGAGATGCTTGGTGAGGATAAATGGGCCGGTGGCGGTTGATGCCACCGCGCTGACGATGTCATCATCAGGCGTTTCTAGGAAATCATTTCTCAGCCAAAATCCGGCGTTGTGGATGAGAATATCGATCCGGTCCGTAAAACGTTCGATTTCAGCCCGAGCTCCAGCAAGTTGCCGCGCATCAGTAAGATCGATTGGGAAGCACGCTATGTTCGTGGCCGGCAGCATGCTTCGGACGATCGTCTCGGTCGCGCGGGCGTTCTCAATTTTACGGGCGGAAAGCAGCAGGTCGGCCCCAAGGCGCGCAAAATTGATTGCAAGCGTACGGCCAAAATCCCGGCCGGCCCCCGTGATCAGGACTTTTTTTCCGGCGAACGGCATGGACTTCTGCACTGTCATGCCGCCACCAGGGCACCCTCATTCGCCCTATGCTACGCGCAAAGGCTGATTGTTGCGCACACTCAGCAGCGTGAAAATGCCCGCGGGTTGGCAGGGTTCCATCGCTTCCACGGTCACATCTTCCGGGCTCAGCAAATCGCGCAGCGCAAAATCCGGATGCCAGCCCAGCCGGCGAGAGAGCGGGGCCATGGCGCGTTCGATCCACCAGCGCGGACCACCTTCCGCCGCGAAATGATTGACAAAAAGCAGATGCCCGCCTGGTCGCACCACGCGCGACATTTCCGCATAAAGCCGGCGCGCATCGGGCACGACACTCGCGGTGAACATGGCAACGGCAATATCGAAGGATTCGTCTTCGAAGGCCATTTCTTCCGCGTTCATTTCAACCAGGCCGCGCACATGCGAAAGCTTGTCTTCCGCCACCCGTTCATGCGCCTTGGCCAACATCTCCCGCGACAGGTCAATGCCAACCACCTGCAAATCGCGCCGATACAGCGGCAGCGCCAAGCCGGTGCCGACCCCCACTTCCAACACGCGCGGCCCGGCGAGCCGATTGACCGCCTCAACCGCACGGCGGCGACCAAAGGCGGAAACACCGCCAAACACAAGATCATAAACCCCCGCCCAACGGCGATAGGCTTCGCGCACGCTGTCAGCGTCCAGCGCTTCACGCGCGTGACCGCGTTCTTCCGCGCCCTTGGCCAGACCGATATTTGCCATTGGATACTGATCCCCCGAGCCGCCACCGAAGGGCGCTGTGAACACCCGAAATAAGGTCTCGTCAATCTTTTTGCTAGGTTTGGACGAAAGCGTTTCTACTTGACACTAAATGTGTCAATGCTTCCTGTCTTTACCCGAGACCGCCACCATCAGGCCGCTTACTGCAATCACGCCAATGCCAAGCAGGGTAATGGCATCCGGCGCATCGCCAAAAACCAGTACCCCGGCCACGACCGCCCAGATCATTTGCGAATAGGAGAGCGGTGCGAGCAGGCTGGCCGGTGCGCGGGCGAAGGCCAGCACCAAAAGTCCATGCGCCGCCCCGCCGAGCAACCCAAGCAGCACCAAAGCCGCCCAATCAAGCGCACTCGGCCAAACCCAAACCAGCGGCAGGGAGGCAGAGGTCAGCAGGGTTGCCGCGAAGGATGTGTGCAGGATGGTGGTGCGCGGATCGTCCAGCGCAGCGAGCTTGCGGGTCAGAATCTGGTAGAAGGCGAAAAGCGCGGCAGCGCCCAGCGGCAAGGCCATGGCCCAATGCGCGGGCTCTCCGGCGAACAGAAAGGGCGGGCGGAGCAGGATCACCACCCCGGCAAAGCCAAGCCCCATGCCAAACCAGCGCCAGGGGCCGATCCTTTCCCCAAGCCAAACAGCCGCCAGCGCCAAGGTGAAAAGCGGGGACGCGAAGCCGACCGCGGTCGCATCCGCGAGCGGGATATGCACAAGTGCGGAGGAAAACATGAAATTGCACGCCGCCAGCAAAAGGCTGCGAATGGTTTGCAGCCCAGGCGCGCGGGACCGCCAGGGGAGGCTCCCGGTAATTACCCTCATGGCGATGGTGACAGCGATAAAGCTGAACAGAAAGCGTGCCCACATCAACTGCGGCACGGCGAAGCTGAGTGTCATCAGCTTCAGCAGCGTATCCATGGCGACAAAGAGCGCCAGCGCCAAAAGCTGCAGCAGGACGCCGACAAGGACAGAATTCATCGCTGCCGTCTAGCCCGGTTCGCGCCATAAAAAAACGGGATGATTGCCTGGCAATCATCCCGTCTTGCGAAAGGGTGGAATGGCTTCAGGCCGCGTCTTCGCGGCGTTCCTTTTCGCGCGGCTTCACATAGGCAACGGCGGCATGTTCGGCGCAGTAGGGCTTGCCGGACAGGGGATCGCCCTCACAAAAGCGGAATTCCGGGGTGCCGGGTTCGCCAATCGGCCAGCAGCAGGTGCGCGACCCACCAAGGCGCGGGCGTGGCGGGGCGGGGTTGCGGATGGCGGCCGGCGGCGGGGCGACCAGCACCACCGGGGCGGCTTGCGGCGGCGGGGCCTGGGGGCGCATAACCGGGGCGCTCGGCATGGGCCGGGCCACCGGGGCCTGACGCGGCGGGCGCGGGCTTGGCGTGGTGCGCCGTTCCTGCGGGTCACGCCGGATCGGGCTTGGCCGGGAGGACAGGTTCAGCCGATGGGCCTTGCCGACCACGGCATTCTTTGAAATCCCCATGCGGCGACCGATTTCCGCGGTCGAAAGACCCTCGGCCCAGAAGGCGCGTAGCCTTTCAATCGCTTCTTGCGTCCAATCCATGAAGGCACCCCCTCTGATCTCCCCAACACAAGATACGGTAGGGAAAAGGGAGGCGAGACACAAGTTCTATGATCCGCGACTCGAAAGAAATCTGTGGAAAACGCCAGATTCGGCCTTGTCAGCGGGATTTTTGAAGGCTCCGATGGGCCATGACCAAAGCAATTCCAGGCGCGACTCGGCGGCCCGCCCGTGACTAGCGGCAAGGGGCGGCTCACGCAGATCCTGGCCCTGGCCGCGCCGACCACGCTGCTGGTCGCGACACAGATAATTGCACAATTGATCGAGCCCTGGCTCGCGGCACGGCAGGGCCAGGCGGCGCTGGCGGGGTGGGCGGTGGTGCTGCCTTTCACATTATTGCTGTCCCAAATGTCTGCCGGCGCCATGGGGGGAGGCGTCGTCTCGGCCATTGCCCGCGCCCTGGGTGGTGGGAAGCGGGATGAGGCCGCCGCCCTTGCCTTCCATGCGCTGATCATCGCGACCGCCGGCGCGGCGCTTTTCGCGCTGCCTTTTATGTTGTTTCCGCGCGCCATCCTCGGCCTGATCGGCGGCGCGGGCGCGGCGGAGGCCGGCGCTGCCTTCGCCGCCTGGACCTTTGGCGCGGGCGCGCTACCGGCCTGGCTGGCCAATACCTTGGCGTCCATCCTGCGGGGCGGCGGGCGGCATGCGCTGGCGGCGCGGGGCGTGGTGGGGGGCTGGGTGATCTATCCACCGCTCGCCTGGGCTTTCATGGAACCGCTGGGTTTTGGCCTGCCCGGCGCCGGCATGGCCTTCGCGCTCAGCATGACCGCTTCCGCACTGATCATGGCCTTTGTGGTGCTGCGCGGCGGCGCCGGGTTTGTGCCGGATTTTCGCGCGCCGCTCAGAAGTGCGCTGTTCGGGCGCATCCTGGCGGTGGGGCTAATTGCCTGCGTGATGGCAACGCTTGCCAATCTCGCGACCATTCTGGTTACGGCGCGCATTGCTGCCCATGGGCCGGCGGCCATTGCCGCCTATGGCATTTCAGCACGCATGGAATTCCTGATGATCCCGCTGGCCTTTGGCATAGGCTCGGCGCTCACGGCCCTGGTCGGGCGCGCGGTGGGTGCCGGGGATTGGAATGAGGCGCGGCGCATCGCCTGGACCGGTGGCGCCTTGGCCTTTGCGGTCACAGGCGTGATCGGCTTTGGCATTGCGCTGTTTCCCGCCCGGGTTGCGGCAGCCTTTGCCAGTGATGCGGCGGTGGCGGCCATTGCGACTGAGGCGCTGGCGATCATCGGCTGGGCTTTGCCCGGTTTCGGCTTGGGCATGGCGCTTTACTTCGCCGCCATGGGTGCGGGTCGGATGCGCTGGCCGGTCTTGGCGGCCCTGACGCGCGTTGGGCTTGCCGTGCTGGGCGGTGCTTTGCTGATGGATGCGGCGGGGCTTGGCCTGACCGGGCAATTCATTGCGGTCGCGCTTGGCATTACCGCCTATGGGCTGATTTGCGCGCTTGCGGTGCGCCCTGGGGTTTGGCCGGGGCGCGTGTGACAGGGCCTTCACGCGCGCGGCGCTGCGCGCTACCTCTCCGGCCTTAGAGCAGATCGCGTTCAGATGGGATCATCGGAACGCGTGAGGATGCTCGAATAACAGAGCTCTGGAGCGGGTTGCGTGAACCCATGTGAACGCAACATGCTCTGGAAAACGCGGACCCGATGGGCGAAACATGACCAGCAGCAATGATATCCGTGCGACCTTCCTGGATTACTTCCGTCGCAATGGCCATGAGGTGGTGGAAAGCAGCCCACTGGTGCCGCGCAATGATCCGACACTGATGTTCGCCAATTCGGGCATGGTGCAGTTCAAGAATGTCTTCACAGGCCAGGAAAAGCGCCCCTATACCCGCGCCACCACGGCGCAAAAATCCGTCCGCGCCGGGGGCAAGCATAATGACCTTGATAATGTCGGCTATACCGCGCGGCATCACACGTTTTTCGAAATGCTCGGCAATTTTTCCTTCGGCGATTACTCCAAGGAACAGGCCATCCCCTATGCCTGGGAATTGCTGACCAAGGATTTCGCGCTGCCCAAGGACCGGCTGCTGGTTACGGTCTATTCAGAAGATGATGAAGCCGCCGCTATCTGGAAAAAGGTTGCGGGGCTCACGGATGATCGCATCATCCGCATCCCGACCTCTGACAATTTCTGGCGCATGGGGGACACCGGCCCCTGCGGCCCCTGTTCTGAGATTTTCTTCGATCATGGCGACAAGATTTTCGGCGGTCCGCCCGGCAGCGCCGATCAGGATGGCGATCGCTTCATCGAAATCTGGAACCTGGTTTTCATGCAATTCCTGGAAGAACCCGCCGGCACGCGCACTCCGCTGCCGCGGCCTTCCATTGATACCGGCATGGGGCTGGAGCGCTTCGCCGCCATTCTGCAAGGCAAGCACGACAATTACGACACGGACACTCTGCGCGCGATTATTCTGGCGAGTGCGGAAGCCACCAGCCAGGACCCGGATGGGCCGTTCCGGTCGAGCCATCGCGTGGTGGCAGACCATTTGCGCGCCGGCGCCTTTCTGATTGCCGATGGCGTGCTGCCATCCAATGAAGGCCGCGGCTATGTGCTCCGCCGCATCCTGCGCCGCGCCATGCGGCATGCACACATGATGGGATCGCGTGAGCCGCTGATGCATCGCATCCTGCCTTCTCTGATCCGGCAAATGGGCACGGCCTATCCGGAATTGGTGCGCGCCGAGGCGTTGATTTCCGAAACCCTCCGGCTTGAGGAAACGCGCTTCCGGTCGCTGCTGGAACGTGGCCTTCACTTGCTGGCGGAAGAAACCGGCAAGCTGGGATCAAGCCAGACCTTGCCCGGTGAGGTGGCTTTCCGGCTTTACGATACTTTCGGCTTCCCCCTGGACCTGACGCAGGATGCGCTGCGCGGTGAGGGCCGCGCGGTGGATATTGAAGGCTTCAATGCCGCCATGGCGGAACAAAAGCGCCGCGCGCGCGCGGCCTGGGCCGGCAGCGGGGAAGCAGCGACCGAGAGCCTCTGGTTCGATGTGCAGGAAAAGATCGGCGCCAGCGAATTCCTCGGCTATTCCACAGAAGTCGCGGAAGGTGAGATCACCGCGCTGGTGGTGGATGGCAAGGTGGTGGACCATGCCGCGGTCGGCACGGAAGTCGCGGTGCTGCTCAACCAGACGCCGTTTTATGCTGAAAGCGGCGGCCAGGTGGGCGATACGGGCGTGATTGTCGCGGGCGATGCCTGCCGCATTGAAATTCGCGATACGCAAAAGAAGCTCGGCAATCTTTTCGTGCATCTGGGCAAGGTTGTGCATGGTGAAGCCAAGCCCGGCATGGCGGTAAGTGCGACGGTGGAGCATGCGCGGCGGTCCAATATCCGCGCGCATCATTCCGCGACGCATTTGCTGCATGAGGCTTTGCGCCGGCGGCTTGGCACGCATGTCGCGCAAAAGGGCAGCTTGAACGCACCGGATCGGCTGCGCTTTGACGTATCCCACAACAAGCCCATGGAAGCCGAAGAACTCGCCTGGGTGGAAGCCGAGGTGAATGCCCGCATTCGCGAAAATGCCGAGGTGATCACGCGGCTGATGACGCCGGAAGCGGCGGTGGAAGCCGGCGCCATGGCGCTGTTTGGCGAAAAATATGGCGAGGAAGTGCGCGTGGTCGGCATGGGCCATGACCCGGCGGCGACGGACAAGCATGGCGTCTATTCACTGGAACTTTGCGGCGGCACGCATGTGCGGCGCACCGGCGATATCGGCCTGTTCAAGATCATCGCCGAAGGCGCTGTCAGCGCTGGGGTGCGGCGTGTGGAGGCGGTGACGGGTGATGCGGCGCTGACTTACATCAATGAAATGGAAGAAAGCCTGACGGCGGCGGCGGCAGTCTTGAAGGCGCAGCCGGGCGAATTGGCGGGGCGCATTGCGGCGCTGGTGGAAGAACGGCGCAAGCTGGAACGCGATGTGGCGGAGCTTCGCAAAAAACTCGCGACCGGTGGCGGCGGGGCGGAGATTGAGGAAGTGGCCGGGCTGCGGCTTTCGCTGCGTGATCTTGGTGAAGTGCCGCCGCGCGATTTGAAGGGCCTGGCTGAGGCCATTCTGAAGGGCGGCAGCACCGATGTTGTGGCGCTGATCAGCACGGCGGAAGGCAAGGCGAGTATCGTTGTTGCCGTGGCTGAAGCTGCCAAGGGCCGCGCCGATGCGGTGGCGCTGGTGCGCGCGGCCTCAGCGGCTGTGGGCGGCAAGGGCGGTGGCGGGCGGCCCGATATGGCGCAGGCTGGCGGGCCGGACGCGGCGAAGGCGGCAGAAGCGCTGGCGGCGGTGAAGGCGGCTTTGGCGGGGTAGGTGTTCGCGCCCTGGCCCTTCGCGCCATGAGCAATCTTCGGATCGGCATTGACCTGTCGCATGCTGAACGCAACGCGATTGCGCTGCGGGAAAGGCTCATCGCGCTTCGCGCCAAATACGCGCTTAGCCCTTACGAATATTGCAAGGAGGTCAGCATAGCGCCGGGGGTGCTCCCTTACAGTCACCCGGTGATCAGGCTGAACACTGCCTTGATTACCGAAACTGCCTTGCTGGCATGCTATATCCACGAGCAGATGCATTGGTATGTCACCTGGTATTCCCACAAGCATACCGACAAGTGGCGTAGTGTGTGGACAGCACTCGAACAACGCTATCCCGAACCACCCATCGGGCGCGGTGAGGGCGCCGATACGCTTGCCTCAACGCATCTGCACCTGATCGTGAATTGGCTGGAAATTGAGGCGCTCAGCAATCTGATTGGCGCGGAAGCCGCGCGGGCGCATGTTGTGCAACTGCATTATTATCGCTGGATTTATGCAACCGTCCTGAGGGATTGGGAGGCATTGAAGCGGCTTTACGCGTCTCATCAGCTAGTGCCTATCCTCCCGGCCCATGAAATGAGCCCGGAGGATCTTGCCCTTGCAGCGCGGCTTGATGAAGCGTGAGAAAGGTGAAGGCGCCCTACATCTCACAAAGCGTCAGCGTCCGGCCTTCGATCAGCGGCGCATAGGCATCGCGCACCTTGGCGAGCCGCGGGTTCTTGGTGTGCACATCAACTGCCGCGCGATCCTGATAAACCTCACACAGCATCACGCGGCTCTTGTCATGCGCGCCATCCTTGTCGAGCGGTTGCAGCACATCAAAGCGCTCACAGCCCGGTTCTTCTTGCAGCGTCAGGCGGGCATGTTCGCGGATGATGGCATCAAAGGCGGCGTGCTGGCCTTCCTTGATCTTGAATTCAACGGCGATGGCGATTTTGGGCATGGGGTTTCCTCATCAGCTGGGTGTTGCGCGCCGGCGCCGCTGCGGTGACATCACCGCAAGCGTAACGCAGTCACGTAAGCCAAGCTTCAGCCTGAAGGATTTTCGACGATCGCGCTAGAAGCGTGGCTGAGAAATCGCTATCTTCATGTTGCTATTTCTGCTTCACTTTTATGGTGGGGAAGACCGTCCAGGCCTGGGATGTGGATCAGGCATGGCTTCTTCCGGCTTGCGCTTTTCGTGCGCGATACGGTGCGTTAGGCGCCGGCCCTTTCGGCGATCACGGGCGTCTAGAGCATGTTGCGTTCACGTAGGTTCACGCAACACGCTCTACGCCGTTGTTTTTCGAGCATCTTCGCACGTTCAGATGATTCCATCTGAACGTGATCTGCTCTAAAGTCCGAACCGGGTCAGCCGCCCTATCATCTGGGAATAACGATGGGGCCGCTGCTTTATGGCTGCAGCCGGGGCATTTACGCATCGCGGCAATTGGCATGGAATTGCGGATCAGATGCACAATGCATGCCTGGACTACGGTCTTTGGAAATAATGCGTTTGGCTTTCAACGAAGCCCGTTGTCACCAGCTTGCCGCGCGCGTCAATTTCAGTGGCGCCACTTGCCGGTAGGCTGCCGATCGCGGTGATGTGTCCGCTGGCCATGGCCATATCCGCTTCCGGCTGTGCAGCCCCCGCGCCATCCACCACCAGACCGCCAAGGCTCATCCTATCGGTCATGGGCTTCATCCCCGCTTGCTTGGGGCGAAGAGAGATCATCATCCAGCTTGGTGGAAGGCACATATGCCGGCTATCCGGGACGTCAATTCGCCGGATCGCCAATTTCCTTGAAGGCACTCCGAAGCCGCGCCACCTGGCTTTCCAGCCGTATGGGCAAGGGCCCGAAACTGAGCGCCTGGTTCAGGCTGGCCTCTGCCTCATTGGTTCGTCCAGTGAAAAGAAAAGCCTCCGCCCGGCCCAGATGCGCATCAACGGAAGTCGGGGCGCGGCGCGTTGCCTCTGTCATGGCGTCCAAAGCGCCTCTGCCATCATATTGCTGAAGCCGGAGCCGGCCAAGCAGCAAATGCGCCGTCGGGCTGTAAGGGTCATAAACCAGCGCATCCTGCACCAGCTTCAATGCTTCCTGGCTGCGGCCAAGCTGGAACAGGATTTCGCCTTTCTCGGTCATGGCCGTCGGGTCGTCGGATCGCAAATTCAGGCCCTTGTCTATTTCTTCCAGGGCTTTCGCGTAGTCTCCCCGCGCGCGGATCACTTGCGCGATGCCGGTATGAACCCAGAAGGCGCCCGGGTCCAATTGCCGCGCGCGCGCATAATCCTCCATGGCTTCATCCAGCCTGCCCAACAGGAATTGCGCGCGGCCACGGCCATAAACAAAGCCACCATCATTGGGGTTATTCGCCACCAAAGCCTCGAATATCGCAAAGGCATCCTGCCCTCGACCGGAGCGGAGGAAGGAACGCCCAATCAGCGCCCGCACTGTTCGTTCCGCATCAGAATCAAGACCATCCAGCAGCAGCATGCGCATCAGCCGCTCTCGCACCTGGGTTTCCACCCCAAGGGTTTGCGCTATGTGCCAGGCGTAAAGCTTGGGGAAGACAACCCGCCACACCTCTGGCGCGCCGGCGGCCAAAAGCTCATCCACCTGATTGACCGCGAAGCCGCCGATATCGGCAATCTGCCCATGCCCCGCGAGCCGCAGCCGGAGCTTGAGCTTATCCTCATCCAGCACGATTTCCCCGGAAACGCGGCGCGGTGCGACGCCGAAAAGGTTGCGCGCAATATCGGCAAGGGCACGCAGCGAAATGCCGGCGATGGGCACATTGAAATCGGGCTTTTGGCCGAGTAGTTCCACATTTGGGCGGACCACCCTTTCGGACGTCACAACGCGTTCCGCAGCCGCAATCTGGTCAAGCAGGCGCAGCGCCACCACTTCCGCGGTCAGGCCCGTTTCCGCAAGCCGTGTGGGAACCTGGATCGGGGCGACTTCGATTGTATCCTGGTTGATCTCTCGCACGATCAGGACAATCAGCACCACCAGGATGACCACCGGCACCACAGCCCAAAGTACCGCCTGAAAACTGGCCCAAAGCCTGACTAGCGCTGAGACCTGGGGCTTCCTGCCCCCGGTGCCTTCGAAGGTTGGGTTTTTCGGCTGGTCATTCATCTTGCGCGGCTTTCACGATGGTTTGGCGGCTGAAGTCAAGCAACGCGATATGCCGGCCGAAGGCGGTGGGTTCATAAGGGCATGCATTGGCCCTTGGTGATGCGACAGGGCGCTACCCGCGCGGGCTGGCGGCAGCCACGCTTTCTAGAATTTCGCGGAATAATCGCGCCGGCAGCCCACCACCCGCGACATTATCCATCGGCACCCCATCATCATTGCCAAGCCAAACACCCATGACCAAGCCGCCGGTAATGCCGATGAACCAGGCGTCACGATATTCCTGCGTGGTGCCAGTCTTGCCGATGACAACCCGCCCAGGGATCGCCGCGGCGCGCCCTGTGCCGCGCGCCACCACCGCCGCCATCATGGCGCGCATGGCTTCCATATGTTCGGGTGCAAAGGCGCGCTCTCGCGCTGGTCTCTCAAGGGGCCATGGCCGTCCCTCGGCCTTGGCCTCAGCTACGCCGAAGGGCTCCACGCGAAAGCCGCCATTGGCGAAGGCGGCATAGGCAGCCACCAGATCAAGCAGCGTAACTTCTCCGGTGCCAAGCGCCATGGTCGCATCGCGCGGAAAAGGGCCATCCAGCCCGGCGCGGCGTGCGGCTTCCGCCACTTTGCGATGCCCGCCCGCGCGCTGCATCAACCGCACGGCTGAGGTATTCACGCTCTGCGCCAAAGCCTCTTCCATGGTGATTTCCCCGCGCGCCCGCCATTGGCCATTGCTTGGCGACCAGCCGCCGAGATTGAGCGCGGTATCGGCGATCATATCCTGCGGCCCAATGCCGGCTTCCAAGGCAGCGAGGAAGATAAAAGGCTTGAAGGCGCTGCCGGGTTGGCGCCGCGCCTGGGTCGCGCGGTTAAAGGGACTATTGCGGTAATTCTTGCCCCCGGCCATGGCGCGCACCGCACCAGTGGCCGCATCCAGCGCCACCACGGCGCCCTGAAACACACCCGCCCTGGCGCCCGGCCCGGCTAGTATCGCGTCAATCCGCGCCTCTGCCGCCGCTTGCAAAACGGGATCAAGCGTGGTGCGCAGTATCAAATCGGCGCTACCCGGTGCGCGCCCCATCATCCCGTCCTGTACCCAATCGGCGAACCAACCAGCATCGCGCGACGGTGCGGGCGTGAATTGAATGGCCTCGGCGGCCTGCAGGGCCTGTGCTGCTGTCAGCGCACCGGTTTCTGTCATGGCTGTCAGCACTTCCAGGGCGCGCGCCAGCGCCGCGCCCTGATTAACGCGCGGATTGATGCGCGATGGCGCCTTGGGCAGCCCCCCAAGTACCGCCGCTTGCCCCGGTGTCAGCCGCCGCGCCGAGACACCAAAATAAAGTCGCGCCGCCGCATCCACGCCATAAGTACCCGCACCGAGATAAACACGGTTCAAATAGATTTCGAGCAATTCATTCTTGCTAAACCGCTGTTCCAACCAAAAGGCCAGCATGGCTTCCTGCGCCTTGCGCTTCAGGCTGCGTTCCGGTGTCAGGAACAGGTTCTTCGCCAATTGCTGCGTGAGGGTTGAGCCCCCCTGCACGACGCGGCCCGAGATGACATTGGCATAGACGGCGCGCACTAGCCCGATTGGGTCTATCCCCCAATGGTCGCGAAAGCGCCGGTCCTCAATAGCGATGAAGGCAGCTGGCAGATGCGCTGGCATATCACGCAGCCTGAGCGTTTCCCCATAAAGATCACCATTGGTTGCAATAAGCTTGCCATCTGAGGCCAATAGCGTGGTGGAAGGCCGCCGCGTGGTGGCGAGTGCCGATTCAGGCCGCGGCAAATCCCAAGCGAGGATCAGCAGTACTACCGAAGCGGCGATCATTCCCCAAATCGATGTTAGAAAGCAAAAGCGCAGCAGCATAAACCGCCCCCGCGGGCGCGCCGCCGGACGTGAGGGGGGGCCGGAAAGACGCGCGCCCAGAGCCTCTCTGGCCGGGCTGCGGGGGGGCGTGCCTTGGCTGGTTGAGGATCTGGCCCGGGTTAAGGCCATGCATAGTGCATACCACGCATGGCGCTTGGGCGAAACAGCAATTGACGCCGCGGGGCAAGCCCCGGAACATCAGCGCGGTTTCAGGAGCGCCAGGCTTGGCAATGTCTCGCGGTATTTGGGTGATTGGCGCGGCGGTCTTCACCATTGGCTTTTCAACGACGCTCGCCATGCCGCTATTCACCACCTATGCGGCGCGCGATGGCCAGGGCGCCGGCGGGCTTTCCGCTGCCTTCATTGCCTATGCGGCGAGTGCCATCATCTCAGCGCCGCTACTCGGCGGCATGTCTGACCGTATTGGGCGCAAGCCCTGCATTCTGGCGGCGCTGGCGCTGACCATTTGCGGCACTATTGCGCTGATCACGGCGCCGGGGCTTGCCGCGCTTGCCTTTGCGCGTGGCATGCAAGGGCTGGCTGTGGGCTTACTGGCCGGCGGAGCCACGGCCTGGGCAGCGGAATTGGCTGAGGGACCAGAAGCCGGGCGGCGCGCCGCGCAAGTCACTACGCTTGCGAGTGCGAGCGGCTTTGCCGCTGGCGGTATCGCCACCATGATCGTCATTGAAATCTTCGGCGCTATCGAACCACCGCTGACCTTCTGGCTGCATATGACGGCACTCGCCACGATCTTTCTGCTGGTGCTTTTTCTGCCGGAAACGAAAACCCCGGCGCCTGTGGCGTGGCTGCGCATGCCAAGCTTTCCGCGCAGCACCTTGCCCCTTTCACTCAGCATGTTGGCGGCCTGGGCGGTGACGGGCACGGTGATCACCGCCGTGCCGACAGCGCTGACCGAAGCAGGATACCCGCGCATGGGGCCGCTTGCGGTATGCTTCATGATTTTGGTGGGGGCGGCAGTGCAGCAGATGATGGCGCGCATCGCCGCGCGTCGGTTGGTGCTGATTGGGCTGCCGGTGCTGGTATTGGGCGCGGGGCTCGTGATGTGGGGAACGCTGCATGCGGCGCTGCCGGCGCTGCTGCTGGGCGGTGCCTTAGTGGGCAGTGCCGCTTACGGGTTCTTGTATATTGGCGGGCTGGCCGGCGTTTCCGAAAAAGCGGGACTCGATCGCGCCAGGGCGGCAGCGGGCGTTTTCCTGGTGGCGCATATCGGCTTTTGCATCCCGCCACTGATGGCGGGCTTCGCCATGGATACCTTTGGCGCTGGCGCGACGTTGACCGTGTTCTGGCTATTGCTGGCGGGTTTCGCGGCAAGCCTTATGTGGGCGCTTAGGTCAGCTTGAGCGCGACTGGATGCGGCGAAGCGGCGCCAAATTGGACGCCTCTATCAACGATCGATTCGTCTGATTTAAGGCCCGGTATGGTTTCAGGCCTGGGGGGAAAGACGCGGGCGATCATATTCCAATGCTTAGCTGATGAACCTGCGCGCAATGCCGGCATCACCATCGCAGCTGCGATCAACATCATCAAACAAGCAGCCCGGCTGCCCGCAGATCGACTATGTCATGGCAGATGTGGGGACCCATGGCGCGAGCCTAAAACGGGCGCGCGCCTTGGGGAATGACTTTCAGCACCCGCAACCAACCGGCGTGCCGGCGCGGCCTTCAAGCCCCGCGGTCTGGTAGCCATCGCGCTTCCACCAATCCAGGCCACCGATCAATTCACGCACCTTGAAACCAAGGGTCAGCAATTTGAGCGCAGTCTTGGTTGAACCGTTGCACCCAATGCCATCGCAATAGCAGATATAGGTCTTCGATTTATCCAGGGCTTCGGTGCTGAGCGTGGAAATGCCCCGATGCGGCAGGTTGATCGCGCCGGGGATATGTTCCTTCGCAAAGGCCGCTTCGGATCGGCCATCCACAACCACCACAGCCTCATTATTGCTGAGCGCGAGATGCAAGTCCCAGGAATCCATCTCAAAAGCGAGCTTGCCTTGATAATGGGCCATCTGTTCGATTGACATTCCAGATTCCTTTCAGCGTGCCGGCGGTTTTTGGGCAGCCTTCACTCCGCCGCGATGGCCTGCGCTTCGCTCATTGGTACCGGCAGATACCGCGCATATTCCTTCGGTACCACATGCCAGAAGCGGCCACGTTCCGTCGCCCATTCATTCAACAGGCGCGCGGCAAAACGGCTGCCGGTTTCAGTGACATGGCGTGCGATCAGATCACGCAGCGCATCTTCCCAATGCGGATGGGCAAGGCGTGACCAGAGCAAGGTTTCCGGATTGATGCGCTTTTCTAACGTGCCATCCGTATCATAGATGAAGGCCTGGCCGCCGGTGAAGCCCGCGCCGAAATTATCGCCAACCGCGCCCAGAATCACCACCGTGCCGCCGGTCATGTATTCACACCCATTGGCGCCGCAGCCTTCCACCACGGCAATGGCGCCGGAATTGCGCACGGCGAAGCGCTCTCCGGCCTGGCCGGCCGCGAAAAGCTCGCCAGCCGTTGCACCATAAAGCACCGTATTGCCGATGATGGTATTCTCCTGCGAGATCAGGCTGGATGAAGGCGCGGGGCGCACCACAATGGAAGCGCCGGAAAGCCCCTTGCCGACATAATCATTGGCATCGCCAAAGACTTCCAGCTTCAAGCCGCGCACACCAAAGGCGCCGAGTGATTGGCCAGCACTGCCGCGCAGCCGCACGGTCAGATGCCCGGCTTGCAGCCCTGTCATGCCGAATTGCCGCACGATGCGCGAAGACACCTTGGTGCCAATGGCGCGATGCGTGTTGCGGATATTGTATTGCAGCTGCATTTTCTCGCCATGGCGGAACAGCGCATCCGCATCGCGGATCATTTCGGCATCCAGCGTCTCCGGCACCTCATTGCGGCCTTCCAGCGTGCAATAGGGTGTGAAGGCGCCGGCATCTGCCTGCACCAGCAACGGGTTGAGATCGAGATCGTCCAAATCCTCAGACCCGCGGCTGACCTGTTGCAGCAGATCGGTGCGCCCGATCACATCCGTGAGTTTCCGCATGCCGAGGCTGGCCAGAATCTCCCGCACTTCTTCTGCAATGAAGGAAAAAAGATTGATCACCTTCTCAGGGCTGCCGGCGAATTTGGCGCGCAGCGCCTCGTCCTGCGTGCAGACGCCAACAGGGCAGGTATTGGAATGGCATTGCCGCACCATGATGCAGCCCATCGCCACCAGTGATGCCGTGCCAATGCCGAATTCCTCGGCGCCCAGCATGGCGGCAATCACCACATCGCGACCGGTCTTGATGCCGCCATCGGTGCGGAGCTTGACGCGATGCCGCAGCCGATTGAGCAACAAAACCTGATGCGTTTCCGACAGCCCCATTTCCCAGGGCAGGCCAGCATATTTGATGGAAGATTGCGGCGAAGCGCCGGTGCCACCGGAATGGCCGGAGACGAGGATTGCATCCGCTTTCGCCTTCGCCACACCCGCCGCAATGGTGCCAATGCCCGAACGGCTGACCAGCTTCACACAGACTGTCGCATCCGGGTTGATCTGCTTCAGATCGTAGATCAGCTGCGCCAAATCTTCGATCGAATAGATATCATGATGCGGCGGCGGGCTGATCAGCATCACACCCGGCGTGGAATGGCGCAGCTTGGCAATCAGCCCCGTCACTTTGAAGCCAGGCAATTGCCCGCCCTCACCGGGCTTGGCACCCTGCGCGACCTTGATTTCGATTTCTCGGCAATTGTTCAGGTATTCGGCAGTCACGCCAAAACGGCCAGAGGCAATCTGCTTGATCGCGGAATTGGCGTTATCGCCATTGGCGCGCGGCTTGGCGCGGGCAGGGTCTTCACCACCCTCACCGGAATCACTCCGCGCACCAATGCGGTTCATGGCGATGGAAAGGGTTTCATGCGCCTCAGGACTCAGCGCGCCCAACGAAATGCCGGGTGCGACCAGGCGCTTCCGAATTTCCGTGATGCTTTCCACTTCTTCCAAAGCAATCGGCGCGCGGCCTTCCGTGCGGAAATCGAGCAGATCGCGCAGCGCCACTGGCGGCAAGCGCCGCACCGCATCAGAATAGCGCTTGAAGGTTTGGTAGCTTTCGGATTCCACCGCGCTTTGCAGCGTGTGGATCAACGTGCCGTCAAAAGCATGCGCTTCCCCACGGCGACGCAGCTTGTACAGCCCACCAATTGGCAACGTCACCGCGCCTTCCGCCCAGGCTTTGCTGTGCAAGGCCAGCACGCGCCGCGCAATGCCGGAAAGCCCAATGCCGGAAATGCGCGAAGGCGTGCCGGGGAAGAACTCCGCCACCAGCGCACGCGAAAGCCCAATCGCTTCGAAATTCATGCCGCCGCGATAGGAAGACAAAACGCCAATCCCCATCTTGGACATGACCTTCAGCAGGCCCTTATCCACGGCTTTCTTGTAGCGCCCCACCGCTTCACGGAGCGACATGGCACCGAACAGGCCACGCCGGTGCCGATCCGCGATGCTCTCCTGCGCCAGATAGGCATTCACCGTGGTGGCACCCGCACCGATCAGCACCGCGACATAATGCACATCGAGGCTTTCCGCGACACGGACATTGAGCGAGGTGAAGGTGCGCAGCCCATTCTTCACCAGATGTGTCTGCACCGCGCCCACCGAAAGAATCATCGGGATCACAGCGCGTTCGGCGCATTGCGCCTCATCCGTCAGGATCACATGGGCGCAGCCGGAACGCACACCTTCTTCCGCCTCACGCCGGATGCGTTCGATATGGCGGCGTAACCCTGCCTCACCTTCCGCAACAGGGAAGGTGCAATCCACCACACAGGCGGTTGTGCCCATATAGGCGCGCATGGCATCGAATTCGGCATTGGATAGCACGGGGCTATCCAGCATCAGCATGTCACACTGCGTCGGATCCTCATCCAGGATATTCCCGAGATTGCCGAGCCGGGTTTTCAGCGTCATCACGCGGGTTTCGCGCAGGCTATCAATCGGCGGATTGGTCACCTGGCTGAAAGCCTGGCGGAAATAATGATGCAGGCCGCGATATTGGTCGGACAGCACCGCAATCGGCGTGTCATCACCCATGGACCCCACCGCCTCATTGGCGTCTTCCACCATGGGGTGCAGGATGGATTCCAATTCCTCCAAGGTATAGCCGACAGAAAGCTGGCGGCGGCGCAAATCCTCGCCGGTCAGGTTCGCGCGTTCATCGGCTTCGGCTTTGACGATTTCATCAATGCGCGTGGTGCGTTCAGTCCATTGGCCAAAGGGCTTGCGGGCCGAGATCAGATCCTTCAGCGCCTTGTCTTCGAAGAACCGCCCCTTATCCAGATCAACGCCAATGCATTGGCCAGGCCCAACGCGGCCCTTTTGGATGATCTGATCTTCGGCCAGCTTCACCATGCCAGTCTCGGAGCCCACAATCAGCATGCCATCGGAGGTAATGCTGTAACGCAAAGGCCGCAGCCCATTGCGGTCCAGCCCCGCCACTACCCAGCGCCCATCGGTTGCGCAAATCGCCGCCGGACCATCCCAGGGTTCCATGACCGCGTTGCAGTAAAGGAACAGATCGCGATGCGCCGGCGGAATCGTCGCGTTATTGCCAAGGCTTTCCGGGATCAGCAGCGCCTTGGCCATGGGCGCATCCCGCCCGGCGCGCACCAGTAATTCAAACACGTTATCAAGCGTCGCGGTATCAGAACCCCCCGCCTGCACCACGGGCTTGATATCGTCCATGAAGGGATCGAGCAAAGGATGTGATAGCCGCGTCTCGTGCGACTTCATCCAATTCACATTGCCATGCAGCGTATTGATTTCGCCATTATGCGCGAGTGTCCGGAAAGGCTGCGCCAGCCGCCAGGTCGGGAAGGTATTGGTCGAATAGCGCTGATGATAAATCGCGAAGCGGCTGACGAAACGTTCATCCAATAGATCGGGATAGAATTCGGTCAGCGCTTCCGCCAGAAACATGCCCTTGTAGATGATGGACCGTGCGGAGAGCGAACACAGATAAAGCTCCGCAATCTGCGCTGCGATCGCTTGTTTTTCGATCCGCCGACGAATCACATACATATCGCGCTCAATGGTCGCGATATCGCGCTGTTCCGGGTCATGGATCAGGATTTGTTCAATCTCGGGCCGCGTCGCATTGGCCTTTTCGCCGATGCAGGCAACATTGATCGGCACTTGCCGCCAGCCATAAATGGCATAGCCGGCATTGAGGATTTCGGTTTCCACAATCTGCCGGCAGCGTTCCTGTGCGCCGAGATCGGATTTCGGCAAAAACACCTGACCGACCGCAATGCGCCCGGGGCGGAGCCGGTCACCCCCGCGTTCCACCACGGCGGCGAAGAAATCCTGCGGGATTTCAACATGAATGCCCGCGCCATCACCGGTCTTGCCATCGGCATCCACGGCACCACGATGCCAAACCGCGCGCAGGGCATCAATGCCAGCCTGCACCACGGCCCGCCGCGGCTTGCCATCAAGCGCGGCCACCAGGCCTACACCGCAGGCGTCGTGTTCTGTCAGGTCAAGATGCGCTTGGGCGGTCAGGCGCGCGGCTTCAGCCTGATATGCCGCCACAGAAGCTTCTTCATCCGACATGGCTTTGATCCTTCACCCTAAAGTGGCAGGCCGCGTTGGCGGAGCGCGTCTCGGTGTTTGGTCAACGCCTGCTGGGCAACACGCTGCCCCCATGCAGCCGCAAGGGGCGTGATGGCAGCAGTGATTTCCGGTGTGATGGCAAGGAGGCGTTGGCCAATTGGCGATCGGTAGAAACGTGCCAATTCTCGCATTTCTTCGGCAGATAAACGTTGGGCGTAAAGCCCAGCGAAGAGTTCAGGAAACTCTCCCGCACCAGCGCGAAACTCTGGCATGATGAACTCATCCACCAGATCACGTACTCTTGCCTCCCCAAGCTGTGGCGCCGCAGTGACGAAGGACTGAATAAAGTAGCCGCGCATCGCGTCAATCGTTGACAAAATCTGCGATTCAGCCCGCATCGCCGCCACCAATTCACGCGCCGCAACCAGCTTTTCATCCGAAGTATTCGGCTGTTGAGCGGCCGCAGGCGCAGCCAACAAAAAGATAGCCAGGACCAGGCGACGCATCATTCTGCTGCCACGGCCAGCGCCGTGCTCCCTTTCTCAACAAAAGCCGCGATCTGTTCCGCGACATCGCGGCCATCGCGAATTCCCCAGACCACCAGGGATGCGCCGCGCACGATATCGCCCGCCGCGAAAACACCGGGCAGCGATGTCATCATGCTGCGATGATCCACATTCAACGTGCCCCAGCGCGTCACGGAAAGCGCAGGTTCTTCGAACATCACAGGCAAATCTTCCGGATCAAAGCCAAGCGCCTTGATCACCAGATCAGCCTTCACGGTGAAATCACTGCCGGCGATGGGTTCCACCTGCTGGCGGCCTGTCGCATCCGGCAGACCAAGATGCATACGCACCGCGCGCACGGCTTCGACCTTCGCCTTGCCTGCAAAAGCCTCCGGCGCCGCGAGCCATTCAAAGCGTACGCCTTCTTCCTCGGCGTTATACACTTCACGCATGGACCCCGGCATATTCGCCTTGTCGCGCCGATAAAGGCAGGTGACAGAAGCGGCGCCCTGGCGTGTGGCCGTGCGCACGCAATCCATCGCGGTATCGCCGCCGCCAATCACCACCACATGCCGGCCTTCGGCATTCAGCGCGCCAGAGTCAAATTCCGGAACGCTATCACCCAGACCCTTGCGGTTAGACGCAATCAGATAATCCAGCGCTGCCACTACGCCGAGCAGATCAGCGCCAGGCACAGCAATATCGCGCGCCTTATAGACGCCGGTCGCAATCAGCACCGCGGCATGTTTGCGGCGCAGCTCCGCCAGCGAGATATCGCGCCCCACCGCGCAATTCAGCCGGAATTCAATGCCGCCTTCGGCATATTGCTGCCAGCGGCGCACCACAACATCCTTTTCCAGCTTGAAATTCGGGATGCCGTAAATCATCAGCCCGCCGGCGCGGTCATGCCGATCATAAATCACCACCTGAAAGCCCAGAACGCGCAGCCGTTCCGCCGCCGCCATGCCAGCTGGGCCGGCGCCGATGATGCCAATGCTCTCGGCCCTTTCGCGCACGGGCTTGGGCGGCTTCACCCAGCCATTCTCCCAGGCCGTATCGGTGATGTATTTTTCAACCGCGCCAATCGTGACCGAATTGAACCCCTTTTCGATCACGCAATTGCCTTCGCATAGCCGATCCTGCGGGCAGACGCGGCCACAAATCTCCGGGAAGTTATTGGTGGCCGAGGCAACCTCATAGGCTTCCTCAAGCCGGCCCTCGGCGGTCAGCTTCAGCCAATCGGGGATGTTGTTGTTCAGCGGGCAATGCACCTGGCAGAAGGGCACGCCGCATTGGGAACAGCGGGATGCCTGCTCAGAAGCCGCCTCCGCGACGAAGGGGCGATAGACCTCGGCCCAATCCGCGCGACGTTCGGTCGCTTCCCGCTTATCCGGCTGGTGCTGCGCCAAGCGCACGAATTGCAGCATTTTCTCGGCCATCGGGGGTGTCCTTGAACGCGGTTGAAGCCAGGGCAGCGCAGTTTCGCGGCCACCCTTCCCCGCCCCATAACCAAAGCGGCTAAGCAAGGCGAGTCTTTTTTGCGTGATAAGGACAGTTTTTATGACCTAATTAACGGCGATCTTCCGTTACCAGGCCAAAACCCAAAGCCGTACCAAGCTATAAATGTCCGATTCGGTCTTTTTCAACTTGGCGCCATCACCCTCTGCCCACCCACGCGAAATCGCGACAAATAGCTGGGCACAATCGCCTCCACCGCCTTGGGTTCAATACCAAGCGCCTGAAATCCCAAGGCGTTGGGCGAAACCACATTATCCTTGCCCAGCAGGATCAGCTGATCGCGTGTCAAAGGCGGCGTTGGCAGCAGCTCCCCAAGCCGCGCTTGCAGCCGCACGAACCCCTCTGGCAGGGCGATCATTGGGCGCTGCCTTCCCGTCACATCCAATATGTAGCGCAGCACTTGCCGCATGCTCATCACGCGCGGCCCGCCGAGTTCGAAAACCTTGCCAGCCGCCGCCGGGTCCGCGAGCGCAGCCATCGCCGCATCCGCGACATCCCCCACATAAACCGGCTGAAAGCGCGTCTCACCCGCCACCACCGGCATGAAGGGGAGCAGCGCAGCGAGGCCCGCGAAGCGGTTGAAGAACTGATCCTCTGCCCCAAACACCACCGAAGGCCGCAGAATAATGGCGCCGGGGAAGGCCGCCAGCACTGCCGCTTCGCCGGCCGCCTTGGTTTGGGCGTAAAGGCTTGGGCTGCCGGCATCGGCGCCAATCGCCGAAAGATGCAGGAATTGCTTGGCCCCGGCGGCGGCAGCCAAGCGCGCGACACGCCCGGCACCTTCCGCCTGGATGCGTTGGAAATCACCCGCGCGGCTTTCGAACAGAATACCGACCAGGTTGATGACGATATCCGCCCCCGCCACCGCCCGGGCCGAGGAAGCCTCATCCGTGACTGAGGCCGCAACGGGCGTGATCTGCCCGACACCGCCCATGGTGCAAAGTCGCGCGGCGCGTTCCGTATCGCGCCCCGCAATCCGAATGCTATGGCCCGCCGCCGCCAGGCGCTGCACGATATGGCGCCCGATAAAGCCGCCGCCGCCAAAAACTGTCACAAGCATGGCCCAAATCCCCAAATCCTCTCGCCCGATATAAGCGAACCGGGCGCGGCGGGAAGGGCGGGCGGTCAGCGCGCCAGAATGCCCACCATCAGGCCGATCAACATATTCAACAGGATGGAGGCCAAAACGGCGGAAAAGCCCAGCATCCGCGCCTTCACTTGCGCAACGGGAAAGAGCCTCTGCGCGCCATCATAAAACAAATAGAGCGTGTAAAGCGCCCCGATCAGCGCCAGAAACCCGCCGAGCGAAGGCACAATCAACGCAAGCCCGCCCACCCAGGCCCCGGTCGGCGCAAAGGCCGCCAGTTTCATCCCGGCCTCGGCATCCGGCGAGGCGCCAAAACGCGCGGCCAAAGGCGGCATGATCTTGCCCATGATCAGCACACTCGCCAGCGCAATAACGTAGCTGATCACCAATTCCGCAACATTCGGCAGATTCCCGGCCAGAAAGGTGCCAATGGCGCTGCCGATGGAAGGAATCGCCGCCAAGGGCAGCACATAGCTGGTGAAAACCCCGCCCAAAGTCATGGGCTCTGCCGCAATGCCATCCCAGGTTTTGCCGGGTTCAACCAAAAGTCCCTTCGCCTTGGCGATGGTATTCATGCCGCTGCCTCCCGCATTTCTTGGGGGGATATTGCGCTGGCCTTTGCCGCGCGGGCAAGCCATTCATGGTGGCAGGCGGGCGCCGCTTCTGCCAGTTTCAGACCATGGCCGATTCGCTTCCCCGCTGGCGCGACAAGCGCTTCCTTGTGATGCTGGCGCTCGGCTTTGCCGCGGGCGTGCCGCTGCCGCTTTCGGCCTTCACGCTCAGGCAATGGCTGGCGGAATCCAATCTTTCGCTGGCGGCCATTGGCTTCACGGCGCTGATTGGGCTGTCCTATTCGCTGAAATTCCTCTGGTCGCCACTGATAGACCATAGCCCGCCGCCCTTCTTCCGCGCCCTTGGGCGAAGGCGCGGCTGGCTGCTTTCCATCCAAATCCCGCTGATCGGCGCCATTATCGCGCTCGGCCAGACCAACCCGGCGCTGAATGTCAGCCTGACGGTGGCGGTGGCGGTGGCGGTCGCTTTCCTATCCGCCAGCCAGGATATTGTGATTGACGCCTTTCGTATCGAAAGCCTGGACGAAGCCGATCAGGGCTATGGGCTTGCCTGTTATGTCTGGGGCTATCGCGGCGCCTTGCTGGCGGCGACGGCGGGCGCGCTCACCATGGCGGAATTCGCCGGCTGGGCCTTTGCCTTTGCCGGCTGCGCCGCGATGGTGGGCATAGGCGTTGCCGCCGTACTGTTCGCTGCCGAACCCGCGCATCAGGGGGGCGCTGCGCCGCAAGGTTGGGTCGCGCGGCTGCGCTATGCGGTGATTGATCCCTTCGCGGATTTCATGCGTCGGCGCTATTGGTTCGCGATCCTGGCCTTTGTTGCCCTGTTCAAACTGGGCGAGGCCCTGGCCGGCATCATGACCGCGCCGTTTTATCGCCAACTTGGCTTCACGCGGCTTGAGGTCGCGAGTGTTTCCTCTGTCTTTGGTCTTGTCGCGACGCTGGCTGGCGCGCTTGTCGGCGGTTGGCTGGTGGCAAAGCTTGGCACCGGGCGCGCCTTGATCCTGACCGGGATCACGCAAATGCTCTCCAACCTTATGTATGTCGCGCTGGCCTTTTCGGGGCATGATATCCGCATGCTGTTCGCGCAGGTGGGGGTGGAGAATTTCACCGATGGCCTCGCGGATGCAGCGTTTCTTTCCTACCTTGCCATGCTCACCAATCGCAGCTTCACCGCCACGCAATATGCGCTGCTGTCATCGCTGGCGGCGGTGCCCTTGCGCACGCTGGGGGCGACATCCGGCATGCTGGCGGAGGGCCTGGGCTGGCCGTGGTTTTTCGTGCTGACCACGGTGGCGGCGCTGCCCGCCATGGCCATCATGGTCTGGCTGCTGCGCCGCCTGCCGCCCACATCCGAAAGAACCGCGAGATGATGACCAGCCCCTTCCTGCTGACGCCCCTGCTGCTGCTGGGCAGCAATATCCTGATGACCTTCGCCTGGTATGGGCATTTGAAGCAGCCAAGCTGGCCGATCTGGCTTGCGGTACTGATTTCCTGGGGCATTGCGTTTTTTGAATATTGCCTGGCGGTGCCGGCAAACCGCATCGGCTATGGGGCCTTTACCGGCCAGCAGCTCAAGATCATGCAGGAAGTGATCACACTCGCGGTTTTTGCCGCGTTTTCCGTGATGTGGCTGGGGGAGCCCCTGCGCTGGAATTTCGCCGCCGCCGCGCTTTGCCTGCTGGGCGCGGTGGTGTTCATCTTCCTGCCCGTTGATTAGCCTTGCCAGGGTTGATCACCCCTGCCGCCGGGCGTATGGCGCGGGGCATTGCTTGCACGGATTCATGCCATGACTGATGTGATCGCGCCGCGCCGCGCGCTGCTTTCCGTTTCCGACAAGACCGGGCTGATTGAATTTGGCCGTTTCCTGGCGGCGCGCGGGGTGGAGATCCTGTCCACTGGCGGCACCGCCAAGGCGCTGCGCGATGCGGGCGTGCCGGTGAAGGATGTATCGGACCACACAGGCTTTCCGGAAATTCTGGATGGCCGCGTGAAGACTTTGGTGCCGCAAGTGCATGGCGGCATTCTGGGCCGGCGCGATCTGGCGGAACATCTGGCGCAAATGGAAGCGCATGGCATTGCGCCGATTGATCTGGTGGCGGTGAACCTCTACCCGTTTGAAGCCACCGTCGCGAAAGGTGCGGATTTCGACGACTGCATCGAAAATATTGATATCGGCGGACCGGCGATGATCCGCAGTGCGGCGAAGAATCACGCCCATGTTGCGGTGCTGACGGAACCCGCGCATTTTGCCGAGGTGCAGGCGGAAATCGCCGAAGCGGGCGGCACACGCCTTGCCACGCGTCGGCGCCTTGCCGCCGCCGCCTATGCGCGCACCGCGGCCTATGATGCGGCGATTTCCGGCTGGTTCGCCGGGCAGGAAGGGCAGGAATTTCCGGCGCGCCTCAGCTTCACGGGTTCGCTACGTCAGACTTTGCGCTACGGCGAAAACCCACATCAATCGGCAGCGTTTTATGTGGATGGCAGCGCGCGCCCCGGCATTGCCACAGCGCGGCAGATTCAGGGGAAGGAGCTTTCCTACAACAACCTGAACGATACAGACGCTGCCTTTGAAGCGCTGGCGGAATTCGCCGATCCGGCGATTGTCATTGTGAAGCACGCCAATCCTTGCGGCGTGGCGGTAGCGGCGGATTTGGCGCAAGCCTGGGATCGCGCGCTATTATGCGACCCGGTTTCGGCTTTCGGCGGTATTGTTGCGGCCAATCGCAAACTGGATGCGGCAGCGGCAGAACGCATCACCGCGATTTTCACCGAAGTGGTGATCGCGCCGGATGCGGATGAAGCGGCACTCGCGGTGTTTGCCAGGAGGAAGAATCTACGCCTGCTGCTGACGGGTGGCCTGCCCGATCCTGCTGCACCGGGGATGGTATTCCGTTCCGTCGCTGGTGGCTTTCTGGCGCAATCGCGCGACGCAGGGCGCGTGAGTGAAGCCACGTTGAAATGCGTGACCAAACGCGCGCCGACGCCAACCGAGATGGCCGATCTGCTGTTTGCCTTCCGTGTCTGCAAGCATGTGAAGTCCAATGCCATTGTCTATGCCAAGAACCTTGCGACTGTGGGGATTGGTGCGGGACAGATGAACCGCGCGGAAAGCAGCCGCATCGCTGCCTGGAAAAGCGAAGCCGCGGCCAAGGCGGCGGGCTCGCCTGAACCACTCGCCAAGGGTTCCGTCGTGGCATCTGATGCGTTTTTCCCCTTTGCCGATGGGCTTGAAATCGCGGCCTCTGCCGGTGCTACCGCCATCATCCAGCCTGGTGGCTCAATCCGCGACAATGAGGTGATTGAGGCTGCTGATAAGGCCGGGCTTGCCATGGTATTCACCGGCATGCGGCATTTCCGGCATTGAGCATCTCCGATGGCGCTTGAAACCATCCTGCTGCTGATCGGGCTTGGTGTGGTGGCGGCGCTGCTGCTGGCGCTATTGCTGCGCAAGCCCGCGCCTGATCCTTCCATTGGGTTGTTGCAAGCGGCGCAGGAACGCCAGGGCGAAAGGCTGGCGGCGCTGAATGGAGATGTGAAAGCGGCTCTTGCCGCGAGCGAGATGGCGCTAGGGCGGGAAATGTCGGCGCTGACCACGAAGCTGATGGAAGTGCAGGGCGCCACGGCGCAGGCGCAGCAACAGGGCGTATTGGAAGCGCGCGAAAGCGCCGCGAAGCTGCGCCAGGAAAATGCCGATGCCGCAGCGCGCGTGCAGGTCATGGTGGAACAGGTGCGCGCCGCGCTGGCTGAATCTCAGGCCGCCATGAAAAATGCCATCGCCCAGGAAATGGCAGCGGCGCGCGATGTGATTGACCGCAAGGGCAATGAAAGCCGGGCAGAGCTTGAAGCCAAGCTCAAGGAAATGCGCGAAGCCAATGACAAGCGGCTTGCAGAAATTCAAGCGAGCGTAAATGAACAACTGGGCGCCGCGGTTGAAAAGCAAATGACCGAAAGCTTCACCCGCGTGATTGACCAGTTCAACGCCATCCAGGCCATGATGGGCAATGTGCAATCCGTGGCAAGCCAGGTTGGCGACCTGAAGCGGCTATTTTCTAATGTCAAAACGCGCGGCGGCTGGGGTGAGGCACA
Source organism: Roseomonas sp. (assembly GCA_020249775.1). Lineage (GTDB taxonomy): Bacteria > Pseudomonadota > Alphaproteobacteria > Acetobacterales > Acetobacteraceae > Neoroseomonas. The sequence goes on along the minus strand of JADCFA010000021.1, from coordinate 390,795 downwards.
GGTCAAGGCGCTACTCGATGATTTCCTGCCGCAAGGTTCTTATGAGACGAATGTGAAGCTGCGCGAAGGCAGCAATGATACGGTGGAATTCGCCATTCTGATGCCGGTTGGCCAGGAAGCGCCGGTGCGCCTGCCAGTGGATGCGAAATTCCCGGTGGAGGATTATGAGCGCCTGCTGCAAGCCCATGACGCTGGAGAGACGGAGGCCGAGGCGCAGGCTCGCAAGGGATTGGAAGCGCGCATCCGGGCTGAGGCTTTGAAGATTCGCGACAAATACATCAACCCGCCCGCGACCACGGAATTCGCCGTGATGTATCTGCCGACCGAGGGGCTATATGCGGAAGTCGCGCGCATCCCCGGGCTGATTGATGATATCGGGCGCAATGCGCGGGTCTTTATCGCGGGGCCTTCGCTGCTGCCGGCCATGCTGCGCACTATCCAGCTTGGGCATGTGACGCTCGCGCTTTCGAAAAACGCCGAAAGCGTGCGCGAATTGCTCTCTGCCACCAAGGCAGAGATGGCGAAGATGGATGGCGTTTTGGAAAAGCTCGGCAAGCAGGTGAATACGGTCGGCAATTCCATCGGCGATGCGCGCAGCCGCACCCGCGCGATTGCGCGCAAGCTGAAAGATGTGGAGGCAATGCCAGGTGATCAGGCGGCAAGCCTGCTTGGCGTGGATGGCCTGGCCCCAACCGATGAGGATGAGCCGCCGACATGACTGCGCTGCAAGCCCAATCCGGCTTTGGCCTGCTGGCGCTTTGCCTGCTGGCCTGGGCTTTGGGAGGGTTCAAGCGCGGTGTCTCGGCACGCGTGGTGCTGATGGGGCTTGTGCTGCAAATCACCCTTGGCGCGGCGCTTTTGCATATCGCGCCTTTGCGCGCGGGTTTTGCCTATTTGGGTGATGCGGTGAATGCGCTGGCGGTTGCAACGCAAGCTGGCACATCGCTGGTCTTTGGCTATCTGGGTGGAGGTGCCTTGCCGTTTCAGGAACTTCGCCCTGGCGCTTCCTTCATTCTGTTTTTCCAGGCGCTGCCGCTGATACTGGTGGTCGGTGCACTATCTGCGCTGTTCTATCATTGGGGCATTCTGCCCGCGATTGTGCGCGTGATGGCGGCGGTGCTGCGCCGACTTTTCGGTATTGGCGGCGCGGCGGGTTTCGGCGTGGCCGCGAATGTCTTTGTTGGCATGGTGGAAGCGCCGCTCATGATCCGCGCATGGTTGGCGCGCATGACGCGGGCCGAGCTTTTTGTGGTGATGACGGCGGGGCTTGCTACCATCAGCGGTAATACGCTGGTGGTCTATGCGCTGATGATCGCGCCTGTAGTGCCGGATGCAGCCGGGCAATTGCTGACCGCGAGCCTGATTTCCGCCCCCGCCGCGATCCTTGCTGCGCTGCTGATGCTGCCGGCGGAAAGCGGCGGCAGCGCGGCGGATCACGATACCGGCGCACCCGTAAAACTTTACGATAGCAGTATGGATGCGCTGGTGCGCGGCACGCAGGATGGGCTTTCGCTGCTGCTTGGCATCATGGCGTCCTTGATTGTTTTCGTGGCACTGGTCGCGCTGGTGAATATGGCGCTGGAACCGGCAACCGGTTTCACCCTGCAACGCCTGCTCGGCCTGCTGCTTTGGCCGGTGGCCTGGGCCATGGGCGTGCCGGCGGCGGAGGCAGCCACGGTCGCAGCTTCGCTTGGCGTGAAGATTGTGGTGAATGAATTCGTCTCCTACCTGGAACTCGCGCAATCCGGCGGGGCGGGGCTTTCGGAACGGTCGCGGCTGATCCTGACCTATGCTCTATGCGGCTTCACCAATTTTGGGTCGGTTGGGATTATGGTGGCGGGCATGGCCGGCATGTGCGCGGAACGCCGCGCGGATATTCTCAGGCTTGGCCTGCCATCACTGGTTTCGGCTTCCATCGCCTGCTGCATGACCGGCGCGGTGGTCGGGCTGTTGACACCGTGATTTACCAGCTAGCCCTTTTCCGCGCTTCACGGCAGGATGTTGGAAAAGGAGCCGCGCCATGTCCCATATCGTCCATCGCAACCTGTTGAAGGACCCGCCCATTGCCGTTTCCGGCCAGGGCATTTGGCTGCGCGATTCCACCGGGCATGATGTGATTGATGGCTCGGGCGGTGCGGCCGTTGCCTGCCTGGGCCATGGTCATCCGCATGTGGTCTCCGCCATGAAAGCGCAGATTGATCGCCTGTGTTACGCGCATACTGCGCTCTTCAGTGCCGGTAGTGCTGAGAAGCTGGCGGAAGTGCTGGTCGGGCATAAGCCAGGCGGGCTGACCCATGCCTATTTTGTTTCCTCGGGCAGTGAGGGGATGGAAGCCGCGCTCAAAATCGCGCGGCAGTATTTTCTGGAAGCGGGTGAGCCACAACGCACGCGCTTTATCGCGCGGCGGCAATCCTATCATGGCAATACGCTCGGCGCGCTCGCGGCGAGTGGCAATATCGCGCGGCGCACGCCTTATGCGCCGATCCTGTCTGATGCCTTCAGCCATGTCTCACCATGTTATGCCTATCGTGATCGGCGCGATGATGAGAGTGACGCCGATTATGTCGCGCGCCTGGCGATGGAGCTTGAGGCGGAATTCCAGCGCCTTGGCCCGCGCAATGTGATTGCCTTTTGCGCGGAAACCGTGGTCGGTGCCACACTTGGCTGCGCGACCGCGCTGCCCGGTTATTTCCAAGCCATGCGCGCAGTCTGTGATCGCCATGGCGCTTTGCTGATTTTGGATGAGGTGATGTCCGGCATGGGCCGCACCGGCACCTTGCATGCCTGGGAACAGGAAGGCGTGTCACCGGATATACAGGTGATTGCGAAGGGACTTGGTGGCGGCTATCAGCCGATTGGCGGTATTCTGGTGCATGGGCGCGTTGTGGAAACGCTCAAGCGCGGCACCGGTACGTTCAAGCATGGCCATACCTATCAGGCGCATCCCGTGGCCTGTGCGGCGGCGCTTGCGGTGCAGGAAGTCATTGCGGAGGAAAACCTGCTCGCCAATGTCTGCACCACCGGCGCGCTTTTGGAACGCGGCTTGATGGAACGGCTTGGCAATCATCGCCATGTTGGTGATATCCGTGGTCGCGGCCTGTTCTGGGCCGTTGAATTCGTCCAAGACCGCGCTAGCAAAGCTACGTTTGATCCCGCGCTAGCTGTGAATGAACGCATCAAGCATGCTGCCTTCGCGCATGGTCTGGCGTGTTATCCCATGGGCGGCACGATTGACGGCAAGCATGGCGATCACGTGATCCTCTCACCGCCCTATATCGTGAATGCGCGGGATGTGGAGATGATCGTGGATCGCTTTGGAGCGGCGGTGGATGAGGTTTTTGCAAATCTATCTAAAGGCTGAGGTGCTGGGCGCGCAGCGCTGGGTCCGCTTCCAGCGCTGCCATGCTGCCATCATAGCGGATTTCGCCGCGTTCAATGACATAGGCGCGATCCGCAACCGCCGCCGCGAAATCGAAATTCTGTTCTGACAGCAAAACGGCAATGCCTTCGCGCTTCATGCGCAGCACCGCATCGGCCATCAATTCCAGAATGACCGGCGCGAGTCCTTCCGATGGTTCATCCAGCAGCACGGCAGCCGGATTGCCCATCAGCGTGCGTGCAATCGCCAGCATTTGCTGTTCCCCGCCCGACATGGCGGCGGCGCGGCGATTACGCATGGATGCAAGGTTCGGGAAAACCTCAAACAAGCGCTCCGGAGTCCAAGCGTCGCGCCCTTCTGCCGGGCGGCGGCCAACTTCCAGATTCTCCGCAACCGTCAGATCGGTGAAGATGCGTCGATCTTCCGGCACATAACCCAAGCCAAGCCGCGCGATACGAAAGGCCGCAAGGCCCGCAATATCGCGCCCCGCGAAACGCACGCGCCCGGCGCGTGGCGGGATCAGCCCCATGATCGCTTTCAGCGTGGTGGATTTGCCTGCGCCATTGCGGCCCATCAGGGCTGCGACCTCACCGCGGGCAAGCTTGAGCGAAACGCCGAATAGAATCTCCGCCGGGCCATAGCCGGCGCGCAGACCCTCCACTTCCAACATCGCTTCAGCCATGCGCTGCTGCCCTGGCCCGTAGCGCAGCACGCAGGCCGGAGGTGCCGAGGTAAACGCGCTGCACTTCCGGATTGGCGCGAACTTCTTCCGGGCTGCCGGCGGCGATGATCTCGCCCCGCACCAGCACCAGGATGCGATCCGCATGGGCGAAAACCGCATCCATATCGTGTTCGGTGAACAGCACACCAATGGCGGAACGCCGCGCAATGCCCGCCACCAGGCGCATCAGCGCAGCGCGTTCGGCCGGTGCCATGCCGGCGGTGGGTTCGTCCATCAGCAGCAGGCGCGGGGCGCCGGAAAGCGCAATCGCCAATTCCACGCGCTTCACATCACCATAAGCCAGCGCACCCATGGAACGATCCGCCGCTTCCGCCATACCGACTTGCGCAAGCAAGCCAAGCGCCTCATCACGGTAAAGCGCACTGCTGCGTGCCAGCACATCGCGCGTCCGCCCCGCATGGGCAATCAGCGCCATTTGCAGATTTTCCAGCACTGACATGGAAAGAAAGGTCTGCGCCACCTGAAAGCTGCGCCCCACACCCAAGCGGCAAATAGCGCGCGGTGGCAGGCCGGTGATTTCCTGGCCTTCCAACACCACGCGCCCACTATCGGGGCGTAGCTGCCCGCCCACCATATTGAAGCTGGTGGATTTGCCCGCGCCATTGGGGCCGATCATGGCCAGCATCTCACCCGCTGCCAGCGCAAAACTCACATTGCGCGCGGCCACCACGCCACCGAAATTCTTGTTGAGATTTTCCACAGCCAGCAACGTCATGGCGCGCCACCCAAAAGCCGCGCGCGCAGCGCCGCATAAGCCCCGCCAAGCCCGCGCGGAAAAATCAGCACCAGCGCGATAATGGAAGCCCCCAGCAGAAAGCGCCAATGATCCGTGAGCGGCATGAAGACATCCTTGATGCTGTGAAAAGCCGCCGCCCCCAGCACTGGCCCCATCACAGTCTGCATGCCGCCCAGCAGAATCATCGCGAGAAAATCCACGGACAAGGGAATGCCAAGCAAGGTCGGATCAATGGAACCTTTTGAGAATGCGTAAAGCCCACCGGCAAGCCCCGCCGCGGCACCCGCCATGGTGAAGCCAAGCCAGCGATGGGCGCGCACATCAATCCCAATCGCCTCGGCACGCTGCGCGGAATCGCGCGCGGCGCGCAGGCTCGCGCCAAACGGCGCGTAGATCACATGGCGCAGCGCGAAAATACCCAAGCCCGCCGCGACCAGCACAATATAGTGATAGGCGCTGCGCGATGCCGCCCAGGCCGAGGGCCAAACACCGACAATGCCATTATCGCCACCGGTGACCTCCACCCATTGAAAGCAGACCGCATAGGCAATCTGCGCGAAGGCCAGCGTCAGCATGGCCAGATAAATGCCCTGCAAGCGCACAATGAAAAACCCGAATAACGCCGCGAAAAACCCGCCCGCTAAGGGAGCAAAGATTAGCGCCGGTTCCATCGGCATGCCAAGTTTCGTCACCAATAACCCGCTCGCATAAGCGCCTAGGCCGAAATAGGCCGCGTGGCCGAAGCTCACGATACCGCCATTGCCTACCAGGAAATTCAGCGAAAAGGCAGCAAGCGCAAAGATCAGCACCTCGGTCGCAACCTTGATCGCATAGGCATCGCCAAAGAGCGGCACTGCAGCGGCGGCCGCTATCGCCAGTAGCACAAGCGCTTTCTCGGCCACAGCAAAGCCGTGTGGCCGCATGATGCCCTCAGGCAGGGCGCTATGACCCGCGGCACTTTCTTGCCGGCCCAATAATCCCCAGGGCTTTATCACCAGCACCAGCGCCATCAGCAGGAACACCAGCACCAGCGTGATTTTCGGGAAGATCAGCACGCCGAATGCCTGCAATTGCCCGATCAGCAGCGCGGCAAGAAAAGCGCCGCCAATCGAACCCATGCCGCCAATCACCGTCACCACAAAAGCTTCGGTGATGATGGAAAGATCCATTTGCGCGGAAGCGGAAACGCGCGGGATCTGCAAGGCGCCACCCAACCCCGCCAGAAAGGCACCCAGAAACAGCGTGCCGGTAAATAGCAAAGCCTGATTGACCCCAAGCGCGCCCACCATCTCTCGGTCCCGCGTGGCGGCGCGCAGTAAGATGCCAAAGCGTGTTTTGTGCATCAGCAGCCACAGCAGGCCGAGCACTACCGGCCCCGCCGCAATCAGGAAAAGCTCATAGGCCGGAAAGCGCTGATCCAGGATCATCACGCCATGGCGCAGCCCCGGCGCACGAGGTCCCGGGATATCCATCGGCCCCCAGATATGCAGCACCGCATCCTGCACCATCAGCACAACGCCGAAGCTTGCCAGCAATTGAAACAACTCCGGCACCTTATAAATCCGCCGCAGCAGCAAGATTTCCATCGCCACACCCAGCACGCCCACCACAAAGGCGGAAATCAGCACGCCGGCAAAAAATAGTGTGGGCGATCGTTCAATCTGCAAAAGCCAGGGCACGATCGTCACCGCCATATAGGCGCCTAGCATGTAAAACGATCCATGCGCGAAATTGACGATACGCGTCACGCCAAACACAAGCGTGAGGCCCGAGGCAATGATAAAAAGCGAGGATGCGCTAGCCAGGCCCGAAAGGCACTGGACCAGCAGAAAGCCCAATTCCACGCTCAAGCCCGGCGCGCGGCCCGCACTTCTTCTTCGGGGAACATGTAATCGGCGCCATCAGCATAGCGCGCATTGCGCATGGTGCCCTGCCCATTGCGCTGCGAGGTTTCACCGACCCAGGTGCCCATGCTGCCTTGTTGGTCAATGCCGCGCATGGTGACATTGCCGACGACAGTTTCGGTGCGCAGATCGCGCAGCGTATCCACCAAAACCTCATTATCCAGGCTATTGGCGCGGTTCAGCATATTGGCCAGCACTTGCACCGTCACATAACCAAGCAGGCTGCCCTTGCGCGGCGTGTCATTGAAACGCGTACGATAGGCGTCAACAAAGGCGCGATGCCCAGCCCCTTCCACCTGGTCCCATGGATAGCCAGTGACTACCCAGCCGTCCGGCGTTTCATCACCCAGCGGGATCATGTATTCCGGCTCGCCGGTTAGCAGAGAAAGCACAAAGCGGCGTTCGAATAAGCCGCGCGTATTGCCTTCTCGCACAAAGGCGGTCAGGTCCGGGCCAAACAGCACGTTAAAAATCGCATCCGGCCGCGCCTGCGCCAAAGCACCCACCGTGGCGCCGGCATCCACGCGCCCAAGCGCTGGGTATTGTTCGGCGATGACCTCCGCCCCTGGAATGGCACCGCCGATCAGCCGCTTGAAATTCGCCGCCGCCGATTGGCCGTATTCGTAATTTGGCGCCACAATCGCCCATCGCCTTTGCGTCCGCCCGCGTGCGGCTTCCACCAGCATGCGCGTCTGCATAAAGGTGGAAGGGCGCAGCCGCCACGTATAGCGATTGCCCTGTGCCATGGTGATCGCATCGCTCAGCGGTTCGGTCGCGAAGAACAGCCGTTTGCGCTGATTGGCGAAATCCGCCACCGCCAGCCCGACATTGGACAGGAAGGTGCCGGCGATGAAGGCGACATTTTCCCGCGTTAGCAATTCCTCCGCCACGCGCACAGCATCGCCTGGTGTGGCGCCATCATCGCGGAAGATGAATTCCAGCCGCCGCCCGCCCATGACGCCGCCGGCAGCATTGATCTGTTCTGCCGCCATTTGCATGGCGTTGCGATAGGGGATGCAGAAGGCCGCCATGCGGCTATAGGAATTCAGCTCCCCAATGCGGATCGGCGCGCCCTGCGCCGCCGCGCCGCGCCCCGCCGCCGCCGCCAGCCCAGCCCCGCCGGCCAGAACCGCGCGACGCCCGAAGAAGATGCTACCCATGACAAGCCTCTGCTGTCTTTTCATTCCAAAGAATGGCGCTGGCAGGGGCGCTGGTCCAGGGTCCGGCGCGGAGTTGTTTGTAACCCACCAGATTCAGGGCTAGCCGGGCGCCGCAGCCTCGGCTAAAAGCCCGCCACCATGATTACCGTCCTGCTTGTCCTGCATCTTTTTGTCACACTCGCGCTGATTGGCGTTGTCCTGCTCCAGCGGAGTGAGGGCGGCGGGCTTGGCGTGGGCTCCTCCCAGGGCATGGGATCCTTCATGGGCGGGCGCGGCACGGCCAATTTGTTGACGCGGTCAACCGCCATTCTGGGCGCGGCCTTCTTTGCGCTGGCGCTAACCCTGGCGCTGCTCACCAAGGGCGCGTCGCAGCAGAACCGGTCTATCCTGGATGGCCCCGCGCCAATCACCGCACCGACAGTGCCGGCTATGCCTGCGTTGCCGAGCGTGCCGACCAACTGATCTAGCCCGGCAGAAGCCCGTCTATCGCCTGTGCCAGCCTGATATCGCGCGCGGAAAGCCCGCCCGCGTCATGGGTGGAAAGGGTAATCTCCACCCGGTTCCAGACATTGAACCATTCCGGGTGATGGTCCTGCGCTTCGGCCAGCAAAGCCACGCGCGCCATGAAGCCCCAGGCTTCCGAAAAATCCTTGAAGCGGAAGGCGCGGGTGATGGCATCGCGGCCTTCCACCAGCGTCCATTCCGGCAGCGTTCCCGCCAGCCCGGCCCGTTCAGCGGCGTTGAGTTTTTCCACCATGGCGTCAGATCATCGCCATGCCGCCATTGACATGCAAGGTCTGGCCGGTGACCCAGCCCGCCTCATTGCTTGCCAGATACACCACGGCGGCGGCGATATCCTCGGGCGATCCCATGCGCTGGGTTGGGATGCGCGTCAGCAGTGCGGTTTTTTGCGCGTCATTCAGCGCATCCGTCATGGCGGTCTTTACGAAGCCGGGCGCCACCACATTCACGGTCACGCCGCGCGTCGCCACTTCCTGCGCCAAGGATTTCGACATGCCAATCAAGCCCGCCTTGGCGGCGGCGTAATTGGCCTGGCCGGCATTGCCGGTGACCCCCACGATAGATGCGATGGAAATGATCCGCCCCTGACGCTTTTTCATCATGCCGCGCAAGGCAGCCCGCGCCAGGCGAAACGGCGCGGTCAAATCCACTTCCAACACCGCATTCCAATCGGCATCACCCATGCGCAGCGCCAGCATATCGCGCGTGAAGCCGGCATTATTCACCAGAATATCAAGGCTCCCCGCTTCGGCTTCGATTTTTTCAACAAGCTTTGCCGGCGCTTCCGGATCCGCCAGATCGGCCGGCGCCACGATCACCCGCGTGCCAAGCTCCGCGGCGAGTGCTTCCAATTCCGCCGCGCGGCGGCCGGTGATGGCAACCGTCGCACCCTGGGCATGCAGCGCGCGGGCAACGCCTGCGCCAATGCCGCCCGTGGCGCCGGTGACAAGCGCGGTCTTGCCGGTCAGATCAAACATCGGAAATCCCCTCAGAGCGTTTTCAGGAAGGCTTCAAGCTCGGCCGGATTGCCGATGGCAAGCGCGGTCGCTTCCGGCGCATTGCGCTTCATCAGGCCGGTCAGCACCTTGCCCGCGCCGACCTCAACAAACTTGTCGCAGCCCATGGCGGCCATGGCGGCGACGCATTCGCGCCAGCGCACCGTACCGGTGACTTGGCGCACCAGCAGATCCCGGATTTCGGCGGGATCGGTCGCCTTGGCGGCGGTGACATTGGCCACCACCGGCACCACGGGCGCCCGCATGGTGGCCCTGGCAAGCGCCTCCGCCATGGCATCCGCCGCGGGGGCCATCAAGGCGCAATGGAAGGGCGCGGAGACCGGCAGCAGCATGGCACGCTTCACGCCCTTTTCCTTGGCGATTTCAATGGCGCGCTCCACCGCCGCCTTGGCGCCAGAAATCACCACCTGGCCACCGCCATTGTCATTGGCGGCTTCCACCACCTCGGCCTTGGCGGTTTCCGGGTTGGTGGCGGCGGCGGCGCAAATCTCCTGCGCCAGATCAATCTCCGCGCCCAGAAGTGCGGCCATGGCGCCAGTGCCGGGCGGCGTTGCCTTTTGCATGGCCTCGCCACGCAGGCGCAAAAGCTTGGCGGCGGTCGTGATATCAAAAGCACCGGCAGCGGTCAGCGCGCTATATTCGCCGAGAGAATGCCCGGCCACCAGCGCCACGCGCGCGGCAAGCGCAAAACCGCCTTCGGCTTCCAAGGCGCGCACCACGGCCAGAGAATGCGCCATCAGCGCCGGCTGGGCATTGGCCGTCAGCGTCAATTCTTCCTGCGGGCCTTCCCACATCAGCTTGCTCAGCTTCTGGCCCAAGGCGTCATCCACTTCCTGAAAAACGTGGCGGGCAGAAGGAAAGGCATCGGCCAGGTCGCGGCCCATGCCGACAGCCTGGCTCCCCTGGCCGGGAAAGACGAAGGCGAAGGCCATGTTCAGAATTCCGTGATGGTTAAAGGTCAGGCCGCGCGAATGGCCGCGCGGCCCCGGCTTGTCAACCGCGTCAATTCATCTGGATATTGGCGTCCTTCACCACCTGCTTCCAGCGGGCGAGTTCCGCCGAAATCGTCACCCCCAATTCCTGCGGGGAGGAAGCATCGATGGTGAAGCCGGCTGCGGTCAGGCGCTGCGTTGTCTCCGGCGCGCGGAGTGCGGCCACAATCACCTCATGCAGCCGGGCGATGGCGGCGGCTGGCGTACCCGCCGGGGCCAGAAAGGCGGACCAGGAAGCGGAAAGCACATCTGGCAGGCCCGCTTCCGGCATGGTGGGCACATCCGGCAGGCCGGAAAAGCGCTTGGTGCCGGCAATGGCAATGGCGCGCAAAGCACCCGATACGACATGCGGGCGGACCGTTGCCGCATTCAGGATGCTGGCCTGGACCTGACCCTGGATCATGGCGGTCACGGCCGGGGCGCCGCCGGGGAAGGGGACATGCGTTGCCTCGGTCCCCGTGCGCTTCAGGAAAAGCTCCATGCCCAATTGCTCGGTAGAGCCGACGCCGCCCGAGCAATAGGAAGCCCGGCCCGCTTCACGCTTCAGCCAGGCCACCACCTCGGCCACATTGGTCGCGGGGACATCCTTATGCACCACCAGCATATTGGGCACCGACATGGCGAGCGTGACCGGGGCGAAATCCTTCTCAGGATCATAGCCGGGGCGGGTCATGACTGCGGGGTTGATGGTCATGGTGCCGCTGGCCGCCACAATCAGCGTATGGCCATCGGGCGGTTGCGCGGCGACATGGCGGGCGGCAATGGCCCCGGTGGCGCCGGGGCGGTTTTCCACCACCACATTCTGGCCAAGGGCGGCCTGCATGGCAGGGGCCACCAGCCGCGCCACCAGATCATTCGGACCACCCGGGGCAAAGGGCACCACCAGCACCACGGGGCGGCTGGGCGCCCAGGGGCTTTGCGCGCGGGCCTGGGCGGCGAGCAGTGCCAAGGGCAGGCCCAGCAATAGACGGCGATGATACATGGTGAAGCTCCCCGTTTTTCTTGGCACTACTAAGCATAAAGCAGCGATCGGTGACAGACGGGGCTTGATCCCCCACCCCCCTTTGTGCTTTACGCGCCGCTCCCCTGCCGGGCGCAAGGCAAGTGCCCGGCTATGCCCCTATGCGCGCCCCATCCCGGGGCCAGGGCTGAGCCAGCCAAAGGGAGATCACATGCCGCTATACGAATGCGTGTTCATCGCACGCAATGATATTACGCAACAGCAAGTTGAAGCCATTGCCGACCAGGTCGCCGCGACGGTGACTGAAGCCGGTGGCGAAGTGCGCAAGCGCGAATATTGGGGCCTGCGCAGCCTTGCCTATCGCATCAAGAAGAATCGCAAGGGGCATTACATGCTTCTTGGCCTTGATACGCCCCCCGCCGCGCTGAATGAGGCTGAGCGTCAGCTTGGCCTCAATGAAGATGTGCTGCGCCTGCTGACGGTGCGTGTGGAAGCGATTGATGAGGCGCCTTCCGCTGTCATGTCCAAGCGCGGCGGTGATGACCGTGATCGCGAAAAGACCTTCCGTGGCCCGCGCCCGGCTGGGCGCTTCGGTTCCGGCCGTGGTGGCCGTGGCGATGATCGTGAGGAATTCCGCGCCCGCGGCCGCGATGAAATGGATATGTCCATGGGGATTGAGGAATAAGCCATGTCTGACAATGCAGAACTGATCCCCGCCGCCCGCCGCCCCGCCGTGGGTGCGCGCCGGCCCTTTTATCGCCGTCGCAAATCCTGCCCCTTCAGCGGCCAGGGTGCGCCGAAGATTGACTATAAGGATGTGCGCCTGCTGTCGCGGTTCCTGTCCGAGCGCGGCAAGATCGTCCCCGCGCGCATCACGGCGGTTTCGGCCAAGAAGCAGCGCGAATTGGCGATTGCCATCAAGCGCGCGCGCTTCCTGGCGCTGCTGCCTTACGTGATTGCGGATTAGGCTGCGCGCTGCGGCGAAAGGGTATGGGACAAGCCATGGCAACCGGGCGCGGCCTGTTGGATGATCCGCGTTGGCTCGCGGCGGCGATTGGTGGAATTGCTTCCGCCATCGCGGCGCTATGGGCCATGCGCGGGCTTCCGCTGGGCTTTGCCGCGTTTTGGCTGACATCCCTGCCGATCTTCGCCGCCGGGCTTGGCTTTGGCAGCGCCTCCGGCTTTGGCGCGCTTTGTGTTGGCACCTTGATGGTGCTGATGCTGGCAAGCGAATGGCCGGCGCTGATCTATCTGTTGGGCTTCGCACTGCCGGCGCTGCTGATGGTGGCCACAGGGCTGCGCGGTGGGCGGCTGGATGCTTCCGCGCCCTTGGCGCTGACCGGCATTTGGCCCGCGCTGGTAATCCTGCTGATAGCCATGCTGTTGGCGGGCAGCCCTGGCGGCTTTGATGGGGCCTTGATTGGTTCGGTCAAGCAGGGCCTGACCCGTATGGGCATTGCCGATGCCGGCATGCCGGTAGAGCAATTGGCGCGCATCATGGCGCCGGCCATGGCAGGGTGGATGGTGGCGGCGCTCATCATCTGCGGCATTGGGGCGCAAAGCGCGCTTACACGCCGCGGCCTGGCCTTGGCCGCAACGCCGCGCTGGTGCGAAACCCGCCTGCCGATCTGGTATGGGTTCCTCCCGTCCGGGGCGGCGCTGGTGTGGCTGAGCGGCATGGGCGGCGATAGCAGCCTGCCCATGGCGATTTTTGTGGTGCTGCTGCTGCCCTTCTTTCTGCTGGGGCTTGCCGCGGTGCATCGGCGTTCCGCCGGCCGCACCGCCCGGCCCTTCATGCTTGGCGTTTTCTACGCCGGGCTTGTGATCTTGAGCGTGCCGGCCGCAATCGCGGTGACGGCCTTCGGCATTTTCGAACAATGGGGGCGGCGCAATGAGCTGCCCGGAGGCAAGACATGATTGACCTGATCCTGATGCAGCGCGTGGACAAGCTTGGCCAAATGGGTGAGCGCGTGAAAGTGCGCCCTGGCTATGCGCGCAATTTCCTGTTGCCCACCGGCAAGGCGATCCGCGCCAGCAAAGCCAACCTGGAACGCTTCGAACGCGAACGCGCCCAGCTTGAAGCCGATAACATCAAGCGCCGTGGTGAGGCAGAGCGTGTGGCCGAACGCGTGGCCGGGCTTTCCGTGATCATCATCCGCCAGGCGGGTGAAAGCGGGAGCCTTTATGGTTCTGTTGTTTCCCGCGATATCGCAGTTGCCTGCACCGAAGCGGGGCTGACCGTCACGCGCGAACAGGTGCTGCTGGGCGAGCCGATCAAGGCCGTTGGCGTCAGCACGGTGCAGGTGGAACTCCACCCGGAAGTGCAGATCCCGGTGGTGGTGAATGTGGCGCGCAGCCGCGAAGAAGCTGAAAAGCAGGCGCGCGGCGAAAGCGCCGCCGCCGCCGCGCAGGCTGAAAGCCTGGAAGCGGAGCTGGCGGCTGAAATGGCGGCGACTGAACAGGCGGGTTGAGAATAGGTCTCGCGGGGGCGCTGCCCCCGGAGCCCCCGCCGGGGTAACAGTGTTACCCCGGACCCCGCCTGGTTTAGCGGCTGCGCGCCAAACAGACAGCCTGTTACCCTGGACCCCGCCGAGGCTTGGGGCTAGGACGCTTGGTTGCATAAATTTAATGCAATTCTTCTTGCGGTGGAAAAAAGGTGCCGCTTACCCTTTTCGCATCAAAATCATGCGGGGGAATGTCCGATGCGTGTTTGGTCCTTGATGGTGCGGGTCACAGCGCTGGTCTTTTGCGCCGCGCTGGTGACGGCTTGTGAGGGGCCGAATTGGCAAAAAGACAATGCCGGCGGCTCAATACGGCTTGACGATTGGCAACCCATCGAAACATCGCAACTCGGCGGCAACCTCGCCACTGTGTTTTCCGACATGCCGCTCAAGGATGCCAAGCGGACGATGCGCGACAACGCAGTTATCCATGATGTGGTCACTATCACAGACCGTGGCTGGGCCAATGCACAGCGGATGATCGCACCCTATTCCTATTTTGGCGAGCACGCCTTCAGCCAATTGCGGTCGCGCGAGGCTTTTGAAACCTGGGTACGGGGACGCTTCCCCCAAGCCAAAGAAGTCGAGATTATTGATATCATCCCCGTAACCCATCCGACTATTGCGACACGCGGCTTCGCTGGAACCGTGATGGAAACCAATCAGCAAGACCGAAAATTCCGCTGCGCTTTGGCGCATGCCGGCTATGGTGGCCCAAGGCTTTCCGAAACCGCCACCGACATTTTCCGCATTGAGGAATTCAAGTCCACGCTACAAATCCGCTTCTGCACTGTGGGCGGCACGGCGACATCGCTTAATCAACGCATGCAGCGGGTATTGTTTTGAGATAACCAAGGAGGAGAAACCATGAAATCGTCAGTCTTTGTCCTACGCGGCTTATGCATTCTGGCACTTGCCGCCTTTGTGACCGCCTGCGAAGGCCAGCGCACTGCGCAGGATCTCGCCGGAACAACCATAGTGCTTGATGATTGGACGCCGATGGAGGTATCCCAACTGCGTGGAAATCTTGCTGAGGTCTTCTCGGGACTGCCGCTCAAGGATGCAAAATATTCTGTGCGCAACAATGGCCAAGTGCGACATGAGCAAGTCACCATCACAGATCGTGGTGTAGCCGTTAGCCAGGTTAGAGACGCAAGCAGGCGCGGCGGTATGGGCACTTTCACCTTTGAAGCGCTCGGCTCTCGCGAGAGGTTTGAGGAATGGGTAAGGACCCAATTTCCGCAAGCCAAGAATGTCCAGATCACAGAGGTCATTCCCGTCACTAATCCCCGGCAAGCAACGCGCGGTCATGTTGCTACTGTGATGGTCACCAACCAGCAGGATCGCAACTATCGTTGCGCGCTATCCCGTTCCGGCTATGGCGGTGCGCGCCTTTCTGAAACCTCAACTGATCTTTTCAACCAGGGGGAGCTGCGATCCTATCTGACCGTGCGCCTTTGTGCGGCAAGCGCAACGGCGGCCTCGCTCAATGAACGGTTGCAAAGGGTAGCTTTCTAAAGACTGTAAGCATTAGCCTAGGAAGCTGATCAGACCCGTCTGGGTCCCGAGTAACAGGGTTTGGTTTGGCGCGCAGCCGGCACACTAACCCTGCGCGCGCCGCTGGCCAACGCCAGCGGCTACCCCGGCGGGGGCTCCGGGGGCAGCGCCCCCGATAATCACCCCCAACACTCCTCCTTGACGCCCCACCCCCTAGCGCGTAAATGCGCGCGTCTCGCCGCAAGGCGCCGGCCCCCTTTGCCCAGGTGGCGGAATTGGTAGACGCGCAGGTTTCAGGTACCTGTGGCCGCAAGGCTGTGAAGGTTCGAGTCCTTTCCTGGGCACCAGTTTTTCTCTTTGTAAGGCGGCGCGACCGATGGGTTCCACCTTATTCTCCCATGCCGGCGTGACCATCCGGCTTCACCGCAATGATCTGCCGGATGGCCTGGATTTGGGCCGTGTGGTGGCGATTGATACGGAAACCATGGGCCTGAACCCGCATCGGGATAGGCTTTGCCTGGTGCAGCTATCTTCGGGCGATGGGTCCGCGCATCTGGTGCAGATCAGCCCAACCTCGCTTGGTGGGCGTGGGGCGGATGCGCCCAATCTCAAGAAGCTTTTGGCTGACCCTGCCATCACCAAGCTGTTTCACTTCGCGCGGTTTGACGTTGCGGTGCTCTATCATGCGCTGGGTGTCATCACCGCGCCGGTGATTTGCACCAAAATCGCCGCCAAGTTGGTGCGCACCTTTACTGATCGGCATGGGCTCAAGGATTTGTGCCGGGAATTGCTGGGGGTGGAGATTTCCAAGCAGCAGCAGACATCCGATTGGGGGGCGGCGGAACTCACCACGGAACAAATGGCCTATGCCGCTTCGGATGTGCTGCATCTCCATGCGCTTTGGGCCAAGTTGGAAGGCTTGTTGAAGCGCGAAGGCCGGTTGGATTTGGCGGAAGCCTGTTTCCGTTTCCTGCCGGCGCGCGGGCGGCTTGATCTACTGGGTTATGAGGACCCCGATATCTTTCATCACTAAGCGCCTCTGGCATTTTTTTTGCAGGGCTAGGCCCGGAATTTATTGACCCATCCCTTTCCGCGCCGCATAGAAGGCGGCGTGAATGATCTTGCCCACCACCCTGACCTCGCCGAAGGCCGCCGCGTTTTGGCGCTGGAAGCGGATGCCTTGCGCGCGCTGTCCGATGGTCTCGATGCGCGGTTTGTGCGCGCAGTGGAATTGCTGACGGGGGTTACGGGGCGCGTTGTGGTCTCCGGCATGGGGAAATCTGGCCATGTGGCGCGCAAGATTGCCGCGACCATGGCTTCCACCGGCACGCCTGCGTTGTTTGTGCACCCGGCGGAAGCGTCGCATGGCGATTTGGGGATGATCCTGGCCGGGGATGCGGTTCTGGCGCTTTCCAATTCTGGGGAAACGCCCGAATTGGCGGATTTGATCGCGCATTCCCGGCGCTTCAGCCTGCCGCTGATTGGCATTATCGGCCGGGCGGAAAGCACGCTCGCGCGCGCTGCTGATGTGGCGCTGGTTTTGCCGGCAGCGGCTGAGGCCTGCCCGATGGGCTTGGCGCCCACCACCTCCACCACCATGCAAATGGCGCTGGGCGATGCCTTGGCGGTGGCGCTGCTCACGCGGCGGGGTTTTACCGCTTCGGATTTTCGGGTGTTCCATCCCGGCGGCAAGCTGGGGGCGCGGCTGTCGCGTGTGCGGGATCTGATGCATGGCGCGGCGGAACTGCCCTTGGCGCCACCCGATATGCCCATGGAAGCCGCGATTTTGGCGATGACCGCCCGGCGCTTTGGTTGCCTTGGCGTCGTCAGCGCCGATGGCGCGCTGGCCGGCGTGGTCACGGATGGCGATTTGCGCCGCGCGCTGGAAGCCTCCGGCGGGGCTGGCCTGCTCGCGCGCCCGGCGGGTGAGGTGATGACACGCAATCCAAGGGCCATCACTGGTGATGCGCTGGCGGCGGAAGCGCTGGCGCTCATGAATAAGCACGCCATCACCGCGCTTTTTGTGGTGGATGAGGCGCGCCGGCCAATCGGCATTCTGCATATCCATGATTTGCTGCGCGCAGGTGTGGCGTGAAGAACCGCGCGCCCGATGCCCAGGTGATGGCGGCCCCACGCGCGCCGCGGCGCATCACGCCGCCTTCGCGCGAACGCTGGTCCCCTTCCGCGGCGCAAATGGCGCGCCGGCGCGCGGTGGTGGGCGCGCTGAAATGGTTGGTGCCAGGCGCGGGTATTGCGCTATTGCTCGCCATCGCCATCTGGCCGGAATTGGAAGGCGCTGAAGAACGCGCGCGGGTTTCCTTCCGCCGCGTCGCCCAAACCGCACCCGAGGCCGTGCGCATTGTGGCACCCCGATATCAGGGCGTGGATGAATTGAACCGGCCCTATACCGTCACGGCATCAGTTGCGACTCAGGGACAAGATCAGGATATTGTGGACCTGACCGCGCCGCGTGCGGATTTGCTGATGACCGATGGCTGGGTGTTGTTGGAATCGCGTGAAGGCCGGCTGGACAAGGCGCGCAATCATCTTGATCTGCGCGGCGAGGTCACGCTGTGGCATGATGGCGGCAATCTACTGGTGACCGAAGAAGCGGCGATTGAATTGAAGGAAGGGGCGGCTTCCGGCGACAAGCCCGTCGCCGCACAGGGCCCCTTCGGTACGCTGGTGAGTGAGGGTTTTCGCCTTTACGACAAGGGCGCGGTGATTGTGTTCACCGGCCAATCGCGCGCCCTGCTGGAAGGTGCGAAATGATCCGGCGCATCGCCTTGGCACTTTTTCTTTACACGAGCGTCGCCTCCGCGCAGATGGCTGACCTCAATCAGGGTGGGCCAATTGAAGTCACCGCGCGCGATCGCATTGAATGGCACCAGAATGAACAGGTAGTGATCGCGCGCGGTGCGGCGCGCGCTGTGCGTGGTGGTGTGACGATTGATGCTGATCTGCTGCTGGCGCGCTATCGCCCACGCGGCGGCGCGCCAGCGGAAACACGCCCGCCGAGCGAAGGCCCCGGCGGGGCCAGTGAGATTTGGCGCCTGGAAGCCGAAGGCAGCGTCGTGATCACTACCGCGACAGATCGCGCAGAAGGCGATCGCGCCATCCACGATATTGATCAGGCGGTGATGGTGCTCACGGGGCGCAATTTGCGCCTGACCTCACCGGATAATGTTCTGACCGCGAGCGACAGTGTGGAATATTGGCCGCAACGGCGCATGGCGGTGGCGCGCGGCGATGCGGTGGTGGTGACCAAGGACGAAAAGCGCGTGCGCGCTGATGTGCTTGTCGCCTATTTTCGCGAAGCGCCAACGGAAGCCGGCACGGCGCCACGCCCGCAAGCCGCGCGCCGCGCGGCGGAAACCGCACCTGGATCGGGCAGCAATCTGGAAAGGGTGGAAGCCTTTGGCCGGGTTGAAATCCGCACGCCAACGGAAGTGGTGCGCGGGGATAGTGGCATCTATACGCCGCCCAATGGGCTCGCCCGCTTGCTTGGCAATGTGACGATTGTGCGCGGCGACAATACGCTGACGGGGTGCGAGGCGATTGTGAATATGGATACCAATGTTTCGCGCCTGGTGGCGTGCCCAAACGAACGGGTGCGCGGCATCATCATACCAGGCCAGGATCAAAACCTGCCCGCGCCAGGGGCGCCGGCACGATGAATGATGCGGTTGCAATGAAGGTTATTCCTGGCGCTGGCGGGCTTTACGCAACCGGGCTTGGCAAGCGCTACAAGAAGCGGCCTGTGGTGCGCAATGTGTCCCTGTCATTGCAGCGGGGCGAAGCGGTGGGGCTGCTCGGCCCGAATGGCGCCGGCAAGACAACGACATTTTACATGATCACCGGCCTGGTGCAGCCCGATGAAGGGCGCGTGATGATGGATGGGCATGATGTCACCATGCTGCCCATGTATCGCCGCGCGCGGCTTGGGCTTGGCTATCTGCCACAGGAAGCCAGTATCTTTCGCGGCCTGACCGTGGAACAGAATATCCGCGCCGCTTTGGAAGTCGTGGAACCGGAAAGCGATCGGCGTGCGGCGATGCTGGATGAATTGCTGGCGGAATTCGGCATTGCCCATTTGCGCCGCGCGCCGGCGCTGGCGCTTTCCGGTGGTGAGCGCCGGCGCTGCGAAATTGCGCGCGCCTTGGCGACCCACCCTTCCTATATCCTGCTGGATGAACCCCTGGCCGGCATTGACCCCATCGCGGTTGGCGAAATCCGCGATCTGGTCAAGCATTTGAAGGATCGCGGCATCGGGGTGCTGATCACGGATCATAATGTGCGCGAAACGCTGGAAATCATTGATCGCGCCTATATCCTGCATGATGGCAAGGTGCTGATGGAAGGCAATCCGCAGGAAATCGTGGCGAATGAGGATGTGCGCCGCGTCTATCTTGGCGAAAAATTCAGCCTGTAATCGGATATTTTCGCCAGATGTTCCCCGCCTTCCTTTCCACCTGGCCTCGTGAGCAGCGCTGATGGCGATCGGCCCTCGTCTCGATTTGCGGCAATCGCAGCAGCTTGTGATGACACCGCAGCTGCGCCAGGCGATCAAGCTGCTGCAATCTTCAAATCTGGAAGTCTCCGCCTTTGTCGAGGAAGAGCTGGAGCGCAACCCGCTGCTGGAACGCGATGAACGCCCCATCGCCGGCCCGGATGCCGGGCGCAGCACAGACCCTTTGCCGGCGGCAAGCGAACCGGCAGATGCGGCCAGCGCGGCTTCCTCGGATGCGTTGCCTTCGGAAAATGCCGCGCCGCTCGATGCCGAATGGGATAATGTTTATGACAATGGCATGCCGCCGATTGGCCGCGGCGGGCGGAGCGATTTTGAGGATGATCTTTCCGGCGTTGAAGCCATGGAAGCGCCGGAACGTTCCTTGCGCGATCATCTGGCGGAACAGATCAGGCTGAATTTCACGCAACCCCAGGAACGGCTGATCGCCGGCAATTTGCTGGCGCTGGTGGATCAGGCGGGCAGGCTGCATGTGCGCGCACAAGTGATTGCGGATGCGCTCGGCTGTGAAGAAGCGCTGGTAGAACGGGTGCGGCTTGCCATGGCGCGTTTCGATCCGGTTGGCATGTTCTGTCATGATTTGGCGGAATGTCTTGCTGTGCAATTGCAGGATCGCAATCGCTATGATCCCGCCATGGCGGCGCTACTCGCCAATCTGGAATTGCTCGCCAAGCGCGATCTGAAGGGCTTGCAGGAAATCTGCGGTGTGGACGCGGAAGACATGGCGGAAATGGTCGCGGAATTGCGGCGGCTAGACCCGAAACCTGGCGCTTCCTTTGATGCGCCGCCGGCGCCCACCTTGGTGCCGGATGTGCTGATGCGCCGCGGGCCGAATGATGATTGGATTGTGGAGCTTAATCTGGAAACCCTGCCGCGTGTTTTGGTGAATAAGGGCTTCTTCGCCTCCGCCAATGTCAGTGCGCGCGGCAAGGATGACAAGAATTGGATTGCGGAGCGCTTTCAGACCGCGTCATGGTTGGTGAAATCGCTGGAACAGCGCGCCAATACCATTCTGAAAGTGGCGGCCGAGATCGTGCGCCGCCAGGATGGTTTTTTCCGCCACGGCGTTGGGCATTTGCGCCCGCTGATCCTGCGCGATGTGGCGGATGAGGTTTCGCTGCACGAAAGCACCGTTTCCCGCGTCACCTCCAACAAGGCCATTGCCACGCCGCGCGGCACATTTGAGCTTAAATATTTCTTCACCACCGCCATTTCCGGCACAAGCGGCGGGGAAGCGCATAGCGCTGAGGCCGTGCGCTACCGCATCAAGGCCATGGTGGATGCCGAAAGCCCGAATGATATCCTGTCCGACGATACGATTGTGGCCCGCTTGCGTGAAGAAGGCGTGGACATTGCCCGGCGAACTGTGGCCAAATACCGGGACGCGCTGCGCATTCCATCATCGGTGCAGCGCAAACGGGAGAAGGCCGCCTCGGCCTGATCCGGACAGAAAGGCGACCCGGAAGAAAGGCAAGGGTCGCGCGCCCGGTCGCCATGGGGCGGCCCCTCCGCTTTGCAAAAGGGAGGGCATAGGCCCATGCATATTACAGTTGCCGGAAAGCAAGTTGAAACAGGTGAGGCGCTGAAGACCCATGTGAGCGACGGATTGACCGCGATCACCGCCAAGTATTTCGACCATGCGCTTGAAGCCAATGTGACCTTCCACAAGCATCGAAGCCAGTTCAGTTGTGACATCAATTTGAAGGCCGGGCGCGGGCTGATGATGCGCGCCGAGGGTGAAGGCGCTGATGCCCACCGCGCCTTTGAGGTTGCCGCCGAGCATTTGGCCAAGCGCCTGCGGCGCTATCGCCGGCGCGTCAATGAACATGCACGGTCTTTCGCGGGTGAACGCGAAGCCGCCGCCGAGGAAATGCCGCGCGGCCGCCGCTATGTGATCGAAGCCCCGGCGGATGAGGAAGCGCCGGAGAATGGCGATCACGGCGCCATTATTGCCGAAAACCCCACACATATCGAAAGGCTGAGCGTGGGTGAGGCGGTGATGCGGCTTGATCTGGCCCAGGCGCAGGCGCTGATGTTCCGCAACAAGGAGGGCGGTGGGCTGAATGTTGTCTATCGCCGCGCCGATGGAAATATCGGCTGGATTGATCCGGGGGAGGGGTAGCGTCTTACCCGCGATAGCTGATTTTTCGCGACTTGAAACAGTGGCCGGGCGGCGCGCCGACGTTGGCGCGCCGCCCCGTTACGCTTACGCGCTTTCGTAAAGCCGCGTCAGACTGAATTCGCGGTGGCCGAGCAATTCGGCCGCGGTCAATTCGCCATCCGCTGTGCGGATGATGCAATCAAGCAAGGCCTCTCCGGCATCATCCATATTCATCTGGCGCTGCAACAACCCGGTCACATCCACATCAATATGTTCGGACATGGTGCGCTGCGTGCGCGGATTGGCGGTGAGCTTGATGACCGGCAGGATGGGGTTGCCGATGACATTCCCTTGGCCCGTCGGGAAGGCATGCACGGCAAAGCCGGAAGCGGCGCAAAGGGTGACCATCTCCGCCGCGGCCGAGCTTGAATCCATGAACCACAAGCCGGAATGGGTTGGTTCTTCGGCCTTGTCCAGCACGCCATCCACCAGACACTTCTTGCCAATCTTTTGGATATTGCCGAGAGCCTTTTCTTCGATGGTGGTGAGGCCCCCTTCGATATTCCCCTTGGTAGGCTGGCTTTCGGAAAGATCGTTGGTCTTATTGGTTTCGACCACACGCTGGTAGCGGTCAAACATCGCCTGGAATTGCGCGCGGATTTCCGGCGTGCGGCACCGTGCGGCAACCAGATGTTCCCCACCCGTAAGTTCGGTAGTTTCCCCGAAAACGAGCGTATTGCCGTTTTCCCAGAGCTTGTCGAAGGAATTGCCGACGGTCGGGCAGGAAGCGAGGCCCGATGTGGTATCGCTTTCACCGCATTTGGTGGAAACCCACAGCTCCTGAATGGAAGCGCGGGATTTCTTCAGCCGCGATGCGTGCTTCACCATGCGATAGGCAGCGCGGGACGCATTGGCGATGGTGTTGATGTCGCCATTCTGTTCAATGGCGAAGCCTTCCACCGGCTTGCCGGATTTGGCGATGCCTTCAACAATGCGGCCTGTCCAACCTGGTTCAATGCCAATCACCACCACGCCGGCGACATTTGGGTTGGTGCCCGTGCCGATGAGGGTGCGGAAATGCAGATCAAGATCGGCGCCGAATTGCAGGCGGCCATAGGCGTGCGGGATGGCCAGCGCGCCCTTGATGTTGTTTGCGACCGCTTCGCAGGCTGCATTCGAAAGATCATCCACCGGCAGGATGATCACGTGGTTGCGCACACCCATACGGCCATTTTCGCGGCGCCAGCCTTCGAATGAGGCGTTTTTCAGATTAATGCCCATGGCGCTTACCACCGCTTCGTTTTGACGTTATGGACATGAAGATGCTCGCCAGCGGAGATGTCCCTCACCGCCTTGCCGATATCAATGCCGTATTTGATGATGGTATCGCCGGCAGCGATGGCGCGAATGGCAAGCTTATGGCCGATCGGGATATCCGACTTCGCGTTGAAGGTGATCATCTTGTCCTGATCCATGATCCAGCCATTCAGCGCCTGGCCGGATTTGATCCCTTCGACAACCACGACGCCGACGGAATCGCCTTCGTCATGCACACAGAAATGCACGGTCATGCCGGCATATCCTCCCTTTTTCAAAATGCTGGGGAAAGCTACGGCGCTGCCTCTGCCGGGTCAATCGGCGCCGCGGGGGTCAGAGCGGTAGCGCTGTGGTTGATTTCACGCATTCCATGGCAAAGCGAGATGTGACTTTGCGCAAGCTGGAAACGCGGGCCGTGAGCTTGCGGTAGAAGCCATCATAGGCGGTCATGTCGGAGACAACGACGCGGAGCAGGTAATCAACATCGCCGCCAAGCCGCCAACATTCGACGATTTCCGGCATATCGGCCACGGTTTTGGCGAAGCTTTCGATCCAATCAGCGGAATGGTCCCCGGTTTCAATGGCGACAAAAACCGAAATGCCCAGGCCAAGCTTTTCGGCATTCACCAAGGTGACGCGTCCGGTGATGATGCCGGTTTCTTCCATGCGGCGGATGCGTTTCCAGCATGGGGTTTGTGTGAGCCCAACCTCCTTCGCGATATCGCCCAGGGAGAGTGAGGCATCTGCCTGAATCAAGCGGAGGATGGCAAGATCAGTGGCATCGAGATCATTGGGTTTTGACAAAGCGAGCTCCCGGGTGTGAGGGGGCGTTAGGCGTCTGGCATCAGCAAGCGGATCAAGCCGTCAAGCTGGTCAAGGTCACTATAGCTGATGGTTACCTGCCCACCCTTGCCAAAATGCTTGATGGCAACCTGCAGCCCGAGGCGCTCCAGCAATTGGCGTTCAAGCGCCAGCGTATCGGAATCCTTGGTATTGGTGCGTCGTGCTTCAGGGTTTTTGGGCTGCGCCGCGGCCATGGCCTCAGCCTGGCGCACCGAAAGCCCGCGCGTGAGGATTTGCGTGGCCAGTTTTTCGGGTTCTTCCGCGCCCAACAGGGCGCGGGCATGGCCGGCGCTAAGGCGCCCGGCACGCAAATGCTCGCGGATGGTGGCGGGCAGATTCAGAAGGCGCAGTGTATTGGCGACATGGCTGCGCGACTTGCCGACAGCGCGCGCAAGGCTTTCCTGATTAAGGCCGAATTGTTCGATCAGGCGCGAAAAACCCTCGGCTTCTTCGATGGCGTTCAGGTCTTCGCGCTGGAGGTTTTCAACCAAGCCAGCGGCCATCGCCATGCGGTCATCAAAATCGCGGATGACGACGGGGACATCATGCAGCTTCGCGATCTGCGCCGCGCGCCAGCGGCGTTCGCCGCCAATGATCTGGTAGCGCCCCGCATCACCTGGCTTCGGGCGCACGAGCAGGGGCTGCAAAATACCATGCTCGTTGATGGAGGCCGCGAGTTCCTGCAGCGCCTGCCGATCAGGTTCCATGCGCGGCTGAAAAGGGCCAGGTTCGATCATGGCAATAGGCAGGCTGCGTGGCGGGCCAGAGGTTGAGGCGGCGGGGGCCGGGGCGTCCCCCATAAGGGCTGAGAGACCCATGCCGAGCCGGGCGGGCTTTTTCATTGGGCCGTTTCCTTCAATTGCTTCTCGCGGCGGATCCATTCCTGCGCAAGCGCGACATAGGCTTCTGCGCCGGCAGACCGATGATCATAAACCAGCACGGGAAGGCCGTGGGATGGCGCCTCGGTAATGCGAATGTTTCGAGGTATTACTGTTTCATAGACCTTGTCGCCAAAGAAGGCGCGAACGTCGGCGGCGACAAGTTCCGATAGATTGTTACGCTTGTCGAACATAGTCAGGATAATGCCGCCCAGCTTAAGGTTTGGGTTCAAGCTTTTGCTGACGCGTTCGATGGTGCGCGTGATTTGGGACACGCCTTCAAGCGCGAAGAATTCACATTGCAAAGGCACCAAAACCTCATCCGCCGCGACCAGGGCATTCAGCGTGATAAGGCCGAGCGATGGCGGGCAATCAATAATGATGAGATCTATATCCGCCAGAGTGTCTCCAGCAGCATCGAGCGCGTTTAGCAGCCGCCTTTCGCGTGCCTCGACATCAATAAGCTCGATCTCCGCGCCAGCCAAATCGGCATCGGCGGGTAGCAGGTCAAGTTTTGGTATGCGCGAAGGCTTGATCAATTCCGCCAAGGGTGCGGCGCCTACCAGTAGCGCGTAACTGCCCTGACCCCTTTCCTGCCGCGGCAGGCCAAGGCCGGTTGAAGCATTACCCTGCGGGTCCAGGTCAATCAGCAGGACCTTGCGGGTGGTAGCCAGAGCAGTTGCAAGGTTGATCGCAGTCGTGGTCTTGCCCACCCCGCCTTTTTGATTGGCGATGGCAATGATTTTCGGCCTCGTGGGGCTAGTGCTTGACACTGTGGATATTGCTCAGGCGCAGGATGGTTGCTTCGGGATTGGTCGCGCTTGGGAAGCGCTCAAGGGTGAAGTGCCAGTCCTGAGTGGCTTCCGTCAACTCTTTCTCGGCAGTTTTGCCTTTAGGAAATAGCGCCATGCCGCCGGGGGCCAGGAAATCCGCAGCATGGGGCAGCAATACAGCCAAGGGGGCAAGAGCACGCGCAGTAATGGCCGCAAGCGGCGGGAGCTTAGCGTTTTCTGCGCGGCAGGCATGCACACGCACCATAGGTAGTTGTAGTTGGGCGCTTGCTTCGACCAGGAACGCGGCTTTGCGCTTGTCAGACTCCACCAAATGAATTTCGCGCTCTGGCTGCAAAATCGCCAACACGAGGCCCGGTAGGCCGGCGCCCGACCCCAGGTCGGCGATGGGTCCATCCTTGGGCAGAAGCGGCTGCAATTGCGCACAATCCGCGATGTGGCGTTGATCTATGTCCGCGGCAGTTTCTCCGGAAATAAGATTGATCCGCACATTCCAACGGAGCAGCAGGTCGCGAAAGGCTGCAAACCGTTCAGTGGTTTCCGAGCTGTGTTTCACGTGAAACGTTGCGCTTCACGCCGCAGATGGACCGCGAGCGCTGCAAGTGCCGCGGGCGTGACGCCCTGAACACGACCGGCTGCGCCAAGGGTTGTGGGGCGCGCCGCCTTGAACCGTTGGCGCATTTCGGCGGAAAGCCCGTCCACCGCATCGAAATCAAGCGTTGCGGCGATTGCGGCCTTTTCCTCACGCTCCATGAGGCGCCGCTCGGCTTCCTGCCGGCGCAAATAAGGGGCGTAAAGGGCCTCGGCTTCCAATTGGGCGCGAATTGCCGGGGAGAGTTCCTTCAGCCATGAGAAGGCAGCTTCCACCAAGCCGGTTTCAACGCCGGGGAGAGCCAATAATTCGAGCACGGAGCGCCGTCGGCCATCCTGATTCACCGCAATCCCAAAACCAGAAAGAGCCGCGGGAGAGGCACCATCCGCGACAGCGCGTGCCAAGGCCGAGGACACCGCTTCTGCAAAGGCACGATGCCGCACTGCCCGCTCAGACCCAACGCAGCCCCAGGCAATACCCCGTTCGGTGAGCCTAAGCCCGGCATTATCCGCGCGGAGCGACAGGCGATGTTCGGCCCGTGCGGTGAGCATGCGGTAGGGCTCTGACACGCCCTGTAGCGTCAAATCATCCACCAACACACCGATATAGGCCTCGCTACGCGTCAAGGTCGCATCGGGATCAGCGCCGGACGCACGGCGGGCTGCGTTGATACCGGCCATCAGACCCTGAGCTCCGGCTTCCTCATACCCTGTCGTGCCGTTGATCTGCCCCGCCAGGAAAAGACGCGGCACGCGCCGCAATTCCAGCGTCGGCGTCAGCGCGCGGGGGTCAATGTGATCATATTCAATGGCATAGCCAGGCCGCAGAATGCGCGCCCTAGCTAGCCCAGGAATCAAGGCGACTACCTGTTCCTGCACAGCTTCTGAAAGGCTCGTGGAAATCCCATTGGGATAGACCGTTGGGTCATCAAGCCCTTCAGGTTCAAGGAAAATCTGGTGCCGCTCGCGGTCGGCAAAGCGCACCACCTTGTCTTCGATTGAAGGGCAATAGCGGGGCCCGACCCCCTGGATCCGACCACCATACACTGCGCTTGACTGAAGATTGGCGCGGATGATCGCGTGGGTTTCAGGCGTAGTCGCGGTAATCCCACAGGAGACTTGGCGATTGGTTATACGCTCTGTCAGCCAGGAAAGCGGTTCTGGCTTGTCATCCCCAGGCTGCGCTTCCAGCACTGCCCAATCAATCGTCCGACCATCAAGCCTGGGCGGTGTCCCGGTCTTGAGCCGCGCCAGCGGCAGGCCCAAACCCTCGAATGCCAGTGCGAGGCCAACAGCCGGCGCGTCGCCAACTCGGCCAGCCGGGAAGCGCTTTTCGCCGATATGGATTTCGCCGCGCAAGAATGTGCCAGTGGTCACGATCGCAGCGCCGCAGCGAATACGCTGCCCATCGGCGGTAGTGATCGCGGCCAGCGCACCCGCTTGGTCGAGTTCCAGCCCCTCGGCCCCGCCGGCCATGATCGTGAGGCCGGGCTGAGCGCGCAGCAGCGCCTGCACAGCCTCCCGATAAAGCCGCCGATCCGCCTGGGCGCGGGGCCCTCGGACCGCTGGACCCTTAGACAGGTTAAGCATCTTGATGTGAATGGCAGCGGCATCCGCGGCGCGGGCCATAAGCCCGTCGAGCGCGTCAATTTCGCGAACCAGGTGGCCCTTCCCTACACCACCAATGGCCGGGTTGCAGGACATTTCACCAACGGTTTCCATCTTATGGGTCAGCAGCAATGTGCGTGCGCCACAGCGCGCCGCAGCCGCCGCGGCCTCACAGCCGGCATGGCCGCCGCCTACCACTACGACATCAAAGGTCAAATCCGCACCTGTCATACGCCGCCTATATCAGCATTACTTGCCGATGCAGAAGTCCCGAAAGACGATATCCAGAATTTCCTCGACACCCACGCGTCCGGTCAGGCGGCCAAGGGCGAAGAGCGCCGCGCGCAACGCCTCCGCTGCCAGTTCTGGAAGGCCGGCGCCCTCCGCTTCGGTAAGCAGCGTCACCGCGTCAGCCAGGGCCGCACGGTGGCGCGGACGGGTCAATTGATTGCCCCGTCCAGCGCCCGTCAGGCGCAATGCAGCCTCAGCAAGCCGGTCCCGCACCTCACCCAGCCCTGTACCCTGTTGCGCAGAAACTGCCATGGTGGCAACTCCGGCAATCGAAGCTGGCGCTGGCGCCAAGTCGCATTTATTGACGAGCACAAGGGCCTCAGGTCCTACCCAACGGCGTGTCTCGGGGTCAGGCGGTTGATCAGCGGCAAAAAGTGTGATGACAAGCTGCGCCTCCTGGGCTCGGCGCTCAGCACGCTTGATCCCCTCTGCCTCAATCTCATCGCCGGCCTCTCTCAGGCCTGCCGTGTCGGATAGTGTTACAGGCACGCCGGCCAAGTCCAGCCGCGCCTCTACAATATCGCGCGTAGTACCTGCCCGGGCAGAGACAATGGCCGCCTCCCGACCTACCAAGGCGTTGAGAAGAGAAGATTTTCCAGCATTCGGCGCGCCGATGATGGCAAAGACTAAGCCCTCGCGCAGCAACTCTCCACACCGCGCATCGGCCAAATGCGCCTCGATTTCTGCGCGCAGCTCCCCTGCCCCGGCGCGTGCCTTGGCATCCAGATCAGTGGGAAGGCCATCTTCGGCGAACTCGATCGAAGCCTCTTGATGGGCCAGCAGCCGCGCCAAGCGTTCGGCCCAAGCGCCATAAAGCTTGGCCAAGCCGCCATCGGCCTGATTCAAGGCCTGGCGCCGCTGTGCCGCGGTCTCTGCCGCGATCAAATCTGCGATGCCCTCGGCCGCGGTCAAGTCCATCTTGCCGTGCAAAAAGGCCAGGCGGGTAAATTCGCCGGGTTCTGCTTGACGCAACCCGGCCGAGCTTAATGCTTCCATCACCCCGGCAATGACGCTGCGCCCACCATGCAAATGCAGTTCAGCGGCATCTTCGCCAGTATAGGAAGCCGGCGCCGGAAACCAAAGCACAAGGGCATGGTCTAGCGTTTCGCCATCAGGGGCGCGCAACCGTCGCAGACTAGCCCGGCGCGGGGGCGGTAGGCCGCCAGCCAGGCACCTTACGGCCTCGCCTGTTCTTGGCCCCGACAAGCGCAACACCGCAACCGCGCCAGCTGCTGCGCCGCTCGCCAGGGCATAGATTGTGTCAGCGGCGCTCACCTATTGCCTCGTTTCACGTGAAACACGCGCCGCCGCCTATCCCTTTGCTGGCGGGATATCGCGCTCGGTCAACATTAGGCGAGGCACACGACCCTTGTTGCGGAGATGCGCTTCCAACACCTCGTCAATATCGGATTTCGTTTCGATCTTATACCATGTTCCCTCTGGGTAGATCACCATCACCGGGCCAAATTCGCAGCGATCCAGACAGCCAGCAAAATTCACACGCACCCGGGCTAGCCCCAATTCCTTGCCGCGCGCCTTCATGTAGTCGCGCAAGGCCTCGCTGCCGCGTGCCGCGCAGGATCCGCGCTTATGCTCCTCCGGACGCCGATTGCAGCACACAAAAACATGCGCCTCATAATATGGCGGGGGGTCTGATGGGGCTCTCCCCTTGGCTTCCAGATCGCTCATGCACATTCCCCTTTGCTTACGCACATTCACTTGCCGCCTAAACAGCCATCCGTCAAAACCGTCCCGCTTGACGCTACCCGACCATGGTGCCACTTCGCTCCAGCGACATGCCGCAGCTCTCTCTCCATACCCCCCTTGGTGAGCTCACCATCTCAGAAGATGGCGGCGCCATTGTTGCGCTTGATTGGGGCCGCGGGCGGGATCAGTACGCCACGCCCCTCCTGCGCCGGGCGCGGGATCAGCTGCAAGATTATTTCGATGGCAAGCGTATCACTTTCGACCTCCCCCTTGCCCCCGCAGGGTCAGACTTCCAAAAGCGGGTTTGGGCCGCTCTTTGCGCTATCCCGCCAGGCGAAACCCGGAGCTACGCCGATATCGCCCGCACCATCGGCTCAGCCCCACGCGCGGTCGGCCGAGCGAATGGTGCGAACCCCATCCCCATTTTCATACCCTGCCATCGCGTGGTCGCCGCCGATGGGTCATTGGGCGGCTATTCCGGCGGTGATGGACCGGCTACAAAGCGTCATCTTTTGGATCTTGAAAGCCGCGCACTTCTTCTCCCCCTCAACACCTGATGGATACCCCCATGAATCACGCTATTCGCATCCATGAAACCGGCGGTCCGGAGAAAATGGTCTGGGAAGAAGTGCCCCTTCCCGCCCCCAAGCCTGGCGAAGCGCTAGTGCGGCATAAGGCCGTTGGCCTGAATTACATTGACGTTTATTTCCGCACGGGCCTCTACAAGGCTCCCAACATGCCGGCCATTATCGGCATGGAAGCCTCTGGCATTGTGGAAGCGATTGGCGAAGGCGTCACTGAAGTGAAGGTCGGCGATCGCGTGGCTTACGCCACGGGCCCAATCGGCGCCTATGCCGAAGCACGCGCCATCAAAGCGGATCGCCTGGTGAAAATGCCCGATGCGATCACCTTCGAACAAGGCGCGGCGATGATGCTGCAGGGCATGACAGCCGCCTTCCTGATCAAGAAATGCTACGCCGCAAAGGCAGGCCAGACCGTCCTGATCCATGCCGCTGCCGGCGGGGTGGGTCTTATCCTCAGCCAATGGGCAAAGCATCTTGGCTGCACAGTGATTGGCGTGGTCAGCACACCGGAAAAGGCCGCTCTGGTGAAAAACCATGGCGTGGATCACGCGCTGCTGACCAGCGATGATATCCCCGCCCGTGTGAAGGACATCACCAAGGGCGCCATGCTACCCGTAGTGTATGACAGTGTCGGAAAGGACAGTTTCCTGACCTCACTCGATTGCCTGGGACCCTATGGGCTGATGATTTCCTACGGCAATGCTTCTGGCCCCGTTGCCATTCCTGATCTCGGCATTCTGGCTGCCAAGGGCTCGCTTTACGTGACGCGGCCCACGCTTGCGACCTATACGGCGCAACGCGAGGATTTGGTCGCCCGCGCCAGTGATTTGTTTGAGGTTGTGGCATCGGGCGCTGTGAAGATTCGCGTCAATCAAAGCTATGCGCTGAAGGATGCTGCTTCCGCGCATATCGCGCTTGAAGCGCGCAAGACAACAGGCAGCACCGTTCTCATTCCGTAACATTACCGCCTGGGCTTCAGAACTCTTAAGCTGAAGCCCAGGGACCTGCCATTACCCGAAATGCAATGCCGCCACCTTATCCTGCGGCCTGACGAAATAAACATAGCGATAGGCTTCCCGCATGCCGAGGCTTTGCTGCGCTGCGCAGGAAGCCTGATTGGTCGCGGCCACTTGCGCCCATAGCCAATGCGCACCCTGTCCCGCCGCCCATAGCGCCGCAGCGCGCGTGATGCGCGCCCCCAAGCCTCGACGCCGTGCTTCCGGCACGACAGCCAGATCGAAAAACCCAGCCAATGGCCCATCAGCCACTACGGAAATGCAGGCCACCGGCTTGGCATCTTCATAGGATACCAACCAGGCCGCCGGCACCATCATCATACTGACCGCGCGTTCCTTCTCAGCACGGCGCGCCGGCACCTGATGCTCCGCTGTGGCGGTCACCGCCATCCAATCCTCATCAGGGGCCGAAAGCACGCGCGCGGTTATATCCGCGCGTGCAATACCCTGAATGGGTGCGAGAAAAATGATCGTCTCATCCTTCATCTCATAGCCTTGTGAGGCTAGCAGCGCCGCCATGCCTGGCGGGTCAAGCGGCGTAGAGCGAAAGCGCGGTGGAAGCTTCAGCGCCTGATACAGCCTTTCTATGCGGGCAAGGCGCACTGGTAGTCCGGGGTCAGTTTCAGGGCTTAAACTGCTCGCGGCATTCGCGCGGCCCGTGCCGCCTAGAAAAGCGCGCAGCACAAAATTGCCATCAAACGCCACGCGCTGCGCGGGCACTGCCGTAAGGCAGGCGCGTTCCAGGGCGGCGATATCCGGTTGATCCGCGTGCAGCATCATCACACCTGCCCAATCACCCCGGCGGCGGGATCCTCGGGCGCCGCGGCAGCCTTGCTCTCCCGCCGCCGCGCATGCCAGGCCCCCATCAATTGCAATACCGTCGCCGCGGTTTCCTCGATGCTACGGCGCGTCACATCAATCACTGGCCAGCCTTGGCTGGCGCAAAGCCTGCGGGCTGCGATGATTTCCGCCTTCACCGCCTCGGGATCAATGTAATCTGTGGTGTCTTGCCGCACCCCTTGGCCGCCAATGATCTTCAGGCGATGGCGCCGAATATCGATCAGCGCATTCGCTTCAATGTAAAGCCCAACCACAGGACAAGGTGGATCATTCAAAATCTCGGGCAGGCTGGCGCCAGGCACTATTGGCACATTCGCCGCCTTGATACCGCGATTGGCCAGGTAGAAACAGGTCGGTGTTTTGCTGCTCCGTGAAACTCCAACCAGCACCACATCCGCATTGCGAATGCCGACGGTTCCCTGCCCATCATCATGCGATAGCACATAATGCATTGCGTCAATGCGCCTGAAGTAATCCGCATCCATCACATGCTGTGCGGCGCGTTTTTCACGCGCCCGAACACCAGTTGCTTCCTGCAACAGCGCCATAACAGGATCAAGCGGCGAAAGACATGTCACCCCCATCCGTTGGCAGGCTTCCTCCAACACATGACGCAAGCTGGAATCCACCAACGTATAAAGCACCGGGCCCGGTTCATGCTGGATACCTTCCAACACGCGATCCAATTGCAGGCGGGATCGGATCAGACTCCAGCGGTGATCCACGACATGATGATCATCAAACCTAGCCAAGGTTGCTCGCGCAATGGATTGCAGCGTCTCCCCGGTTGAATCCGACACCAAATGCAGATTGATATGCCTGTTGGCCATGGCGGGAGAATTCCGTGAATCATTGTGGATAACGGGGGTGGATTCCAGCACCGATCCCGCCCAGCCCCATAATGGGGATGAAACCACCCCACCACGCAAGGCCGAATGATTTTAGCCATGCCTGACTGTCAACAAGCACAATTTCGCTTTCCACCGCCAGCATCACCAAACTTGCATCTGCTTGTCCTTGGACAACCCTGTGGACGAAACCGGCATGGCTTGGCTCCCCATGATCCACAGGCCCTACAATCACCCTCATCTTTCAGAATCTTAGATTCAATGCTTAGGTTCGGATCATGGAAACGGAAAACGAGCCCAGCCGGGCCAAACCCTTTTTGCGCGTCTTGGCCGGAGAACCAGTCTGGCCGCCCCCCGTTTGGCTGATGCGCCAGGCCGGCCGGTATTTGCCCGAATACCGCGCGACCCGCGCCAAGGCCGGCGATTTTATCTCGCTCTGCACCACGCCTGATCTGGCGGCCGAGGTCACGCTGCAACCCATCCGCCGTTATGGCATGGATGCGGCCATCCTGTTCTCCGATATCCTTATGGTGCCTTGGGCGCTTGGCCAAGGCTTGCGTTTTGCGGAGGGTGAAGGCCCGCTACTCGACCCGATCCGCTCAGCTGAAGCGATCGCCGCACTTGATCTTGATGGCGTGCTCACGAAAGCCGCGCCGATTTTTGAAACCGTTCGCCTGACCCGTGCCGGGCTTAATCAGGATCACCCCAAAACCGCCCTGATCGGCTTCGCCGGTTCACCCTTCACCGTTGCCTGCTACATGGTGGAAGGCCGCGGCAGCAAGGATTTTGCCGCGACGCGCGGCATGGCCTTCAGCGACCCAGCCAGCTTTGGCCGGCTGATCCGCGTTTTGCAGGATGCGACAACCGAATATCTGGTCGCTCAAGTGGAAGCCGGCGCCGAAGCGCTGATGTTGTTTGACACCTGGGCAGGGCTACTACCGCCTAGCCAATTCCGACGCTGGGTAATCGAACCCTCAGCCGCCATCGCGCGCGCGGTGCGCAAGCGCTGCCCAACCACCCCTATCATCGGCTTTCCCCGCCTGGCTGGCCCCATGCTGCCCGATTACGCGAGCCGCGCGGCAGTGGATGCGGTTGCCATGGATACCAGTATGGACCCGCGCTGGGCCGCCCAGGCAATACCCGCCACCATGCCGTTGCAGGGTAATCTTGACCCTTTGGCGCTTGTCGCCGGTGGTGCCGCGCTGGAGGCCGAGGCACGCAGCATCCTGGCCGCCATGCGCGGGCGGCCCTTTATCTTCAATCTGGGCCACGGGATCATCCCGCCAACGCCGCCCGAGCATGTCGCGCAGCTAATGCGCATCATCCGCAGCGGCTGAGGCCCGTTAAGCACTACCTTCCTGCGTGAAGGGGGGCTTCAGCCAAAGCGGATCCTTGATTTTGGCGCTGACAAATGCCTCATGCGCGGCCAGCGCTTCTGCGGATGGGGTGATCAGCAGCGCCGCATGCTCCACCGCTTCCACTTCAAGGGTAACCAGCCGCGGCGCGGATTTGGCCGCCAATTCCAGGCCCGGCTGCTTGCCACCCATCATTTCCAGATAGACTTGCGCCAGAAGCTGGCAGTCGAGGATGGCATTATGGCTACCGCGCATGGAATTATCCACGCCAAGCCGGCGGCATAGCGCATCCAAATTATTCGGCATGCCGGGATAGCGAGCCTTTGCAATGGCAAGGCTGTCAATCATGCGCCGGCGATCCAAGGGCGGTCGCTGGCAGCGTTGCAATTCAGCATCCAGAAAGCCAAAATCAAAGGGCGCGTTATGGGCTATGATTTCGGCATCGCCCAAGAACCTCAATAGCTGATCTGCGATCTCAGCGAATTTCGGCTTGCCGGCGACATCGCCATTGGTGAAGCCGTGAATGCGCGATGCC
This sequence comes from Roseomonas sp., assembly GCA_020249775.1. GTDB lineage: Bacteria > Pseudomonadota > Alphaproteobacteria > Acetobacterales > Acetobacteraceae > Neoroseomonas. Next base: position 355,552 of record JADCFA010000021.1, on the reverse strand, counting down.
TCGGCCGGGATATCGCGTTCCGGGTCAATCACGCTGTGAAATGCCTCACCCGTTGGTAGCAGGTTCAACAATTCCACCGCTGCCACTTCAATCACCCGATCGCCCGTCAGAGGGTCAAGCCCGGTGGTTTCTGTATCAAGCACAATCTGGCGCATCAGGCGGTCCCTCTTAGCCGCCGCATCAGACGCCGAAGGCGCGCCACCGCAAAATGCCGTGACAGCCCGGTATGGATCACCACATCAGCGCGCCGGCGCTTCATGGCATCGGGCATTTGCCGCGCGCGAATGGCTGCCAAGCGCTCGGGCGACATGCCGGGCCGGCGCATGACGCGCGCTGCCTGCACTGCGGCGGGGGCTGAGACTACTACCACCAGATCAACGCGCTTTTCGCCGCCCGTTTCCAAGAGCAAGGGAATATCCAAAACCACGAAGGATTTTCCACCGCGCCGCGCCGCTGCCAGAAACTGCCTTTCCGCATCCCGCACCAGCGGATGCATAATCCGCTCCAACCGCTTCAGCGCCTGAGGATTGCCAAGCACGGCGCGGCGGAGGGCTTCCCGATGCACGGCACCACCGCGCGTCGTGCCTGGGAAGGCAGCTTCAATCGGCCGCACCGCGCGCCCGCCCACCGCCTGCAAGGCATGCACCGCCTGATCGGCATCAAATATCGGCAGGCCAAGCCGGCGAAAGGTCGCCGAGGCGGTGGATTTCCCCATGCCAATCCCGCCTGTCAGGCCGATGATCTTCATGCGCCATCACGTTTCGGGATATCGGCCGCCACCACATCACGCAAAGCCTGGTCCACTTCAGGGGCGACGCCGAACCAAGCCTCAAAGCCTGGCCGCGCCTGATGCAGCAACATGCCAAGCCCATCCACCGCGACCAGCCCGCGCGCGCGCGCCGCAGCCAGGAGGCGCGTCTCAAGCGGCACATAAACGATATCCGCCACCACCGCGCTGACAGGCAAAGGCGCCAAATCCAAGATGAGCCCCGGCTGCCCCTGCATACCAAGCGAGGTAGTATTCACCAGCAAGGCCGCCTCTTCCAAGGGGGGCCGGTCGGCAACCTCAATTGGCCCGCCAAGATCACGCGCCAAAGCCTCGGCCTTCGCCTGCGTGCGGTTCACCAGCGTCACACGCGGCGCGCCGGCGTCAAGCAGGGCGGCGGCAATGGCGCGCGCCGCACCGCCCGCCCCCAAAAGCACGGCGGGGCCGGCATCGGCTCGCCAACCAGGCGCGGCTTCTCGGATGCTCTCCAGAAAACCGAAGCCATCGGTATTTGAGCCTTCAATCCGCCCATCACGGAAAATCAGCGTATTCACCGCCCCGGCGCGGCGGGCGAAAGGCGCGACCTCATCGCAAATCTCAAAGGCTGCGAGCTTATGGGGGATGGTAACATTGGCACCGCGAAAGCCGAGATCCACCAGCGCGCGCACCGCCGCGCCGAAGCGCTCGGGCGGCACCCCAAGCGGGATATAGGCGCCATCAATGCCATAGCGTTGCAGCCAGAACCCGTGCAGCCTGGGGGAGCGGGAATGGGTGACGGGATGGCCGAAAACCCCGGCGAGGCGGGCATGACCGGAAAGCAGCTTCATCACGCCAGAAAGCACTGCCCGCCCCCGCAATGCAAGGCTTTACCCATCAACCTGGCGCAGCCATTCCCGCAAATTGTAATACATGGTGACGCGCGTGATCCGCCCATCCTTCAGGCCAAAAAACGCCCCGGCCGGCAGGGTATAGCGCTGCCCTCGTGCTGGCGGCAGCCCGGCATCCTGCGCCAGATATTTCCCATGCACCTGGAATTCCGCCGCAGCACGGGTGCCATCAGCGCTGACCAGGATCACGATATCGCGCAATTCTTCCCGGTAGCAGCGCGCCATCCGGTCCAGAAAACCGGCAAAGGCGGCTTTGCCATGTTCGGCGCCGCCCTGGTTGATGTCGTGCACCACATCATCGGCCAATAACGCCAGCATGCCCGCCCAATCCCCCCGATTAAAGGCGGCCAGATAGGCGCTGATGATATCTTGCGTGGTCGTCATGCTGGCTTTCCTTGCCCGGTCTCGGTCCCCTGCCTATAGAGCATCCCGCACGAGCCTTACGCCAGAGCACAGAACCGCCATGACCGCCAAGCCCCCCAGTTTTCAGGACATCATCCTGCGCCTGCATCGCTTTTGGGCGGATCAGGGCTGCGTCATTCTGCAGCCCTATGACATGGAAGTGGGCGCGGGCACCTTTCACCCAGCAACGACGCTGCGCGCCCTTGGCCCCAAGCCCTGGAAGGCGGCCTATGTGCAGCCATCGCGCCGCCCGGCCGATGGCCGCTATGGCGAAAACCCCAATCGGCTACAGCATTATTACCAATATCAGGTGATCCTGAAGCCATCACCGGCGGACCCGCAGGCGTTGTTGATTGAAAGCTATCGCGCGCTTGGCATTGACCCCGCTTTGCACGACATCCGCTTTGTTGAGGATGATTGGGAAAGCCCGACGCTCGGCGCCTGGGGCCTGGGTTGGGAGGTGTGGTGCGACGGGATGGAGGTGACGCAATTCACCTATTTCCAACAGGTCGGCGGCATTGCCTGCGATAGGCCCAGCGCCGAACTCACTTACGGCCTGGAACGGTTGGCCATGTATATCCAGGGGGTCGAGAATGTTTATGACCTGGATTTCAATGGCGAGGGCGTGAAATACGGCGAAGTGTTCCTGCGGGCCGAACGCGAATATAGCGCGCATAATTTCGAAGCCGCCGACACAAAGATGCTGTTCCGTCATTTTGAGGATGCGGAGGCCGAATGCGCCGCGCTACTGGAACGGAAGCTCGCCCTGCCGGCCTATGACCAATGCATCAAGGCATCGCATCGCTTCAATCTGCTGGATGCGCGGGGCGCCATCAGCGTAACGGAACGCGCCGCCTATATCGGCCGGGTGCGCACACTGGCGAAGGGCTGTTGTGAAGCCTGGCTGGCCGGCGAAAGGGCGTGACCTTGCGTTTTTGGGGGTTTTCTACCATATCCATCGGGGTTTCTACCAAAGGTGCGCCGTGGGCCAGTTGAACATCAAGGATGCCGCCCTGATTGCCGAGGCGAAGGAGCTTGCGGCGATGCTCGGCACGACGGCGACCGGCGCGGTGCGAGAGGCAGTGGCCGAAAAACTGGCGCGGGAAAAAGCGGCGCGGCAGCGCAAATTCGACGCCATCATGGCGATTGCGGAAGAAGCCTCCAAACTCGTCCCGCCCGGTGTCACCAGCGATCACCGCGACCTATATGACGAACATGGCCTGCCGCGATGATCCTTGATTCGTCAGCACTGGTCGCGATCCTGTTCAAGGAGCCTGATGCCGAACGGCTGGCCGGCATGATCCGGGATGCGGACACCACGGCCATCGCTGCGCCCACCTTGCTTGAAACGGCGATTGTCGCCGAAGGTCGGACGCGGCCCGGCATGGCTGAAAAGCTCGACGCGCTGATTGCGGCGGCGGGTGCGGAGATTGTGCCATTTACGGCGCAGCACGCGGCGATTGCCCGCGATGCCTGGCGCCGCTACGGCAAGGGGCGCCACAAGGCGGCGCTCAATCTGGGGGATTGCTTTGCTTACGCGCTGGCCAAGGAACGCGGCCAGACACTGCTGTTCAAGGGCGATGATTTCGCCGCAACCGATATAGAGCCGGCGATCAAAACCCATGACTGAATTTGCTGAATTGCTGATTGAACTATTCTCCGAAGAAATACCGGCACGTATGCAGGAAGCGGCGGCTGACCGCTTCTGCGATTCAATGCGTAACTTCTTGGGAAAAAGCATATCACCCCCCCGACACGAGTATCGCGCATTCGGGCCTCGGCGGATCACCTATCGCGCAGAAATCCGCACTGAGATCCCGTCACGGGAAGACGAAAAGCGAGGCCCGCGTCTGGATGCCCCCGATGAGCCGTTATTGGCCTTCCTCACAAGCCAGTTGCCGCGCGCCGAGAACCCGATGGCTTGGGCGAAGGAGGGCTTAGTAACGCTGAAAAGCGGAGGCGTCTTCGATGTAGGTGGACCTTCGCAACTGCGCTTCGAAGCTAGCCAGGCAGGGAAAGCGACGCATGTCTTCATGCGGCGAACCCTGACTGGCGAAGCACCTGCATCCATCTTAGCGCGCGAATTGCCGTTGCTGATCCGGGCCTTCCCCTGGCCGAAATCCATGCGCTGGGGCGGCACATCTTCCATGGTTTGGGTGCGGCCCTTGAAGCGCATCCTCTGCGTGCTGGATGGTGCCGTGGTGCCCTTCACCCTCGCGCAGGGCGGCGATGATGGTCACGGGCTGGTGAGTGGCGATTTGACCGAAGGCCATCGCATCATGTCCCCCGGTGCTTTCGGCGTGCGGGACTTTGCCGAGTACAAGGCCGAACTTGCCGAGCGGCAGGTTGTGCTGGAAGCGGAAGACCGCGCGCGCATGATCCGTGATGGCATCACCGCACTCGCCGCCGCCGAAGGGCTGGACGTAGTGCCGGATGAGGCTTTGATTGCCGAAGTAGCGGGGCTGGTGGAATGGCCAGTGCCTTTGCTCGGGCGGATTGATGACGCCTTCATGGATTTACCGCCGGAGGTGATGCGCACCACCATGCGCGTCAATCAGCGCTATTTTGCCCTGCGCAAGCGGGATGGCACCGCGGCGCCGCGCTTTGCGCTGGTGGCGAATATCGCGGCACCTGATGGGGGTGCCGCGATTGTTGCCGGCAATGAACGCGTGCTGCGCGCGCGCTTGGCGGATGCGCGCTTCTTTTGGGATTTGGACCGCAAGCAAAAGCTAGAAAGCTTCCTGCCCAAGCTGGATAGCGTGGTGTTCCACGCCAAGCTCGGCACACAAGGCCAGCGCGTGGCGCGGCTTGAAAACCTGGCTGGGCTGATCGCGGAAAAACTCGGCGCTGATGCAACGCTCGCGCGGCGCGCGGCACGGCTGGCGAAGGCTGATCTCGCTTCCGGCATGGTCGGTGAGTTTCCGGAATTGCAAGGCGTGATGGGGCGCTATTACGCGCTCGGTCAGCATGAGGATGCCCGCGTGGCGGAAGCCATCGCTGCGCATTACCGCCCGGCCGGCGCGGGGGATGCTGTGCCGACGGAAGGCGTCGCTATAGCGGTGGCGCTCGCCGATAAGATTGACCAATTGGTTGGTTTCTTTGCTGTGGGGGAAAAGCCCACCGGTAGCGGTGATCCCTTCGCGTTGCGCCGGGCCGCGCTTGGTATCATTCGCATCATTCGCGAAAACGGGCTGCGCCTGCCGCTGGCTGATCTGATGGGCGAGGCGTTCTTCCTCTATCGGCGCCCTAGCAGTGGTGAATATTATACGCCACCTGGGCTAGTGGCGAAGATTGTTCGCGCCACCGACTCGCAAGCGCCAAGCGATGGCGAGGGTACGTTCATGGTCGCAGCCTTTGAGGCGGGTCTGCTCGACTTCCTCGTCGAACGCCTGCGCGTACAGCTCCGTGGCGAAGGCGCGCGCCATGATGTGGCGACCGCAGTTTTTGGTGCGACGCCTGATGATGACCTGAACCGCCTTCTGTCCCGCGCCGAAGCCGTGCGCGGCTTTGTCGAATCAGAAGCCGGCGCCAATCTGCTGGCCGCGCATCGCCGCGCGATCAACATCCTCCGCATTGAGGAAAAGCGCGATGGTCACGCCTTCGACACCGGCTATGAAGCCCATCTGCTGAAATTGCCGGAAGAAGCCGCCCTCGCCGCCGCGCTTGAAGAAGCCGGCACCCGCATCCGCCTGGATATTGAGGCCGAGGATTTTGAACGGGCCATGGAAGCCATGGCCGCGCTCCGCGCCCCGGTGGATGGTTTTTTCGAAAAAGTGATCGTGAACGATCCGGCGCCGGAACTTCGCCGCAATCGTCTGCGACTGCTCGCCCGTCTTCGTGCCGCCATGGATACCGTGGCGGATTTCTCCAAGATTGAAGCCTGAGGAACCCCCCCATGACACAATGGGTCTATAGCTTCGGTGCCGGCCACAATGAAGGCCGAGCCGATATGCGGAATCTTCTGGGTGGCAAGGGCGCCAATTTGGCCGAAATGGCCTCGATTGGTTTGCCGGTGCCACCTGGCTTCACCATCACCACCGAAGTCTGCACCGCCTATTACGACAATGGGCAGAAATACCCGGGCGATTTGGCGGCGCAGGTGCGCGCCGCGCTGGCGCGGGTTGAAGAAGCGGTGGGCAATCGCTTTGGTGACCATCATCGGCCCTTGCTGGTTTCCGTGCGCTCCGGCGCGCGGGTTTCCATGCCGGGCATGATGGATACGGTGCTCAATCTTGGGCTGAATGACCAAACCGTTGAAGGCCTTGTGGCGGCTTCCGGCGATGCGCGCTTTGCCTGGGATTCCTATCGGCGCTTCATTCAGATGTATGGGTCCGTCGTGCTCGGCGTTGATCATCATCGCTTTGAGGAAATTATCGAGCATGTGAAGCTCGACACCGGGAAGAACGAAGATACGGAACTCACCGCCGCGGAATGGCATCGCGTGGTGGATGGCTATAAGGAAATGGTCGCGGAAGTGACCGGCAAGCCCTTCCCGCAAGACCCGGAAACCCAGCTTTGGGGCGCGATTGGCGCGGTGTTTGGCAGTTGGATGAACCAGCGCGCGGTGACTTATCGCCGTTTGCATGACATCCCGGCCGAATGGGGCACGGCGGTCAATGTGCAAGCCATGGTCTTCGGCAATATGGGTGAGGATTGCGCCACGGGTGTGTGCTTCACGCGTGATCCTTCCACTGGCGAGAATGTTTTCTACGGCGAATATCTGATCAATGCGCAGGGTGAGGATGTGGTGGCGGGTATTCGCACACCGCAGCCCATGGCGAAGGAACGCTCAAAGCCGACTGAACGCAGCATGGAAGAAGCCATGCCGGCCGCCTATGCCGAATTGGTGCAGGTGCGCGCCACGCTGGAACGCCATTACCGTGACATGCAGGACATTGAATTCACGGTGCAGAGCAACAAGCTTTATATGTTGCAAACTCGCAATGGTAAGCGCACTGCTGCCGCGTCCCTGAAAATCGCGGTGGATATGGCGCGTGAGGGGTTGATTGACCACACCGAAGCCGTACGGCGCGTGAACCCAGCCGCGCTTGATCAATTGCTGCACCCAACACTGGACCCAAAGGCGCCGCGCAAGCTGCTGGCGAAGGGCCTGCCTGCTTCCCCCGGTGCGGCTTGTGGCATTGTCGTGTTCAGTGCGGATGAGGCTGAAGCACGCGCGCAAAAGGGCGAAAGTGTCATTCTGGTGCGCATTGAAACCTCGCCGGAAGATATTCACGGCATGCATGCGGCGCGTGGCGTGCTGACCACGCGCGGCGGCATGACCAGCCACGCGGCGGTGGTGGCGCGCGGCATGGGGCGGCCCTGCGTTGCCGGCTGCGGCGGCATCACGGTGGATTACAACAACCAATATCTCAGCGCGGGTGGCGTGCGCATCGAAGCCGGCCAGACCATCACATTGGATGGCGCGACCGGTGAGGTGTTCATCGGCACTGTCGCCATGGTGGAACCGCAGCTTTCCGGCGATTTCGCCACACTGATGGGTTGGGCCGATAAGGTGCGGCGCCTGCGCGTGCGTGCCAATGCAGAAACGCCCTTGGATGCCGAAACCGCGCGGCGCTTTGGCGCGGAGGGCATTGGACTGTGCCGCACCGAACACATGTTCTTCGACCCTGAGCGCATCGGCGCAGTGCGCCAGATGATCATGGCCGAAACGGAACAAGGCCGCCGCGCCGCACTTGCGCGCCTGCTGCCTTTCCAGCGCAAGGATTTCCTTGATCTGTTCGAAATCATGGCCGGGCTGCCGGTCACGATCCGCCTGCTCGATCCGCCGCTCCATGAATTCCTGCCGCATAGCGAATATGAAATCGCGGAAGTGGCGGCGTCCCTCGGCACCGAGGTTGAGGCGATGCAAAGGCGCATGCAGGAATTATCGGAAGCGAACCCCATGCTCGGCCATCGCGGCTGCCGCTTGGGGATTTCCTTCCCGGAAATCTATGAAATGCAGGCGCGCGCGATTTTTGAAGCAGCGGCTGAGATCGGGCGCAAGACGCATAAGGCCCCGGTGCCGGAAATCATGATCCCGCTGGTCGCGACCAAGCGCGAATTGGAAATCACCCGCGCCATGGTCGATCGTGTGGCGCAGGAAGTTTTCGCCGAAGGTGGCTATCATGTGGTCTATAGCGTCGGCACCATGATTGAATTGCCGCGTGCGGCACTTACCGCAGATGCCATTGCTGGGGTGGCGGATTTCTTCTCCTTCGGTACGAATGACCTGACGCAGACCACCTTCGGCCTTTCGCGCGATGATGCCGGAAAGTTTCTGCCGCTCTATATCGAAAAGGGGATTTTCCCGAAGGACCCGTTTGTCTCCATTGATCCGGATGGCGTGGGCGCGTTGGTGCGCATTGCCGCGGAAAAAGGCCGCAGCGTGAGGCCGGATATCAAGCTTGGCATTTGCGGTGAGCATGGCGGCGATCCATCCTCCATCCATTTCTGCGAAAGTGTGGGCTTGGATTATGTTTCCTGTTCGCCCTATCGCGTGCCGGTGGCGCGTTTGGCAGCGGCGCAGGCGGCGCTGCAATCGGGCGGGGCTGATCGCACCGCATAATGGCCACGGCGCCAACATCCGCGGGGCGGGAAAAACGCTGCGGGGTTTGCGGCCATGAAAGCCGCCAGCCCAGCTTTCACCCGCCCGTGCCGGAACAGGCGCCTGATTTGGATTTGCGGCCCGGTGAGCCGGTGCGCTCCACCATGGTGCGCTGGCTGCAAGCCTGCCCGCATTGCGGCTATGCCGCGCCCGATATTTCCGAAGGTCATCCCGCTGCCGCGCAGGCCGTGGCGGCGGCACCCTATCGCGCGCTGATTGCCGATACATCGCACCCGGTTTTGGCGCGGCGCTTTCTGGCTTGGGCGCATGTGCTGGAAGAAACGGGCGCCTTGCATGCGGCCGCCGAGGCAACGCTGCATGCCGCTTGGGTCGCGGATGATCTGAACCGCAATGATTTGGCGCGACAATGGCGACGCGAAGCGGTGGCGCTGTGGCGAAGCGGCCCCACTTTGGATGCCGAACAATCCGTGCGCGTGATTGATGCGCTGCGCCGTGCGGGGGATTTCGCGGAGGCGGAAGCGGCTGCCGAGGCGCTGATGGCAAGCGACCCGCCCGAGGCGGTGGCGCAGGTTGCGGCGCTCGAGGCGCGGCTGATTGCGGCGGAAGATGCGGGGCGGCATAGCATTGCCTCGGCCCTCGCCCCCCCGGCGCGGCGGCCGCATGTGACGCATCAACCAAAAAAAAGGCCGCCCGAGGGGGGCGGCCTGAAATCCTGGCTGCGCAGGATATTTAGGGGTTAGGCGGCCCGGCCCGTCGGCAGGGCGCCATCATTGGCGGCCTGCAGCGCGAAGCCCGGTTCAAAAACGCGGCTGATTTCACCGCGCGCCAAGCCGATATCGGCAAGCTGCTTGTCCGAAAGCTGATCAAGCGCCTTATAGGTATCGCGGCGGGTCGGCCAGGTAGCGATGGCGGTCAGCACGGCGCCGATGCCTGCCCCGATCATCTTGAAGGCATGGCGGAATGTCTGCTTACGCACGGTGGCGCGGGCGGCGGCGGCTTCGCGGTGAATAGCCTCAATCGTCGCGGCGCGGGCCGAGAGGCTGGTTTCAAGATTGGCGAAATGCGTGTTCATGTTTAGCTTTCCTTTGCGGAGCGCCGCCCGATAGGGCAGGATCGCTGTCCGATGGGCGATGATATAGAGGCTTCTGGGGCTCAGGTGATGCGCGAAGACAACAGTATAGCCATGCGTCCATCGCATGATTCCACAGAAAGCCATGCAACAATTGAGAAACAATTGGTCAGGTGGTGCTCATGAACAGGGCTGAACGCTTGGGCGCGCTCCGCGCCGAACTCGCGCGGATGGGGGTGCAGGGCTTCCTGATCCCTCGGGCGGATGAGCATCTTGGGGAATATGTGCCGCGTTCCGCCGAAAGGCTGGCCTGGCTGACGGGCTTCACCGGCAGCGCTGGCCTCGCGATTGTGCTGCCGCGGCAGGCGGCGGTGTTTTCCGATGGTCGCTATACGCTGCAAATCCGCAACCAGATTGATGTCGCGCATTGGGAACCCCGCCACATCACAGAAGAACCGCCAGCCGAATGGCTCGCTGCCCATGCCGAAGGGCTGGTGATTGGCTATGACCCCTGGCTGCATAGTGAACCGGCGCTGGAACGCCTGAAGCGTCCCGGCGTGACCTTCCGTGCCCTGCCATCCAACCCGATTGATGCGATTTGGCCTGACCGACCGCGTGCCCCGGAAGCGCCGGCCCGCGCTCATCCGCTTGCCTATGCCGGCAAGCCATCACCCGACAAACGCGCCGAAGCGGCCGCCGAATTGCGCGCCGCCGGCGAAGATGCGGTGGTGCTGGCGGATGCGCATTCCATTGCGTGGTTGTTGAATATTCGCGGTGGCGATTTGGACCATACGCCATTGGCGCTTGGTTTTGCGTTGCTGTTCGCGGATGGCGCGGTGTCTCTATTCATGGAACCGGCGAAGCTGGACCATGAAACGCGCGCCTATCTGGGCAATGCGGTTTCCATCGCACCGCGCGATGCCATGCCGGCAGCGCTGCGCGCCTTGAAAGGCAAGCGCATCAGGATTGACCGCGAGGCAACGCCCGCCTGGTTCACCGATTGGCTGCGCGAAGCGGGCGCTGAAATCCGCGCCGGCGAAGACCCTTGCCGCATGCCGCGCGCCTGCAAGAATACAGTGGAACAGCAGGGCGCGCGCGCGGCGCATCAGCGTGACGCGGTGGCGATGGCGCGGTTTCTGCGCTGGTTTGCCGAGGAAGCGCCGAAGGGTGGCTTGAATGAAATCTCCGCCGCTGCGCGACTGCTGGCGTTTCGGCGAGAGGTGCCCCTGTTCCAGGCGGAAAGCTTCCCGGCGATCAGTGGTGCTGGCGAAAACGGCGCCATTGTGCATTACCGCGCGACGGAGGCGAGCCACCGCGCCATCAACCCCAATGAATGCTATTTGATCGATTCGGGTGGGCAATATCTGGATGGCACCACGGATATCACGCGCACGCTTTGGACCGGGCCGAGTGTGCCACCGCAGCGCTTGCGTGAATGTGTCACGCGCGTGCTGAAGGGCCATATTGCGCTGGCCACCTTGCGCTTTCCGGCGGGTGTCGCCGGCCCGCATTTGGATGCGCTGGCGCGGCGCCCGTTATGGGATGCGGGTTTGGATTATGATCACGGCACAGGCCATGGCGTTGGTTCCTATCTTTCCGTGCATGAAGGCCCGGCAGCCTTCAGCCGCGCGGCGCGCGTGGTGGCCTTGGCTGAGGGTATGATCTTGTCGAATGAGCCGGGCTATTACGCCACGGGCGAGTTTGGCATCCGGCTGGAAAACCTGTTGCTGGTGCAGAAGGCTGAGATTGCTGGTGCCGCCAAACCCTTTCTGGAGTTTGAGACCCTGACGCTGGCGCCGTTTGATCGTACCTTGATTGAACCCGCCTTGCTGACGGTGGCTGAGCGCGATTGGCTGAATGCCTATCACGCGCGCGTCGCGGCCGAGTTGGCGCCGTTATTGGATACAGAAACCGCTACCTGGCTGCGTGCCGCCTGCGTGCCGATTTAAGTGTGACTTCGTTTTGGGCGACTGATTCACCGCTTCGGTCATGCGATCTACGCGGATCAGGCGCCCGCTAGTTCCAGCCATTCGGCTTCGGTCAGCGTCTTCACGCCAAGCTCGGCCGCCTTGGTGGCCTTCGATCCGGCATCAGTGCCGACGACAACGAAATCTGTTTTCTTGGAAACTGATTTCGTGACCTTGGCGCCGAGGCGTTCAGCAAGCGCTTCCGCTTCATCGCGCGTCATTCTCTCAAGCGTGCCGGTGAAGACCATGGTCTTGCCGGCGAAGGGGCTATCGGCGGCGCTGCTTTCTTCCACCGGCAGCGGCGAGACCTCGGCGGCCAGATCATCAAGCGCTGCCAGATTTCGTGGTTCGGCGAAGAATTCGATAAGTTCTTCTGCAATGGCGGGACCAATGCCTTGGATGGAGCCCAATTCCTCTCGCGCTTCTGAGCCGATGATGTGTGCTGCAATCATCGCTGCGCGCCAGGCTTCCAGGCTGTGGTAGTGCCGCGCCAGTAGCTTCGCATTCTGTTCGCCAATGCGACGAATACCAAGCGCGAAGATGAAACGTTCCAGCGCCACGCTGCGCTGCGCTTCAATCGCTTCCAGCAATTTGCTGATCTTGCGTTCGCCCCAGCCTTCAAAGGCCGCGAGCATATCGCGCTTACGGTGCAGCCGGAAAATATCAGCAGGGCTTTTGATCAGCCCGGCATCGAATAGGAATTGAATATTTTCCTCGCCCAGCCCCTCGATATCCATGGCGCGGCGGGAAACGAAGTGGCGTAGCCTTTCCGTGGTTTGCGCAGGACATGTCAGCCCACCGGTGCAGCGGCGGACCACATCTTCCCCATCACGAATGGCATGGCTGCCGCAAGCAGGGCAATTCAGCGGGAAGGCATAGGGCTTCGCATCGGCTGGGCGTTTTTCCAGCACCACACCGAGGATTTGCGGAATGACATCGCCAGCGCGTTGCAGCATCACGGTGTCGCCAATGCGCACATCCTTGCGGGTGATTTCATCCTCATTATGCAGCGTCGCATGGCGCACCACGACGCCGCCGACATTGACCGGTTCCATCACCGCGCGCGGCGTGAGCGCCCCGGTGCGGCCAACCTGGATTTCGATATCCAGCAATTTCGTCACGGCCTGTTCGGCGGGGAATTTCCACGCCACGGCCCAACGTGGCGCGCGCCCCACAAAGCCAAGCCGACGCTGCCAATCAATCCGGTCAAGCTTATAGACCACACCATCAATATCGTAGGGGAGTGCGGCGCGGCCCGCAGCGATCTCCGCCTGGAAGTGTTCGGCAGCGTCTTCGCTGTCCAATCGGCGCGATAGAGGGTTCACCGCAAAGCCCCAGCGGCGCAGCGCATCCAGAAAATCGTGATGTGTTTCTGCCGGCGCTTCACTCGCCGCGCCCATGGCATAGGCCAGCAATTTCAGTGGCCGGGTAGCGGTGATGCGCGCATCAAGCTGACGCACGGAACCGGCAGCGGCGTTGCGCGGATTGGCGGGGATCACCACCGCGTCGCCCAGTTTTTCGCCGGCGGCGCGGCGTGCTTCGCGGGCTTCGGCGGCTTCTTCCTGCGTCGCGCGGAAGGCAAGGAAATCGGCCTTTTCCATGAAAACCTCGCCACGGATTTCGATGCTGGCGGGGAAGGGCGGTTTCAGGTGCCGAGGCAAGGACGGGATCGTCAGCAGATTGGTGGTGACATCTTCGCCTTCCGCGCCATCGCCGCGTGTGGCGCCCTTGATGAAGACGCCGTTTTCATAAAGAAGGTTGATCGAAAGCCCATCAATCTTGGGTTCGCCCACAAAGGCCAGCGCTTCGGTCTCAGATAGTCCCAGAAAACGGCGGATGCGCTTGCAGAAATCGCTGAATTCCTCGGGCGAGAATACATTATCCAGGCTCAGCATCGGTTCGCCATGCCGGCTTTTGGCGAAGCCTTCCGCAACGGGCGCGCCGACGCGCCGTGATGGGCTATCGCTGCGGATCAGGTGCGGGAAGTGCGCTTCGATGGCGCGGTTGCGCGCCACCAGCGCGTCATACTCGGCGTCTGTGATCTCCGGTTGGTCCTTGGCGTGATAGAGCCGGTCATGTCGCGCGATCTCGCGCGCAAGCTCTGCCAGTTCAATCGCTGCATCAAGTTCCGAAAGATTTTGTATGGCAGGCGCCTTCATATCACGCCCCCTTTGCGAGGGCGGAAGAACAAAAAAAGGAGGGGGTGCGGGGGAGTTCGCTCCCCCGCCCTTTCTTCTATTCTCACGCCCGATCCCCCAAAAGGCTCCGCGCTGCCGCGCGCGCGGCTTCGGTGACTTTTTCGCCCGCCAGCATGCGCGCCAATTCCTCATGCCGTTCGGCTTGATCCAGGATTTCAACGCGCGTCTCCGCGCGCTGCCCCTTCACTTGTTTCGCCACACGGAAATGGCGTGTGCCGCGTGCCGCAACTTGCGGGCTATGCGTCACCACTAGCACTTGCACGCGATCCGCCACACGCGCCAGGCGCTCACCGACGGCAGCGGCGGTCGCGCCGCCAATGCCGCTATCCACTTCGTCAAAAATCAGCGTCGGCACCGGTGAGCCGCGCGCCAGCACGACTTTCAGCGCCAACATCAACCGCGACAATTCCCCGCCCGAGGCGATTTTTGCGAGCGGCCCTGGTGTTTGTCCGGGGTTGGTCGCGACGAGGAAGGTGACGCGGTCCTGCCCATCCGCGCCCCAGGTATTTTCTTCGCGCGCGCTGATGTCAATGACCAGCCGCGCGCGGTCCAACTTCAGCGGCGGCAATTCCTCGGCGAGGGCTTTTTCAAGTGCGCTGGCGGATTTGCGACGCGCGGCGGAAAGCCTGCCGGCGGCGGCGATGTAGCTGCTGCGCGCTTTTGCTTCCGCGGCTTCGAGTGTGGCGACTTCGCCCGCGCCAGCATCAAGCGCTTCAAGACGGCTGCGCAAATTGCCGAGCAAGGTGGCCAATTCTGAAACCGGCACGCTATGTTTGCGCGCGGCAGCGCGCAGCGCGAATAGCCGTTCTTCCACCTGTTCCAGCCGGCGCGGATCTGGGCCGGTATCGTTCATCAGGCGCGTCAGCAGGGTTTCTGCCTCGCTCAGCGCATCCTGCGCGGCGGCGAGCGCTTGGATGGCGGGCTGCGCTTCCTCATTCGGCGGTGGCAGGCGTTCCAATGCGCGGGCGGCTTCACGCAGGGCGCGGGCTGGGGAGGCAGCGCGGCGGTCACGCGGCGTGAGTTCTCCAAGGGCGGCGGCAATCGCCTCGGCCCGGCGTTCGCCCTGTTGCAGCTTTTGGCGTTCGGCGGCCAGCGCATCTTCCTCGCCTTCTTCGGGCGCGAGGTCGGTCAATTCGCCAACGGCGTGGCGTAGCCATTCTTCTTCGCGCTGCGCGCTGGCAATGGCTTCACGTGCAGCAGCCAGGCGGCGGGTGGCATCGCGCCAAGCGGCCCAGGCGCTGGCGGTAGCGTTGCGGTCACTGTCCAGCGCACCGAAGGCGTCCAGCAGCCCGGCATGGGTGGCGGGATCGGCAAGCCCCACCTGTTCATGCTGGCCCTGCACCTCAACCAGCATGGCGCCCAGGCGTTTCAGCAACGCCACGCTGACCGGCTGGTCATTGATGAAGGCGCGGGATTTGCCATCGGCTTGCAGCACGCGGCGCAGCACCAATTCATCCTCGGCACTGATGCCCTGGTCGCGCAGGATATCGAAACAAGGGTGATCCTGCGCTGGCAGGAAAGCGGCGGCGACACTTGCTTGCGCTTGCCCCGCGCGCACCAGCCCGGCCTCTGCGCGCTGGCCAAGCGCCAAACCAAGACTATCCAGCAAGATGGATTTACCCGCGCCGGTTTCGCCGGTCAGCACCGCGAGCCCGGCATCAAAGCTCAGGTCAAGCTTTTCGATCAGCACCACATCGCGAATGGCCAGAGAGGCGAGCATCGGCGCGCCGCCCCGGGCTCAGAAAATCTTGTTCAGCATCCGGCTGACAAAGCCGGGACGCTCACCACGCGCTTCGGCGCCGGCGGCTACCAGCAGCGCATAGCTATCGGCATACCATTCGCTGCCGGGGTAGTTATAGCCAAGCACGGCGGCGTTGCGGCGCGCTTCTTCCGGCAGGCCAAGGTTCAAATAGATTTCCACCAGCCGATGCAAAGCTTCGGGCACATGATTGGTGGTCTGGAAATCCTCTACCACACGGCGATAGCGGCCAATGGCGGCCTGATGCAGGCCCTGGCGCTGATAGAAGCGCCCCACGGTCATTTCCTTGCCGGCCAGATGGTCGCGGCCAAGATCAATCTTCAGCCGAGCATCGCGGGCATAGGCGCTATCGGGGAAGCGGTTGATGACTTCCTGCAAGGATGCGATGGCGATGGTGGTCTGGCGCTGGTCACGCTGCGCATCGGTGATTTGTTCATATTGCGACAGCGCGCGCAGGTAATAGGCATAAGCGATATCGCGATGCGCTGGGTGAAGTTGAATGAAGCGATCCAGCGCGCCAATCGCTTCGGTGTAACGGTTGCGCAGATATTCCGTATAGGCCGCCATCAGCTTGGCGCTGGTGGACCAGGCGGAATAGGGATGCTCACGCTCGATGGAATCGAAATATTCCACGGCGCGGGCGTAGTTGCGCTGGCGGAGGTTCTGCATGCCAAGGGCGTAAAGCGCCTGCGGTTCCTCATCGGCCGCATTTGCCGTCACGCGACGCGTGAGCGAGGGGTCCGCCCCGGTACTGGGCGTTGGGGCTGAATTGCCACAAGCTGCCAGGGCAAGAACAAGGGCTATGGGTAGGAAGCGGCGCATGATTCCCGGTTCAACAGAAAGACACTGTTGATATAGGCCAGATTGGCCGCGGGTGAAATCGCCCCAAAGCGGAGGGCGATTTCAGACCAAGGCCGGGGCCTTTTGCTTGCCGCTGGCCGCGGCAGGATTGCCGGAAGCCGCCGCCGGCCCCACCCAACGCCAAGCCGCCCTATCGGCGAAAAGGCTGCGCAGAAGCTGGTTATTCAGCGCATGGCCAGACCGGCTGCCGGTGAAGCGCGCGCGGAGCGGCGCACCGGCCAAGGCCAGGTCTCCCACCACATCCAACAGCTTGTGGCGGACGAATTCATCGGCATGGCGCAGCCCGCCAGGGTTCAGAACGGCCTGGCCATCCACCACCACGGCATTAGCCAGGCTGCCACCTTGGGCGAGGCCGGCTTGGCGCAGCCGCTCCACCTCCTCAGCCAGGGTGAAGGTGCGCGAATCGGCCAAAACGCCACGGAAGCTTTCCGGCGTGATGCGCAGCGCCAAGGATTGCTGACCAATGGCGGTATTGGGGAAATCAATATCCAAAGCCGCATCAAAGGCGGTTTCGGGATTGGGGCGCAATTCGGCAAAGGCGCCGCGGGCATCTTCCACGCGAACCGGGCGCAGCACTTCAATCATTTGGCGCGGCGCCGCGCTGGTCGCGATGCCGGCGCAGTCAATCAGGAACAGGAAGGGCGCCGAGGAACCGTCCAGAATGGGGATTTCCGGCCCATCCACTTCAATAATGGCGTCATCAATGCCAGCCCCGGCCAGCGCGGCCATGATGTGTTCAATGGTGCCGATGCGCGCTTCCGGCACATTCGGATGGGCAATGGCGGTGCAAAGCCGCGTATCGGTGACGAAATCAAAGCGGGCCGGGATATCAAGGCCCAGATCAATCCGGCGAAACTGAATGCCGGCACCAACAGCGGCAGGATGAAGCGTCAGGGACATCCGGCGGCCGGTATGCAGACCATCGCCCACACATCCGATGGATGCCTTGAGCGTCCTGCGCCTGCCATGTTCCGCCGGAAGAAAACCGTCCATCGCACCCTTCAATTCCAGGCTGAAAGCCGCGCGCGCTGCACAGCCCCTAACAACCCAGCATCACTTTCCCATGATCGGATAGCAAAAGCGATTCAAGCCTTGTTTCTGCGTATTTCATCATAAATAATTGAAATTACTGCATTGGTGCTTCGCAAAAAAGGGCAAAATAAAGGCCATTACGCCCCAATGGGCTTAAGCCTTTCGGGCTTGGAAATAGCCCGCTCATTCACGCCGCAACACTTGGTCCACCAGCCGATCCGCCCAAGGGTTGCTCGAAAAACTCTCCCTGAGAGCGGCTTCCGAATAGGTATCGCGCACCCAATCCAGGAAGGGGATGCCCGGATTGTCGCGCTGAAAGCTGCCGAAGCTTTTGAAGAAAGCATCCAGGATCCCGGTGCGCGCCGCTGCGACATGGCCGTGGCGGAGCGAAAGCTGGGCCAGCGCTTCCTGCACAGGGCGGCCTTGCAGCAAAAGCCAAATGCCGGCGGCAAGCCCGGTGCGATCCGCGCCTGATTTGCAGTGGATCAGTGCCGGTTCCGCCATATTCTGGAAAATCCCGGCAAGCCGAAGGATGCGATCCTTGTGCGGCGCGCCGCGGCTTTCAAAAGGCGCGTCTATATGAGCAAGGCCAAGCCGCGCGGCTTCTGCCCGGCTAAGCGCATCGGCGCCACAATCGGCGCGATTGCCACGCAGATTGATCAGGGTGCGGATGCCATGACGCCGCGCCGCCTGGCGCAATTGCCAAGGCAGCGGGTGATTGGACCGGTAAAGCCGCCCCGGCGCCACCGCGCCCCAATTCCGCCAGCCCAGGCGCAGGATGGCGTGATCTATGAAAAGCGCATTGCCCCAGGTGCCGGCGGGGGTCACGGGCCGTTATTCCAGCCTCGCGCCGGAAACCCGCACCGCTTCCTGCCACATGGGGCGTTCGCGCTGCGCGCGGGCGATCATATCTTCCGGGGTGGACCACACCGCCTCGGCACCCACACGGATGAAGCGTTCCTTCACGGCCGGGTCGGCGACAATGCGGCGCAGCGCCGCGCCAACGCGTTCTATCGCAATGCGCGGCGTGCCGGCGGGGAAGACAAAGCCCTGCCAGGAGGAAACGACGAAATCCGGCACGCCCGCTTCGGCCATGGTCGGCACATCCGGCATGGTCGGCCAACGCGTGGCCGAAGTGACCGCCAGCGCGCGCATGCGCCCTTCCTGAATGACCGGCACATAGGAGGCGAGGTTATCCAGCGCCGAATCAAGATCACCCGACAGCATGGCGGGGATGATCTGCGCCGCGCCGCGGAAGGGCACATGTGTGCCTTCAGCCTGGACGCGCGTCGCGAAAAGCGCGCCGGTCAAATGCCCGGTGGTGCCAACACCGGGCGAGCCATAGGTAAAGCCGCCCCGCTTGGCACGCACCCAGGCAGTAAAATCCGCGAGGCTGCGCGCTGGGTTATGCTGCGACGATACCACGACCACATTGGGCAAATCCCAGGCGATGCCGACCGGCAGCAGATCCCGCGCCGGATCATAGGGCAGCCGGGCATAGAGAAAGTTATTGATCACCAAATGCCCAACGGAAGCGATGCCCATGGTATAGCCATCCGGCGTTGCCTTGGCGGTGGCATCAATGCCGATGTTTCCGCCGGCGCCGGGGCGGTTTTCGATGATGAAATTCTGCCCCAGGATCGGCTGCATCAATTCGCAATAGATGCGCACCAGCACATCGGTGGAACCACCCGGCGGCCAAGGCACAATCACGCGCACCGGGCGCACCGGCCATTCCCCCTGGGCGCGGGCGATGGAGGGTGCGGCAAGCAAGGCGGCGGCCAATAGGGGGCGGCGCGTGATCATGGGGGTTTCTCCGGCGCTGATGATGGGGCGCATATAGAGAGGCGGGCGCTGCCTTGCCAAGCGCAGCGCCTTGGCGCCTTCCGGTTGGACAGGCGCGGCTTATGCGTCAATAATCCTGTCCAAACAGGGATACGGGCAATGCCGACACGGGGCAGCACCAATATCGCGGAAATGGCCGAGGCGCGCGCCATGCCGGCCGGGCGCAATCTGCTGTTCCTGCGCGAAGAAGAACTCCGCCTTGCCCAGGATTTGCTGTTCTTCGGCTATCGCGATTTCACCGCCGGCGCGGATGAAATCCTGGCCACGCTTGATATGGGGCGCGCGCATCACCGTGTGCTGCATTTTGTCGGGCGGCGGCCTGGGATTACGGTGGGCGAATTGCTCGGCATTCTTGGCATCACCAAGCAAAGCCTGGGGCGCGTGCTGCAACCGCTGGTGAGCGATGGCTATGTGGTGCAGGCACCAGGTGAGAGCGACCGGCGGCAAAGGCGCCTGACGCTGACGGAAAAAGGCATGGCTTTGGAACGGCGCTTGTTTGAACGCCAGCGAGAAACCGTCATGCGTGCCTATCGCGAAGCAGGCCCCGCGGCGGTGGAAGGGTTTCGCCGTGTCATGCGCGGGCTGATGGGCGAAGATGCGCAAGCGAGCCTGGCGCGGCTGGAAGGGCCAGAGGCTGAGGGCAGCAGGCGATGAACGGCCAGGACGATCCCGCGCATATTCTGGTGGTGGATGATGATGCGCGGCTGCGCGCCTTGTTGCAGCGCTTTCTGACCGAACAAGGTTTTCGCGTCAGCACTGCGGAAAATGCCGCCGCCGCCCGCGCCGCCTTGGCGGATATGGCCTTTGATCTTTTGGTGCTGGATGTGATGATGCCCGGTGAGACCGGGCTGGAATTGACCGCCGCGCTGCGTGCCGAAGGGCAGGAAGTGCCGATCCTGATGCTGACCGCGCGTGGCGCGCCGGATGATCGCATCGCGGGGCTGGAACAGGGCGTGGATGATTACCTTGCCAAGCCATTCGACCCGCGCGAATTGGCCCTACGTATTCGCACCATTCTGCGCCGCGCCGCGCCCGCTGCTGCCGCGCCGCAAAGCCTGGCGCCGATGCAAATCGGCAATCGCTGGTTTGATATTGAACGCGCGGAATTGCGCGGGCCGGATGGCATTATTCGCCTGACGGGGGGCGAGGCCGCCTTGTTGCAAGCGCTCGCGCGCCGCGCCGGCGAAATCCTGAGCCGTGAGGATATTGGTGAAGCACTCGGCACGCCTGATGCCGGCGAACGTGCGATTGATGTGCAGGTGACCAGGCTGCGCCGCAAGGTGGAACCAGACCCGCGGGAGCCGCGCTTCATTCAGACCATTCGCCATCGCGGCTATGTCTTGAGGCCGGGGCCGTGACACCGCTGAACCGAGGCTTGCGCTGGCTGGTGCCGCGCGGGCTTCTGGGACGTTCGCTGCTGATCATTCTGGTGCCGCTGGTGATCCTGCAAGCGATCGCTTTGCAGCTATTCTATGGCAGCCATTTGGATGTGATCTCCCGCCGCCTGGCCGCTGGTGTTGCGGGTGATGTCGCGATGGTGGTTGGCCTGCTGGAACGCGAAACCGTTGAGCAGGACCGCACCTGGATTTTCCGCGAAGCCGCTTGGCGGCTTGATCTTTCCCTGGCTTTTGAACCGGGTGCGCAGCTTGCCGCTTCAGCTGGGCGCCCCGCCGCGATGCCTTGGCTGCCGCTGGAAGAGGATTTGGCCAGGGCCATGCAGGAACGTGTTCGCCTGCCCTTTGATGCGGATTGGCAAAGCGATCCGCGCAGCGTGATCATTCGCGTGCAAGTGCCCGATGGCGTCTTGCACGTGGAAGTGGCGCGCAAGCGGCTGTTCAGCGGCACGATCTATCTTTTCGTGATCTGGCTGGTCGGGTCTTCCTTGCTGCTGTTTATCGTGGCGGCAATTTTCATGCGCAACCAGGTGCGCGCGCTACGCAAGATCTCCGCCGCCGCTGAGGCGTTTGGCATGGGGCGCACAGTGGGGCCGATGAAGCCCGAAGGTGCTGCCGAAGTGCGCCAGGCAGCAACGGCGTTCAACCGCATGGAAGAACGCATCCGCCGCTTTGTGGATAGCCGGACGGAAATGCTGGCCGGCATCAGCCATGATTTGCGCACGCCGCTGACGCGGCTTCGGTTGGGGCTGGCCATGCTGCCGGAAGCGGCACGCGAAGATGCTGCGGCAATGACGGAAGATGTTGAGGAAATGGATCGCCTGATAGGTGTCTATCTTGCTTTCGCGCGCGGTGAAGGGCTGGAACAGCCGGAAGAAACCGACCTTGCCGCCTTGCTGCGCGGTGTTGTCGCGCAGCAGGCGCGCGGTGGCGCGGAGATACCGTTTCAGGGGCCGGAGACGCTTCTTATGGAACTCCGCGCCGGTGCGATGCGGCGCTGTTTTGGCAATTTGCTGCATAATGCGCGCAAGCACGCAACGCGCGTGACGGTGATTTTGGCCAAACAACCGCGCGGCCAAAATGGCATTTGGGCTGATATTTCGATTGATGATGATGGGCCGGGTATTCCGGAAGCGGCACGGGAAGACGCCTTCAAGCCCTTTACCAGCCTGTCGGGCGGCGGCACCGGGCTTGGGCTTGCGATTGCGCGCGATATTGCCCGCGCGCATGGCGGCGACGTATTTCTGGAAGACAGCCCCCTGGGTGGGCTGCGGGCGCGGATCAGGGTGCCGGGGTAGGCTTTTCTTGGCCTATCCGCGCGAAGACTGCTTAACTTGATCCCCCGGCGTCACCAGCACGCGGGTCACGCCGATCACCTGCCCAAGATTGCCCGCGATCAGCGCCGCCATGCCGGGTTCCAGGCCATGGCAGGTGATGATGATATCCATTTCTTCATTGGCGCGGCGGGCCTGGAACAGATCGGGCGTCACATCGCGCTTGGCAAAGGGTTGCAATAGCCGCGGCAGCAAGCCGGGGGAGGCTTCGGCGCGCAGATCAAAGCGCGTGGAAGATGGGGCAGAAAGCATTGGGCTGGTCCGGTTCAAGGTTGATGTGGCAGTCAAAAAGCGGCGGCCGACCGACAAGGCACGCAGGCCACAGCCCGGCGCCTTAGGCGGCCGCGACGGTAATTCGGAAAAGAACTGCCTTGAGAACCATAGCGCAAAGCTAACACATTCTGCCGCCAAGTCAAAAAAATACGGCGCGGCTGGGGGGAAACCGCGCCGTGAGAGTCTCACGTCTAAGGAGGAGAAGCTAAGCTGCGGGCGGAAAATCAACCGGCCCGCGTGATTCTTGTGGCGCGAAAATGCCAAGCCGCTATTGATCTGGCGCAAATACCCCGAAAGGACTGGCTGCCATGGGGCAGCAAGCCCAACATAGGCAATTAAGGAGAGAGATTTCATGGCGCGTGTTGCACTTGTCACCGGTGGCCAAAGAGGCATTGGCGCTGCGATCAGCGAAGCATTGAAAGCGGCGGGCCGGACCGTGGTTGCTTCCTATGCCGGCAATGATGCGGCGGCGAAGGCGTTTACCGATCGCACCGGTATTCCCTGCTATAAATTTGACGTTGCCGATTACGCGCAATGCGCGGAAGCCATCGCCAAAATCGAAGCCGAAGTCGGGCCGATTGAAATCCTGGTGAATAATGCCGGTATCACGCGCGATGCCACCATGCGCAAGCTGAACCGCGACATGTGGGATGCGGTGATGGATACAAACCTTGGTTCCTGCTACAATCTTTGCAAGCTGGTCTGGGAAGGCATGAATGCGCGCAAATTTGGCCGCATCGTGAATATCGGCTCCGTCAATGGTCAGGCGGGGCAATATGGCCAGGTGAATTACGCCGCCGCGAAATCCGGCATTCATGGCTTCACCAAGGCGCTGGCGCAGGAAGGCGCCAAGCTTGGCATTACCGTGAATGCGGTTGCCCCCGGTTATGTGGATACTGAAATGGTGCGCGCCGTGCCGCCCGATGTTCTGGAAAAGATCATTGCGCGCATCCCGCGCGGACGGCTCGGCAAGGCGGAAGACATCGCGCGCGGCGTTGTGTTCCTGACCGCGGAGGATGCGGATTTCATCACGGGGTCCACACTTTCCATCAATGGTGGCCAGCATATGTATTGATGCGGGTGGGGGCGGATGTGCCCCCCCTTTCATACGCCTCCGCCCATGGCATGCTGCCCTTGCAATGAAGGGGAAATGCCATGGGCTACGCCATACTTGCTTTCGATGGTGCCGATAAAAGCCGCCGCGCCGCGGCGATGGACCGCCACAGGGCGGTAATCAGCCGTTGGGCTGAGGATGGGCGGATGCCCTTCGGCACGCCGCTTTTCACGAGCGAATGGGTGCCGTCCGGGTCTCTGATGATCCTGGATGTGCCGGATATCGCCGGTGTGAAAGCCTATTTGGCGGAAGAACCGTTTTCAGTTGAAGGCGTCTGGGGGGATGTGCAGGTCCTGCCCTTTCGCATCGCTGCCCTGCCTTATCAGCGCCTGCCCAGGCCGGGCGATCCGGTGGCAACCACCCGCACCCATACGGTCGCCATCGCCTATGACGGCACGGATGCGGATGCGCCCGCCCGTCGGCAAGCCGCGCGGGAGGCGCATATCGCGCGCATGCAGCCCATGGCAGCCGATGGCACCTTGGCCGTTGGTGGCGCCATCCTGGATGAGGCTGAAAGCCGCATGATCGGTTCCATCACCGTCACGCGCCACGCGAGCGATGAAGCCGCGCGCGCCTGGATGGCCGAAGACCCCTATGTGAAGGGTGGCGTTTGGCGAGACATTACGCTGCACGCCACGCGCCTGGCGGCGCTGCCCTATCGGCCCTTGCCCGGGGGCGCCTGATGGCGCTGATTGACTACGCCGATGCCGCGCCCGAGGTGCGCGCGGTGTTTGATGACATCAAGGCCACGCGCGGGGTCGCGGATGTCAATAATTTCTGGAAGGCGCTGGCGGTGCATCCGCCAACGCTGAAGCGCACCTGGGAAAGCCTCAAGCAGGTGATGGCGCCGGGCGCGCTCGACCCACTCACCAAGGAAATGCTTTATCTGGCGGCGTCAGCGGCGGCGGGGTGTGCTTATTGCACGGCTTCCCACACGGCAGCAGCGCGGGCCAAGGGCATGACGGATGCGATGCATGGCGAATTGCTGGCCGTGCTCGGCATGGCGGCGGAGACCAATCGCCTTGCGGAAGCGCTGCGCGTGCCGATTGATCAGGGTTTGTGAGCAGGCATAAAAAAACCCCGAGGTTTTTCCCTCGGGGTTTCCGCTCAGGCCCTCAGGCCCTGATCAATCGCTGTTGCGCTGACCCATGAAGGAAAGCAGCAGCTGGAACAGGTTGACGAAGTTGAGGTAGAGGCCAAGCGCATCCATCACGCTCCGCTTGCCGGCTTCATCCGTGCCTTCCGCATAGGCGAATTGAATGTAATCCGCCTTGATGCGCTGCGTGTCATAGGCCGTGAGGCCAACGAACACGACCACACCAATCACGCTGATCGCAAAGGCCAGCGCGGAAGACGCCAGGAAGATATTGACGAGCCCCGCAATCATGATGCCGATCAGGCCCATGATCATGAAGCTGCCAAAGCGCGTCAGATCCGCCTTGGTGGTATAGCCATAAAGGCTCACCGCCGCGAACATCGTCGCCGTGATGAAGAAGGTGCTGGCGATGGACTGGCCCGTATAGCGCAGGAAGATATTCGAAAGGCTGGCGCCCATGCAGGCGGCAAAGACCCAGAACAGCGCCTGCGTTGCGGGGCGCGAGAGCTTATTGATGCCAAAGGATAGCACCAGGATGAAGGCGAGCGGCGAGAGCATCGCGGCCCAGCCGAGAATGGTCGGGGAGATGATGCGCGCGCCATTCGGGGCACGGGTCACCGACCAGAACATCTGCTGCAATTCAGGCGAAGACCAAATCACATAGGCAACAATGCCGGTGAGCAGCAGGCCGGACGCCATCCAGTTATAGACGCGGAGCATATATGCCCGCAGCCCGGCATCAATCGCGGCCGCATCGGCTGCGACGGGGCGACCCCAGCCGGTGGTGAAACGCGTGTCGGGACCAAAGGCCATGACGAAAGCAACTCCTGTTGATGGGGAGGATTCCCCGTTGGCGGATAATATGGATATTTCGTAATCCAGATCAATAGGGGAGAGAGGGGCGCCAGCGGATTGGCCGGCGCCCCTTTCGGGCTCAGCGCTCCGCCGGCTCAACCCGGATGGCCATGGCTTCGGCGATGGCCACATCCACCCGGTCACCTACATTCAGCGTTTTCAGGAATTCGCGCAATTCGGGGGCGCGGACCGCGACTGTGCGTTCCACGCGGGACGGCCCAACGAAGCTCACGGTGTTAGTGGCGGTATCCAGGGCGGTGATGCGCACCTGCGCGCGGGTGGCGGCGACGGCGCCGACGGCGGGACGGGCGCCGGGTTCGGCGCGGGCGGCGCCCAATACGGTTTCGGGTTCAAGGCTGCTGCCCCGTCCGGCGATGCGGACGGCAACGGCTTCCTCATAATGCAGCCGCACGCGGTCACCGCGGCGGATTTGGGCGAAATTCCGCACTTCCGGGCCAAGCTGCAGGGTTTGCGGCTTATTGTCCGGGCCGCGCACAACAATGGTGCGATTGCGGGCATCCACCCGGTCCACCGCAGCCACCATTTCGCGTGTGGTGGAGGCAACCACCGGCGGTTCAGGGTCTGGCGTGGCGCAGCCGATCAGCGCCAGCAGCGGCAGGGCGAGAATGGCGCCTTGGCGCAGGCGCGCGGAAAGGGTTGCGAAGATCATTTGGTTTTCCTTCCTCTGGGCCGTATTTCAAAGGCCGATGATTAACGCATGCTCATAAAGCAAAGGCAATTGGCCGGCTAATGCGCCTCAGGCGGCGCCTTCCTGCCAATAGCCCTGATGCGGCACGGCACCTTCCGCTTCCAGACAGGGGCCGACCACCGCCACCTTTTCCGCCGCCGAGTCCAGCACCGCCCGGCAGGAGAGTGACAACCCCGCCGTATGGGCCTGCGCATTGCGCAAATGCAGAATGGCGCCGGCGGAAAGCCCATAAACCGCGCGGCCAACGCCTGCGTAGAAAATCGCCGCCGAGCACATCGCGCAGGGCTCGCCCGAGGAATAAATCGTCGCACGGCGCAACACATCCCGCGGCAGCCCGGCGCGCAACACGGCGTGCAGGGCATTCATTTCAGAATGCGCGAGCGTCCCGCCGCCACCCTTGCCCTGAGTGGAACCGGCTTCCGCCAGCACCTGGCCTTTCTCATCGGCGATCACGGCGGCGAAGGGGCGATCACCGCGCGCGCGCGCTTCTCCGGCCAGGGCAAAGGCGCGGCGGAGCAGCGTGGCATCAAGCGCGGAGAGTTTGTCATCCTCGGCCATAACGGGCTTCCTATTCATTACGCAGCAAGGGTGCCGCCTTGGCGCGCAGCGCAAAGGCCGTGCCGGCATAACCGAAGCCAAGCGTAATGGCCATGCAGGCCAGCGCCGTGATCGCCAAAGTCCCCGGCAAGAACACCCAATCGGCGCGCATCACAAAGCGCACCACGCCCCAGGCCGCCGCCGTGCCGGCCGCTGCCGCGAGTAAGCCCGCGGTCAGCCCAAGCAGCCCAAATTCCACTAAAAAGCTCGCGCGGATTTGCGCGCGCGTGGCGCCGATGGTTTTCAGCACCACAGCGTCACGAATACGCCGCCTTTGCCCCGCCGCCACCGCGCCCGCCAGCACCAGCAAGCCCGCAACCAAGGTAATGCCCGCCACAGCCGAAAGCGCGAAGCCGATCTTCTCCAATAGCCCCACCACCTGATCCAAGGCATCGCGCACCCGAATGCCTGAGACATTGGGGAAGCGATCCGTGAGCAAGCGCAGCAATGTCGCTTCCTGCGCCACATCATTGCGCATGGTCGCGATATGCGTATGCGGCGCGGCCGAGAGCAATCCGGGCGAGGCCACCAGCACGTAATTGATGCCAAGCCCGCGCCAGGCGATCTCCCGCAGGCTTGCGATCTTCAAGGTGATGTCGCGGCCAAGCACATTCACGGTAATGCTATCGCCAACACCAATGCCCCAACCGCGCGCGAGTTGCGCATCGAAGGAAACCAAGGGTGGACCAGCATAATCCGGCGGCCACCATTCGCCCGCGACCAGCCGCGCGCCTTCGGGTGGCGTCGCTGCGTAAGTCAGCCCGCGATCACCGCGCAAGGCCCAGGCCGTTTCGGGCGTGGCATGCACCTGTTCCGCCGGCACGCCATTCACCGCGACAATGCGCGCGCGCAGATTGGGCACGCTGCGGATTTCCGTGACACCTGGCTGCGCGCGGGCCAGCGCCTCAAAGGCCTGGATCTGGTCGGATTGGATATCAATGAAGTAGAAATTCGGCGCGGCGGCCGGCATTTCATTGGCCAATTGCCGGCGCAGATTGCCTTCAATCAGCGCAATGGCGGCAAGCACCGTAAGCCCCACGCCAAGCGAAACGAGCATGAGGGGCGTCGGCGCGCCGGGGCGATGCAGATTGGCGAGCCCCAGGCGTAGCGCCGGGCGGCGCGCATGCGGCAGGCGCCGCGCGAATGCCATCAGCGCCCCCGCGCCCAAGCGGAACAGCAAGAGCGTGCCGATCACCGCCAGAATAAACCCCGCCGCGAAGCGCGGATTTTCCGCCGTGCCAATCACCAAGGCGGAAAGCGCCCCGGCGGCAGCAAGAATTGCGGCCAGAATACCTAGGCTTGGTCTGCCGCTGCTTGGCGCCACCACATCACGAAACAGCGCCGCCCCCGGAATACTGCCCGCGCGGCCAAGCGGCCACAGCGCGAAAGCGAGCGCGGTAAGCAAGCCATAAAGCGCAGCCATGGCGAGTGGCACAGGATAGGGCAGGATGCGCGGCGCCACCGGCAGAATGGAAGCGAGTGCCGCAGCACCTGCCCAGGTCAGCCCAAAGCCAATCACCAAGCCAAGCGCAATGCCGAACAGCGCCAGCGCCATCACCTGGATCAGATAGGTCGTGAAAATCAGCGATGGCGGCGCGCCAAGGCAGCGCAAGGTCGCTATGGTGCGCGCGCGCTGCTCAAGCCAGGCAGAAACACCCGTTGCAATGCCTATGCCGCCCACCAGCAGCGCCGTCAGGCTTGCCAGCGTCAGGAAAAAAGCTGCGCGATCCAGGAAGCGATTGACGCCAGGTGCGGCGACATCAGAACTGCGTATCCGCCAGCCGGATTCCGGAAAATCGCGCCGCAGATCGGCGATGAAGCGCTGGCGATCCACGCCTGGCGGCAGTGCCAGGCGGTATTCATAGGTCACGAGACTGCCCGGCTGGATCAGCCGTGCTGAATCGAGCGACGCCAATGCAATCATGGCGCGCGGGCCAAGCAGCGAAGGACTTGCGACCTTATCCGGTTCCTGCGCGATGGTGGCGCGGAAGATCAGGCGCGCTTCGCCAATACGCAGCACCGCGCCGGGCGCCACTTCAAGTTTTTCGGCAATGAAAGGATCAAGCAGGATATCGCCGGCGCCAAGCGCCACGGGCGGTTGCACTTCAAGCGTGCCGAACAGCGGATAGGCGCCATCCACCGCCTTCACTTCCACCAGCATGCGCTGGCCCGATTCCGCTACCGCCATGGCGCGCAAAGTCACCACTTCCGAAACCCGCGCCCCGCGCGCCGCGAGCCAGGCGCGCGGCGCTTCACCCAAAGGCCGATAGGGTGAGGCGATTTCAACATCACCACCCAGAATACGCGCGCCATCGGCGGCGAGCCCGGCATCCACACCGGCGCGCAAAGTGCCAACTGCGGTAATTGCCGCGACACCAAGCGCGAGACACGCCAGCACAATGCGCAAGCCGCGCAAACCGCCGCGCAATTCGCGCCGCGCGATCCGAAAAGCGAGTGACAAATTGCTCACGTCGCCGCCCTTTGATCGGAAACGATCAGCCCATCTTCAATACGCAATTGCCGTGGGCAGCGCGCTGCTAGCGCGGGATCATGCGTGATCAGCAATAGCGTGGTGCCAAGCCGCGCGCGCAAATCAAACAGCAGCGCCATGACTTCCTCGCCCTTGGCGCGGTCGAGATTGCCGGTGGGCTCATCCGCCAGCAGCAAGCGCGGTTCCGCGACAAAGGCGCGCGCGAGTGCCACACGTTGCTGTTCGCCCCCCGAAAGCTGCGCCGGGTAATGGCCCAGGCGATGGCCAAGCCCAACCGCGCGCAAGGCTTCCTCCGCGCGATCAAAAGCGTCTCGCACGCCAGCGAATTCCAAAGGCACGGCGACGTTCTCAAGCGCCGTCATGGTCGGGATCAAATGAAAGGCCTGGAAGACAATGCCAAGCCGCTCACGCCGGAAGCGCGCCAGCGCATCTTCCTCCATGGCGCCGATATCCGCGCCATCAATCAAAAGCGCGCCTGAGGTCGGGCGTTCCAGCCCCGCCAGCAGCATCAGCAGGCTCGTTTTGCCCGAACCCGAGGGGCCGACGATGCCCACCGCCTCTCCGGCCGCGACTTGCAGATCAAGGCCGCGGAGGATGTTGATCTCACCCTCCCCCGCCCTCACTTTGAAGCCAAGGCCGCGCGCTTCGATCAGGGGTTTGGTGACCCCGGCGCTGGTGGGTTCAGTCATGTGAAGGGCATCCATGGTATCGCAAAGCTCCTATCCTGCCCGCGCATATGGTCGCAGATGGCTCGGACGCCAATCGCTGGCGTTGCTGGCTTTGGGAACAATTCCGGCGCGGGCGGCGGAAATCCGACTGATGATGCTGGGGGATTCCATCACCGCCGGGTATGGGCTGGCGCGGAGCGAGGCCCTGCCGGCCAGGCTGGAAGCCGCCCTGCGCGCCAAAGGCCGGGCTGTGCGCGTGATTGATGCCGGGGTGTCCGGCGATACCACAGCGGGCGGGCGGGCGCGCTTGGATTGGGCTTTGGCCGAAAATCCCCATGCGGTGATTGTGGCGCTTGGCGGCAATGATGGGCTGCGCGCGCTGGAACCCCGCGCCAGCCGGGCCAATCTGGCCGCCATTCTGGATGCCCTGGCCGCGAAACGCCTGCCCACCATGCTGACTGGGATGCTGGCGCCGCCCAACCTCGGCGCCGAGTATGGGCAGGAATTCGCCGCGAGTTTCAGTGACTTGGCCCGCGAAAGGCCCGGCGTGGTCTTCTACCCCTTCCTGCTGGATGGGGTGGCGGGGGATCTTTCGCTGAACCAGCCGGACGGCATTCACCCAAATCCCGCTGGCGTCGCGGAGATGGTTCGTCGCATGCTACCCTATGTCGATTCGCTGCTAGGGAAGGTGACCTCCCCTTAGGCGAGACACTGGACCGCACCAGGAGGGCCCCCGCCATGCTGCGTCTTTTCGTCGCCCTTGCCTTGCCGGCCGCGCTTCGCGCGGAAATCGCGGCCCTTGCGGGGGGCATTCCCGGCGCGCGCTGGGTGCCGCCTGAGAATTACCATCTGACGCTCCGCTTCATTGGCGAGATTGAGCCCTGGCGCGCGCAGGAAGTGGACGACGCGCTGGCGGCGATCCGCGCGCGGCCCTTCACCTTGCAGCTTGCCGGCGTTGGCACTTTTGAGAAAGCCGGGCGCATCCAATCGCTTTGGGTGGGGGCGGAGCGCAATGACGCACTGACCCATTTGCAGAACAAGGTGGAAACCGCGCTGCAACGCGTGGGGCTGGCGCCGGAACGCAAGCGCTTTTCGCCGCATGTGACTTTGGCGCGCACCGAACGCGCGGCGCCGGAAAAGCTGATGGCCTTTGTGCAGGCGTATAATTTGTTCCGCGCGACCCCGGTGGAGGTGGAGCATTTCACGCTGTTTTCGTCCCGCTTGGGGAAGGAGGCTTCGGTTTATACGCCGGAAGTGGATTACGATTTGGTGGCAAGGGTGGCGGCGTGAGGGGGGGGGGCGCTGATGGGCGGTGAAAGTAAGGAGCCGAGTTTCGGTGAGGGTCTCCTGGAAGGGTTGCGTGCGGCGGTGGCCTGGAAGCGTGGCGCGGTGGTGCTAGAGGTTGTGAAAATTGATCCTATGCCGCTTACTCGTGTGCGTGCCATTTGCAAACGTGTGGCGCGTTTGGGCCATAAATTCGAACTGCGCTCAGGCATCCTACAGGCCACCGTGAATAACTGGGAACAAGGGCGCCGCAGCCCCGATACTGCTGCGCGCGCCTTGTCACTATAGACGCATTGATGTCGCTTAGGGGGAACTAGCCCAAAATGTCTCTACAAAGGCAACTTGCGCTTGATGAATTGGCTTCACATCTCTACGAATTTTTACCTAAGACGCGCCCCCCTCTTGCGGATCAGCGTCTATCTTTTTTTGGTATTATGACAGAATTAGGCCTGCAACGGTATTGGAGAGAAGGTAGCAAGCTTACGGCCCTTCGAGATCTTCTTGAGGGAGTCCTTGACGGTGGGACCGGTAAATTTTCTCCCTTAATTGAAAAGATCGTTGAGCGGAGTCATACATATCGTTTAAGCAATAAAAAACCGCTTACGAGAGAGGATGTTGAGGTCCTAAATAGAATTCTCCTGAAGGTCGGTTTCCGCATACCCGCACTGTACGATGCAGCCCTTCTGGATAGCCTGCCGAGAGGAGTGTCCCAGGCCAGTAACACAGCTTCTTTAGGCATAGATGTATCAAAACTGAAATTGCTACAGGAAAAACTGTTGCGCCTATCTAACCTGAAGGCACAACAAAGGGGCTTTGCGTTCGAGACCTTCTTGTCTTCCCTATTCGAACTAAATGGTCTCCTACCAAGACAATCGTTCCGGCTAGTGGGAGAGCAAATCGACGGAAGCTTTCAACTGGGCCAGGAAGTCTATCTTCTTGAAGCAAAATGGCAGGATCGCCCAATTGGTCAAGCTGATTTGTTGGCCTTCGCAGGCAAAGTCGATGGTAAGGCTACAGGGGCACTCGGATTGTTTGTTAGCTACAGCACCTTCTCCCAGGATGGTTTGGAAGCTTTCGCGCGAGGAAAGCGGACCAGTATTATCTGCATGGATTCCCTTGACCTTTATCACATCCTTGAGGGTAGACTCAGGCTTTCTGACGTAATTGCTCGCAAGCGCCGCTACGCTTTGGAAACAAACGCCGCGTATGTCCCGGTTCGTGATCTATTCACTGGGGTGATCTGATTGATTCACCTTTCCGATTTGCGTGGGCGAGAGTCTTAGCCCCGTCATCCGCGAGCCCAAGAAAGTCGGACACCGAGCGTAGCATCCAATGCGGATCGGTGTACTGGGCATAGTAAGCACCAGTCTTCCGTCCCCACCACAAATGGCGCGTCCACCCGCGTCGAAGCCCCGCTGGGCGAGGATTACGGGTATTGTGATCATGCTAAGGAACCAAAATCGTGGTCCGAGAAGCAAAAAGCGAATCCTGGCCGACGACAAGCTAGATTCAAAGCCTTGGCATCCCCCACCCAGCGGATTAAGCACCCTCCTGTGAAGCACCCCGCCACCCTCCTCGCGCGCCTGATCGCGGCTTTGCTCCTGGTGCAAACCGTGCTCGCGCCGGCGCTTTGCCTCGCCCATGCGGCAAGCGCGGGCATGGCGACGGTCATCTGCTCCCCGGATGGGGATCGCACCGTGCATCTGGGCCCGGGCGGAGAGGAATTGCCCGCCCCGGAAGCGCATGGCGGCTTCTGCCTTGCCTGCCATGCCCTGCCGCAGGCCGATCTCCCCGCCGCGCCCATGCTTTCCACCCCGGCAGAACCCGACAGCACCAGCCTCTGGCTCACCGCCGGCGATACCGGTTGGCGCCCGGCGGCGCGCGCGCCGCCTTACAACCCAACAGGTCCGCCAGCTTTCGCTTGAAGCTGCCCGCAAGCGGGCAGCCAGAACAGCTGTCCCGTCATTCGACCTGCAAGGAAAACCCCATGTCCTCTCTCAACCGCCGCGCCCTGGGCGCGATTATTCTTGGCCTGCCAGCCGGCGCCGCCCTCGCGCATGATTTCATAGCCGGAGATATTGCCATCGGCCATCCCTGGACCCGCGCCGCCGGGGCCAATGCCAATGGCGCGGGCTTCCTGACGCTGCGCAATAATGGCGCGGCGCCTGATCGGCTGGTCTCGGCCACCAGCCCCGCCGCCCGTGTGGTGGAACTCCATACCCATATCCGGGAAGGCGATGTCATGCGCATGCGCCCTGTCGGGGATATCCCGATCCCGCCGGGCCAGACCGTGCAGCTCCGCCCCGGTGGGTTGCATATCATGCTGATTGGCCTGACCGAACCGCTGCGCCAGGGGGCCAGCGTGCCGCTGACCCTCAGGTTCGAAAGGGCCGGGGAGGTGCAGGTGAGCCTGAGTGTCGAAGCCGCCGGGGCGCGCGGCCACGCCCACTGATCGGGCCGCCCTGTGACAGGCTTCGCTTGCCTTTGGCCCCCTTTCGGGCCAAAGAGCCCTCCGATCCTTCACTCCTGATTCTGCATGGAGGGCCTGACATGGCCTCGTCCTTCGACCGTATCGCCGATATCATCGCTGAAAACAGCGAAGTCCCGCGGGATAAGATCCTGCCCGATAGCCATGTGATCAATGATCTTGGCATTGATAGCCTGGACTTCCTGGATATCGTCTTCGCCATAGACAAGGCCTTCGGCATCAAGGTGCCGGTGGAAGCCTGGACGCAGGAAGTGAATGCGGGCAATGCGCCGGCGGAGAAATACTTCGTCATGAAGAACCTGGCCGAGCGTGTGGATGAGCTGGTTGCGGCCAAGGCCGGCTGACCGCATTCCCAAGC
Source organism: Roseomonas sp. (assembly GCA_020249775.1). Lineage (GTDB taxonomy): Bacteria > Pseudomonadota > Alphaproteobacteria > Acetobacterales > Acetobacteraceae > Neoroseomonas. The sequence goes on along the minus strand of JADCFA010000021.1, from coordinate 321,537 downwards.
CGCGCGCCACCGAAACCACGGATCCCTGACGCGATGCGCCTGGAATATTTCCAGATGATAGATCGGGTGGCAGCGCGCGGAGGCGATGCCATCATTGTGGAAAGCCGCATTCCGGATGCTTCCCCGGTGTTTGAAGGGCATTTCCCTGGCCATCCGCTCATGCCTGGCGTGCTGTTGGTGGAAACCATGGCGCAGGCTTCCGGCTGGCTGCTGCTGGATCTGATGGGCTTTGCGCGCATGCCCTTTCTGATGGCGGTGAAGGAAGCAAAATTCCGCAGCTTTATCGGCCCCGGCACGGCAGTGCGCGTGCATGCCAAGCGCCTGCATGATGGCTCAGGCTTTGCGGTGACCGAGGCGCGGATTGAAGCCGATGGCAAGCGCATCACCGATGCAGAACTTACCTTCCGCATCATGGATTACCCCGCGCCGGAATTGGCGGAAGCCATGCGCGGGCGGGGCCGGGAATTGGGGCTGCTATGACAAGGCGCGATGTCGTCATTACCGGGATTGGCTTGGTCTCCTCCTTGGGCGAAGGGCCTGAGGCGCATTGGGAAGCGCTGACCAAGGGCGCCAAGCCCGTAGTGGATGCGACAAGCTTTGCGCCCTTCCCGGTGCATCCGCTGCCCGCGCTCAGCCTTGATGCGCAAATCCCGAAAAAGGGTGACCAGCGCCAGATGGAACCCTGGCAGCGGCTTGGCACCTATGCGGCCGGGCTTGCGATTGACCATGCCGGGGCGCGCGGCCTCGTTTCCGATATGCATTTGGTGGTGGCCGCCGGCGGTGGCGAACGTGATATCGCGGTGGATGAGGCGATGACGGCGGCATTGACCAGCGCAACACCGGAAACCTCCGGCGCCTTGCTCAATGAAAAACTCGCCACTGAATTGCGGCCGACGCTGTTCCTGGCGCAGCTTTCCAATCTGCTCGCGGGCAATATCTCGATCGTGCATGGCGTGACCGGGTCATCGCGCACGCTGATGGGCGAAGAAGAAGCCGCGGCTGATTCGATCCGCATCGCCGCCGCAAGGCTTGCGGAAGGGCGCGGCGAGATTGCCTTGGTGGGCGGTGCTTTTGCGTCTCAGCGTTGGGATATGGTGCTGCTTTATGCGCCGGGTGGCGTGCTGTGGCAGGGCGATTACGCGCCGGTTTCCGCGCGTGGCGAGGCGGGCGGCCTTATTCCGGGCGGCATGGCGGCGTTTTTGGTGCTTGAGACTGCGGAACATGCGAAGGCACGCGGCGCCACGGCTCTCGCGCGGATTGGCGGCATTGCGACGGATGCGGCGCATCAGCGCGCCGGCGGTGGCAGCGCCGCAGTGGCCAAGGCGCTTTGGCAGGGCATGGCAGCGCCGCAAACCGGGCTAGGCGTGATTTCCGGCATGACCGGTGTGGCGGAAGCGCGCGTTGAGGAAGAAGCCTTCCTCGCCGGGCTTGGCAGCGTGCCGGTGCGGCGCAGCGCTTCCTTGTTGGGGCATGGCGTGGAGGCGAGTTTTCCGGCCAATGTTGCGCTCGCGGCACTCGCGCTTTCGCGCGGTGGTTTCTATCCGGCGATGGACCCCGCCGATGCGGGCGATGGCACGGTGGAACGCATTCTGGTGACCGGCTTTGGCCAATGGCGCGGTGAAGCGCTTGCCCTGCTGGAGAAAGCGCCATGAGGGATCATCTGGGCCGCCCCTTGGTAGCGGTGACGGGCATTGGGCTGGTGAGCCCACTCGGCTGGGGCTTGGACAAGAATTGGTCGGCGCTACTGGCGGGCACCTCTGGCATTACGCGCATTCGCCGTTTCGCGACCGATCATTTGAAAACCACCATGGCCGGCATGGTGGATCTGCCGGAAGAAATCACTGGCGGCGAACCCGTGCCCGCGCCGGTGCGCGTGGAACGCATGGCCGCGGCCGCCATTGCGGAAGCCTTGATTGCCGCCGGCATGAAGGAAGGCGCGTTTGATGGCCCGCTCATGCTCGGCATGCCGCCGGTTGAGATGGAATGGCCGCAGCGTGTGGCACTCGCCCGGCGTGCGGGTGGGCCTGGCCATGCCGCGCTTTCGGTCGCGAGCATTGGTCAGCGCGATTTGTATGAGACGTTTTTGTATGGCGGCGTGGGCGAAAGGCTGGCGCTGCGCTTCGGCACCAAGGGCGCGCCGATTGCCATCACCACCGCTTGCGCCACCGGCGCTTCCGCCATTCAGCTGGGTGTTGAAGCCATTCAGCGCGGTGAGGCGAAATCCGCCATTGCGCTCGGCACGGATGGATCGGTGCAGCCGGAAGCGGTGATCCGGTTTTCGCTGCTCTCCGCCCTCTCCTCGCGCAATGAAGACCCCACCAAGGCATCGCGGCCTTTTGAGAAATCGCGCGATGGCTTTGTGATGAGCGAAGGTGCTGCGGCACTTATCCTGGAAGATCTGGAACATGCTCGCGCGCGCGGCGCGGCTGTGATCGGTCTGGTGAGTGGCTGTGGCGAAAGGGCGGATAATTTCCACCGCACGCGATCAAACCCCGATGGGTCTTCCATCATTGGCGCCATGCGGAACGCCATTGCCGATGCCGGCTTACAGCCCGCCGATATCGGCTATGTGAATGCCCATGGCACCAGCACGCCGGAGAATGACAAGATGGAAGCGCTTGGCATGCGCGCCGTATTTGGTGAGGCGCCGCCGCCGATTTCCTCCAATAAATCCATGATCGGCCATACGCTTTCCGCTGCTGGCGCGATTGAGGCGGCCTTCAGCCTGCTGACGCTGCGTGATCAAATTCTGCCGCCCACCATCAATCATGTGGAACCGGACCCAACGCTTGGGCTGGATGTGGTGCCGAATGAAGCGCGGCGCGTTTCAGGCTTGCGCCATGTGCTGTCCAATTCCTTCGGCTTTGGCGGGCAGAATGTCTGCCTGGTGCTGAGTGTCGCGCCATGATGCGCGCGCTTCGCCTGCATGGGGATCGTGACCTGCGGCTGGAAAATGTGGCGCCGCCACCGCCGCCTGCCGGGCATGAGGTACAAATTCGCATTCGCGCCGTGGCGCTGAACCATATTGATGTCTGGGGCTTTCGCGGCATGGCCTTCGCCAAGCGCAATTTGCCGCTGACGGTGGGTGCGGAAGCGGTCGGTGAGATTGTCGCGCTTGGTTCCGGCGTGACCGGCTGGAAGATCGGCGATCACGTCGCGCCCTATGGCGCGGCGACCTGCGGCGTCTGCAAGGCGTGCCGCGAAGGCCGCGATAATCTTTGCGAAGATGTCGGCGGCGTGAAGGGCTTCCATTTGGATGGCTTCGCGCAGGAGCTGATGAACCAGGATGCGCGGCTTCTGGTGCGCGTGCCGGATGGGCTTTCCTTCGAAGATGCCGCTTGCGGGCCGATCACCTTTTCCACCGTTGAGCATATGCTGTTCGACAATGCGAAACTGGAAGCGGGTGAGACCATCCTGATCCATGCGGCAGGTTCGGGCATTGGCACGGTGGCGGTGCGCATCGCCAAGGATCTGGGCTGCATCGTGATCGCGACCGCGGGCGATGATGAGAAATGCGCCAAGGCCAAGGCTTTGGGCGCGGATCATGTGGTGAATTACTCCACGCAGAATTTCCCGACCGTGGCGCGGCGCGTCACTGGCAAGCGTGGCGTGGATGTGGTGTTTGAACATGTCGGTGCTTCGACTTGGAGCGGCAGCTTGCTCTCGCTCAAAATGGGTGGGCGCTTGGTGACCTGCGGGTCCACCTCAGGCGTTTCGGCGGAAACCAATCTGATGATGCTGTTTCAGCGTCAGTTGCGCATCTTCGGGTCCTTTGGCGCTTCCATGCGCAATATCGCCGATGGCTATGCGAAAATGGCGCGTGGTATTCTGCCCGTGCTGGATACGGTGGTGCCGCTTGAGCGTTTCTCGGAAGGGCTTGAGCGGCTGGAAAGCCGCCGCGTCTTCGGCAAGATCGTGGTGACGCTGTGAAGCGCGCCGCGCAACGCGGATGAATTTTCTGATCGGGCTGGCATTGCGCGCGGGCTTTGGCCTGCTGCGCCTGATGGGGCCGCGTTTTGGCCCGGCCTTTGGCGCTTTTCTGGCGCGCAATCTGGGGCCAATCACGCCAGCGCATCGCATTGCGCGGGAAAATATTGCCGCCGCCTTTCCCGAAAAATCGGCAGCCGAACGCGCTGCCATTTTGCGCGAAGCCTGGGACAATCTTGGCCGCACGGCCTGCGAATATGTGCATATGGACCGGATTTGGGATTTTGACCCCGAAAATCCGAAGCCGGGTGGACATATCAGCGCTTCGGCTGAGACTGTCGCGCTTTATGCAAGGCTGCGCGATGACGGTAAGCCCGCCATCGTATTCTCTGCCCATCTGGCGAATTGGGAATTGCCGGCGGTAGCGGCGGCCAAGCATGGCATTGACAGTGCTGTCTTGTATCGCACGCCGAATAACGCTGCGGTGGCGCGCGAAATCCTGAGGCTACGCAAGGATAGCATGGGCGTTCTGGTGCCGGCCGGCATGGGCGCGCCGTTGCGCTTGGCGCGCGCACTGGAAGCCGGGCAGCATATCGGCATGCTGGTGGATCAGCGCTTTGGGCGCGGGCCGCGCGTGATGTTCATGGGGCGGGAAGCCGCGGCCAATCCACTGCTCGCGCAATTAGCCCGGCGCTATGATTGCCCGGTGCATGGCGCGCGCGCCATTCGCCTGCCTGACGGGCGCTTTCGCCTGGAATTAACCGACGAAATCCCCCTGCCGCGTGATGCGGAAGGCTTGATTGACATCAACGCCGCTACGCAAAAAATGAACGAGGTGATTGAAGCCTGGGTCAGGGAATATCCCGGCCAATGGCTTTGGATGCATCGCCGCTGGCGGTGACATCGCTGACGGGAAAGGCGGTTTATCATGCTCAATATCCGGCGCGCCAAGCCGCTTGCCGAACTTGATCGCGGCGAGGTTTTTGAGGCGGAAGACAGGCTGAATGCTGCAAGCGCTGCGGCGTTTTCCGTGCTGTTCGGCTTGGATGACAAAGTAGTGCCGGCGCGCGCCGCTGGCGCCCTGATTGCCCATGTGATCACCACGCGCTTTCCGGGGCCAGGCAGCCGGATCATGGCCGAAAATCTCCGCTATGGCGGCGGCATGGCGGAAGGTGATCTGCTGAAGACCGGCCTTGTGGTTTTGGACGTAGATCGGGCCGCGGGAATCGCGCGACTTGCATGCCGCGTGACCGGCGCGAATGGAGTGGTATTGGCGGAAGGCGAGGTGGAGGTGCTGCCCCCCACCACCGCCGAGGAACGCGCGCTGCCGCAAATGACCGGGCTTGGGCCGCATGCCGGCAAGGTGATGGCGGCGCTTTTCGCGCGCTGCCGCGCCCTGCCGCCAGTGCCGACCGCGGTTGCCCATCCTTGCGATGCGGAAAGCCTGCGCGGTGCGATCCTGGCGGCGCAGCAGGGGTTGATCACGCCAATCCTCACGGGGCCAGAGGCGCGGATACGCGCGATTGCGGCCAAGGAATCGCTCGATCTTTCTGGCATTGCGCTGATTGGCACGGAACATAGCCATGCCTCGGCCGAGGCAGCCGTGGCGCTGGTGCGGGAAGGTCGCGCGGCGGCCTTGATGAAGGGCAGCCTGCATACGGATGAATTACTGGGCGCGGCAATCGCGAAGGAGGCGGGGCTGCGCACCGAACGGCGCGTGAGCCATGCCTTTGTGCTGGATGCGCCGCTTTATCCGCGGCCGCTGATCATTACCGATGCGGCGGTGAATATCGCGCCTGATTTGGAAGCCAAGGCGGATATTATCCGCAATGCCATCAAGCTGGCGCAGGCCATGGGGATTGCAACGCCCAAGGTTGCCATACTGGCCGCGGTGGAAACCGTGACGCCCAAGATGCAAGCCACCTTGGATGCGGCGGCGCTCTGCAAAATGGCGGAACGCGGGCAGATTACCGGCGGCGTGCTGGATGGGCCTTTGGCTTTTGATAATGCCATAAGTCCGGTTGCGGTGGCGGCCAAAGGTATTCAATCCCCGGTTGCGGGACAGGCGGATATCCTGCTGGTGCCGGATTTGGAGGCGGGGAATATGCTCGCCAAGCAATTGGCCTATCTGGGTGGGGCGGAATCGGCTGGGATTGTGTTGGGCCTAAGGGTGCCGATGGCGCTGACCAGCCGGGCGGATAATGCCATGGCGCGGCTGGCTTCCGCGGCGCTGTTGCGCCTTATGGCGCCGGTTTGAGGGGCTGGGGCCAGGGCTTGCAGTTTCTCTTTTCAGCCCAAGGCGGGATGCGCTAGAAGACCTTCATGAAGAAAACTCGGATCCGCATCTTTTCGCTGCCAATGGCCTTGCTGCTGCCGCTAGGGCTGATTGTTGCCGCCTGCAGTGGCGACTCTTCCCAAGTTCGAGAGGTGGAGCGCGACGAATACAATACCGGAAGTCGGCGTGAGCAGCTGCTGCGCTCCACCTCAGCTGCTGGCACCTCAGGCGGTATCACGCTTTTTGGCGGCGGGACAGAAAAAGGTCAGGAGAGCGGCGGCGCTGGCGGCGGTGGGCTGGGCGTGAATGCGTTTCTCTGGCGCGCTACGCTTGATACTTTGTCCTTCATGCCATTGGCATCGGCTGATCCCTTTGGCGGCGTAATCATTACGGATTGGCATGCGCCGGGCGGCGTCTCCAATGAGCGGTTCAAGGCCACCGCCTATGTCCTGGGGCGGCAATTGCGCTCGGACGGTGTGCGGATTTCTCTGTTTCGCCAAGTGCGCGGGCCAGGCGGTTGGGTGGATGCGCCTGTGAGCGCTGCAACAGCGGCTGAGTTGGAAGACAAGGTGCTGGCGCGCGCGCGTGAATTGCGTAGCCAATCGGCGGGGCGCTGAAGCCCTTCGAAGCGTTGCGGCATTGATCGCGCCATGAGCCCGCCTGCCCTGCCTTGGGGCAAAGTGAGATTGGTCATCCGGCAGAGGCTCTCGACGAGTTCATGACGATGGGACAAAGCCTTGGTGCTGCCTCAACCGATTGAGACAGCCCCCTAATCCCCCAGAACCGTAAGGCTATTGACCGGGATGATCACAAGCCCGGGTGCATTCAAAGTTGCTGGTGTGGCAAGCGGCGCCCAAAGAATCGGGTTGCCGGTGGATTGCGCGTCAAATACGCCGATATGGGTCAAGGTGCCGGGTGCTGCGGTAAAATTGAAGCGCAACTCCGCAACATTGTATTGCAGGCCGGTGCCAAAGAAGGTGGCCGGCTGCCGTGCATAGCCGGTGCCGGTTGGTTCCCCGGTGACACCGGTTGCGTCCGAGCCACCTGTGCCAAGCGCGACAAAGACAGCCGCAGGCAATTCAGGCCGGCGCCCGACCGCGGAGCGGCCGAGCAAATTCTTGGCGTAATCAGTGAGCGATGTCATGCGTATATTCCTGAAAAGAGTGAGGATGATGCCGTGACAAGGTCAGGAAACGACCGCACCATCCGGCCAGCGCCAGCTTGTGCCATCACTGATGGCAAGGCGCTTATTGGCGGTGCCATCGGAAACAAAAATCATGCAGCGCGGATAGGTCGCCGCCGGGGGCAGGGTCGCGACCGTAAAGGGCGGCAATTGCAAAGGTGATCCGGCCTGCACCGGGCCAGTGCCCTTACCCAAAAGCAGGAGCGCGACATTCGCATCCGTGCCCTGCGCGGTGATTTGTGGCGGCGCGCCAGTGGCGGTGCCATTGATGCGCACGAAATTGGTGGGTGTGGCAACCGCATTCACTTCAAAGGCCAGGTTGCCACGGCTATTGAAGCGCACCGGCGCGATATTCTTGGGCGAGATCTGGATTGGAATATTGGCATCCGTACCGGTGGCGGAAATGGTGGGCGTGCCGCCGGCAATGCTGCTTGCCAAGGTGAATTGATTGACGCTGCCCGCCGGCGTGCTGATGGTAAGTGCATGGGCGCCGGCCACGCCACCAAGATTGATGTTGCCGGCCGAAAGGCGCATCTGTTCGGCGCCACCAATGCTGAGCGCAAGATTTCCTGCGCTTGGCTGGGAAATGCCCGTATCCAGTGACCCGATCATGACGCCCGGCCGATCAACGCGCCCGCCCGGCGCGGCAGAAGCGACGAAGCCATTGGTGGTTGCATTGACCAGCGGCCCCGAATTGCCATTGCCAAGCAGCGCTGGTGATCCGAGATAAACCTGGTTAGGATTGCCAACGCTCACATTCGCCAAATGAATGGCGGCGGAACCATCATTCAGGCGATTGAAGTTTTCCGCGCGGAAGGCGAAGATATCCAGGCGATTATTGCTGCCATTGACGCGAATGGCGTTGCTTTCCGAATCATCTACCCGAAGATTGCCGATCTGCAAACGCACATTATTTGAATCGATCAGAATCCCCGTCGCGCCAGTCACCGGAACAGGGCCGCCCGCGGTATAAAGTTCCCCTTGAGTCGTAATGTTGGCGATACGGCCTTCCACATCATTGCCATCAATCCAAATGCCGTATTTTGAGAAATCGGCATAGATGTTGCTGCCATAGAATTTGGTCGTGACGCCGGAAGCAGAGGAGCTGAAGCGCAGCGTGGAGCGCGCACCAAGGACGAAGATATCATCCAGGAAAACGCCATCCACCCGGCGGAACACCAGCGCATCCTGATTATTCTGCTGCCAGGTTACCACATGGCCATTATCGGTGCCGAAGGTCCAGAAATGCACATGTTCCAGCCGGCAGATATCAAGGCAGCGATCCACTTCCACGCCGCGGGTAAATACATGCCCGCGCAGGCGCTTGATGCTCATGCGGCCGGAATTGTCGCACCAGATGCCGCGATTGACCGTGACCAGAAGGATGTTTTCGAAATCCACCGCACCAAGGCAATCCTGCACGCGGAAGATGTAATCATAATCTGTCGGCGCCCATGACGCGGTGAAGGAAGTGCTGTGATATTGCCGAACCGCAATGTCGCGCACGATGGAACCGCGCGCCATGGGGCCGGTAAAGGTGAAGGGGGTAAAGCCGGTCTGGTCTATTTTCAGCCAGGTGCCATTCGCCTCAGTGGGGCCTTCGGTAAAGCCGGCGCCTTGCAGCATAACCGTGACACCGTCAATCACGATCGGGCTTGCGATGCGATAGATCCTGGGACCGAATTGCAGCACGCCTCCGCCGGCGAGCTTCAGCGCATTGATGGCCGCCTGGATGGCGGGCGCATCATTGGTGGTGCCGTTGCCAGCAGCGCCAAAGTCGCGCACATGAATCGGGCGGTCAGCCAGGATGCCGGTTCGCAGTTGCGCCATGGTGGCGCGCCGTGTCGCAAGGTTCCCGCCATTATTCTGCACCAAGGGCAGCATATCGGCATCGGCGGTGGCTGAGACGCTGGGCAGCGCGCTGATTTTTGAATCGGACATGGAGGGCCTTTTCGTGGTTGATCCGAACACGCCCGGCGCAAAGGCCAGGCCTACGGCGATGGGGAGGGATGAGGATGAAATGCTTCAGAACAGCAACAATTGGCCGCCGGTTTCCAGCAACAGGAAACGGCCTTCTTCGGTCAGCAGCCGAGGCGGCGCGCCAATCGCGAAGGGCGCGGAGGTAATGCTGTGCGACGTATCCGCAGCGTTGCGCGCCACAATCCGATAACCGCCGCCCGTTGCCTGGGCAGCAAAAAGCGCGCTGGCCCGGCCAGCACTGACAGCCACATTCTGGCTAGTCAACACGCTGCCAAGGGCGTTTACCAGCTGGAAGGTGATATTGGCGATATTGCCCAGGATGCTGGCGCCAACGGGAATTGAAGCGCCGGGTTCAATTGCCTCTGGCATCGGGTCCAGAATGATGGCGCGGGTCTGCGCATTGCCAGTCAGAGTGATTCTGAAGGGCAGGTTGCCGGAGCGGCGAAGCTCGGGCGCGGCGCCGGCCACATCAATTGTGAGACCCGATCCGGTGAGATTGCCGGTGCGGATCGCCAGCATGATGGTGGCGTCGGCGGTCTGGGCCATCACGATATCGCCGGCGCGCATTTGCATGCTGGCCGGCGCGAAATAATCAGCCGCTTGAACCTGGTCTCGGCTATCTGTGGTGCGGTAGTGCCAAAGGGTGAAGCCATTCGCGGCGCTCAGCACCGTGAGATTGGTGGCGATGAAGGGCATGGGCGCTCCTGATCCGTGCCGCGCGGCAGGGCATGCGCCCGGCAGGCTGCAAGGTTGGGTGAAGGTTCAGGGAAGGGGGGGAGCTTCGGGCGCAATTCGGCCCTTGATGCGCGGATGGATACAGGAACAAAGACCTATTGTCAAGGAAAAATTACAGGTGCGCCGAATTTTCTCTACCCCATCAGCTTGGCGCCGATTTCCGCTACAAGCAGGTGATCATTTGCGGAGCCATTGGCATGATCCTTCGCCTTGTTGCCTTTCTTGCCCTTTTGCTGCTGCCAGGCTTGGCCGCGGCGCAAGATCGCGTGGTCAATGTCTATAATTGGTCGGATTACATTGATCCCTATGCCGTGCAGCGCTTCACGCGCGAGACTGGCATCCGCGTGCGCTATGATGTCTATGACAGTCTGGAAACGCTGGAAGGCAAGCTTTCCGCCGGGCGTTCGGGTTATGACATTATTGTGCCAACCAGTGAGCCGAGCTTCGCGCGGCTACTGCGTGCCGGTGCGCTCGCGCCGCTTGATCGCGCACGCCTGGCGAATTGGCGCAATCTTGATCCGACATTGATGGCACGCGTAGCCGAGATTGATCCCGGCAATCGCCATGGTGCGATTTACTTATGGGGTACAGTGGGGCTTGGGCTCAGGCTTGATCGGATCAAGGCCATTGCGCCTGATATGCCGTTGGATGGGTTTGATGTTTTATTCAAGCCGGAAAATGCCGCGCGGCTGGCACGCTGCGGCATTATGGTGATGGATAGCTCAACCGATGTGCTGCCTTCCGTGCTGCGCTGGGCGGGGCGCGATCCCAATGCGCATGCGCTTGAAGATTTGCGCGTGGCTGAACAGGCGCTGATGGGCATTCGCCGCCATGTGCGCGCCATCCTACCCTCGGGCGCCATTCTGGATGCGCTGGCGAATGGGGAGGCCTGCGTGGCGCTGACCTATTCCGGTGATGTGATCCAGGCGCAGGCACGCGCGCAGGAAGCCGGGCGCGGTGTGCAGATTGGCTATGTGGCGCCACGCCAAGGGGCGCAGCTTTGGTTTGACATGCTGGCGATCCCCGCCGATGCGCCCAACAAGGAAGCCGCACATGAATTCATCAATTTCCTGCTGCGGCCTGATGTGATGGCGGGCATCACCAATCATGTGCGCTATCCGAATGCCGTGCCGGCATCGCTTGCCGCCGTGGATGTTGCGGTGCGCGAAGACCGCAATGTCTATCCGGATGAAGCGATGCTGGCAGAGAGTTTTGTCGCCAGCACACCGCCGCGTGAGATTGAACGCGCGCGCAGCCGGGTGTGGTCGCGCTTCAAGGCAGGCCGTTGATCCGGTGTTGAGCGCGACCGCGCTGGAAAAGCGCTTCGGCGCGGTGCGCGCGCTGGCAGGGCTTGATCTGACCATCAATCCTGGCGAGTTCTTTGCGCTGCTGGGCGGATCGGGCTCCGGCAAATCCACGCTGCTGCGCGTGCTGGCAGGGTTTGAAGCGCCGGATGCCGGCACGCTGACACTGGATGGGCAGGATTTGCTGCCGGTGCCGCCCTGGGCGCGGCCGATCAATATGATGTTCCAATCCTATGCGCTGTTTCCGCATATGAGCGTTGGAGACAATATCGCCTATGGGCTCAAGCGCGCTGGCGTGGCGGCGGAAGAACGCCGCAACCGCATCATGGCGGCGCTTGATCTGGTGGGGTTGCAGGGGATGGAAGCACGCCGGCCACAGCAACTTTCCGGCGGGCAGAAGCAGCGCGTGGCGCTGGCGCGCAGCCTGGTGATGCGCCCGCGCGTGCTGTTGCTGGATGAACCCATGGCGGCGCTGGATGCGGGTTTGCGCGAACGCACGGGGCTTGAGCTTCGTGCCCTGCAACGCAAAACGGGTGCGGCCTTCATCATGGTCACGCATGACCAGCAGGAAGCGCTGGCACTCGCGGATCGTATTGCCGTGCTGGACGCGGGGCGCGTAGCGCAAATCGGCCCCCCGCAGGAAGTTTATGCGCGGCCTGCGACACGTTTCGTCGCACGCTTTCTGGGTGCGGCAAATGTGCTGGAGGGGCGAATGCAGGATGGCGTGTTTGAGAGTGCTGAAGTCGGCGGCGTGATTGCGTCAGGCTTGCCGGCGGACACCATCGCCATTGCCTTGCGTGCCGAACAGATCAGGCTGACCAGTGCCGATGAAGCGCCCCGCATCACGGGCATTCTGGAAGATGCGGCGTTTCGTGGCGATGATTGGCTGACGATCATTCGCCTGCCGGGCGGGGCTTCGCTGCGCGTGGTGCATGACACGGCGCCGCCAGCGCAAGGCAGCCTTGTTGGTTTGTTGTGGGAGGCAGGCGCTGTGGTGCCGCTTTTCGCCTGATGTCGCGCGCCATCCTGCTTGCCCCCTTTTGGGTGTGGTTGCTCACGCTGGTCGCGGCACCGGTGCTGATTCTTGTCCTTATGGCCTTTGCGACACCCGCCGAGGGGGTGCCGCCCTTCACGCTTGGGCTGCGCTTTGCCGCCTTCGCGATGCTGGTCGAGGATTTCTATTACGCCGAGGCTTTGCTCGCGGCGTTGCGCTTGGCGGCGACCACGGCGGGGCTTTGCCTTTTGATCGCCTATCCCATGGCGCTTGGCATGGCGGGCCTGCGGCCCGGCTGGCGGCTGCCGTTGCTGGCGCTGCTCATGCTGCCCTTCTGGACTGGGTTTTTGCTCCGCATCGGTGCCTGGATCGGGCTGTTGCGTGATGAGGGCCTGGTCAATCATCTTTTGCGCGGCTTCGGGATCACTGACGCGCCCTTGGCCTTGCTCTATACCGAAGGCGCGATGCTGGCCGGCATGGTGCATGCCTATCTGCCCTTTGCGGTGCTGCCGATTTTCACCGCGCTGATCCGCCTTGATCCAGCCTTATTGGAAGCGGCGGCTGATCTGGGTGCGCGGCCGGCGCGGGTGTTTTTCAGCATCACCTTGCCGCTGACCTTGCCCGCGGCTGCGGCTGGGTTTTTGCTGGTATTCATTCCGGCGGCGGGGGAATTCGTCATTCCCGAATTGCTCGGCCCGCCGGAGGCGCAGGTGATCGGCCGGGTGCTCTGGCAGGAATTTTTTCAGAACCGCGATTGGCCCTTGGCGGCGGCGCTGGCGCTGGTTTTGCTCGCGCTGCTGATCCTGCCGATTCGCTGGTTCCAAAGGCTGGGGGCAAGCGCATGAAGCCGGGCGGGTTTGTGCGTGCCATGATGCTGGCGGGCTTCCTGTTCTTATGGCTGCCCATTCTGCTGCTGATGGGCTTTGCCTTCAGCGCGGATCGCATCCCCTTTCAATGGGGCGGGTTTTCGCTGCGCTGGTTTGGCGTGCTGGCCGCCAATGAAAGGCTGCTGGAAGCGGCCTGGCTGTCGCTCTGCATCGCTGCCGCATCTGCCACGCTGGCGGTGCTGGCGGGGGGCGGCATTGCCGTTGCGCTGGCGCGGTTTGGCCCCTTTCGTGGGCGGGCGATTTTCGGGGCCTTGGCCGGCGCGCCGCTGGTGCTGCCGGAAGTGGTGATCGGGCTGTCGCTGCTGCTGCTTTTTGTCGCCTTGGAAGGGTTGATCGGCTGGCCCGCCGGGCGCGGGGCGCTCACCATCCTGCTGGCCCATGCCGGCTTTGGCGCGGCCTATGTCGCGGTGGTGGTGCAGGCGCGCCTGGCCGAGGCCGAAAACAGCCTGGAAGAAGCAGCAATGGATTTGGGGGCAACGCCCCTGGTCGCGTTTCGGACGATCACCCTGCCTTTGATTGCGCCGGCCTTGGTCGCGGGCTGGTTGCTCGCCTTCACGCTTTCGCTTGATGATGTGGTGATTGCCTCCTTCGTCTCGGGCCCGGCAGGAACCACGCTGCCGATTGCGCTGTTTTCCATGCTGCGGCTTGGGCTGACGCCAGAGGTGAATGCGCTGGGCGCGCTCGTGGTGCTGGTGCTGGGCAGCATGCTGGCCCTGGCGCTTTGGCTGCTGGGGCGGCGGCAAGGGTAAGGCGCCGCCATGATTCGGCCCCGGCCTTGGGGTATAAAGCGCATATGCGGCTTCTGCCCCTGACCCTTGTCCTGCTGCTTACCGCCTGCGCCGAGCGCTGGGAAAAGCCCGGTGCGACGGAAGCCGATTCGGATGCCGCGCAAGCCGCCTGCACCGCCCAGGCGGCCGAGGAAATCAAGCCCGCCATGGTCTGGATGCAGGTTCAGCCCGCCTATTGGGAGGCCGGCGATCGCCATTGCTGGACCAATCCCAATGGCATGACCTATTGCCGGTCCAGCCCGCCGCGGCTCCGCCCGCCGATTTATGATTGGGTGGATGTGAATATCCCCGCCCGTCGGGAAGCCCGCGCCAAGTGCTTGGGCGAACAGGGCTTCACCTATAAGGGGCTCAGGCCGCTCAGGCTTTTCTGAAACCTCACCCATGCACACCCCCCCCCTCAGTCCTTTGGAGACTGTGATGATGGCCGATGTACTGGACTATTGCGCGATGCCTTTGCATCCTGCGGCGCCCATGCGGTGGCAGGGTCTCAGCCGCCAAATCATGCCCTAAATTTGCGCGTAGTTGCTTTGATTTGTCGGCGTTTTGCTGTTGTAAATAAGGCATCAGCGTCATCAATTTGCCAAGCGTTCCGACCATGATTCGGTCATGCGCAAACCTGCCTTATGTCTTCTTCTTCTTCTTCTGCTCGCCGCCTATGCGGAGCGGTGGGAAAAGCCTGGCGTTACGGAAGCTGAGGCGGACGCTGCGCAAGCGGCCTGCACAAGATTTGCAGCGGCACAGATCATGCCGAACTTGGTCACAACAATGACGCGACCAGCAGGTTACGATCCCGGCGAGACATTCTGCTGGAAGAGCAACGGCATCAAGCAGTGCAAAGTTGTGCGCCATCCAGGTTGGCGCGCAGCCGAATACCACACCTACGACGCCAATGCCCCAGCGAGACGGGCAGTGCGTTCGACTTGCCTGACCAATCAAGGTTTTACCTATGCAGGGCTCCGTCTGCTGCGGCTTTTTTAGGCAGTCCCGGGTTGATGCCGCAGGGGCGCGGGATTAGGTTGGCGTCCTTGCTGCAAAGGTCCTGTCCCACATGAAGCTCATCGCGGATCGTCTCGATCGTATTTCGCCCTCTCTCACCATTGCCATGACCGCCAAGGCGCGCGCGCTGAAGGCCGCGGGCAAGGATGTGATCGGCCTTTCCTCTGGTGAGCCGGATTTCGACACGCCGCGCAATGTGAAGGACGCGGCGATTGCGGCGATTGAACGTGGGGAGACGAAATACACCGATGTCGCCGGCACGCTGGAACTCCGCAAAGCCATCTGCACCAAGTTCAAGCGCGATTCGGGGATTGACTATACGCCCGAGGAAATCCTGGTCGCCACCGGCGGCAAGCAGGTGATTTTTGACGCGCTGGTCGCCACGATCAATCCGGGCGATGAGGCGATCATCCCCGCGCCCTGCTGGGTTTCCTACCCGGATATCGTGGCGCTCGCGGAAGGCACGCCGGTGATTGTGCAATGCGGCCAGAATTCCGGCTTCAAGATGACCGGTGAGCAATTGGAGGCCGCGATCACGCCGCGCACCAAATGGCTGATCCTGAACAATCCCTGCAACCCGACCGGCGCTGCCTATAACGCCGCCGAGTTGAAGGCGCTGACGGATGTGCTGATGCGCCATCCGCATGTTTGGGTCTTCACCGATGATATCTACGAAAAGCTGGCCTATGATGGCTTCAAGCCGGCGACGGTGCTGGAAGTGGAACCGCGGCTGAAAGACCGCACGGTGACCATGAATGGCTGTTCGAAAGCCTATGCCATGACCGGCTGGCGCATCGGCTTTGCCGGCGCGCCGATTTCGCTGATCAAGGCGATGGATAAGCTGCAGAGCCAGTCAACCTCCAATACATCCTCCGTGTCTCAGGCGGCGGCGGTGGAAGCGCTGACCGGGCCGCAGGAAAGCATTGAGGATATGCGCAAGGTCTATGAACGCCGGCGCAATATGGTGGTGGATATGCTGAATGCGGCGCCTGGCCTGCGTTGCCACAAGCCGGAAGGCGCGTTCTACGTTTTCCCGGATATGCGCGGCTGCATCGGCAAGACCACGGCGGGCGGCAAGAAGATTGAAACCGATGAGGATTTCACCATTGCGCTTTTGGAAGAAACCGGCGTTGCCACGGTGCATGGCGCGGCCTTCCTGAGCCCGGGGCATTTCCGGATTTCCTATGCGACATCCGATGCCGCGCTTAAGGAAGCCTGCACGCGCATTCAGAAATTCTGCGCGGGCATGAAGTGACGCCTGATTTCCGCCTGCGCCCCGTTGTGGAGGCGGATTTCGAAACCTTGCTGACCCTGAGTATCCGCGTTTTGCGCGCGGATCTTGAACGGCTTGGCCGCTTCAGGCCGGAACTTCGGCGCGAGCGATTTCATGCAGTTTTCCATCCCGCTACGCTTTCGGCGATTGAGGTCGCTGAGGAATGCATTGGGTGTATTGGTGCTGAAGCGCGCGCTGATCATCTGTACATCCATGCCTTTTACGTGCAGCCCGAATTTCAGGGACGCGGGCTTGGGGCGGCAGTGCTGGCGCAGGTAACAGGGCAATACCCCGGCCTGCCCACCAGGATCGAGGTGCTGAAGGGAAGCGCGGCTTTGGGCTTTTGGCAGCGGCAAGGTTTCGGGAAAACGGGCGAAGAGGATTTCGACCTTTTACTGGAAAGACCCGCGCCGCTTGGCGAAGCCGCAGGAGCGCCGTAATCTAACTCTTTGTCAAATAGGAATGCTTGTCGATGCCCGCCCTTGCCGAACGTCTGAACCGCGTTTCCATCTCTGCTTCCGTGATCATGACGATCAAGGCGCGGGAATTGGCCGCGCAGGGCATCAAGGTGATCAGCCTAGCCTCTGGCGAGCCCGACTTCCCCTCTCCGCCGCATGCGATTGAAGCGGCGCACAAGGCCGCACTGGCGGGCGATACCAAATACCCGCCGCAGGATGGCACCAAGCGGCTCAAGGAAGCGGTGCAGCGGAAATTCAAGCGCGACAATAACCTTGATTACGCGCTGGATGAGATCATGGTCACCAATGGTGGCAAGCAGAGCATCTTCAACGCCTTCATGGCGACGGTTGACCCGGGCGATGAGGTGCTGATCCCCGCGCCCTACTGGGTCTCCTACGCGGAAATGGCGAAGGTTGCGGGCGGTGTGCCGGTGACCATCAATTGCCCGCAAAATAACGGCTTCAAGCTGCGGCCGGAGGATTTGGACGCCGCCATCACGCCGAAGACCAAATGGGTCATGCTGAATTTCCCGAATAATCCTACGGGTGCCGCCTGTTCACGCGCGGAAATGCAGGCGATTGCGGCGGTGCTGATGAAGCACCCGCATGTCTGGATCATGACCGATGATATGTATGAACACCTGATCTATGACGGGTTCGAATTCTGCACCATTGCCGATGTGGAACCGCGCCTGAAGGACCGTACCCTCACGGTGAATGGCGCGTCCAAAACCTATGCCATGACCGGCTGGCGCATCGGCTTTTGTGGCGGGCCCAAGGCGCTGATCAAGGGCATGATGAATATGCAGGGCCAGGCGACGGCGGGGGTTTCCACCATCTCACAGGCTGCGGTCGCCGCTGCCTTGGATGGCCCGCAGGAACTGGTGCGCGAAAGGGCAGAGGAATATCGCCAGCGCCGTGATCTGGTGGTGGAGATGTTGAATGCCGCACCAGGGATTTCCTGCCATAAGCCGGAAGGGGCGTTTTACGTCTTCCCGAATATCGCCGGCTGCATCGGCAAAACCAGCAGGGGCGGGCGCAAGATCGAAACCGATACGGATTTCGCCATGGCGCTGCTTGAAGAAAAATATGTCGCGACCGTGCAGGGCACGGCCTATGGCATGTCCCCCTATTTGCGGATTTCCTATGCGACCAATACGGAAAACCTGCGTGAGGCCTGCGGCCGCATTCAGGAATTCTGCCGCGAATTGAGCTGAACACGCCATGCTCCGCGCCGGGCGTGATTCGGATGCGGCGGGCTTCATTGCGCTGATCCGGGATTGCTGGGCTGAATATCCCGGCTGCGTTTTTGATCTGGATGGGGAAGTGCCGGAGCTTCGCGCTCTCGCCAGCCATTTCGCCGCGCAAGATGGCGCGCTCTGGGTCGCGGAAGATGCGGGCACGGTGGTCGGCATGGTGGGCACGCATCCTCTGCCCGGCACGCCGGATTGGGAGATTTGCCGCATGTATGTCGCGGCGAGCCAACGCGGCACCGGCGTGGCAGCGGCCTTGCTCAGCACCGCCGAAGCCCATGCGCGTGACGCGGGCGCCGAGGTGATCCGGCTTTGGTCCGACACACGCTTCACCCGCGCGCATACATTCTACGCGAAGCTTGGTTATGTGCGGCAGGGGCCGATCCGCGTTTTGAATGATCTTTCCAATTCGCTGGAATTTCCTTTCATCAAGCCGGCGCGCGGTGTGGCGGTGCATCTGCTGGATGCCTCGGCCGCCGAGCATGCCGAAAGGCCCTTGGCTGATATCCTGATGGCCTGTGTTACTGCCGGCGCTTCGGTGTCCTTCCTGCCGCCGCTAAGTGTCGAGGCCGCGCAGGGCTTCTGGCGCCGCAGCCTGGCCGATATTGCGCTTGGCAAGAAAGCCATTTGGATTGCCTGGGCGGATGGCGCGCTGGTGGGCACCGTCACGCTTGATCTGGCCATGCCACCCAATCAGCCGCACCGCGCCGAAGTGGCGAAGCTATTGGTGCATCCGGCAGCGCGGCGGCGTGGCGTCGGGCAGGCGCTGATGGCCGCTTTGGAAGCGGAAGCGGTGCAGCGCGGGCGGCGCTTGCTGACGCTTGATACGCGCGCCGATGATGCCGGTGAGGCTTTGTATCGCCGTCTTGGCTGGCAGGAAGCCGGGCGCATTCCGGGCTTTGCGCTGAATGCGGATGGCAGCGCTTCGGCGACCGTGTTTTTCTACAAGCAGATAGGAGACGCATGATCTCGCCCGATTGGTGCCGCATGATGGCGGCCTATAACACTGAGATGAATCGCCGACTTTATGCGGCTGCGGATGGGCTGGATGCCGGCACGCGGCAGGCGGATGGTGGCGCCTTTTGGGGCAGCATTCAGGGCACGCTTTGCCATTTGCTTTGGGGCGATACCACTTGGATGAGCCGCTTTGATGCTTGGGACAAACCTGCCGTCGGCATGCAGCAAAGCCCTGTCATGATCACGGATTGGGCGGAGTTGAAATCGCGCCGCGCGGCTGCGGATGCGAAGATTGAAGCCTGGGCGGCAAGCCTCACGCCCGAACGCCTGGCTGGGCCGCTGATCTGGTATTCTGGTATCGCCGGGCGGGAAATGCGCATGCCCTATTGGATCACGGTCGGGCATTTCTTCAATCACCAGACGCATCATCGCGGCCAGGCGCATGCGCTACTGACGCGCGCGGGGGCGGCGACGGGTGATACGGATTTGCCTTGGGTTTTGGATCTTCAGGCGCTGGGGTTGACCGCCTGATGCGCTGAGGCCATCACCCGCCCAGCAGCCGCTTCAGCTTCACCACCGCACTATCCGGCGTGGTCAGTACGGGCTTGCCCGTCGCCTGTTCCACCAAAGCCTTCGCGCGCGCCAGGCTGAACTGGCCAAGCGCAATCGCATCACAATCCGCCAAATCCCGCGCCGCTTCCGCCGCCAGCCGGTCATGCGTGGCAAAATCCCCCGCATCCAACGCGGCCAAGGCACCTTCAGCGAGTTTCGGCACCACGGTAATGCCCGGTGGGAATTCCGGAATCATGGAAGGAATCGTGCCGGCGAAAGTCACCAAAAGCCCGATGCGCTTGCCCTTGGTGATGGCTTCTTCGATCATCGCCTCATTCGGTTTCAGCACGGGCATCGGCGCCAGATCACGCGCGCAGGCTTCAATGCAGGGGCCGAAGGCGGAACAGGTGAACAGGATACCATCCGCCCCGGTGTCGGCGGCATAGCGCGCCAGGGTCAAGAAACGTTCCGTCATGCGGGGCGTGAGTTTGCCCTCACGCGCCAGATCGGCCGAAAGGCTGTCATCCAGCAAATTCATCAATGTCTGGCCGGGCCAAAGCCGCGCGAAGGCGGCTTCAATCGGCGGTGGCGAATGGCGGAGCGCATGGATCAAGGCAAGGCGCATGGAAAACCCTCTCGAATATACTCAGGCGGTCGCGGGCTGGGTGCGCGGGCCGTCACGCATCGGCATATGGATCACGGCGGCAAAGACCGCGGCCAGGATGCCGATGACCCACATCAGATCATAAGACCCGGTGCGGTCAAAAATAATCCCGCCCAGGAAGGCGCCGGTGAAGCCGCCAATCTGATGGCTGACAAAGACCATGCCGAAAATCGTGGCCAGCCACCGCAAGCCCCAATTGCGCGCGCAAAGCGCAAGGCTCGGCGGTACGGTGGAAAGCCACAGCAAACCCATCATGGCAGAGAAAATCATTACGGTTGCGGTGGTTTTCTCTGACAGCAAAAACACCGTCATCAGCACGGCGCGCGCGGCGAAAATGCCAACCAGCAATTCGCGCCGCTTCCAACGCTGAGACAATTCCCCGGCAGCCAATGATCCAATGATGTTGAACAGCCCGATCATGGAAATGGCGCCAGCACCAACATAAAGCGGCAGGCCGCAACTATGCACAAAGCCCGGCAAATGCACGGTCAGGAAGGACACATGCAGCCCGCAGACAAAATTGCCGGAAGACAGATACCAGAAGCTCGGGTCACGCAAAGCGCGGCCCATGGCGGACCGCGCGGTTTCATTATCTGCGGCCACACCTGGTGCGGCTGCTGGCTGCTTATCGGCCAGCGGCAGCGCAAGCGGGATCATGAACAGGGCCGCAATCGCCATGGCGAATAACGCGCCCTGCCAGCCAAAGCCCTGAATGGCGAAGCCCGCCAAAGGTACCACCAGAAACTGCCCGGCCGAAGACCCCGCCGTGCCAAGCCCTGTCGCGCGCCCGCGCATTTCCGGCGGCAGCATGCGCGTCAGGCTGGCGATGATGGTCGGCATCCCAGCCGCCGAGACCGCCATGCCCAGGATCAGACCCGCGAAGAAGGTGAAGGGCAGAACGGATTCAGACAGCGCCATGCCCAGGATGGCGGTGCAATACAGCAACGCGCCGCCCATCACCACGCGCCGACCGCCGAAGCGATCTGCAAGCTGGCCCATGAAGGGTTGGCTGATGCCATTGATCAGCACCTGCAGGCCGATGGCGAAGGCGAAATCCCGCGCCGCCCAGCCATGTTCGGCGGTCATGGGCGCCAGGAACAGGCCGAAGGATTGGCGCAACCCCATCGCGAGCATGGCGCCGCCAATGGCGCAAGCGATCACCAGTGCAATCGGCAGGGCCAGGGGGCGGGCAGGTGCAGCTTGGGTCATGCGCCAACCATGTCATTTTACGCCATTCAAGCGCAACCCAAGGCTTCGCGGTTGACGCGGCCCGGCGCCCGGGCCTATCTCAGCCCCGTTGGTGGCGGCCATAGCTCAGTTGGTAGAGCGCCAGGTTGTGGTCTTGGATGTCACGGGTTCGAGTCCCGTTGGTCGCCCCAACATCCTCAATCACGAAAATGTCGCTGGTTTGGAATGCCCCCAGGGAGACTCGAACTCCCATGCCCTTACGGGCGGACGATTTTGAGTCGTCTGCGTCTACCGTTCCGCCACAGGGGCAACGCAGCGCCTTCCTAACCCAAGCCGGGGTCCGGGGTCCAGAGGGGGGTCAGAACAGCGAATAGCCGCCATCAATCACCAGGCAATCGCCGGAATGATAGGCAGAAGCATCGCTTGCCAGATAAATCGCAATGCCGCCGAAATCCGCGGGCTGGCCCCAGCGCCTGGCCGGGATGCGGGGTAGCACGGCGCTGCTGAAACGCTCATCCGCGACATTGCCGGCGGTCATGGCGGTTTCGATCCAGCCGGGTAGGATGGCATTGGCGCGAATGCCATGCCGGGCCATCTCAACGGCCAGGGCGCGTATCATGGCCACCAGCGCGCCCTTGGTGGCGCCGTAATGCGCATTGCGTGCCGCGCCTTCAATGGCAGCCAGCGATGCGGTGGCAACCAGGGAACCACCGCCCCCGCGTTCCACCATATGCCGTGCCGCAGCGCGCAGCGTGAAAAAAGCGCCATCCAGATTGATGCGCATCACGCGCTGCCATTCGGCGGTTTCCAGCGCGGTGAAGCGCGCGGCATGGCCATAGGTGCCGGCATTGGCGAAACAGGCATCCACACGGCCAAGCTGTGCGACGGTTTGCGCGAAGGCGGCCTCCACCGCCGCTTCATCGCTGATATCGCAGGTAAGTGCATGCAGGCGCACGCCAAGCGGCTTCAGGCTTTCCAAAGCGGCTGCGTTTTTCGTGGCATTGCTGCCCCAAATCGCGATATCAGCGCCCGCTTCGGCAAGGGCGCGGGCCATGCCAAGCCCAATGCCGGAATTGCCGCCCGTGATCAGTGCAACCTTGCCGCTGAGATCGAAGGGCACATAGGCCATGGTTCAGTAACCCGCCTTGCGGTCCACCACTTCCTTGAGCGGCGCGCCATCCAAAAAGCGGCGCAGGTTTTCCACCAGCAGCGCCGCCACCATCGAATCGCGTTCAGGATGCAGCCCGCCAATATGTGGCAGCACCAGGATGTTTTCCGTGCTCCAGAAAGGGTCTTCCTTGGGCAAAGGTTCCTGGCGGAATACATCCAGGATCGCACCGGCAATGGTGCCGGATTTGGCGGCGGCCACCAAAGCCGCATCATCAATCAAGGCGCCACGGCCGAAATTGAGCAGCCAGGCGGTTTTCTTCATGCGCGCAAGCCGCGCGGCATTGATGATGTTCTCCGTCTCGGGCGTGGCGGGCAGTAGCAGCACCACGAAATCGGATTGCGCCAGCACCTCATCGGTTTCCGCCGGGGTGTAAACCCGTTCCACATGCGGCAACGTACCGCCAGCGCGGCGCGTGCCGATGACGCGCATTTCAAGGGCTGAGGCTTTGCGCGCCAATTCCTGCCCAATCGCACCAAGGCCAAGAATGCCAAGCGTCTGCCCAGCAAGCGTGGTGGAAACCCGGCGTGTCCAGGTGGCAGCGGCATTGTCACCGACAATCGCGGCATAGGGTTTCGTGATGTGAAACAGCGCGCCCAGGATATTTTCCGGCATTTGCACGCGATGCGTCCCCCGCGCGCAAGTCAGCGTCTGGCCAGGCGGCAGATCAGCGCGCGCAAGCCAATGTTCCACACCGGCGGTCAGCGCTTGCGCCCAACGGAGCTTCGGCATTTGCGCGAGTGTTCCGGCCGGTGGACCCCAGGTCAGCATCGCCTCCGCTTCCTGCAATTGCTCGGCGCTTGGGGTTGCGTTGCGCGCCAATTCTTCAAGCCGGATGCGCTGGTCAAGCCCGGCATGGGTAATCGCCTTGCGATAGGCATCCGCGCCATCGGTCCAAAGCAGGAAAAGCGGTTTGGTCATGGCGCTGCCTCAGGCTTTCACAATCAGCGCATCCACCGCAACAGCGTCACTGCCGGCGATGATAATGGGGTTCACATCAAGCTCGGCGATCAGATCACGCTGATCGGCGGCGAATTCCGACAGCCGGACAATGATATCCGAAAGCCGATCCATATCGGCCGCCGGTGCACCACGGAAGCCTTCCAGCGCCGCGCGGCCTTTCAGGCGGCCCAGCAAATCACGCGCTTCCGTCTTGGTGACAGGTGCCAGCGCCAGCGCAGAATCGCGCATCAATTCCACCAGCACACCACCCAGGCCAACCACCACCAGCGGCCCCATCAGCGGGTCAATGCGGGCACCCACCATGATTTCCACGCCCGGCTTCGCCATGGGCTGCACCAACACACCATTGATGCGCGCATTCGGCGCATGGTGCTTTGCATTGGCCATGACAGCGCGGAAGGCATCGCGCAATTCAGCCTCATCCTTCAATTTCAGCCTGATCACACCCGCTTCGGTCTTATGCGGCAAATCCGGGCTTTCCACCTTGATCGCGACCGGCCAACCAAGCGCCTTGGCGGCGGCGAGCGCCTCATCTTCCGTGCTGGTCAGCCGTTCCGGCACCACCGGCACGCCATAAGCGGCCAGCACCTGCTTCGCTTCGCGTTCGGTCAGCGTGCGATCCTGCGCAGCCTTGATCAGCGCCGCCGCTTCCTGCGCCGCTTCGGGGCGCGCCAGGCGCTGATATTGCCGCGGGCCAGCGCCGCGTCGTTCTTCGCGCTTATGCCAATGATCGAGTGTAGCGAAGCACCGATCCATGGATCGGAACAGCCCGATACGCGGATTCTGCTCCGCTTCCTTTGAGCCAAAACCTTCCAGCCATTCCGTGGTCCACACCACGCAAATCGGCTTGTCATGCTTTTCTG
Source organism: Roseomonas sp. (assembly GCA_020249775.1). Taxonomy (GTDB): domain Bacteria; phylum Pseudomonadota; class Alphaproteobacteria; order Acetobacterales; family Acetobacteraceae; genus Neoroseomonas. The sequence continues at coordinate 297,129 of JADCFA010000021.1, read as the reverse complement.
CAATGGCAGCCAATTCGCCGGGGCGCTTGGCGGAAAGCTCGGTCGAATAGATCTGTGCGTAAAGCAGCGTGCCGTAATGATCCTCACCCAGCATGGCAGAGGCACACGCCGTCAGGCTTTCCGGATCATTGGCGACTTGCGCGGTCACATCGCAAGGATTGCGCGCGGAACCGAAATCCGGAATGCGCGATTCCAGAATGGCCTGCACCGGCGGCGTTGGCTGCGGCAGCGGAATACCGCGTTCTTCCGCGCGATCGGCGGACATGATCGCCGCCCCGCCCGAGACGGCCACCACCGCAACACCACGCGCCTTGGGCTTAGGTGCTTTCGCCATGAAGGATGCGGTTTCCACCATGGCTTCGAAATTATCCACCAGGATCGCCCCAGCACGCTCAAACGCCGCGCGATAAGCCGCCTGGGAGCCCGCGAGTGACCCGGTATGCGACATCGCCGCCGCTGCGCCTTGCTCGCCCGTGCCAAGCTTGAAGACAATCAAGGGCTTGTCAGCAGCATCGGCGATTTGTGCCGCTTCAATGAAGCGCATCGGGTCTGGCATGCCTTCAAAAACACAGGCAATCGCGCGACAGGAAGGATCATCCGCCAGGAAGGAAACGCAATCCGCGACATCAATATCGGAAGAATTGCCGGTGGTGAGAAGGTGGCTGACGGAAACGCCACGCATTACCGCCTGCGCCAAGGAAAAGCCAAGCGCGCCGGATTGGCTGACCAGGCCCAGCGCATGTGGCAAGGGTGCCTCCATGGGCGGCGGAATCATGAAGGTCACACCGGCCTTGCTGCCGAAATTCAACATGCCGATGCAATTCGGCCCGACAATGCGCATGCCCGCATCACGCCCAATGGCGGCCAGGCGCTGCTGAGCCGCAATATCCTCCGCGCGTCCGGTTTCCGAAAAGCCAGAGGCATAAATCATCACGCCGCCCACACCGGCCTTGGCGCAATCGGTCGCGATTTCTTCCACCGCATCCTTGGCGGCGACCACAATGCAGCAATCGGGCACTTCTGGCAGTGCGGCGACAGAAGGGTAGCAAGGCCGCTCACCAATCTTTTCATAGCGGCTATTCACCAAATGCAGCTGGCCCGTATAGCCAGACAGCGCGCTGATGGTGCGATCCGCGAAGGAACCTGCGCGCGGGGAAGCGCCGATCACGGCGATTGAGGCAGGGTTGAACAGCCGCTGCATATCGGCATGGCGATAGACGCCGCGATGGGTGGTGGACATTGCCTTGCTTCCTCCTGCTCTGCCGGCTTCAAGCGCCGGTCTGGTCTATGAAGGGCGCGCGCGATGGCGCGCCCCTTACTTCACGTCAACGCGCGGCTTCCGCCAGATATTCCATCGCCGCCGCCACACCGCCTGGCGCATGCGGCACGCCATTCAATTTCAGCGCCATTTCCACCACGGAAAGCGTGCCGAGGATCATCGGTTCATTCAAATCACCCAAATGGCCGATGCGGAATACCTTGCCGCCCAAAGGCCCAAGCCCGCCACCAAGTGACACATTGAAGCTTTGCAGTGCCGTACGCCGCACCGCTTCCGCATCATGGCCTTCGGGCATCATCACCGCCGTCACGCTATCGGAATAACGATCCGGATTGGTGCAGAAAAGCTGCGGCCCGGCATTGCCCGACCAATGCCGCACGCAGCGCCGCACCGCTTCCGCAAGCCGCGAATGGCGCGCGAAAACCTGATCGAGTCCTTCTTCTTCCAGCAGGCGCAGGCTTTCCTGCAAACCGTAGAAGAGCGAGGTCGGCACCGTGCCCACAAAGGATTTGTGCTTGCGCGTCAGCATATTCGTCCAGGACAGGTATGATTTCGGCAAGCGCGATGTCTTATGCGCTTCCAGCGCCTTGGCTGAAACGCCGGTGAAAGACATGCCCGTTGGCAGCATCAGGCCCTTCTGGCTGCCACCCACCGCGACATCCACGCCCCATTCATCCATCCGAAAATCAAGCGACCCGAGTGAGGAGATGGTATCGCTCAACAACAAGGCGGGATGCCCAACCTCATCCAATAACGCGCGCACTTGCTTGAGCGGCAGCACCATGCCGGTCGCGGTTTCATTATGTACGGCGCAGATCGCCTTGATGCTATGCGCCTTGTCCGCGGCGAGCGTCGCGCGCAGCGCGGCGAAATCCAGACCACGGCGCCAATCGGCGGCGATGGTTTCCGCTTCCAAGGATAGATCCTTCACCATCTGCGCCCAGCTCAGTGAAAAATAGCCGGTTTCGATGATGGCAACCTTGTCACCGGGGGAAAACAGATTGACGAGGCTAGCCTCCCAGGCGGCGTGGCCTGACCCGGTATACATGAAAACATCCTGTTCCGTTTTCAGAATGCGCTTCAGCCCCGCAACGCAGGCATCATAGACCGGCATGAAGGCGGGATCGTTGAAATCAACAGTCACATGCGCCACTGCATGCAGCACGGAATCAGGAATATTGGTCGGGCCGGGATTGGCAAAGAATTGCCGCCCGCGCGGCAGACGAGGCTTAGAGGCCATGAAACAGCGTTTCCTTCTTACGATGATTTGATTTTGGCGCGCGGATCATTTCGCCAATTCCCGCGCCATGGATTCAAGCCCCGCCAGTGTCAGCGGATGCATACGGTTTTCCATCAGCCCCTGCATCATGCCAATCGAATGGGTATGGCGCCAATGCTGCTGATCCACGGGATTGAGCCAGGCGGCGCGACGGAAATGCCGCGTCAGGCGGCCCATCCAGACCACGCCTGATTCCTCATTCCAATGTTCAACCGAACCGCCGGGCTGGGAGATTTCATAAGGCCCCATGGTGGCATCCCCCACCAGCACCAGGCGCCAATCCGGGCCATAGGTGCGCAGGACCTCCTGCGTGGATTTTTCGGTTTCCTTGCGCCGGCGATTTTCGCGCCAGAGCCTCTCATAGGGGCAGTTGTGGAAGTAGTAGAATTCCAGATGCTTGAATTCGCCACGCGCTGCCGAAAACAATTCCTGACAGATGCGGATATGATCATCCATCGAACCGCCAATATCCATCAGCAGCAGCACCTTCACCGCATTGCGCCGTTCCGGCACCATATGCAGATCAAGCGACCCGCCATTGCGCGCGGTCGCGCCAATGGTCCCCGGCATATCCAATTCCGTCGCGGCCCCCGTACGCGCAAAGCGGCGCAACCGGCGCAAAGCGACTTTCATGTTGCGCGATGAAAGCGCCTCATCCTCATCCAAATCCTTATAGACGCGCTTATCCCACACCTTGGCGGCGCGGCGATTGCGGCTTTCTTCCTGCCCGATCCGGACGCCTTCCGGATTATAGCCATAGGCACCAAAGGGCGAGGTGCCGGCGGTGCCGATCCATTTTGAACCACCCTGATGCCGGCCCTTTTGTTCCGCCAGGCGCTGGCGCAGCGTTTCCATCAGCTTGTCAAAACCGCCAAGCGCTTCGATCTGGGCGCGTTCTTCCTCGGTCAGGAATTTCTCCGCCATTTTGCGCAGCCATTCCGCGGGGATTTCCACCGTAGTTTCCGCTGTGCCAGGCGGCGATTCCAAGCCCTTGAAGATTTCGCCGAAAACGCGGTCGAAGCGATCCAGATGGCGTTCATCCTTCACCAGCGCGGCGCGCGATAGATGGTAGAAATCCTCCACATCAAAGCCCGCCACGCCGGCCTTCAGCGCGCGCAGCAGGGCCAAATATTCCGTAATGGAAGCCGGAACCCCGGCAGCGCGCAGCGCAATGATGAAGGGCGCGAACATCGTGCCGGTCTCCCTAGGCGACCACGCCGCCGGCTGCGGCCTCGCTCGCATGAACCTCGCGGATGAAGTCCCGCAGCACAGCGAAGGCGCGCACCGGGTCGTCCGCCTGCACGCCGTGCCCGCATCCCGTGAAACGTTCGAGGCGAACGAGGTGCGGTGGCAGATGCGCGGTGATCTCCTCACTGAACGCCATCGGCGTGATAGGGTCGCGGTCGCCCGCCATGACCAGCACCGGGCAGCGGATGGTGCGAAGCAGTGGGCGGAAATCCATCCGGCCATGCTCGTTGCGTGGCCCGTTGAAGTGTATCGCGACGGCATTGCGCACAATGGCGCGTTGGCGCATCGCGTCGTCCTGCGGCGGCTTCGCCCGATAGAGCGGCAGACAGACGGCAAAGTACCTGACCCGCGTGGAGTCGCCAGGATTCCGCCAGTAGGCTTCTGCCACCTGCCGCGCCTCAGTCCCGCCGAGCCGCTCAAAGGCCTCGAACACGACGTCGAAATCGATCCTTGCCGCGGTGCTTGCAAGCACTAGCGCCGCGGGGTGTGCCGGATGGCGGGTGGCGTAGGCCTGCGCCACGAAGCCGCCGAAGGAGGTGCCGAGCACGATGGGGCGCTTGATGCCGAGCACGTCGCAGAGCCCCTTCACGTCGTCGCCCCATTGCGCGAGGTTCCATTCCTGCGAATGGTCGCCACCGCTGCGGCCGCTGCCGCGCAGATCGACATAGATCAACTGCGCCGCGTCCGAGAGTGCGGAAAAGGCCGGCTTATAGATGGAATGGTCGAAGCCCGGCCCGCCATGCAGCAGCACGACCGTCGGCTTTGCACGCATGCGCGTCCCGTCTGGCACCAGCCCGGCGCCTTCAACATCGAAATAGAGCCTGGCACCGTTGACGGTGACGAACATGGTCGTCCTTCCTAGCCGCCGCGACGCCGCGTCAGGAAGGCCAGGCGTTCAAACAAATGCACATCCTGTTCGTTTTTCAGCAAGGCGCCATAAAGCGGCGGGATCGCGGTTTTATTGTCCTGGCTGCGCAACGCCTCCGGCGGCATGTCTTCAATCGTCAGCAGCTTCAGCCAATCCAGCAATTCGGAAGTGGCGGGCTTTTTCTTCAATTCATTCACATTGCGCACATCGAAGAACACCGTCAAAGCCTCACGCAGCAAATCCTGGCGGATATTCGGAAAATGCGTCTGCACGATCTTTTCCATCGTCTCCCGATCCGGGAAGCGGATGTAATGGAAGAAGCAGCGGCGCAGAAACGCGTCCGGCAATTCCTTTTCATTGTTCGACGTGATGATTACCACCGGCCGATGCCGCGCCTTCACATTGCGCCGCAGCTCATAGACATAGAATTCCATGCGATCGAGCTCTAGCAGCAGATCGTTTGGAAACTCGATATCGGCCTTGTCTATTTCATCAATCAGCAGCACGACGGGATGGTCGGCTTCAAAGGCTTCCCACAGCTTGCCGCGCACAATGTAATTCGCAATGTCATGCACGCGCGGATCGCCAAGCTGGCCATCGCGCAGCCGGCTGACGGCGTCATATTCATACAGGCCCTGTTGTGCCTTTGTGGTGGATTTGATGTGCCATTCAATCAGCGGGTAGCCGAGTGCCTTGGCGATTTCCTGCGCCAGCACCGTCTTGCCCGTGCCTGGCTCGCCCTTGATCAGCAGCGGGCGTTCCAGCGCCACCGCGGCATTGACCGCAACCTCCAGCTCTCGGGTTGCGACATATCTTTCAGTGCCTTTGAACTGCGCCACGCTCTGCTCCGTCTTTCTGGCCTTATGGTCGGGCGAGCGCCCCTTGCGCGCAAGCCCCCGTGTCACTCGGCGGGCGTCAGGCGCAGAACCGCCCCCTCGGCGCGCGGGGCGCTGGGGGGTGCAACGCGCACATCGGCGGCGACAAGCGCGCCTTCGGCATCCATCACCGCAATGCGGTAAAAGCCGGGGCCGGGCGGGACCCAGCCCAATTCCCGCCGGGCGGCATCCCGCGCGAGCGGCGCGCCATCCACCAGAAAAATCAGTGGCCGCCGCCCGCCGGCAACGCGCAGCACCACCGGCCCCGCGCCTTCGGCCAATACTGCGCCGGGCGGGGGGAAAAGCAGCCGGAGCGGATCACTGCCCAAGGCCGCCACCGGCGCATCGGGGCGGCTTGGTGCGCGTTCCAGCGGCACTTCCGGCAGCAGGGCGAAAAGCTTCGCGAGCAGGGGCAGCGCCGCATCCCGCCCCGTCAGGCCCGGGATCGGCGTGCCATCGGGCCGCCCCACCCAGACCCCCGCGACATGCCGGCCATCAAATCCAAAGGCCCAGGCATCCCGCCCGCCCCAGGAAGTGCCGGTCTTCCACGCCACGCCGCGCGGCCCGCCACCTGGAAATTCCTGCACCAAAAGCCCCGCCACCGCGGCAGCGGCGCGCGCTTCCAGCACCGGCGCGCCTTGTTGCGCTGGGCCTGGGGTAAAGCGCAGCCCACCGGCCCGCCCGCCATCACCCAAAGCCGCATAAAGCCCAACCATGTCGCGCAGCGTAGTCCCCGCGCCCCCAAGCGCCAGCGGCAGGGACGCATCTACCCCGCGCGGCAGCACCGGCGCCGCCCCGGCTGAGCGCAGCGATGCCGCAAACCGCGCCGGCCCAATGCCATCCAACAACGCAACCGCCGGCAGGTTTAGCGAAAGCCGCAAGGCCTCAGCCGCCGTAATGCGGCCCACAAAGCCGCGATCGAAATTCTCCGGCGCATAGGCGCCAAAGCGGCGCGGCAAATCGGAAAGCAGCGTATCGGGCCTGACCAGCCCCTGTTCAAACGCCATGGCATAGAGAAATGGCTTGAGCGCGGAGCCCGGCGAACGCGTCGCGCGCGTCAAATCCAGGGCGCCGGCGCGAGTCTCGGCGCCAAAGGCACCGGCGACCAGGGCGCGGGTTTCGCGGCTGTTTAGTTCGGCGATGATCAGCGCCACGCTTGCGCGTTCCGGCAGCCGCGCCAGGGCCTGTTGCGCCAGTCTTTCACTGGCGTGTTGCAGCCCGGCATCCAGGCTGCTGCGGATCGGGGATTCGCCACGCCGCGCCAATTCCCGTGCCAGATGCGGCGCGAGGCCAGGCATGGGCAGCCGCGCATTGGGCAATGGCGCCGCCAGCGCCAAGGCCTGATCTTCGGGGGACAGCATGGCCGCACCACGCCGGCGCAGCACATCATCCCGCGCAGCGCGCGCGGCTTCGGCGTGACGGTCAGGGCTGAGCGCGGCCGGGCGGCGGGCGAGCGCAATCAGCAAGGCGGCTTCCGCCGCATCCAGCCGGTTGGCGGGCCGGCCAAACCAGGCGAGTGCACCGGCGCGCATGCCTTCAATATTGCCGGTTTGCGGGGCCAGCGTCAGCCAAATGGTCAGGATGTCACGCTTGCTGAAGCGGGCTTCCAATTGAAAGGCGCGGAAGATTTCAATCGCCTTGGCGCGCAGCCCACGCGGGCGCGGTTCCAAAAGCCGCGCCGCCTGCATGGTGATGGTGGACCCGCCCGAGACCACGCGCCCCGCGCGCAGCCATTGCCCCGCCGCGCGCGCCAGCGCCAGCGGATCAACGCCAGCATGGTCATAAAAGCGCCGATCCTCTGCCGCGATTAGCAGATCGAGCAGAATGGGGGAGACATCTTCGGGCCGCGTTGCCAGACGCCAAAAGCCGCCCGGCGCTGGCAAAACTGAAAGAATGCGTCCTTCACGGTCCTGCACCTCCACGCCCACAGCATGCAGGCGCGCAAGATTGGACGGGAAAAGCCGATCCAGCGCGAAGGGCGCGAGCAATAGCGCGCCAAGGCAAGCGGCGAGCATCCATAGCCGCCGCTTGCGCAGCATGGCGCGCGACGACGTCAAAGGCGGGCTCCGTTCTGCTGCATCAGCCGCATGTCATTCGGCGTCGCTCCATCATGTCAAGCAAAAGCTGGCCCCTACCCCTGGGCTGCTTCCTGAATTCCGATAAGCTCAGCCGATGCGCGCGCTATTGGCGGGCGCGTCATGAAGGGGGCGGCCATGGCGATCAGCATCGGCATTGTGGGCTTGGGGCAAATTGCGCGTAAGCGGCATGTGCCGGCCATCACGGACAATGTCGGCTTTACCATGGCCGGGCTCGCTGATCTTGGCGGCGGTGAAGCCGTTGCGGGTTTGCCCATCTACACAGACCATCACGCCATGTTCGCCGCTTGCGCGCTGGATGCGGTCGCGATCTGCACGCCACCCGCGGCGCGTTTCGCCATTGCGCGCGATGCGCTGCGCGCGGGCAAGCATGTGCTGTTGGAAAAACCACCCGCCGCGACAATGGGTGAGGCAGAGGCGCTGGTGCAATTGGCGGCGCGCTCTGGCCGCGTTCTCTATGCGTCCTGGCATTCGCAATGCAACCGGGCGGTAGAGGCTGCGCGGCTGTTTTTGGCCGAAAAGCACCTCGCCAAATTACGCGTGGATTGGTATGAGGATTTTCGTGTCTACCACCCGGATCAGGAGTGGATCTGGCAGGTTGATGGGCTCGGCGTTTTCGATATGGCGATCAATGCGCTGTCGGTCATCAGCCGGATCTTCACGCCACCGCCTTTCGTGCAGAGCGCGGAGTTGCATATCGCCGCCAACCACGCCGCGCCACTCGCCGCCGTGATTCGCTTCGGCAGCCTGGATGGCGCCGGACCTTTGGAGTTGCACGCGAATTGGGGCCATGTCGGTCCCGATCAGCGGGAATTGCACATGACAACACGCTGCGGCCATGAAGTGGCGCTACTCGATAGCGGCGGCACGCTGGTGATTGATGGCAAGGTGACGGTACAGGAAGCGCGAGAGGAATACCCGATGCTCTATGCCCGCTTCGCCGAATTGGTCTCGAACGGCGAGAGCGAGGCCGATCTGACGCCGCTGCAAATGACACTGGATGCACTGGCGCTCGGCAAGCGCGTGGCCCGGCCGCGTTTTGAAGGTTAGGGCTGATCCGCCTGAGCCTGCGGCCCAGGCAGATCAGCCACTTCGTTAAGCCGCCTTCAGTGCAGCGCGGATTTCCGTGACCGCCTCATCAATCATTGGCGCGGTTACATCCAGATGTGTGCAAGCGCGCACGCGCCCGCCAAGGCCACTGACCGCGATGCCGCGCATTTGCAGCTTTTCCTGCAAGCGCGCGACATTCATGCCCGTGGCGCTGATATCGAAGAACACCAGATTGGTTTCCGGGTCTTCCACCTTGACGCCTTCAATCTGCGCCAGGCCCCGCGCCAGAGCCTTGGCATTGGCGTGATCCTCGGCCAGCCGATCAATATTGTGGTCCAGTGCATAGATGCAGGCGGCGGCGCAAATGCCGCCCTGGCGCATGGACCCGCCCAGGCGCTGCTTCCAACGCCAGGCGCGGCCGATAAACTCATTGCTGCCGCACAGCACGGCGCCCAGAGGTGCCCCTAGCCCCTTGGTGAAATCCAGCCAGACAGAATCATAAGACGCGACCATATCCTTGGGCGCCACACCAGCGGCGACACAGGCATTCATCAGCCGCGCGCCATCCATATGCGTCGCCCAGCCTTCGCCATGCGCCACAGCGGCCACGGCATTAAGCTGCGCCAGCGGCCATACCGCACCACCGCCGATATTGGCGGTTTGCTCCACTTCCAACAGCCTTTGCGGCGGGGTGTAGCGGGTTTTCGGGCGAATGGCGCCGCGGAGGTCATCGGCGGTGAACATGCCCTTCGGCCCGCGCATCGGCATGATCTGCACGCCGGTCAGCGCGGCATGGGTGCCGCCTTCGCTATGCAGGATGTGGCTGGTTTCATGCGCCACCACCTCATCACCCTTTTGGCAATGGGTCAGGATAGCGACCACATTGCACATGGTGCCGGATGGCAAATACATCGCCGCTTCCTTGCCCATCAGCGCAGCCATGCGGTCACAGAGTTCATGCACGGTCGGGTCATCGCCATGCTGCTCATCGCCCACTTCGGCGCGCATCATGGCTTCCTTCATGGCCGGCGTCGGGCGGGTTTGCGTATCGGAATAGAGGTTGATGCGCACAGGCGGCGCACCAGGCGGCGGACGGTTCGGAGCATGGACCATGGCGGTATTCCCTTGATTGATGGCGCCAGGATGCAACGTGCTGAGGCTTTCTGCCAGGGGGTGACCCCGGCTTCCTAGAGCGGGGCAAAACTGCAAGGCTTCGTTCCGGAACTTTGTAGGGAGGCGTCACCATGCCCGATATCCGCAAACTTGTTTATCTGCGTGAGGAAAGTTTTGCGGAGGCCGGGCGCACCGCGCCGCGCCCCATTATCCGCGCCGTGGCGCTGATCCTGATCGGCAACCCTTATGCCGGGCGTTTTGTGCAGGATTTGTCATCCCTGGTGGATTATGGCCCGCAGCTTTCGGCGCGCGTGGCGCCGGAATTGGTCAAGCTTTTGGGCGGGCCGGCGGTGTCCTATGGCAAGGGTGCCATTGTGGGCGCGGCGGGGGAATTGGAACATGCCGCCGCTATCCTGCACCCGGCCCTTGGCAGGCCACTACGGGAAGCGATTGGCGGCGGTGCGGCGATTATTCCATCTGCGGCCAAGATGGGCGGGCCTGGCAGCGCGCTCGACCTGCCGCTTGGGCATAAGGATGATGTCTGGTCGCGCGGGCATTTTGACGCGATTACCGTGAGCCTCGGTGATGGTCCACGCCCGGATGAGATTTTGGTGGTGATTGGGGTGGCCGATGGCGGGCGGCTGTTGCACCGGATTGGGGAAGGGGCGCCGCGATGATGCGTATTTTGTTTTCCGGCTTCATCGCCGGCGCGCTTGCAGTGCTGATCTTCCATCAGGGCAGCGTCTTTCTGCTGCATCACATCGGCAATGATATCCCGGCGGTGGTGGCGGTTTTTGGCAAGGCGGCAGCGCCCTTCAATCTTACCCCCACAAAACCGCTTGGCGTGCCGGCCATAGCCTCCCAATGTTTTTGGGGTGGGGTTTGGGGTGTGGTGCTGGCCTTCATCCTGTCGCGCCGGTTCTTTCCGGCGCTGGCCTTTGGCGCGATTTTCGGCGCGCTGGCCCTGACTGTTGTGGCGCTGACTCTGGTGCCGTATCTCAAGGGCTTGCCCGGCTGGAATGGCACCATTCCATGGCGTGGCTTGCTGTTTAACGGTGCTTGGGGCTTTGGCGCGGCGCTGCTGTTGTTGAAGCCGTTATCGCTGCGGGCGTAGCAGCGGGCTTGACCTTCCGCCAGGCGCTAAGGATGAAGTGCGGGCGCACGGGCAATTTGGTGCGAAAACCGTGAGCCTATGGGATAGCCCGCTCCCGGATGAGTTTCTAGTGACTATCGAACTGGCCGATGGCAGTTGCTTGTCGCACCGGATTGAGGAAAGGGGCGCCGGGGTGGGCCTTGGTCCGGGTATCTTCGCCCCAGGAGAGGCAATCGCGGTAGTGATAGAGTTTATTGACACATGAAGTAGTAAAAATTTAGCATTTAGCAACTGTTGGGGTTATGTGGCCGACCTCTCAGAAGTCGACATTCGGTTTAGAGGCAAAAGACATGGAATCCTTCTCCGTTTGGCATTGGCTCATAGTTTTTTTGGCGCTGACTCCAATAATCTTAATAATTTTCTACATCATGTCATTCAGGAGGACGGCAGCAGCAGTCAATGCGGCTGGAGGTTCCGCCCCCGTGAATTCGGCGTGGCTATTACTTATTCCGGTGTTCGGAATGATTTGGTTCTTCGTATTGCTAATTCAGCTTCGCAGGGCCATGAAAAATTCGGCGGTGGGTGAACCAGATAATCAATGGTGGGTGTTTGGTATGCTCGCTGGAAGCTTGAGCGTAATCGGAGTGATATTTTCTGCGTTTTCCGCGGACCTACTGAATATCTTGCTCCTCCTGGTACAATTTATTTTTGCAGTCCTTCATTGGATTAAGGTGGTTCAACTACGCAAACATTTCCAACCACGCCTCTAGGTTCCCCGACTCGGGACTGTCGAGGCGCTAGTCCAAATTCTGAGGTGCGCGGGCGTACTTCGCCCGGCAACCTGAGAATTTCAACTGCCTTATTTACGCCGCCTCACTCTCCGCGCGGCGCGCATGGCGCTTGCGCTCATGCGGATCAAGATGGCGCTTGCGCAGGCGAATGGCGCTTGGCGTCACCTCAACCAGCTCATCATCTTCAATATAGGCAATGGCCTGTTCCAGGCTCATTTTGCGCGGCGGGATCAGCAGCAGCGCCTCATCCTTGCCGGCGGCGCGGATGTTCGTCAGCTTCTTTTCCTTGATCGGGTTCACTTCCAGATCATTGTCGCGCGAATGCTCGCCCAGGATCATGCCGACATAAACCTTGACACCGGGATCAACGAAAAGCGTACCGCGTTCTTGCAAATAGAACAGCGCGTATTGAATGGCTTCCCCATCCGAATTGGAAATCAACGATCCATTGCGCCGGCCTTCAATCGGCCCCGCCCAGGGGCGATAGCCCAGGAACAGCCGGTTCATCATGCCCGTGCCGCGCGTGTCGGTCAGGAATTCGCCGTGATAGCCAATCAAGCCGCGCGACGGGATATGGAAGGTCAGCCGCACCTTGCCGCCGCCTGAAGGCCGCATATCCTGCATCTGGCCCTTGCGGAGCGACATCTTCTCCACCACCACGCCGGAATAGCTTTCATCCACGTCAATCAGCGCTTCTTCGAAGGGTTCCTCACGCTCACCGGTTTCGGGATTGTCGCGCGTCAGCACGCGCGGGCGCCCGATCGTGAGTTCAAACCCCTCACGCCGCATAGTCTCGATCAGAACACCCAACTGCAATTCACCACGGCCAGCGACTTCGAAAGCGTCAACTTCCTCGCTCACCTTCACCTTGATCGCGACATTGCCTTCGGTTTCCTTGAAAAGCCTTTCGCGAATCTGCCGCGACGTGACCTTCTTGCCCTCACGCCCGCCAAGCGGCCCATCATTGATGCGGAAGGTCATCGCCAGTGTCGGCGGGTCCACCGGCAGCGCCGGCAGCGGTTCCGTCACTTCGGGTGAGGCGATGGTATCGGGGATCGTCGCATCCGAAAGCCCGGCGATGGCGATGATATCGCCCGCGCGCACCTCATCCACCGGCACACGCTCAAGGCCCGAGAAGGTCATGAGCTTGGTCAGCCGCCCGCTTTCCACCACCGAACCATCCTGGCGCAGCACACGCACCGGCATATTGAGGCGCGCAACACCTTGTTCCACGCGCCCGGTCAGGATGCGGCCGAGGAAATTGTCGCTTTCCAGGATGGTGGCATTCATCGCGAAGGGTTTTTCAAGATCAACCTTCGGCGCCGGCACATGGGACAGGATCAGGTCAAACAGCGGCGAGAGATCCTTTCGCGCGCCATTCAGTTCCAGATCCGCCCAGCCCTGCCGGCCAGAAGCGAAAAGCGTGTGGAAATCAAGCTGCTCATCGCTCGCACCCAGGGCAGCGAAAAGGTCGAACACCTCATTATGCACTTCATCCGGGCGGGCATCCTGGCGGTCCACCTTATTGATGACCACAATCGGCTTCAGCCCGCGCGCGAGCGCCTTGGTGAGCACAAACTTGGTCTGCGGCAGCGGGCCTTCGGCGGCGTCGCACAACACAATGGCGCCATCCACCATGGACAGGATGCGTTCCACCTCACCGCCGAAATCGGCGTGGCCGGGCGTGTCCACAATGTTGATCTTCACGCCTTTCCATTCCACGGCGGTGGATTTGGCGAGGATCGTGATGCCGCGTTCGCGTTCCAGATCATTGCGGTCAAGCGCGCGTTCGGCGACTTGCTGATTGGCGCGGAAGGCGCCGGCCTGGCTCAGCAGCTTGTCCACCAGCGTGGTCTTGCCGTGGTCAACATGGGCGATAATGGCGACGTTACGAATCTGCATGGAACACCTGAGAGATAGAAAACCGGGGGGTCGGAGCCTGGCAAAAACGCCACCGACCCGGCTCCCAAGGCTTGGGGGCGGGCGATGGTTTCCATCCAGGCGTTTCGTTATGGCGGGGAGATAGGGGGTCGCGCCGGAAAAAGCCAGGGAAAAGCGCGGCGCGGCGAAAAAAGACTACCCAAGCGTTGCCGCCACCCCACCGGCCCGGCTGCCTACCAGCGCCGCCAGATCAGCCTGGGGCCGGGCGCCGAAATGGGAAATCACCTCGGCCGCGGCAATGCTGCCCCAGCGGCCGCATTCGGGCAGCGGCAAGCCACGGGTCAGCGCCGCCATGAAGCCGGCGGCATAGGCATCCCCAGCGCCGGTGCTGTCCACCAGCTTGGTTGGTTCGGCGCGGACCTCATGGGTCTCTGTCCCCGCGATGATGCGGCTGCCCTTTTCGCTGCGGGTGAGCGCGGCAATGGCGACTTCGGCGCGCACCGCCTCGGCCGCCGCGTCGAAATCCTCGGTCTCATACAAGGCGCAAATCTCGGCTTCATTGGCGAAGACGATATCGGCTTCTTCGCGGATGAAGGCTCGGAAGGCAGCGCGGTGGCGGCCCACACAGAAGGGATCAGAAAGCGTGATCGCCACTTGCCGCCCGGCCTGATGGGCGATGCGCGCCGCGGCGCGGAAGGCCGCTTGGGCCGCCGGCGGGTCGAAAAGATAGCCTTCCAGATAGACAATACGCGCACTGGCAATGGCGGCAGGGTCCAGATCAGCCTCGCCAAAGGTCACGCAGGCGCCAAGAAAGGTGTTCATGGTGCGCTGACCATCGGGGGAGACCAGGATCAGGCAGCGCGCGGTGGGGGCGCCGCCCGCAAGGGGGGCGGTCGGGAAAGCGACCCCAGCGGCGGTGATGTCATGGCGGAAAACCTGGCCAAGGCCGTCATCCGCGACCTTGCCAAGGTAGCCGACCTTGGCACCAAGCCCCGCCGCCACCGCGCAGGTATTGGCCGCGGACCCGCCGCTGCTTTCAATCCCCGGGCCCATGGCGGCGTAAATCGCCTCCGCCTGGTCAGTGCCAATCAGCGCCATGCCGCCCTTGGCCATGCCGTGTTCTTCCAGAAAGCTGTCCTCGGCGCGCGCCAGCACATCCACAATGGCATTGCCGATGCCAAGAATATCAAGGCTGAGGGGGGTCATGGGCGGGGCTCCGGTAAAGGTTGCGGCGGCATTAGCCTTGGGCGAGGGTGGCGTCCACCATGCCGCAAGCGCTTTTCCTCGCCTTTCGCCAAATGGGCGATCCCGCCTTTCGCCGCCCCTTGATCCTTGGCGTATTGGGCGCGGCTTTGGCAGTGGCGGGGTTGATTGCTTTGGCAGCCTGGCTTGCGGGTTGGGCGGCTTCAGGCGGGCCGGAATGGCTTTCCTGGATCACCCAGGCGGGCGGCGCGGCGGCGGGGGTTTTTCTTGGTTGGTGGCTTTTTCTGCCTGTGGCTCTGGGCATTGCGGCGCAATTCACCGATAGCGTGGCAGGCGCGGTAGAGCGGCGCCATTACCCTGGTCTGGCGGCACCCGCCGGGGCATCCCTGCTGGCGCAGGCGGGTTTTGGCCTGTGGTTTGGTGTGAAGCTGCTGGCGCTGCAAATCCTGCTTTTGCCGCTATTCTTCGTTCCGATTTTTGGCGCATTGATCGCGCTGCTGATTGCGGCCCATGCGCTGGGGGCGGGCTTGCTGCGGGAAGTGGCGCTGCGCCGGCTAAATCTTGCGCATTCGCGCATCGCTTGGCGGCGATTGCGTTGGCAGGGTTGGTGGCTTGGGCTGGCACTCGCGCTGATGGCGATGGTGCCGATGCTCAATCTGTTTGTGCCCATCATCGGCATTGCAGCGGCCACGCATTTGCTGGTGCGCGGTCTTGGCGCTTTCCATAGGCTTGCGGGCGCAGCTACAGAAAACGGGGGATAACCTGTTTTCGCCCGTTGTGGTGCGGCGGAGTCGCATGCTAGCCGAAGGCATCAACAATGCGATTCCGCAGGGGGCCAAGATGTCGCTGTTCCGCCGCAAGGATGAAGCCACTACACCGCCAATATCCGACGCTTCAAAAGACGCAACAAGCGTGCCCACCGCGCGCGATCCTGATCTTGCTGTGCCGCCGTTTCGCCCCGCCGCTGTGGTGCCGCCTGTGGCCAGCGCGGCCGCCGCGCCGGCGAAGCCAAGCATTGCGCCATCACCCGCCGCGCGCCCCGCAACACCCGGCACCGCTGGTCGTCCGACCGGCCGGGCTGAGGCCGGCGAAAAGCGTGTGCTGCAACTCGGCAAGGGCATCAGCATCCAGGGCAGCGTGACCGAGGCTGAGCGCATCGTCATTGATGGCACCATGGAAAGCCAGCTTTTGCAGTGCCAGGAATTGGCCATCAGCCATTCCGGCGTCTTCAAGGGCGAAGTGCAGGTGGAAGATGCCGATATCGCCGGCGTTTTCGATGGCACGCTGACCGCGACAGGCAGCCTGACCATCCGCGCCACGGGCCGGGTATTGGGTGTTGCGCGGTCGCGCCGTCTTTCCGTGGAAGATGGTGGTCAGCTTACCGGTCGCATGGAGATGATCACCGAAGCCCCATCCAGCGCCCCCATGGCGGTGGCACCGCCAGTGCGCGCGGTTGAAACCAGCGATTCTTAATTAGGCGCCGGGGGCGTCGCTTGGTGCCGCCGAAAGGGCCGCCATTACGGAGCCCTTCTCCGGCGCGCGCTATTTCCCTTGGCCCGATGGGCGCTGCCAGCCTGGCCCTGGCCGCCCTGTTCTTGACCCCCGGCTGCCGTAAGACCGAAGCAGAGGGCGCGACGCTTGGCCTGGAACAGGCCTTGCGCGACACCAAGGCCAGCCTGGCCGCGATTGGCCTGCCACCAACGCCCGCATCGGCGCCCATTCCAATGGCGGCCCTGCCGCCACCGCCCAGCGCCAGCTCGCCGCGCCGCCAGGGGGTCAGCCCGCCCAACGCCGCTACTGCCTTGCAAGGCCGCGACCCCGCGGCGGTGATTTCCGCCCTGGGGGAACCCGCTTTGCGCCGGCGCGAAGGTGATGCAGAGGTCTGGCTCTATCAGGCGCCGGATTGCCGGCTTGACCTGGTATTCTACCCGGAAGCCTCTCGGCTGGTATTGGCCCATGCCGCAGCCCGGGCCTTTGGCGCGCGGCGCCTGACAGAGCCGGCCTGTATGGCGGCGATTGCGCGCGCGCCCAATCCGCCCCCCTGGACCGCCCCCGGCGGCGGAGGCTGAATAGCGCGCATGGACCTTTGGCTTGATGCCTTTGTGCCGGCCTTTGCGCTGCTTGGCCTTGGGGCGCTGCTGCGCCGCATATTGCTCCCGCTGGATGCGGTTTGGGCCGGCATGGAAAAACTCATCTATTGGGTGCTGCTGCCAAGCCTGATTCTTTCTGCTTTGGCGGCGCTTGACCCCGCCAGCCTGCCGCTGGGCGCCATGGCTTTCACCATTTGGGGCGCGCTTGCCACCGGCACGCTGATTTCCGTGCTGCTCGCGCGCTTCATGGGGCATGGGCATGCGGCCATGACGTCGGTCCTGCAGGGGGGCATTCGCTTCAATAATCTGATGGGCTTCGCCATTGTGGGCGCGATTTTTGGGGCCGAGGGCATCAGCTTCGGCGCCGTTGCCACCGGCATCATCGTGCCCTTTGTGCAAGGCGTCACCACGCTGGCCTTCGCCATGGATGGCAGCCGGGGGCGACCAAAACCGCTGGTCATCCTGCGGCAATTGATTCTGAACCCGCTGATCATCGCCTGCATCCTGGGCTTTACCATTGCGGCACTGGGGGGCTTTCCGCCTGGTGTGAAGCCAACCATCCAGGCCTTGGGTCGCGCATCGGTGGCGCTTGGCTTGTTATGCGTGGGCGCGGCGCTGTCCTGGGAGAGTTTTTCGGACCGTTTGCCTACGCAGGCGCTGACAGGTGTTTTGAAACTGATCGGCATGCCGGCCATTACCTATGGCTTGGGCACATTTGTCGGCTTGCCGCATTTGCCGCTGGCTGCGGCGGTGATCTTTATGGCGCTGCCAACGGCCGCCACATCCTATGTGATGGCACGCGCCATGGGTGGCGATGCCAAGCTGATGGCCGCGATCACCAGCACGGAGCATATCGCTTCCATCATCACCCTGCCCTTTTGGGTGATGCTGGTGTTAGGATGAGTGTCTTAAGCCAGCTCCGATAAGGTAATTTCCAGCCAGCCGCGCGCATCCATCCGCGCGGCGTCACCCGGCAGTAGCAAAACGGTTGTGGTATCGCTTTCCACAATCGCTGGACCCGCTACCGGCTGATCCGCACCAAGTGCCGCGAAATCATAGACTGGCACATCCGCCAAGCCGCCCTCCAGCATGATACGGCGCGCACCACGCGGCGCCACCATGGTGCCCGCCGCCTTGCCCGCCGGGGCTGGCATCGGCGGCAAGCGGCCAATCACCGCCAACCTGGCATTCACCAGCACCACCTCTTCCTGCCGTAGCGCATAAGTGAACAACGCTTCGTGCCGTGCATGGAAGGCATCGCGCAGCCGATCAGCAAGCCCCGCCCCTTCCCAGGCAACCTGATCCAAGGGCACGGCGATATCGAAAACCTGTTCGCCATAACGCATATCCGCTGCGCGGCGTGTTTCCACCGCACCGCCAAACCAGCTGGCGACTCGCGCGCGGCCTTCCTTTTCCAGCGCGGCCCAAATGGCGCGGAGCGCATCATCATCGGGCACGCCGCCCGTATTCAATTCGCTGCGCGCCATTTCATAACGCAGATCGGTGTGCAGCATGCCCCAGGCGGAAAGCCCCGCCGCGAAGAAGGGCACCGCCACGCGCTTCATGCCGAGTTCCCGCGCCACCGCACTGGCATGCAGCCCCGCCGCGCCACCGAAAGCGAGCAAGCAGAAATCGCGCGGATCAACGCCGCGCCTGACAGTCGCCACGCGAATCCCATCTGCCATGCGGATATTTGCCAACCGATGCACGCCCGCCGCGGCCGCCATGGCATCCAGCCCAAGCCTGGCGCCGAGGCTTGCAAAGGCGCGCTCCGCCGCTGCCATATCCAGCTTGCGTTTGCCGCCCAGGAAATTCGCCGCATCCAGATAGCCCAGTACCAGATTGGCATCTGTCACCGCCGGTTCCGTGCCGCCCTGCCCATAGGCCGCCGGCCCCGGCACTGCGCCGGCGCTACGAGGACCCACCTGCAGCGTGCCGCCCGCACCGACATGGCCGATGGAACCGCCACCTGCGCCAAGCGTGACGATATCCAGGCTTTCCAGCGCAATGCGTTCGCCGGCCACATCACGCCCGCGACCCAGCGCGGCATCACCTTCCTGAATCAGCGCAATATCGGTGGAGGTGCCGCCGACATCAAAAGTGATGAGATCCTGCCCAAGGCCGCGTTCCGCCAAGGCAGCGCCCGCCGCAACACCGCCCGCCGGGCCGGATAGCGCCGTGCCTGCTGCCAGCCGCGCCGCTTCTTCCACCGGCGCCACCCCGCCATGGGAGAGGATAACGAAGACTGGCCCGCCATAGCCCGCCTGTTCCAGCCGCCCGCGCAGCCGCGCCAGATAGCGCGAGACAATCGGCCCCACATAGGCATTCACCGCCGCAGTCGAAAACCGTTCAAATTCCTTGATCTGCGGCAGCACCTCGGCCGAGGTGGTGATGAAAACCCCAGGCAAGGCTGCGCGCAAAGCCTCGGCTGCCGCGTTTTCATGCCGCGCATCGCGCCAGGAATGGAGGAAACATACCGCAACGGCTTCCACCTTTTCCGCGCGCAATTGTTCAATCGCGGCATCGAGCGAAGCGTGATCGAGCGGCACTTCCACCCGCCCATCCGGGCGCAGCCTTTCGCGCACCGCAAGCCGCAAGCGGCGCGGCACCAGTGCGGGCGCCGCGGGCAGGCGCATATTGTAGCGTTCAGGCTTCAGGCCTTCGCGCATTTCAATCACATCGCGATGCCCTTCCGTGGTGAGCATCGCAATCTTCGCGCCCTTGCGTTCCAACAGCGCATTGGTGGCAACGGTGGTGCCATGGACGATGCGTTCTGTCTGGCGCAGCAGATCAGCCAGCGTGACGCCCAGGGTTTCGGCTAGAACAACAAGCCCAGCGACCACGCCTTCGGATTGATCCGCGGGCGTGCTGGCCGCCTTGGCAAGCGTGGTGGTGCCATCAGCGGCGACACAGACCACATCGGTGAAAGTGCCGCCGACATCAACGCCGATGCGATAGGTCATACCAAACCCTCCGCCGCATCAGCCGCGCGCGCGGCAGGGTCGCGCTTTTCAGGCGGCCCCCAACCGCCGCCACCGCCGGAAAGCACATGCAATTGATCGCCGGGTGCCAGTGGAATGCCGACTTCCTTGGTGCGCAAATCCCGCGCGCTGCCATCGGCGCGTTCCAGCCGATAGTGGTGTGGTGCGCCATCCTGGCCACCCAGCATCCCCGCTGCGCCATAACGCACGCCATCACCGGCGGTATTCGCCACCGCCGGGCCATCGGTTTCCAGTTTCAGCAGCAAATCGCCGCCAAGCCCGCCGCGATAAGTACCATCACCAGCGCTGCCGGGGCGGAATTCATGCCGCGCGAAATACAGCGGGAAACGCGCTTCCGCCATTTCCACACTGCCGAATTTCAAACCGCCGGCGGAATGCCATTCGCCGGCCGTGGACCAGCCATCACCGCCCGAGGAACCGCCACCACCTGGCCGCGCATGGAACATATGCCAGACAAAAAAGCGCCCTGGCCGGCGCGGGTCGCGCCCCTTGATTGCGACACGAAAACGCCTTCCCCAACCGCCCATAGCGCGATCAGGGCAGGCATTGGCCAGGGCTTTCACCACCGCCTCCACAATCTCATTCGAACAATGCGATGTGCACATGGTGACCGGCGCGCCTTCCGCGGCCCAAACCACGGTGCCTTCGCGCGCCTTGATGGTGAGTGGCCGGAAGCAGCCATCATTCTTCGCCACTTCTGGATCAAGCAGGAAGGCAAGCGCCATGCGCACCGCACTTGCCATATTGGGATAGGATGAATTGACGAAGCCAGGCGTTTGCGGCGCGCTTTCCGTCAGGTCCACGGTCAGATGATCGCCCTGTTTCGTGACGCGCGCACGAATGGCGATATCCTTGCCGCCAAAGCCATCATCATCCAGAAATGCCTCACCCAGCCAGGTGCCATCGGCCCAGGTGGAAATGATGCGCCGTGTATGCGCTTCCGCCAGCGCCAGAATCGCATCCACTGCCGCCACGGTAGTATCAACGCCATAACGCGCCAGCACCGACAGCAGGCGCTTTTCGCCGAGATGCGCGGCACCGATCATCGCCATCAGATCACCGCGCACATCGCGCGCCAGCCGCGTATTGGTGATGATCATGCGCACCAGGTCTTCGCGCGGCAGGCGCCCCTGGCCGAGCAGAATGGGCGGCACACGCAAGCCTTCCTGCCAAATCTCCGTCGCACCCGGATTATAGCCGCCATGAGTGGCACCACCGATATCCGTGTGATGCGCCCGCACAACGGACCAGAACACAAGCCGCCCTTCGGCAAAAACCGGCACAATGGCGGTCAAATCCGGCAAATGCGACCCGCCATGATAGGGGTCGTTCAACAGGTAGATATCGCCTTCCTGCACGCTATCGCCAAAGGCATCGCGCACTGCCTGCACGGCAAAGGGCATGGCGCCGACATGCACCGGGATGTGATCCGCCTGCGCCACCAGCCGCGCTTCGGCATCACACAGCGCAATCGAGAAATCGCGCGAAGAGTTCAGGATTTGCGAATAGGCGGTGCGCAGCATCGCCTCCCCCATTTCCTCCACAATGGCGCGGAAGCGGTTATCGAGGACCGAGAGCGTAACGGGATCAGGGGCGGTTTTCATGGGGTGAAGGCTTCCCCCGAAGCCCCGCCGCGTCAAGGCTTCGCAGCGGGGCAAAACAGGGCCATGATCAGGCCAACCAATGCAGGAGGAAACCATGGCCGTTCATGTCGCATCACCTGACCTGAAAATCATTGCCGAGGGGCTGCGCTTCCCCGAAGGCCCCGTCGCCATGCCCGATGGGTCTGTGGCGCTGGTGGAAATCGAAGCCCGGCGCATCACGAAGGTGGCGCCCAATGGCACGAAAACCACCATCGCCACCGTGGAAGGCGCGCCAAATGGCCTGGCACTCGGCCCGAACGGAAGCTTCTATGTCTGCAATAATGGCGGCTTCACCTGGCATGAAGAACCTGGGATTCTCCGCCCGAGTGGCCAATCGCCGGATTATTCGGGCGGGCGGATTGAACGGATTGATGGTGCGGCGGGCAAGGTTGAAGCGCTCATCCGTGTGTGTGATGGGCGACCTTTGCGCGGGCCGAATGATCTGATGTTCGATGGCAGGGGCGGCCTTTGGTTTTCCGATCTCGGCAAGGTGCGCGCGCGGGATCGCGACCATGGCGGTGCTTATTGGGCATCAGAAGATGGATCGCGCGTGGTGGAAGCGGCCTTCCCGGTATTTGGTGGCGCCAACGGCATTGGCATCAGCCCCGATGGCAAGACGCTTTATGTGGCCGAGACCGAAACCGGCCGGCTTTGGGCTTGGGATATTGAAGCGCCTGGCAAGCTGAAGAAGGAACCCTGGCCATCCAGCGCGGGCGGGCGCGTGCTATGCCAATTCCCAGGTTATCGGCGGCTGGACAGTATCGCCATTGCCGCTTCGGGCAATATCATTGTGGCGACACTGGTTTCGGGAGAAATCACCACCGTGTCACCTTCGGGCGAGATTCTCCGCACCGTGAAAATGCCCGAACGCATGCCGACCAATATCTGCTTTGGCGGGCCGGATATGCGCACCGCCTATATTACGCTGTCCAACACAGGGAAGTTGGTCGCGATGCAATGGGATGAACCAGGGCTGCGCCTGCCGTATAATTGAACTTGTGTTGCGGATCGTGACCGATCCGCCCTCAGACGCCGGCGCGCGCCTCCGCGCGCTTGGCTTCGCCGCATAAGCGGCGTCGCCCATTCGGGCTCGCGCCCGCCTGCGGCGGGCGTAGCTTTCGGTTGCGATAATCCTTTGAACGCGTACTTACCCCAACTCGGCCAGCACATCCGCGGTGTGCTGACCAAGCGCCGGGGCTTCCGCCACAAAATGGCCAAGCCCCGGCAGCATGGGCAGCGGCACCGCGCCCAATTGCGGCTGCGGAATGCGCGCGGCGGCGCCATAGGCGACCACATGTTCATTCGCCAACCAATCAAGCGGCGTATTCACCCGGTCAGCGAGCAGCCTTTCACCCTGTAGGATCGTCACCCATTCCGCAACGGGCTTCTTCAGGAAGGCCGCGCGTATCATGGCGTAAAGCGCATCCCTATTCTGCCAGCGCAGATCGAAATTCAAAAAACGCGGATCGGCGGCGATATCGGCAATACCCAGCGCGCCGCATAGCTTCGGCCATTCCGCTTCACGCACCAGCGTAATCATCACCCAGCCACCATCAGCGGCACGATAGGCGCCGGCCGGCGCATTGGGCGGTGCGGCTGATTTGCCCTGCACGCCCCATTCGCCGATCTGGTGCGTCAGCAGATTGGACGTCGCGGCCATCAGCGACATGTCAATCACGCGGCGACGCGGCGCGCTATCCTGCGCGCGCGCCGCGAGTGCGACTTGTACGGCTGAAAAAGCATAAATCCCCGTTGCCATATCAGCGATGAAGGCACCGGCCTTATGTGGCGCGCCATCCGCACCCTCATTCAGGCTGACAAAGCCGGAAAAAGCTTGGGCGACGGAATCCGTACAGGGCCGCTCAGCATAGGGCCCGCTTTGTCCAAAGCCGGAAATGGAAAGACACACCGCATCCGGCTTGGCGTTTTCCGGGCCGAGGCCGATGCGCGCGGCAACGCCGGGGCGGAAGGCTTCAATCAGCACATCGGCTTGTGCCGCCAAGGCAGCGGTAGCGCGCTTGCCTTCTTCCGATTTCAAATCCAGCACCACGGAACGTTTGCCGCGATTGAAACACACCGTCATGACCGAAACCGTTTCCTTGGCCGTGCCAAGCCCGCGCGACCAATCGCCTTCGGGTGGTTCAAGCTTGATGACATCAGCGCCGCAGGCGGCGAGCATCATGCCGCAATAGGGCCCGGCGATGCCCTGGCCGGCATCCAGCACCCGAAGCCCCTTATAGGGCCGCATCGCTTCATTCATCGCGTTTCCTCCAGCGCCAAATCATGCCTATCCTGACGCCAAACCTGAATAAGGGAAGGGGCCAGCCATGAGGATCACCCGCCGCGCCGCGCTTGCAGGCGCCTTGCTGCCATTTGCCGCGCGCGCACAGACGCCGGAATGGCCAAGCCGCCCGGTGCGCTTCATTGTGCCCTATCCGCCGGGTGGGCCAACCGACATTATGGGCCGCATTGTCGCGCAAGCCGTGCAAGGCCCGCTTGGTCAGCCTTTCGTGGTGGAAAATCGCGCCGGCGCCAATGGGCTGATCGGGTCCGAGCAAGCGGCGCGCGCCGCGCCTGATGGCAGCACTTTTCTGGTCAATGCCTCGGCCCATGTGATTGTGCCGCATCTCACGCCCAATATGCCGATTGATGTGCTGGCGGATTTCGCGCCGGTCACGAATATCGCTGCCGTGCCGCTTTGGCTGGTGGTGAACCCGGCGCTACCGGTGCGCAGTGTTGCGGAATTCATCGCCTATGCGCGCGCCAATCCGGGGCGGATTGCCTATGCATCGTCTTCTCAAGGTGGTGCGCCACATCTGGCGGGGGAATTGTTCAGGCTGATGACTGGAACCGATCTGGTGCATGTGCCCTATCGTGGCAGCGGCCCGGCGGGGCAGGATCTGATCGCCGGCACGGTACAGGCGATGTTTGATTCTGTCCCCGCCAGCGCAGGCGCCGTGCGTGACGGGCGCTTGCGCGCGCTGGGTGTCACCACGCGCAATCGCATCGCGCCCTTCCCGGATTTGCCAACCATCGCTGAAGCCGGCGTACCTGGCTACGAAATCTCCACCTGGTACGGCATTTGGGCGCCGGCGCGCACGCCGCCCAACAACATCGCGCGCTTGCAGCAAGCGGTTGCCAGCGCCGCACGCAACCCCGAAACGCGGGCGCGCTTTGATGCTTTGGGTGCGGAGCCCGTGGCCGATAGCCCGGAAGATTATGCGCGTTTTGTCCGCGCCGAATATGATCGTTGGGGCAAGTTGGTGCGCGATGCGAAAATAAAGCTGGATTGAAGGTGACTCAGATGGAAACGGATTATCTGGTGATTGGCGCCGGTTCCGCCGGCTGCGTGGTAGCAAGCCGCCTTGGCATGGCAGGGCGGCGCGTGACGCTGTTGGAAGCCGGGCCAAAGGATCGGCACCCATGGATCCATATCCCCGCCGGCATGCTGAAGCTGATGCAAAATCAGAAGCTGGTGAATTGGGGCTACACGACGGAAACCGAATCAGGTGCCAATAACCGCGAAATCCGCTGGCCGCGCGGGCGGACTTTGGGCGGCACATCCTCCATCAACGGCATGCTTTATGTGCGCGGCAATCCGGCTGATTTCGATCTTTGGGCACAAATGGGCTGCCGCGGTTGGAGTTATGAGGAGGTGCTGCCGCTATTTCGCCGCAGCGAAACCTATCGCAATGGCGGCGACCCGGCCGTGCGCGGTCAGGATGGGCCTTTGCAGGTGGAAGATTACCGCACCATCCTGCCGCTCACGCATCGCTTCATCGAAGCGGCGCAGCAGGCGGGGCATGTCTTCCGCCAGGATTTGAATGGCGTTGAACAGGAAGGTGTCGGCTATTCGCAAATGACGCGGATTAGCCGCTGGCGCGGTTCCACCGCCCGCACCTATCTGGCGCAGGCTGGTGACAAGGTGCAGGTGGAAACCGAAGCCCAGGTCACGCGGCTTTTGTTTGACGGCAAGCGCTGCGTGGGCGCGGAGTTTCGCCAGGGCGGGACGCTCAAGCAAATCCGAGCACGGCGGGAAGTGATCCTATCCGGAGGTGCCGTGAATTCGCCGCATGTGCTGCAAATCTCGGGTATTGGTCCGTCCGAGCATTTGCGCGCGCTGGGGATCGAGGTTGTGCAGGATATGCCCCAGGTGGGCGCGAATTTGCAGGATCATTACGTCACGCGCGTGCAGCATCGTGTGAAGGATAGTATCAGCACCAATCAATTGGCGCGTGGGTTGCGCCTGGTGGAACAGGTGGCGCGGTTCTTCACGGTTGGTAATGGCGCGCTGACCTTTGGTGTGACCACGGCGCAGGTTTTCGCGCGCTCGCGTGAAGGGCTTGCGAGCCCCGATCTGCAATTGCTGTTCACGCCCGCGAGCTACGCGCTTGGTCAATTCGGCGTGCTTGAAAAAGAACCCGGCATGACTTGCGCCATTTGTCCGGTGAAGCCCGATAGCCGCGGCACCGTCATGGCGAAATCCGCTGACCCGTTTGAAAGGCCAGCGATCCGGCCGAATTATCTATCGGCGCGGAGCGATCAGGAATTGCTCGCCCGCGGGCTGCGCATGGTGCGCCATATTTTCGCGCAAGCCGCCATCACGCCCTATAGCGTGAGGGAATTGCTGCCGGGGCCAGAGGTGCAGAGCGATGATGAATTGCTCGCCTTCGCCCGCCAATATGGCACCACCATTTATCACCCGGTCGGCACCTGCCGCATGGGTGAAGACCCCGGCAGTGTGGTGGATAGCCGGCTTCGGTTGCGTGGCATTGCGGGCTTGCGGGTGATTGATGCGTCCATCATGCCAACACTCACCACCGGCAATACCAATGTGCCGACCATCATGATTGGCGAAAAGGGCGCGGATATGATCATGCAGGATGAGGCCGCGTAATGCGCGCGATCATTTGCGAAAGCTGGCGGAATTTCGCGGAGCTTGAAATCAGGGATGTGCCGCGCCCGGCGCTTCGTCCGCGCAGTGTGCGGATAAAAGTGGCAGCGGCGGGGGTTTCCTTCGCGACACAATTGGTGGTGGCAGGAAAATATCAACGCAAACCGCCTTTGCCCTTCACGCCGGGGACGGAGATTGTGGGCACCGTGCTGGAAGCGGCACCTGATGCAGATGCGCCGCCGCCGGGTACGCGGGTTTTCGCTGTGGTTGATTGGGGCGGCATGGCGGAAGAAGCCGTAGCCGATGATATCCACACCATCGCCATTCCTGATGGCCTGCCACTGGAACCCGCTATCGCTTTCCCGATTTCCTATCCAACTGCCGGCGCGGCGCTGCTCTGGCGCGGCCGAATCAAGGCCGGCGACCGGGTGTTGGTGCATGGCGCAGCGGGCGGGGTGGGTTTAGCCGCTGTTGAAATTGCCAAGGCCTGTGGCGCGAAGGTGATTGCACGTGCGGGCGCGGCGAAGCATGAGATGCTGCGCGCCCGCGGCGCCGATGTGGTGCTGGATAGCGCGGCACCCTTTCGCGACGCGGTGCGCGCTGCCACGGGTGGGCGCGGCGTGGATTGCCTAGTGGATACCATTGGCGGCCCGGCCTTTGATGAAAGCCTGCGCTGCCTGGCGGATGGTGGCAATCTTGTTGTGGTTGGCTTCGCCGGTGGCGGCATTCCAACACTGCAAACCAATATCTTGCTCCTCAAGAATATCGGCGTGATTGGCGTGAATTGGGGCACCTATGTCGGCTGGTCCCCGGGCGATGGCCGGCGGGGTCACGCGGCCGCCGCGCGCGCGCTTTGGGATCAATTGATGGTTTGGTGGCAGCAAGGCGCGCTGAAGCCCGAGATCCACGCGGCCTATCCGCTGGAGCAATTCCGAGAAGCGATGGATGAGGTTTCAGCGAGGCGCAGCGCCGGCCGCGTGATCCTGCGCCCCTGAAGCCGCGCATAATGGAACAACCCGCAGCCCATGCCAATCACCGCGTCATTGCGTTGATTGTCGCCTCTGCGCTGCTCATGCAAAACCTGGATAGCGCCGTGGTCGCCACCGCGCTGCCCAGCATGGCGCGCGATATGGGTGAAGACCCGGCGCGGCTGGGGGCGGCCATCACGTCGTATCTGGTGGCACTCACGGTCTTCATTCCCTTCTCAAGCTGGATTGCGGATCGCTTCGGCGCCAAGCGCGTTTTCATGCTGGCGATTATTGTTTTTGTTGTGGCCTCTGCACTGTCCGGCCAGGCGCGCGGGTTGGAAGACCTGATCGCCTTTCGCATCCTGCAAGGTGCGGGGGGTGCGATGATGTTCCCGGTTGGGCGGCTATTGCTGCTGCGTGGCGTGCGCAAGGAAGAACTGCTTTCCGCCATGGCTTGGCTCACCATGCCGGCGCTACTTGGACCGGTCACTGGCCCGCCGCTTGGTGGCATATTGACTGATCTTTTCGGTTGGCGCGCGGTATTCTGGATCAATGTGCCAATCGGGCTGATCGGCTTCTTGCTGGTGGCGTGGAAAATTCCCGCCATTCCACCAAGCAATCCGGGGCGACCGGATATACTTGGCCTCGCGCTGGTGGGGCTTGCCTTGGCGCTTGGCATGTTCGGGCTGGAAACCGTGGGCCGGCATGTGGTGGCGGACCCTTGGCCTTGGGTTGCGCTATGCGCTGGGTTGCTGATTGGTGTTGTGGCCTATTTCCATTGCCGCCGCGCGCCGCGGCCGGCGATTGATATCGCGCTGCTCAAAATCCCAACCTTTCGCCAGCCAGCACTTTTCGGCAGCCTGTTTCGCGTGGGTGCCGGCGCGGTGCCCTTTCTGGTGCCCATCATGCTGCAAATTGGCTTTGGCATGTCTGCTTCCGAAAGCGGGCTGATCTCCTTCGCGACCGCGCTTGGCGCCTTCACCATGAAGCCTTTGGTGCGCCCGCTGCTGAAGCGCTTTGGCTTTCGTAACGCTTTGCTGATCAATGGCGTTTTGGCATCAGCCGGGATTGCGCTGCTGGGCTTGCCCAATCCCGCCTGGCCGGCGGCGGCGATTTTCCTGCTGCTCGCTTGCGGTGGCCTATTCCGCAGCCTGCAATTCACCGCGCTTAATACGCTGGTATTTGCCGATGTGCCGGCGGAAAAGCTTTCAGCCGCGACCAGTTTTTACAGCACGCTGCAACAATTATCGCCTGCGCTTGGTGTCGTGCTGGCAACCGCGACGCTGGAGGCATCGCGCCTGATCGCGGGCCGGGCGGAGCTTGCGCTGACTGATTTCTCCACCGGCTTCCTGGTGGCGGCTGCGGTCACGCTTCTGTCCATTCCCATGCTTGCCGCGCTCAGCCGAGATGCGGGGGCAGAGGTTTCTGGGCATAAAGCCCCATGATGCATACCACCGCGTAACATGCGATAAGTTGCCATGCCTTTGGCGAGGAACCCCCCGATGAAGCTGCCGCGCCTTTTGCTGATACTGCTCTTGGCCCTTGCCCCTATGCATGCGGGGGCGCAGGGCTTTGATTTGCCAGGCCTGTCGCAGGAATCCGGCGCCTATCAGCAAAGCCTGCAACGCCGGTTCCCTGCCGGTGGTACGCCGCAACAGCGCGCCGCCGCAGAACGCCGTGCGCAAGATGCGACAGCGCGGCGGGATTTCGCCGCCGCTGCCACTGCCCTGGAAGAACGCATCGGGCTTGGCAATAGCAATGCCGATCATTGGTTGGCGCTTGCTGAAGCGCAGCTTGCCCGCACACCGCCCGAAAACAGCCGCGCCCTGCAAGCCGCCTGGCGCGCCTTTCAATTCGCCCCAGGTGGAGAACCCGAAGTCCCCCCGCTGCTGCTGATTGCCGAAGCGCTGCGCCGGCAGGATCGCCTCGCGCAACAGGTGGAAGCGCTTGAAGCCGTCGTGGAACGCCTACCCAATGATGCCCGCCACAAGGCAGCGCTTGATACCGCGCGCCGCGCCGCTGGCATGCTGGTGCGGCGCGTGAACCCCGAACCGGATGCCGAACCCGCGCGCGCCTGCATCACCTTCACCATCCCGCCCGCGCGGCGCAGCGATTGGCGCGCGGAAGATTGGGTGCGCGCTGACCCGGCCCTGCCCAACCTCACCATCGAACGAGAAGCCGATCAGCTTTGCGTGGGCGGCCTGCCCTGGGGCCAGACCACGCGGCTGATTCTGCGCGCGGGCCTGCCGGGTGAAGGCGGCAATCTGCGCGCCGATACGCCGCTTGCTATCGCCATGCCGAATCGCGAAGCGCGCATTGTTTTCGAAAACCGCGCCTTCATTCTGCCACGCGGTCAGGCGCCGCGGCTTGGTGTGGCGACGATCAATATCGAAAATCTGCAGCTTCGCCTGATCCGCCTTTCCGAGCGCAACCTGATCACGCTCCGCGAACGCTGGCGTCCGGGTGAGGCTTTGGATCAATGGATGGCGCAATATATCGGCGAACAAAGCGGGCGCGTGCTGTGGGAAGGCAGTGCCGCCTTGCAGGGCGGTGCGCCCAATCGCTTGACTCGCCATGCGCTGCCGCTTGCTGATCTGCTGCGCGATGCCGCACCGGGGCTTTACGTGCTCTCCGCCCGGCAAGGTGAAACCCGCCGCGGTGACGGCGCCGCCGCTGCCTTTCCGTTTTTCGTCACGGATATCGGGCTGACCGCGTGGCGCGGCGCGGATGGGCTTGCCGTGCAGGCGCGCGGCTTTCAATCGGGGCAGGTGAAAGCAGGTCTGCGCGTGACACTCATGGCGCGCAATAATGATGTGCTGGCGGAAGCGCGCACGGATGCAGCGGGGCTTGCGCGTTTTCCACTTGCATTACTGCGCGGGCAGGGGCCGTTGGCGCCCTTCGCCATTCATGCCGACGCGCCGGATGATCTTGCCGCGCTCAATCTTGAAGCGGCGAGTTTTGATCTATCGGATCGCGGTGCCTCGGGCCGCGCGCATCCCGGCCCGCTTGATGCGTTCCTCTGGCTTGATCGCGGCATTTATCGCCCAGGCGAGACCGTCAATCTGACGGGGCTTTTGCGCGATGCCGCTGGCAATCCGCAGGATTTGCCGGTCAGGCTCCGGCTGCGGCGGCCTAATGGGCAGATCGCGGCGGAAATCACGCCGCCGCGCCTGATGGGGGGCGCCATTTCCTGGCCGCTTCGGCTTTCTGATGGCGCGGTCTATGGGCAATGGAATATTGAAGCCCTCGCTGATCCTGCCCTGCCGCCGATTGGGCGCGCGCAATTCCGCGTGGATGCCTTTGTGCCGGAAGGCTTGGAAGTCACCGCCGGGCCGGCGCCTGGGCCTTTGGTGCCGGGCGCGAATGCGCTCAACCTGCCGATCAGCGCGCGCTTTCTGTATGGCGCGCCGGGCGCTGGGCTCACGGGCAATGCCGAGATTCGCCTGCTGCCGGACCCCGAGCCTTTTGAAGCCTGGCGCGGCTGGCGCTTTGGTTTGCAGGATGAAAGCTTCGCGCCTGATTTGATCACGCAGGAAATCCCGCCGCTGGATCGTGAAGGGCGCGGTGTTGTTGCATTAACGCTGCCGCGCGCACCAGACACAACGCTGCCCATCAAGGCGAATGTCACGCTGGCGATAGCGGAGCCCGGCGGGCGCGAAAGCCGCGCGCGCATTGCCGTCCCGGTGCGTGCTGCGGGCCTGTTTCCCGTGCTGCGCCCTGCCTTTCAGGGTGATGCGATAGATGCCGGCGCGGAAGCGGCTTTTGATATCGCTGCCGTAGCACCTGATGGCAGTGCCGCACCGGCGCGGCTTAGGCTACGCTTGCTGCGCGAAAGGCCGGATTGGCGGTTGGTGATGCGCGATTCCATCGCACGGTTTGAAACCGTCTGGCGTGATGAACCGGTGGATGCGGCAGAACTCACCATCAACCCCGCCGCGCCCACGCGCTTCGCGCGCAGCCTGCCCTTTGGCCGTTATCGGCTGGAAATCGCCGATGCGGATGGGCTTGGCATGGTATCCTATCGCTTCCGCGCCGGCTGGGCTGGTGTGGAAAGCGCGGAAATTCCGGACCGGATTGATGTCGCGGCTGAGCGCCGTAATTTCGCGTCGGGGGAAGTTGCGCGGCTGCGCATCACGCCGCCCTTTGCGGGGCCGGCCACCGTTGCGGTGCTGACGGATCGTTTGGTGTCGCTGCGCGAAATTACGCTGAGTGAAGCGGGCACGGATATCGAAGTGCCGGTGGATTCTGCCTGGGGGCCAGGCGCCTATATCACCATCACCGCCTATCGCCCGGGTGAGGCGCGTGACGGCCGCCCCGGCCGCGCGCTCGGCCTGGCCTGGATTGGGCTTGATCCGGCGCCGCGCCGGCTTGAGGTGACAATCTCGGCCCCGGAACGCATCCGCCCGCGCCAGCGCGTGGAAATCCCGATCCGCATTGCGGAGGCGCGGGGTGAGGCCATGGTGACGCTCGCCGCGGTGGATGAGGGGATTTTGCGCCTGACCGGCTTTGCCTCACCCGATCCGGGGGCGCATTTCCTCGGCAAGCGCGCGCTGGGTGTGGATATCCGCGATGATTACGGGCGGCTATTGGCGCCGGCGGAAGGTGCGCTTGCCTTGTTGCGCCAGGGCGGTGATGGCGGCTTGGCGGGGATGGGCATTCAGCCGCCGCAAAGATTGGTGTCTCTATTCTCCGGTCCCGTGCGCGTGGGTGCGGATGGCGCGGCGGTGATCGCGCTTGATGTTCCGGATTTCGCGGGCGAATTGCGCCTGATGGCGGTGGCCTGGGAAGGCGCGCGCATTGGTGCCGCCAGCCGCGCCATGACCGTGCGCGATCAGGCGGTGGTGGAAGCCGCCTTGCCGCGCTTCCTCGCCCCCGGAGATACGGCGCGCCTGCCGGTGCTGATGCATAATATCGAATTGCCGGCGGGTGAGATTGTCGCCGAACTCAGCACCGAGGGCGCGATTGCGATTGAAGGGCCAACGCGCTTGGCCGCACAGCTTGCGACGGGTGAACGCGCCGCGCCTGCGACTGGCCTGCGTGCCGTTGCGGGTGGAGAGGGCGTGTTGCGCTTGCGTCTCAGCGGTCCGCAGGGTTTCAGCCTTACGCGCGAAAGCCGCATCACCATTCGCCCCGCGCGGCCATTGCTTACCGATGTGCAATCGGCCGAATTGCCCGGCGGAGCAGAGCGTGAGGTCGCTCCTGCCTTTGATCGCTTCATTCCTGGCACGGCGCGGGCGGAACTCAGCCTTGGTGCTGTGGTGCGCTATGATGCGGCGGCGGCCTTGCGTGCTGTGGAAGCCTTTCCTCTGGCGTGCCTGGAACAAAGTGCCGCGCGCGCCATTGCGCTGAGTGCGGGGCTGTTTGCGCCAGTAGGTGGCGCTGATCACGCGGCCCGGCTGCAAGCAGCCGTGCAGGCCATTTTGGATCGGCAGCGTTTTGATGGCGCTTTCGGCCTTTGGTCTGCCAATGCGGAAGCGGAATTGTGGCTGACACCCTTCGCGGTGGAAGCGCTGCTGCGCGCGCGCAGCGCGGGCGCAACGCTGCCGGAAGCCGCCTTGAATGATGCGCTGCGTTTCCTGGATGATGCGGTGGGCGATACGGGGGAAGCCACGCCGGAAGAACGCGCCGCGCAAGCCTATCGGCTGCATGCGCTGGCCATGGCAGGGCGCGTGCGCTTGGGTGCGGCGCGGCGGTTGATGGAAAATGCGGGCGATATGCCAACCCCGCTGTCGCTCGCGCAATTGGGCGCGGTGTTTACGCGCGGCGGGGATCGGGCGCGGGCGGAGCAGGCTTTCAACGCGGCACTTTCAAACCTCAGCCGCCGCTGGTGGAGTTTTGATTACGGCACGGCGCAGCGTGATGCGCTGGCGCTGGCGAGTTTGCTCAAGGAAAGTGGTTTGCTCGGGGATCGGCTGGCGGCGCTGATGGGCGCCCTCCCGGGGCAAAATTTCACGCCGGAGAATACCAGCACGCAGGAACAGGCCTGGGCGGTGCTGGCCGCCGCGCGTTTGGGCCAAGGTATGCGTCCGATCGAAGCAAGCCTGGATGGCGTGGCGCTGCCCGCCGCCCCGGTGATTGTGGCGCCGCTTGCCGGTGCGGCGCGCTTGCATAACCGGGGCGCCACCACGGTTTGGCAAATGGTGGCGACAAAAGGCATCCCGCGTGAGGCGCAACCCGCCGCGCGTCAGGGGCTGCGCGTCACGCGGCATTTTCATGCGCTGGATGGTTCGGCGCTCAATCTTGATACGCTACGCGCCGGGGATGGCTTTATTCTGCTGCTGGAAGCCCGCGCGGATGCCGATGACCGGCATCAATTGCTGCTGCAACAGGGCCTGCCGGCGGGTTGGGAAATCACCGGGCGCTTTGGCGCGGGGGAAGTGTCGGGCCTGCCCTGGCTTGGCGCATTGACCGCGATTGACAGCCAGCCCGCCTTGGATGACCGCTTCGCCGCAGCGGTGACCTTGGAAGGCGAAAACCGCGTGGCGCGCATTGCCGTGCGGTTGCGCGCTGTCACGGCCGGGAGTTTTGAACTGCCCGGCGCCGAGGTGCGGGATATGTATCGCCCGGCCTTTTTCGCCCGTCAGAATACCGGGCGGATCGCGATCCAGCCTTAACCGCCGTCCTTATTCGGGCGGCGGCGGAAGGCATCAAGGCTGACCACCTCGCCCGGTGCTGCTGGCGCGGGCGTGGGGGGCGGCGGCGCGGCGGCGGGTGCTTCAGGCAGCCCCACCTTTTCATCTTCAAGGCCGCTTGGCGTGAAGCGCAGCCCAAAGCGCACATGCGGATCGTGGAACATGGTCAGCGCACCAAAGGGGATCACCAGCTTTGCCGGCACGCCACCGAAACGCAGCGTCACGCCAAAGCGCTCCGCCACGCGGTCCACAAACAGCCCGTCGAATTGATGTTGCAGGACAATGGTGATTTCCTGCGGGTATTTCGCCTTGAGGTGCCCTGGGATCGCAACGCCCGGATGGTCGGTGCGGTAGCTCAGGTAGAAATGATGCTCCCCCGGCAGGCCGTGTTGCGCGGCATGTTCCAAGGCGTGCCATACGACTTCGCGCATGGCTTCTTCGGACCAGGCTTCGTAAGGCAGCAGGCTTTCGGGCGGGGGGGATTTCTCGCTCATCGCGGGGTGTCTCTATCTCCCTTGGCGCACAAAGGAAAGAGTGGGGGGCTTCTGTTGCCCGGCGCCCCCCGAGCCGCGCTTACCTATTAGGCAGCGAGTGCGACAGCCTCGCGGCTGTTATCGTTCGCACTTAAGGTTTAGCCCGATAACGGCGGTACAATGCCGGGCAAAAGCGTCCCCTTTACCACGCGCGTCGAGCCTGTTTCGCCCCCATCTGCCGCTGATAAGGCGGGTGATTGGTGGAGGCGCCGGGTACCGCCCCCGGGTCCGCAACGCTTATTCCGAGCCGTGTTTATCGCCATAGTCACAGAAGTGACGCAGCAGATATAGGCGCTATGGGGCGGGATTTCGAGGGGGGCTACGCCCCCGGCAAGCCCTTTTCCACCACACGCGCATAAAGCGCCGCGCCGTAGGGAATGGCCTCATCATTGAATTGATAGCGCGGGTTATGCACTTCAGCGCCATCGCCAATGCCGAAATTGATATAGGCGCCAGGCACGCGTTCCAGCATGAAGGAAAAATCCTCGGACGCCATGGCGGGCGGCTTGTCGCGCGCCACCTTACCTTCGCCGACCAATTCCGCCGCGGCGGCGGCCAGGGCTTCGGTCTGTTCTGGCGCATTGATGGTGGGGGCGAAGATCAGCCGGTAATCCAGGCTGGCCGAGGCGCCAAAACCGGCTGCGACACCTGCCGCGACGCGCTGCAGCCTTTCTTCGATTTGCTTGCCGACATCGCGCGAAAAGAAACGCGCCGTGCCGGAAATCACCGCGGTTTCGGGAATGATATTATAGGCCTCACCGCCTACCACCTTGGTGACGCTGATCACCGCCACATCGCGCGGCGAAAGGTTGCGTGAGACGATGGATTGCAGCGCTGCCGTGACATGGCAGGCGGCCAGCACGGGATCCACGGAAGCCTCTGGTCGCGCGCCATGGGCGCCCTTGCCGGTGATGGTGATGTCAAAAAACGCACCGCCCGCCATGGTGGCGCCGCTGTTAATCGCATATTCGCCAAGCGGCATATTCGGGCGGTTGTGCATGCCGTAAATCGCATCGCAGGGGAAACGCTCAAACAGCCCGTCTTCCAGCATGGCGAGCGCACCGCCGCAGCCTTCTTCGCCTGGCTGGAAGATGAAATGGACAATGCCATCGAAATTGCGGGTCTCCGCCAGGTATTTGGCGGCACCCAGCAGCATGGTGGTGTGCCCATCATGCCCGCAGGCATGCATCGCCCCCTTCACCGTGCTGCGATAGGGCAGGTCCGTCAGTTCCTCCATCGGCAGCGCATCCATATCGGCGCGTAGCCCAATGGCGCGATTACCGGAACCATTGCGCAGCACGCCAACCACGCCCGTGCCGCCCACACCACGATGGACTTCAATCCCGAGCGCCTCCAGCGCGGTCGCCACCTTCTCGGCGGTGCGGAATTCCGCCATGCCGAGTTCCGGATGGGCATGCAGGTCGCGCCGGAAGGCGGTGAGTTCGGCCTGGTGGCGGCGAATGGCGTCAAGCGGGGACATGGGGGCTCCGGTGGCTGATTTCTGGGCCATCCTGCCCGGAAGTGGCGCCCCTTGGAAGCGCCCGCGCTTGACCCGCCCCGCCCCCGACGCTACCGCCAAAGGCTCCCAACAGGCGAGTCTCACCATGGCGCTTACCGATGCCCAGCAGCAGGAAATCGCAGCCGCGCGCACGCATGAGGCGCCGACGCGCCGCCCAAGCGTGCCCGCGCTGGAGGCCATGTTGTATGAGGCGCTGCCCGTATTGGATCACGGCTTTGTCCGCGTGATTGATTATATGGGCGATGACGCCGCCATTGTGCAGGCAGCGCGCGTATCTTACGGCCGTGGCACCCGTGCCGCGAATGAGGATCGCGGCCTGATCCGCTACCTCATGCGCCATCGCCACAGCACACCCTTTGAGATGTGCGAAATCAAATACCATGTGAAGCTGCCGATCTTTGTGGCGCGGCAATGGATCCGGCACCGCACTGCCAATGTGAATGAATATTCCGCGCGCTATTCCATCCTGGACCGCGAATTCTATATCCCCGCGCCGGAGCATCTGGCCGCGCAATCCGCCAGCAACCGCCAGGGGCGGGGTGATGTGCTGCAAGGTGCGGAAGCCGCGCGCGTGCTCGATCTGCTGCGCGAAGATGCGACGCGCAATTACGACCACTACCTTGAAATGCTGAATGAGGATGATGAGGGCGCGGTGCGCGATGAAAGCCGCCAGGGGCTAGCGCGCGAATTGGCGCGGATGAATTTGACGCTCAACGCCTATACGCAATGGTATTGGAAGACGGATTTGCATAATCTGCTGCATTTCCTGTCGCTCCGCGCCGATGCCCATGCGCAATATGAAATCCGCGTCTATGCGGATGCCATGCTGAAAACCGTTGAGGCCTGGGTCCCCATGGCTTTTGAAGCCTTCCGCGATTACCGCATGGGTGCGGTGACGCTTTCCGCGCAAATGATCGCGATCCTGCGCCGCATGCTGGCGGGGGAAGCCGTGACACAAGAAACCAGCGGCCTTTCCAAGCGCGAATGGCGGGAGATGATGGAAATGCTGGGGCAAAAGGTCTGAACCCATGTCCGATGCGCGCGGACGGGGCGTGGCGCGTCAACTGCATTCCGTCGGGCAGGCGCGGCCCTTGGGGCGGAAGGCCAAGGCCCCTGCCGCTGGGTGGCGTCAGCGCTTTGGCTTCATTATCGCCTTTGTGCTGATGGCGCTGATCGGCCTGCCGCTGGCGCATGCGCTATTGGGTGAGGTCGCAGCCATGGTGCTGGCCGCGTTTATTGGCGGGTTTGCGCTGGGGCGGATGACGCTGAAGCGGCGTTAGCCAAGCCTTACTCCATCACAATCTTGGGCGCCGCATCCGCTTTCGCTGCTGCCTTTTCCCAAACGCGCCGGGCAATGCGGCGATAGGATTGCGCTTCTTCCGATTCTGGGCGCGCCATCACAATCGGCGTGCCGGCATCGGCCAATTCGCGGATTTCAAGCTTCAGCGGCAATTCGCCCAAGAACTCCACCCCCAGCCGATCCGCTTCGCGCCGCGCGCCGCCATGGCTGAAAATATCCGCGCGATGGCCGCAATTGGGGCAGCAGAAGAAAGACATATTCTCAATGAGCCCCAGCACCGGGACATTGACCTTCTCAAACATGCGCACGCCGCGCCTGGCATCCAAAAGCGCCACATCCTGCGGTGTGGAGACAATCACCGCCCCCGCCAATGGCACGCGCTGAGACATGGTCAACTGCGCGTCACCCGTCCCGGGTGGCATATCCACAATCATCACATCCAAGGGGCCCCAGGCGACTTGCCCCATCATTTGCTCCAGCGCGCCCATCACCATGGGGCCGCGCCAGATCATCGGTGTTTCTTCTTCCACCAAAAACCCGATGGACATGGCCTTCAGCCCCCAGCGGCTGAGCGGGGTAATGCGCTGACCCTCTGACCGCGGCCTTTCGCGGGTGCCCAGCATTTGCGGCAGGGATGGCCCGTAAATATCCGCGTCCAGAAGCCCGACCTTGAGGCCATCAGCAGCCAGCGCCACCGCCAGATTGACCGCGGTGGTGGATTTGCCGACGCCCCCCTTGCCGGAGGCAACCGCGATAATCGCCCTGACATCGGAAAGCAGCATGGGGCCGGGGCTTGCCGGGCCGCGCGGGGCGGCGGGGCGGGCGGCGGGTGCGGCTTCATCGCGATGCGCGGTCAGCACGGCGGTGGCCGAGATCACGCCCGGCACAGCGCGGGCAGCGGCCTCGGCCGCGGCGCGCACCGGTTCCATGGCGGCGGCGGCTTCGCGGGTCACCTGGAGGGCGAAATGGACCATGCCATCGCGCACCACCAGGCCCTGCACCATGCCTGCCGAAACCACATCCCGCCCGGAAGCCGGGTCCTTCACCGCTGTCAGGGCTTTTGTCACCGCTGCCGCCAAATCATCCGCCATCGCTTGAAAAGCCCCTGTCCATGGTCAATATCCGCCCGACCCGGCATTACAGCGCCGTTAGCTGCTTTCCGGGAGGGTCGCGCGCCTCTATATGGGGCTTGGCTTCCTGCTTGAAGCATCCCGCCCGGTTTTGGGCCCTCGGTTTTTGACGTTCACCTGCTGGAGACCACGCCTTTCATGCCCTGGAACAATAATAGTGGCGGTCAAAGCCCCTGGGGCAATCCGCGCCCGCAGGGCCCTTGGGGCCAGCCGCCTTCGGGTGGCGGTGGTGGCGGCGGCCAAGGTGGCCGTGGGCCCGACATTGATGATGCGATCAGGCAAGCACAGGACGCCATTCGCCGCGTATTGCCAAGCGGCGGCGCAGGTGGCGGCAAGCTTTTCGCCCTGATCGGCATTGTGCTTGTGGTCGGTTGGGCCTTTTCCGGGTTTTATCGGGTGCAGCCTGATGAACAAGGCGTCGTGATGCGTTTCGGCGCCTTCAGCCATACCACGCAGCCCGGCTTGAATTATCGCCTGCCCTGGCCGATCGAAAGCCACACCACGCCGCGTGTCACACGCATCAACCGCGTGGATATCGGCTTTGTCGGCGCGCAGGATGGCAGCATCACGGGTGGCCGCGTGATGGCCGCGCGCGATGTGCTGGAAGAAAGCCTGATGCTGACGGGCGATGAGAATATCATTGACATTGATGTCGCCGTGTTCTGGCGCATTCGGGATGCGGGCGAATTCCTGTTCAACACGCGCAATCCCGAAAGCACGGTGAAAACCGCGGCTGAAAGCGTGATGCGCGAAGTGATCGGGCGCACCGCAATCCAGCCCGCGCTGACCGAAGCCCGTGCGCAGATCGAACAGGAAGTGCGCCGCGGTGCCCAGGCCATCATGGACCAATACAAGGCCGGCATCGAAATCACTCAGGTGCAATTGCAGAAGGTTGACCCGCCAGCCCAAGTGGTTGACGCCTTCCGTGATGTGCAGCGCGCCAATGCGGACCGTGAGCGTCAGCGCAATGAGGCTGAGAGCTTCCGCAATGACATCATCCCCCGCGCCCGAGGCGAGGCTGAGCGTATGGTGCAGGAAGCCCAGGGCTTCCGCGAAAGCCAGGTGGCGCGCGCCGGCGGTGAAAGTGCCCGCTTCCTTTCCGTGCTTTCCGCCTATGAACAGGCGCGCGATGTGACCACGCGCCGGATGTATTTGGAAACCATGGAAGAAATCCTCCGCCGCAACCCCAAGGTCATTGTGGATGACCGTTTGCAGGGCGTGGTGCCCTTCCTGCAATTGGGTGAAACGGGCGGTGCGCGTCAGCCGCCTGCCGCCATACCACAGCAGCGGCCCGCGCCACTGCCTCCGGGAGCGGCCGCCGCGCCCATGATGCAAAACCGTCCGGGGGTTGCGCGATGAACCGCTCCATCATTCTGCTTGGCGTGCTTGCGGCGGCGATTTTCACCGCGTCTTCCACGCTGTTCACGGTGCATCAGACGCAGCAGGTGCTGATCACCCAATTCGGCGAACCGCGCCGCGTGATTCAGGAGCCCGGGCTGCATTGGAAGCTGCCCTTCATCCAGGCGGTCATCACTTTTGACCGGCGCCTGTTGGATTTTGATGCACCGGGTGAGGAAGTGATCCTGGGCGATCAGCGCCGGCTGATCGTGGATAGCTTCACGCGCTATCGCATCACCGATCCGCTGCGCTTCTTCCAGACGGTGGGTGCAACGGAAGCGGGCATTCGCGCCCGGCTCAATTCCATCGTCACCTCATCGCTCCGGCGCGTATTGGGCAATGAGCCTTTGCTTGCGGTGCTCTCCACCGATCGGGCGCGGATCATGGGTGAAATTCGCCGTCAGGTGAATGAAGAAGCGCGCCAATTCGGCATTGCCGTGGAAGATGTGCGCATCCGCCGCGCTGATCTGCCGGGCGAAAACACCCAAGCCATCCTGTCACGCATGCAATCCGAACGCGAACGCGTGGCGCGCGAAGCCCGTGCGGAAGGTGCGGAAGTGGCGCAGCGCGTGCGTGCGGGGGCGGAGCGTGAACGCACAGTGCTGATCGCGGAAGCCCAAGCGCAGGCGGATATCCTGCGCGGTCAGGGCGAACAGGAAGCCATCCGCATTTTCGCGGAAGCCTTCCAGCGCGACCCGGCCTTCTTCCAATTCTGGCGCACCATGCAGGCCTATCGTGAAGCCTTTGCCGAAGGCGATACACGGTTGGTGCTGACGCCCGATTCGGAATTCTTCCGCTATTTCCGCGAAAGTCCGAATGGGCTTGCAGCGCCTACGCCAAGGTGAGCTTTACAACACTGCTCCAGGGCATAGCCGTTGTGCTGGCCCTGGAAGGCTTGGCCTATGCCATCGCGCCGGGCTTCATGCGCCGCGCCTTGGCAAGCCTTGCTGAGACGCCGGAGGCGCGGCTCAGGCTTGGTGGGCTAATCGCGGCGGCGGGCGGCATTGGCCTTGCCTGGCTGCTGAAGCTTTGGTGAGGCACTCGCTTTTTGTTGCACTTCGTTGCGGCGAAAAGCCTTAAATTCGCGCGAATGACGCCAATCTGCTAAGTTTCCCGACGTTTTCCCCGAGGAGAGCTTCCTTGCGTATCGTCCATCTTGCCCTTGCTGGTGCCATGGCCCTGGCGCCGTTTGCCACCCTGCCGCTGATGTCACCGGCCCAGGCGCAGCAACGCGCGCCGGAAAGCTTTGCGCCGCTTGCGCGGGAATTGCTGCCGGCGGTGGTGAATATCTCCACCTCCAAGAATGTTGCGCCACGCTCTGGGCGGCCCAATGCGCCGGAAATGCCGCAATTGCCGCCGGGCAGCCCCTTTGAGGAATTTTTTCGCGATTTCTTCAATCGCAACCGCCCGCCTGGTCAGGGCCAGGGTGAAGGCCCGCAACAACGCCAGCGCCGCGCGCAATCGCTCGGGTCCGGCTTCATCATTGATGCGCAGGAAGGGATCGTGGTCACGAATAACCATGTGATTGATGGCGCTGATGAGATCAATGTGATCCTGCAGGATAAAACCAGCATTCGCGCGGAATTGGTAGGCACCGATCCGCGCACGGATATTGCGGTGCTGCGCATCAAGCATGACAAGCCGCTTGCCGCCGTTGCCTTTGGTGATTCGGATCAATCGGAAGTGGGCGATTGGGTGATCGCCATTGGCAATCCCTTCGGCTTTGGCGGCACGGTGACGGCGGGGATCGTTTCGGCCCGCGGGCGCGATATCGGCCAGGGGCTTTATGATGATTTCATCCAGACGGATGCTGCCATCAATCAGGGCAATTCTGGCGGGCCGCTGTTTAACATGCGCGGCCAGGTGATTGGCATCAATACCGCCATCATCTCCCCAAGCGGTGTTTCGGCCGGGCTTGGCTTTTCCATCCCGTCCAATATGGCAAGCCGGGTGGTGGCGCAGCTGCGTGATGCGGGGCGCGTGCGGCGCGGCTGGATTGGCGTGAATATCCAGGGCGTCACGGATGATATTGCCGAAGCGCTGCGCCTGCCCGCTGGCACGCGCGGTGCGCTGGTGGCCAACGCGCAGGCCGATGGGCCGGCGGCGCAGGCGGGCATTCGCTCGGGCGATGTGATCATCCGCTTCAATGGGGTGCCGGTGCCGGAAATGCGTGCGCTGCCGCGCATTGTCGCGGATAACAATGTGGGCAGTTCCGTGCCGGTGGTGATCTGGCGCGATGGC
Organism: Roseomonas sp.; assembly: GCA_020249775.1. Lineage (GTDB taxonomy): Bacteria > Pseudomonadota > Alphaproteobacteria > Acetobacterales > Acetobacteraceae > Neoroseomonas. The sequence continues at coordinate 255,003 of JADCFA010000021.1, read as the reverse complement.
AAGGAAGAAACTGTGAGCGTGACGCTTGGCGAATTGCCGGCGGAACAGCGCCAGGCAAGCGCGCCGGCGGCGCCTCCGCCCGGTCAGGGGCCGGTGGAACTGACTGGGCTTGGGCTGCGCGTGGCGACGATCACCAATGAGCTGCGCCAGCGCTTCAACCTGAAGCCAGAACAACGCGGTGTGGTGATTGTGGAGGTGATCCCCGGCACGCCGGCAGCGGAGCGTGAATTGCGCCCCGGTGATGTGATTGTGGAAGTGCAGCAGCAGCGCGTGGCAACGCCGGCTGAGGTGCAGGAACAGATCGAACGCCTGCGCCGGCAGAACCGCAATGTTGGGTTATTCGCGGTGGAAAATGCGGGCGGCCAGCGCTTTGTGCCGCTACGCCTGAATGCGCGGGGTAATGCGCCGGGCTGATTTGGCGTTTTGGTGAAATATACTCTGATCGGGCAGAGGCCCGATCAGGGGGGATACTTCACTTTTGCCGGCCCGTGTCTTTTCTGAAGACGCCGCTATTCCCTGTTGAGGCCGGAGGCGCCGATGATTTCGGTCCATTTGGTGATATCGGCAGCGATCCTTTGCCGTAGCGCTTCTGGCCCGCGGGCCGCGGGGGCGGGGGCTGTGCTGGCCAAATCGCGTAAACGCCCTTGCAGAACTTGGTCTTGCTGCGCGCCTTCAATCACCTCAGCCAGGCGGGCGATCACGGGTGAGGGTGTTCCCGCCGGCGCAGCAAAGGCGTTCCAGATCACCAGATCGAAGCCGGGCAGGCCGGCTTCTGCGAAGCTTGGCACATCGGGTAGTTGCGGAATGCGCTGCGGCGCGGAAACCGCAAGCGCAATGGCCGTGCCGCCGCGATGCGCGGGGATCATGGTGACAGTCTGATCAATGACCGCATCCACCGTGCCGGCAGCCAAATCTGTCATGGCGGGACCGGCACCTCGATAGGAAACCAGCGTTGCCTTCAAGCCGGCGAGGTGCAGCAGGTATCCGGGTGCAAGATGGCTTGTGGTACCCGCACCGGCGGTCCCGAAAGTAGCCTTGTCGCCATTGCGGCGAATATGGTCCAGCAGCCCCTGCAAATCGCGGATTTGCCCGCGCGGCGAAGCCGCCAGGACCATGGGCACATCTGCTACCATGGAAATCGGCGCCAATTCGCGCCGAGGATCGAAGCCGGCATTGGGGTTCAGCACATGGCCAACGGCCATAACGCCCATATTGCCAAAGACCAGCGTATGCCCGTCGGCCTCCGCGCGCGCGGCGCGCTGCATGCCAATCAGCCCGCCCGCACCACCAACATTTTCAACCACCACACTGCGGCCCAGCAGCGGCGCCATGGCTTGGCCAAAATAGCGTGCCAGCGCATCCAACGTGCCGCCCGGGGCGGATGGAACAATGATGGTGATGTTCCGCTGCGGGAAAGGCTGGGCCAGGGCCGGCGCGGCAAGGGCGGCCAAGGACAGGGACAATAAGGCCCGGCGGGGCAAACAATGACGCATGAAGCTTCCTCCTTGTTTTGTTGTTTCTTGTGGCAGGAAGGTTAACCGTGACTATTACCCTTGCCTATGGCCCCACTCCCGCCCCTCGCGCTTTCGCGCCGCAGGCTTTATGTCTCCCGCCATGGAGTATATCTCAACACGCGGGCAGGCGCCGGCCCGGGATTTTGAAGGCGTATTGCTGGCTGGCCTCGCGGAAGATGGCGGGCTTTTCGTGCCGCGCCATTGGCCGGAGCTTTCGCCCGCCGAATGGCGCGCCATGCGCGGGCTTTCCTATCCGGCATTGGCGGCTCGGATCATTGGGCTATTCGCTGGGTCCGGCCTGCCGCTGAACGCGCTCTGCCAGGAAGCCTATGCCGGCTTTGGCCACCCTGCCATCGTGCCGCTGGTCCAGTTGGATCAGCGGTCTTTCGCGCTGGAGCTGTTCCATGGCCCGACGCTCGCCTTCAAGGATATGGCGCTGCAATTGCTTGGGCCGCTTTTCGATCATGTGCTGACCAAGCGCGGGGAACGTGTGACGATTGTCGGCGCGACCTCGGGCGATACGGGCTCCGCCGCCATTGAAGCCTGCCGGGATCGCGCGGCGGTTGATATTGTCATCCTCCATCCTGAAGGCCGCACCAGCGAAGTGCAGCGCCGGCAAATGACCAGCGTGCTGGCGCCAAATGTCAGCAATATCGCGATCAAGGGCGATTTCGATGCCTGCCAGGATTTGGTCAAGGCCATGTTCAATGACGCGCCCTTCCGCCAGGAAATGCGGCTTTCGGCGGTGAATTCGATCAATTGGGCGCGGATCGCGGCGCAAATCCCCTATTATGTCGCTTCTGCCTTGGCGCTTGGCGCGCCAGACCGGCCTGTGGCCTTCAGCGTGCCCACCGGCAATTTCGGCAATGTGCTGGCCGCCTGGGCCGCGATGCGCATGGGCCTGCCGGTGGCGAAGCTGATTGTTGGGTCGAACCGCAATGACATTCTGACACGCTTCCTCACGGCCAATGACATGACAGCACGGCCGGTCGAACCGTCGCTTTCGCCTTCCATGGATATTCAGGTTTCCTCCAATTTCGAACGCCTGTTGTTCGAATTGCAGGGCCGCGATGGCGCCGCGACGGCGGAGGCCATGCGCCGATTCCGCACCGAAGGCCGCATGCCCATCGCGGATGCCGCCTGGCGGGAAGCGACCAAGCTTTTTGCCGGCTTCACCCTGGATGATGCCGGGACGCTCGCCGAAATCCGCCATTTGCATCAGGCGGCGGGGTATTTGGCGGACCCACACACTGCGGTTGGCACCGCCGCCGCCCGCGCCTTGGCGCCGGAAGACCCTGGCATTCCGGTCGTGGTGGCCGCCACCGCGCATCCGGCGAAATTCCCTGATGCAGTGGAACGCGCAACGGGGCTGCGCCCCCCTCTGCCCGCGCGGCTTGCCGACCTATATGATCGGGAAGAACGCTTTTCCGTCCTGGCCGATGACCTTGGCGCGGTGGAAGCAGCGGTTCGTGCCCATGCCCGTCGCAATGCAGCTTGAAAAGATCAATACACCCATGACCGAAGCCGTTCGTGTTACCCGCCTTGAAAATGGCCTGACCGTTGTTTCCGAAAACATGCCGCGCGTGGAAACCGTTTCCTTCGGCGCCTATGTCTCGGTCGGTACGCGGCATGAAACGCCGGAAGACAATGGCGTATCGCATTTCCTGGAACATATGGCCTTCAAGGGCACGGCGCGGCGTGATGCGGCGGCAATTGCGCGGGAGATTGAGAATGTCGGTGGGCACTTGAACGCCTATACCGCCCGCGAACAAACCGCCTATTACGCCAAGGTGCTGAAGGAAGACACCGCACTCGCCGTTGATATCATCGGCGATATTCTGACGCATTCAACCTTTGAGCCCGAGGAAGTTGAACGCGAACGCGGCGTGATCTTGCAGGAAATTGGTCAGGCGAATGATACGCCGGATGATATCGTGTTTGATCATTTCCAATCCACCGCCTTTCCGGATCAGCCGATGGGCCGGCCGGTGCTGGGGACCGAGGAATCGATCAAGGCCATGACACGCGATGCCCTCAGGGGCTATATGGGCCGCAACTACGGGCCTTCTTCCATGGTGGTCGCCGGCGCTGGCGCGCTGGATCATGATGCGCTGCTCGATCTGGTTGGCAAGCATTTCGCTGATCTGCCCAAGGTGGATATCGCAAGCCCGGAAGCGGCGCGCTATGCCGGCGGCGAATTCCGCGAAGACCGTGATTTGGATCAGGTGCATATTGTGCTTGGTTTTCCCTCTGCGCCCTATCGCGATCCGATGCATTGGCCAACACAGGTGCTGGGCACGCTGCTCGGTGGTGGCATGTCATCGCGGCTGTTTCAGGAAATCCGCGAAAAGCGCGGCTTGGTTTATTCCATTTATGCCTTTGCCTCGCCTTTCAAGGATGGCGGCTTGTTCCAGATCTATGCCGGTACGGGGGAAAAGGAAGCCGCTGAATTGATGCCCGTGACGCTTGAGGAATTGCTTAAGGTGCAGCGCGACGTGACCGAGGATGAATTGGCCCGCGCCAAGGCGCAGTTGCGCGCTTCCCTGCTGATGTCCTTGGAATCCACTGGCAGCCGCTGCGAACAGCTTGCGCGGCAATTGCAGGTGCATGGCCGCGTGATCCCGATTGAGGAAACCAAGCAGCGCATTGCCTCGGTCACGGTGGAACAGGTGCAGCAGGCCGCCGCGCAAGCTTTTCGTCAGCGCCCGACCTTGGCCGTGATGGGGCCATCCGCACAGGTGCCTGCCCTCGGCACAATCATGGAGCGTTTGGCGGCATGAACCGGCTGGATGCGCTGGCTGACCTGATCAAGGCAGCGAAGAAGGCCGGGGCAGATGCGGCGGATGCGCTGCTGATTGCCTCCACCTCGCTTTCCGTAGAACGGCGGCTCGGGGCGATTGAAAAGCTTGAACGTTCGGAAAGCATGGACCTTGGCCTCCGCGTTTTTATTGGCAGGCGTCAGGCGATTGTGGCCTCCACGGAACCCGACCTGAAGGGTTTTGCGGCACTCGCGGAACGTGCGGTCGCAATGGCGCGCGTGGTGCCGGAAGACCCATTCGTCGGCCTGACGGAAGCGGTTGCCATCCCGGCCCGCGCGCTTGATCTGGAAGACCCGAGCGAGCCCAGCGCTGAGGCGCTACTGGCCCGCGCCGCGCTGGCCGAAGAAGCGGCGCTTGCCATCAAGGGCGTCACCAATAGCCAAGGGGCGGGCGCTGGCTGGGGCCGAACGGATATCGCCATGGTCGCTTCCAATGGTTTCGCCGGCCAATATGCCCGCACATCGCATGGCATTTCCGCGACCGCCGTCGCCGGCGAAGGCACGGGGATGGAGCGGGATTATGATTACTGGCAATCGGTCTATCTGGCTGATCTGCCAGACCCGGCCCTGGTTGGGCGCGTCGCGGGCGAAAAGGCCGTGCGCCGCTTGAACCCGGTGCGGCCGAAAACCGCGCGTATTCCGGTGGTGCTCGATCCGCGCGTTTCTGGTTCCATGCTTGGGCATTTGATCGGCGCCATCAGTGGCGCGGCGGTGGCGCGGGGAACGTCTTTCTTCAAGGATGCCATGGGCCAACAAATCCTGCCCGCAGGAATGACGGTGCATGATGACCCAACGCGCAAGCGTGGCCTGCGTTCCCGGCCCTTTGATGGGGAAGGCATGCCCGGCGCGCCCCGCGCCCTGGTGCAGGATGGCCTGCTGACCAGTTGGATCATGGATTGGCGCAGCGCCCGGCAATTGGGCCTGGCTTCCACCGGCCATGCCAGCCGCGGTACGGGCGGCCCCCCCGGCCCGGCACAGAGCAATCTTTGGCTCACTCCGGGCAAGCTGAGCCCCATGGCGCTGATGGCCGATATCAAGGAAGGGCTCTACATTACCGAATTGACCGGCATGGGGGTAAATGGCGTGACCGGCGATTACAGCCGCGGCGCGGCGGGCTTCATGATCCGGGACGGGGTGCTGGCGGAAGCGGTGAGTGAAATCACCATCGCTGGCAATCTGAAGCAGATGTTGCTGAACATGACCGCCGCCGACGATCTGGAGTTCCGGCGCGGGACGGATTGCCCGACCCTTCGGATTGAGGGGCTGACCCTGGCGGGGGCTTGAGACTAGGCCACCCCGCTTGCGCCCGACCCGGCGCCTGGGTTACGCAAATATTGCAAAGGGGCGCCCCGCATGGACCGGCCATTGGTTGAAATTCCCATCGCTGAATTGATGGCTGCTGCGCGCCAGCTCCGCCGCGCTTCGGCGCTGGTGGTGGGCGATGCCATGCTGGATCGCTATGTTTATGGCCGGGCTCAGCGCATCAGCCCTGAAGCGCCAGTGCCGGTGCTGACCGTGGAACGCGAAATCGCCATGCCTGGCGGTGCCGGTAATGTGGTGCGTAACCTGACCGCGCTTGGCGCGGCAGTGGCCTTTGTATCTGTGGTGGGCGATGATCAGGCCGGCAGTGACCTGACCGGCCTGATCGGCGGGCAGCCGGGGGTCGAGCCATGGTTGCTGGTGCAGGGCGGGCGCTCGACCACGACCAAGACGCGTTTTCTGGCCAATGGCCAGCACATGCTGCGCGCGGATCATGAACAGGTGGCGCCGATCCAACCGCGCCTTGCTGATCGGCTGGTGCGGATTGCCGGCGATGCCGCCGCCGCCACCACGGTGATGGTGCTATCCGATTACGGCAAGGGCGTGCTGGCCGGCGACACGGCGGCGCGGCTGATCCAGGCGGCGCGATCCGCCGGGCGGCGCGTGGTGGTGGACCCCAAGGGGCGAGATTACAGCCGCTATGCCGGGGCCGATCTGGTGACGCCGAACCGCGCGGAGCTTGCGGAAGCGACCGGCATGCCGGTGGACACGGAAGAAAACATCATCGCTGCCTTGCGCGCGCTGCGCGATGCGTATGGCTTTGGCGCCGTGCTGGTGACGCGCAGCGAAGATGGCATGACGCTGTTGGACGGCGACAAGCTGCACCATTTCCCCGCCGAAGCGGCGGAGGTGCAGGATGTCTCCGGCGCGGGCGATACGGTGGTGGCCACCATCGCCGCCGGGCTTGGCGCCAAGCTGCCGCTGGCGGTGGCGGTGCGGCTGGCCAATATCGCCGCCGGCATTGCGGTGGCCAAGGTTGGCACCGCGGTCACGCGGGAAGAGGAAATCCTGGAAGCACTCGGCCCAGAACGCGGCGCGCTGCGCAAGGTGATGTCGCGGTCTGCCGCCTTGGAACAGGTGGAACGCTGGCGCCGGCGCGGCTGGCGCGTGGGCTTCACCAATGGCTGCTTTGATCTGCTGCATCCCGGCCATGTGCATTTGCTGGAACAGGCGCGGTCCTGGTGCGATCGGCTGGTGGTGGGCCTCAATAGCGATGACAGCGTGAAGCGCCTGAAGGGGCCAACTCGGCCGATTCAGAATGAGGCCGCGCGTGCCGCTGTGCTGGCATCACTCGCCACCGTGGATTGCGTGACCTTGTTCGATGACGATACGCCGCTTGAATTGATCCGCCTGTTTCAGCCCGAAGTCCTGGTGAAGGGCGCCGATTACACGGTGGAAACCGTGGTGGGGGCAGAGATTGTGCAGGGCTATGGCGGGCAGGTACGGCTGGCCGAATTGCTGCCGGGCAATAGCACCACCGCGACCGTCGCGCGGATGAAGGGGTGAAAAAGCCTACTCCAACTTGAGCGCGGCATTGACTTCCCGCGCTGCATCCGGGTCTTGCAGGGCTGCCAGGCGGCCGGCGGCCAGCACGGCGAAGCGGTGCAGCAATGCGCGGCGCCGCGGCGGAGACAGGCGCATATAGGGCGCTTCGCGGACGACTGCGACTTCCAGCCGATCCGTCACCATTAAGCCGACATCTTCCGGCAGAACTTCACGCGGGAAATCCACATCCACGGCGAAATAGAGCTGGTCGCACCAATCGCGATATTCCTGCCATTTCTCATCCGAGGTAAAATCCTCGGCGTTGGATTTCACCTCAATGGCAACAAAGCTGCCATCTTCAGTGAGCGCAATGATATCGGGGCGGCGGCTATCAGGCAGCGGCATTTGCGCCACGGGTGCCCAGCCCGCCAGCGCGCAATGGCGCATGGCGGCGCGCACGATGCGATTCGCCCTAAGGGCGGCGGTGATCTTGTCCATGCGGGAAGCTTTCCGCCCCGGCGCGGGTGGCGTCAAGGGAAAAGGTCCCCCCTGACGCGGGGGCCTGGAAAATCCACAAAGCCCTGCTGGCGCAAAGCGCAACCTTCAATTAAAGACCCCCCTTCGCCCCGGTTTTGGGGGTAGATCAGGGGTATTGACCCCGGCAGAGCATTGAAGAGCGAAAGATATGGGACTGCCCGAAGCGCAAGGTCTTTATGATCCCCGGAACGAGCATGACGCCTGCGGCGTTGGCTTCATCGCGGATATCAAGGGCCGAAAGTCGAATGATATCATCCGCCAAGGCCTGCAAATCCTGGTCAATCTGGACCACCGCGGCGCGGTGGGCGCTGACCCGCTGATGGGCGATGGCGCGGGCTGCCTGATCCAAATGCCCGATAAGCTGCTGCGCCATTGGGCCGAAAGCCAGGGCAAGACCCTGCCGGCGCCGGGCCGCTACGCCGTTGCCATGTGCTTCCTGCCGCAGGATGAGGCTTCTCGCGCGGTCGCGATCCAAAGCATTGAAGGCTATGTCGCTGCCGAACGGCAAACCCTGGTTGGCTGGCGCGATGTGCCGACCACCTTGGATGGCCTGGGCAAGGCGGTGATCGCCAGCATGCCGGTGATCCGCCAGGCGATCATTGGCGCCAGCGACAGCATCAAGGATCAGGACGCGTTTGAGCGTAAGATCCTGACCATCCGCAAGCAGGCGCTGAACAAATTCCGCGAATTGGCCACCGCCAAGGGGCTGCCGGCGAGTGCTGATTTGTACATGCCGTCCTTTTCGACCCGCACCGTTGTTTACAAAGGGCTCTTGCTCGCCGGGCAGGTCGGCAGCTTCTATGATGATCTGCGCAATCCGCTGACGGAAAGCGCGCTCGCCTTGGTGCATCAGCGCTTTTCCACCAATACCTTCCCATCCTGGAAGCTGGCGCATCCTTATCGCTTTCTGGCGCATAACGGCGAAATCAATACCGTGCGCGGCAATGTGAATTGGATGTATGCGCGGCGCGGGTCCATGTCTTCTCCATTGCTGGGGCCGGATCTGGACAAGATGTGGCCGCTGATACCGCACGGCCAATCGGATACCGCCTGCATTGATAATGCCCTGGAAATCCTGGTGGCCGGTGGCTATTCGCTTTCCCATGCAATGATGATGCTGATCCCGGAAGCCTGGGCGGGCAATCCGCTGATGGACCCCGAACGGCGCGCTTTCTATGAATATCACGCGGCGCTGATGGAACCCTGGGATGGGCCGGCGGCGATTGCTTTCACTGATGGCCGCCAGATTGGCGCGACCCTTGACCGCAACGGGCTGCGCCCGGCGCGTTACATCATTACCAATGATGACAAGGTGGTATTGGCATCCGAAGTGGGCGTGCTGCCGATCCCGGAAGAGAGCATTCGCCACAAATGGCGCCTGCAACCTGGCCGCATGCTGCTGATTGATCTGGATGCAGGGCGCATCATTGATGACGGCGAAATCAAGCAGAAGCTTGCCAGCGAACATCCTTACGCCGAATGGCTGAAGAACACGCAGTTCAAGCTGGAAGAACTGCCTGGCGTGCCCGCGGAAATGCCGATGGAGCGCACGCAGGATGCGAAGGGCTTGCTGCGTGATCAGCAGGCTTTCGGCTATACGCAGGAAGACCTCAATTTCTTCCTGGAACCCATGGGGCGTGACGGGGATGACCCGGTCGGTTCCATGGGAACCGATACGCCGCTTGCGGTGCTGTCCAATAAATCCAAGCTGCTGTTCCATTACTTCAAGCAGAATTTCGCGCAGGTCACCAATCCGCCAATTGACCCGATCCGCGAGGAATTGGTGATGTCGCTCGTGTCCATGATCGGGCCGCGGCCCAATCTGCTCGGGCGGCAGGCCGGCCATCACTACCGGTTGGAAGTGGCGCAACCGATTCTGACCAATGAGGATCTGGCGAAAATCCGCGGCATCAAGGCGCTGGCGGGCGATGCCTTCCGCACGCAGACGCTGGACGCCACCTGGCCCGCCAAGGATGGTGCTGATGGGTTGGCGCCGGCGCTGGATAAGCTCTGCTCCGCCGCGACGGAAGCGGTGCTGGCCGGGCATAACATTCTGGTGCTGTCTGACCGTGCGGTCTCCGCCGACCGCATTGCCATTCCGTCCTTGCTGGCGACGGCTGCGGTGCATCATCATCTGATCCGCCAGGGCTTGCGGACTTCCACCGGGCTTGTGGTGGAAACCGGTGAGGCGCGACAGGTGCATCATTTCTGCGTGCTGGCTGGCTATGGCGCGGAAGCGGTGAACCCCTATCTTGCCTTTGAAACGCTGGAACAAATCCGCCAACGCGTGGATATGAAGCTGAAGCCTTATGAGGTGCAGAAGAACTTCATCAAGGCGATTGGCAAGGGCGTGATGAAGGTGATGTCCAAGATGGGCATCAGCACCTATCAATCCTATTGCGGCGCGCAAATCTTCGATGCGGTTGGGCTTGCCAGCGGCTTCGTCGAAAAATACTTCACCGGCACCGCAACCACGATTGAAGGCGCGGGCATTGCCGAAATTGCGGCGGAAGCCGTGCAACGCCACCAAGCGGCCTTTGGCGATAATCCGATCTATCGCGATTTGTTGGATGTGGGGGGAGATTACGCGCTGCGGCTGCGTGGTGAGGATCACGCCTGGACGCCGGAGAGTGTTTCCAACCTGCAACACGCGGTGCGCGGCAATTCAGCGGAGCGCTACAAGGATTTCGCGAAGACCATCAATGACCAGAGCCGCCGCTTGCTCACCATTCGCGGCCTGATGGAATTCAAATTCGCCGAACAACCGATCCCGCTTGAGGAAGTTGAACCAGCGAGCGAGATCGTCAAGCGTTTCGCCACGGGGGCGATGAGCTTCGGTTCGATCAGCCGTGAAGCGCATACCACGCTGGCGATTGCCATGAACCGGATCGGTGGGCGTTCCAATACCGGTGAGGGTGGTGAGGAAGCGGATCGCTTCACGCCAATGCCGAATGGCGATTCCATGCGTTCTGCCATCAAGCAGGTGGCATCAGGGCGCTTTGGCGTGACGGCGGAATATCTGGTCAATGCCGATGATATTCAGATCAAGATGGCGCAAGGGGCGAAGCCTGGTGAAGGCGGGCAGCTTCCCGGCCATAAGGTGGATAAGAACATCGCCCGCGTGCGGCATTCCACGCCAGGTGTCGGGCTGATTTCGCCGCCGCCGCATCACGATATCTATTCGATCGAGGATTTGGCGCAGCTCATTCACGATCTGAAGAATGTGAACAAGCGCGCGCGGATTTCCGTGAAGCTGGTTTCTGAAGTCGGCGTTGGCACGGTTGCGGCGGGCGTCTCTAAGGCGCGGGCGGATCATGTGACGATCTCGGGCTATGAAGGTGGCACGGGGGCTTCGCCGCTGACATCACTGACGCATGCCGGCTCGCCCTGGGAAATTGGGCTGGCGGAGACGCAGCAAACCCTGGTGCTGAATGGGCTGCGTGGGCGTATTGCCGTGCAGGTGGATGGCGGCTTGCGCACCGGGCGCGATGTGGTGATTGGCGCGCTGCTCGGGGCCGATGAATTTGGCTTCGCCACCGCGCCCTTGATTGCGGCTGGCTGCATCATGATGCGCAAATGCCATCTGAACACCTGCCCGGTTGGCATCGCGACGCAAGACCCGGTGCTGCGCGCGCGCTTCACCGGCATGCCTGAGCATGTGATCAATTACTTCTTCTTCGTCGCCGAAGAAATGCGCGAATTGATGGCGCAGCTTGGCTTCCGCACGGTGGATGAGATGGTCGGGCGCGTTAATAAGTTGAACATGCGTCCCGCGATTGACCATTGGAAGGCGAAGGGCGTTGATCTGTCGCGCATTCTCTATCAGCCGAAGCTGGTGGAAGGGGCGGCGATCCATCATTGCGAAAGCCAGGATCATGGTTTGGATCACATCCTGGATGTTGATTTGATCGCGGCCAGCAAGGATGCGCTGGAAAAGCAGCAGCCGGTGCGGATTGAACGGGCCATCAGCAACCTCAATCGCACCACGGGGGCGATGCTCTCGGGTGAGGTCGCGAAGCTTTACGGCCATGCGGGCTTGCCGGAAGATACCATCAGCATTGCGTTCAAGGGCACGGCGGGTGGCAGCTTCGGTGCCTTCCTGGCGCGTGGTGTCTCACTCGAATTGACCGGCGATGCGAATGACTATGTCGGCAAGGGTCTGTCTGGTGGGCGCATTGCGGTGAAGCCGCCTGCCAGTGTGGCGCGTGAGCCTTCGGCCAATATCATCGTAGGCAACACTGTTCTTTATGGCGCCATTGCTGGTGAGGCCTATTTCGAAGGTGTTGCTGGTGAACGCTTTGCCGTGCGCAATTCCGGCGCGGTGACGGTGGTGGAAGGCTGCGGCGATCATGGCTGCGAATACATGACCGGCGGCGTGGTGGTGGTGCTGGGTGCCACAGGGCGGAATTTCGCCGCCGGCATGTCGGGCGGTATTGCCTATGTCTACGACATCAACGGCAATTTCCGCGATATGTGCAACACAAGCATCGTGGATCTTGAAGCGATTGGCCCGGCTGACGCCAGCGAAGATGGGTGGCCCAAGCAGCGCGCGCCATCCGCTTTCGACAATGGCATGGGCGATATGCTGCGCTTCGATGCGGAACGCTTGCGTATTCTGGTGGAGCGGCATTTGCTGATGACCGGCAGCGCGCGGGCGCGCGCTTTGCTGGAAGATTGGGATGCGGCGCTGCCGCGCTTTGTGAAGGTGATGCCGCGGGATTACCGCCGCGCCTTGCTTGACCTGAAGGCCGAGCAAGCGGGCGGTCACGCGGTTGCGGCCGAATAAGCCGCGAAGGGGAATCGCGTTATGGGTAAGGCAACAGGTTTTCTTGAATTCGAACGCGCCGACCGCGGCTATATCAAGCCCGAAGAACGGCTGAAGAATTACAAGGAATACGTCACTCCCCTGCCGGGGGCGGAGCTGACCAAGCAGGCGGCGCGCTGCATGAATTGCGGCATTCCGTATTGCCATAATGGCTGCCCGGTGAACAACATGATCCCGGATTGGAATGATCTGGTCTATCGGGATCAATGGCAGGCGGCGCTGGAAACGCTCCATTCCACGAATAATTTCCCGGAATTCACCGGCCGCATCTGCCCCGCCCCGTGTGAGGCAAGCTGCACGCTGAACCTGACTGAAGCGCCGGTCACCATCAAATCCATCGAATGCGCGATTGTGGATCGCGGCTGGGAAGAAGGCTGGATCAAGCCGCAAATCCCGGCACGCAAAACCGGCAAGCGCGTGGCGGTGGTGGGCAGCGGCCCGGCGGGGCTGGCGGCTGCACAGCAATTGGCGCGCGCGGGCCATGCGGTGACGCTGTTTGAAAAGCATGACCGCATCGGCGGTCTGCTCCGCTACGGCATTCCTGATTTCAAGATGGAAAAGCATCTAATTGACCGCCGCGTGGATCAAATGACCGCCGAAGGCGTTGAATTTCGCACCGGCACGGAAGTGGGCAGCACATTGCCTTTTGATGTGCTGCTGGCGGGTTATGATGCGGTGGTGATGTCAGGTGGCGCGGAATGGCCACGCGAATTGGAAGTTGATGGGCGCAATCTTTCCGGCATCTATCCGGCCATGGATTACCTGACGCAGCAGAACAAGCGGGTGGCGGGCGATAGTGAAGACCGCGCCGCGCCGCGTGGCACCATCTCCGCCAAGGGCAAGCATGTGGTGGTGATTGGTGGCGGCGATACGGGGGCTGATTGCATCGGCACCGCCGCGCGCCAGGGTGCGGCTTCCATCACGCAAATCGAAATCATGCCGAAGCCGCCGGAGCATGAGAATAAGGGCCTCACCTGGCCGAATTGGCCGCATAAGCTCCGCACCGCGCCGGCGCATTATGAAGGCTGCACGCGTGATTGGGCCGTGCTGACCAAACAAGCAGTGGGTGAAAATGGCCGCGTGACCGCGCTTGATTGCGTGCGCGTGGAATGGGTGCATGAGGCTGGGCGGATGCAAATGCGCGAAGTGGCGGGCAGTGGCTTTCAGATGAAGGCCGATCTGGTGCTGCTGGCCATGGGCTTTCTTGGGCCGCGTCGGGCTGGGTTGCTGGAAACTTCTGGTGTTGCTTTGGATGCGCGCGGCAATGTGCGTGCGGATACGGAAGCCTATCAGACATCCGTGCCCAAGGTTTTTGCGGCAGGCGATATGCGGCGCGGGCAATCGCTAGTGGTTTGGGCGATTCGCGAAGGCCGGCAATGCGCGCGCGCCGTGGATGAATTCCTGATGGGGGCCAGCACCCTGCCGCGTTGACATGTGCCTTTGTCGCGGAGTTTTGCAGTCCGCGACAGAGCCGCTTGCCGGTTCATGGATTGAACCGCCACACAGCATATCGGGCGCATGATTGCGCGTTTGTGCGGCAAATCTGTCCCGGGTCTGAAATTTTTCTGCCGTGCCGCCAAGCGCAGGCTTTGCGCGCATGCGTCGCGGCCTTATTTCGAGCCTCAAGGCGGAAACCGCCAGCTTCACTGTCAACCAAGACCGGGATCACAACATGAATCGTCGTAAGCTGCTGACCGCGGCCCCTGCCCTTGCGCTGCCTGCGCTGCTGCCTTCCGGCAGCTTCGCCCAAGCGCCTTTCCCCAATCGCCCCATTCGCGTGGTCAGCCCCTTTTCCGCGGGCGGCACTTCGGATGGCGTGGTGCGGCTGCTTTCCCCGACGCTTGAGCGTGTGCTGGGCCAGCCGGTGGTGCTGGATAACCGCCCCGGCGCAGGTGGCACGGTGGGCACGGCGCATATCGCGGGTGAACGCCCGGATGGTTATTCACTCGTGCTTGCCAATGCCGGGCCGATGGCGATTGCGCAAACGCTCTTCCCCAATTTGGCCTATGATGTGCGGCGCAGCTTTTCCTATGTGATGCTGGTGGGTGGTGCGCCGATGGTGGTTGGCGTGCGGCCCAATGGCCCCATTCAGAACATGGCGGATTACCTGGCCGCCGCCCGCGCGCGGCCCGAGGCGATGAGCTATGGCAGCGCCGGTATTGGGTCGGTCGGGCATCTTTCCGGCATGCTCTGGGCGCGTGAGGCGAATGTGCAGCTCATGCATGTGCCCTTCCGCGGCGGCGGGGAAGCAGAACAGCAGGTGCTCGGTGGCAGCCTTGGGTCGCTTTGGAACACGCTGGGCGCCCATGCGGGCAGCGTGCGTGGCGGGTCGCTGAAGGCCATTGCGGTGACAAGCGGGGAGCGCATGTCCACCTTCCCCGATGTGCCAACCATTGTGGAATCGGGCTTTCCGGGTGCGACCGCGATCAATTGGTTTGTGCTGGCCGGCCCGGCGGGCATGCCCGATGCGGTTGTGGCGCGTATCCGCGAAGCCTTCATCACCGCAATCAATGAACCCGGCATGAAGGACCGCATTGCGGGGCTTGGCGTCTTGACCATGACCGATAATGGCCCCGCCGATGTGCAGGCCTTTGTCGCGCGTGAGGCGGATCGTTGGGCGCCCGTGGTGCGCGCAAGCGGCGCGACGCCTGGCTGATCCTAGCGGCGCTGACTGATGTGTGCCTCGGGGATGCAGATGGGAAGATTGCGCTTGGCTGGATCATGGGTCTTGGGACTGCTTGGCGGGCCCCAAAAGCCGTTGCATGCCGGCGTGAGTATGGCCAGAAGCCACACCGCATGCACTCAGACAATACGCTTTCGCATGATGGCAGCGACGGGGAGTTTTGGCTCCCCGCACAAGGTTATGAGCGGTCCATGGGTCACCCTGAAATCAGCATCGACAGTATTTTCAAGCCAAGTCGAATCTCTTGGCTCTCTGGAAAATACGACCAAACAAAAGTTTGAAGCCTTTGTGCTTGGCGGCTCTGCAAACACGACCCAACATGGAGTTAGTTCGTGGCTGATGATGGGGTGTGAAGGGAACGTGAGCTAAGTCGCCACAACAGCCAAAGCGCGATGGAAAGATTGGCCAGATTCCACGCAATGCCGTTCAGCATCGCCGCAGTATAGCCGCCGGTAGCGTCAAACAGCGCGCCCGCCATCCAGCCGCCCACCGCCATCCCGACCATGGTGGAAGACAGCGCCATGCCAACACGGCTGCCGGCTTCTGACGGAGGGAAGTTCTCGCGCACGATCATGGCGTAGCAGGGCACCAGCCCGCCCTGAAACAGACCGAACATGAAGGACACCAAATACAGCGCCATCAACCCATCGGAGGGCAGGAACATCAGCAGCGCGATGCCTTGCAACAGAGAGGCGAGCACCAGCGTGCGCACACCCCCGATGCGATCCATGATGAAGCCGAATATCAGCCGCGAAGCGATGCCGCTGGCCAGCATCACGGACAGCATCTCTGCCCCGCGCGCCGCGCCATATCCCAAATCCACGCAATAGGCGACAATATGCACCTGCGGCATGGCCATGGCGATGCAGCAGGTGATGCCGGCAAGAATGATCAGCGTCTGCAAGACATTCGGCGACAGCCCAAGCGCCATGGGATTGCGCGGCGCGATGATGCCAGGCGCGGCCGGCGCTGGCATGGGGGCGCGGGTCCGCAGCAAAAACGCCAGCGGCACAAGGGTGATGAAACTCGCAATCCCCATGATCAAATGCGCCTGACGCCAGCCGATGGTGGAAATGCCCCATTGCAGCAAAGTCGGCCAAAATGTGCCGGCGAAGTAATTGCCGGAAGCTGCCAGCGCCATGGCAATGCCGCGACGTTTTTCGAACCAAAGGGATACATCGGCAATCAGCGGGCTGAACACCGCCGCAGCGCCGAAGCAACTGAACAAGACGCCATAGGCAAGACCAAAGGTGAAAAGGCTGGGCGCGATATAGGTTGCAATTCCTCCAAGCCCGATAGAGGTGGCGCCGATCAAGACTGGCACCATGACACCAAAGCGATCAGACAGCTTGCCCATCAGCACACCGCCCACCACAAAGCCCACCATGGTCATGGTATAGGGCAGCGATGCGCCGGCACGCAGCGTGCCGAATTCCGCTTGAACGGCGGGCAATACCACCACCACGGTCCACATCGGCGCGCTGCCGATCATGCTGATCAGTAGCGCAATCGCCAAACGCATCCAGGCTGCACGGCCATCCAGGCGGCTATCACGCATCATGATGGCGTCGCTTCATTCCTGGTTTCCTCGTCCGGCATTTCGACCAAGCTGGCAGTTTTGGGCGCATGGCGCCAGAGCCTATTTCTTGCCAGGTGACCAGCGATAGGTGCGACTTGAAGCTTCACCCATCAGCATGGCGCGATCGCTGTCCGAAAGCCGATCAGATTTCAGGAAGGCATCCACGCCTTCCTGATAGGTCAGCAATTCCACCGCGCGAGTCCAATCCGTGCCCCAAAGGCAGCGCGACAAGCCAAAGGTATCGAAAATACGCGCAAGCGGTTCCCAGATATCGGCGTAGGGATATTTGCCACGTGACAGCGTGCAGGCGCCCGTGATTTTGACGACAATATTGGGAAAAGCCCCCAGCGCCAGCAGCGTCGGCAATTCGGCAAAGCCGTTTTCCATCCGCGGTGGTTCAAAAGGCTGTTGCAAGCCAAGGTGATCTATCACCAGCCGCGTGTCCGGATTGCGCCGGGCCAATTCATGCACCTGATCAAGCCTGCCCCAGCAGAGCAGATTGACCGGCAGATCCCGCTTCGCGGCGGTCGCCAATACGTGATTGATGCCAGGGTCTGCAGGGTCGGCGGAAACATCGCCGCGCATCATGATGCGTATGCCAACCGCGCCAGGCGTTGCCTGCCAATCGGCAATGGTTTCCGCAACGGCAGCATCATTGGGGTCAACCGGCTTCACCAGCGCAAAACGATCCGGATAGGTATTGCGGACGGAAACGGCGTAGCTTGCGTCAAAGCGGTACATGGTGAAGGCGGAAACCAGAATGGCGCCATCAACACCCACCGCATCCATGGCCTTGACCATATCTGCGCCCGTGACCTCTGGCGGGCCATGCAGGACAGCGTGCCATGGGCGGCCGGGATGGTCGCGTTCATAGGCATGAACCTGGGCGTCAATGATCGGCATCGGCGATTCCTCGGGGTGCTGTTTTGTGACGAAAGCCTAGGCGCCAGGATTCCCGGCGACAAGGCGCGGCCCTTGGTCGCGAACGCAATCCGATCTAGCTTTGCGGCCATCCACCGTGATTGAGGAAACACCATGACCCCGCCCGAGAGAATGCGCGCATTGCTGGCCAAGCCGGATTTCGTTGTTATGCCCGCCGTATGGGATGGGCTGAGCGCCAAGCTTGCCGCCGGCGCGGGATTTGAGACCGCCTTTCTGTCCGGATCCTGCGTGGCCGCCAGCCGTTTGGGTGGGCCGGATCTGGACCTGATTTCCTTTGCCGAGATGTTTGACAGTTTCAACATGGTGCGCGGTGCCGCGCCGAATACGCTGGTGCTGGCCGATGGCGATCACGGCTATGGCAATGCCATGAATGTGCAGCGCACGGTGCGCGCTTATGGCCGCGCCGGTGCTGCCGCGATTCTGATTGAAGACAAGATCACGCCACGCGCGCTGACCGCCGCCGGCAAGCCCTGCCTGCCACGCGAAGAAGCGCGCATGAAAATTCGCGCCGCTGTTGAAGCCGCCAAGGAATCCGGCATTTTGGTTTTGGCCCGCACGGATTGTCGGCCAACCGCGGGCATTGATGAAGCCGTCGCGCGTATTGAGATTTTCGTCGAAGAGGGCGCGGATATCCTGTTTCTGGATAGCCCCGCCGATGATGATGAAATCCGCCGAGCGGTGGCCGCAGCCAAGGGGCGGCCTTCCTTTGCCGTGCTCTCCCCCGGTGGGGCGCGCGCCACACCAACGCGTGATCAGGCCAAGGCGCTTGGCTTCAAGATCGGCACCTACCCGACCGGGATGCTCTCACCTGCTGCGGCGGGGATGAAGGCAGGCTTGGCCGCGCTGCAGGCCGGGCTTTCGGAAGCGGCCAGCGCGCTGCCTTCGGCGGAATTGCGCGACACGCTCGGCTATGGCGATTACGATGCCAAGGCCAGGGCTTTCATCGTTTCGTGATGGGGGCAGGCTGAGGGTGTGGCGGCGCTGACCCATGCGCTGATTGGCGCGCTGCTGCCCTTGCCGATTTGGCTTTGGCTGCGGTGGCAGGTTGCCGCGCGCTTCAGTGCCTGGGTGGCGTTGGATGCGACGCCCTGGCTTGCGGGCTATCTGCTTTTGCTTGGGATGACCGCGCGGCCTCTGCTTTCAGGCGGCGCGGTTGCCGGTGCCTTGATTTTCATCGGCATCGCGCAATTCGCCAAGCGCGCGACACTGCGTGATGGCCTGGTATTCACCGATGGCGGGCTGCTGTGGCAGGTATTTGCTCATCCGCGCTTTTACCTGCCCTTCGTGCCGCGCCCCGTGCTGGCGTTGGGTATCGCCTCTGGCATGGCACTGACTGCCTTTGTGCTGGCGTTGGAACCCGGGCTTGATCTTGGCGCCATTGCGCGCATGCTGATTCTGCTGCTGGGTGGCGCCTTGCTATTGGTCACGCTACGGCCGCTGTTTCTTTTGGGCCGCACGCCGCTGCAGCGTGATCCCGCCACTGATGCGGCACGCTTTGGCCCCTTGGCCTGTTTCGCATTCCACGCAAGGCTGGCGGCGATAGAACGCGCCGCACGGCAAGCGCGCCATGCGCCGGTGCCGGCGGCGCTGGGGCTGGCTGACCCAGCCCCACATCTTCTGCTGCTGCAACTGGAAAGTTTTTGCGATCCACGCCGCTTTGGTCTGGCGCAAGGCTTGCCGCATAAGGATAGGCTTGCGGAGGCAGCATTAACGCAAGGGTCCTTGGCGGTTGCGGCTTTTGGCGCCAATACCATGCGCACTGAATTTGCCGTATTGACCGGGCTGGATGATGCGGCGCTGGGGCTTGATCGCTTCAACCCGTATTTCCGCCTTGCGCGCAAACCGATTCAATCCTTGGCTTGGGCCTTGCGTGGCGCCGGGTATGGAACGCTCTGCCTGCATCCCTTCGATCCGCGTTTTTTTGGCCGTGACAAGGTGCTGCCCGCGCTTGGCTTTGCGCGTTTTGATGCAGCGGCGGCTTTTCAACAGGCGGAACGCGCACGGGGCTTGGTATCCGATGCGGCGATTGCGGAACGGCTGGCGGCTGATCTTGCCACTGCGACCTCGCCCGGCTTTTGGTATGTGATCAGTGTGGCGGCGCACGGACCATGGCAAGGCGATGATCCCGCAGGCGCTTGGGCCGCCTGCATGAAAGCGACTGATGACATGCTGGGCACCGTGATGCGCGCTGCCCAAGGTTCCGCGCGCCCGGTGGTGATTGCCGCCTTTGGGGATCATCGCCCGGCCTTGGCGGAAGCGAAGGGCGGGACGGAGACGGATTACCTGATTTGGCGCAGTGATCGCCCTGGCACCGGGCGTGCGGAAAAGCTGGACGCGATTGGCCTGCATCACGCCATCATGGGCGCGATGCAGGGTTGATCACGCGGCCCTTATCATCCCACCGGGTCAATCGGCGTAATCGGCGCGCCAGCGGCTTCAATCGCTGCACCCGCTTGCAGCAGCAAATCCTCACGGTAGCGCCCGGCCAATAATTGCACCCCAACCGGCACGCGCCCCACCGTGCCAGTGGTGACGGTAAGGCCAGGCAGCCCCATGAGCGGCAGGCCCACTTGCGTGAGTTGCGCTTCCATGATGCGACGGAAGGCAGCCGGGCTTTCGACATCTTCCTGATCACGGAAGGGTAATTCGCCGGAAACGGGCGTGATCGCCACGGGGAAGCGTTCGAAGAATTCCATCCAGAGCCGCACGAAATAGGATCGCTTTTGCAGCCCATCCATGAAGGCATTCAGATCGGGATTGGGGCAGAGTGCTTCCATTTGCGCGAAGATGAAGCTCGCATCCGGATCACCTTCCTGATGCAAGGCGCTATTGAGGCCGCGGCGGCTTTCCGCGAGCCACAGCATCGCCTGCAATTGCGCGGGTTCACGCAAGGGGGGTGTGTCGGTTTCCTCAATCGTCCAACCGGCGGCTTCCAGGCGTTTTGCGGCATCGCGCATGGCAGCTTGCACTTCGGGTTGCAGCTTCATGCCATCGGGCGAAAGGCAAAGCGCGGCGCGCTTCGGCGCGGGCGGGCCTTCCATCGCGGCATCCACCCACCAGGGGTCGCGAATATCGCGCGCGCACATGGCGCCGAAAGCGAGTTTCACATCGGCAATGCTACGCGCGAGCGGGCCGCTGACGGCCATAAGCTGCCCGCCGATATGACGTTCGGCGCCCGAAGCATTCCAGGCGGGAATGCGCCCAAGCGTTGGGCGCAGCCCGTGAATGCCGCAAGCATAGGCCGGGTAGCGGATGGAACCGCCAATATCCGTGCCGTGACCAATCGCACCAATGCCGGCCATGGTGGCGGCACCCGCTCCGCCCGAGGAACCACCCGGCGTAATGCTGGGGTCGCGCGGGTTTTTCGTATGGCCATGCAGTGAATTGCGCGTGAACCAACGCAGCGAAAAAGCCGGCGTATTGGTCCGCCCGACAATCACCGCGCCCGCCTTGCGCAAATTGGCGACAACGGGGCTATCCTGCTTTGCGATCAAATCCTTTTGCAGGCGCAGACCATTGGTCGTCGCGTAGCCTTGCTGATCCGCATTCACCTTGATGGTGACCGGCACGCCGGCAAGTGGCCCGACATCTTCCCCACGCGCGATCATGGCATCAATGCGCGCAGCATCGGCAAGGGTCTCCGCCGGGCGATGATCCACCACGGCATTGATCTTGGGGTTCACCGCATCAAGCCGCGCTAGCGCATCCTTCGCCGCTTCGGTTGCGGAGACCTGTTTGGACCGAATGCGCGCCGCCAAATCACTAGCGCTGAGCCGCCATAAATCGCCCATGGTCACTTCCTTCTTTTATGCGCGGCCTTAGCCCGGCAGCGCGAGGACATTCTTGCTGATGATATTGCGCTGAATTTCATTCGACCCGCCATAAATGGTCGAAGGCCGCGCCTGAATGTAAAGCCCGGTCGGGTTCAGGTTGCGATTGCCTTCCATGGGGTCGAGCAGGCCAGCATTCTCACCACAGATTTCCAGCATGGTATCGGTGATGCGCTGAAAGAGTTCCGTCTGAAACACCTTCAGCATGGACACGTCGGGGCCAAGGGTCTCACCGCGCCGCACCTTATCCACGAAAACACCGTAAAGCGATTTCAGATCTTCAAGATCAAGCCGCAGCTTGGCGTAGGTATCCTGGAACACCGCATCTTCCCAAACCCCCATCCGTTCCGCGAGTTGCTTCAGGCGCGAAAACGCATAGGCGGAAAGGCGGGGTGAGCCGAGATAAATGCGCTCAAAGGAAAGCAATGCCTTCGCCATATCCCATCCGCGATTGGGCGTGCCGACCAGATTGGCTGCGGGCACGCGGACATTATCGAAGAATACCTCACAGAATTCGTCGTGATATTCCAGATTGATGATCGGCTTCACGGTAATGCCGGGGCTAGTCATATCCACCAGCAGGAAGGAAATGCCTTCCTGCTTTTTCGCGTTCTTGTCCGTGCGCACCAGCAGGAAGCACCAATTCGCATCCATGGCGAGTGTGGTCCAAATCTTCTGGCCATTCACCACATAATGATCACCATCCAGCATGGCTTCGGTGCGGAGCGCCGCCAAATCCGATCCCGCATTGGGTTCAGAATAGCCCTGGCACCAGATATGCTCACCGGAGAGAATCTTCGGCAGAAAGAATTGCTGCTGTTCGCGCGTGCCGTGATTGATCAGCAGCGGCCCCACCATGACAATGCCATGGTCATTGGTGCGCGCGCAGCCATGGCGTTCGATTTCCTCGGTGAAGATGATCTGCTTCGCCGGGGAAAGCCCAAGCCCGCCAAATTCACGCGGCCAGCCGGGGCAAAGCCAGCCTTTATCCGCAAGCTTGAAATACCAGGGCTTGTTTTCATCCCAATGCAGGCGCTTTGGCGGATTACGCAATTCGGCTGGGTAATTCGCCTCAATCCATTGGCGCACATGCAGGCGGAAGGCTTCATCTTCCAGCAGGTTCAGATCCTGGCTTTCGCGTGCTTCGATCATCTGTTCAGCCTCCCGTAAAATTCGGCTTGCGCTTGGCGAAGAAGGCGGCGCGGCCTTCCTTGAAATCTTCGGTCGTAAATAGCGCGGCCTGATAGGTTTGTTCCTGCGCCAAAGCCTCATCCAGGCCATCGGCGAAGATTTGCTTGGTGAAGGCGATGGGGCCTGGTGCCTCGGCTGCCAGGAAGCGCGCCTTTTCCAAGGCGACTTCCAAAGCCTTGCCGGGCGGCGCCAGGTAATCCACCAGGCCAATGCGTTCGGCCTCCGGTGCGGCGATCACCTCATGGAAAAACAGGATGCGCCGCGCCCGACCAATGCCGACACGCGCGGGCAGGAAATGCGGCAGGCCCATATCGGACATCAGGCCAATCTTGTGAAAACCCGCCGTGAAGCGCGCATCTTCGGCGGCGACAATCACATCGCAGGCGCAAGCCACCGCCATGCCCGCACCCGCCGCCCAGCCTTCCACTGCGGCCACCACGGGCTTGCCGCCCTTGGCCATGAGGCGCACGAGCTTATGGGTGCGGCGCATGCGTTCGCGCCCGGCCAAAGTGCTATCAATATCCATCGAGGAGATATCGCCGCCGGCGCAGAAAGTGCCCTCCGCCCCCGTTACCACAATGGCGCGGATTGTATCATCGCCATGGGCGCGTTCCATCACCTCCTCCATTGCGGTGCGGAGCACCGGCGCGATGGCGTTCTTGCGTGATGGGCAATCAATAGTGACGATCAGCACCGCGCCATTGCGTTCTTCCAGAATGCGTTGGCGTAGCGGTTCGGCGGCGGCGCTCATTCCGCATCCTCCGGCGCGAGTGCCATGAAGCGGCGGCGATGCAGGGCGGCGGAGCCAAATTGATTGGCGATCACCATGCCGCGGCGGAGATAAAGCCCGACATCATATTCATCCGTATAGCCAATGCCGCCATGGAGCTGGATGCATTGGCGGAGCACCATCAGCCCGCTTTCACCCGCGCGCGCCTTGGCCTTGGAAACCGCGGCCTTGCGCGCATCGCCCGCGGCACCGCTATCCAAGGCAGCAGCTGCGGCTTCTACTGCCGCGCGTGTCAGCGAGAGATGGATTTTCAAATCCGCCGCGCGGTGCTGCAAGGATTGGAAGGTGCCGATGATGCGGCCGAATTGCTGGCGAGTTTTGAGATAGGCAAGCGTCATGTCAAAGGCGCGTTCCATCAGCCCAACCATGGCGCCTGCGGTCATCAGCGCGGCTTCATCCAAGGCAGCATCCAGCACGGCACCGATATCGCCAGCGATGCGCTGACCGCGCGCAGGGTCAGCGCGGAGCGTACCGAAATAGCCGCCATCCATGGTTTTTTCCAACGCCACATCAGCGCCGGCAGCGGGCACTGCGTAAAGCGCAAGTCCCGCGCCTTCGCGCACCGGCAGCAGAAACACATCAGCGCCACCGGCTTGCGGAATGAAGACGCGCGGCGCATCGGCATTGCCAGGGGCGGCCAGTGTATCAGCGCGTTCCTGCCAGGCTGTCAGCACCACTTGCTGCCCCGCGAGCAAAGGCCCGAGCAGCGCCTGATCATCTGCGCCCGCCAGCAAACGGGCGGAAAGCATCGCCGGGATCAGCGGTTCCGGCGCCAAGCCACCCGCGAGTTCTTCGGTGAGCGCAATCGCCTCACTCATGCCAAGCCCAGCGCCGCCGGCGGCCTCATCCACTGCCAAGCCGATCCAGCCAAATTCGCCCATCTGGGCAAAAATGCGCTTATCAAAACCCGGCGCAGCGAACCGCAGGCCACGCACGCGCTTGCTATCCCCGCCACGCGGCGCCACCGCACCCGCGCTATCGCGGATCATGCGAATCGATTCCGCGCGTTCTTCCAAAACCTCGCTCATGCCCTCATCCTCATCGCCCTTCGGCGTTATGCGTCAGTTCGTGTGCAGCTTGGCGCCGCTGGCAGCCTGGATTTGGTCAAAGGTCACACCGGGCGCCAGATCGCGCACCACGAAGCCCTTGCCCTTCACCACATCCAAAACGCCGAGATTGGTATAAACGCGGCTGACCGCGCCAGGTGTGGTCAGCGGATAAGTGCAGCGTTCCACAATCTTGTGCCCGCCATCCTTGGTGGTGTGTTCCATCACCACCCAAAGCCGCTTGGCGCCGGCGCCGAGATCCATTGCCCCACCCACGGCGGGTGCTGAATCATTTTCGCTGGTGGCCCAATTGGCGATATCGCCATTAGCGGCCACTTCAAACGCGCCCAACACGCAAAGATCAATATGCCCGCCACGGATCATGGCGAAGCTATCGGCGTGATGGAAATAGGAACCACCGGGGCGCAGCGTAACAGCCTGCTTGCCGGCATTCACGAGCCATGGGTCCACCTTATCCGGCGCGGGCGCGGGACCCATGCCCAGAATGCCGTTTTCCGAATGGAGGATCACTTCACGTTCCAGCGGCACGTAATTCGCGATCATGGTCGGAATGCCGATGCCGAGATTGACGAACCAGCCTTCCGGAATGTCTTCAGCGACACGGGCGGCCATTTGCTTACGGTCAAAGCCATTCATGGTCTGATCCCCTTCTTTCCTGCCTGCTCATGCCCATGCCGGGCCGCGGTCAACATGCAATACGCGCTTCACGAAAATGCCGGGCGTATGCACATTTTCCGGCACAATCTCACCCAATTCGCGGATATGGCTCACCTGCGCGATGGTCAGATCGGCCGCCATTGCCATCACCGGGTTGAAGTTCCGCCCGCTGGAACGATAGGTGAGATTACCCCAACGATCCCCTTCCCAGGCTTCCACCAAAGCCACATCAGCCTTCAGCGCATGTTCCATGACATAGCTGCGTCCATTGAATTCGCGCTGTTCCTTGCCATTCGCGAGGATGGTGCCAACCGATGTTGCGGTGAAAAACGCCGGCACGCCGGCTCCGGCAGCGCGCATACGTTCGGCCATGGTGCCTTGGGGCACAATCTCAAGCTCGATCTTGCCTTGGCGATACAGTTCTTCAAACACAACGGAACCGGCGGAGCGCGGGAAGGAACAAATAATCTTGCGCACGCGGCCCAATTCCATGAGCCGCGCGAGGCCAACGCGCCCCGTACCGGCGTTATTCGCCACACAGGTCAGGTCGGTCGCGCCCTGTTCGATCAACCCCTCAATCAAATGATCGGGCTGACCGACAGCGCCGAAACCGCCGATCAATACGGTTGATCCATCCTTGATACCGGCCATGGCATCCGCCATGGATTGAACAATCTTGTTGATCATGCGTCTTTTCCCATCATCATTCAGGCGAAGCGGAACAGGCCATTGCTGACCACCACCTTATCGCGTTCCACAACGCGCGCGCGGAAGGCGGCACCACCAGCCTCATGCCAAATCTCCGTGCGGATCGTCTCACCAGGATAGACCGGAGAGGAAAAGCGCAAATCCATCTGCCCAAAGCGCGCCGTGTCGTAATTGCAGAGTGTTTTCAGCAGTGCATGGCAGATCGTGCCGAAGGTGCAAAGCCCATGCAGGATGGGGCGCGGATACCCGGCGGCAGCGGCGATTTTCGGGTCTATATGCAGCGGATTCAAATCCGTGTTCAGGCGATAGATCAGCGCCTGTTCCGGACGGGTCGCGAAATCAAGCGCGACATCCGGCGCGCGTTCCGGTTCCGGGTGCGGTTTTTTCACCGGCCCGCTCGGCCCGCCAAAGCCGCCATCGCCGCGCAGGAAGGATGTGCTGGTCACGGTCGCCAGCAAATCGCCCGTCTTTGCGTCAATCACCTGGCGTTCGGAATACATCAGCGCGCCTTTGCCCTCACCGCGATCAACAAGGCCGGTTACGCGCGAACGGCCAATGATTTCGCCTTCGGTCAGCAAGGGCTTGTGCAGGATCAGGCCCTGTTCGCCATGCAGGATTTTCACCCAATCCATACCGGTATCGGGATTGCGCGACCAAAAGCCCGGCGCGCCCAGCACAACCGGCATGGAGGGCATGACTTTCAAGCGTGGCTCATAAAGAAAATCGAGCTGCTGTTCATCCATCGGGTCCTGGCCGAGCCCGACAGAGAAATTATACATCGCCACATCCTGCCAGCGCAGGTGCTGGCGCATTTCCGGGATGGGATAGTTCAGCAGCTTTTCATAGACGATCGGCATTTCAATGCCCTTCCTCGATTTCAATCACCGCATCCGCGGCAAAGGCGCCCTGCCCTGCCGGCAGCACCAGCATGGGGTTTACGTCAACAGATGCCAAACGCGGCCCGGCCGCCACGGCAAAACGCGATAGCGCGGCAAGCGCTTCCGACAGCGCCTTCACATCGGCCTTGGGTTTGCCGCGCGCACCATCCAGTAAAGGGAAGCCCTTCAGCGAACGGATCATCGCTTCTGCCTGCGCAGGATCAAAGGGGCAGCGGCGGAAAGCGACATCCTTGAGGATTTCGATGAACACACCGCCAAGCCCCACCATGGCCACAGGACCAAAGACGGGATCGCGCAGCACACCAAGCGCCATTTCAACGCCGCCGGTGATTTGCTTGGCAATCAATACGCCTTCAATGCGCGCCTGTGGCGCGTGCTGCGCGGCGCGGGCGAGCAAGGTTGCATGGGCTTCACGCACCGCGGCAGCATCCGCGATATTCAAAATCACGCCACCGATTTCGCTCTTGTGCAGGATATCGGGCGAGAGGATTTTCGCGACCACCGGATAGCCCATGGCATCGGCAGCGCGCACCGCATCTCCAACATTAGCACACGCCTGTTCTGGCACGGCAGGCACGCCCGCTTCGGCCAAAAGGCGTTTGGCTTCGGCTTCCGTTGGGGTTTGCGTGGGCAAGGACACATTCGGCAACGCGCCCACAGCACCCGCTTCCTGCCGCGCGAAATAAGCGCCGAAGCGGCCCATGGCGGCAATGGCATTCACCGCGCGGGTTGGGTCTTCGAAAACAATGAAGCCGTCTTCTTCATATTCGCGCACCTTCTCGCGCGAACAAATCGCCGAAAGCACCCAAAGCCGGTCGCGCCGTTTGGCAATGGCATCGCGCATGAAGGGCCGCAGCTTCGGCGCCATGGAGGTTGATCCCCCCGTCTGCGTCAGAAAAACCAGCACGGAAGGATAGCCGCCATCGCCCGCAGTCGCTTCCAGGAAATCGCCAAAAAGCTCGGTCTGGTTCACGGCTTGCGCGGTGCAATCCACCGGGTTGCGTGGCGCGCAAAAGCTGATCAGGCCACGCAGCTTTTCCTGCGACGCCTGCGGCATTTCCGGCATGGGCAGGCCGACGGCTTCCGACGCATCGGAAATCAGCACGCCGGCGCCGCCACTCACGGTCAACACGCCAAGGGAATTATTGGCGGGATAAATACGCCGCGATGCCGCGTAAGCGATATCAAGCATTTCTTCCGTGGTGCGCGCCCGCAAAACGCCGAATTCATCCAGCACGGCTTGTGTCACCGCATCATCACCCGCGATGGAAGCGGTGTGGGATTTCGCCGCCGCACCACCCAAAGCGCTGGCGCCGACCTTCATCATGATCACGGGCTTGCGGTTGCGCCGCGCAAGATCAAGGGCTGCGACGAAGCCAGCACTTTCGCGAATGCCCTCTGCATAGGCGCAGATCACTTCCACTTCCGGCGCCTGCGCCATCCAGCCAATCGCCTCACCCAGCGAAACATCAGCCTCATTGCCGGTGGTCACGCATAACGTGGTGCCAAGCCCGCGCTGGCGCGCCACCGCGAAAACATGCGTGCCATAGGCGCCGGATTGGGAGGCAATGCCGATATTGCCGCGAATGGGCCAGCCCTGTTCGAAGGAAAGCGAGAAGATCGGATAGAAACCGATTTCGGCATTGAAAAGGCCAAGGCAATTCGGCCCCAGCATCCGCATGCCATGCCGACGCGCGGCGGCAACCAGCCTGTCTTGCATCGCCGCACCTGCCTCATCCACTTCGGCAAAGCCCGCGGTGAAGACAATGGCAGATTTGCAGCCGCGCACGCCCAGATCATCCATGGCCTGGATCGCGGCCTCGCCCGGCACGGCGATGATCGCGGCGTCCGGCACTTCGGGCAGGGCGGCGACAGACGCATAGGCCGGCAGCCCCTGCACGGTCGGGCGATTCGGGTTCACCGGCAGAAGCCGACCCTGGAAGCCCTGGCTTTGCATATAGGCAATGGGGCGCCCACCGATGCGCGTGGCGTCATCGGATGCGCCAATCACCGCGACAGAACGGGGACGGATCATCGCATCTAGAGCATGTGTGCTTCGCATTGGCTCAGCACCCATGCTCTAGGGTTCTGTTTGGTCGCATTTGCCGAGCCGCCAAGTGAGTCCACTTGGCTTGAAAATGCTCCAGCGCCGCAAAATTCGCGGCAGGTTTTCCGGCACTCAAAGGGCCGCCTTCGGCGGGCATCGCGTCTTCCTCCTGCAATCGGGGGCAGGGTGGCGCCAGCGCGCGCGGGCGGCAAGGGGTGTCTTCAAAGAAGGGAGACTGCCAATACCCCCGCCGCGCCCGCGGCCAGCGACAGCACGGCATAGGCCGAACCAAAGCGCCCCCCGCCCAAGGCGATCGCATAGGCTGCCTTGGCGCAGATATTCACGCCAACTGCCGCCAATACAGCCTGGGCGGCGAATTCCAGGCTGATGGTCGCCGGCGCCAATAGCGGCACGGAAAGCGCCACAGCGTCCACATCGGCCAGGCCAGTAATGGCAGCGACCGCCATGACTGCCTCTGGCCCCAGTTTTTCGCCCGCCAATTTGGAAATCAGCGCAACAGCCGCCAGCAGTAGCGCAATTTTCATCACGGCGCTGAGTTCGAAGGGGTTTTCCGGCGTGCTGACCACAGCTTCATCGGCGCCGGCGCGCCGCGCCAAGGTGAAGCCCCCAAGCGCCATGCCCAGGGCCACCATGCCAAGCGGCACCAGAAGAAATCCGGCTACGGCGGGCGCGATGAAGGCCACAATGCCGATGGTGCGCAGGCAGGAAACCGCGCCCGCCATAAGCGCCCCAGCGGCCAGCGCCAAACCCCCGCCCCCCGACGCCGCAGCGCGCGCATTGGCGAGCGTGACCGCGGTGGAGGACACCAAGCCCCCCGCCGCGCCGCCGAACAGCAGGCCACGTTCCGGCCCCATCAGCCGCACTGCGAGGTAGCCAAGATAGGAAATCGCCGCGAGCAGAATGGCGAAGCGCCAAATCTTGGCCGGGTTCAGCCCGCCCAATACGGCAATAGGCTCATCCGGGACCAGCGGCATGACCAGCAGCGTCATGGATAGCAGCACAAGGGCGGATCGCAGCTCTGCCCAGGTGATACGCGCCATCAGGCCATGCAGGCTCTCTCGCGCGGCCAGGATGGCGGTCATGGCAACAGCCGCCGCGCCGGCAACCGCCACATCGCCCAAAACCGCCAGCGCGCCGAGGCTATAGGTGCCAAGGGCAGCGACCAGGCTGGTGGCGGAGACCTTGTTTTCAGCCTCCGCTTCCCGAAGCGCGAAGGGCAATTGCGCGGCGAGCAGCGCCGCCAAGCCAAAGCCCAGCAGCAACGCGCCCCCCGGCTGGCCCAGCGCGGTTGCCAAGACCGCCATGACACCACCGAAAAGCCCGGTCAGCGCAAAGGTCCGCACGCCGGCTGTGCGCCTGCCCGGCGCTTCCTGGCGTTCACGCCAATGCCGTTCCGCCCCCACCAGCAAGCCAATGGCAAGCGCGGCGGCTAGGCGATGGATCAGCTCTTCAGTGCCCATCGCGCCATAAGGCGCCAAGCGGGGCCGTATCGCAAGCGGAAAGCTTGCACGCGCGGGGGCATCGCGGCCATATGGCGGTGATGTCGCTTTCCTTCTCCCGCGCGGAATTGCAGCGCTATTCCCGCCATATCCTGCTCCGCGAAGTGGGTGCGCTTGGCCAGGCCAAGCTCCGCGCGGCGCGCGTATTGATTGTGGGGGCAGGCGGCTTGGGATCGCCGCTCGCGCTTTATCTGGCCGCGGCAGGGATCGGCACGCTCGGCCTTGTGGATCATGACGCGCTTGAGCTTTCAAATTTGCAGCGCCAGGTGGTGCATAGCACTGCGCGGATTGGCGAAAACAAGGCCGCGAGCGCAGCCGAGACGCTGCGCACGCTGAACCCGGAAGTGGCGGTGGATATTCATGCGCGGCGCATGGATGCAAAAGCGGCGCGGGATTTGATCCCGCATTATGATGTGATTTGCGACGGGACGGATAATTTCGAGACGCGGTTTTTGTTGGGTGATGCCTGCCATTTGCTCGGCAAGCCCTTGGTGAGTGCGGCGGTGCTGCGCTTTGAAGGCCAGCTTTCGGTGTTTCATGGCCATGATGGCACCAGCCCTTGCCATCGCTGCCTGCACCCGGAACCGCCGCCGCCGGGCCTGGTGCCAAGCTGTTCCGAAGCTGGTGTGCTGGGCGCCGTGACTGGCGTGATGGGCACGCTGCAAGCGACTGAGGTGTTGAAGCTTATCCTTGGCATTGGTGATCCGCTGATTGGCAAGTTGTTGCTGTGGGATGCCTTGGATGCGCGGTTTCGGACTGTGCGCCTGAAGCGCGACCCGGCCTGTTCGCTGTGCGGTCCGGATGCTTCCATCCGCGATCTTGCCGCCCATGAAAATACGGCGGAAGCGGCCTGCCAAGCATGAGCGAAAAGCGTCCCCCGCTTGGGATTTTGCTGCTGGATGGCGGGCATGAACGCGCCCATTACGCGCTGGTGATGGCCAGCGGCGCGGCCGCGCTTGGGCGCGATGTGGTGCTGTTTGCCACCAATGGTGGCTGCCGGCTGCTTTTGGCCGATTGCCCGCTATTGCGGGACCCGCGGGAAGCCCATTTGGCGGCGCGCGGCGTGGCCGGGATCGGAACGCTGCTCTCCGCCATCTCTGCCCTTGGCGTGCAGCGCATGGTCTGTGAGGCCGGGTTGAAGGCCGAGGATTTGGGTGCTGCCCCCCTTGCGACTGGGGTGGAACGGGCGGGGGTGGCGAGTTTTCTGGGCGCGGTGGGTGCCGGGCAGATCGTCAGCTTGTGACCTTTGGGTGACGGTCAGTAACGGTATCGCGTGAGCTTCGGCCGCGAAATCTTTGATTCAAAGCGCGATTCGGTCCAGCTGCCGCCTAAATCTTGTCATCTTTGTCGTGATAAATCCCCCATATGCTGTGGTCTTCGAGTAACGCTTGACCGGCTCGAGTCAAATGGCATACGCGGAATCGTCACGATTATGTTTCTGGGTGTTTCTGGCAGCCGGGGGCGTGGTCAGCGGGGCGGCTTGGGCTGGGCCAATGCGGGGGCATAGGCTGGGTCCTTGGGGGGCCGTTTCGGGGCGCAAATCCCAGACCCGATGGAGTTTAGGGGATGCACGGGTTTCGACTGGGCTATGGCCGGTTTTTGGTTTTGGGGCTGCTATTAGCCGTTCTTTCGGCTTGC
Organism: Roseomonas sp.; assembly: GCA_020249775.1. Lineage (GTDB taxonomy): Bacteria > Pseudomonadota > Alphaproteobacteria > Acetobacterales > Acetobacteraceae > Neoroseomonas. The sequence goes on along the minus strand of JADCFA010000021.1, from coordinate 222,953 downwards.
GCGGATGGCACCGGGCGCCACGCCAATGGACCTTTCTATAACCGTCCTGACAGCACTTCCCCGCCCGGACCGCCCGGCGATCCTTGGGGACCCTGGATCCGAGATGCCTCGCGCCGCTTTGATGTGCCTGATCTTTGGATCCGCGAAGTGATGCGGCAGGAAAGCGGTGGGCGGCCTGGTGCGACTTCTCGCGTGGGTGCCATGGGGCTGATGCAGGTGATGCCCGGCACCTACCGGGAGTTGGCGCAGCGCTATAATCTGGGTCCGGATCCTTATCACCCCTACGATAATTTGCAGGCGGGCGCGGCCTATATTCGTGAGATGTATCAGCTCTACGGCTCCCCGGCCTTCCTTGCCGCCTATAATGCCGGGCCGCGGCGGCTGGAGGATTACCTCTGGGGCAATCGTGGGCTCCCCGACGAAACGCGCAACTACGTGGCGCGCATCGGGCCGCGCATTGCGAGCGTGGCGCCAGCGCGGCGCGCCCCGGGCGAGGTTTATGCAGCGGCTGATATCGGCACCAATATTCCGCGCGGGCCACGGCGCATGGATGGCGGCACCATGCTGGCGCTGCGTGATCAGCGTAGCCCGCCAGCAACGTTGCAAGTGGCGCAAGCCGCCGCGCCTCCTCCCGCCGCGCCAGCTGGGACGCAGGTGGCCAGCCTTGGTTCCGTGGTGCGGATGGAGCCGATTCCAGATGGCAGCACCTTCACGCCGGCGGAACGCAGGCGTGCTGGGCTAGAAACAGGCCGTTCCGCCCTTGCCTCTGCCCCCGTGGCACCGCCCGCGCCGCGTCAAGCGCCCGCCGCTGCGCCAACGCGAAGCGGCTTCGGGCTGATTAGTTCTGCTCATGCAGCGCCGGCGTCGGCTTCGGCCTTGGGCGGTATAGGGACTGTGCCGCCGCCATCTGGCGCGTCTGGCGGTGGCAATCGCTGGTCGGTGAGCTTGGGCAGCTTTGCCTCTGAAAACTTGGCGCGCAGTGCGGCATCCACAGCCCGCCAGGCGGCGGGCGGCTCTGCGCGGACCGAAGTGGTGCGCGCAACCCAGGGCCGGTCGAACCTTTTCACGGCCCGCGTATCCGGGATGACACGCGCCCAGGCGGAGCAGGTCTGCCAGCAGCTACGTTCTACTGGGACTTGCACGCTGGTGGCACCGGGCCTTTGATCAGCCCGGCTGGTGCCGTGAGCGAACAGCCCGGTCATTGCAGTTTTTCCGGCAGGCGCTGGGCTTGACGCGGCCATCCGCGATGTAAAGCATTCGCTGGCCTATCTTCGGGATCCTCGATGCCGCAGCTTGCACAATGGGCCGCGTCCTGGCCTGAAAAGATCGCCGCGGTTTTTCCCGATAGCGGCGCGGTGCTCCGCTTTGGCGCATTGGATGCACGCGCCAATCAGGTAGCGAATGGTCTGCTCGCCCTTGGGCTTGCGCCGGGCCAGGCGGTTGCCTTGCTCTTGGAAAACAGCCCGGATTTCCTGGTGCTGACCTATGGCGCCAAGCGCGCCGGGCTGATGGTGACGCCGCTTTCAATTCATCTGCGCCCGAATGAGGTTTTGCACGTCTTGCGCGATTCCGGCGCCGTGGCGCTGGTAGCGGATGCGTCGCTCGGCGCGCTGGTGGCGAAGCTTGATCTTGCCGCTATCCCGCATCGCTTCGCAACCGGTGGAGAATTGCCCGGCTTCGCATCGTTGACCGAACTGATGGTCGGGCAATCGAGCGCCTGGCCCGCTGGAGAATTGCCGATCGGTCGGGAGTTTCTCTATTCCTCAGGCACTACAGGGCTGCCGAAAGGCATTCGCCGGCCGCTGATTGCTTATGCCGACCGGCTGGCGCCCGAATTCGACATGAGCTGGCAGCAACTTTACGGATTTGATGAAAAGACCATCTATCTTTCGCCTGCGCCGCTCTATCACGCAGCGCCCAATCGCTATGTGCAGCGCACGATCAATCTGGGTGGCACGGCGATTATCTTGCGCAAATTCGATGCGGCGCGCTGCCTTGCCGTGATGGCGGAATACGGCGTGACGCATAGCCAATGGGTGCCGACCATGTTTGTGCGCCTGCTTGCCCTGCCGCCAGAGATACGCGCTGCACATGATCTGTCGCACCACCGCTGCGCCATTCATGCCGCGGCGCCATGTCCGGCACCGGTAAAGCGGGCCATGCTGGATTGGTGGGGGCCGATCATTTGGGAATATTACGCCGGCAGCGAAGGGATCGGCACTTGCGTGATTGATAGCGCAACCTGGCTGCGCAAACCCGGCAGCGTTGGCCGCCCCGTTTATGGCCGCGTGCATATTTTGGATGATGGCGGCAAATCGCTGCCCGCCGGAGAGATCGGGCGCATCTGGTTTGAAGGTGGCGCGCGCTTTGCCTATCACAATGATCCGATCAAGACAGCCGAAGCCTATAATGATCGCGGCTGGGCTACGCTGCATGATCTTGGCTGGCTGGATGAGGATGGCTTTCTTTTCCTGTCAGACCGCCGCGCCGATCTGATCCTTTCAGGTGGCGTAAATGTCTATCCCGCGGAAATCGAAGCCGTGTTGATGGCCCATCCGCGCGTCAGTGAAGCGGCTGTCATCGGCGTGAAGGATGCAGAATTCGGCGAAAGACCGCGCGCCCTGGTGGTGGCGCGTGACGGGGCGGGTGATGGCGCCTTGGCCGAGGAATTGCTCGCGCTCTGCCGTGCTGAATTGGCCGGGCCGAAGCAGCCGCGCGCCATTGAATTTGTCGCGGAATTGCCGCGCAGTGAGGCAGGCAAATTGCTCCGCCGTGTGCTGAAGGAACGCTATCTGTAAGCGAGCCTTGCTGCGCGCAGCAAGGCTCACTCTCTCGCCTATCCAGCGCGCAAGCCAAGCCGGTTCACGCGCGCTTCTTCCTCATCAATCGTGCGCTTGATGAAGGCGGCATAGTCGGCCGGGTTCAGATATTCCACCGGCATATCCAACCGATCGAGCGTTGCCAAATGCGCCGGATCATTCAGCGCGGTCCGGAAACCCTGATGCAGTTTTTCCACAATATCGGGATCCATCCCCGCCGGCCCGACCAGCCCATAGGGGGAGGTGATGACCATATCCTGATAGCCAAGATCAAGAAGCGTCGGCACATCGGGCAATTTCTTGCTACGCTGGCGTGTCCAGACATTCAGCGCCCGCAACCGACCCTCGGCAATCATGGGCAGTGTACCAGAACCGGTGGAACAGGCTTCGATATGCCCACCGAGCAAGCTTGGCACAGCATCACCTTCACCGCGGAAGGGCACATGCACAATATCCAGGTTTTCCCGTGTGGCGAGGTCAATATTCGCCAGATGCGGCGTGCCATTGGCCCCGGTATTGCCGATGCGCACCTCACCAGGGCGCCGACGCGCATCGGCCACAAGATCAGCCCAGCTCTTATACGGGCCATCACCGCGCACGCACATGATGAACAAATAGCCGGTCAGATGCATGATCGCGGTGAAATCGGTGCGTGGATTGAACGCCATGCGCTGCATGAAGGGCAGGCGCATGGCGGGCAGCGGAAATTGCGCAATGGTATAACCATCTGGCCGCGCGCGGGCGACGCCGGCGGCGGAAAGTGTCGCGCCTGCGCCGGGGCGATTTTCGGTCAGCACCTGCACGCCAAAAGCGCGCGATGCGGCTTCGGCAAAGCCGCGCATTTGCACATCCGTCGCCCCCCCCGGCGGGAAGGGAACCAACAGCGTAATGGGGCGCGACGGAAAGCTTTGTGCCGCCGCAAGCCCTGGCGCGATGGCCGGGGCGGCAAGGGCGGAGAGAAGGATTTGCCGGCGATTCATGGTTTTTGCTCCCTGTTCTTGTTTGTGAGGACTGGATTTCAAAGTGTACGGGCGATGATTTCCCGCATCACTTCGGAAGACCCACCATAGATGCGCCCAACCCGCGCATCAGCCCAGGCACGGCCAATATCATATTCCGCCATATAGCCATAGCCACCATGCATTTGCAGGAAATCATCCAGCAGGCGGTTCTGCATTTCCGTGCCGAGCAATTTGGCCGCGGCCGCTTCCTCGGCGGTGAGCTCGCCCTTCATGTGGCGCGCAATGCAATCATCCAAATAGACGCGGAACATGCCAATCTCGGCCTTCGCCTGGGCCAGCTTGAAGCGATGCACCTGGAAATCGAAAACCTTTTGCCCAAAGATCTCGCGCTGCTTGGTATAGGCGATGGTCTGCTGCAGCATGGTTTCCATACTGGTGCCACAGCGGATAGCGATGATCAGGCGTTCCTGCGGCAATTGATGCATCAATTGCCGGAAACCGGCGTTTTCCGCGCCCAAAAGATTGTTGATCGGAACACGCACATCCTGAAAGAAAAGCTCGCTGGTGTCCTGCGCATGCAGGCCGATCTTCTCAAGGTTGCGGCCCTTGGTGAAACCGGGCGTGCCTTCTTCCACGCAAATCAATGAAAGACCGCGGCTGCCGCCTTCTGGGTCCGTGCGGCAGACCACAATCACCAGCCCGGCATTCTGGCCATTGGAAATGAAGGTCTTGGCGCCATTGATCACCCAATGATCGCCATCACGCACCGCAGAGGTGCGGATCGCCTTCAAATCGCTGCCCATGCCAGGTTCGGTCATGGCGATGGCGCCGATCATCTCGCCCGCCGCCATCCTGGGCAGCCAGGCGCGCTGATTTTCCGGGCGAGCATAGGCAAGGATATAGGGCACGACGATATCGGAATGGAGTTGAAAGGCAACGCCCGAGGCATTCACGCGGGCCAATTCTTCGATCACCACGGCAGCATGGCCGAAATCCCCGCCGCCGCCGCCAAATTCTTCGGACAGCATGGTGCAAAGAAAACCTTGCGCGCCAGCCTTTACCCATAGATCGCGTGGCACCTGCCCCGCGCGTTCCCAATCGCGATGAAAGGGCACCACTTCGCGCGCAATAAAGCGGCGGAGCTGATTGCGGAATAATTCATGCTCTGCCGTAAAAATATGGCGCCGCGCGCCTTGGCTTTCATTGCCGAGATTATCCATGACGCTTTCCCCCTTGCTGTTCAATCAAGTTTCTGGGATCAACTGCGCCATTTCGGCATCCGTAAAACCGAATTCGCGCAGGATCGCGTGGCTATGTTCACCCCTTAGAGGAGGTGCCGCGCTCGGCTTGGCTTGGCTGCGCGAAAAGCGTGGCGCTGGGGCAGGTTCCGCCACACCATCCTTCAACAGGAAGTTCTCTCGCGCGCGATTATGCGGATGATGCGGCGCTTCATCCATGGAAAGCACCGGCACAACACAGCCATCACTATCGGCGAAGATCGCGGCCCAGGCATCGCGGCTGCGGGTGCGAAACACCGCCGCCAGTTTCGCCTTTTGGGCCGGCCAATGGGCAGGGTTCATGCGGTCCTGGAATTCGGCCTCATCCAAACCAAGCCGCGCCAACATTTCGGCAAAGAATTGCGGTTCAATGGGCCCCACGGCAACGAAGCCGCCACAGGCGCAGGCATAGGTATCGTAGAAAGATGCGCTGCCATCGAGAAGATTGCCGCCGCGCGTGCCCTGCCAGCGCCCGCGCGCCTTCATGCCATAGATCGGCGCCATGAGCAGCGCGGCACCATCCACCATGGCGGCATCCACCACCTGGCCCTGACCACTTTGCCCACGTTCCAGCAGCGCGGCCATGACCCCAAGCGCGAGCAACATGCCGCCGCCGCCATAATCGCCAATCAGATTAAGCGGCGGGGCGGGTGGCGTGTCTGGCCTTCCCATGGCATGCAGCGCGCCGGTGAGTGCGATGTAATTGATGTCATGACCGGCGCACAGGGCTAATGGCCCGCCCTGTCCCCAGCCGGTCATACGACCATAAATCAATTTTGCATTGCGTGCCTGCAATTCCGCCGGGCCAAGCCCCAGGCGTTCCATCACGCCAGGGCGAAAACCTTCGATCAGCACATCAAATTCCGTGATCATGCGATGCAAGGCGGCAATCGCTTTCGGGTTCTTTAGGTCAAGTGTGATGGAACGCCGCCCCCGGCCGACAATGTCAAGCCGGTCCCCTTCCGGGCCGTTCGGCCGGTCAATGCGGATGACCTCAGCGCCCAGATCGGCCAGCAGCATGGCGCAAAATGGTCCCGGGCCGATGCCGGCAAATTCCAAAACTTTCACACCATTCAAAGGTCCCATGCCCTGTGCTTCCTGTTTCTTTATCGGATTTCTCTCAATCCAGTGTTCGATTCTGGCGGATGATCGCGCCGGTGTCATGGTCAAGCCTGGCGCGTCCCGCCGCGTACAGCGCCAGCGTGGCAAGCATGATCGCCAAGGCAATCAGCGCCATGCGCAGATGATGCCGCCGGCCGCGTTCGGTTGCGACAGCACTCATCGCGCCGCCAATCAGAAAGCCGGAAACAAGGCCCCCAAAATGGGCGGCATGATCCAGCGGCGCATGCTGAATCACCGCAATCAGGGAAAAGACCAGGAAGGAGCAAAGAGACTTGGCTTCTTCCCGCAAGACCGAAAACGGCACATCGTTCCGATCATCCATCATATAGGCCAATGACGCGCCGATGATGGCACAAATGGCGCCCGATGCGCCGACGCTATTGACCAAGGGATTCCAGAGCAGGCTGAAGCCACTCGCGCAAATGCCGCCCGCTAGATAAATCACCAGGAACAATGCCGGCCCGAACATGCGTTCGCAAACGCCGCCGAAGCTCCAAAGCGTGTACATATTCACGAAAAGATGCAGCACGCCGGCATGAAGGAAGATGGCGCTGGCAAGGCGCCACCATTCGCCTTGCAGTGACAGTGGCCCGTAATTGGAACCCCAAGGGATCAGCGTTTCTCCATTGGGGATAAGCCAGCCACCATTGACGATGCAAAACACAAGCGTGACTGCGATGTTGAGCCCAACAAGCGCCGGAACAACATGAATGCGCGGATGGCGTGCCAGCAATTGGTCCACATAGCGCGCGATTTCCTGTTCATCCGGATCATCCGGTTTTTGCTGCAGGGGGGTATTTTCCGGCGGTCGCCAGGCTGGGTAGTCATCGCGAGGATAGGGGCCGCTCATACCACAGCATCATCCGGCCTTGCCGGGCCTGACAAGGGGAAAGACGCGTGGCTGCGCTTCACCTGCTGCGGGCGTGGTTGAGTGCCGCGAGGCGCAGCGCGCTGGCAAGCGGCAAGTCTTCCGCGGCGCGTGCCGCATCCACTTCGGCGACCAAGGCGGCAAGGCTTTGGGGCTTTCGGGCGGCGGCTTCTTCCAATACCGTCCAGAACTCCGCCTCCAGCGCAATCGAAGTTGCATGACCGGCGAGGCGGAAGGAACGCTTGATCAGGTGGCCTTTCATGTAAAGCTTCGCCGGCGCAGCGACTGGACCATTAGCCCGAATAGCTCGCGATTTCGATCAAATTCCCATCGGGATCGCGGCAATAGACCGACATGATCGGCCCAAGAGCGCCCGCTTTAGCAACCGGCCCCACTTCCACCGTGACACCACAGGCGCGCAGATATTCCGCCACCTGATCCGATTTGAGTGTGACAATAAAACAAAGATCATCCGTCCCCGGCACGCCGCCGGCCGCGCCCGTGAACCATTCTTCCTGCGTCGCACTTACGGGGCGCAGATTGATCTTCTGCCCGCCGAAGCGGAGAGAAGTACGGCGATGCGGGCCGAATTCCTCCCGCTCCATCCCCAGCACACGCTGATACCAGGAAGCGGAGATTTCCACATCGCGGCAGGTAATGACCAGATGATCCAGGCGGTCCACGGCGAAACGCATGATGCTTAGCCCTTCTTCGGCAAACGCGCCGTTACTTCGATTTCAATGCGCATGATATCAGTTTGCAGCCCGGCATGGATCAACGTGGAAGCCGGGCGCGCCTTGCCGAAATGCTTGCGGAAGACTGGCCAGCAGGGCTCCCAATCCTCTCGTCTCGGGACAATGGTCAGCACGCGGACAACATCATCCAGCGTGCAGCCGGCTTCCGCCAGGGCGCGGCTGATATTGGCGAAGCATTGTTCTGCCTGCGCCACCACATCGGGCGCGATGGTCATGCTGGCGTAATCATAGCCAGTAGTGCCGGACACCCAAACATAATCGCCATCCACCACAGCGCGGGAATAGCCAATCTCCGCTTCGAATCTGGAACCGGAAGAAATCAAGCGGCGTTCATTCATGGTGTTATATCCCTGTCACGCGGTGATCGGCCCGCCGCATTTTTCCGGGCGGAATTTGCGTTCGGTGGAGGCAGGAAATTTCGCAAGCTTTTCCGCTGGGCGGATCGGGCGGCGGACCAATTCGCCGCCGCAATTCGGGCAAAGCCCCCCCGGCAGTTTGGTGCGCGCGCAATCAACACACCAGGTGCATTCAAAGGAACAAATCAGCGCATCGCGGCTTGCGGGCGGCAAATCGCGCCCGCAGCATTCGCAATTTGGTCTCAATTCCAGCATCGGTTTTCTCCTGTCACGGCGGGGCGACGATGCGCGCGACAATGCGCCGCACGATCGGCAGCACCACCAGCACGGTTGGGAAGCCGATGAACCAGGAAGAAATCCAGGCGACCGGCCAGCGCGCCAGAAACTCTGTCCCCGGCCCCAAAGCCAGTAGCGTTGAGATGCCGGAAATCACGATGGTCATGATTCCGGACAGGATGAAGCCTGTCACCGGCAGGGTGAAGCGCGCTGGCAGGCGTCGGTCGCCGGCCATGCTCACTCCAGCCCCTCATAGAAGTCATTGCCCTTGTCATCCATGACGATGAAGGCTGGGAAATCCTCAACCTCAATCCGCCAGACAGCTTCCATGCCAAGTTCGGGGAATTCCAGCACTTCCACCTTCTTGATGCAGTCCTGCGCGAGCCGTGCGGCGGGGCCGCCAACCGAACCCAGATAGAAACCGCCATATTTCTTGCAGGCATTCAACACGGCCTTGGAACGATTGCCCTTGGCCAGCATCACCATGGAACCGCCGGCGCTTTGGAAGGCTTCCACATAGGAATCCATCCGCCCCGCCGTGGTGGGGCCGAAGGAACCGGTGGCCATGCCGGTCGGTGTTTTCGCCGGCCCCGCGTAGTAAACCGGGTGATCCTTCATATATTGCGGCAGGCCCTGCCCGGCATCGAGCCGTTCCTGCAATTTTGCATGCGCAATATCACGCGCCACCACCATGGTGCCGGTCAGGCTCACCCGGGTTTTCACCGGATACTTTGAAAGCGTCGCGCGGATATCGCTCATGGGGCGGGATAGGTCTATCTTCACCACCTCCCCATTCAGAATATCGGCGGTCGCTTCTGGCAGGTATTTCGCCGGGTCATGTTCCAGATCCTCGATGAAAACACCCTCAGGCGTGATCTTCGCCTTGATCTGGCGGTCAGCGGAACAGGAAACGCCAATGCCAATCGGCAGGCTCGCGCCATGTCGCGCAAGCCGCACCACGCGCACATCATGGCAGAAATACTTGCCACCGAATTGCGCGCCAATGCCAAGATTTTGCGTGAGCTTATGCACCTCCGCTTCCAGCTCCGTATCGCGGAAGGCGTGGCCGGAAAGATCACCCTTGGTGGGCAACGCATCCAGCCATTTCGTGCTGGCAAGCTTCACGGTTTTTAGTGTTGCTTCCGCGCTGGTGCCGCCAATGACAATCGCCAGGTGATAGGGCGGGCAGGCGCTGGTGCCGAGGGTCTTGATCTTCTCTTCCAGAAACGCCAGCAGCTTCGGCTTGTTGAGCACGGCGCGGGTTTGCTGAAACAGGAAGGTCTTGTTGGCGGAACCACCACCCTTCAGCACGAACATCAAATGCATTTCATCGGCGTGGTAATCGCCGGGCTGGGCCATGATGGAAAACTCAACAGGCAGATTATTGCCGGTGTTCTTTTCCTCATACATCGTGATCGGCGCCATTTGCGAATAGCGCAGATTGGTTTCCGTATAGGTGCGATGCACGCCGTAGGAGAGCGCTTCTTCCTCATCGCCTTCCACCCAAACGCGCTGGCCCTTCTTGCCGAAGACAATCGCGGTGCCGGTATCCTGGCACATGGGCAAAACACCGCCGGCGGCGATATTGGCGTTTTTCAAAAGGTCCAGTGCCACAAAGCGATCATTCGCACTCGCTTCCGGGTCCTGCAGAATTTTCGCAAGCTGCGCCAGATGCGCCGGGCGCAGCAGATGGGACACATCCTTACAGGCTTGGAAGGCGAGCGCTTCCAGCGCGGCGGGCTTCACCTTCAGCACCGTCTTGCCATCCACCTGCATGGTTGAGATGCCATCAATCGGCAGCTTGCGCCAAGGCGTGGTATCGGCGCCAAGTGGGAACATGGGCGAATAGCGGAAATTTTCCGGGCGCGCCGGGGTGGCAGCATCAAGCGGTGGTGTCATTGGCTTTCTCCAACCAGCGAATTTCTCGCGGCGCGAAGGCCGCTTTTTCGGAAACTCTATTACCAGCAGCGGCGGACAACCGCCAAACCTTCAATCCCGCGCATCGCGCCAGCGATTTTGCGCAATGGTCCAGGCAATGCCAAAGGCGCGGAATTCATGGCCCGCGATACGCCGGAGCTTCTTTTCGACCGGTGCGGCAATATCGGCCAAGGCCGTGCCATTGCTCGCCTTGGCCAATTCGCGCCCGAGTGCGGTCGCCAAAGCCACACCACGGCCATTGCAGCCGGTCCAGGTCAGCACGCCAGGCGCCAATTCATAGACATGCGGCATCTTGTCATCGGTGGCCGCCACATAGCCCCACCAGATGTAGTCGAATTGCACATCACCAATCTGCGGAAAAACGCGCTTCACCCGTTCCGTGATGCGCGCGCGAATGCGCCCTTCCCAGCCAAAGGGCACGATCAAGCCGCCACCCGTCACCAGCCTTCCATTCGCATCGAAGCGATAGAAGTAAAGATCACCCTGCGTATCCGACAGCGCATGCCCCTGCGGCAGGATGGATTTGCGCACATTATCAGAAAGCACCGAGGTACCCATCTGGTATGACCTCACCGGCACTATGCTTTGCTTGAGCCCCGGCCAGAAATCGCCGGTATAGGCATGGGTTGCGATGATCACGCGTTCGGCATGCAACACGCCGCGCGGCGTTTCCACTGCCCAGCCGCCAGGTTCCTGCCGGATCGCGCGCACCGGGCTGCCGGTATGCACCACCGCCCCCGCGCGCATCGCAGCCGCCGCCAGGCCGCGCGCATAGCCAAGCGGATTGATCCGCCCGCCGGTCTTATTCTCCCACCCGCCATGCCAGTAGTCAGTGCCGGCGAGGGAGGCCATTTCCGCCCGATCCACCATGCGCACCGGCGCGCCTCGGCGGCCCCATTGTTCCACGCGCGATGCCGCAAGCTTCATGCGCGAAGGCCGATGCGCCGGCTGGATCCAACCATTTTGCACTGCCTCGGCCGCGATATCGTGCTTGCGGATCAGGTCAAATACCAGGGATGCGCTATCGCGGATCAGCCCGACCAATTCCTCGCCCTTGTCGCGCCCGCCGTGTTCGCGTGCGACACTCGCCACAATCGCGTCGGGATCAAGGCGCGACATATTGGGAATCACTTGGCCGTTGTTGCGCCCGGAAGCGCCCCAGCCGATCTCCGCCCCTTCCAGCACCGTCACCGGCACGCCGGCTTCGGCCAAATGCAGCGCCGCCGATAGCCCAGTAAAGCCAGCGCCCACCACCGCAACGCCCGTGCGCGCTTCGCCCAGTAGCGGTTCTGTTGCGGGGGGCGCGGGCGCCGTGGCGGCCCAAAGGCTGGGGGGCATCGGCGTGGTCATGGCATTCATACGCTTTTCCTTCCGGTGAACAGCACCGCGGCGAGCATTCCGGCAACGGCCAGCCCCGCGCCCAGAATTTGCAGCAGGGAAAGCGGTTCGCGCAACCAAAGCCCCGCCAGCAGCAGCGCCACCACCGGCACCATGACGGAAAGCGTCGCTGCCCGCGTTGCCCCCAGCAGTTCCACCGCGCGGGCGAAGAAGAACATCGCGACACAGCCCAGCACCAGGCCCTGAGCAATCAGGTGGAACAAAACAAGGCCTGCCGGCATGGCAAACACCTCGGCCCCGCGCATCGGCAGCCAAATGGGCAGGATCGCCAGGCCAGAGACAATGGTGATGGCGGCGGTCGCGGGAATGGCCGGCACCTGCCAGCGGCGCAGCAGCAGCGTGAACACTGCCCAGGTGGCGCCGGATGCCATCAGCAGCAAATCCCCGCGCCAGGCGCCGGGGTAATCCCCCATCACGCCATCCCAGCCGATCATGAGCACGCCCATCACCATGACCGCTAACGCCAAGGCCCGCCCGCGCGTCGGCCATTCTTTCAGCAGCGGTATTGCCAGGATCGCCCCCACAATAGGTGAGGTCATGGGCGCAATTGTCCCGCCATGCGAAGCGGGCGCATAGACCAGCGCCACCAGGAACAGCAGCAGATTGGGCGCGCCACCGAACAGCGCGAGCAACAGAATGCGCTTGAGCCCAAGGCGCAGCAATGTGGCACGCGCTGCCCAGGCAAAAGGCAGCAGCGCCATCATGCCAATGCCGTAGCGAAACGCCGCCAGGTCAAAACTGCCGAAGCTGCCATCCGCCAGCACGGGGCGCGCCACCACCGCATGGCCGCCCCAGATCAGCGCGGAAGCGAGGCCAAAGGCCAGCCCCAGGATCAGCTTTGGATTCATTTGGCCTATTTGCACCCATGCCCGGGGCAGGGATAGGCCGAAAGCGCGCCGCTTTCCTCAATCCGCCGTCAGGGTTACAGCAGGTGCGACCGCAAGAAAGGCTTTCGCATGTTCTACGAACCCCATCTGGGCCATGGCCTGCCGCATGACCCCTTCAAGGCCATTATCGCGCCGCGCCCCATCGGCTGGATTTCGAGCCTCGATAATCAAGGCCGCCCCAATCTGGCGCCCTACAGTTTTTTCAACGCCGTGCATTCCAGCCCGCCCATGCTGGCCTTTACCAGCGAAAGCATGAAGCACAGCGCGGCCAATGCCATCGCCACCGGGGAATTCGTCTTCAACCTCTGCACCCGGCCGCTATTCGATGCGATGAACATCTCATCCGACACGCTGCCGGAAGGCGCCAGTGAATTCGAAGCCGCCGGCCTTGCCACGGCGCCCTGCCGTATTGTGAAGGCGCCGCGTGTGGCCGCCGCACCGGCCGCTTTGGAATGCAAGGTGACGCATTCCATGCAATTGCAGGATGTGAATGGCGCGCCGCTCAAGGGCTGGATCATCATTGGTCAGGTGGTCGGTGTGCATATTGATGAAGCGTTCATCACCAATGGCCGGTTTGACACGGCCAAGGCGCAACCGCTCGCGCGCTGCGGCTATCGGGATTACGCGGCAGTGACGGAAATGTTCGAAGCGCTGCGCCCGACCGATGGCGGCGGTTACGCGCCGGGGCAGAAGGACAGGTAGGCTAAAGAATTTTCGGGTCGAGCGGAGGCTCTTGGCGGCTCCCTGGTGCAACGAAAGAAGTATCTAGCGGTCTGATCGCCTCTGTCGGTTTCCCGCAGCAGCATGGAACAGCCCGCCAAAGAAAGGGCTGGTCACGTGAGTAGCAATCGAAAGGCCGGGAGCATTTCGCATGAATCTCACCGTTAGCGCATGCTCGATGACCTGATGCAGTGCGGAAATAACCTTTTCGAAGAACTTGAAATGAGTTCGAAGCCGCAAGGAAATCACATCGTCAAATTGCGCTACGGCCTCGCTGGTTTCCGCCCCCGCTCGATCAGCCACACCCGCTCGGCACCCCCTGCGCCTTGCACCAAGCAATTGCCTCTTTCTCCGCCCTTTGATCTGCTGCGCGCATCATCTCCAGAAAGTCCTGCGCTACCGCGCCAGGGGCACGGTTACGCAGCGTTATGATGCCGGGATGGATCGAAGCCCAGGGGGCACGTTGTCAGGGGAGTGCGACGATATCGCCGTGCCAGAGTGTGTCCATCGCCATGGTCACACTGACCGCTGACACCGCATCGCATTGCGGCAGCAGCTTCAAGGTCAACCTTTCCAGAATGGCGCTGCCTTCGGCAATGATGGTGCAGCCCAGATCGCTGGCGGTCACGCCGCGTCGACTGCGTTCAAACAGCTTGCGGCTGAGCCGCGCGAGCGCGCCGATCATGACGGGCTGCGCAATGCCAAGCACCCGGGCGGCGCGCATAGGCTGCCGTAATGATCAATCGCCCTGACCAGCCAGAGTTCTGGAACCTCAATGATATACGCCGGTAGATTTTTAGATTGCAAAAAAGATACAAGCCCAGTTTCATGTAAAGGTGCCAGTGTTTGGGAAGAGGTATGTGCTTTAGTCGTGGATCAGTCGCATGATGGAAGGGCCCACCCAACCCGGGCAGGAAAGCGCAGGCGCCACCATGGCCTGGATTCCAGGCGGCACCTTCGGGATGGGTTCAGACCGGCATTATCCCGAAGAAAGACCCTGCCATAGCGTGAAAGTGGCGAGTTTCTGGATGGACCAGACGGCGGTGACCAATCGGGACTTCGCCCGTTTTGTCGCGGCCACGGGGTATAAAACCGTGGCGGAACGCACGCTTGACCCCACGCTTTATCCCGGCGCGCCGGCCGATATGCTGGCCCCCGGCGCGCTGGTGTTTCGCATGACTGATGGCCCGGTGGATACGCGCGACATTCGCAACTGGTGGCATTGGACCAAGGGCGCGCATTGGCGCGCGCCGGAAGGCCCGGGAAGTGACCTGACGGGCCGGGAAGATCACCCGGTGGTCCATGTCGCGTTTGAAGACGCAGCCGCCTATGCCGCCTGGGCGGGCAAGGAGCTCCCCACGGAAGCGGAATGGGAATTCGCCGCGCGTGGCGGGCTTGATGGCGCTGAATTTGCCTGGGGCGACGAATTGGCGCCGGGCGGCGTGCATCTGGCCAATACCTGGCAGGGCCCCTTCCCCTGGCGCAATTTCGAAACCGATGGCTACACCGGCACCAGCCCGGTGGGAAGCTTTCCGCCCAATGGCTACGGACTTTTCGAGGTTTGCGGCAATGTCTGGGAATGGACCACAGATTGGTGGAGCGCCAAGCACGCCGCCGATCCCGAAAGCCCCTGTTGCGTGGCTGAAAATCCCCGCGGTGCGCGCATGGAGGGGTCGTTCGATCCCTTGCAGCCCGCCATTCGGATTCCGCGCAAGGTGGTGAAGGGCGGTTCCTTCCTTTGCGCGCCATCCTATTGCCGGCGCTATCGGCCCGCCGCGCGTCACGCCCAAATGGTGGATACCGGCATGAGCCATATCGGCTTTCGCTGCATCCGTCGCCCATGATCCGATCAAGAGGAAACCGGATCACATAAGCAAGGATAATCAACGTCCGTCACGCCGCGACATGTTGCTGGGTGGTACGGCTGGACTGGCCGCAAGCACGCTGGGCGGCGTGCAATTGGCGCAAGCGCAAACGCAACCGGCGCGCACGCCCGCCGCGCCTGAGCCGCAAGGCAAGCCGAATATTCGTGTGATATTCGGCGATGATATCGGCTGGTCCAATATCTCGGCCTATAATATGGGCATAATGGGTTATCGCACGCCCAATATTGACCGCATCGCACGCGAAGGTGCGATCTTCACCGATGCCTATGGCGAGAATTCCTGCACCGCCGGGCGTTCCGCCTTCATCACCGGCCAAAGCCCGCTGCGCACTGGGCTTTCCAAGGTGGGCCTGCCCGGCGCGCCGGAAGGCATGCGCCCGGAAGACCCAACCATTGCCGTGCTGCTGTAGGCGCTTGGCTACGCGACAGGCCAATTCGGCAAGAACCATTGGGGTGATCGTGATGAGCATCTGCCCACCATGCATGGCTTCGATGAATTCTTCGGCTCTCTCTATCACCTGAATGCGGAAGATGAGCCGGAAAATCCTGACTATCCGCGTGACCCGCGCTTTCGTGATCGCTTCGCGCCGCGCGGTGTGTTGAAGGCTTGGGCCAATGCAGATGGCACGCAGCGGATCGAAAATCCGGGCCGCTCACCATGAAGCGCATGGAAACGGTGGATGAGGAATTCCTGGCCGCGTCACTGGATTTCATTGATCGTCAGCACCGTGTAGGCAAGCCCTTCTTCGCCTGGTTCAACTCAACGCGCACGCATATCTGGACGCGTTTGAAAGCAGAAAGCCAGGGCAAGACCGGGCTTGGCGTTTATCCTGATGGCATGGTGGAACATGATGGCCATGTCGGGCAATTGCTGAAGAAGCTTGATGATCTCGGCATTACGCAAAACACCATTGTGATCTACAGCACTGATAATGGCGCCGAAGTAATGACTTGGCCGGATGGCGGCGCCACGCCTTTCCGTGGCGAAAAGGCGACTGCCTGGGAAGGCGGCTTCCGTGTGCCCAGCATGGTCCGTTGGCCGGGGCGCATTCAGCCTGGGCAGGTGTTGCATGATATCTTCTCTCACCAGGATTGGTTGCCCAAACTTCTGGTCGCTGCGGGTGAACCGCAGATCAAGGAAAAGCTACTGGTCGGCCATCAGGCAGGGCGGCGCAGCTACAAGGTGCATCTGGATGGCGATAACCAATTGCCGCTGCTGACCGGCACCGGCCCCGGCGCGCGGCGGGAGATGTTCTACTTCACCGATGATGGAGATTTGGCCGCGCTACGCTATGATGATTGGAAGTTGGACTTCATAATTCAGGAGAATCATGGCTTCAAAGTCTAGGAAAGAAGCTTCACGACGCTGCGTGTGCCGATGCTTTTCAATTTGCGCGCCGATCCTTTTGAACGCGCCACTGAATCGGTCAGCTATGATCATTGGCGCATGGAGCGGATTTTTGCCCTTGTGCCAGCGCAGGCCTATGTCGGACGATTGCTTGAAAGCTTCAAGGATTTTCCGCCGCGTCAACGGCCGGGCAGCTTCAGCCTGGGCGATGCGATGGAAAGGCTGCGCCGCGGTTCGGCGAATTAGGCCAAGCGGCGTGATTGAAAGACGCTCCCTGGCAGCGCTGCTTTTGGCGCTGCCGGGTGCAGGACAGGCGCAAGGCGCGGACCCTCTGCCTTCCTGGCGCGAAGGGCCGCGCAAGCGCGTACTGCTGGATTTTGTCGCGACCGTCACCCGTGAAGGGGGCAGCGGATATGTTCCACCTGCTGAGCGTATTGCCGTGTTTGACAATGACGGCACGCTTTGTGTGGAACAGCCGGCCTATCCGCAGCTTATCTTCATCCTGGATCGCATCCGCGCCCTGGCACCGCAAAATCCCACCTGGCAGCAGGATGCGGTTTTACGCGCGGCGATCGCTGGTGATCTGCATGGCGCCATGGCAGGCGGCCATGAAGGGCTGATGCGGTTGGCTGGCGCTGCCATGGCCGGCGATACGCCAGAAGCATTCCAGCAAATCGCCGCTGATTGGCTGAAGACCGCACGGCACCCAAGATGGAACCGCCCTTTTACCGCGCTCGTCTATCAGCCGATGCTGGTAGTACTGCGCTTTTTTCGCGCATCGGGCTTTACGAATTTTATTGTCTCGGGCGGTGGCATTGAATTCGTGCGCGCCCTTGCTGAGGAAACCTACGGCATTCCGCCACAGCATGTTGTCGGTTCAAGCTTTGCGCTGAAGGTGACCGAGGATGCCGGGCGCCTGACGCTGCTGCGCGAACCGCGCGTGGATTTCATTGATGATGGCCCTGGCAAGCCGATTGGCATTGCGCGCGATATCGGCCGACGCCCGATTGCAGCCTTTGGTAATTCCGACGTTGATTTCGAGATGCTGCGCTACACCACGGAAGGATCAGGGCAACGCTTCGGCATGATCATTCGCCATGATGATGCGGAACGCGAATTTGCCTATGACCGCGAAAGCCATGTCGGGCGATTGGCGCGCGCCTTGGATGCTGCGCCGGCGCAGAGTTGGCAGGTGGTGTCCATGCGGGAAGATTGGGCGCGGGAGTTTGAGTGAACCCTACGCTCGCTTCAGAAGCGCTTATGCAATCGATCTATTACACCAACTGCGCCGGTGGACGTTCACGCTCCGCGCGGTGGTACGTGGCGGGTTAGGTCGAGCAGACTTTTCTCATCTGTCTGCTGGCCCACAAGCATAGTCACGGTAAATGGTTCGAGATTTAGTCGGCGCATCTTAAGAATCCATCGATTTCCTGCCGCAAAGGCCGAAGCTATCATCCTTAGCATGGAGCAGCAGGAACGGCGATAGGTTTTGTGTTAGTTTCCCAAGTGAGCGTTGAGGAACTACACTTTTTATGATAATCTAGGTATCCCAAGGGAGGGTCCGCGTGATTAACCTGAATGACGAAGACGTTTCCACCGAGAGCTTCGAATCACGAACGGGCAGGTCGCGATTCGGCAACTAGTCTGGAAAAAATGTGCTTCAATGCGCAGTTCCAACGCTTTGTAGACTTCCTCTGGTTCAAGCAGGGAGAGAGAAGTGATGTTTGAAGGATTTTTCAGGGAAACAATTGATGGCGTTAATGCCATAAAGCTCAAAGCTCTGTTAGAGCAACGTAATATGATAACCACATCGTCACGATATACGACGCTGTTTCCCCCGGTTGAAATTGGGAGCATTACGTTGGTTGATCAAATCGTAATTCTTGCCCTGGCGGAATTGGTGCGGCCATCGAAAATCGTAGAAATCGGAACTTATTTGGGATATACCACAGCGCTATTGGCAATGAATGTTACAAATGCGAGTATTTTTTCGATCGACTTACCAAGAGACGCCGAGAATAATTCGTGGCAATTCGATAAGCAGAAAATCTATCAAAACGATAAAGACAACGACAATTTTCTTCGCAGTAAGCAATATATTGAAGGCGAGAAATATCTTCGTGAATTATCGGAATCTGAAAGGCAAAGAATCTTCCTAATCAAGAAGGATTCTACTAAGATGGATTTTTGCCGCGAATTTGGTTCGTCGGAATTCGTGTTCATAGATGGCGGCCATGACATGCAAACGATAAGTCAAGATACCCTGAATGCGCGTGGTATTGTGAAGCGAGGCGTGATCATTTGGCACGATTATGAGTCAAAGATTCATGGAGACGTCACAACGTTCCTCGCTGCCGAAACTGGCCGAAAGATCTTTCATGTTCTTGGTTCTTTATGTGCTTTTGAGCTTATCGGATATCAGGGTTAGGCGCGCACATGACAATTGCCAAATACATAGGAAGTTCGGAATTTCACGAGCTGAGTCGTCCCAATGACTTAAGGGCAGGTATTGATCTACTGGTCAGGCTTTCCCTTTTTGTGGGCTTATTGGCCGCCATCATCGCTAGTTTTCCTACTCATCCCTTCTTATCAATAATTGTTTGGTATTTATTCGCTCTCCAACTGTCCTTTTGGGGTTACGCGGGCCTGGGCCACGAAGCCTTCCACAAGAAGGTGTTCTCAAACAAAAAGCTGAATGCCTGGCTTTTTGTGTTTTGCTCCGCGGTTACCTGGAGCAACGGCGCCTTTTTCGAAAGATCGCATTTGTACCATCACAAGAATACCTTTGCCCAGGACGACTTTGAAGCCCATTCTGAACAATCCTGGTCTTGGATTAACCTAGTGGCGTATGCATCAATCGATTTCAGGCTCATGAAGCGAAGAGTTTTATACGCAGCTCTAAATACCGTCGGCTATTTCCCGAACCTAACAAAAATTCAGGATAAAAGCATCGTTTCTAGCGCAAGATCGATTCTCCTCATAAACGCGCTATTTTTGCTTTCGGTTTATGCTTTGTCGGACAGTTTGCTTATAACCACGATCGTCTTTCTAAGCCCTTTCTCGGGGACCTTACTCAACAAAGTTTTGGCAAAGGCCCAACACCACAATCTAGACGCCTTCAAATCGGATGGCCCGCTTGCGCATAGTAGGACCGTCATACTACCAAAACTCATTGGCTTTCTCTACGCGAACATGAATTATCATGCCGAGCATCATCTGGCGCCTTCAATACCTTACTATAATCTGCCTAGATTACATAAAATCCTCCACGAAGGCGGCCATGTGACATCTTGCTCCTTGTATGATTTCATTGTGAGTTGGCTGACGACGGCTAGGATGGTCGAACCCGCCCTGTCTGAAGGAAGATTGAAAGATTGAGGCGGTTGAAGCCAATCAATATTTCAGGAGAACCAAACCGTGAAGGGCAGAAAAATTCTTAAGCGATGCTGAGATGGATGTTTCTACAATCCAGACCATTTGATGATTTGTCGAACCCGTTCGTTTAGCCAAGCAGCGTCACTCGTTTCGGAAGTGATTGAAGAAGATTTGGACAATTTATTCAAAACCGCCTGAGCAGCCGATCGATATACTCCAACTCCACCGGCGGGCGTTCGCGTTCCGCGCCGCGGCGGCGGAGTTCCTGCTGCAATTGATGCGACCGCAGGCGTTCCGCTTCGCCCGGCACCAAAGTATCGCCGGCATTATCCTGTGCTGAACCGCCGGTTTCGCGCCGGTCTCGGCCCAAAGGATCGCGGCCTTCGCCAAGCTGGTTTTGCTGATCCTGGCCTTCGCTGCCCTGCTGGTCGCCGGCCATTTCCTGGCCCTCGCCCTCGCCTTCACCTTCGCCGGGCTGCGGCGGGCCGAATTGGCGCTGCATGCGCTGCGACATTTGCCGCCCGCCTTCAGTCAATGCGCGGATTGCCTGTTGCTGTGCGCCGCGCGGATCTCGGCCTTCAGCCAAAGCCTCTGCCGCATCACGCATGGCGCGATCCGCCTCAGCAAGCGGCGCCGGCACATCGCCGGTCAATTCGCCGAATTGCTGCATCAATTCACCAAGCGCACGGCGCAGTGCACGTTGCGTGCGCGCATCGCGGGCGGCTTCCTCACGCGCTTCGGGGGTTTGCGGGCGCTGCTGTTGCTGTTGCGGGCGGCGTTGATCACCGCGCGTATTTTCCTGTTCACCGCTGCGGCGATGCGCGCGGTCCAGCATCTCCGCTTCCCGCCGCACCATATCCTGAAGCGCGCCCATTTGCTGCTGGCCGCGTTGACGTTGTTGGCGCTGGCGATCCTCGGTCCGGCTGGTGCGGCCTTCTTCCAGGGCTTGCAGCATTTCCTCAAGCTCGGCCATTTCGCGTTCGGCATCTTCCTGGCGGCCATCGCGTGCCGCTTCTTCCAGGCGGCGGGTGCGGCGTTCCAATTCGCGGCGATCAAACACGCGCTGCTGCGGATCATAGGAAAGCGCTTCATTGTTTTCGCGCTGCATACGCTCAGCAAGAGCTTCCAGGTGGCGGCGAATGGCTTCGCGCAATTCCTGAATGCGGCGCTGCAATTCGGCGCGCTCCTCTGGGCTGCGTTCAGCACCCTCGCGGCGGGCTTCTTCCAAGGCTTCGCGCAGGGCTTCACGCGCTTGGGTCAAAGCCCGCGCTGTGCGGTCTGTGCGGCCTTCTTCCAAAGCCACCGCCACATCCCAAAGGATTTGCTGCACTTCGGGCACCGCTTCATCGCGCCGATCCCGCCCCAGCCGATGCCGAGCCGCGCGCAGCGTCAGGAACATGCCCGTATCATGTTCGAAGGCTTCGGGCGCATTGCTGATGCGGTCCAATTCGCGCCGCGCCGGGTCGCGCGCGCCAGGGTCAAGCGACAGCGCGCGCCTGAGTGCGATCAATTGCTGCGCGACCGGGTGGGAGAAGCGCCGTTCTGGCAGGACCAGAAACGCGCCTTCGGATTTGCCTTCCTGTTCCGCGCCATCGCGCGCGAAAAGCCGCGCTTCCACTTCCAGCCCGGCCCAGGGATGCGCGGAAAAATCATGCTGTGCCGCCCCCTGCGCCTGGCGTGGCGCACCGCCTGGCAGGGGAACATCCTGCGTCACCGGCGGGGCTGAGGGCCTTTGCTTCAGCCGCAATTCCACACGCAGCGCAACGAGCCCCCAATCATCTTCCGCCTTCCAAGGCAGGCGCAGCCCAAGCCCGCGGCCCGCGCGCGCCGGCGAGGGATCCCAGGCGACCACCGGCGGTGCATCCGGCGTCAGCGTCAGCGCCCATTGCGCCACATCGCGGCCATCGCGCTTCAGCACCAAAGCGCCACCTTCGGTCAAAGGCAGCTCCAGGGCATGGCTTTGCGCATCCATGCGCGCAAAAGCATGGGCAGCGCCACCCAGCCGCACTTCCGGCGGGCTGGCGCTGCCTGAGAACACCAAATGCAGCCGGCTACCTGTCGGCACCGCCACCGCACCGCCCGCCGCGTTCAGGAATTGCGGCGGCGCGCCGGTATAGGCGGGCGGCGTCACCCAGGCTTCGAACCGCGCCGCCAAGGCCGTAGGCGCGGCAGCCGGTTCCGCAAAGGGCGGCATCAGGGCAGCGAGGAAGCGTTCCGGCGCTTCCCGCCCCGCCATGCCAAGCCCCGCCACCAGCGCGACCAGCACCGCAGCGCGCAAGGCACGCGGGTCGCGTGCGGCCAAGCCCGGTGAGGGCCGCGCCACGCGAAGCCGCCCAAGCTCTGCCACCGCCCGTTCCCGATGCGCCTGCCATAGCGCCTGCGCCACTGGGTCATTGCCGGCGGGGCGATCCGCCAGCACGGCAAGTGGGCGATGTGCCAAGCTGGAATCGCGTTCCAGCCGGCGCGCTGCTGCCTCCGCTGCCGGTGCGCTAAGCCCAAGCGCAGCGTGATAGCCAAAAAAACCGAACGCGGCGGCGAAGCCGATCAGGATCAGCAGATGCAGCACGGGCGGCAGCGCGGGCAGTAGCCCGGTAAAGGCCAAAGCCAGAAAGGCGCCCAGTATGCCAAGCGGCGGCCAAAGCGCCCGCCAAGCGCCTTCCCACCACAACGCCAAACGAGAAAGGCCGAGCTTCAAGCCCAAGGCGGCGAGCCCCCGGCTTTCAGGCGGCGCTTTCTCGGGCGACTGGGTCATTCCATCAGCCATTCCGGCACGCGCTGGCCGGCGTGCAAAGCCTCATAGGATTGGCGGTCGCGCACCACGGCGAAGCGGGCGCCATCCACCAAAACCTCGGCCGCCAAGGGGCGCGCGTTATAGGTGGAAGACATGGTGGCGCAGTAAGCGCCCGCATCCAGCAGCGCGACCAGGGCGCCCGGCGGCAAATCCGGCAAGGCGCGATCCCGCGTGAAGCAATCGCTGCTTTCGCAGACGGGACCAACCACATCCGCGGGCGCGAGTGGTGCGACCAAAGCCGCTGGCGCGACCGGCAAAATACCATGCCAGGAATCATACATGGCCGGGCGCAGCAGATCATTCATCGCCGCATCCAGCACCACAAAGCGCCGCGCCGCGCCCTGCTTTTGCAGGATCACGCGTGAGAGCAATACCCCCGCCGGCCCGGCAATCCAGCGCCCCGGTTCCAGCATGACCGGCAGGCCAAGCGCGCCGAGTTCCGCCTTGATCGCGCCGGCCAAAGCCGCCGGCGCGGGCGCGATTTCATCGCGATAGGCAATGCCAAGCCCGCCGCCGCAATCCACCCGTTCAATCGGCAAGCCCTGCGCGCGAATGGCGCGCACCAATTCTGCAAGCCGCGCATAGGCGGCGCGATAGGCACTCATGCCGACGGTAATCTGGCTACCGATATGCGTTGCAATACCAATCGGGCGAATGCCGGGCAGCTTTGCCATGCGGGCATAAAGCGCCAGCGCATCATCATAAGCCACACCGAATTTGTTTTCGCTGAGGCCCGTGGTGATCTTGGCGTGGGTTTTCGCATCCACATCGGGATTGACGCGAATGGCCACCGGCGCCGTGCGTCCCATGCCGGCGGCGATTGCGGAAATCATATCAATTTCTTCAATGCTTTCGGCATTGATTTGCATGATGCCTTCAGCGAGTGCCAGGCGAATTTCGCGTTCGGATTTGCCAACACCGGAAAAGACAATCGCGCTGGCGGGAATGCCGGCGGCTCGCGCGCCGCGCAATTCGCCTTCACTCACCACATCAGCGCCAAGCCCTTCGCGACCCAGTAGCGATTGCACTGCCAGATTGGCATTGGCCTTGGTGGCGAAATGCACGGTGGCGGTCAGCCCGGCCTCGGCCAGGGCAGCACGCAATGCCCGCGCCCGGCGCCGCAAGGTGCCGGCGGAATAGACCCAAGTTGGCGTGCCCACCACTTCGGCAATACGGGCCAAAGGCACATCTTCCATCACCAGCCCATCATGGGCATGGCGTGTGAGGTGCGGGCGCTGTGCCAGCAATTCGGCAAAGCTGGGGTCAGCGCCCATATCAAGGGCAGGAGCAGGGGCGGCCATCCCCCTATTGTCGTGATGCGCGCGGATTATCGCAAGCGGGAAAGCGCCCGATCAGCGATTTGGGTATTGCCGAGGATGCGTCACTTCCTCTGCCGGGCCAGGCGGGCGGATTGGCCCCATGCGGCCACAAGCCGTGGCCAGGAAGGCCACCGCCAGCAAAAGCAATAGGGACCGCGCGCTGAATCTCATGCCAGCTTGGCCTTCCATTCGGCGGCCATGGCGGCGACATTGGCGGGCGCCGTCCCGCCATAGGAAGTGCGTGACCGGACCGAGGCCTCGACCGTCAGCACATCAAACACGCCCTGAGTGATGCGCGGTTCCACCGCCTGCATCTCAGCCAAAGTCAGGCCGGCAAGATCAACACCGCGGGCTTCCGCCTTGGCAACCAAGGTGCCCGTGACATGATGCGCATCGCGGAATGGCATTTTCAGGCTGCGTACCAGCCAATCCGCCAGATCGGTCGCGGTGGAAAACCCTGCGCCCGCAGCGGCGGCCAGGCGTTCCTTTTGCGGCTTCATATCCCGCACCATGCCGGCGGTAGCGGCCAGCGTCAGGGTCAGGTTTTCGGCGGCATCAAAAATGCCTTCCTTGTCTTCCTGCATATCCTTGAAATAGGTGAGCGCCAGGCCCTTCATCACCGTCAGCATGCCCATCAGCGCGCCCATCACGCGCCCGGTCTTGCCGCGCACAAGCTCCGCCGCATCAGGATTGCGCTTTTGCGGCATGATGGAACTGCCGGTGGTGAAGGCATCGGACAGCTTCACAAAGCCGAAATAGGGATTGGTCCAGATCACGATTTCTTCCGCCAGACGCGAAAGATGCACGCTGCACATGGCGCAGCAGAACAGGAATTCCGCGGCGAAATCGCGCGATGCCACGGCATCCAGGCTGTTGCGCATGGGCCGATCAAAACCAAGCGCCTTTGCCGTCATGTGCCGGTCAATCGCAAAGCCCGTGCCGGCCAAGGCCGCCGCGCCCAGCGGGCTTTCATTCAAGCGCGCGCGGCAATCCGCAAGGCGAGACAAATCACGCGACAGCATTTCAACATAGGCCAGCATGTGATGACCAAAGGTCACAGGCTGCGCTGGCTGCAAATGCGTAAAGCCCGGCATGACGCTGCCCGCTTGTTCTTCCGCACGCGCGACCAAGGCGCGCATCAGATCCTTGATCTGCCCCGAAAGCCCATCAATCGCATCACGCACCCAAAGCCGCACATCCAAGGCCACCTGGTCATTGCGTGAACGGCCAGTGTGCAGGCGCTTGCCCGCTTCCCCAATCGTTTCCGTCAGCCGCGCTTCGATATTCATGTGAATATCCTCAAGCGCCTCATCAAAGGGGAAATCGCCGGCTTCGATGCGCGCCGCGATTTTTCCAAGGCCGTCCCTGATCGCGGCCTCGTCTTCTGCGCTGATGATCCCTACATGGGACAGCATGGCGGCATGGGCCAGGCTGCCCTGGATATCCTGGCGCCACATTTTTCGATCAAACCCGATCGAGGCATTGATGGCGGCCATGATGGCCGAGGGGCCTTCGGCGAAACGTCCGCCCCATTGCTGGTTCGCGCTGCTGCTGCTCATGCGAAGGGAGTATCTTTCGTGCCTATTTTGAACCGCCGTTCCGCGATGTTCTGCGCCCCGGCCTTGATTGGCGCGACCCTACTCGCGCCCGGACTGTCGCGGCAAGGGTGGGCGGCGAAGGGGCTCGACAAATTGCGCGAAGCTGCCAGCCCGGCGCCGGCGGCGGCGATTACTTTCACCGATGCGGATGGCAAGGAGACGGGGCTGGCGGCTTTTGTCGGGCAGGGGCTGGTCATCAATCTCTGGGCCACCTGGTGCCCGCCCTGCGTCGCGGAAATGCCCGCGCTGGACCGCCTGCAAGCCATGTTGCGGCCGGAGCGCATCACCGTTCTGCCGCTTTCTTCCGATCGTGGCGGGCGGGCGCAGGTGGAGCCCTTCTATCAGCGCCTTGGCTTGAAGGAGCTTGCCATTTGGCTTGATCCGCGCGGCGCGGCGGCGCGGGCTTTGGGGGCGCGGGGCCTGCCTACGACAGTGCTGATTGACCGCGCAGGGCGCGAAGTGGCGCGGCTGGAAGGCGAAGCGGCCTGGGATTCGCCGGAATGGGTGGCGGCAGTCAGGCGGTTGGTGGGGTAAGAGCCGGCGGCTTTTTTTGCCATTCAGACGCTGTTTTGATCTGAGTCACCGTGGCTAAGCAAGAAAACGGATTTGAAGCCCCCGGTGTCGTAAAGCGCTGGCGCCGCCGCATGTCCCGCGGGCCAGCGCTCAATTCCTTGATAGAAAGGTATTGCCCATGCAGATGCAACTTGACCGCGAGACAGGCGTTCTCGTGATCGAGCCCGTGGCAGCACTCAGCAAAGCCGATCTGGCTGAGCTGTCAGGGCTGCTTGATCCCTATCTGGAAAAAGCGGGCCGGCTGAAGGGGCTGATGATTGATACCCGCGCGCTGCCAGGCTGGGACGGCTTGGCGACCATGTTGGCCCATAAGGATTTTATCCGCATCCATGCCGGGCGGATTGACCGCGTGGCCTTCGTCACCGACAGCGATGTCGCCAATATCGTCGCCAAGCTCATTGATTTCGCCCTGCCGCCGGCAGCGCTGCGCTTTCATTGGAATGAAAAGAACGCGGCGCTGGCCTGGCTGCGCGGCGACGCCAAAGGCTGAAAATGCCTAGGGATTTTGGAGCCAAGCGATGCCGCTTGGCTTCAAGCCCGTTTAAGGTCTTGCTCGCGGCCGCCCAGCGCTTCGCCAACCTGATCTCCGTGTCAGGCACCAACAACGTCATCGCTGCCATGCTCACGCTGGAAGTACCGGTATTCGGCGGCCTTGCTGAAAAGCAGGCCGCAGTCCTCGCCAGGCTCGCACCCATGGCGTGGCATTTCGGAAATTGCTCAAGGAAGTCCTTTATCCAGGGCGGGCAGGCAGGCCCGAAAGACGCTCTCTATGCAGGCCTTCCCGAAGGGCTGCCACTGCCTCGACCGAAGCTGCCGAATATGCCAGAGAGGCTTGCTCTAGCGGCGAGGGGGTTTGGTGGCTGGGGAAAGTCTTTACCGGTTGAAACTGGGGATCCGCCGCTTGCTGCCGGAACGCCTGAAGCCTGCGCTGCGCCTTACGCGCCTTGCCATGGAGCCGGTGCCCCCCTCGGCACCGCAAATTCCGCAGGCGCAGCTTGAAGGCTGCCAACTACTCACCGATCGGATTGAAATGCTGCGCCGCCTGCCAAAGGGCGGCGAGGTTGCGGAAATCGGCACCTATAAGGGCGATTTCGCCCGCGCCATCCTGGACATCATGGCGCCAGCACGGCTCCATCTGGCCGATATCACCTTCAGCCTTTGCCGTGCGGATGTACTGGCCGACCCGCGTGTGGAACGCCATGAGGGGTTGTCGGTTCCTTTCCTGCAATCCTGCACCGATGCCAGCTTTGACATGATCTATGTGGATGCGGATCATGGCTATGATGCGGTGCGCGCCGATGTGGCCGCCGCTGCGCCCAAAGTGAAGCCGGGCGGCTTGCTGATTTTCAATGATTTCGCGCGCATCATCCGGCCTGGCTTTGGCGTGCTTGGCGTGCATCAGGCGGTTTGTGAATTCGCCCTCGCCAGCGGCTGGCCAGTGGCCTATTTCTGCCTGGAAGGTGAGGCGCTTTACGATATTGCGCTGCGCCGGCCCGAATAATCGGCAATATTCGAGGGATTACCCTACGCATTCGCTCACGGCAGCTGCACTCGACCTTTGTTTGGTCGCATTTTCCGGGACGCCAAATGTTACCACTTGGCTTGAAAATGCTCTATTTCTCGCAGCGAATGAACACCGTGCTCGGGTGGGCGCGTTCGCCCACCTCGGCCGCGCTCAATTCCGTGGGTGCGCTTTCACGCAATGTGGGTTCCACGCCGGCGCGGCGCAGAAAACCCAGCGCTTCCGTGCCCTTTACGGCGAAATTCACATTCTGTGGAATGTCGCCGGTGCGCTGCGCGATGCGCTGGGCATTCAGCTTTGAGACTATCACACCCATCACATGGCCCTGACGGTCCAGCAAAGGCCCGCCGGAATTACCCTGCTGCACCGGCGCGCTGATTTGAAAATGCTGTTCGTTATTGGCAAGCCCCGCGAGTGCGCTGACCTCCCCCGTGGTCAAAGTTGGCCCTGCGGCCAGCAACCCAGCGAGTGGGAAGCCATAGGTGACAACACTCTCCCCGCGCCGCACCGGATTGGCACGAAAGGGGAGAACCGGCCCTGGGTCATTCGGCACGGCGAGCAGCGCCAGATCGCGCTGCACATCAACGCGCGCCGGCATGGTGGCGGGCAGGGTGCGGCCATCAGCCGTGCGGATATTGATGGCATTGCAGCCATCAATAACGTGGTGGTTGGTCAGCACCCGATCGCGCGCGACGACAAAGCCGGTGCCGGTGGAAGCGCGCCCGCGCCCTGCCTGCGGCGGCGCTCCTGGCGCGGGCGCCGCGGCGCCTGGCGGGCGCGGTAGGGGCGTTTGCATCGCAACCACCTTTTCCGCGCAAATATCCATGCCTCGGTTAATGATTTCCCGCCCGTCGCTCAGCACCATGCGAAGATCAAAGCGGCAGCCCGTGTTTTGCGCCGGGCGAAGCCTTAACTCGGCCCCGGGCTGAAGCGGCCCGCGCGTCAGCAGATTGGACCCCCAATCCTGCCGCCCGGTTTGCACCGCGAAAAAGGAATGCGCCGAAAGCTCCGTCTGGTTCAAAATGCGCACCGGCTCCGTCTGCGGCAAGGCAGGGAGGCTCGACAGGATCAGGAGCATCAGGGCAGGTAGCAGGGCGCGCATGACTGACTTCTATCTCTGTATCCCTGAGGCCTTCGTCAATTCCCCCAAGGCTTGACCTTCCCATATTAGGAAGCGCCAGATGGAGCCCGCCATGGCCGATGCCGCCGCAACCCTGCCGCGCCTTTCCCTGCCGATTGAAGGCATGACCTGCGCTGCCTGTGCAGGGCGGGTGGAACGCGCCATCCGGAAACTGCCCGGCGTGGCCGATGTCCAGGTGAACCCCACCACGGATCGCGCAGAGGTAATGGGCAGCGCCAGCGCGGCCGCCTTGAAGCAGGCGGTTGAAGGGGCCGGCTATGGCGTGGCCGAGGCGCGCTTTGACCTTGCCATTGGTGGCATGAGTTGTGCGGCTTGCGCAGGCCGGGTTGAGGCCGCTTTGCGGGCCGTGCCGGGGGTATTGGAAGCAAGCGTTAACCCCGCTTCGGAACAGGCGCATGTCAGGGCCATTGCAGGCGTCACGGAAGCGGCGTTGCGCGTGGCGGTGCAAGCCGCCGGCTATGAATTGCGCGGCAGCACGACAGAGGCAGGGGAGGAAGCCGCCGCCCGGGCGCTGGCCGCTGAACGGCGTGATGTGGTGCTGGCCGGGCTGTTTTCGGCCCCTTTCCTGATTGGCATGATCGGCATGGGCTTCGGGCAGGATTGGATGCCAAGCGCTTGGGCGCAATTCGGTCTGGCGAGTTTTGTCGAATTCTGGCTTGGCGCGCGGTTCTGGCGCGCGGGCTTCGCGGCGGTGCGCGCCGGCACGGGCAATATGGATGTGCTGGTGGCACTTGGCACCGGCGCGGCCTGGGCGCTTTCCACCTGGCTATTGCTCACCGCGCCCGCGCATCACGGCACGCCGCATCTTTATTTCGAAGCCGCAGCGGTGGTGATTTTCTTTGTCCTGCTCGGCAAACACCTGGAAGCCCGCGCCAAGCGCGCCACCGGGGCCGCGATCCGCGCCTTGCTTGATTTGAGCCCCCGTCAGGCGCGGCGGCTGGAGGCGGGCGAAGAACGCGATGTGCCCGCTGCCTTGCTCTCCATCGGCGATCTGGTCGTGGTGCGCCCTGGTGAGCGTATTCCCGTGGATGGGCTGGTGCGCCAGGGCCGGTCCGGCGTGGATGAAAGCGCGCTGACCGGCGAAAGCCGCGCCGTGGAAAAGGAAGAAGGCACAAAAGTTTCAACCGGCACCATGGCTTTGGATGGGCGATTGGTGATCGAAGCCCGCGCCGTGGGCGGCGATACTACACTCGCGCGCGTGGCGCAGTTGGTCGCGGCGGCGCAGGCTTCGCGCGCGCCCATGCAAAAGCTGGTGGATCGCGTGAGTGCGGTCTTCGTGCCGGTGGTGCTGGGTTTGGCATTGGCAACATTGCTCGGTTGGCTGCTGGCAGCTGTGGGTTTTGAAGCCGCGCTGATCCATGCCGTTTCCGTGCTGGTGATTGCCTGCCCTTGTGCTTTGGGCCTTGCCACGCCGGCGGCCATCATGGCAGGCACCGGGGCGGCGGCGCGGGCCGGCATTTTGTTGCGTGATGCCGATGCGATTGAGCGTGCCGGACGCATCACCCTGGTTGCTTTCGACAAGACCGGCACGCTGACGGAAGGCAAGCCGCGCCTGGCCGCCTTGCATCCCGCGCCCGGCATGGCGCGCGAGGAAGCCTTGGCGATTGCCGCCGCGCTGCAAGCGGGCAGTGAACATCCCTTGGCGCGCGCGGTTTTGGCTGAAGCTGGCGTCAGCGCGCCCGCCGAGGAATTTCGCGCCCTGCCAGGGCGCGGCGTGGAAGGTATGGTCGGCGGGCGGCGCTATGCGCTTGGCAGTTCCAGGCTGTTGCAGGAAGCGGGTGCTGCGCGCGCTGCCTTGGCCGAGGCTGCCGCTGCGGGTGAAGCGGTGGGGCAGAGCCTTTCCTGGTTGATCGAAGGCAACGAGGCCCGCGCGCTGTTTCTGTTTGAAGATGCGCCACGCGCGGGCGCCGCGGCGGCCATCGCCGGGCTTGCCGCGCTTGGCGTGAAGCCCGCCATGATCAGCGGGGATCAGCGCGCGGCTGCATTGGCTGTCGCGACGCCACTTGGCATTACCGATGTCGCCGCCGAGGTTTTGCCCGATGGCAAGGCCGCGCGTATCGCTGCCTGGCAGGAAGCGGGCGAAGCGGTCGCCATGGTTGGCGATGGTGTGAATGACGCGCCCGCACTCGCCCGGGCTGATCTTGGTATTGCGATGGGGACAGGCACGGATATCGCCATTCAATCGGCTGGCATTACTTTGTTGCGCGGTGATCCCGCTTTGGTGCCGGCGGCCTTGGAGATTACGCGCCTCACGCTGCGCAAGATCCGGCAAAACCTGTTCTGGGCCTTTGGCTATAATCTGCTCGGCGTGCCGCTGGCGGCCTTTGGCCTGCTTTCACCCCCCATCGCCGGCGCGGCCATGGCGGCTTCCAGTGTGAGTGTGCTGACCAATGCGCTGCTGCTGTCGCGTTGGCGGCCCCGGCCATGAATATCGGTGACGCGGCTCGTGCCTCAGGCATTTCCGCCAAGATGATCCGTCATTATGAGGCGATTGGGTTGATCTCCGCCGGGCGCGGCGCCAATCAATATCGCGTCTACGCCCAGGCCGATGTCGCGGAGCTGCGCTTTATTCGCCATGCGCGCGATCTTGGCTTTTCGCTTCAGGATGTGAAGCGCCTGCTGGATTTGTGGCGCAATCGCGCGCGGGCGAGTGCCGAAGTGAAGCGCCTTGCGCTGGATCATGTCGCGGCGCTGGAAGCCAAGGCTAAATCCCTTAGCGCCATGGCGGAGAGCCTGCGCCATTTGGCCGCGCATTGCCATGGCGATGATCGGCCCGATTGCCCGATTTTGGAAGAATTGGCTGGAAAGGATGATTGCCATGGCTGAACCCGTCACGCTTCAGGTGGAGGGCATGAGCTGCGGGCATTGCATCCGTGCCGTGACCAACGCCATCACGGCGCTGGATCAGGCGGCGAAGGTAGATGTGGATTTGGCCGCAAAACGCGTTGTCGCCCAAACCAGCCTGCCGCGCGCCGAAGTGGTACGCGCGGTGGAAGAGGAAGGGTTCAGCGTAAGACTGTTTCCCCCAAATACCTGAATCACTGGGGTTTCCCCAGCGCGGTATGGATGTGATTCGGGGCTTGAGTATCGGGGGCCTCGGCATGCTGCCCGCCGCTCATCCTAAATTCTTGCCGATGAACCTTCGTTTCTTCACCCCTATTCCTTTTGGCGAAACGGCTGCTGGTTCAGTCGGCGCCGTGGACCATGGGCGGGCGTGCATGACGAGATGCTTGCTGTTGTCTTGCTGGGTGAGGCTCCTCGCTTCAGGCCGCGGCTCAGCCCCATTGGAACAGCCTGAGCGACCGGTCCCAGAAGTGGATGCGGGTCTTATTTGTGCTGATGCTTCCCGGCCCACGCCAAGTCCTTGTTGCAGGCCAATGACGTGACACTTAGAAGGTTGGCTTAATATCTTGTGCCTAGGCAAGGGCTTGATGCTGCCAATGCAGCAGCAGGGGGACAGCAGCATGAATGAACATCAAGCGGGCGGAACCGCCGCCAAGAAGCTGATCATCCCTGGTGTGCTGCTAATTCTGGCGATTCTGGTTTTTCTTGGCTGGCGCGGCGTTTTCTCGCCGACACCAACTGGCGCGCCGGGCACCGCGCGGGCACCTGTTTCGGAAGCGCCCTCTGGCGCTGCCGGCGCGGGCAATGCGGGCCAGGCAGCCCGCCCGGCGATTCCCGCCGCCCCTGCGCCGCCCAATCTGGCCGCCCCAACTGCCGAAGCCGCCCGGGCCGATAGCAGCCCCGCCCCAATGGTTCCGCAAACGACAATGATCCCGCCGCGCTTTGATGTGGTCCGCGTCGGCGCGCGTGGCAGCGCCGTGATTGCAGGCCGCGCCGCACCGGGGGCCGAGGTGATTCTGCTGGCCGATAACGGCCGCGAATTGGGCCGCGCACGGGCCGACCGGCGCGGCGAATTCGTCATTCTGCCGGCTGATTCGCTGCCGCCCGGCACCATGGAGCTCAGCCTGCGCGCGCGGCTGGGTGATCAGGAAGTGAATGGCCCGGATACGGTGGTGCTTGTCGTGCCCGATACGGTGGCGCAAATCGCCGAGGCGCCGCGCGCCGCCCCAGCGCAGGCCGCCCCGGCCACCCCTACAACCGAGCCGAGCAGCTCTGCCTCGGCACCCGGGGGACCCTTGGCTGTGCTCATCCCCGCACGCCCTGAAGCGGGGGGCCCACGGCTTTTGCAGGTGCCGGAACCCGCCCCTGCGGCCGGCACCGCAGCGCGGCTCGGGATTAACTCGGTTGAATATGACCAAGGCGGGTCCATGCGCTTTGCCGGCGGCGCGCAACCCGGCGCCCGGCTCAGGCTTTATGTGGATGACAATTACATCGGCGATGCGGTGGCCGATGCGCTTGGCCGCTGGGCCTTCCAGCCGGAAAACCAACCCTCCATCGGCCGTCACCGGCTCAGGGTGGACCAGATCTCGCCAGCCGATGGCCGGGTGCTGGCCCGCGCCGAAGTGCCCTTCCAGCGTGAGGATTTGCCCGCCGAGGCTTTTGCCCAGCAGCGCATCGTGGTGCAGCCAGGCAATAACCTATGGCGCATTGCCCGCGCCACCTATGGCCAGGGCACACGCTATATGGTGATTTATCAGGCCAATAAGGAACAGATCGCCAATCCCAATAAAATCTATCCGGGTCAGGTCTTTACATTGCCGGTAGCCCAGCCCGCACCTGCGGCTTCCAACCGATCGAGATAAGGATCAAGCGCGAGCACGAAGCGCACCAGCGCCGCGATCAATTCAGTGGAATTGGTGGGCGGCACTAGCGCCAGATCGGCTTCAAAGCGGATACGGTGTTCAGGCGTCAGGCCCATGCGCCAGCCTTCCGGCAGGCCAGGGCTCAGTGCGGCCAGGGTGGCGAAGCTTGCTTGCCGTTGGTCCCGGCCCTCAGCGGTGGAGGGGATGCGCGCGGCATCAGTTTCCACCGCCAGACCTTCGTGGCTGAGTTCCACGCTGCAGCGCCGGCCACGCCAGTCAAAGGTGAATTCCAAGGGGCGGTCCGCCTGCATGGGCGTCAGGCGGCCTTCGGGGTCTATGGCCAGGTGGCCAAGGGTGATCGCGTCCATGGGACGCATTTTGTGCAATTTTGGTAAAAACACTGTAAGCGGGGGCGCATGGCACTCGGACAAAGTCTTCGCATGGTTCTCGCCCGGCCGCACCCGGCCGCGAAACCCTTCCTCATCGGCGGCGCGGCGGTGGCGCTGCTGGGCGGCGCGCTGCTTGGCGGCTTCCTGTTTTGGCTTGGCGTGGCCTTCGCGCTGTTCTGCCTTTACTTCTTCCGTGACCCGGAACGCATCCCGCCTGCGCGGCCCGGGCTGGTGCTGGCGCCGGCGGATGGGCATGTGGTGTCTGTCATGCCGGCCAAGCCACCGGTGGAATTGGGCATGGGTGAGGAAACGCGTTGGCGCATCGCGATTTTCCTTTCCGTCCTTGATGTGCATGTGAACCGCATGCCCTGTGATGGCACGGTGACGCGCATCGCCTATCACCACGGCAAATTCCTGAGCGCCAATCTGGATAAGGCGAGTGATGAGAATGAGCGCAATGCGCTTGCCTTGCGGCTGCCCGATGGGCGCGACATTGCGGTGGTGCAGATTGCCGGGCTGATCGCGCGGCGGATCCTTTGTGATGCCAAGGTGGGCGATGCGGTGCAGGCGGGCGATCGCTTTGGCATTATTCGTTTCGGCAGCCGCACGGATATCTACCTGCCACCCGGTGTGCTGCCCATGGTCGCCGTGGGCCAGACCATGATCGGCGGTGAGACGGTTTTGGCGGAGTTGCAGACGCGATGAATACTGAGCGCGATATGGGTGGGGCAGGGCGCATGCGGCGCCTGCGGCGGCGCTTTCGCCCGCGCACGCGCCCGCGCTTTGAAGGGCAATCCTTCAATCGCCTGATCCCGAATATCATGACCATGCTTGGGCTTTGCTGCGGATTGGTGGCAATCCGCGCGGCCTTTGAAGCGCGCTTTGCCGAAGCCGCGGTGCTGATTGTGGTGGCCGGCGTGATTGATGGGCTGGATGGCAGGCTCGCACGGCTGCTGAAGGCGACATCCCGTTTCGGGGCGGAATTCGATAGTCTGGCGGATTTTCTGTCCTTCGGTGTGGCGCCGGCGCTAGTGCTTTATCTATGGGCCTTGCAGGATTACCGCGGCATTGCCTTCGCGCCCGCCTTGCTGTTTGCGGTGTGTTCCGCCCTCAGGCTCGCGCGCTTCAACGCGGCGCTGGATGTCGGCCCGGCACCGAAGCCTGCCTATACCTATAATTTCTTCACCGGCGTGCCGGCGCCGGCGGGCGCGGGCTGCGCGCTGTTTCCGCTTTTTGCGGGGCTATTCTTCACGCAAATCGACATGCCGATCCTTGCCAATATCATGCGCAACCCCGTGCTGGTGGCGGGTATTCTGATCCTGGTGGGCGGGCTGATGGTGAGCACTTTGCCCACCTGGTCCTTCAAGAATTTCAAGGTGCCCCGCGCGGCGGTGCTGCCGCTGCTGCTTGGCATAGGGCTTTACATGGCGCTGTTGTTTGCCGAGCCCTGGGGCGCGCTCGCCATGGCAGGCATGATTTATCTTGGCATGTTGCCCTTTTCGGTACGGTCCTATTTGCGGCTGAAGCAGGAAGCGGAAAGCCTGCTGGAACCCGTGCTGGTTGCCGATAATGGCAAGGGAAACACCGCGCCCTGATGCTGCGCGGGCGGCTTGTATTGCCCCTGGGGGGGCAGCGCATCAGCATCTCGGGCGGGCCATTTGACGCCATGCCGGACGGTGCGCGCGGTCTATGCCTGGAAGCGCGCGCCGAACGTGTTGCGGAAGCTGAATGGCAGCTTGATGTGCCGGATTTCGGCCTGCCCGATGAAGCCGCTTTGCGCACGGTATTGACGCAAATGCTGGCCGCGATGCGCGCCGCCCCCGATGGCGCCTTTCACATCGGCTGCAAGGCCGGGCTTGGGCGCACCGGCACGGCCATGGCTTGCCTTGCCATCCTGGCCGGCGCGGTGGAGGGCGACCCGGTTGCCTGGCTGCGCACAGCCTACAATGCGGAGGCGATCGAGACTCCGGCGCAGGAGGACTTCGTCCGCCGCTTTGCGCGCGCGGGTTTGGCCCGTTAAGGTCGTTTCAACGTCAGGAGAAACGCGATGCCCCAAATCCTCGATCCCCAGATCATCGCCGATTATGATCGTGATGGCGCGGTGGTGATCCGTGGCGCCTTCGCGCCGCATTGGGTTGAGCTGCTCGCCGCCGGTGTGGAGCGCAATCTGCGGGAGCCCGGCCCCTTCGGCAAACGCTATACGCCGGAAGGCAAGCCAGGCATGTTCTTCGGCGATTACTGTTCCTGGCAGCGCATTGCGGAATATGAGGCGTTCTTGCGCCATTCCCCCGCCGCCGCCATTGCCGGCGCGCTGATGCAAAGCGGTAAGGTCAATCTGTTTCATGAACATGTTCTGGTGAAGGAACCGGGCACGGAAGAACCGACACCTTGGCATAATGACCAGCCCTATTGGACGGTGGAGGGCTGGCAGGTGTGTTCGCTCTGGATTCCGCTTGATCCTGTGGCGCGGGAGAATGGCGTTGAATATGTCGCGGGGTCGCATCGCCGCAATGAATGGTTCAAGCCGAAGCGCTTTGCCGATAGCGCTGACCATCCTTCCGATGATCCGCGCTTTCTGCCAGTGCCGGATGTGGAGGGGAATCGTGGCGACTACACCTTGCTGGGCTGGGATTTGCAGCCTGGCGATTGCGTGGCCTTCCATGGGCTGACGTTGCATGGCGCGCCGGGCAATCGCAGCGGGAAGCTGCGGCGCCGTGCGGTTTCAGCGCGTTGGACGGGTGATGATGCGGTGTTCACGCGCCGCAAGGGGATAGAAAGCCCGCCCGCGCCGGCGAATGCGCCGGCACATGGTGCGGCGATGGATAGTGAGGTGTTTCCGGTGGTTTGGCGGGCGGCTTAGGGCTTTGATGGAACGGTCAAATCGTTTTGGCGCCAAATATCCTTGAGGTGTGACGAATAGAAAAAACACATGTCCCAATGTTTGCGGCACCGGAGGCCAAATACAGGGGCTGTCATGGATGCAATGCTGACTTCCGCGCCATCAGCTGACACGAACGAGAAGGGTGAACGCGCCCCCGAAATGCGACAGACCTGGAAGGGTAATTGGTGGTTCTGCGGGATAAGGGCTGCGCGAAGAACGCCGTGACATCGCGTATGCCTGCGAAAGGAGAGCATCGGCTGCTGATCACCAAACGGGTCTTCGCTTTTACCACTCTGCGCTATCGCGGCTTGGCAAGGAACAGGACCCGCTTTCAGATCGGTTGTACCCTTGCTGATCTCTATCCCAGCCGACGAATTCTAGTGCAATACTGCGCTTTATGACAGATGGCTTGCGTCTGAAATTATCAACCTACCGGCCTTACCGCACAGAGTCAGTGTAGAAAAATCGAGCCGGCGGATCATTGATCAAGAGGTGTTTTACGAGAAATGTACCCCCTGCCCATCTCCGCCCTGATCCCGACGCTGAACGCCGCCGCGAGCCTGCCGGCGACGCTCGCGGGGTTACGCGGTAAGGTGGCCGAAATCATCATCGCCGATGGCGGCAGCGCAGATGATACGCCCGAAATTGCCCGCAGCTCCGGCGCGCGGCTGATCACGGCCCAGCGTGGCCGGGGTAGCCAACTGCGCGCAGCCGCCGAAGCCTCCACCCAGCCCTGGCTTTTGGCGCTGCACGCCGATACACGACCCGGCCATGGCTGGCAGGATGCGGCGGCGGCTTTCATCGCGCGCCCCGAAACCCAAACACTAGCCGGCTATTTCCGCTTTGCCCTGGATGATGCGGCACCCGAGGCGCGGCGCCTGGAGGCCATGGTGGCCTGGCGCAGCCGCTGGCTTGGCCTGCCCTATGGCGATCAGGGGCTGTTGATTGAGCGCGATTTCTATCAGGCGCTTGGTGGCTATGAGGCGATTCCGCTGATGGAAGATGTGGCGCTGATCCGCCGCATTGGTCGCAAGCGGCTGTTGGCCTTGCCGGCGGATTTCATCACCTCGGCCGAGAAATGGCGGCGGGATGGCTGGTATGGGCGCTCGGTGCGCAACCTTTTTTGCCTGTCGCTTTGGTTCGCGGGGGTTTCCCCCACGCGCATTGCCCGCATCTATGCGCGCCGAGGCTGATCGGCTTTGTTTTGACGATGCGCAGACCCGTTGTGATCATTTTCGCCCGTGCGCCACGCCTTGGCGCGGTGAAGCGGCGCCTGGCCGCGGGCATTGGCGCGCGCGACGCCCTAAGTTTTTACCGGCGCATGCTGGCCACCACCGCCTGGCCCATAGCGCGCGATCGCCGTTGGCGCACGATTCTGGCCGTTACACCACCATGGGCGCGGGCGGATTGGGGGCGCCTGGCGCCGTCCGGTACGCCACGCATGGCGCAGGCTTCTGGCGATCTGGGACGGCGCATGGAAAAGGCCCTGGCGCCCTTCCCGCGCGCGATTCTGATCGGCAGCGATATTCCGGGGCTTGGCCCCGCTGATATCGCTGCTGGGTTTCGCGCGCTGGGGCGGGCAGATGCGGTCTTTGGACCGGCGCTGGATGGCGGCTATTGGCTGGTGGGCTTTGGCCCCAAGCGTCCGCATCGCCCCTTCGCGCATGTGCGCTGGTCCGGCCCCCATGCTCTGGCCGATACTATGGCCAATTTCCGCCGTCATCGCGTCGCGCTACTGCCGCCAAAGCGCGATGTTGACAGCGCTGAAGATCTGGCAGCGCTGCGCATGGCTCTGATATCGTAATGAAAGAAGGTTCAAATGTATGAGCGAGGAAAGCGCTGGCAGGCGCGATCCCTGCCTGCATGACAGCGTGCGTCGAAGGCGATTTCGCGGACTTTCTGACCAGCAAGCGCGTCAACAAAGCCTGGAAAATCCATCATTGGTATTCGATGGCCTTCGGCATGCCGCGCGTCTCTCAATCACTCGGTACGGAATGCGCGGGGTGATGTAAGTATCTGGCACGAAACCCATTTGATTAAAGTTGGGCAGTATGAATCCCTCTATTCAGGCATGCCGCCCACCGGGCTTGGCAATGCGGTTCAATTGGCGCCGGCGACAGGTTCGCTGGAAGAAGCGCGCGCCCGGTTGTGCAGGATATGACGGCCATTGTTTCAGCGTGTCGCAAATATCCTTCTGTAATTTGACGA
Source organism: Roseomonas sp. (assembly GCA_020249775.1). GTDB lineage: Bacteria > Pseudomonadota > Alphaproteobacteria > Acetobacterales > Acetobacteraceae > Neoroseomonas. Next base: position 183,839 of record JADCFA010000021.1, on the reverse strand, counting down.
AAATTTAAGCTATCCAACCTATGCTTTCATTGGGAGGTCCCCAATGGAACCAACAAGCACCGCAGCCGATGAGACTGCCCGCGAATGCCGCCAGCGTGTTGCAACCCATCTGCAGGATTTGCACCGGATTCATCTCGCGCTAGCCGAAGATAGCCGCGCGCTGAAGCGCTTCACCACCGAAGGCAATGCGCGGGTGGAGCTGGAATTGGCCGCCGAAATGCTGGAGCTTTACATGGCCTCCAGCTCTGCCTTTTTGGAAAATATGCGCGGTCGCTTCGAAGCGCGCCTGCCCTTGCTGCGCCGCGGAGAACCCGCCTTCGGCAATCATCCGGAACGCGCACCGGAACATGGCGCTTTTTGGCTGAGTTTTTCGCGGCTTTGCGCTGTGCTGCGCCGCGCCACTAAGCAGGTCGAAGCCTAAGCGGCCACCAGCCGCTCGGCCAGGCTTTGGAACATGGGCAGGCCATCCTCGCCGCCCATGAGTGGGTCGACCAAATCTTCCGGATGCGGCATCAGCCCGCAGACGCGGAGATTGGGGGAAAGAATGCCGGCAATATTGCGCGCGCTGCCATTGCGATTTGCGGCCGCCGTGGCTTCGCCCGCCTCATCCACATAGCGGAAGGCTACCAGCCCTTCACCTTCCAGCCGATCGAGCGTTGCGTGATCGGCGAAGTAATTGCCATCACCATGCGCCATGGGGGCGCGGAAGCAATCGCCCTTTTGCCAATGCGCGGTAAAGGCTGTGCCCGCGCGTTCCACGCGCAAGCGGCAATCCATGGACAGAAACCGGAGCGTGGCATTGCGCAGCAGCCCACCTGGCAAAAGCCCGGCTTCGATCATGATCTGAAAACCATTGCACACGCCAAGCACATGCCCACCAGCGGCGGCAAAATCCTTCACCGCACGCATGATGGGCGATTGCGCCGCCATTGCCCCGCAGCGCAGATAATCGCCATAGGAAAAGCCGCCCGGCAGCACCACCAGATCTAGCCCCTTGGGCAGCGCCGCTTCCCGGTGAAACAGCATGGCCGGTTCGCGGCCAGAGGCACGCTTCAGCGCCAGCCTCATATCGCGCTCGCGGTTCGTGCCGGGAAACACAATGATTGCCGCCTTCATGGCCTTCAGGTCCTGATCAGGCGCAGCCAATGCAGCCCGCCCATGAACAACATTGTCACCAAAGCGGCGAGCGCCGCCGCCGTCACCCAGCGATTGATCGTCCGCTTGCCGCGCGCCACCATATTGCCGTGCTTCACCACCGGCACGCGTTGTTCGCGCCAACGCAAGCCCATGGCGATCAGCACGGTCAACACCAGCATCGCGATCAGGCTGGCCTTGACCACCTCAGACGATCTCCACCCGGAAGCTTTCGATCACCGTATTGGCGAGCAGCTTGCGCGCCATATCCTCGGCGATCTGTTTTGCCTGCGCTGGATCGGCCTCCGCCAGGTCCAGTTCAATCACCTTGCCGGCGCGCACATCATGCACGCCGCCGAAGCCAAGGCCTTCCAAAGCATGGCCGATAGCCTTGCCCTGAGGGTCCAAAACGCCCGCCTTGGGCATTACGTAAACGCGGGCCTTCACTGAATTGCCTCCGGCCCCTTCATGTCGCGCATACCAGCTTCGGGAAGGATTCCAAGCCGACGCGCCACTTCCTGATAACCTTCCTCAACCTTGCCGAGGTCACGGCGGAAGCGGTCCTTGTCCATTTTCTCGCCGGTCTTGGCATCCCAAAGCCGGCAATTATCCGGGCTGATCTCATCGGCCAGCACGATGCGCATTTCCTCATTTTCCCAAAGCCGGCCGAATTCCAGCTTGAAATCCACGAGCGTAATGCCGACCCCAAGCAGAAGCCCGGTCAGGAAATCATTGATGCGCAGCGTCAGCGCAATCATGTCATCCAGATCATGCGTCGAAGCCCAACCGAAGCAGGTGATGTGTTCTTCCGCCACCATCGGGTCGTTCAACGCATCATTCTTGAAGTAGTATTCAATGATGGAACGCGGCAGGCGCTGGCCTTCCGGAATGCCGAGGCGCTGCGAAAGTGACCCGGCGGCGACATTGCGCACCACAACTTCGAGCGGGATGATCTCCACCTCTCGGATCAATTGCTCACGCATATTGAGCCGGCGGATGAAATGCGTCGGGATGCCGATTTCCGTCAGCCGCATCATCAGATATTCGCTGATGCGATTATTGAGCACCCCCTTGCCGGTAATGGTGCCCTTCTTTTTGGCATTAAAGGCGGTGGCATCATCCTTGAAATACTGCACCAGGGTGCCGGGTTCCGGCCCCTCGAACAGGATTTTGGCTTTACCTTCATAGAGTTGGCGGCGACGAGCCATGGGTCAGTCATCCTTTGGCCCAAGCAGCCTTGGGCGACGCGCGAGAAGACTCGCTTCTATAGCAGCCACCGCCCCAAGGGGCTACTTTGCGGCCAGCGCTGCCTTTGCCCGCGCCATCACCCGGTCCGTGAAGGCATGGGCGCTGCCCAGATAGCTTGCCGGATCGGTCATGGCTGCGACCGCAGCCGCATCCAACCGCGCCGCAATGGCCGGGATGCGTGACAAGGCGGCGGCGAGCGTAATGCCCTCGGCGCGCACCGCATCACAGGCGTCATTCACCATATGGTGCGCTTCCCCACGGCCCAGAATGGGGGCGAGGCGCATCATCACCGCCTCACCCATGATCATGCCATGGGTTGCGTCCAGATTGGCGCGCATGCGCGCCGCATCCACTTGCAGCCCTTCGGACAAAAACCGCGCCTGCGCCACGGCGCCATGGGTCAGCAGGAAGGCCTGCGGCAAGGCCAAGGCTTCAGCCTGCCAGGGGCCGGTGCCGCGTTCCAGATCATGCGCCATGGCCGAGAGCATTTGCGGCACCAGCGCATGCACGCCGCGCGCTTGCGCCAGGATATATTCGCACGCGATCGGGTTGCGCTTTTGCGGCATGGTGGAAGACCCACCGCGCTTTGGCACATGGGGTTCGGCGACTTCCGCCAATTCCGTTTGCATCAGCAGCATCACATCCGTGCCGATTTTCGAAAGGCTGCCGCAAAGCACGCCAAGCCAGCAGGCCACTTCCGCGACACCATCGCGCGCCACATGCCAGGGGATATCGGCTTCAATAAGGTCAAGTTCCTGCGCCAATTCCCGCGCCACCGGCAGGCCCTGATCACCCAAGGAGGCTAATGTCCCGGCAGCACCGCCAAAGCCAAGGCGCAGCACGCGCGGGCGAAGCTGTTCCAGCCTTTCCAAAGCCGTGATCAGCGGATTGACCCAAACCGCGACCTTATAGCCGAAGGTCACCGACAAAGCGTGCTGCAAATGCGTCCGCCCTGCCATCACCGTGGCGCGATGCTTTGCCGCCAGCGTCGCAAACCCTGCGATGGTCGCGCGCAAATCCGCTTCAATCAGCGTAAGGCCATCGCGGATTTGCAAAACAAGGGCGCTATCCATGATGTCTTGCGTGGTGGCGCCCCAATGGGTCCAGCGCCCGGCTTCTTCCCCGGCCAGTTTGGAAAGCTGATTGACCAGGCCCACCACCGGGTAGCCGGTATTGCGCGTGGCGGCGGCCATGGCGGCGCGGTCCAGCGCTTCGGCGCGCGCGACGCGCGTGATGGTCGCCGCGGCCTCGGCCGGGATGATCCCAAGCCTCGCCTGCGCGCGCGCAAGGGCGGCTTCCACATCCAGCATCTTCTGCAAATAGGCGTCTTCGCCAAAGGCAGCGCGCATGGCATCCGTGCCATAAAGCGCGCCGAGCACGGCGCCATCGGCGGGGTTCACGGGCATGATCTTTTCCCCAAAACCCGGCGCCGCGCGCCGGGCGGCAGTTCAAGTGGAGCTTTAGGCGGCTTCAGGCGCCGGTGCGGGCCGTGCGGGGGCAACCACTTCCGCGCCGCTTTCATTCAAATCGGGCGTGATGGTTTGCGCTTCGCCGCGATATTCGGGCTGGTCGCCAGCCTCACCGCCCTCAGGCCCTTCCTGGCCTTCCTGCTGCGAATAGCGGCGCTGCTGATATTGCTGCTGATGCTGCATCGCGGCCTGGTTCATCGCGTTCAGGATGCGGAAGTAATGCTCCGCATGCTGGAAATAGCCTTCCGCCATCACGCGATCCCCGCCGCTGGTCGCATCGCGCCCAAGCTGGAGGTATTTTTCGAAAAGCTGTTGCGCCGTGCCGCGCAGCCGCAAATCCGGCCCGTTCGAGTCAAAAACGTGGTTGCGATTGAGCGGCTGACCACCACCCTGGCCGCCACCCCCGCCACTATGACGGAACTGGCCGCCCCCACCATGACGGTGACCGCCCCGGCCGCGCATGCGCTTCATGTTCATCTGTATCGCGTTTCGCTATTCCGCATTCGGCATTTCCGGGGCGCAGCGGGCCAAGGCCCTGGGTTACGTCCTGAATTCCGAGTCTGTTGCATCCAAACGGTGCCGAAAGGACCGGGTCAACACCCATAAGGCTTTTCGGGATCAGGGAGGGGAATCGAACTTCCTCGCTTCACCGCATTTGCCTTGTAGCGCCTCAGCCCCGCCGCGCCAAGGGCAAAATCACGCAGCCCGGAGAACAAGGGCGCGCGGCACCCCGCCGAGGTCGGCTGAGCAGGCTTCCGGCGTCAGGCCGGCGGCCCTGCCCAAGGCTTCCACCGCCGCCTGCTGGCCCGCCCCCAATTCCAGCACCGCGACACCGCGCGGCGCCAAAAGCCGCGGCAAATCGGCGATAATGCGCCGATAGGCTGCCAAGCCATCCGCCCCACCATCAAGCGCCGAGGCCGGTTCATGCCGCGCCACTTCCGGCATCAGCCCAGGGATGGCCGCGCTTTCGATATAGGGCGGGTTGCAGAGCACCAGATCAAAGCGCCCAGCCAGCGCCGCAGCCCAATCGCCAGCCAGGAAGCACGCCCTTGCCGCCAACCCCAGCCGTACCGCATTGCGCGCGGCAAGCGCCGCCGCTGCGGGCTTGAGGTCAATGCCAATCCCGTTTGCGGCCGAAAATTCACTCAGCACCGCCAGCAATAAAGCCCCGGTCCCGGTGCCAAGGTCGAGCACCTGCAACGCAGCCCCCTTATCCGGGCAGGCTGCCAGCGCTGCCTCCACGAGCGTTTCGCTATCGGCGCGCGGAATGAGCGTGGCGGGGGAGACTTCCAAATCAAGCGTCCAGAAGCCAACGCGCCCGGTCAGATAGGCAAAGGGTTCATGCGCCACGCGCCGCGCCAGCAAGGCGGCGAAATGCTGGGCCTTATCGGCCGGCACCGCTGCGCGTGGGTCTCGCAGCAGCGCTTCTTCCGTTGTGCCCAATACATGCGCGAGCAAGCGGCGCGCTTCCAGCCGTGGCGCTTCAATTGCCGCACCGCGCAATCTTTGCCCGGCCTGACAGAGAAAAAAGCCAATCGTGCCGGCGGGATCGGCGCAGGGCGCGTCGCTCACGCCGCTTCTGCCGCCAGCCGCGCCGCCTGGTCTTCGGCGATCAGCGCATCAAACACATCATCGAATTCGCCCAGCATCACGCGGTCAATCTTATGCAGCGTGAGGCCGATGCGGTGATCCGTCACGCGGCCTTGCGGGAAGTTGTAGGTGCGGATGCGTTCAGACCGATCACCGGTGCCAACCTGGCTGCGCCGATCCGCAGCGCGCGCCTGATCGGCGGCATTGCGCTGCTGTTCATAAAGCCTGGCGCGCAGCACTTTCATCGCCTTGGCGCGGTTCTTGTGCTGGCTCTTTTCTTCCTGCATCGCGACCACAATGCCGCTTGGCATATGGGTGATGCGCACCGCGCTATCCGTCTTGTTCACATGCTGCCCACCGGCGCCGGAAGCGCGATAGGTATCAATCCGCAAATCCTTGTCTTCGATCTGCACATCCACTTCCTCGGCTTCCGGCAGCACGGCGACCGTCACGGTGGAGGTATGGATGCGCCCCTGGGTTTCGGTGGTTGGCACGCGCTGGACGCGATGCACGCCGCTTTCGTATTTAAGCCGCGCGAAAACCCCGCGCCCGGCAATTTCGGCGGTGGCACCCTTGATGCCGCCTAATTCGTTTTCGTCGTAATCCAGCACTTCAAAACGCCAGCCGCACCCTTCCGCATAGCGCTGATAGGCGCGGAACAATTCAGCGGCGAAAAGCCCGGCCTCATCACCGCCGGCGGCCGGGCGGATTTCCAGAATGGCGCTCCGTTCATCCGCCGCATCGCGGGGCAGCAGCATGATGCGGATTTCATGTTCCAGCGCAGGCACGCGTTCCTTTTGCGTGAGCCATTCGGCTTCGGCCAATTCGCGCATTTCGGGGTCTGCCAGCATGGCCTGGGCTTCATCGCGGGCGCGTTCTGCCGCGCGATATTCGGCGACTTTCTCAACGAGCGGCTCAAGCTCCGCCAATTCCTTGGAGAGCGCGCCAATATCTGCCCCCGGCGCGGTGGAGAGCATATGGCGCAGCTCCTCCGCACGGGACAGCAGGCGATCAAGGCGAGACGGCAGGCTCATTTCAGGCGGGCGGGGATATCCGCGAGTGCCACGCTTTCCTGCGTACCGGCATCCAGATCACGCAATTGCGCGACACCGGCGGCGATTTCCGCTTCGCCCAGGATAACGGCGGCGCGGGCATTGATACGATTGGCGCGTTCCATCCGGCGCTTGAGATTGCCGCGATAGGCGATCTCGGCGGCGATGCCAGCGCGGTGCAAAGCGCCCAGCATATCAAGTGCGGGTCCTTCCGCGTCATCGCCAACCGGGATCACGGCCACGGGGCGCGGCGCGGCGGGGCTTTGCGGCAGCAGCATCGCGAGGCGTTCAATGCCGGCGGCCCAGCCAACGGAAGGGGTCGGCGGCCCGCCCATTTCCTCGACGAGCCCGTTGTAGCGCCCGCCCGCCATCACCGTGCCTTGTGCGCCGAGCCTTTCGGTCACGAATTCAAAGGCGGTGTGGCTGTAATAATCAAGTCCCCGGACGATGCGCGGGTTTTCGCGGAAGGGCACGCCAAAGCGCGTGAGGTGCTTCTTGACCGTGGCGTAAAACGCTGCGGCTTCGGCGGTGAGGTGATCGCCAATCACCGGCGCGCCGGCGACAATGGCGCGGTCCGTCTCATCCTTGGAATCCAGGATGCGCAAAGGGTTTTTTTCAAGCCGCACGCGGCTATCATGGCTGAGCGCATCACGATGGGCGCTGAAATAGGCAATAAGGGCCGCACGATAGGCATCACGCGATGGCGCATCGCCAAGGGTGTTGATTTCCAGCACCGAGCCTTCGGCGATGCCCAGTTCCTGTTGGATATGCCAGCCGCAGGCAATGACTTCCGCATCCGCCAGCGGTTCCGCCGCGCCCAGGATTTCAATGCCGATCTGGTGGAATTGCCGATAGCGCCCCTTTTGCGGGCGTTCATAGCGAAACATCGGCCCGGCATAGAAAACCTTGCGCGGCAAATTGGATTGCGTGAGGCCGTTGGAAACCAGCGCACGGCACACCCCCGCAGTCATTTCCGGGCGCAGCGTCAGGCTTTCCCCACCGCGATCGGTGAAGCTGTACATTTCCTTGGAGACAACGTCGGAAGTGTCACCAAGGCCCCGGGCGAAAACGCGCGTATCTTCAAAGATGGGCGTCGCCCATTCTTCAAAGCCGTAAAGCGCGGAAATGCGCCGCGCGGCTTCGGCCACCGCATGGTGGCGGCGAAATTCCTCACCGATCAGGTCACGGGTGCCACGGGCGGGCTGCAATTGGCTGGACATGAAAAGCCTGTATCGCCGGGCGGGCGCCCGGGGCAAGGGGTGAAGCGCGGCTTATTCCGCCGCGCGTGCTGCGTCTTCCGCTGCCTTCGCGGTCTGCAGCGCCGCGGCGCGCGCCTCCACCAAGCCCACAATATGATCCACCATTTCCTCGGTCCGGATCGTGTGGTCAGTCTTGCCGGCGCTGTAGACCATATGTGTGCCAGCGCCGCCGCCGGTCAGGCCGATATCGGTCATCAGCGCCTCACCGGGGCCATTCACCACGCAGCCGATGATGGAAAGGCTGATGGGCTCGGCAATATGCGCCAGACGTTCTTCCAATTTCTCCACCGTGCGGATCACATCAAAACCCTGGCGCGCGCAGCTTGGGCAGGAAATCACCTTCACCCCGCGATGGCGGAGATGCAGCGATTTCAGCAATTCCCAACCGACCGAAACCTCTTCCTCCGGCTCGGCGGACAAGGAAACGCGCAAGGTATCGCCTATGCCGGCCCAAAGCAGCGACCCAAGGCCGATCGCGGATTTCACCGTGCCGGTGCGTTTGCCGCCCGCTTCCGTGATGCCGATATGCAAGGGGTGATCACAGGCTTCCGCCAATTGCTGATAGGCAGCAACCGCCAGGAACACATCCGATGCCTTCACACTGATCTTGAATTCGTGAAAATCTTCTTGCAGCAGATGGTCCGCATGCCATAGCGCGCTTTCCACCAGCGCTTCCGGGTTGGGTTCGCCGTATTTTTCCAGCAAGTGCTTTTCAAGGCTGCCGGCATTGACGCCGATGCGGATGGAACAGCCATGATCCCGCGCGGCCTTGATCACTTCCTTCACGCGTTCCTTGGACCCGATATTGCCGGGATTGATCCGCAGGCACGCCGCGCCCGCTTCCGCCGCTTCAATGGCGCGGCGGTAATGAAAATGAATATCGGCCACAATCGGCACATTCACTTCGCGCACAATCTCGGCCAAGGCGGCCGTCGCTTCCTCGGTCGGGCAGGACACGCGCACGATATCAACCCCGGCCAATTCAGCGCGGCGGATTTGTGCAATCGTCGCTGCCGCGTCTTCGGTCGGCGTATTGGTCATGGTCTGGACGGAGATCGGCGAATCGCCCCCCACCGGCACGCGCCCGACATGGATCAGGCGGGATTTGCGGCGCTCGATCTTCTGATAGGGACGATAGGACATCAGGCGGACCCCAAAGGCTGGTTTTCGCCGCCGATTATGCCGAGGCTTTCGCCGCGCCGAAAGACTTGAAACGCGTCAGGGCCGCGGCGGGGTTGGTGGCGTAGGTGGGGTGGTTGCCGCCGGCGGACGAGGCGGCGGCGCCGGTGCCGTAGCGGGGGCAGGGGGGCTTGGCGGGGTGGGTGGTGTGCGCAGCCGCTCGGGTTCCAGCGCGATATTGCGCCGCACGCCAGGTCCGCCAAAGGGGTCCACATCCTGCCCATCCAGCAGGATATCCAGGTTTTCGGCCTTGCCGGTGGTCAGCACAATCCCTGGGCGATTGGGAATTTCGACGGTCTCACCAGCACGCAGCACGCGATCCGCCAGTACCCGATTGCCCGGATTGTCACGAATCTGCACCCAGCTTTCGCCCTTGGCACGGATCACGATGCGGGGCTTGTCCGGGTCTATCCGCTGGGGCGGGGCTGGCGGGGCGGCGGCAGGTGCCGGGGCCGGCGCGGGCGGCTCAACGGCGGGGGTGGCCGGCGTTTCCCTGGGGGCTGTCGCCTCGGCGGCGCGTTCCAAGCGGGGTGGCAGGGGGGGGACGGTATCTACCACCCGCTCTCCCCGCCCGCTCCATTGATACCAGGCGACATAGCCACCCATGGCGAGCGCCAGGCCAAGCGCCGCCAGCACCCCGGTCGGGATGCCGCGCCGGGGGACGGGTTCGGGGAAGACCAGATCACCCTGCTTTGTTACCGCCGAACCGGAAACATCGCGAAAGCGCCGCACCGCATCATCCGCGTCAAGTCCAAGCGCTGTTGCATAAGATCGCACGAAACCAACGGCATAGGCAGCGCCGGGCAGATCCTTCACCCGCCCTTCCTCCAGCGCCAGCAGATAGCGCTTATTGATGCGAAGCTGCGTCGCCGCATCCTCAACGCTCACGCCAAGGGCAATCCGCGCCTCGCGCAGTTCCTCACCAACGCGGGCGGCTTCCTGGACGGTGTTTTCGGTGCGGGCAGAGCGCTTCATGGGGGTTCCAGCGGGTCAGGCAGCAGCGGCAGCGGAGCGCGCCATAATCGCCTGTGCGGCCTGATCGCGCAATTCGGCGATGATTTCAGCGGCAGTCTGTTCCTGCGTCACCATGCCGACCGATTGCCCGGCCATGAGTGAGCCGCTTTCCACATCGCCATCAATCACGGCGCGGCGCAGCGCCCCGGCCCAGAAATGCTCGATATCAAGCTGCGCGGCTTCCTTCGTCAGTTCACCGGATTGGAAGCGGCGGATGGTCTCTGCCTGATGTTCCAGGAAGCGCTTGGTGCCTTCATTCTGCAAAGCGCGCACAGGGATGACGGGGAAGTTTTCATCCAATTGGATGGTCGGCATGGCATCACGCGCATTGCCGCGAATGAAAGCCTGCTTGAAATTGGCATGCGCGATGGATTCCCGCGCGCACACAAAGCGCGTGCCGAGCTGCACACCAGCCGCACCCATTTCGAGATAGGACAGGATCGCCTCACCCCGCCCGATGCCGCCGGCGACAAATACCGGCACATCACGGATATGGGGCAGGATTTCCTGCGCGAGCACGGTCAGCGACACGGGCCCGATATGCCCACCCGCTTCACTGCCTTCAATCACCAGCGCATCCGCCCCGGCGCGGATCAGGCGCTTGGCCAGCGCAAGTGCGGGTGCGAAGCACACCACCTTCGCCCCGCCATCCTTGGCCTTCTTGATTGCAGTGCCGGGCGGGATGCCGCCGGCGAAAACAATGTGCGAAACGCGCGCCGCCAGGCAGGTATCCACCAACTGATCCAGCCTTGGGTGCATGGTGATCAGATTGACGCCGAAGGGCCTGGTGGTCAGTGCCTGCGTGCCCGCGATTTCTTCCGCGAGCCGCGGCGGTTCCATCGCCCCGCAGGCAATCACGCCGAAGGCGCCCGCATTGGAAAGGGCCGAGACCAAATGCCTTTCGCTGACCCAGGACATGGCGCCACCCATAATGGCATAGCGCGCGCCCAGAAACGCCGCGCTGCGCGCCATCAGCCGATCAAGCTGCGCCAAGGCCTTGGTCATGTCGTGACTCATGCCGGCGCATCCAGCCCATAGGCGGTGTGCAGGGCGCGCACCGCAAGTTCCGTGTATTCCGCGCCAACCAGCACGCTCACCTTGATTTCGCTGGTGGAGATCACCTGGATATTGATGCCCTTTTCGGACAGTGCCTTGAACATGGTGGTGGCGACCCCGGCGTGGCTACGCATCCCAATGCCCACCACGCTGATCTTGGTCACATCCGGGTCAGCGAGCAGCGCTTCATAGCCAAGCTCTCCGCGTGCCTTGTCCAGCACATCCTGTGCACGCGCCAGATCAACCTTGCCGATGGTAAATGTCATATCCGTGCTGCCATCGGCGCCGATATTCTGGACAATCATGTCCACATTCACATTGGCCTTCGCGAGCGCACCGAACACGGCGGCGGCCACACCGGGCCTATCCGGCACACGGCGAAGCGTTATCTTGGCGTCATCGCGCGAATAGGCGATGCCGGAAACGACGGGCTGTTCCACGATTTCATCCTCATCAACCACGAGCGAGCCTGGCTTGTCTTCAAAGCTGGAGAGTACCTGCACGCGCACACGCTGCTTCATCGCAAGTTCGACCGAGCGCGTCTGCAAGACCTTGGCGCCAACGGAAGCGAGTTCCAGCATTTCCTCATAGGAAATGCGCTCAAGCTTGCGTGCGCGCGGCACAATGCGCGGGTCGGTCGTATAGATGCCATCCACATCAGTATAGATATCGCAGCGATCTGCCTTGACGGCGGCGGCAATGGCCACAGCCGAAAGATCGGACCCGCCACGGCCAAGCGTGGTGATGCGGTTGCGTTTCGGGTCAATGCCCTGGAAGCCCGCCACCACCGGTACCTGGCCTTGCTGCATGCGTTCAATCAGCGCGGCGCCATCAATGGATTCAACCCGCGCCTTGCCATGCGCCTGGTCGGTGATGATTGGCACCTGCCAGCCCTGCCAGGACCGCGCATCAACGCCAATCGCCTGCAGGGCAATGGCGGTCAGGCCCGTGGTGACTTGCTCACCGGTCGCGACCACCGTGTCATATTCGCGCGCATCATGCAGCGGCGAGAGGTCCTGGCACCATTTCACCAGCTGATTGGTGACACCCGACATGGCGGAAACCACGACAGCCACTTGGTTGCCGGCATCCACCTCTCGCTTCACGCGGGCGGCGACATTGCGGATACGATCCAGATCAGCGACTGAGGTGCCGCCGAATTTCATGACGATACGGGCCATAGAAGGCTATTTTCCCTGGGCGGGGCGGAAAAGGAATGGCCGGCGGTTGCACCGGCGCGCGGGGCGGGACAGATACCGGGGGGGCGGGGGACGCGCAACCCACCCCGAAGGTTCAGCGTAAGAAAGGGCAGCATCTTGGCGGAAGCAACGGCGCTTGAGGCGGAAATCGCCAAATTCGACGCGCTGGCGGCGCGCTGGTGGGACCCGAATGGGCCGATGAAGCCGCTGCATCGGATGAATCCTGTGCGGATTGGCTGGATCGCCGAAAGGCTGGCCCGCGCCCATGGCCGCAAACCCGGCGGGGCGGCGCCGCTTGCGGGGCTCAAGGTGCTGGATGTGGGCTGCGGGGCGGGTCTGGCTTCTGAAGCACTCGCCCGGCTTGGCGCCGAGGTCACGGGGATGGATGCGGCGCCGGAGGCTTTGGCGGCGGCCCGCGCCCATGCCGAAGCCGGCGGGCTTGCCATTGCTTACCGTCAGGGCGGGCCGGAGGATTTGGCCGATGAAGCCGGCGGGTTTGATGCCGTGGTCAGCCTGGAAGTGATTGAACATGTGACCGAACGCGCGGCCTTTCTGGCCGCCTTGGCCCGCGCCGCCCGGCCTGGGGGGCTGGTATTTCTTTCCACGCTGAACCGCACGCCGCGATCCTTCCTGATGGCGAAACTCGGGGCCGAATACCTGCTGCGGCTGCTGCCGGTGGGCACGCATGATTGGCGCATGTTCGTAACACCGGCCGAGCTTGGCGCGGGGCTGCGCGGGGCGGGGTTACGCGTTGCCGATCTGGCCGGGATGGAAATGGGGCTTTCGGGCGCTTGGCGCATTACCCGCGATACTGGCGTGAATTATCTGATGATGGCGGAAAAGCCTGCTTAGGCTTCGTCTGCCCGGAAGGCATCGGCGATGCGGCGGATGGTGCCATCCGCCGCGACCAGCATGACATCAAAGCGCATCCCCGCCGCGCCATGGCCGGGGTTGGCGGCAAGCCAAGCCTCAGCCGCCGCGACCAGCCGGGCGCGTTGGCGCGGGCCGAGCGCAAAGGCGGCCTCAGTGAGCGATGGCCGGGCCTTGACTTCAATGAAGGCAAGCAGGCCTTCGCGTTCGGCGACCAGGTCAATTTCGCCGGCTTCGGTGCGGCATCTTTGGGCAAGGATTTGCCAGCCCTCGGCGGTCAGCGCGGCGGCGGCGAGGGCTTCGGCATCCTGACCGGCGGCATAAGCGCGCTGGCCACGGAGCAGGCGATGGGGGGGTGGGGGTTGGCGGGGCATGGCGCGAAACTCCCGGAAGTAGGGTGGAGCCCGGCGCGAAAGCTGCCCGCGCCAAAAGCATGCAAATTCGTTCACGCTACTGTTTAATGAGTGCAATCGAATCGTAGCGCAGGGTCTTATGCCGAAGCAAACACGACAACCATCCCCACGCTTCGGCATCGCCGAATGGTTCGGGCGCGATATTCTTGATCTCACCCCCAGGGAACGGCGCGACATAGCCTTGGATTTGCTGCGACCCAAAAGGGAAAGATCGGAGCGCCCCTGTCCTTTTCAGGCCCGCAAACAAGGCGCCAAATGCTCCAAGGAAGGCGGGGTATGTTCTCTTCGCCTTTATGCGCCCGACCCAAGCGCCCGAACCGAGGCCGTGATGGCCAGACCCGTTGAAGCGCCGGCAGGAGCATTGCGCGTCACCTGCCCCTACCGCTTTCATCATGATCTGGAAATCTTGCGTTGGGTTGGCGAGACCATTCTCGACGATGCCAATCCCCTCATCGCGGCGGAAGTTGGGTTCCTGGAGGGCGGCTCGCTACTCAATGGCGAGGAAGGGGATGATGTGGGTCGGCTTGACATGATACTGGTGAAATCCGGTGCTGACGCTTCCGAAGCGCTGCAATGGGCGGCCCTGGAAATTCAGGCAGTTTATTTCAGTGGCGACGCCATGAGGGGCGATTTCGAATCACTGACCGATCCGCACTTGCCATCGCTTCCGTTTCCGAAGGGACGCCGGCGGCCTGATTATCGCAGCAGCGGGCCTAAGCGCCTTATGCCGCAGCTTCAAATCAAGGTTCCCACTTTGCGGCGCTGGGGAAAGAAAATGGCGGTTGTTGTTGACAGGCCCTTTTTTGATTCAATCGGCGAAATGGACCGGGTCGCGGATATCTCCAACGCGGATATCGCCTGGTTCATCGTGGGTTTCGAGAATGCTGGTCATGGCGGGCTCAAGCGCCTGATCCGCGATGAGGTTCGTTTCACTACTCTGGAGCGGTCTGTGGAAGGGCTAACTGGTGGCAAGCCAGTTCCCCTTTCGGTTTTTGAAAGCCGTATCAAAAATAAGCTCCTGGCAAGCGATCAGCGCTCAAGGCGAGCTGCCAAGTGATACTGCCCCAGAGTGCAATCGAGTAAATGGATTTTACGGTTGACTACCTCTCAAATCATGGGTATAAAACGTGAACATTCGCGGAGTCGGAAATCCATGAAGGCCGACGTTAATGCTCTGAAAAGTCAGGAAATGAACCTGGCGAGGCTGCCGGACGAAGGCGCCACGCCGTCGGGTGCGCCCACAAGCTCGGCCAAGCAATCCACTTTGCCAAGGCATCCCCCGGTTCTTGCCTATCCTGAGGTCGCTGCCCCCTTCGGCCTATTACCAGAGACGGTGGTTTCGTTAACAAAACCAACGAATGTCGCTCAGGTTCGGCAACTCAGCCCCTTCCGCTATCCGGGCGGGAAGACTTGGCTGGTTCCTGAAGTTAGACAATGGCTCAAGGCATCGGGCAGCGATGGCTCCACTTTTGTTGAGCCTTTTGCCGGTGGTGCCATGGCCGGCTTGACCGCAGCGGCAGAGGGTCTTTGCGAAAAAGTGGTGCTTGGCGAAATTGACGATGATGTCGCTGCTGTTTGGCGGACGATTTTTCATGCACCGCGTTCGGAGGTGAATTGGCTTTGCCGCCAAATCCGTAGTTTCGATGTCAATTTGACTAACGTGAAGGAAGTCCTGAACTCGCCCGCGTCAACCCGTCGAACACGCGCCTTTCGCACCATCGTCAAGAATCGTATGCAACGCGGCGGTATCATGGCGCCCGGTGCCGGATTAGTAAAAGAGGGCGAGGCAGGGAAAGGGCTTCGGTCCCGATGGTATCCTGATACATTGGCCAAACGCATCGAAGCGCTATTCCTGCTGCGTGGCAAAATCTCCTTCTTGCAACTCGATGCTTTCGAGATGATCAAGACATTCGCCGATAATCCCGCAGCGATGTTTTTCGTGGACCCACCCTATACCGCCGGTGGCAAGCGGGCAGGATCGCGGCTCTACAGCCACAATGATGTGGATCATGAGGCGCTTTTCAGCCTTCTGGCATCCGTACAGGGCGCGGTGATGTTGACTTATGATGACGCACCAGAAGTAAGGGCCATGGCCGCGCGGCATGCTTTCCATGTGGAAGCTATTCCCATGAAGAATACGCACCATGCTGTGATGCGGGAACTACTGATTTTCAAATCATCCAATGGCGCAGATGCGCTCGTTTCACGCTCTGCACCAATCTCGGAAGTGATTTCGGCAAATCGGTTACAAACGCCAGTCTTGACCGCTTAATGGACCTTGTGCGGTGCCGGATGGTGGCGCCAAGCTAGGGCGCCATGACCCGTTTTCTCCTTCTCCTCTCCCTCCTCCTCGCCTCGCTCCCTGCCGTCGCCCAAACCGCGCAGCGCCATATGGTCGCGGCGGGTCATCCTTTGGCGGTGGAAGCCGGGCTTGGTGTGCTGCGGGATGGCGGCAGCGCGCTGGATGCCGCCGTGGCCGTGCAGGCAGTGCTGACGCTGGTGGAACCGCAAGCCTCCGGCATTGGTGGCGGCGCCTTCATCATGTTCCGCCGCGCTGCCGATGGCGGGATGGAAGCCTGGGATGGGCGGGAAACTGCCCCCGCCGCCGCGACGCCAAGCCTATTGCTGCGCGATGGCCGGCCCATGCCCTTCCTGGAAGCCATGGCGGGCGGGCGCGCGGTTGGTGTGCCGGGCACGCTGCCAGTGCTGGAAGCAGCCCATCGCGCCCATGGCAAGCTGCCCTGGGCGCGGCTTTTTGAACCCGCCATTCGCCTCGCCGAAGAAGGTTTTGCGGTCAGCGCGCGGCTCAACCGCGAAATTGCTGCCGATACGCTGCTGCTGCGCCGGGACCCTGCCGCCGGCGCCTATTTCTTCACCCCGGATGGCGTGGCGCTGCCGGTGGGGCATCGGCTCCGCAACCCGGCCTTGGCTGAGACATTGCGTGCCGTCGCGCGCGATGGCGCCGCGGCGCTGCAACAGGGCCCGATTGCAGAGGACATCATCGCCGCCATTCGCAACCACCCGACCAATCCGGGCGTCATGGCGCTGGGAGATTTGGCGCGCTACCAGCCACGTCAGCGGAGCGCCATTTGCACGCCCTATCGCGGGTTTCGGGTGTGTGGCTTTCCGCCGCCCTCATCCGGGGGCGTCGCGGTCGCGCAAATCCTTGGTCTGCTCGAACATTTCGACATGCCACGGCTTGACCCGCGCGGGGTGGATGCGGCGCATCTGCTGGCGGAAGCCGGGCGCTTGGCCTTTGCCGATCGCAACCTGTTCCTTGCGGATGCGGATTTCGTGCCAGTGCCAGTGCAGGGCCTGACGGATCGCGCCTATCTGACCGCGCGCGCGCAGCTGATGGATCGTGATCGTGCCATGCAGAATGTGCGCGCCGGCAATCCTTCCTGGCGGGAAACATCGCTCGCCCCGCAAACCCAGGATTATGAAGCCGGCACCAGCCATATCGCCATTGTGGATGGCGCGGGCAATGCGCTTTCCATGACAACCACCATCGAAGCGCTTTTCGGCGCGCGGCTGATGGTGCGGGGCTTTCTACTGAACAACCAATTGACCGATTTCAGCTTCGCGCCGGAAGCCAATGGCCGGCCCATCGCCAATCGGGTGGAGGGGGGCAAAAGGCCACGCTCCTCCATGGCGCCGTCCATTGTGCTGGATGCCTCGGGCGCGCTTCATGCCGTGGTGGGCTCACCGGGCGGGCCGCGCATCATCGGCTATGTGGCAAAGACGCTGGTTGCGCTGCTCGATTGGGGGCTTTCGCCGGAGGAGGCGATAGCGCTGCCGCATCTCGGCAGCATGGGTGGGCCGGTAGAACTTGAACAAGGCACGCCAGCCGCCGCCCTGGCCCCGGCGCTGCGGGCGCGCGGGCATGAGGCCACGATCCGTGAGATGATTTCCGGCCTGCAAGTGATCCGCGTGACCAATGGCGGGCTGATCGGCGCTTCCGACCCAAGGCGAGAGGGGGTGGCGCGGGGCGATTAGTCCGTTTACCAAGCTTTACCGCATCGCTTGTTATAAGCTTTTGGTTCATATTCTGGGGTATTCATGATCAGAAAAGCCGTCATTCTGGCCGGGGGGCGCGGCACCAGGCTTGGCGCGGAAACCCAGCTTCGCCCCAAGCCCATGGTGGAAATCGGCGGGCGCCCGATCCTGTGGCACATCATGAAATCCTATGCCGCACATGGCATCAGGGATTTTGTGATTTGCCTTGGCTATAAGGGCCAGCAGATCAAGGAATATTTCCTGAACTACCGCTCCCATTCATCGGATCTGACGCTTGACCTTGCAACCGGTATCGCGACCTGGCTGACCCCACCCACCGAGGATTGGCGCGTGACCTTGGTGGATACCGGTGAGGATACACAAACCGGCGGTCGCCTTGGTCGGGTGGCGCCCTATCTCCGCGAAGAGGAAGGCTTTTGCCTGACCTATGGCGATGGCGTTTCCGATGTGGATATCGGTGCGCTTGTTGCCTTTCACCGCGCCCATGGCCGCGATGCCACCGTGACCGCCGTGGTGCCGCCCGGGCGCTTTGGGGCTTTGGAACGGGTGGGCGAAAGCGTGCGCGCCTTCACCGAAAAACCACCCGGCGATGGTGCCACCATCAATGGCGGGTTTTTCGTTCTCTCGCCGCGCGTGCTGGACCGGATTGATGGCGATGATTGCGTCTGGGAACAGGCGCCATTGCGCGGCCTTGCGGCGGATGATCAACTGCGCGCCTTTGACCATCGCGGCTTCTGGCACCCGATGGATACGCCGCGCGATCGTGATGTGCTGGAAGGGCTTTGGCAGGACGGCAAAGCGCCCTGGAAACAATGGTAATGCGCCAGCCTTCCGTTGATTTCTGGCGCGGCAAGCGCGTGCTGCTGACCGGCCATACAGGCTTCAAGGGCGCGTGGCTCGCGCTGCTGCTGGAAAGGCTCGGCGCTGAAGTGACTGGCTTCGCCCTGGCGCCGGAGGCGGGGCCTTCCGCCTTTGTCGCCTTGCGGCCCGCTATAGCCTCACGCATCGGGGATTTGCGCGATGCGGCGGCGGTGCAGGCGGCGGTGCAGGCGGCGCAGCCCGAGATTGTGCTGCACCTTGCAGCCCAAGCCCTGGTCGGGCGCGGCTATCGTGACCCTGAAGGCACTTTCGCCAGCAATGTCACCGGCACCATCAATCTGATGCAGGCGCTGCGCGGTGCCGGCGCCAAAGCCGCGCTGATGATCACCAGCGACAAGGTCTATCGCAACGACAATCAGGGCCGGGCCTTCCGCGAAGATGATCCGCTCGGCGGGCATGATCCCTATAGTGCTTCCAAGGCGGCTTGCGAAATCGCGGTCGCGTCCTGGCGCGCGAGTTTCGGCGCTGAGATTGGCAGTATGGCGACTGCCCGCGCCGGCAATGTGATCGGCGGGGGTGATTTTGGCGCGGAACGGCTGATCCCTGATCTGGTGCGCGCGCGCATCGCGGGTGAAACGCTGGTGATCCGCCGCCCCGATGCCACGCGCCCCTTCCAGCATGTGCTGGATGTATTGCGCGGCTATTTGCTGCATGCCGAAGCGCTTTGGGCAGGCGCCGCGCCGCAAGCGCTCAATTTCGGCCCGCGCGATGCGGAGATTTCTGTCCGGCGCGTGCTTGAACTTTATGGCGCGGCGGCCGGTGCGCCGATTGCCTGGGAAGCAGCACCCGCGCCTCCCATGGAAGAAGCGCAGCGCCTGGCTTTGGACAGTGGCTTTGCCATGCAAAGCCTGAACTGGGCACCGCGCCATGATGCGGCCAGCGCCATTGCCGCCACCGCCCGCTGGTATGAAGCCTGGCGCGGTGGTGCGGATGGCCGCGCGCTAGCCCTTGCTGAGATTGAGGATGCAGTTTCGCCATGAATGCTGATGCGCTTTGCCGCCCCATCACTGCCTGCCGCGCCTGCGGTGGTGCGATCAGCGCCATGTTCTGCGATCTGGGCGCAACACCGCTTGCCAATGATTATCCTTTGCCTGGCGCCGCGCCACTGCCGCGCTACCCGCTCGCTGCCGTGGTCTGCGGCACCTGCCGTATGGTGCAATTGGATCATGTGGTGGAGGCAGAGGCGATCTTCACCGATTACGCCTATTTCTCATCGTTTTCGGAAAGCTGGCTTCAACACGCCGCGCGTTATGCAAGCGCAATGCGTGAACGCCTTTCGCTTGGCGCGCAGAGCTTTGTGGTCGAAATCGCGAGCAATGATGGCTATCTGCTGAGGAATTTCGTCGCCGCCGGTATTCCCTGCCTGGGTGTGGAACCTGCGGCCAATGTCGCGGCGTCTGCGGTGGCCGCCGGCGTGCCGACGGAAGTGCGCTTCTTTGGCCGTGACACAGCGCGCGATATCGTGGCGCGGCGCGGCCATGCCGATCTGGTGATTGCCAATAATGTGCTGGCGCATGTGCCGGATGTGGTGGATTTTGCTGCGGGGCTTGCGCATCTCGCCGGCCCGCGCGGTGTCGTCACCATCGAAGCACCGCATCTGCTGTCCTTCGTGGATGGGGTGCAATTCGATACGATCTATCACGAACACTACGCCTATTGGTCGCTTTATGCGGTGGAGCATTTGCTCCGCGCGCAGGGCTTGCGCGTGTTTGATGTGGAAAAACTTGCAACCCATGGCGGCAGTCTCCGCTATTTCGCGACTGCCGATGGCGCGCGCGCCGATATGCCCGGGGTTATTGCTATGCGTGCCGAGGAAGCCGCACGCGGGATTGCGGGCGATGCCTTCTATGAAGGTTTCAATGCCCGCGTCGCGGCGGTGCTGGCCGCGTTCAAGGATTGGCTGGCGCAATGCCACGCTGAGGGGTTGAAACTTGGCGCTTATGGCGCGGCGGCCAAGGGCAATACCTTCCTCAATGCCGCAGGCGTCACGGCGGCGGATTTCATCGCGGTCGCGGATCGCAACCCGGCCAAGCAGAACCGGGTTTTGCCGGGCAGCGTGATCCCGATCGTCTCACCCGAAGCCCTGCTTGCCATGGCGCCGGATGTCATTCTGATCCTGCCGTGGAATCTGGCCGATGAAATCTCTGCCCAATTGCGCGCTGCGGGATTCTCGGGACGCTTGGCCATAGCGGTTCCAGAACCGCGCTGGCTATAACCTCACGCCGCGTCGCGCCCTTCTTCCACGGCGTGGCAGGCCACCATCGCATCCCCCGCCGGCTTCAATTCCGGCCGTTCCGCCTTGCAACGCGGCCCGGCAAGCGGGCAGCGCGGGTGAAAGGCGCAGCCAGGGGGTGGATTGATTGGGCTCGGCACCTCACCGCCCACCGGAATGCGTGTGCGCCCGGTCATGTCCAGGTCCGGGATCGCTTCCATCAGCGCGCGGGTATAGGGGTGGCGTGGGCGGCGAAACAGGCTTTCCGCCGGCGCCAGCTCCGCGATGCGGCCCAGATACATGACACCAATACGATCACTCACCTGCCGCACCACGGCCAGGTTATGGCTGATGAACAAATAGGTCAGCCCCATGCGGGACTGCAATTCCTTCATCAGGTTCAGAATTTGCGCCTGCACCGAAACATCAAGCGCGGATGTCGGTTCATCGCAGACCAGAAATTCAGGATTGGATGACAAGGCGCGGGCGATTGAAATGCGCTGGCGCTGCCCGCCTGAGAATTCATGCGGGAATTTGTGACCATCCAGCGGCGATAGGCCCACCTGCGTCAGCAATTCCGCAACGCGGGCTTCTTCCGCCGCGCGATTGGGCAGCAAACCGAAGGCACGAATAGGCTCAGCCACAATGTCGCGCACACGCCAACGCGGATTGAGCGAGGCATAGGGGTCCTGGAAAATCATCTGCATCCGGCGGCGCTGATCGGATGCGGCGCGGGCTTCCGCCAGGTCTCGCCCATCAAATATCACCTGACCGCCGCTTGGCCGATAAAGCCCAACTGCAAGCCGCGCGACGGTGGATTTGCCGCAGCCTGATTCACCCACCAGCGACAGAGTGGTGCCTTTGGGGACAGACAGATTCACGCCATCCACCGCGCGCAGGATGCGCTTGCCTTCACCGGCGATCAGACGCTGCAAGGCAGGGCGGGAGACATCGAAATACCGCGCGGCATCACGGAGTTCGAGCATGGGGGTCTCAGCCATGATGGGCGCCCTCCCCTTCTGCATATAACCAACATGCGGCTTGCGTCGCGCCCGCCGGCAGCAAATCCGGCCTATCCTGCGAACAGCGCGCGAAGGCCTTGGGGCAGCGCGGATTATAGGCGCAGCCTTGCGGAATGGCGGAAAGCCGCGGCATGGCGCCATCAATCTGCGCCAGGCGCTCAACGCGCCGATCCAAGGGCGGGATGGAGCCCATAAGCCCGACCGTATAGGGATGGCTTGCCTGCTTCACCACATTGCGCACCGGACCGATCTCCGCAACGCGCCCGGCATACATCACCGCGACACGATCCGCGGTTTCCGCAATCACGCCCATATCATGCGTCACCAGCATCATCGCCGTGCCCTTTTCGCGCGCGAGCGATTTCAGCAATGCGATGATCTGCGCCTGGATCGAGACATCCAAGGCCGTGGTCGGTTCATCCGCGACAATCAGACGCGGTTCCGCACACAGCGCCAGCGCAATCACCACGCGCTGGCGCATGCCGCCTGAGAATTCATGCGGGTAGGAATCAATCCGCTGGGCGGCGGCCGGAATACCCACCAGATCAAGCCAGCCAATGGCACGCTTGCGCGCGTCAGCCGGGGTGATCGGCAAATGCGTTGTCATGGTCTCGGCCAGTTGCCGACCCACCGTGTAGAGCGGATTGAGCGTGGTCAGCGGGTCCTGGAAAATCGCGCCGATATCCTTGCCGCGGATGCGGCGCATATCCTCATAACGCAGATTGTCTATCCGCTTGCCATCCAGGCGGATTTCGCCGCCGGCGATTCGCCCCGGTGGCTCCAAAAGCCCGATGATCGCCGCACCGGTCATGGATTTGCCGGCACCTGATTCACCAACCACGCCCAGCACTTCGCCGGCGGAAATCGTGAAGGACACATCATCAAGTGCCACCAGCGTCCCGCGCCGCGTCGGGAATTCCACGCGCAGATGGCGCACTTCAAGCAGGGGGTTCTGGCCAGACATTAGCGAAGCTTCGGATTGAGGGCGTCGCGCAGCCAATCGCCCAGAAGATTGACGGAAAGCACCATGGCAATCAGCGCAATGCCAGGGAAGATCGTAATCCACCATTCACCGCTGAACAGGAAGTCATTGCCAATGCGGATCAACGTGCCGAGTGAAGGTTGCGTTGCCGGCACGCCGACACCGAGGAAGGAAAGCGTTGCCTCAGACAATATTGCCAACCCAAGATTGAGCGTCGCGATCACCAGGACCGGCCCCATGACATTGGGCAGCACGTGGGAGAGCATGATGCGCGGCGGCGAAACACCGATCACGCGCGCCGCCTGCACATATTCCTTGTTGCGTTCCACCATGGTGGAACCGCGCACGGTGCGGGCGAATTTCGGCCATTCGCTGATGCCAATCGCGAAAATCACCACAAACAGCGCGATCTTGTCATGCACGTCGCGCGGCAGGGCAGCGCGCACCACACCATCAATCAAAAGCGCCACCAGGATGGAAGGAAAGGTCAGCTGCACATCGCAAATGCGCATCAGCAGCGCATCCAGCTTGCCGCCGAGATAGCCGGCGAGCAGCCCAAGGGTCACCCCAAGCGTGGTCGCAAATAGCGTTGCGGAAAGCCCGACCAGCAGCGAAACCCGCGCGCCATACATGATGGCGGAAAGCACATCGCGCCCCTGATCATCGGTGCCGAGCAGATAGGCGCGCTCCCCCTCCTCGGTCCAGGAAGGCGGCTTGAAGGCATCGAGCAGATTGAGTGACGCCAGGTCAAACGGGTTATGCGGCGCGAGCCAGGGCGCAAAAAGCGCACCCAAGATGCAGATCAGCGCCACCACGGCGGAAAGCATGGTGATGGGGGACCGCGTGAAGGACCACCACAAATCACTGTCGAAAAACCGGCGCAGCGTTGCAGCCATGATCAATGCGCCCCCTGCCCGCGGCCAATGCGGAGCCTGGGGTCCACCGCGTAATAAAGCAGGTCAACAATCAGATTGATGGTAACGAAAAGCGCTGAGATCAGCAGCAGATAGGCCGCCATCACCGGAATATCCGCCTGGTTGACGGATTGAATGAACAGCAAGCCCATCCCCGGCCATTGAAACACGGTCTCAGTCACGATCGCGAAGGCAATGATCGCCCCCAATTGCAGCCCGACAATAGTGATCACCGGCACCAGCGTATTCTTCAGCGCATGGCCGAAATGCACCGCCCGATTGGGCAAGCCCCGCGCGCGGGCGAATTTGATGTAATCCGCGCGCAGCACTTCCAGCATCTCAGCCCGCACCAGCCGCATGATAAGCGTGAGCTGAAACAGCCCGAGCGTGATGGAAGGCAGCACCAGCGCCTTGATCCCTGTCCAGGTCAGGAAACCCGTGGACCACCAGCCGAGCTTCACCGTATCGCCCCGCCCGAAGGAAGGCAGCACCCCAAGCCAGACCGCAAAAACCAAAATCAGCAAAATACCGATCAGAAAGGTGGGTAGGGAAACGCCGACCAGGCTGAAGGTCAGGAAAAAGCGCGACAGCCAGGAATTGCGATAAAGCCCGGTATAAACCCCCAAAGGCACGCCAATCAGCAGGGCGAGAATGGCTGCGGTGAGGGCCAGTTCCAACGTCGCCGGCGCGCGTTCCGCGATCAAATCCGCCACGGGCCGTGACAGGCGATAGGAAAGGCCGAATTCGCCCTGCACCGCATTGCCCAGGAAGGTCGCGAATTGCACCCAGAAGGGCTGATCCAGCCCCAGATCCTTCACCAGCGCCTGGCGCTGCGCCTCGGTGAAATCCTGCCCAAGCATGATCGCCACCGGATCGCCCACATAGGCAAACATGGCGAAGGAAATCAGCGCAACTGTCAGCATCACAGGCAGGGCCTGCAAGATGCGGGAGATGATGAAGGCGAACAAAGGGGGGTACTCCAGTAAGCATTTTCAAGCCAAGTGGAATCACTTGGCGACTCGGAAATGCGACCACACAAAATCTCCAAGCGCGGCGGGCTTGGGACCCGCCGCGCCAGGGGATCAGTTCATCTTGGCCCAGCGGAAATAGGGCTGGTTATTGGCCATATGCGGAATGGTGAGGTTGGACCGCATCGCCCAGGGGATCATCTGATGGTGCAGCGGAATATGCGGCACATCTTCGCGGTAAATCCGCAGCGCCTCACGGATCGCCTCATTGCGCGCATCGCCGGATTGGGTCTTCATCCGCTCAATCAGCGCATCCATGCGCGGGTTGGAATAGCGCCCGTAATTCCAGATGCCATCGCCCTGCGCGCCATTGCGGGTGGCGACAAGGGATTGGAAGGAATACAGCGCATCCAAGGTCGGCACACCCCAGCCCAGCAGATAGATTGAAGTGTCATCGCGCTGGATCTTGGCAAAGAAGGGCGCCAGCGGCATGGCATTCAGCCTGGCGCGAATGCCAATCCGCGCCCACATCGCCACAATCGCCTGACAGATCTGCTCATCATTGATGTAGCGATTATTGGGGCAATCCAGCGTGATCTCAAAGCCATTCGGGAAACCCGCTTCGGTCAGCAGGGCGCGTGCGCGCGCCGGATCGTAAGGCAGGCGCACATCCTCTTCCTTCACATAGCCATTCACCTGGGAAGGGAAGAAGGTGCCCGTCACCACGGATTGGCCGCGCATGGTGGTGCGGTGGATCGCCTGGATGTCAATCGCGTGATACAGCGCCTGACGCACGCGCAAATCCTTCATCGGATTGCGCCCCTTCACATCGGAATAGAGCAATTCATCGCGGAACACATCCATCGCCAGGAAGATGGTGCGCACTTCCGGGCCTTCCAGCACGCGGATATTCTGCGCCTGACGCAGCCGGTTCAAATCCTGCAAGGGTGGGTCGAGCACGAAATCAACCTCACCCGACAGCAGGGCCGCGATGCGGGTCGCATCGGACGCGATGGGGCGGAAGATGATTTCCGTGACATTCGCGTCCCGGCTGCTGTCTTCCTTCCAGCCCCACCAATCATTATTGCGGGTCATCACGGTGCGCACATCGGCTTCGCGCGCTGTCAGGCGGAAGGCGCCGGTGCCGTTCGTGTTGCGGACCGTGTGCATTTCTTCCCGCTGGCGGGTATTCTGCGGCCGCGCAGCATTGTTCCTTTCGGACCAGCTGCGCGACATCATGAAGACGGATGCGATCTTATTGGGCAGGATCGGGTCCGGCAGCTTGGTGAAGATATCCACCACCAGCGGTTCCACCTGCACCGCGCGTTCCACCGTATCCACGAAAATCCCGTAATTGGAGGTCGGCGCCAAGGCGCGTGTCACGCTGAACACCACATCATCGGCGGTGAAGGCCTCACCCTCATGGAATTTCACGCCATCGCGCAGCCAGAAGCGCCAGCGATTGGGCTCCTGCTGTTCCCAGCGCGTGGCGAGGCCAGGTGCAAGGCCCAATTCCTGCGTGCGGCTGATCAGCATGTCATAGACCTGTTGCAGCACCATGGTGACGGTGCCGACATTCTGGCTATGTGGGTCGAGCGTATTGGGGTCGCCCGAGGCAGCCCAGCGCACCGTTCGCGCATCCGCATTTGCTCCGCCAAGCGCCAGCCCGCAGGCCAGCGCGGTCGCCCATAACAGCTTTCGCATCCCAATCTCCCGTTTCTTGGTGTCAGCCTGGCCCCGCCTATAGGGGGGCCGGTCCCGAGGGGGAAGAGGCTTTTTGTGCCGCCAGGGCCTGCAAGCCTTATGGCGGGACAGCCACAGCCTGCGGCCATGCGACGGCCAAAGGCAAGGCGCCAAAGGTAACGGACTGTTCCCGACCGCCAATTGTTATTCACAGGCATTGGTAGGCTGTCTCAATTTGGCCCTATGCACAAAATCAACATCCGAGGTGGATGGTGTTTCAAGAATGGATTTCAGCGCCAACTGGGCCACACGATCGTCAGTTTAGCCTCCAGGGTAGCGTCGCGCCCGCTAACGCAACCGCCAGCCAGAACCATTCTCCGACTACTGCTCGGCCCAACGGTCAAATTCATGGAAGCAGTTGCTATCAGGTGCGGGAGATCTTAAGATTTTGACGTCGGATAGCGTCTCAGAAGCGGAGCAGGTGCCATGGCACTGTACATTTCCGAGCATTCCGTAGCAGCGTGGCAGAATTTCGCAAAGGCGGCGCAATTCGTGCCTGATCCAATGATTATTCGCGCCGGCGAGGTATTCGCGAACGGTGCGAAGGGCGTAAATGCGCTTGGCCGTCCTGACATGGACGTGCTGGCGGCGTTACGCGACAATATTGACGGGCTGATCGAGTTTTTCGACCTGCTTGTTGCCTATGACCAAGTGCCGCTCATCAACTATGATTACACTTTCGACATCGAATCGATGCCCGCGCCGATTACAAATCTGCTGGGCGCAAAGGCGCTGCCGGTGACGATCGGGTATGATGCCTATCGCCAGATCAAGACCGGGGCAGTTGCATCGCTCGCCACTATGAAGCTAGGCCATATCGCCCAGTTCGGCCATCAACTCGCGGAACTCAACGCGCTTCGCTACGATTGGCGGCCTTCACTGCAGGACGCCAACGTGGAGGGCTGGCTGTCAGAGGCTGAACAGTTGAACGAACCAACACGACTGGCTGCGCAATTCCTCTTGGGCGGCCTTATCTTCAGCGGTTTTGCGCAAGCGAGCCTGACAGAACACATTATCCAGCCCAAGCGTTCCCGCTTCTTCCTGGCGCTTACGGCCGAGCAGCCCATAGCCAGCGCCGTGACACACGCAGACGAACATTCTGTCTTCAGCGCCGCTGAGAAGGCGCTTCGGGGGACGGCCGCCAAGACCCGCCGTCTTGATGCGCTGCCGCCGGTGCTTCCCTACCTGCTCGCCAAGGCGCCCCCGAATGTGACTTCGGTTGACCTGCTGAAGCGCGCGCTCGACTTCGCGAATACAAAGGATGGCGATAATTTCCGCAAGGCGGTGGCGCTTGTTCGCGGGGACGGCGTGGGCGCCTCTCAAACAGCGGATCTGGCGAAGGCCGCGAAGGCCGAGGCGGTCGCATTGCTGAAGCCCTATTCGACGGTGGCCGATACGGAGGGCGGCCTTAAGCTCGACTTCAATCTGGAGCTGACGGGCCCTTCTGTGACCGCCAGCCTACCGCTGAAGCCGCCCGCTTGGCTGAAGTTGTGGTGGAACGAAAACGTGCCATTCGGCGGGATGCGGAAGACCTTTCGCCGCATGTGGCTGGCTCAGGAGAGCTTTGAAGATGTGGAGAAGCGCCTGATTGCTGCCTGGGCGCAGCCCTGACCACCGTGCCCCAAAAGCAAAGAAATGAGGAGGAGGGGGAGATTTCCCCAGGCGCGAAACTGCTTTAGTTTCACATCCAAACGTCTGAGAGAACCCCACCCATGCCGCGCTTTGCCGCCAATCTATCCATGATGTTCAACGAAGTCCCCTTTCTGGATCGCTTTGCGCTCGCGGCCAAGGCCGGTTTCAAGGGGGTGGAATTCCTCTTTCCCTACGACCATCCGGCGGCGGAAATTGCCGTGCGGCTCAAGGATAACGGCCTGCAGCAGGTGCTGTTCAATGCGCCGCCTGGCGATTGGGCCAAAGGGGAACGCGGGATGGCCTGCCATCCGGGCCGCGAGCAGGAATTTCGCGACAGCATCATGCGCGCCTTGGATTACGCCGGGGCGCTTTCCTGCCCGCGGCTGCATGTCATGGCCGGCATGGTGCCGCCCGGTGTCGCGCAGGGCACGCTCACCGGCCTTTATGCTATCAACCTCGCCTGGGCGGCGGAAAAGGCCATTGCCCAGGGGGTGAAGTGCTGCATTGAACCGATCAATCAGCGCGACATGCCGGGCTATGCCCTGACCGGCATCGCGAATGGCATCCAGGTGATTGAGGCGGTGGGTCCCGACCGGCTTGGCCTGCAATTCGATCTGTATCACACGCAAATCACCGAGGGCGATCTGGTGCCCCGCGCGCGCGCCGCATTGCCTTACATCGCTCATATGCAGGTGGCCGATACCCCTGGCCGCAATGAGCCCGGCACCGGTGAGGTGAATTGGCCCTTTGTCTTCGCCCAATTGGATGAAATGGGCTATCGCGGCTGGATCGGCTGCGAATACCGCCCCGCCGGCGAGACGCTGGCCGGGCTTTCCTGGTTCGCCCCCTATAAGGACTGACATGCAATGAAAATCGCCTTTATCGGCCTTGGCATCATGGGCCGCCCCATGGCCGGCCACCTGAAAAACGCCGGCCACGCCATCACGGTGGTGGAGCGCAAAAGCCTGACCGCCGAGGATCGCGCGGCCTTCGCCGTGGTGCCCGATGCTAAAACCGCCACCGCCGGGGCGGAAGCCGTGATCCTGATGGTCCCCGATACTCCCGATGTTGAAGCCGTGCTGTTTGGCGCGGGCGGTGTCGCGGAAGGGCTCAAGCCCGGCACGCTGGTGATTGACATGTCCTCCATCAGCCCGACCGCCACCAAGGAATTCGCGGCCAAGATCGCGGCCAAGGGCGGCGATTACCTCGATGCCCCGGTCTCCGGCGGGGAAGTCGGGGCCAAGCAGGCGAGCCTGACGATCATGGTTGGTGGATCGGAAGCGGCGTTTGAACGCGCCAAGCCGCTGTTTGAAGCCATGGGCAAGAATATCACCTTGGTCGGCGGCACGGGGGCGGGGCAGACCTGCAAGGTCGCCAATCAGATCATCGTGGCACTCACCATCGAAGCGGTGGCAGAGGCGCTGACCTTTGCCTCCAAGTCAGGCGCCGATCCGGCCAAGGTGCGCCAAGCCATCACCGGCGGGCTTGCAACCTCGCGCATTCTGGAACTGCATGGGGAACGCATGATCAAGCGGACCTTTGCGCCTGGCTTCCGCATCCGCCTGCACCAGAAGGATTTGAACCTGGCCTTGCAGGCGGGGCGCGAATTGGGGGTGGCCTTGCCCAATACGGCCTCTACCCAGCAGCTTTTCGCCGCCGTTGCCGCGGCGGGGGGCGGGGATTTGGACCATTCCGGGCTGGTCAAGGCGCTGGAGACCCTGGCGGCGCATCCCGTCGCGCCCGACGCCTGAGGCGGCCTGAACCGGAAGACGAGGCCCCGCCCCGGCGGGGCCTTTGCATTGTCAGACAAGGCCCCGAACAACGCCCAGGGTTTATTTTTTGACAATTCTCTTTTTGTGATACACGAACCAGTAATCGTTTTTGGCAGAATCGGTCGAAAAAGCGCTTGGCCGCTCAAATTTGTCAAAATCGTGTCTTTTTTATTATCTTCTCGTAAGTTCAACTAATCGGGACGGAAACTCAATGCGTTTCGAAGAAATTGGCGAACAGCTTCGCACCTATCGCCTGGAATCGGGCCTCAAAGCCGATGAAATCGCCGCCCGGCTGGGTATTTCCCGCGCTGCGCTTTACCGCTACGAAAAGGGCGAGGTTATCAAACTCGATACCGTCCGGCGGCTGGCAGAAATGCTGCAGGTATCACCCCTCGCCCTTATGGGTATCGGGGTGGATTACTTCTCCCGCCTCACGGCCTACCTGGAACGCCAGCGGCAAATTGAGGAAGAAGCGGATAGCTATTTGCAGCTTGGCGGCGCGCATTGCTTTGCCCTGGCGACTGAGGGCATGGTCCGGCTGCTGCGCGCAATTTGGTTGGAAGCCGCCAACCTTGCACAGGACCATAGCATGGCGCGCAGTGTGACTGAACAAGCCCTGATTTCTCTAACCCAGCGCCGACGGAACTTTGATCAGCGCCGCATGAGCTTCACTGCAATGCTCTCAGAAGGCGCCATCCGGCGCATGCTGGCCAAGGGCATCGGCGCCGGCCTGCCACTTTCGGAAAGCAGCCGCGCCCAAGCACGCGCCGCAGCCGTGACCGAAGCGGAACACCTCGCCAATCAGATTGAACAGGGTGCGCTTGGCGTACAAATTGGGCTGTTACAGGAACCCGAACCCCATCATCAGGCGCTGATCTATCGCGGCAGAGATCGGGCGTATGTCATTGACAATCCCTTCCCATTCGATGCGCATCCGGCCTGGAACCAAGGCGTGGTGAGCATCACCTCAGCCGATGATGCAGTGGCCATCCACCAGCGCGTGGCTGAAAGCTGCTGGAAACAGGCGCACAAGGGGATGGCGGCCGCGCAAAGGCTGCGCATGCTCATCGCCGAGGCCAATCCCTTGCGTGAGCTTGCCTGAAAATTTTTTCCACCGTGTTCTGCTTCTGATTTTCTCTTTCACCTGTGCAAAAGGCTCCCAACCTGGAGCGTGAATCCCGCGGGCGCTGTTGGCGCTGGTGTTGTCTGGCCACAATCGCGGCATCTGCGCATCGCGCCAATTGGCGCGGGCCTGCAAGGCGTGCGTGAGTTTGTGATGGTGCCGAGCGGGTTGAAAAGCCCTTTTTCCGCCAGATCCTTCAGCGTGCAGCAACGCGGCGCGCGCAAGAAATCCGCCACTGGTGAATAGTGATTTGCCGCGCCGCCGGATCGGGCGCAGCGTAACTCCTCTGATGGCGACAGTCGCATCATGCCAAGCAGCGCCGGCATCATCGCGAGCTGTAACGGGTAGTCCGCAGGCCATCCGGGGCACCAGATGATCACCGCTGAGACAGTCCGTGCCAACCCAAGGTATTTTCAGGCTAAGTGGCATCGCTTGATGGCTCAGAAAAGACACCGTCGCACAAGGGTGGAGTGTGGTTCGCGTGAACCAATCTGTCCGGGTAGTGCACTTCGTAAGCCGCGCGAGAGCTCCGGCGATACGGGCCTTGCTGTGCTGTGCGGTGCCGACGGGGAACCAAGCCTGCCCAAGCCAGCGGCAAACCGGAGCCTGAATCCTGCCGACAAACGAGAATTGGTTCTTGGACTTCCCGTCCGACACCTTTGACGCTTCGCAGCGCCTTCGCATTTTGCCCGTGAACAAGGATTGTTGCCGGATCCGCAAGCTCGTCTAAATCGAGATTGCCCTTCAAGCGCTGGCGGAGACAATTGCTTGCGCCGAAACTCACAAAGGCGTCTTGACAGGTCGTTAACACTCCTGAACATTGAAGGATGTCTTTTTCGCTTGGGAGTGTTCGCCTTGCGAAGGCGCTAGAGCCTTTCCCGTTCACGCCGATTCACGGAAAACGCTCTAGGCCTTAGTTTGATCGCACTTCCGAAGAGCCAAGTGATTCCATCTGGCTCAAAAATGCTCTAGCGCTGTTATGTCTGGAGGACCCATGGTGAATTCCAACGGAATGGTTGCTGCTGTGGAAGAGGTTGCACCTGCGGGTGAAAGGAAATCCGCTTTTCCCAAAGTCTCAGTAAAGCTGAGCGGCGATGAAACAGTATTATTGAATACGAAGTCGCCGTTGGGGAAGCATTGGATGGCAGTGCTTAGATCATTGTGTCAAAACAAGCTTCCCGTATACTTGAAATACATCCCACAACCAAGGAAATTACGCAACTACTCACCCCCCGTGCGGTAAAAGTGGCGAGGGTGAGTGCACGGGAAGGCGCTGGAGACGTAGACGACGCTCTGATTATCTCTGAGAGGCTGCATCTACTGTCAAGATCTCACCCTAACTTCAGCGCTAACTTGGCGAAATTGCAGCGGGCCATGAAGACCGATTCGGCAGTTCTTGTGACCGAAGATCAGAATGGAGACCAAATAATTGATGTGAGGCCAATCCCAAAGCATGTTACGATTCCGGGTTATCTTGCCATTCCCCGCTCGCGCAAACCGCTTAAATCAAGAGCGAAGGGAGGCGCCAAGTGACCCTTGATCTCAAGCAAGCCAAGGATTTGTACGCTGAGTTGGCGGCATCATCCTACGTCCCCTCTAATCCTCTGGCACCCTGCATTCCCTTTATGTATCCTGTAACGTTTTGTTGGGCGTGTGCTCACGACATGTGTCGTCTAATTTGGCTAAGGGAATTACACCAAAGAAAATCTGGGCAAGAGCGCCCAATACACCGAATAATTACGATTACGCGCTGAAAATTTGGACGGCGAATAACCCGAATTGTGAACAAAAATGGTCTTGGCACGTCGCACCACTCATAGAGGTCTCGGTGGGAAACGTGATCGAGGAATATGTCATTGATCCATCCATTTTCGACGCGCTGGCGACCCGTTCTGCCTGGGAGCTTGTGGTGACAGCGACGCATAATGTTACTGGCCAAACAAAGCCCGCCATACATACCGTCAGTTCATGGACACAATACCAGTTCGATGATCCGAATTTTCCGAATAATCCAAAACTCATTAGTCCCTATGCTTTCAATACGCCAGATCCTTGGCTTGAGGCCGATTTGACTAACGCCAGAGCGAATCTCCAAAACCGCTTTCCTTATCCGCCTTATTCGGCTTGCAAGCCCCAACCGAATGTTTTCATTCGCCAGTATTTGGCTGATGATGGTATACGACCGACCGGCATCAATCCATGGTCGTTGAACGATCTTGTGGTCAGTCCGGATATCAACTACTTTCCCTGGAAACTTGCTGATCCAACCTCATCCTTGGGGAATGTGGCGCCCTTCGGACCTAATCATCTTTCTCACCCGCTGTATGAGGGCACTACGGCCTATATCTACTTTCGACTACAAAATCGCGGTGTCACCTCGGCTGCGGCACGAGTGAATTTATATGTTTCGACAGTAAACGGCCTCTGGTCCCCTGACGCCTGGACGCTCGCTGGTTCTTTGACGAATGAGCTCGTTGCGCCTGAGGAATTTCGGGTGGTTGGCCCAATCGAATGGTCTGGTTTATCTGTGCCGCCTTCGGGCGAGTATCGCTTTATTGCGATTATTGGAACAGCCGGTGACCCCGAACCCAACATAGGCAAACTCAGCGGCTTCGCACAAATCGAGGCCTTTATACAGGAAAATAACAATGTCGCCTGCGTAGCTTTCAAGGTATTACGACCGGACGATGTTTATATCCGAGATAATCTTTCCGATGTGGGCATGAGCCAACCAACAAGTGCTCCACTCTCCATGAGCCCAGACATCAATCATTATCAGCAAGAATTGGCAAAGCCGCAGGAAATACTTGCTATCCCAGCCGCTCAGATTCGGGAAGATCTCTTCCAGCCGATCAAGGCCGGACAGATGAATTACATCTATCTTCGACTACAAAATCGTGGCGATGCGCCTGGTATTGTCGATGCTGATCTTTATTATACGCCTCCCTCAACGCTGCCCACACCAGCGAGCTGGATAAAGATTGGATCACTTGTAAATCAACTGGTTACGCCTAGCGAGTTTCGTGTGGTTGGCCCAATTCTTTGGAATGCACCACCGCAAGCCGGTCATTATTGTTTTGTGGCAGTGCTTGGGACAATTGGCGATCCAAAGCCAGATGTGAGTAATATCAAGACAATTGATGATTATCACACACTCGTACGGCAGAACAACAATGTGGCCTGGAAGAATTTTGAGATTCTTAATTCTGCTCCCTCTCTGGGAAACCACCTTAAGATCAAGTTTGTTTTCGAGTTTTTAGTGCAAGGTTGGGATGAAGGTGAGTTTGTTGGCGACCTTGAAATACAGCTTGGGAAACTACCGAAGGGAACAGAGGTTCAATTGCGGGTTGCGGCCGCCCTGGCAAACGAAGCGAGGTCATATAGACTGGAGCATTTGCGATCCCAAGGGCGCCAGACTCTTTTCAGTGTTGCCCCCTTTAAAGATAGTGCCTTGCGCGACATTCGGCTGAAACCAGGCCTGCGGTCGCCGACCAGTTTGACAATCAATTTTCCGCCAGATGCTCGGCCCGGCAGCTACGACATTGCCGTACTGCAGAAAATCGACGGGAAAGAAGTGGGAAGAGTGACCCGGCGATTGATTATCGCGCCCAAAAACCGAAAGACCAAAGAGAGCAAGAGAGCCTCCGTTACTAAATCTCGCTAGAGCGTATCACGTTCAGATGGAATCATCTGAACGTGTGACGATGCTCAAAAAACAAAGATGTAGAGCGGGATGCGTGAACCCATGTGAACGCAACACGCTCAAAAGTATAAATGGCGCCAAGGTTGCTACATTTTCGACGATAGACCATGAATGATAACTCTTGCGATCACTCACGTGGCATCAGATGGGTTTTGATCGCTATTTTGATGCAGGCGCCTTTCACCAGCCGCGTGCCCTAGGCACCCTGAAGGGCAACATCAGCGCCTGCACCGCCAGATTGTCGAAGCGGTTCAAGGCGAGGCTCTCATGCACCGCAACCGCATTCTGCCCCAATAGCCGCGTGCGGATTTCAGACCGCGTATAAAACGGCGCATCCACCAAGGCGCGCACCAGCTCTGCCTTGCCATCCTCAGACCGTGTTGGGCGCGCCACGCGCCAAAGCCCGGGAGGCATTATTGCCGGGGCGGGGATTGGCATATCGGCGACCTCTCCGGCGCGGTTCACGTGCAAGGCCAAGGATTGTGCCGATCCATCGCGGCGCGATGCATTGTATAAAATCGCGGTCGCTTCCGGCATGGGCGCGCGGCACCAATCCCAGAACAGGAAATCCTCCTCCAAGGGCGCCACACCAGTATTGGTATCGAAATACGAAAAGCCGGACCAGCTGAGCGCGGGGTTGTCGAAAGCAACCTCCACGCGCGAACGTGGCGCAATTGGCTGCCAATGATGCCGCCCCGCGCCATCCAAGCGAAACGCCCGATGCGATAGCGCTTCGGGATAAAGCGTCACGCGCCCGCGCAACTTGCCCGGAACAGGGGCGGTGACTTCCGCAAGATCAACCACCAGCTTATTGCCATCCCAGCGCATCGCACTTGGCCCGATTTGCAGAAAATCAGCACCGCGGCTCAGCGCGCCGCGCGGGCGATCCGTCATCGCCCAGCGCGCCGGCTTGCCGTAAAGCGCGACATGCATGCAGCAATGGTTCAGCGGATCGCCGCCACCCCCGCGCCGCGCAAAGGCATACCAGGGGGAAAACACCGTGCCCAGAAAGGCAATAATGGTGATGCCATGCGCGCCATCATCGGAAAGCGCATCCAAATACCACCAGCGATAGCCGCGGTTCGCTACGGGCAGGGTGAAATCCAGCCCCGTGGCGCTTAAATCTTCATTCATTGCAAAGCCGCCTCGTCACGCGGCCATTTCCGCCCGCATCAGCGCGCGGGTCAAGCCGGGCGGCGCATACCGCCCGGCAGGCGGGCCTCAGGCCTTGCCCTTATAAACCTCAATCATCTGGCCGAGCAGCTTCAGCGCCTCATCCTTCGGGCGCTGGAAGGCGTTGCGGCCAACGATCGAGCCATTGCCACCACCGGCATGAATGGCGCGCACTTCCGCGAGCAGCGCATCCGTGCCCTTCGCCTCACCACCCGAGAATACCACCAGGCGCCGGCCATTGAAGCAGGCCTGCACCACATGGCTGATGCGCTTGGCCAGATCGCTGCCATCAATCTTGCGCTCGATATAAACCTTCTTGGCCGCATCCAGGCTGAGCACATCGGTGGGCGGCTTCACCTTGATGATATGCGCCCCCATCAGCGCGGCCATATGCGCGGCATAGGCGCAAATGTCGAAGGCGGTTTCACCATTTTTGTCCAGCATCGGCCCGCGCGGATAGGACCAAACCACCACGGCAAGCCCCGCCGCCTTGGCTTCTTCCGCCAATTCGCGGAGTTCTTCCATCATCTCAAACTGGTATTCGGATGAAGGATAGATGGTGAAGCCAATCGCCGAACAACCAAGGCGCAGCGCATCGGCAACACTGCCGGTCACCGCCTGATCCTTGGTGGTGGAAAGGCTATTCGATGAATTGACCTTCAGGATGGTCGGGATGGAACCCGCGAAGGTGGCGGCACCCGCTTCAATCATGCCAAGCGGCGCGGCATAGGCATTAAGGCCCGCTTCAATCGCCAATTCGAAATGATAATGCGGATCATAGGCCGCCGGGTTGGGTGCGAAGGATCGCGCCGGGCCATGTTCAAAGCCCTGGTCCACCGGCAGGATGACCATGCGGCCCGTGCCGCCCAGCTTCCCTTCCATCAGGATGCGGGCGAGATTCGCCTTGGTGCCGGGTGTGTCGCTTTCATACCAGGAGAGGATTTCCTTCACGCGGCGCGTCAGCTTCATCTTGCGATCCTTTTCGTTTCCTAATCGGCGGGTTCGGCGATAGCGCAGCCGCCATTTTCTGTCACGGGGGCGCTACTTCGGCTGATCCTGTGGCGGCACTGTGGCGAAAAGCGCTGAGAGTCGCCTCTCATCATCCCGCCGGCGCGGGTCAAGCGCACCCAGATCCAGCGCTTCAGGTCTCGAACCCAGAACCTCAGCCCCCGCTTCGGCGGCAGCGCCCAGCAGGCTGGCCGCTGATGGGTGCCCCAGATCTAAAATCACCAGCTTGAAGCCGGCGCGTAAGGCGGCCAGCGCGGCACCTGGGGCGGCGGCGCAATCCAGCGCGGCGGTGAAGGGTGCGCCGGGATGCGCGGCGGCGGCCTGTTCCAGCACCGCCCTGAACCAACCCGGCCCCGCATTCAACGCGGCGCCCGGCGCAGAGAGCAGCAGCAAGGGTCGCCCGGCCGCCACCCGCAGCGCCCATTCGGCCTCAGCGCGCCCATGCACCACTACCGCAGGCAGCTTAAGAAACGCCTTTACCATTGACCCAGAGGCCTTTGCATGCCAAGCATTTCATCAATCCCTTAGCCGCAAGGGCCTCGGGCGCCAAGGCATCTGGAATAGCATGAGCGAGCAACAAGCTGACACAATGGGTGCAGCGATGATCCGGCTGGAAGCAGCCCTGGATCGTCTCAGCCGCGCCGTGGAGGCCCGGCGCGCTGCCACCCCACCCATCGAAGGCGATATGGTCCCCAAGGCCGCTGTGGCTGCGCTCGCCACCCGTCTGGATGCCACCATCGCCAAGCTGCGCAGCCTTGAGGAACCGGGCTGATGGCGCAGGTTACGGTCCGCATTGGCGGCTATGCCCATCCGGTGGCGTGCCAGGATGGCCAGGAAAAGCACCTGACCAATATGGCGGCCGAGGTTGATAAGCGCATCTCTGCCCTCAAGGCCATGGGCATCCAATTCGGTGAGACGCGCATGCTGCTGCTGGCCGCTTTGCAATTGGCCGATGAGGCAGTGGATTTGAAAGCCGAGAATGACGCGCTGAAGGCTGGCGGCGCCGTCGTCGCCGAAGCCCCCGCGCCCGATCCGGCAGTCGCTGATGGCCTCGTGCGGCTCGCGGAAAAGCTTGAGGCCATTGCCGCGCGGCTTGAGGAAGCCTAACTAGACCCTGCGGGGCTGCCAGGTGCGCCAGGCAATTCATCCCCGGGGCCAATGCACATCCTCCGGGAGCTGGCTCTGTCCGGGCCGTGGTTCGGGTATCTGGCGCCCACCTGCTGACGCAGGCCTTGGGAGGATGAGACGCCAGCGGCCATGGTGGCTCCGCACCCTTTTTGCCATCAGGAACCCCGCGTGACCGAGGCCCAAGCCGCCGCATCGGATGACGTTTTGCAGGCAGCCAAGGCCGCGGCGCGTAAAATCGCGCGTGCCAGGCGTGCTGGCCTTGCCAATGCCGAAGCGCCGGCGCGTCTGGCGGCGGCACTATTGGCAGGGCACGCGCCGCCCAAAGGCGCCATCATCGCGGGCTATTGGCCGATGGTCGGCGAAATGGACCCGCGCCCCCTGATGCTCGCCTTGGCCTCACGCGGGCATGCCCTGGCTTTGCCAATCACCCCGCCGCGCGGAAAGCCACTTGCCTTTCGCGCCTGGGTGCCGGGCGCGGCGCTCAGCCCTGGACCCATGGGCACTTCGGAACCGGTTGGGGGCGATGAACTGCGCCCCGATATCCTGCTGGTGCCGCTTTTGGCCTTTGACCGTGCCGGGCGGCGGCTTGGCTATGGCGGGGGGTATTATGACCGGACGCTCGCCGCACTGCCGGGTGCAAAAGCCATTGGTATCGCCTATGCGGGGCAGGAAATGCCCGAAGTGCCGGCGGGACCGCAGGATTTCCGCCTGCCCCTGATCGCCACCGAAGCGGGCGTCATTGTTTGTGGAGACCCCGTGTGAGGCTGCTTTTCCTGGGCGATATTGTCGGCCGTGCCGGGCGTGACGCGGTAATTGCAACCCTGCCGGGGCTCCGCGAAAAGCTCAGGCTCGATCTTGTTATCGTGAATGCGGAAAACGCCTCCCACGGGTTTGGCCTCGCGCCGGAGATGGCGCGCGCGCTTTTCGTGGCGGGCGCTGATGTGCTGACGCTTGGCAATCACGCCTGGGACCGCAAGGAAATCATCCCCTATATTGAGGGCGAGCCGCGCCTGATCCGCCCGCTGAATTACCCTCCCGGCACGCCGGGGAAGGGCGCGGTGATGGCGGTGCTGGCGGATGGCAGGCGCGCCTTAGTGCTACAGGCGATGGGGCGGTTATTCATGGAACCTTTGGATGATCCCTTCCGCGCCATTCAGGCGGAATTGGCGCAGCATAGCCTTGGACCCCAAGGCACGGTGCAGGCCATCATCATTGATTTCCATGCCGAAGCATCGTCGGAAAAACAGGCCATGGGCCATAGTTTCGATGGCCGCGTCAGCCTGGTGATCGGCACCCATACGCATGTGCCAACCGCTGATCATCGCATCCTGCCCGGCGGCACAGCGTTTCAGACCGATGCCGGCATGTGCGGCGATTATGATAGCGTGATCGGCATGCAAAAAGCCGGCGCTTCCATTCGCTTCTGGCGCAAGGTGCCGGCGGAACGCCTAGCACCGGCTGAAGCGGAAGCAACGATTTGCGGGCTATTCGTTGAAACGGATGACGCAACTGGCCTCGCGCGCCGTGTTGCGCCTTTGCGCCTTGGTGGTGGTTTGGAAGCAATGCTGCCACTGGTTTGACCCATTGCCCGGAAAGCTTTTTAGCATTGCGCCTGGCCTTGCTTGGCGCGCCCCCTGGCAGCGGATATAAGCCGCGCCGGTTTCCCCCTTCAAGAACGAGAGTTACGGCAATGGCCGGCCATTCCCACGCGAAAAACGTCATGCACCGCAAGGCCGCTCAGGGTGCGAAAAAGGCGCAGGCCTTTGGCAAACTCATTCGCGAAATCACCGTCTCCGCCAAAATCGGCCTGCCCGATCCGGCGGCCAACCCCCGGCTGCGCGCTGCCGTAAAGGCCGCGCTGACCGCGAATATGACGCGCGACACGATTGATCGCGCCATCAAGCGTGCCTCAACCGCCGGTCAGGGAGAGGATTACGAGGAAGTGCGCTATGAAGGCTATGGCCCGCATGGCATCGCGATCATCGCCGAGGCGCTGACGGATAATCGCAATCGCACCGGCGGCGATTTGCGGTCCATGTTCGCCAAGAATGGCGGCGCGCTAGGGGAGACAAATTCTGTCGCCTTCCAATTCGAAAGGAAGGGCGTGCTGCGCTACAAGCCTGATATCGCCACCGCCGATGCCATGCTGGAAGCGGCGATTGAAGCCGGCGCTGAGGATGTGGAAAGCACCGAAGATGGCCATGAAATCTCCACCAGTGTCGAGGATTTCGCCGCGGTGCGGGATGTGCTGGAAGCGCGCTTCGGCACGGCGGAAGCCGCCAAGCTTGAATGGTGGTCCACCAATGATATCAAGCTCGATGAAGAACGTGCCAAGGATGTGGTGAAGCTGCTCGATCTTTTGGATGATCATGACGACATTCAGAACATCTACGCCAATCTTGAGATGGAATAGGCCCGGCGCGTGAGCAGCACCGCCACGATGGAAGCGCGCCTGCGCGGCAGTTTCGCGCGGCAGGGGCTGATGCGGCTATTTGGCGCGGAGATGACGCGCATCGCGCCGGGGCAGGTGGAAATCACCCTTGCCCCCAAGGCCGAGCTTTCGCAGCAGCACGGATTTGTGCATGGCGGCGCGCTGACCGCCATTGCCGATAGTGCCGCGGGCTATGCCGCGCTCAGCCTGATGCCCGCCAATCGCGGCGTGCTGACGACAGAGATGAAAATAAATTTCCTCGCGCCTGCCGCGGGTGATCACATTATCGCGCGCGGCAAGGTGCTGAAGGCTGGGCGCACGCTCAGCCTGGTGCAGACGGAAATCTTTGCGGTGAACGCGGATCAGGAAAGGCTGATCGCCTTCCTGACCGCCACCTTCATGACCATCGAAAACCGCGATGGGGTTGAGGATTAGAGTAGTTTCAAGCCAAGTGGAAACATTTTGCTCTCCGGAAAATGCTACCAAAAAAGTGACCCTCACACCGGCTCCAACCCCTTGGCGCGGAGCAGTTTGGCATCCGCGCCCTGCACCAGAAATGCCATGAAGGCGCGCGCGGCTTCGGGCTGTGGCGCTTCCGCGAAAATGGCGCCGGAAAATATCATTACCTCGCCAATTTCAGCGGGCAGGGTGCCGATAATGTCTATCCCCGGCACGGTCATCAATTCGCTGACTTGCTGAATGGCGAGTGCGACTTCGCCGTGCTTCAACAATTCACCGGTAAAGCCCTGCGGGATCACGGTGGCTTTGGCGTTGACTTCCGCCGCGATGCCAAGCCGTTCGATCAGCCCCGCAAAGAACAACCCGCTGGCGCCGGCGCGGGAATAGGCAAGCGATGGTGTTGCCAGCAGCGTCGCGCGAAAGGCGGCGGGCGTGCTGATATCGGGCCTGGGCGCGCCGGCGGCGACCGCGACGCCGATATGGGACAGCGCCAAATCATGCCGGCTGCCTGGCGCAAAAACCCCCTTGGCGATGAAATCATCCACGGCCGCCGCAGTCAGGATCGCGATATCGCCGCGCGCGCCATCGGTGATGCGTTGGGAAATACTTTTCGTTGGGTCGAACATTATGGCGGGCGCCGGGTTGGTCTTGGCCCAAAGCGGCGCCAGAACCTCCAGAACGCCCTGCAAAGCAAGGGTGGACATGATGGAAAGCGGCTGCGCCATGGCGGATGATTCCTCGTCAGATGATCGCGCCCAGAATGGCGGTTGCCAAGCCGCGCGGCAATGTGGCGCGCGTGACCTTCAAATCGCCATGAAGTGGGCCCTGAATGAGCCAGTCGTCCGAATGGCGGCGCAATATGGAAGGAAGACCCCATGATACTGAAACTGCGTCAGATGGCGCCGATTGCGGGAATTCTTGTGATCGCCTGCACCGCCGGGGCCTTGGCGCAGGCACCCGAAGGCTGCGCGCGGCATCAGGCGCGCTTCGCTGGCTTGCTCGGCAAGGCGCCGGATGAGGTGCGCGCGGCGCTCCTGGCCATGCCGGGGATCAGCACCGTGCGCATGGGCGGGCCAACCACGCCCATGACGCATGATTACCGGATAGATCGCGCAACCGGGCTGATTGAAGACGGCGTCGTGACGCGGATTACCTGCGGATAACTATCAAGTAATTTTACTTTGTTCTACCCGCTCTCATTGTGCTATTATAAAGTTGCATGATTCGAACGGCAACGGCAGAGGGTAGAACCTGATTGAGTCTGACAATGCGGCGGTCAGAAGCGATGAGTCAGGACAATGTTCGTCGATCTAGGCGAACTATTCTTGTCGTCGAGGACACGCACGCCGAAGGTCGTGCACGCTTCAAGTCGGTTTCTGCTACCCTGGACTACTTGGAAGCTTCTCAGATCAGCCGTTTAAGGGACTCAATTCAAAACAGCCGTATCTCAGGAAAATCGAGGTTCTTGTGCGGCGAGTGTAGAGAACCCGTGTATCTTTCGCTAAGTGGTTGCAGTCACTTTAGTCATCATGCAAATGGCCCCAAAAACTGCCCATGGAATACGATTAGCCGTCATCCAGAGGTCATTGATACGGAAAAGTTCGCAGGGCGTCAGGAGAGTCCGGAACACAGGGAGCTAAAGGCCCTTTTGGCCAGTACCTTGGCTATTGATCCAGGCTTCTCCGAAATTCGGACCGAGGAAGTTGTGAGCTGTCCCCCTGCGTGGAGAAAGCCCGATGTGATTGCGAAGTTTGGTCCAGACGAAATCGCATTCGATATTCAGTTAGCCACAACACAGATGCCTACCATCTATGAAAGAGAAAAATTTTATCAATCAAATTCAATAAGGTACATCTGGCTCATTTCTACAAAAAATGTAATCGAACTTCAAAGGCAAGGGTTTCAGGA
This sequence comes from Roseomonas sp., assembly GCA_020249775.1. Lineage (GTDB taxonomy): Bacteria > Pseudomonadota > Alphaproteobacteria > Acetobacterales > Acetobacteraceae > Neoroseomonas. Next base: position 141,282 of record JADCFA010000021.1, on the reverse strand, counting down.
CATTTACTGGCATAACCACGGCCAGATTTTCGAGATTGACGAGAAAATTGCCATGATTTCGCGGGAAATCGGACGAGCTTTTTTATATTCCCTTACCATCGAGCCCGAGTTTCGCAATGGTACTTTTAAATCGATATGGAAACGAGAGCCTATCTCAATTTCCGGCCTGGATTGGTCCGCAGAAACTTTTCGACCTGCCCGCAAAAAAAGTTTTGCTGACTGTTTTCGGCATTGGGTCTCAATTCATGGCTGGGACGACAGTCGAAAAAAGCTTATCAATGCGGCGCGAGACCAAAGCCGCAGGCGTGAGTTCGAACTCATATGGAGAAGCTTGGAAGGTCAACTGGCTATACCTGACTGGCACGAGGCTGAGAAATTTGATCCATTCAAAACTGTTGGCGTTTTAAGCACAGTTGCCGCCGGGCAAAAGCTGGACGCTTCAAGATTCTCGCCTGACGAGATTCCACAGATAATTAATGATTTTCTGGAGAAGAATAGTTGCCGTGGCTGGACTGCAACCTTGAAAACAATTGCTGAGGCTTACAATAAAAACGAACTGCTTGAGGTCAAATCCTCAACGGTAACGAAAATTGAGCGCAACCTGATGGAAGAACACCCTGATCTGAAATCGCGATTTCTGCCGATTCTATGTATTCTGTTTCCAAAAGCCGCGTTGGACCTTCTTGGAAAGGTTCCCACCGAGATTCAGAATGCTTGAAATTCACCTTTGGTCTGCACCAGACTTACCCACCGCCACCATTACCGCCACCACCGCACAAAGCCCTGCCATGGCCCAGAAAATCCCGGCCCCCAGCGTGGCATAGCCAGGGCCAGAGGCCAGCGTCAGCAGCGTCGTCATCGCCCCAACGGCGGCCCCCAGCAGCGTTTGCGCCGTGCCGCCCAGGCTTGCCGGCACGCGTTCCTGCAATAGCCTGATCGCCGCCAGATGCATGGCGCCAAAGGTCAGCGCATGCAGCGCCTGGGCGAAAATCAGCGGCGGCAGGCTTTCGCTCACCGCCATGATCGGCCAGCGGATCAAGCCCGCCCCGGCGGCGAGCAAGATCAACCCGCGCACGCCAAGCCGGTCCACCAGGCCGCGCCCCCACATGAACAGCGCCACCTCCGCCACCACGCCCCAGCCCCAAAGCAGCCCAATCACCCCGGCGCTGAGGCCCAATGCCTGCCAATGGATGGACCCAAAAGCGTAATAGGCCGCATGGCTGCCCTGCATCAGCGCGGTAATCAGCATCAGGCGCCTAAGCCAAGGCAGCGCGAGTGCCGCGCGAAACCCGCTTGCGCCGCCGCGCCCGAAACCTTCCGCGCGCGGCAGCAAAAAGGCCGCTGCTGCGCCAATGCCAAGCATGGCGGCAATCAGCCAGGCAGCACTCCCCGCGCCCAAAACGCCCACCAGCGCGCCCGCCAGCACGGCGGCCAGAATGTAACTGGCGGAACCGGCGGCACGTGCTCGGCCATAATCAAAGCCAGGGGGTTCCCGGGCAGTGCGCAGCGCCATCGCATCGGCCAGCGCCGTAGTGGGGGCAAGCGCCGCCGCCAGCGCCAGATTCACCAGCAGCAGCGCCCAAAACCCGGCCACCAGCCCAAAGCCCGCCGCGAAAAACGCCGCCGCGCCGGTGCAGCAGATCAGCACCAGCCTGGGATCGCCCAGCCAATCCGCAACCCGCCCCCCGAGCGGCCCCGCCAGCAATTTCAGCGCGCTGCCGGCGGCCAAAACCGTGCCAAGATCAGCCGGCGTCAGCCCGCGTGCCAGCAATAGCGGCGGCAGGAAGGGCATCATCACGCCAAAGGCCGCGAATTGCGCGGCGAAGATCAAGGCGAAGCGGGTGGCGGGGTTCATCACAGGCCCGCCAGCCTGCCCGTAGCCGCCACCATGGACAAGCGCGCCGCGTCATGCCACGGAACTCCGCGTTTTTCTTTTGGACATTGACCCCCGCATGTTCGAACCCAGGGTTCGCGCCATTCTCGGCCCGACCAATACCGGCAAGACCCACCTCGCGATTGAGCGGATGCTCGCCCATGCCTCGGGCAGTATCGGCTTTCCGCTCAGGCTGCTGGCGCGTGAAAATTATGATCGCATGGTGGCGATGAAGGGTGAGCGCTTTGTCGCGCTCATCACCGGCGAGGAAAAAATCGTGCCCCCTGAGGCGAAGTATTTCGCCTGCACGGTGGAAGCCATGCCGCTGGATCGGCCGGTGGAATTCCTCGCCGTTGATGAAATCCAGCTTTGTGCGGACCCGGATCGTGGGCATGTGTTTACGGATCGGCTGCTGAATGCGCGCGGCATGGTGGAAACCATGTTCCTGGGGGCGGAGACGATTGCGCCGCTTTTGCGTCGCTTGATTCCGCGCGCCGAAATTGAAACCCGCGCCCGGCTGTCACAACTAAGCTATGCCGGCCCCGCCAAGCTGTCGCGCCTGCCGGCACGTTCCGCCATTGTCGCTTTCAGTGCGCAGGAAGTCTACGCGATTGCCGAAGCGGTGCGCCGCCGGCGTGGCGGTTGCGCCGTGGTGATGGGCAGGCTTTCGCCGCGCACCCGCAATGCGCAGGTGGCACTCTATCAAAACCGGGAAGTGGATTTCCTGGTGGCGACAGATGCGATTGGCATGGGCCTTAATATGGATGTGGACCATGTGGCACTTGCTGCGCTCAATAAGTTTGATGGCCATCAGCCGCGCGCTTTGACCGCGCAGGAAATCGCGCAAATCGCCGGCCGCGCCGGGCGTGGCATGCGTGATGGCACTTTCGGCACCACGGCGGATGCGCCGATGCTGGATGATGACATCATCACCCAGATCGAAACCCATGCCTTTGAACCGCTGAAGACCCTTGCCTGGCGCAATTCCGATCTGGATTTTTCCTCGGTCGAGACATTGCTCGATAGTCTTGGCGCACCGGCGCCGCAGCCGGGCCTTGCCAAGGGCCATGATGCGGTGGACCACATCACGCTTTCGATGCTGGTGCGGGAAGAAGAAATTCGCAGCCTGGCCGATACCGCATCCCGCGTCCGGCTGCTCTGGGAAGCCTGCCAGGTGCCGGATTTCCGCAAGCTTGCGGATGATAGCCATACGCGGCTTTGCGCGCGTATTTTCACGCATCTGGCACGCGAAGGCCGGCTGCCGCGCGATTGGGTGGCTTCATCGCTCGCGCAGCTTGGCATGGCGGAAGGTGATCTGGATACGCTGATGGCGCGGCTTTCGGCTATTCGCGTCTGGTCCTATGTCGCCGCGCGCGCCGATTGGCTGGATGATGCCGCTGGCTTGCAGGCCGATGCACGGCGCGTTGAAGACATGGTCTCAGACGCGCTGCATGAAAGCCTGACGGCGCGCTTTGTGGACCGCCGCGCGGCGCATCTGATCCGCGCGCTGGATGAAAGCGATGAGGAATTGCTCTCTGCCGTCACGCGCCGCGGCGAAGTGGTGGTGGAAGGTCATCCGGTCGGCCATGTGAAGGGCTTCCTCTTTGAACCCGATGCGGCGGCGGTAAAGGAAGAAGAACGCCGCGTGGTGCTGCGTGCCGCGCGCCGCGCGCTTGGGGCGGAAATCCCGCGCCGTATCACCATGCTGGAATCCGCGAAGGATGAGGCATTCGCGCTGACGCCTCAGCATGCCGTGACCTGGGCCTATTCCCATGCGCCCAATATGCCCGCTGGGCTTGGTGACATTGCCGAAGTGGCGAAGCTGAAGCCCGGTTCGGAACCGGGCAAGCCTTTGATTGAAGTGCTGCCCTCGGAATTCCTGGATGGCGCGCAGCGTGAACGCATCCGTGCGCGTCTGGCCACTTGGATCGAGGCTTTGGTAAAGCGCGATCTGGGCGCGATTTTCACCGCGGAAGAAAAGGCCGCTGAGGATAATACGCTGCGCGGCCCCGCCTTTCGGTTGCGTGAGGAATTGGGCCTGGCCATGGGGCGCACGGATAGTGAAATCCGCCCTGATCTCCGCCAAAAACTGAAGGGCATTGGCATTCGCGCCGGGCGCTATGCGCTTTATGTGCCGGAAGCCTTGAAGCCGCGCGCCATGGCGCTGCGCGCGCAGCTTTGGTCGCTGTTGCGCGGCATTGAAACGCCCAAACTGCCCTCCGGCGGGCTGATCGCGGTGGCGCCGCCGGCCGATTGGCCGCGCGGCTTTGCCGAGACCATGGGCTGGCTGCCCGCAGGCCCCGTTTTGCTGCGCCTTGATGTGGCGGAACGCATCGCCGGCGAATTGGGGCACCTCACACGCAAGGCGCCCGCCCTGCTGCCGGGCGATCTGGCCAGCCGGCTTGGGATCAAGGGCGACAACCTTGGCCCGGTGCTGGATGCCATGGGCTTCCGGCTGATCCCGGCCGAAACGCTCGATGAGAAAAACTTCGGCCCGCCCGCGCCCGCGCGCATCGGCCAGCAGCGCGCCCCCCGCTTTGAACCACGCAAACATCAGCGCCAGGAGCAAGGCCCGCGCCGCGATGACCGGCGCGCGGATCGTCGCGGCCCTCGGCCGGATCAGCGCCATCAGGAAGCCGCGCCGAGCGAAGGCGCGGCACCCGATCAGGCCCCGCCGCCCGACCAGCAGCGCCCGGAACGCCGGCCGGATCAGCGCCCGGATCGTCGCCCGAAGCCCGAAGGCGGCCAGCAGCAGCGCCAGCATTACAGCCAGAAGGGCGGCAATGACCGCCCGCGCGGCCCGCGCCCACCACGGGAAGATCGCGTTTCCCTGCCCCCCATGCCGCGCCCCGATAGCCCCTTTGCGGTACTCGCCGCCTTGAAGCTCAAAAAGGACTGAGCAGGTCGCGGTGGCGGCAGAGGCGGAAGGGCGGGATTATCAGCGGCTGGATGCCTGGCTCTGGTGCGCGCGCTTGCGCAAGACGCGGGCGGAATGCGCGCGGCTGGTGGAAAAGGGCGTGGTGCGGATCAATCGCCTGCCGACTGACAAGCCCCATGCCAAGCTGCGGCCAGGTGATGTGCTGACGCTCTCGGTCGGGCAGGGTGCTGCGGGGCAGATCATCCTCTGGCGCGTGCTGGCGCTCGCCGAAAGGCGCGGCCCGGCTTCGGAGGCGCAGACGCTTTATGAGGTTCTCACGTAAGACAAACCAGTCATGCGTCAGGCCACCTTGTCTAATTGCCTGTATCCAGCCATTTTGGGCACGGTTTTGGACAGGCTCAGCACCAGGGAATCGCGCCAGTGACCTATGTCGTCACCGAGAATTGCATCAACTGCAAGTACATGGATTGCGTGGAAGTCTGTCCGGTGGACTGCTTCTATGTCGGCGAAAACATGCTGGTGATCCACCCGGATGAATGCATTGATTGCGGCGTCTGCGAACCGGAATGCCCAGCCGAGGCAATTCTGCCCGATAGCGACGACAAGGCGACGCCCTGGGTGGAATTGAACCGGGACTACGCTCAGCAATGGCCCAATATCACCCGCAAGGGCGAAGCGCCGGCCGATGCGGATGATTGGAAGGGCAAGCCAGACAAGAAGGCGCTGCTCAGCCCCAATCCCGGCAAGCCCTGAGGGTTTTTATTCGAGGCGACAGGAATATCTGACCGGTACGGTCATGAATCCATCCCGCCAGGGCAGCTTGGCGGGTGACCTGAGGTGTTTTTTGTGTTAAGCAACCTCGGGTTTACTCCAGCAACTGGTTCTACCCAGGTGACTGCCGGAGATGATGGTCTGTATTCTCGACCGGGTCGCGCTGATCCGGATTCTGCGTTGGGAGTCCCGTTTTCATGACACGCAAGCCAGTGTCCAAGGCGTCCGCCAAAAGCCGCGCCAAGCCGGCCCGTGCCGCGGCCAAGAAGCCTGCCAGTAAGGCGAAGCCGGCCGCGAAGCCGGCCTCGAAGAAATCCCCGGCCAAGGCAAAGGCGACCACGAAGCCCAACAAGAAGGCGGCGCCGAAGCCTGCGAAAAAGCCGGTCACCAAAGCGGCGACCAAGCCAGCGGCAAAGCCCAGCGCGAAGCCTGCGGCCAAGCCGGCGAGCAAGCCAGCGGCCAAGCCGGCGCCTAAGCCCGGGCCCAAACCCGCCGCGCCTGCCAAGGCCAAGCCCGCCGCCAAACCCGCGCCCAAGGCAGCCGCCAAGCCCGCCGCGAAGCCCACACCCAAGGCGGCGGTGAAGCCAAGCCCGGCCAAGGTCGCGCCTGCACCCAAACCAGCCCCCAGCGCCGCCAAGCCTGCGGCGCCGGCCAAGGCCGCCAAGCCCGCCGCCAAGCCGGAGCCCCAAGTCGCTGAAGCGCCGGCCAAGCCCGCGAAACCTGCCACCAAGCCGGCCGCGCCAGCGGCAGCGGCACCTGCCAAGCCCGCAGCGCCGGCCAAGTCGGCCAAACTCGCCGCGCCAGTAGCCGAAGCGCCCGTCGCCCAACCTGCCGCGGCGCCGGCCAAGCCAGCGCCCAAATCCAAGGCCAAGCCCGCGGAAGCCGCGCCAGCAGCCGAAGCCAAGCCGGCGCCCGCACCTGCCAAGGCTGGGCTTCAGGAAGCGCCCGGCCCGGTTCCCGCTGCCCCGGAAACATTGCCGCGCCCCGTGCTGACCCAGGCGCCCGCCGTTGCCATGGTGACTCCGCCTGCCCCGGCACCCGCGCCGCGCCCGGCGCCGCCGCCCAGCATCTCGCCGCTCTCTCCTCCGCCGCCCACCATGCGCCCCAATGCCCAAATGGGGATGCGTCCACCGGGCGGCGGCCCGCCTCGTCCTGGAATGCCCATGTCATCTTCTGCGCCCAAACCGCCCCCTGCCCCAAAACAGGAATTCAAGACAGGCGATTACGTCGTCTACCCGACCCATGGTGTGGGCACGGTGCAGGGCATCCGCACGGTGGAGGCCGCCGGCTATTCCTTGCAGGTCATTGAAGTGACCTTTGAGGAAAACCGGATGAAGCTGAGTGTGCCGGTGAACAAGGCGTCATCTTCCGGCTTGCGCAAGCTTTGCACCACGGAAAGCTTTCAGCCGGCCATGGATACGCTGAAGGGCCGCGCGCGCATCAAGCGCACCATGTGGTCGCGCCGCGCGCAGGAGTATGAGGCAAAGATCAATTCCGGCGATCCGGTGCAAATCGCTGAAGTGGTGCGCGACCTGTTCCGCAATGCCGGCCAGCCCGACCAATCCTTCAGCGAACGCCAGATCTATGAATTGGCGCTTGATCGCCTTGCCGCCGAAGCCGCGGCCATTGACCGTTGCGACAAGGCAACCGCGATTGAAAAGCTGATGGTCGTGTTGCGTTCCGGCGCTGCCGGTTCGCGGGAATCAGCATCCAAGGAAGCGGCCGCCCCGGTGGTTGAGGCGCAGTGACAGACCGCGTCACCAGGATTTTCTGGTGACGCCGCTACCTGCCCTTATCGCAAACGCCAGATTTCAACCGGGCCGCGTTCTTCCGGCACGGTCGCAACCAATTCATATTGCTCATCGAGCGCCGCTTCAATCAATAGCGCGGCGCGGCGACGCACGCTTGGCCACCAGCCACGATCAATCACCAAAACGCGCGGATGGCTTTCCAGAATGCGCGTGATTTCCGCATAAGAATCGATCCCCGTCACGCGATAAAACGGCCCAGCCAAATGTGCGGGGAAGGCATAGCGCGTGGACACGGCGGCATCCGCCAGCACATAGACCACCGGGTGGTAATTCACGACCCAAATGGGGTCGCCCGGGTCTATTTCCGCACGCACCGCAGCGGCGGTGCGCCGCACGGGATCAGGCGCGCCAAGGCCAATGCCACGATCGAGCCGGGGCAGGGCAGCGACGCGCCAGGCATCCAAAGCCACTGCGCCGATCAGCAATTGAAAGCCGATCACTACCATGCCTGGGCGCAAATAGCGGGCCAATTGCCGCGCGCCGAGCGCCGCCAGCAGCGACAGCGGCAAAAGCCAGATCAGGAAGTAATGCTGATAGAATTGCCCAGGCAGCGCCACGGCCAAAGTGGCCGCCACAAACCAGATCATGCCGAATTTTCTCAGCCGAGAAAGCGGCCCATGGCGATTGCGCGGGCGCACCAAGGCCGGCACTGACAGCAGGAAAGCCCAAAGCAGCAGCAAGGCCGCAACCAGCGCGAAGCGAAAGGAATCCGCCGGGCTCAGCCGCGCACCAGCATAGCGTAGCGGCGCCAGGAAGGCCCCTTCCAGCAAGGAATTCAACTCACCGCGCCCCGAATAGGCCAAGGCGAAAAGCAAAGTCGGCGTGGCGCAGACTGCGGCATAGGCGCCCGCCATAGCGGCCAGGCGTCGCGGGCCGATCAACCCCACGCGATAGGCCGGCACCACCAGGAGCAACCAGGCAAGCGCGCCTTCAAAAAAGGTCACCGGTTTCAGCGTGAGTGCAACGCCAATCAGGCAACCCATCAATGCCATGTCGCGCCAAAACGGGGCTTTGGCCCGCTCCAGCGTATCAACCGCGCCGCGCAGGCCAAGGGCCATGGCCCAGCCGACGAAGGGTGCGAATAGAATCTCCGTATTGGTAGCAAGCCCGCCCAAGAGCCCGCTATGGGCAATATAAAGCACGCCAGCGCCCAGGCCCACCGCTGGTGGGCCGCCGGCGTAGCGCACCGCAGTGAACAGCGCCGAAGCTGTGGTCGCTACGCATACCGCACCGAGCACACGCAGCACCCAGATATCATCACCGAAAATCGCCATGACAACAGCAAAAATCGCCGGTGCGCCCACCGGATGCATGTCCCAAACCGCTACCAGCGGCCAGCCCCCGCTCAGCCATTCCCGCGCTTGGAGCATGTATAGCCCCTCATCCGTATCAATCACGGCGGCGACAAAGGAAAAGCCGCGCAGCACGAGCGCCAGCGCCAGGAAAAACAGCGGCACTAGCGCGGGGTGGCGCCAGCGACGGTCGATGAAGCTTGCCTTCAACATTTCTAATTTATAGCGCCGGATGCAAATCTTTCCAGGGTGCCGCACGTTCATAAGCCGCGGCAGCGCGGTAGATCAGCGCCTCCCCAAAGCTTGGGCCGACCAATTGCAGCGATAGCGGCAGCCCTTCCGACTTTGAAATACCGCACATCATGGTCAGTGCCGGATGGCCGGTGACATTGAAGGGCGTGCGCGCCTGGCGTGGATAGGTGAGGTCCACCGCTTCCGGATCATCAATCTTGCAGGCGACATCCATGGAAGAAGCCGTCAGCAACAGATCAACCTCGGCAAACGCCACTTCAACAGCGGCGACCAATTCCCGCCGGCGGCGCTGCGCCTGCACGTAATCCTCGGCGCGCATGAAAAGCCCCGGCAGCAGGCGGCGCAAAGTGAGGTTGGCGTAATCGCCCGGCCTTTCGCGGAGCCATTTGCCATGAATGGCAGCCGCTTCCGCCATGAGGATCGCGCGATTGACGCCGGCGAATTCATTGAGTGACGGCAAGGTGATGGTCTTGATCTTCGCCCCTTCCTTGGCCAGCAGCTTGGCGGCGGCCTCAAGCGCGGCAGCCATTTCGGCCGAGGCCGGCTGATCCTTCTCATGGAAATGCCGCACATAACCGATGGTGAGGCCCTTGAGCCCCTTCTTCATCTGCCGCGCATAGTTTTCCGGCTTATGCGCCGCGCTGCCGGGATCAAGCGCGTCATGCCCGGCCATCATGCCAAGCAGCAACGCGTTATCGGCAACCGTGCGCGTCATTGGCCCCACATGATCCAAAGTGAAGGCGAGCGGAAAGACACCTCGGCGCGAGACCAGGCCGTAAGTCGCCTTCATGCCGACAATGCCGCAATGGCTGGCGGGGTGCCGGACAGAGCCGCCGGTATCGGTGCCAAGCGCGGCGGGCAGGATATTGGCGCCCACCGCCGCGCCGGAACCGGAAGATGACCCACCCGGATGATGCGCTGGATTCCAAGGGTTGCGCGCGGGCGGGAAGGGCAGATCAAAGGCCGGGCCGCCAATGGCGAATTCATGCGTTGCGAGCTTGGCCGGGAAAATCGCCCCTGCCGCACGTAGCTTCGCGACCACCGCCGCATCGGCGCTTTTCTGATTATCGAGCAGAATGCGCGAATGGCAGGTGGTGGGATGCCCTGCGAGGTCAATAATGTCCTTGAGCCCTACCGGCAGGCCATCCAGCGCGGAACGCGGACCGCTACGGGCAATGCGTCGCCCGGCCTTCACGGCCTGTTCGCGCGCCTCATCCCAAAGCGGGCGCACAATGGCATTGACCTTGCCGCCCACGGCTTCAGCCCTTTGTTGCAGGGCATCGAGGTATTCCACGGGAGAAAAGCGCCGCCGCGCAATGCCGGCTGAGGCTTCGGTCAATGAAAGCTCATGCAGGGCCTTCATGGGCGTGACCCCTTGGCGGGGAGTGGCGCGGCATAGGCCGGCATGGGTTCGGCGGTTTCATCGGCAGGCCGCGTGAAGGCGCCAGCCATGCGGCGGGCCGAGGCGATGGCTTCCGCCACTTCCCTGGGATGGGTCTTGAGCCCGGTGGTAATACCCGCCGCGCGGGCCAGGATTTCTTCTTCGGTCATTGAGATGGTCGCCCCCATGCTGCGGCGCCTAGCCTGCCGCAAAAGCCTGGTTTCTGGAACCCTGGGTAGGACGCAAAAAAGGGGTGAAGTCCGAAGACCTCACCCCAGGCTGTCATCCATAATGCGGGATGTTGGCGCCGTTCGAGAATTTCGACGCCGATGGGAGAGACTATATCGCTTCAATTTCGGCGATAGGCGTGAGTATAACGACGAAAGATTGCTGTTCGGTTTCGATGGTGGCGATTTCCCGCGCTCGCATTCTCCGCTAAACCCGGCCCATGCCCAGCGCCGCCCCCAACCTGCCCCTTGCCGGCCTTAAGCTCGTGGAGCTTGGCCATTACATCGCTGCCCCCTTCGCCACGCGCCTGCTGGCTGATCTGGGCGCCGAGGTGATCAAGGTGGAACCCCCGGGCGGGGACCCGGTTCGCGGGTGGGGCAGCAATATCAATGGCAATGCCGTTTGGTTCAGCGTGCATGGGCGCAACAAGCTCAGCGTGACGCTTGACCTGAAAAAGCCGGATGATCGCGCGAAGCTGATCGCGCTGCTCCGCCGCGCCGATGGGCTGATCGAAAATTTCCGTGCGGGCTATCTGGAACGCGTGGGGCTTGGGCCGGAAGTGCTGCACCGTGAAAACCCGCGCCTCGTGATCGGGCGGATTTCCGGCTATGGGCAGGATGGGCCTTACAAGGACAAGCCCGCCTTTGGCGCGATTGGCGAAGCCATGGGGGGCCTCAGGCACCTCACGGGCCATCCGGGCGAACAGGGCTTGCCTCCGCCGCGTTGCGGGGTTTCGATCAGCGATGATCTGGCCGGGATTTACTGTGCGCTTGCCGTGGTTTCCGCCTGCTGGGCGGTGAAGGGCGACCCCAATGCCAAGGGCCGCGTGGTGGATGTGGATTTGGTGAGCAGCGTGTTTTCATTGATGGAAGGCATGCTGCCGGAATATGGGCTGTTCGGCTGGGTGCGTCAGCCCCAAGGTGCCGCGATCAAGACCGCCGCCCCAACCAACACCTACCCCTGCGCCGATGGTAAATGGCTTTGCGTTGCCGGCAATTCCGATTTGATCTTCCGCCGCCTTATGGCCGCGATTGGCCGGCCCGAATTGGCGGATGCGCCGCGCTTCGCCACTAATGGCCTGCGTTGTGAGAATGTGGCCGAGCTTGACGCCGCCATCGCCGCCTGGACCCGCACCAAACCGGCTGCGGAGGCCGAGGCCATTCTGGAAGCCGCAGAAGTGCCTTGTTCGCGGCTTTATGACATGGCCGATTGCGCCAATGATCCGCATTTCCGTGAGCGTGGCTGGGTAATGGAAGTGGCGGACCCTCTGCTGGGCCAGGTGCTGCACCCGGCCGCACCCTTCCGCTTTGATGGCGTGGCGCCGCAAGATGTGGTGCGCTGGCCAGGCCCGGCGGCGGGGGCGCATAATGAGCATGTATTCAAGGAACTTCTGGCCGAGGCGAAGGAGAAGCAGGCATGACCGGCAAGGTGACCATCAGCGAAGTCGCCCCGCGTGACGGGATTCAATCCATCACCGGCGATTTCGTGCCGACCGAGGTGAAAATCGCCCTGATCCAGGCGCTGTATGATGCCGGGCTCAGGCGGATGGAAATCGGGTCCTTCGTGTCGCCCAAGGCCATTCCGCAAATGGCGGATACGGCGGCGGTGCTGGCCTTCGCGAAGACCCTGCCGGGCTTGGAAAGCACCGTGCTGGTGCCCAATCGGCGCGGCTTTGATGCGGCGCTTGCCGGGGGCGCGGGGAGGCTTGGCTTTTTCATGTCGGCCACGGCGGGACACAACAAGGCCAATCTGAACCGCACGCGGGAAGAAAGCTTTGCCGAATTGGCATCCCTGGTGCGCGATACGCCGAAGGGCACGCTCATTCGCTTCAACCTGTCCTGCGTCTTCCATTGCCCCTTTGATGGCGTGGTGGAAGATGCTGAGGCTCTGGATTGGGTGGAACGCATCGTGGCGCTGGACCCCAGCATGGAAATCGCGCTCGCGGATACCACCGGCAATGCGAGCCCCGATCAGGTGCGGCGGATTTTTGAGAAAGCGCAGGCCGCCTGGGGCCATCGCTTCGCCTTTCATGGCCATGACACTTACGGCATGGGCGTGGCCAATGTGGCGGCAGCCTATGCCGCCGGCTGCCGCGTGATTGATAGCGCCGCGGGCGGCATTGGCGGCTGCCCCTTCGCGCCTGGCGCCACTGGCAATGTCGCGACAGAGGATGTGGTTTGGATGTTCCGCCGCATGGGGGTGGAAACCGGGGTCAACTGGAATGGCCTTTTGGCGGCGGCCGACTTGGCGGCGGCGATCAAGGGCGCCATTCCCGGCGGGCGGATGCGCGGCGTGCGCGCGGCGCGTCTCGCAGCCTGAAACGGGGGCGCTGGCCGCGCCAAATCACGGCGCGGCCGGAATTCCTCCATTTTTCGGACGTTTTTGTCAGGCATTTCCATCTGATCCCGTGCATGTTCGGGAAAAGCGGAGCAGGCCAATGTCGGAAGCCGAAATCGCCCGGAAAACAGCAGAGCTTGATCGGCTCTTGAATGATCCGGAAACACGTTTGGATGCCGGGCGCGTTTGGGCATTAGCGCAGGAACTGAAGCTTTCAGCTTCCGGGGCGGTTAACTCTCGCCGCGCCGCTTGACGCCCCGCGCGATTTTTCAGCGCAATCGCGCCTGGGTCAGCCGCAACTTGCACTGACCTTGCCAAGCCCGGTGAAGCGGGCGGTGAGCCGCGCACCAGCCTTTAGCGCCAGGACGGGCGCGCCAAGCCCTGCCACCACCAGCACCGCGCCCGCCGGCAGGCCGCCAAGGCGCCGCGCTTCCGCTGCCGCAGCCGCAAAAGCCGCGCGCGGGTCCAAGGGCGTTCCCTTCGGCTTCGCCTCCCCTTCCATCAGCGCCACGCGGATCGGCGCTTCCGGCAAGGGTCGGCGCTTGCCCAATACCAGCAGGCCAAGCCCGGCCAGATCAGCGATTTCCGCAAAGCGATCCGCCGGGCCTTGGGTATAGCGGCTGGCACTCACATCCAGCGCGAGGTGGATCGCGGTGATCTCCGGGGGTGTCGTCGCCTCGGGGTCAAGTGCGGCGCCCAGCACCCCAAGCAAGGCGGCCGAGGCGCGGCCATGGCGCATGATCTCAAGCGCCAGCCCCGCGCCATCATCCAGGAAGCGCGCTTCCAGCATGGGGCCAGTGATCAGGCTACCATCCGCCGCCGGCGCAACCCGGATGCCGCAGGGCGCAAAGCCAAGCCGGGCCAGGACGCCACCTGCCACTTCCTCGGCATCATCCTGGCTCGCGGGGGCGATGCCAGGGGGAAGCGGCGCCAGCGGATTGCCGTTTTCAAAGGCCTCGGCAAGATAGCCGGTGGCGCGTGTGATGGGGTCTTGTTCCATGGCGCTAATCGGCAATCTTCAAGGCTTCATCTTCCTGAAAGCCGCCCTCCGGCGGGGCATCCAATTGGATCGGCGTACCACTGACCGGCGTCGAGCCATAGAGCTGTTCCGGCAACCAGGTAACCAGACCGGGGAAGGCATAGATCGCCAGCATGCACATGATGACGATGTAGATGAAGGGCATGCAGCCCTTGAAGATATCCTCAAGCCGGACATGCTTCGGTGCCACCCCCTTCAGATAGAAGGCCGCCATGGCAACCGGCGGCGACAGGAAGGAGGTTTGCAGATTGAGCGCCACCATCACGCCGAAGAACAGCGGATCAACGCCAAAATCATCCAACAGCGGCAGGAAGATCGGCACGAAAATCACGATGATTTCCGTCCATTCCAAGGGCCAGCCCAGGATGAAGATCAGCGCCTGCGCCAGGATCATGAAGGTGAAGGTATTGAGCGGCAGGGATTTGAAGAATTGCTCCACCAGATCCTGCCCGCCGAGATAACCAAAGACCGAGGAGAAAATTGCACTCCCCACAAACAACCAACACACCATGGCGGAGGTGCGCGCGGTCAGAAACACGCTTTCCTTGAGCTTGGCAAAGGAAAAGGACCGATAGGCAATCGCCAGGATAATGGACCCAAGGCTGCCCATGGCGGCGGCTTCTGAGGGTGTCGCGAGCCCCATCAGAATGGCGCCCAGCACCATGGCAATCAGCGCGGCGAGCGGGATGAAGGAGGTCATCAGCGAAATCGCGATCTGGCTGAAAGGGATATTCACTTCCTCGGGCGGCAGGCGGGGGGCCACTTCCGGCTTCACGATGGCGATGCCCATGGCATAGAGAATATACATGCCGGCCAGCATGACGCCGGGGATAAAGGCAGCCGCATAAAGCTGCACCACGGAAACGCCCGCGGTCGCGCCAAACAGGATCAGCATGATGGAAGGCGGGATCAGGATGCCAAGGCAACCGCCCGCCGCCACCACACCCGACGCCAGCTTCACATCGTAACCGGCGCGCAACATGGCCGGGAAAGCAAGCAAGCCCATGAGGGTCACGACGGCACCGACGATCCCGGTTGCGGTAGCAAACAATGCGCAGGTGGCGAGTGTGGCGACAGCAAGTGAGCCCGGAATATTGCCGCTTGCCATCTGCAAGGATCGGAATAGCCGGTCCAGGATATTCGCGCGTTCGATGATATAGCCCATCAGCACGAAAAGCGGCACGCTGATCAGCACATCATTCGACATGACCGCATAGGTGCGCTGCACCAGCAGATCGAAAATGCGTTCCTGCATGCCAAGATAGCCAAAGAACAAGCCCATCGCCATCAGCGTGAAGGCGATCGGGAAGCCCAGCATGATGAAGAACAGGAATAGAAAGAGCTGCGTAAGCCCGAGCATACCATCAGACATGGCGCGTCAGCCCTTCTTTTGGGTATCTAGGGGTATCTGGCCGGAAGCGGCCATGCGGCGGGCCAATTCCTCCGGATCCTGTTCGGCGGCGGCGGCGAGGATTTGCTGTTCCAATTCCTCCACATCGGAAAGCCGCTTGGGCCATTCGCCCGCGCGGATGCATTGGATGCAGCGCACTACCTCCACAATGCCTTGCAGCAGCAACAGCACGCCAACAATCGGGATCAGCAGTTTGAAGGGCCAGATCACCGGGCCGGTCGGGCTGAACATGGATCTTTCGTTCTGCGCAAAGGATTGCGTGAAGAAGGACCAGCCGGAAATCATGAAGGCAAAGATCGCCGGAAAGAAAAACAGGATGTACAGAACCAGATCAAGCTTCGCCTGATTTTCAGGCTTGAAATTGCGATAGAGAAAATCGCCCCGCACATGCCCATTGCGCGACAGCGCATAGGCGCCTGCCATCATGAACAGCGTGCCATAGAGCATATAGGAAGTGTCATAGGCCCAGGTGGTCGGCGCGCGGAAGGCGTAGCGCATCACCACTTCATAGGTCACGACAAAAGTCAGTACCAGGATGCTCCAGGCGAAGGTCTGGCCAACCAAGGTGCTGAAGCGATCAATGCCAAGAAGCAGTCGCTGCATGATAGGGGCTTTCGATCATGGCCCCGGAAATTGGGGCATCAAAAAGGATGCGGGCCGAAACCCGCACCCTGATACTACAAATCAGCGCGCGCCGAAGAAGTGATTATAGGAAATCACCGGGCTCGCTTCATAGCGCAGGAAGAAATTGCCCACGCGGCGGCACCAGTCACGCTGGCTGTCGCAAACCTTCTTGAAGAAGGGCCCTGCGGCGGCGGAGGAAGCATCGCCTTCATACTTCTGCACCACGCGATTCCAGGCGGCGAGCTGCGCATCCAGCACCGGGCGCGGCGTCGGGCGCACCTGCACGCCCTGCTGCTGCGCCATGGCGAGCAGGTCGCGCGAATAGCGATCCTGCAGCTTCCAGGACATATCCGCCGAAGCGCTTTCGGACGCGAATTTGATGATGGCCTGATGCTCGGCCGGCAGGGCTGCAAACTTCGCCTTGTTGAACAGCACTTCAAAGCTTTCCGTGCGCTGATGGAAGGACTGGATCATGTAGACCTTCGCCACATCCGGGAAGCCAAGCACGCGGTCAGAAGACGGGTTGTTGAATTCCGCCCCGTCTATCACGCCGCGTTCCAAAGCCGGCACGATTTCCCCACCAGGCAGCGAGACCACCGCCGCGCCGAGTTCGGCGAAAAGATCAGCCGCAAGACCGACGGTGCGGTATTTCAGGCCACGGATCTGTTCCGGACGCTCAATCACATTCTTGAACCAGCCAAGCGGCTGGGTTGGCATCGGGCCCGTCATGAAGGAAACGACATTCACCTTCACATGCTCGTTCAGCAATTCATTATAGAGCGCCTCGCCGCCACCATAATGATACCAGCCGAGCAGCTGGTTGGCGTCGCCGAACCAGGGGGGCGAGGTGCCGAACAGCGAAAACGCCTTGTTCTTGCCGAACCAATAGGCCGGCACGCCATGGCCGCCATCAAGCGTGCCGGCGCTGACCGCATCCAGCAACTGGAAGGCGCCAACCACGGCACCGGCGGCGAGCAATTCAAGGCGCAGCCGCCCGCCCGCCATGTCATTCACGCGGCGCACGAAATCGCCGGCGAACTCATGGAAGATGTCGCGCTGCGGCCAGGTGGACTGGAAGCGCAGCGTTGTCGTCTGCGCCCGGCTGACGTTGGGGGTGGCGAGCACGGCAAGGCCCGCACCCGTGGCGGCAGCCGCCTTCAAAAACCCACGCCGCGCGGGCGCATTGGTCGAGGAACTGGTCATGTTTTTCTCCCGTTGTGCTGCCCCCCGGCAAGGCTGGGGCCGTTTTTCACGGAACGTGACATATGGATGACATGCGTGTGACGCAATATTTTTTTGCAGCGCCAAAACGCGGCGGGACTATTTCGTCACAAACGCCTTTTCAACCACATAGCTGCCGGGGGCGTTATTGGACCCCTCCACAAAGCCGCGGGCTTCCAGCATGGCCTTGCAATCGCGGTTCATCGCCTCAGACCCGCAGAGCATCACCCGGTCATGGGCGGGGTCCAGCGTGGGCAGCGCAAGATCGGCAAAAATCCGCCCTGATTCGATCAAATCCGTGATGCGCCCCTGGGTCGGGAAGGGCTCGCGCGTCACCGATGGGTAGTAGCGGAGCTTGCCGGCGATGATCTCGCCCAGGAACTCATGCGCCGCCAGATCGCGTTCGAACATCTCCCGATAGGCCAATTCTGCCACCTGCCGCACGGTATGGGCCACCACCACCGTGCCGTAGCGTTCATAGACATCGGGCTCCCGCGTCAGGCTGAGGAAGGGGGCGAGCCCGGTGCCGGTGGCCAGCATCCAAAGACTGCGGCCTGGCAATAGGTTATCTGTGACGAGTGTGCCGGTGGGCTTGCGGCCAATCAGCACCGTATCGCCGGGCTTGATATGTTGCAGGCGGCTGGTCAGCGGCCCGTTCTGCACCTTGATGGACAGAAACTCCAATGCCTCATCCCAGGTGGGGCTGGCCATGGAATAGGCGCGCACCAGCGGCTTGCCTTCCACCATCAGCCCGATCATGGCGAATTCACCGGCGCGGAAGCGAAACGCGGTATCGCGCGTGCAGCGGAAGGAAAACAGCCGATCCGTCCAATGATGCACATGCGTCACACGCTCCCCGAAATAGGCGGCGGGGATGGCGGGGGCGGGGGAAGGGGCCGTGTTCATGGCGCTGTTTTGCGGCGGCGCGGCGCGGCGCGCAACCGGCAATCATGGCTTGCATCCCGCGCGCCGGGCGTTTCTTCTGGGGTGATGGAAAACCTGCCCGAAGACGTCCCCTGGGACCCCGCCACCGAACCCCCGCTCGGCCCGCTGGTGGATGCCACGCCGCGCCCCTTGCCGGCGCGCATTCCGCATAAGGGGCAATCGGTTGATCTGGAACCGCTCCATCTCCGCCATGCCGAGGATTTATGGCGCGCGGCGGAACGCGACACGGGCGGGGAGGGCTGGGCCTATATGGGCTATGGGCCGTTTCGCGATGCGGCTGCCATGCGCGCCCATGTCGCGGGCTTTGCCGCGACACATGACCCAATCGCCTGGGCCATCCGCCCGCATCGCACCGGCACGGCGGATGGCTGGCTGACGCTGATGCAAATCGCCCCCGCCCATGCGGATATCGAAATTGGCAATATCTGGTTCTCGCCCCGCATGCAGCGCACGCGCGCCGCCACCGAAGCGATGTTTCTGCTGATGCGCCATGCCATGGATGATCTGGGCTATCGGCGGCTGGTGTGGAAATGCAATGCGCTGAATATGCCATCACGCCGGGCGGCGGCGCGGCTTGGCTTTACCTATGAAGGCACACATCGCGCCCATTTGGTGGTGAAGGGCAGGCGGCGCGATACGGCGTGGTTTTCCATCATCGCTGAAGAATGGCCGGCTCGGCGCGATGCCATCGCCGCCTGGCTGGATGCGGCGAATTTCGGCCCGGATGGCCGCCCGCGCCGGCCGCTGGCCAGTTTTCGCGACGAGGCGCCGTGATGGGTTGGCCGAAAAATGACTGGACTTTCATGACTTGAGTGTTATTCTTCCGCCACAAAGACGGAGGGCTGACCATGACCATCACCCCTAGCCTTGGCGAGATTGGCTGCTGGGCGCTGATTTTTGCGGGCATTGCGTATTTCGTCGGCAAGCGCTTTGGCGAACCCGCGGCCTTTGTGGCGGCTGGCCTTGCGGCGCTGACCGTGAAGGCGGCTTTGCTCGACCTCACCTGATCAATAAGGCACCGGACCTCCTAACCCGAGGCTAGGTTGCTGTTTTCAAGCCTGATGTGTCGGGACCGGCCTGCCCCCGTGTCCCGCTTTTTTTTCGCCCTTGCCTGACCCGCCCGGCTGGCGCAGGTTCCGCGCGATCATTCGCAGCAGGAGCGTTTCATGACCGAAGATAGCGTTGGCGCCTTCATTCCGGGTGAGCGCACGAGGCGCGCCGGTGCGGCTTCCGGCCCGCTCGCGGGGCTCTCCTTCGCTGCCAAGGATTTGTTTGATGTGGCCGGCACCGTCACCGGCTATGGCAATCCCGATTGGGCAGCGACGCATGCGCCGGCAATCCGTGATGCGGTGGTGATTACGCAGCTTTTGGAGGCGGGTGCCTCGCTTACCGGCAAGACCAAGACGGTTGAATTGGCCTATGGCCTGACTGGCGAGAATGTCTGGCAGGGCACGCCGAAAAACCCTGCCGCGCCGGATCGTTTTCCAGGTGGGTCTTCTTGCGGTTCGGCTGCGGCTGCGGCGGCGGGCCTGGTGGATTTCGCGCTGGGGTCGGATACCGGCGGTTCGGTACGCATTCCCGCTTCCTATTGCGGCGTTTTCGGCATTCGGCCGAGCTGGGGCGCGATCAGCCTGACCGGCGCCTGCCCCCTCGGCCCCGATTACGACACGCCGGGCTGGTTTGCGCGGAGTGCCGCCATGCTGCGCCGCGTTGGCGATGTGCTGCTGCCGCCGGGCGAAGCGGGCGCGCTTGGGCCGTTGATTTCGGTGGCGGAAGCCTGGGCCAATGCGGAACCGGCGACCGTGGCTGCGCTGACACCGGCGTTGCAGGCAGCCGAGGCGCTCTTTGGCCCCGCGCTGGTCACGCATGTGGCGCCCGAGGGCCTTGACGCCTTCTATGAGCATTTCCGCTGCGCTCAGGCCGAACAGGCCTGGACCGCGCTTGGCCCCTGGATCGCCGCGACCAATCCGAAATTCGGCCCCGGCGTGAAGGAGCGGTTTGACGCTGCCGCCGCCATGGACACAGCGAAATCTGCCGCTGGCCGTGCCTTCCGCCGTGTGGCGCAGGCGCGTTTCCACGCGCTGCTCGGTGGCGGGGCGGTGATGATCTACCCGACCTCCCCGGCGCCGGCGCCGCTTTTGGCTTCTTCACTTGCTGAACAAAACAAGGTCCGCGAACGCACCATGGGTGTGACGGCCATTGCCGGCTTCTGCGGCTTGCCGGAAGTGAGCATTCCCGCCGGCAAGGTGGATGGCGCGCCGGTTGGGCTTTCGCTGGTGGGCGCACCGGGACGCGACCGCGCCGTGCTGGCGGCGGCGCAAGCGCTGGCGGCTTCCTTGGGGATTGGGGGCTGAGCCATGCTGATCCGCGACGCCACCGCGGCCGATCTGCCCGCCATCACCGCGATCTATGCGCATCACGTGCTGCATGGCGCCGGCACTTTTGAAGAAGTGCCCCCTGATGAGGCCGATATGGCCGCGCGCATGGAAAAAGTGCTGGCCGGGCGCGGCAATGTCTGGCTGGTGGCGGAAGGTGAGGCGGGAGAAATCCTTGCCTATGCCTATTACAGCGCCTTCCGGGAGCGTTCAGCCTATCGCTACACGGTGGAGAATTCGATCTATGTGCGCGATGATGTGCGCGGCCAGGGGGTGGGTAAGGCGCTGGTCGCGGAATTGATCGCGCGTGCGGAAGCGGCGGGTTTCCGACAAATGCTGGCGGTGATTGGCGATTCGGAAAATGTGGGTTCGATCGGGTTGCATGTTTCGCTGGGCTTCAAGCATATCGGCACCATGCGCGCCGTTGGCATGAAATTCGGCCGCTGGGTGGATGTGGTAACGATGCAGCTGAGCCTGGGTGAGGGCGAAAAGACGCTGCCGCCCACCTAAAGACCCCTCACTCGGCTGGCGCTGCAAGGCTGCCCCGTTGTGGCGTTGCGCCGCGGGGATTGCGCGTTAATCGGGGACAATGAGGGGCACAGAATCGGACATTTTTCGCCTAACAAGCGCCATGTTGTAGAATGAGCCTTCAGGCGCTGAACCGGTTTGCGGTTCCGCAAAGGCGGCTGAGCTTCATCGGTGTAGGAATGCCCTTGCTGGTCGGACGCCTCGGACACAACAGGGCATGGTGCGTGAAACCGGATCGTGCCGAAGGGGCGGTCGGCCCATATGGCCAATAATTTAGGAGTTAGTCTAATGACCAATTCGTTTCACCATTCGACCGCGACTGGCAGCGCTGGCGCGTCGGCAAACGGGCGCCATCACGTTCCTGGCTTTGGGGGGCTTGGTTTGCGGGTTGTCTGGCTTGGCCTGGTGCTAGGCTTCACCGCTGTGATGTTTTCGGGGCCGGTTATGGCGCAGTCTGGTCAGGGCGCTGGGCGCGATGCGTGCAAAGCCGATATCGAGCGGTTTTGCCCATCGGTGCAGCGTGGTGAAGACAGGGTGCGGAAGTGCCTGTCCGACAACAAGAGTCAGCTATCCGACCAATGCAAGCGCGCGCTTGATCGGGCAGGAGATCGGCATAGGCGCGGAGATTCTAAGAATTAGCTGCTGAATCGCTGATTAGGCGCTGATCAGGCCGATTCATGCGGTTCGAGGTCAATTACCATGGCATGGAAAATGCACGGCCCAGCGGGTGGGAGGCCATAATGGCCCAACCCAAGGAGGTGCGAATATGTCCAGTATCTCATCCTATGTGTCCGCGTTTCGCAATGTGGATCGCAGCTACACCCGGACCGAGAATGGTGCGCAGATAGATTATCAGCGCCAGTTGCGGAACGGAAAAACCTTGACTGGCCAGACAAGTATTACAATGGGTGAAGGCGGCAGCGCGACCGTCAGTACTACTCGAACCGGTCCGAATGGGAATTCGAAATCGGTCGATAAAACCTTCACGGCGGAACAGGTCGGAAGCTTCAAAGACCGCTTAAACGCCCTTGGGCAAAAATTGTCGGAAAACCCGGTTTCGCTTCCTAATGGTAAAATTGCCGATGGGGGCTTTCTCCTGAACATTTCTGCCTAGTCTTAGGCAAATCTTGCCTGGCGGTTGGCGTATCTCGTCAAAAACGGCTTGAACACCTTTCCGCAGGGGTGACATTTTCGAAGTGAAGAAGCGGGCTGTCACACCCAAGCACCGCGTGATCCACAAAAAGAGGATCACGTGAATTTTCGGGTGCGCCGACCATCCACGATGAAACGCTGCGCCGTCACCGTGCGGCTATCATCGGCTGCCAGCCTCAGCGCGAGGCGCGCAACATCGGGCGGCATCACTTTTCGCTTCAGGCATAGCTTCAGCATATGCTGCTCGACCGCTTCCGATGTGGCCCAAAGGCCTTCCTGACGCTCGGTAAAACCCAGCCAAGCACGAGTTCATTCACGCGAATGCCATCGGCACCATGCGCGCCGTTGGCATGAAATTCGGCCGCTGGGTGGATGTGGTGACGATGCAGCGCAGCCTGGGTGAGGGTGAGAAGACACTGCCGGGGGATTGAGGGCGCGGCGTATTTCTCAGCCAATTGGAATCACTTGGGTCTCTGGAAAATGTGACTACGAGCAACGCGTGACGCCGTCCTTCAGGCCAACGCAAGACGGAGCAAGTTTTCGGATAGAATTACCTACAGCCCAAGGATGAGTGCGATTCCGGCTGAAGCGAAAAAAATTGCCATGCCGCCATTTATCCACCGATTAACACGCCCATAAACCGCAACTACGCGCGTGCTCGAAAACACCAACGCATAGGTGGAAAAGACGAGCAACCCAATAACCAGGCAGCCCGCAACTACAGCAAAGCCGGCCCAGGGCGCATCTTGGCCAGGCAAACCCAAAGTGATTGTTGTCATCCAAACAAGGATCGCTTTGGGATTGCTGATCTGTATACCGAAACCTCGGAGATAATGTGGCCAGAGTGACCTGCCGAGCGCGCGATTGCCGGAGTTCGGAAGGCGCGTGGCAACTCCCGCCACGGCCTGCCGCGCCGCACGCAATCCCAGCCACAGCAGATAGACACCACCGAAGATGCGCAGGATGATAAATGTTGAAGGAAACATAAGCATCATCGCCCCAAGCCCGATGGCGGCGCTGATACCCCAACATTGAGACCCGGTCACAATGCCGAACACCATGGCCATTCCTGCCGAACGCCCCTGGTCCAACGATGTCGCCATGATCGAAAGATTCCCCGGCCCAGGCGTGGCCGTGCCAATGAAGTAGGCAAGATAGGCTATCAGCAGGTGGTCAAGGCTCGGCATCGGGTGTTCCTGATAAGGCACACCCCGTTCTCCAACGAGGGCGGCTTCAATAAGCGGGGTAGAAGCTCAGCGCAGGCATCGAAGATCGCGTGCGTGAACCAACGACAGCTACTTGAAGCCCAGTTTAGCGAAGTGCCATGCTCTCCATCCAATAGAAAAATGTCTCATGACACTTTTTCGATCTTGTGGGGCACGCTAAAGAAAATATGTTTTGGATAGATTTTAGGTGTCATGGCCTCATGCGTATTGTCTCGCCCTGGAAGCCGCGTCTTGAGGATATGGATGGGCCTGCCTCGGAGCGTTTGATTGAGGCGCTAGCTGCCGACATCCTGAGCGAACAACTTGAAGATGGCGCCAGGCTTCCCGCCCATCGTGACGTGGCATGGAAGTTAAAAATCAGTGTTGGCTCGGTGACAAAAGCCTATCGCGCGCTTCAACGCCGCGGACTGATCGCAAGCAGTAAGGGCAGCGGCACTTTCGTTATTGGCCGCAGGCGACCGCAAGGGCCTGTCATTGACCTGTCAGTCAACGCGCCTCCGGCCATGCTGAATGAGCGCGTGCTTTCATCCACACTTGCAATGGCGGCGCGCAAGGTGGAGTCGTTTTATTTTCTGAATTACCCGCCGCCTGCCGGGCACGAGAGGCATCGTATGCTGATGGCTGGTTGGCTCGGCGGCACTGGTGTTGATGCAGACCCGGACCGGCTTCTGCTCACTAGCGGTGCGCAACAGGCTTTAGCGGTTGCCTTCGCAACAACAAGTCGTCCAGGCGGTGTCATCCTTACTGAGCGGTTGACCTATCCCGGCGCATTAACGCTTGCGCAGGTCGGCAACTATCGTCTGATGGGTGTCGCAACCGACAATGAAGGCATGAATCCGGCTGCATTAGATAACATTCTCGCCAAAACCAAAGAAACGCCATCCGTCCTTTACCTGACACCGACACTACATAACCCGACCGGTGCGACCATGGGATGGATGCGGCGACAAGAGATCGTCAAGATTTGTAAGAAACACGATATTCTCATCATTGAGGATGATGTTTATGGATTGCTGAAAAATGAGGATTTGCCTTCTTTGGTGAACCTGGCGCCAGAACGGACAGTGTACGTAACGTCACTTTCCAAATGCCTCTGCCCCGGTTTGCGGATTGGGATGCTGCTGGTTCCGCCGCAGCTTGTCCAAAAGGCCCTGTTTACACTGCATGCAACAGGACTTTCCGTATCTGCGCTTTCCTGTGCCGTTGTGGAACAATGGCTTTACGACGGCACGGCCGAGAACATGCTGTCTTCCATCGGCGGAGAGGCCCTGCGGCGCTTGGCCATAGCGCGGCGTTATTTGTCCAGGTGGATGACGGAACCTTCCGGCAAGAGTTTTCATATCTGGTTGCCAATGCCACGATCCCAAGCGGATCGCCTTGTTGAGGGTATGGCGCAGGAAGGCGTTCTGTTGACCGCGCCCGCCTCAATGCTGGCGCGCGAAACCGACACCGAGGCGGGCCTTCGCTTGTGCCTGGGTGTTCCATCACCGGACGAACTTAATCGCGCTCTCGCGCTCGTGGAACAAAAACTCGAATGTGCCGGCAAGCCCGTGATCATTCCCGGTGGTAGCCGGTACTGAGCGGCCTGCTGCGCTCAGATCGGCCCGCCACGCAAGCTTCTATGGATGGCGATTTGATCCTTGGCCATGGCGCGCATTGGTCTCGCCTTTGTCGCGCAACAGCCTTGCCCAATCGCGCCTATGCCACCAGCCGGAACCTTGCGCTGCTGGCCGCATCATCGCGCAGCGTCTTGCGAATCGCCTCCGCCGCCTCAGTGCTTTGCGGCAGGGCGGCGATGGCGGTGAACCAGGGCAGCGTACCGCGCACCCGGCCGAGAAATAGCCGGTCAAGCGCTTCCGCCACCGGCCCGCGTACCCCGCAACAGGCGCAGGCCGGCACATGCGCGCCAGTCAGGGAAAACAGCGCCATGGCGGAGGCTGAGGCTTCGGCCGGGGCTTCGGCAAGCAGGGCCATGCCCGGCGCAGGGGTTTCACCCGGATTTAGCAGGTGGATGGGTATACGGGCGTCGAGCGACCAAGCCATGTGACGAGCTCATTCCGCAAATTTGCCCCTTAATGACTTTGCCAAGCATAACGATGAGCTTTAGGCGTTTAAGGCGGCCAAGTGACTTTAAAGGGCTTAGATTGAACATAATCAGTCTTTACCAACTCTCCAATCCTGGGATTTGGCGGGCCTGTGCCGCTGGAAGCCCAAGATCGTCATTTTTCGAGAGGAGCCAATCGTGACAAGTTACATTCGTCTTGCAGTGGCGGGTATGATGCTTGGGTCGCTTGCCGCCTGCGCCAGTAATCCGGCCGCAGCGCCGCCGACCGGGGCGAAGCGCTTGCAGGTGACGGAAATTCGGACACTGCTTGCACAGCCGGTACGGTTCGATAACAGCATTACTGGGGGCCTTAGCTATTCCTTTGCGCCGGACGGAACAGTTGGCTTCTCCATGCGGATGCTGCCGGCAGTCAGGACGGGAGCCTGGAAGATTGATGGCGAGCAACTTTGCATCACCGTGGACAGCGGGTCTTGGGAATGTGGCGCGCTCTACCGACTGGGCCCGGCTCAATACTATTTTGACCTTCCCGGCTATGACGCGGCCTACAATACCCTGAACTGTCGTCCTTGACCGGCGCTTAGCGTTCTCAGGACCGAGCGAAGCGGCAAAGCATGAAGCGCTAACCGGAAAACGCAGCTGCGAACTGGGCGAGTTGCAGCTCAGCAATCGGAACGATGTAGTCTTGCGCGCGTCTACTAGACATAAGCATATATTTATGTCTATGTGAGGCTCATGCAGGATGTTTTGTCCCAATTGCGCGGCGCGGCGGAGCCGACACGCCTCAGGCTGCTGGCGCTTTGCGCCCGTGGCGCCTGGTGCGTCACGGAATTGGTGGCGATTCTCGGCCAATCCCAGCCCCGGCTGTCGCGCCATTTGAAGCTTCTGGTCGAAGCCGGCCTGCTGACCCGCACGCCGGAAGGCGCCAATGCCTGGTTCCAAATGGCGCCGGAGGCTGATCTTGCCCGCCATATCCTGGCGCGCCTGCCGGAATCGGACCCCTTGCTCGCGGCAGACCGCCGCGCCGCAGCGCGCTTGGCCGCCGAACGGGCGCGCATCGCCTCAGACAGCTTCCGCAGCCACGGCGCTGATTGGGACGAAACCCGCGCCCTGGGTCTGCCGACTGAAGCCATTGAAACGGCCCTGCTGGAAGCCTTGCCGGGGCCGCGCCTTGGCCGCTTGCTTGATATCGGCTGCGGCACGGGCGGCGTGCTGGAACGCCTCGCGCCGCGCATTGAAGAAGGGCTTGGCATTGATGCGTCGCGTGAGATGCTGGCGCTGGCGCGCAGCCGCCTGACGGAACGTGGCCTGAGCCATATTTCGGTGCGGCAGGCGGATATGTACCGGCTGCCTTTGCCAGATGTGGGCTTTGATGCAGTGACCTTGCATATGGTGCTGCATTACGCGGAAGACCCCGCCGCTGCCTTGGCCGAAGCCGCGCGGGTTTTGCGCCCCGGCGGGCGGCTGCTGATCCTTGACCTGGCGCCGCATGACCGCGCCGATTTGCTGACACGTTACGCGCATCGCTGGCCTGGGTTTGACGATGCCGCCATGGCCGGCTGGCTTGGCGGGGCGGGCTGCACCGCGCCGCGTGTTGGCACCATTCCGGCTGATCTTTCGCTCAAGCTTTGGTCGGCTGAACGCCTGCCGCTTTCTGTTTCCACCCCCGTTTCCTGAAGGTTTCCCCAATGGCGCGCCCGCATCTCCTCGACGCCCTTCGTGACCGCGTTTTGCTTTGTGATGGCGGCATGGGTAGCCGCGTGCAGGCCATGGCCCTGGAAGTGGAGCGCGATTTCTGGGGCAAGGAGAACTGCACGGAGGTGCTGAACCTGTCGCGCCCCGATATCGTGCGCGATATCCATCGCGGCTATTACGAAGCAGGCGCCGATATGGTGCTGACCAATAGCTTTGGCGGTTCGCCGGTGACTTTGGCCGAATTCGAATTGGAAGACCGCGCCTTTGAGATCAACAAGCTTTCCGTTGAATTGGCGCGTGAAGCGGCGGAGAGCTTCGCCGATGGCCGGCATCGTTGGGTGGTGGGCGATATCGGCCCGGGGACGAAGCTGCCGAGCCTTGGCAATATCACCTATGACGCGCTGGAAGCCGCTTTGGTGGAACAATGCCGTGGCCTGATTGCCGGCGGCGCGGATGCGCTGCTGACGGAAACCAATCAGGACACGCTGTTTATCAAGGCCGCCGTCAATGCCGCGAAAATCGCGCGCAAGGCAGCGAGGTCCGATATTCCGATCTTCGTGCAGGTAACGGTTGAAACCACCGGCACTCTGCTGGTCGGCCCCGATATCGCTGCCGCCACCACCGTTGTCCATGCGCTGGATGTGCCGTTGATGGGGCTGAATTGCGCGACCGGTCCGCAGGAAATGGCGGAGCATGTGCGCTGGCTGTCGCAAAACTGGCCGGGTCTGATTTCCTGCCAGCCCAATGCCGGCTTGCCGGAATTGGTGGATGGCAAAACCCATTACCCGCTGGGCGCGGAAGAACTCGCGGCCTGGATGGAACGTTTTGTTGTCGAAGATGGCTTGAACCTGATCGGCGGTTGCTGCGGCACCTCCACGCCGCATATCGCGGCACTTGATGGGATGCTGCGCAAGCTTGGTGGTGCCGCGCAGCGCCCGGCACCGATCAAGCGCAAGTTTCATTGGGTGCCATCGGTTGCCTCGCTCTACACCGCAACGGCGCTCCGTCAGGAAAATTCCTATTTCTCGATCGGTGAGCGCTGCAATGCCAATGGCTCAAAAGCCTGGCGTGAACGGCAGGCGGCGGGCGATTGGGATGGCTGCGTTGCCATGGGCCGTGAGCAAATGGCCGAGGGATCGAACAGCCTTGATATCTGCACCGCCTTTGTCGGGCGCGATGAAATGGCGGAAATGAGCGAGGTGATCCGCCGCTTCACCAGCAGCGTGAATGGTCCGCTGGTGATCGATTCCACCGAAACCCCGGTGATTGAAGCCGCACTCAAGCTGCATGGCGGCAAGCCCATCATCAATTCGATCAATTTCGAAGAAGGTGAAAAAGCCGCCGAAGACCGCATGCTGCTCGCGCGCAAATTCGGCGCTGCCGTGATTGCGCTGACCATTGACGAAGTGGGCATGGCGAAGACCGCCGAGGATAAGTTGCGCATCGCGCGCCGCTTGGTGGAATTCGCCTGCGACAAGCACGGGCTGCCGCAATCCGATTTGATGATTGACCCGCTGACCTTCACGGTCGCGACCGGCAATGAGGATGACCGCAAGCTTGGCCTTTGGACGCTTGAGGGCATTCGCATGATCCGGGAGGCATTTCCCGATATCCAGATCATTCTTGGGCTGTCCAATATCTCCTTCGGGCTTAACCCCGCCGCGCGGCATGTGCTGAACAGCGTTTTTCTGGATCACGCCGTGAAGGCCGGCATGACGGGCGCGATTGTGCATGTTTCCAAGATCAAGCCGCTGCATCAGATCCCGCCCGAGGAGGTGAAGGTTGCGGAAGATTTGATCTATGATCGCCGCACCGAAAATTACGATCCGCTGCAAAAAATGCTGGAGCTTTTCGCGGGCCGCAAAGCCGCCGATGCCACGGCAAAAAAGCGTGCGGAAACCGTGGAAGGGCGCCTTAAGGACCGCATCATTGATGGTGACCGCAAGGGGCTGGATGATGAATTGGCTGATGCGCTGGCCAAGGGCATCGCGCCGCTTTCCATCATCAATGACATTCTGCTGGATGGCATGAAGGTGGTGGGTGAGCTGTTCGGCGCCGGCAAGATGCAGCTTCCCTTCGTGCTGCAATCGGCCGAGACCATGAAAGCCGCGGTCGCCTATCTGGAACCCTATATGGAAAGGGTGGAAGGCCAGGAAAAAGGCACCATCGTGCTCGGCACCGTAAAAGGTGATGTGCATGATATCGGCAAGAATCTGGTGGATATCATCCTGACCAATAACGGCTATCGCGTGGTCAATCTTGGCATCAAGGTGCCGCTGAACGAGATTGTCGCGGCAGCGCGTGAGCACAAGGCGCATGCGATTGGCATGTCGGGTTTGCTTGTCAAATCCACCGTGGTGATGCGTGAGAATCTGGAAGAAATGTCGCGCCAGGGTGTGGATATTCCCGTGCTGCTGGGTGGTGCGGCGCTGACGCGCAATTACGTGGAAGATGATTGCGTGCGCGCCTATGCTTCCGGCCGCGTTGCCTATGCGCGGGATGCCTTTGATGGCCTGCATTTGATGGACAAGGTCATGGGCAATGGCTTTGATGATTATCTGGCCGCGCTGCAAACCAAGCGTTCTGGCAAGGCGCGCAATGAAAAGCGCACCCTTGGCACGGCAGATCCGCGCGGCTTCGCCCCTGTTGATGTGAAATACGCGCAAACCCGCCGCCGGCGCGTCGCCGCCGAAAGCGCGGTGCCGACGCCGCCCTTCTGGGGCGCGCGCGTGCTGGAAGCCGCCCCCAAGGCGCTGGTGCCCTTCATCAATGAACGGAGCCTCTATCAATTCCAATGGGGTTTCCGCAAGGCAGGGCGTTCGCTGGAAGATTTCCTCGGCTGGGCCAAGCAGGAATTGCGCCCGGTCTTGAAGCGCATGCTGGCGCTGGCGGAAGAGCAAGACATCCTGAAGCCGCAAGCGATCTATGGCTATTGGAAATGCGCGGGCCAGGGCAATGACCTGATCCTATTCGCCGAAGATGGCGTGACGGAGGTCTGCCGCTTCAATATGCCGCGTCAGCCCAAGGAAGATGGCGATTGCATCGCCGATTTCGTACGCGATGTGGATGATGGGCCAAATGCGCGCGATGTGATTGGCCTGCAGGTTGTGACTGTCGGCCAAAAGGCATCCGATATTGCGCGCGTTTGGTTTGAGGAAAACCGCTACCAGGATTACCTCTATCTGCATGGGCTCTCGGTGGAAATGGCCGAAGCGC
The DNA here is from genome assembly GCA_020249775.1 of Roseomonas sp. Classification (GTDB taxonomy): domain Bacteria; phylum Pseudomonadota; class Alphaproteobacteria; order Acetobacterales; family Acetobacteraceae; genus Neoroseomonas. Next base: position 110,965 of record JADCFA010000021.1, on the reverse strand, counting down.
TCGCGGAATATGTGCATAAGCGTATCCGGGCCGAATTGGGCTTCGCCGCCGAGGATGATCGCGATATCGAAAAAATGCTCCAGCAGGGCTATCGCGGCGGGCGCTATTCTTTCGGCTACCCGGCCTGCCCGAAGCTTGAGGACCAGGAAGGTTTGCTCAAGCTTTTGGATGCTGAGCGGATTGGCGTTTCGCTCAGTGATGAATGGCAGCTCCATCCCGAGCAATCCACCAGCGCCATTGTGCTGCATCACCCGCGCGCCAAGTACTTCTCGGTCTAGCCCTAACGGGCTAAACCCCGGCCATGGTTGAAACCCGGCATTCCAACGCCGCGCAATTGGCTGCCTTCAGTGTGGCCATTGCGGTGGCGGTATTGGCGCTCAAGGCGATTGCCTGGTGGGTGACGGGCTCCGTCGCGCTTTACGCCGATGCTTTGGAAAGCATTGTGAATGTTGCCGCGGCCTGCGCGGCGCTGCTGGCGGTGCGGCTTTCCGCCCTGCCGGCGGATGCCAACCACCCTTATGGCCATTCCAAGGTTGAGTATTTCTCCGCTGTCTTGGAAGGCGCGCTGATCATCGTGGCGGCGCTGCTGATTCTGCACGAAGCCTGGGGAGCGTTTCTGGCACCGCGCGCGCCGGAACAGGTGGGGATTGGTCTTGCGGTTTCCGCCGTAGCGAGTGGCGTGAACGCCGCCTGGGCGCTTTATCTGAGCCGGCGCGGCAAGGCGCTTCGATCCCCGGCGTTGATGGCAGATGCGCGGCATTTATGGGCGGATGTGGTGACTTCGGTCGGGGTGCTGGTGGGTGTTGGCTTGGTCGCGCTCACTGGGATTTTGTGGCTTGATCCGCTGCTGGCGGCGCTGACGGCGGGGAATATCCTGATCTCGGGCGGGCGCTTGCTACGCGAAAGTGTCGGTGGCCTCATGGATGAAGCCGTGCCGCCCGCCACGATGGAGCGCATCCGGCGCATTGTGGCGGAACAGGCATCCGGCGCGATTGAGGCGCATGATTTGCGTTCCCGTCATGCCGGGCGGCATACTTTTCTGGAATTCCATCTGGTGGTGCCGGGCGATATGCGTGTGCGCGAAAGCCATGAGATTTGCGACCGGATCGAGGCTGCGCTGAAAGCGGAGCTTGAAGGGGCGATCATCACCATTCATGTCGAACCCGAAGGCAAGGCGAAGCAGCAGGGGGTGCCGGTGCTGTGAAGGCCCCGCCGCGCGGCTTCGGGCTAGTTTTTTCGGTTGCGCTGCATGGGGTGGTGGCGGCGCTTTTGGTCCTTTGGCCGGTGGCGGAAGAGCTTTCCGGTGATCAGGCGGAAGCCCAGGGTGTTGCGGTAATTTATGAGGGCGCGCCGGAAATTGGCGTGGTGGAATCCCCGGTGGCTCCGCCCGAGATTGCGGCCACACCGCCGGCGCCTGAAGTGCCACCACCGCCGCCGCCGGTTGTGCCCCCTTCGGCCGTAGTCGCTGAGGCACCGCCGCCACCGGCACCAGTCGCGCCACCGCCACCGGCACCTGCGGAATTGGCTGAGGTGATGCTGCCGCCGCCACCGGCACCTGCGTCTGAGCCACCGCGCGAAGTGGCCGAAAAGCTACCTGAACCGCCAAAGCCCTCCGAATCACCGCGTGAGGTTGCCAAGGCACCACCGGAACGCCGCCCGCCGCAGCGGGCCAGCGCGGCGCAGCCAGCGCCTCAGCCGGTACGGCTGAATGCCGCCTTGCAGGGGATGGAAAGCTTCACCCTGGAAGGCCGCGTTGCACCTCCGGAAGCGCTGGATGCTGCGCGCAATCGCCGCCCCGCCTATCCCGAAGCCAGCCGCCGGCGCGGTGAAGAAGGCGTGGTGCGGGTGGAATTACGCGTGGACCCCAATGGGCGGGTTGTGGATGTGCGCGTTCTGGAAAGCTCTGGCTTCAATGCGCTGGATGCCGCTGCCTTGGAAGCGGTGCGCGATTGGCGCTTTCGCCCGGCGCAGCGCGCGGGGCTGCCGGTTGCGGCCAGCATTACGACAGCGGTGCATTTCCGCCTTGCAAATGAGCGACGCTGAGGCGATGTGACGCTTTTGCAGGGATTGAATGATGGTCAAGCTTGATGTGATCACCACGCGTGGTGGTGATGGCGGGGAGACCTCGCTCGGTGATGGGGCGCGGGTGCGCAAGGATGCGCTGCGCGTTGAAGCCTATGGCACGGTGGATGAGGCGAATGCCGCAATCGGCTTGCTGCGCTTGTATGCCAGTCAAGACACGGAAGCCGATGCGATGCTGGCGCGCATCCAGAATGATCTTTTCGATATCGGCGCCGATCTTTGCGTGCCGGGGGAAGCGGGCGCTCGGCTGCGTGTGGCGGATACGCAATCGGCACGGCTGGAAGCGGAATCATCAGTGATGAATGGGCAAATGCCCGCGCTGAAATCCTTTGTGCTGCCAGGCGGCACGGCAGGTGCCGCAGCGGCGCATGTGGCGCGCACCGTCGTGCGCCGCGCCGAGCGCCTGGTGGTGGCGCTGGCGGCAGAGGAAGAAGTGAACCCTGCGGTGATACGCTATTTGAACCGGCTATCGGATCATCTTTTCGTGCTTGCGCGGCGGCTGAATGGTAATGGCGCTGGCGATGTGCTGTGGGTACCGGGGGCGACAAGGGGCTGAACCCTCGCCGCCGCCCGTGCGGTTTCAGAAAACGCCCCGCATTCCAAGAATGGCGCTGCGGCCTGGAATGACGAAGCCATTGGCAGGTTCATAGCGCCGATTGCCAAGGTTGCGCGCTTCGATGAAGGCGGTGATCTGCTGCGTGACGGGCAGGGACGCGGTCAGGTTGAAGACGAAGCCTTCATCATTATAGCCATTGGCGCCAAAGCCGGCATTGTCGGGGTAGATGTAATCCCATTGCCGGCCGACATAGATGAATTCGGGGGCAATGATCAGCCGCGCATTCGGCACATCCACCCAATCCACCTTGGGCGCGATACGCGGCGAAAGGCTTGCGCTATTGCGTGGACGGCGGGCAAGGGGCGTATTCTTCACCTCATCCAATGTTTCCTGCACGGTCCAGGCGGCACGCATGGAAAAACTTTCTGAGGCGCGCCAATTCGCACCAAACTCGCCCCCCTTGATGCGTGCTTTCGCAACATTTTCATAGCTAGAGAAATTGGCGTTTTCCGTGATCAGATTACGAATGCGGCTCGTGAAATAAAGTGCCGAGAGTGTCAGGTTTTCACTGATGTCGGTTTCCAAACCCGCTTCCCAGGCGGTGGCGTTTTCGGGTTGCAGATTGGGATTACCGCGAAAACTGCCGTAAAGCGAAGCCGTAGCGCCGTAGCGCTCATAAAGCGCTGGTGCGCGATAAGCGGTACCGCCTGAGGCGCGCAGCCGTGAAGCAAGCTCCGGCAGCGCTAGCACACCGCCAAGCCGCCAAGTTGTCGCGCCATCAAAGCCATCGGGTGCATCCTGGCGCAGCGCGGTGGTGATATCCAATCTCTCCCATAATTGGTGCTGGGTGCCGATATAGGCAAATCCGTTCCGTTGCGTCTTGTCCACATTGGCGGAATAGGGGCCATAGGCGCCATCACTGCGGGTGCGGCTGAAAGCGGCTTCCCTTTCGCTGCCGAGGCCGAAAACGAGATTACTCCGCGTAACCATGCCAAGATCCGGCAGGTGGAACGTGTTATCCCAGGCCAGCCTTTCCCGACGCCCGCGATAATATTCATCGGTCATTTCAATATCGGTGCCGTCCGGCCAATTGGTATAGCGCCGCCGATCTTGGCTTGCGGAAAGCGTGAAGCCAGTGGTCCAGTCACCGCCAAATAATTCCGTGGTGCTCCGCAGAAACCCCATCCAGTTGCGATCATCCGCGCTGTAATTGGGATCATCGCGCGGCACATTGTCCTGGCCGAAGCGGTTTTCCCGCGTGATGACCAGCCCATCCAACCGCGTCATGCCAAGCATATTTGCGGGCACGGTTTCGCCAATATTCACGCCAGCGCGTGCGGTAATCACCGCTGAACGCAGCCCATCCCGCTCTCCTTGATTATTGTAGAAACGCGGCGCCACCGCGTTTGAACCGCGCGTCGAAAGGCTCTGCCCCGTCACGCCGTAATCCGTATTGCCGATGGTGCCCGCAACACCAGCCACACCGCGCGCGGTGTAATTGGTGCCGCCGGCAAGCTCTCCATAGGGCTGCGCCTGCCGGTCAGTAGGCGCGCGGCGTGTGATCAGGTTGATCACGCCACCAATCGCTGAAGTGCCGTAAATTGCGGAAACCGGGCCGCGCACCACTTCAATGCGTTCAATATCGCCCAACAGCGTATTGCCGAAATTGAAGGCGCCGCTTGGATGGCTGGCATCATTCATCGGTACGCCGTCGCGCAAAACCAATACGTGATTCGAATTGGTGCCGCGCATGAAGCCCGATGTCACCTGCCCCATGCCGCCGCTCGGCACGATGTTGAAGCCCGGCACGCTCACCAGCGCATCGGCCAGCGACACATAGCCGCGTTCTTCGATGATCTGCCGATCAATCACCGTGGTCGCTGCCGGCAGGCGTTCCTGCGGCGTGGGTATCCTTGTTGCTGTCACAATGGTTTCGGGAAGGCTTGCCGTTTGCGCCCAGGCAGGGGCAAGGGGGGCAAGTGCCAATAATACGAGAATCCGGTGTTTCATCCGGCATTCCTCCGAGCATAGGCATCAACGCACCCCAAAGCCTTGCGGCCTTGGGGCATTTCCTACGCTGTTCGCAGACGGAGATGCACGGGCTTGCCCGCACAGCTTTGGTCCGTTGCATCGGTGCACCCCGCCCGATACGCGCGAGACAACTATGCGCCGGCCGGTCTCCTGGCTCGCGACCTGGGGGACATCCCCGATCTGCCCGCCTTCTCGCATAAATGATGACATCCGCTTCGCGGCTCTCATCATCCTTTTTGAGCGGCTGATGAACCGCTTCGGTTTTCCACCTCAGCGGATCAGACGCACATGCAATGGCATATGGGCCAGATATAGTCGCCTACAGTTGCGGGGGCAGCCGCGGATTGGCGGTGGGTCTCACCGTGTCGCGCGTTCCCGTTTCAGCCCTTTCGGGCCACCGAAGCATGAGGGTAAGGCTAGTCAGCCCGCAAAGATCTGTCCAGCAAAATGGACTTCAGAAAACGTAGCCGAGTGCTTCAATGCCGAACCAGGCAATCGCCACCAGCACACCGGTCGCGAAAAGATTGCCGAGGAAGGTGAATAGCATCCCAAGCCCAACCACCTTGCTGTCGTTTTCAACCACACCAAGCGACATGACGATGGTGCCGAAAGCGGGTGGACCATTGGTCCCAGGCCCAGGCAGGATCAGCATCAGCGCGGCATAGGCGGCGAGCCAGCCCACCACCTTGTCGGCTGCATTGCTGGTGAAGGCGCCCGGGCGCGGCTTGACCCAGGTTTCAATGCGCGAGAGCAATTTGGAAGAACCGGTAGAAAGCCGCATCACATCGGTGCGCTTGAGCGATTGGCGCTTGATGAAGCCAGGCAGTTTCGGTTGACGAAAGCCAAGCCCCATTTGCACGCCAAGGATCAGCATGGGTGTCCCGAAAATGGAGGCCATGCCGGGCAAAAGCCCTGGTAGGCACAGCATCAGGATCAGCAGGCCGAAGGCTCGATCGCCAAAAGCCTCGGCCATTTCGCCAAGGGTGATGCGTTCTCCGGGGCAACGCTCCACCACCTCCGCAATCAGGCGGGAAATGGGCGCATTCTGATGATTGCCGGCAACCGGGGGCAGCGCGTCGTCCATGGAAGGCTGAAGGCGTCCTGGGATTGGGGTTACCGGAGCGCGTTACATAGCGTTTTGGCCAAGGGACGCAACTTACCTTTGGTTAAGCTTGTACCCACGCGGGGCTCAGCGCCCCTGAAAGGCCGGTTTGCGCTTTTCCATGAAAGCCTTACGCCCTTCCTTGTAATCGGCGCTGTCAAAACAGGCGTTCAAATCAGCCTGGATCGCCGCCATGTCCCGATCCGCCTTGTCCTGCAAAACCGCCTGCACGGTGCGCTTATTGGCGAAAAGCGATAGCGGGGCGTTCTGGGCCAAGGTCGCGGTCAGTCTGGTCACTTCCCCGGCCAGTGCATCCGCCGGCACCAGCCTGTTGATCAGCCCAACCCTTTCGGCTTCCCGCCCGTCAAACCTTTCGCCGGTCATCAGGATCATATGCGCATGGGCGGGGCCAACCAGGCTGACCAGATGCTTCACCATGTCAAAGCCATAGGCGATGCCAAGCTTGGCCGCCGGAATGCCGAATTGGCTGCCCTCGGCCGCGATGCGGATATCGCAGGACATGGCAATGCCAAGCCCGCCGCCCATGCAAAAGCCGCGAATTTCCGCAATCACCGGCTTGGCATAGGTGGCAAGCTTCAAGCGCCCGCCTGCGGTCAGCCGTCCATATTCCTTCTGCGCATCAGCATCGGAACGGATTTTATCGAATTGGCTGATATCAGCGCCGGAAACGAAAGCCTTGTCACCCGCGCCGGTCAGCACCACGCAGCGGACCGAAGCATCCTTTTCAAACACATCCAAGGCCTGGCCCATGCCATCCCACATCGCAACCGACATGGCATTGCGCTTTTCCGGCTGGTTGAAGGTAATGCGCCCAACGCCATCCTTGATGTCGGCAAGAATCTTGCCTTCCGCGAATTCCATCTGTCTTATCCTTCGCTGATCACGCCAAGCGCGCGCAATTGGTCAATCTCAGCCGCGCCATAGCCGGCCTGCGCAAGAATTTCGGCGGAATGTTCGCCAAGCCGGGGCGGGATGCGCCGCACGCTGCTTTCAATCCCTTCAATATTGATCGCGGTACCCACCACATGGGTCAGGCCGCGCTTGGGTGTCGTCATCGGCACGGCGATGGCCAGATGCTTCACCTGCGGGTCTTCAAACACCTGATCCACGCGGTTGATCGGCCCGCAGGGAATGCCGATGCGTTCCAGCAGGTCAATCCAATACTCGCTTGGCTTGGTGCTGGTGACTTCGCCGATGGTCTTATTGAGCCTTGCGCGATCAGTGCTGCGGCCCTTCAGCGTCTTCCATTCCTCGACTTCCAGCCAATCCTTCCGGCCTAGCGCTTCGGCGAACTGCACCCACATCTTGGGCGAAGACGCTGCGATATTGATTGGTTTATCGGCGGTTGGGAAAACGCCCATCGGGATATTCACCGGATGGTCATTGCCAGCCTGGCCCGGGATTTCGCCATCCATCAGCCAGCGCGCCGCTTGCAGATCCAGCATGAAGACCATGGCTTCCAGCAGGCTGGTATGCACATAACGGCCCTTGCCGGTTTTCTCACGCTGGAACAGCGCCATCATGACGGCCAGCGCCAGCAGATTACCGGCCGTGAGATCCACAAAGGGAATGCCCGCGCGCATCGGCCCACGGCCAGGCTCACCGGTGATGGTCATCATCCCGCCCATGCCCTGGGCGATCTGATCCACCCCAGCACGCTCCCCATAAGGCCCGGTCTGCCCGAAGCCGGAGATCGAGGCATAGATCAGCCGCGGGTTGATCCCCTTCAGATCATCATAGGCAATGCCGAGCCGATGCTTCACCTTCACGCGCATATTCTCAACCAGCACATCGGCATTCGCGGCGAGCTTCATCAGCGCGGCCTTGCCTTCCGGTGATTTGAGATTGAGCGCGATGGAACGCTTGTTGCGATGCAAATTCTGGAAATCATAGCCATCGCGATCACCGCCAAAGCCATCGGCAGTGGCGGGCGGTTCCACCCGAATTACCTCGGCACCCCAATCGGCCAAATGGCGCACGCAGGTGGGGCCGGCGCGGGCCAAAGTCAGGTCCAGCACGCGCACGCCGGCCAGCGGCAGGGCGGCCTCAGTGGCGAGTTTGGTGTCTATCGGGCTTTCGGGCATGGCATTCCTCCGTCCCGGCAAGACTAGGTCGGGCGCAGAGGCAGGGCTAGGGGGGCAGAAACCCTATCTCAGGCACTCAAAAAACCCGCTTTCCTGATCAAGCTGCCCATATTCCTTGGCCCGGAAATCATAGCGGGAGACAATGCCAATCACCTTGCCATCGCGCACCACCGGCAAATGGCGAAAGCCGCCATCGGCCATCATATGCAGCGCATCCATGGCATTGCCCTCCGGCGGCAGGCAGACGGGGTGGCGGGTCATGGCGTCTGATAGGCGGATTTCCGTGCCATCCTTCCCATGGGAGAGGAAATGCACCGCATCCCGCCCGGTGAAAATGCCAAGCAATAGCCCCGCTGGATCGGTCACCAGCACCGCGCCGACGCGCCGGCGATGCATGGCGGCGCAGGCTTCCTGCACGGTCGCATCCGGCCCCATGGTGAGCGGATTCTGGTCACGGACCATTTCACCCATGCTGCGCTGTGCCATGGCATCCTCCTGTCTTCGAGGCCCGACATAACCGCAAGGGCTGCCGGCTGTTATTGACGCAGCGCAAGTGTGGCGGTGGCATAATGGCACGATGCAACGCGTTGATCTTGCCCTGGTGCTGGCGGTGGATGCCTCATCTTCCGTGGATCGCGCGGAATTTGACCTGATGATTGGCGGCTATGCCGCGGCCTTTCGGGACGCGGAGATTGCCGCCGCGCTGCTTTTCGGCCCGGCGGGGGCATCCGCGCTTGCCATGCTGTTCTGGTCCGGCGAAGGCGCGCAGGAAATCGCCATTCCCTGGCGGGTCCTGGCCAACCCCGCCGATGTGGCCGCGCTGGCCGAGGCGATTGACGCTCTCCCCCGCCTGGTGCCGCCCGGCGCCACCGCCTTGGGGGAGGGGATGGCGGCGGCCCTGGCCCTTTTTGCCTCAGGGCCAAGCCTGGCGCGTCGCATGGTGTTGGATGTCTCGGGCGATGGCGCGCATAACCAGGGCCGCCCGCCCGGGCCAATCCGCGATATTGGTGTTGCGGCCGGCATCACCATCAATGCGCTGGCGGTGCTGAACGAAGAACCCGATCTGATCGCGCATTACGCGGCTGAGGTGATTGGCGGCCCCGGCGCCTTTGTCATGCATTGCCAGGATTATGAGGGCTTCGCAGCGGCCATTCGCGAAAAGCTCAGGCGCGAAATTGCGGGGGTTTTCATCGCCTGATGGGTCTGGCATGGCTTTGCGCCATGATGTTGCTCATTCCCGGTCCTGTGCAGACCCGCCCTGAAACCCGCGCCGCCATGGCCCAGGATATCGCGCCTTGGGATCACGGCTTTCGCCCGACCTATGCCCGCATTCGTGAGCGTGTGCGCGACATCGCCGGCGGCATCGCCGGGGAGCATGTGACATTGCCGTTGCAAGGCTGCGGGCATTTCATGATGGAAGCGGCCATTCGCAGCCTGGTGCCGCCGAATGGCAAGCTGCTGATCCCGATGAATGGTTCTTATGCGTCGCGCATGGAACGCATTGCGCGTGAGATCGGGCGCGATGTTGTGAAGCTGGACCTGCCCGATACGCGCGGCGCGCGGGAAGAAGATATCGCCCCGGTGCTGGCGGCTGATCCTGCGATCAGCCATGTTTCCTTTGTCTATAGTGAAACGGGCAGCGGCATTGTGAATGATGCGGCTGGCATTGGGCGCGCGGTGCGCAAGGCCGGGCGGCGCATGATCATGGATGGGGTTTCCGCCTTTGGCGCGCTTCCCTTCAATTTGGCCGAGCATCCTGAATGCGATGCGCTGATGTTCACATCGGGCAAATGCCTGGAAGGCATGCCGGGCATTGGCTTTGCGGTGGCGCGGATTGATAGCATCAAGGCGCGCGCTGGCCAGGCGGGGTCATGGTGCTTTGATTTGGCCGATGTGCTGGCCCATGCGGAACGCGCGGGCTTTGGTTCCTTCCGCTTCACGCCGCCGGTGCAGGCCTTGGCGGCTTTTGATGTCGCGCTTGATTTGTTTGATGCCGAAGGCGGGCAGCCGGCCCGCCATGCGCGGTATCGCGCCAATGCCGATACGCTTTATGATGGCTTTGTCGCCATGGGCATCAAGCCCTATGTCACCAAGGCGGAACAGGGGCCGATCATTGTGACCGTGCATCAGCCATCCGATCCGCGCTTTGATTTCCCGCGCTATGTGGAAGCGCTGAAGGCGCGCGGTGTGCTGATCAGCAATTTCTGGAACACGGCCGAACCCACCATGCGCATTGGCGCGATTGGTGCGCTGACGCCCGAAGACATGCGGCGCGCGCTCGCGGTATTCCGCGAATGCTTGGCGGAAGCCTTGCCGGCCGCGGCATGAAGCTTTTCATCGCAACCCCAACCATCGCCAGCACTATGCAAGTGGAAACAACGCTTTCCATTGTTGGCATGGTGAATGAATTGCGCGATGCCGGGCATGGCGCCGATTGGTTCAATTATGATGGCGCCTATGTGACGCGCGCGCGGCATATCCTGGCCAGTCTTTTCCTTGCGCGCGCCGATTTCACCCATTTGCTGTTTCTCGATTCCGATATTGGCGTGCCCAAGGGCGCCATCACGCGGCTATTGCAAACGGGGCATGAGGTGATTGGCATCGCTTGCCCGTTGCGGCATTTCGACATTGCCCGCTTTGCCGAAGCCGCGCGCACCGCGCCGGAAGGCCCGCCTGATCTTGCGCGGTTGAATGCCCTGTCGCGGAACTTCAATATCGAACCCGATGCTGCGGACCCGGTAATCCGCAACGGCATGCTTCGCGTGAACCGCATCGGCTTTGGCTGCATCATGATTGCGCGGACCGCCTTTGAAAAACTGATCGCGAGCGGCAACGTCGCGCGGCGCAAATCGGAAAGCTTCCGCCAATTGGGCGCGGAGGGTGAATACTGGGCGTTTTTCGATGAAATGAACCTGGATGAGGGGTTTGTTTCTGAAGACTACGCCTTTTGCCGACGCTGGCTTGACCTGCCGGGCAGCGCGATTTGGGCGCTGACCGATATGCCGGTTGCGCATGTTGGCGCCTATGCCCATCGCGCGGCCTATCTGGACAAGTTTCGCGCACCGCGGCCTTGACAGCACCGCCCCGCCATGGCGTTGCCTGGGGGCGTTAGTCCAGGGAGTTTCAGGGATGGCCACTGATCTTGATATCGCGCGCGCCGCGACGCTGAAGCCGATTGCGGAAATCGCGCAGCGCGCGGGCATTCCGGCCGATGCGCTGGAACCCTACGGCAAATACAAGGCCAAGATCGGGCTGGATTTCATTCGCACCCAGGCGGACCGACCTGATGGGGCCTTGGTGCTGGTGACCGGCATCAACCCAACCCCAGCCGGTGAGGGCAAGACCACCACCACGGTTGGCCTTGGCGATGCGCTGAATGCACTTGGCACGCGCACCATGATTTGCCTGCGTGAACCATCGCTTGGTCCCTGCTTTGGCGTGAAGGGGGGCGCGACCGGTGGCGGCTATGCGCAGGTGCTGCCGATGGAAGATATCAACCTGCATTTCACCGGCGATTTCCACGCCATCACCAGCGCCAATAATCTGCTGGCGGCGATGCTGGATAATCACATCTATTGGGGCAATGAGCTTGGCCTGGATGCGCGCCGCATTTCCTGGCGCCGTGCGATTGACATGAATGATCGTGCGCTGCGTGCGATCAATTCGTCCTTGGGCGGTGTTGCCAATGGTTTTCCGCGCGAAGATGGGTTTGACATCACCGTTGCTTCCGAAGTCATGGCGGTGTTTTGCCTCGCCCGCGATTTGCCGGATTTGCAACAGCGGCTCGGCCGCATGGTGGTGGGGCAGACGCGCGATGGGCGGCAGATTACGGCGGCTGATCTCAAGGCCGATGGCGCCATGGCGGCGCTACTGCGCGATGCCTTCGCGCCCAATCTGGTGCAGACGATTGAAGGCTCCCCCGCGCTGGTCCATGGCGGGCCCTTCGCCAATATCGCCCATGGCTGCAATAGCGTCATGGCGACCAGGCTTGGCTTGAAGCTTGCTGATGTTGTCGTGACGGAAGCGGGTTTTGGCGCCGATCTGGGCGCCGAGAAATTCCTGGACATCAAATGCCGGCTGGCGGGCTTGAATCCTTCCGTTTGCGTGGTGGTCGCAACCGTGCGCGCGCTTAAGATGCATGGCGGCGTTGCCAAGGCTGATCTCGGGCGGGAAGATGTCGCGGCGGTGACGCGCGGCATCAGCAACCTTGCCCGCCATGTCGAGAATATGGGCAAGTTCGGCCTGCCGGTGGTGGTGGCGCTCAATCGCTTCACCTCGGACACGGATGCGGAAATCGCCGCCGTGCACGCGGCCATTCAGGCAGCGGGGACAGAGGCGATCCTCTGCACCCATTGGGGTGACGGTGCGAAGGGCGCGACTGAGCTGGCGCGCGCCGTGCAGGCCCGCATTGCGGCGAAATCCGCACGCTTCGCGCCGCTTTATTCCGATGCCACGCCCTTGGCCGATAAGATCCGCACGATTGCGCAGCAAATCTATCGCGCGCGCGATATTGCGCTGCCGGCTGATGTGGCGAAGCGGCTCGCGCGGTTTGAAGAACTCGGTTTCGGCCATCTGCCGGTCTGCATCGCCAAGACGCAATATTCCTTCAGTGCCGATCCCACGAAGCTCGGTGCGCCGGTGGATCATGTGCTGCCGGTGCGCGAAGTGCGGCTTTCTGCTGGTGCGGGCTTCATCGTCGCGGTGTGCGGGGACATCATGACCATGCCCGGCCTGCCGCGCCGCCCGGCGGCGGAGACGATTGGCCTGGATGGGGAAGGGCGTATTGAGGGGCTATTCTGACAGGCTCGCCTGGCCTAGCCTTCACTGCGGAGGAATTGGCCATGTTGAACATCACGCCCCTGCACCCGCTTTTCGCCGCGCGCATCGAAGGCGTTGATGCGGCGCATCAGGTTGCGGCGCCGGTCATGGCGGCGCTCCGCGATGCCCTGGACCGCTACGCGGTGCTGGTGCTGCCCGGTCAGCATTTGGATGATGCGGCGCAGATCGCCTTCAGCGAGGGTTTCGGCGCCTTGGAAATGACGCGCGCTGGCGCCTTGGGTGCGGGCAGTGCAGTGATTGTGCTGACGAATATAGGCCCCGCTGGAGAGATTGTGGCGCCAAGCGACAAGCAGGTACTGAACAACAAGGCCAATCGGCTGTGGCATCATGATTCCTCCTTCAAGCCTGTCCCGGCGCGGGCATCGCTGCTCTCGGCTCGGCAGATTCCAAGTGCGGGCGGCAATACGGAATTCGCCTTCATGCGGGGCGCATTTGCCGCGCTGGATGCCGGCGAACAGCAACGCCTGAAGCGCCTGGCCGCTTGGCATGATTTCGGCTGGTCACGCGCCCGCGTTGATGCGGCCTTGGTGAGCGATGCGGAACGCGCGCAGCATCCGCCGGTGCGCCAGGCCGTGGTGCTGGAAGAAAACCCCTATGGCCCCGCGTTATATCTGGGGGCGCATGCGCGCAGCATTGACGGCATGGGGGAAGCCGAAAGCCGCGCCTTGATCGAAAGCCTGATGGCGCATGCGACGGAAGATCGCTTCATCTATAGCCACCGCTGGTCGCCACATGATCTGCTGATCTGGGACAATCGCGCCGTGCTGCACCGCGCAACACCTTTCGCCAGCACGACAGAACGGCGCCATATGGTGCGCACGACGGTGGCCGGGCAGGGGCCGACAATCGCGGCCGCTGCTTAACGTGTTCAAGCTTTCCTGCGCGCGCCCACAATCACGCCATCGGCTTCCAGCGCGGCAATCTCGGCCTCACTAAAGCCGCGCGCCAGCAGCACTTCCCGCCCATGCTGGTTGAAGCGCGGCGGGCGCGTGCGCGCACCGCCCGGCGTGCGGGATAGTTTGATCGGCGTGTTGAGCGCGCGGAAATCACCGATATCGGCTACCATTTCGCGGAACGCGGTATGGTCAGCCGCCATGGCTTCATCCACATGCAGCACCGGCCCCGCCGGTAGGCCAACCGCCAGCATGCGCCGTGTCAGCTCATGGCCATCTTCTGTGGAAAAGCGCTTTTCCAGAATCTCCGTCAGCGCATCGCGATTGATCACGCGCGCGCCATTGGTGGCAAAACGCTCATCCTTGGCCACATCGGGAATACCGAGGAATTCGCAGAATTTCCGAAAGGCCGGGTCATTGCCGGCGGCGATGAAAATCGCGCAGGTTTTGGTTTTGAATTTGGAATAGGGCACCAGATTCGGATGCGGATTCCCCGTCGCCTTGGGGCGCTTGTCGGACAGGAAGTAATTCGCCGCATGGGGATGCAGCAGCGCCATGCCGCAATCATGCAGCGTCATGTCGCAATATTGTCCCTTGCCGGATTTTTCGCGCTCATGCAGCGCCATCAGAATGGCGATGGTGGAAAAAAGCCCTGTCGCAATATCCACAATCGGCGTGCCAAGGCGCGTCGGCCCGGAAGTCTCCGTGCCATTGATGGACATCAGGCCAACCATAGCCTGCAACACCGCATCATAACCGGGGAAGCCTCCCAAGGGTCCTTCACCGCCAAAGCCGGAAACGCGGCAATGGATCAGGCGCGGGAAGCGTTTTGAAAGCACCGCCTCATACCCCAGCCCCCATTTTTCCATGGAACCAGGCTTGAAGTTTTCCACCAATACATCGGCACCTTCCAACAGGCGCAGCAGCACTTCCTTGCCGGCGGGTTTGGACAGATCAAGCCCGACGCTGCGCTTGTTGCGATTGACGCCGACGAAATAGGAAGCATCGCCCGCGCTATCGAAGGGCGGGCCCCAATCGCGCACCTCATCACCCTGCGGGGGTTCAAGCTTGATCACCTCGGCGCCGTGGTCGGACAGTACCATGGTGCAATAAGGCCCACCCAATACGCGCGTGAGGTCCACCACGCGCAGCCCCGCCAGGGCGCCGGCGGAGCGCGCCAGGCCGCGCGTTGTAATGCTTGCGTCATTCATGCCGCTTGTTTCCTGCCAAAGACCCGGGCGCAGAATTCCGGGTAGGTTTCCAGCATTTCATCACAGATTGGCCCGCGCAGCAGCGCGAGTTCTTCCGCGGTCGGGTCCGGCGTATAAGGCACATCGCCCGTCACATCAAAAGCGAAACCGGTCGCGTCGCGTACGCTTTCCACCGTTTCGCCGGGATGCACGCTGTCCAGTGAAAACCGCGCGCGATCAGGATGGAAGCGAAACACGCAACGCCCCGTCACGAGCGCCTGCGCCGTGCCGCGACGAAACACGCCAGGGGGCGAAACGCCAGGGGCAGAGATATTATCCACCTTTTCGACAAAAACGCGCGGCGTGTGTTCCTCGCGGAACAGGATGGTGCGCGGCGTCATGAAATACATGAAGGCGGAACCGAAGCTGCCCGGAAAGCGCACGCCCATGCCGGGCCATTCGCCGGTGCCAACCAGATTGAGATTGGCGCTGCCATCAATCTGCCCGCCGCCCAGAAAGAATAGATCAATCCGCCCCTGGCCGGTCAGGTCAAATAATTCGCGCGTGCCTTCCGTGAACGGATTGCCGCTGCGCTTATGCAGCAGCGAAAGCCTGACGGTATGCCCCTGCTTTTTCACGAGCCAACAGGCCGCCGCCGGCATGGGTGATGCGGCACCTACCGCGATATGGCGCGCGGGCGGCGCGCTCGGGTCCAGGATCAGCTTCGCGAGCGCAACCGCGATGCGTTCTTCAAGCTTGATCTCGCTCATTCTGCGGCCTGCGCTTTTTGGTCAAACACTTCCCGCGCGCACCAGGCGGCGAAGCCTTCTTCGCTGCGGGCCATGCGGGCATATTCGCTGACATAAGCGGCATCGAAGCCATATTCATCAAGAAGTGCCACCGGATGCGCGCCGCGTTCGGCAATGGCAATGCCCCCGATATAGGTCGCATTGATGGCCCCGGAAGCCAGGCGCTCATCTTCCAGGAAATTGCCCGGCACTACGCGTTCCACGGTGACCAAGGCGCGCTTGGAGGCATGCGCAATCGTCGCGCATTCGCGCCGCCGCCCGACCCAGACATTGCCTTCCTCATCCGCCATCAGCGCATGGAAAAACACGAAATCCGGGTTGAGGGCGGGCAGCAGCACGATCGGGTCTTCGCCCTCCGCCGCGAAGGGGTTGGAGACCACTTTCCAATCCGGCCGATGCGCCAGGATATCGCTGCCGATCAGGCCACGCAGCGGCATGAAGGGCACGCCTTTTTCGGCGGCTTGCAGCATGGTGTGCATGGCAGGGCAGGTGGCATCAATCACCTTGATCGCACCCGCGCGCAGCGCCGCCGAAAAGCGCGGCGCAAAGCCAGCTTCGCCCAGCGATACCGCACTGGTCTGCACACTCGCCACACAACCCGCCCCAATCAGGATATCGGTCGCAAAGCCCGAAACCGGCACGCCGATCAGATTGAGGTTGCGCACCCCGCGCCGGATCAGCGCCTTGGCGAGTGCTACGGAGGGCAGGGAGTTATCCGGCGGCAAGGCAAGGCTCGCCCCATCGGGCACCTCGGCGGCGAGCGCTTCAAGGCTTTGCAAATTCATGGCGTTCTCCTTTGGGTGCATGCTACCGAGGGTGGCCCCTGCAAGCTAGGGGCTGATAGCGCGCGAGACCTTGGCTAAGAAGAACCCATGCAACCGGTGACGCTGACGACCGAAAGACTGATCCTCCGCCCCTGGCGGGATGAGGATCTGGCGCCGCTTTTCGCCATTAATGGCGATCCGGAAAGCATGCGCTATTTCGCCGCCACCATGACGCGGGCGGAAAGCGATGCCTGGGCGGCGCGCATGCGCGCGCATTTCGCGGAACATGGCTGGGGTTTTTGGGTGGTGGCGGAGGCGGCCACTGGGGATTTTGTCGGCATCGTTGGGCTTATGACCATTCCCTGGCAGGCGGATTTCACCCCGGCGGTGGAAATCGGATGGCGGGTCGGGGCGCGTTTTCGCCGCCAGGGCTATGCCGAAGAAGCCGCGCGCGCGGCCTTGGGCTTTGGCTTCGCAACGCTTGGACTGGACAAGATTGTCGCCTTCACCGTGCCGGGCAATGCCGCTTCCTGGAAGCTCATGGAAAAGCTCGGCATGCGCCATGCGGGCGAATTCGACCATCCGCGCCTGCCAGAGGGTCATCATTACCGCCGGCACTTGCTTTACGCGCTGACCGAAGCCCGCTGGCGTGACGCCGTGCGCTTGGGGTGATAGAGGCTTCGCGCCAAAGCCCGCTGCAAGGATTATCCGCCATGCCCGTTTCTCGCCAGGAATTTCGCGATGCCATGGCCAGGCTTGGGGCGGCGGTGAATATCATCACCACGGATGGCGCGGCGGGGCAGGGCGGCATTACGGCGACAGCGGTTTGTTCCGTCACCGATGATCCGCCAACCCTGCTGGTATGCCTCAATCGCACCAGCCCGCGCAGTGCGATGTTTCTGGCCAATGGTGTGCTCTGTGTGAATACGCTCTCCGCTGCACAGGAAGGGGTGTCCAATGCCTTTTCCGCGCCGAGCGACAAGGCCGATATGGCAAGCCGCTTTGCCGCCGGCACTTGGAAGCGCCTTGCCACCGGCGCCCCGGTGCTGGAAGGGGCAGCAGCCAGCTTTGATTGCCGCATCACGGAAGTGATGGAACAGGGCACGCATAGCGTGGTCTTCGCCAGCGTTGAGGCAGTGCGTTTTGCCGATATGCAAGCGGGCTGCCTGTTGTATTACGCGCGCGGCTATCATGGGCTGCCGGCGGTGGTGGGATGAGAAGCCTTTACTCCGTCAAGGCCAACGCTTAACCCCCCGCCATTCATGTCCTTCTTCGAAATCCTGCCGCCTTCGGTCCTGTTCTTCGCGCTCGGCTTCGCGGCGGCCGCGCTGCGATCCGATCTTTCCGTGCCGGATGCGCTGGCGAAGACACTCTCGCTTTATCTGATGATGGCGATTGGCCTCAAGGGCGGCATTGCCATCGCCCAGCCTGGAGCATCGGCAGGGCTGGTGCCGGCGCTGATGCTCGGCATTCTGCTTTCGGCACTGCTGCCGCTGCCGGCCTATGGGCTGCTTCGTGCCGCCACGCCGCTTGATAAGGCAACGGCAGCGGCGGTTTCGGCGCATTATGGCTCGGTCAGTGTGGTGACCTTTGCCGCGGCGGTTGGGCAATTGAATGCGACCAATACGCCCTTTGAGGGCTTTATGCCCGCGGTGCTGGCAGCAATGGAAACCCCGGCCATCCTGACCGCGCTGTTGATTGCGCGCCGTGGCGGGGCGGCAACTTCGGGCGGCGCGCGGGAAATGGCGCGGGAGGTATTCCTGAATGGGTCGGTTGTGCTGCTGCTGGGCGCTTTTCTGATCGGCTGGCTGGGCGGGGCGGCAGCCGAAAGACAGCTTGCCCCCTTCATCACCGCGCTTTTCCCGGGCGCGCTTTGTCTATTCTTGCTTGAGATGGGC
This sequence comes from Roseomonas sp., assembly GCA_020249775.1. Lineage (GTDB taxonomy): Bacteria > Pseudomonadota > Alphaproteobacteria > Acetobacterales > Acetobacteraceae > Neoroseomonas. Next base: position 92,696 of record JADCFA010000021.1, on the reverse strand, counting down.
ATCACTGCGGCGCGGCGTTTGCGGGATCGTGGCCGTGGGCTGGACGCGCGGCTGATTGCCTTCGCCATCCTGATGCCGCTGATCGGTGGAATTGCGGGCTTGGGCGGTGGTTTGCTGATCGGGCTTTCCACCGGGGGTGTGGGGCTGATGGCGGTGTTGGGCGCCTCGGCTTCCTATATCGCGGTGCCGGCGGCGATGCGGCTTGCGCTGCCTTCGGCTGATGCCGGGATTTATGTTACCCTTTCCTTGGCGATCACCTTCCCCTTCAATGTGCTGGCTGGCATCCCACTTTGGCTTTGGGCGGCGCGGCTGGCCACACAATAAACGGGGGAATGGGCCATGCATGGGCGAAAGCGCATTGAAATCATTGTGGAGGCGGTGCGGGCCGAAGCGGTGACGCTGCTTTTGGACCGCATGGGGGCCACGGGCTGGACCATTCTGCCCGTGCTTGCCGGGCGTGGCCATCAAGGCATTCGCCGCGCCGGGGACCCGGGCGGGGTTGATGATAATGTGCTGGTGCTTTGCATTACCTCGGCCGAGGTCGCGCAGCGTATCCTGGCGGCGGAGGGTGAATTGCTCGGCGCCAGGCCGGCGATTGTGACGCTTTCGGATTGCCAGGTGCTGCGGGCGGATCATTTTTGAGCGGGTTTCGGTTGACCTTGGGCGCCGCGCGGGCCTAGGGAATGCGCATGGGAAAGCCAGCGGGATCGGTTTTTGGCTTCGGCGTTGCCAAGCTTTGGCTTGGCCTTGGCGTGTTTTTGTTGGCTCCGCTGACGGCCTTTGCCGCGCCCGATACGCCCGCCAGCGCGCAACGTCCCGCCGCTACCATTGCCGCGGCGCGTCCCGCGCCGCCCGCCTTGCCGCAACCCTGGGGCCTTTGCGCCGCGGCCATTGCGGCGGCGGAACGCGATTCGGGCATGCCGGCCGGCTTGCTTGGCGCCATTGCCAAGGTTGAAACCGGGCGCCGCGCCCCAGATGGCAGCGTGCAGCCCTGGCCCTGGTCTTACAACGCCGCCGGCGATGGCCGCTACGCCGCTTCGCAGGCTGAGGCGCTGCAGGAAGTGCGCGCGCTACAGGCGCGTGGCGTGCGTTCGATTGATATTGGCTGCATGCAGGTCAATCTGCTGCATCACCCGGCCGCTTTCCCAAATTTGGAAGCCGGCTTCGATCCGGCGACGAATCTTGCCTATGCGGTGCGGTTCCTGCGCGAATTGCGCGCGCGCACGGGCGATTGGAACCAAGCTGTGGCCATGTATCATTCCGCGACCCCAGAGCGCGGCTTGATCTATCAACAACGCGTCATGGCGGCGTTGAGTGGCAATGGTTTTGTTCCTGGTCCCGCCCCTGGCGTTATTCCGCTGCCAGGCCCTGCCATGGCGGGGCTATGTGCTTCCGGTCGCGGCGCGGTGATGCTGATTGGCGCGCGTGAACCGAGCCTGAAACCTGTGCCCACGACGCCCGAGGTTGACTTGCGGTTCCGTGGTGGCGGCGCCCCTGGCCCTGCGGCGCGCACGCGCATCATGTGCCTGCCGAAAGCAGGCGCAGGCCCAATGGAAGTGGCAGAGGCACGGCCATCGGGAACGGGCGTGCGGCGTTAACCTCCGATCCGCGCCAACCCGCCCATATAGGGCCGCAGCACTTCGGGAATGGCGATGGTCCCATCCGCCTGCTGATGCGTTTCCAGCACTGCAATCAACGCGCGCCCCACAGCCACGCCGGACCCGTTCAGCGTATGCAAAAAGCTGGTGCCCTTGGCATCCTTGGCGCGGTAGCGCGCACCCATGCGCCGGGCCTGAAAATCCCGGCAATTGGAACAGGATGAAATTTCTCGCCACGCGCCTTGGCCAGGCAGCCAGACTTCCAGATCATAGGTGCGCGCGGCGCCAAAGCCGGTATCGCCGGCGCACAGCATCATCCGCCGCCAGACCAGGCCCAATTCGGTCAGCACGCGCTCCGCGCAGCGGGTCATGCGTTCATGTTCGGCGTCGCTATCTTCCGGCTTCACAATGGAAACGAGTTCCACCTTGGCGAATTGATGCTGGCGCAGCATGCCGCGCGTATCGCGCCCGGCGCTGCCGGCTTCAGACCTGAAACAGGGGGAAAGCGCGGTCAGGCGCAATGGCAGATCGGCCTCCGCCATGATTTCCTGCGCGGCGAAATTGGTCAGCGGCACTTCGGCGGTTGGGATCAGCCAGCGGCCATCGGTGGTGCGGAACAAATCCTCGGCAAATTTCGGCAATTGGCCAGTGCCATACATGGTGGCGTCATTCACCAAAAGCGGCACGGCGCTTTCCATATAGCCATGCGCCTCTGTGTGCAGGTTGAGCATCCATTGCCCGAGCGCACGTTCCAGCCGCGCGAGGGCACCCTTCAGCACCGTGAAACGCGCCCCCGCGAGCTTGGCGGCGGTGTTAAAATCCATCAGCCCGAGCGCTTCGCCCAATTCGAAATGCTGCTTCGGCGTAAAGGGGAATTCGGGCGGCGCGCCATGCTGATGCTGCACAACGTTGGCGCTTTCATCGCGCCCATCGGGCACTTCGGCGTCAAGAATATTGGGCAGGGTTTCCAAAACGGCTTGTTGCGCCGCTTCTGCCGTTGCGGCTTCGGCTTCAAGTGCAGCCATGTCATCGCGCAATTGCACGGCTTCGGCTTCCAGCGCCGCGGTATCGGTGCCCTGGCGCTTGGCGATGCCGATATCCTTGGCAAGCGCATTGCGCCGCGCCTGTTTTTCCTGAAGCGCGGTTTGCGCTGCGCGCCGCGCCTCATCATGGGCCAAAATACCCGCCGCCGCTGGGGCGATACCGCGCCGCGCCAGCGCCGCGTCGAAAGCGGCCGGGTCGGCGCGCAATTGCCTTATGTCATGCATGTCGGAGACCCTTCACTGGGATCGTTACGTCTTGGAATTTTCGTCCGCAGACTTCCGTGCCATCCAGCTCGCCGCCAGGATGGAGATCTCATAAAGCAGTATGAGCGGGACAGCCAAGCCGATCTGGCTGATCACATCGGGCGGCGTCAGCACGGCGGCGGCCACGAACATGCCCACAATGGCGTAGCGGCGGCCTTTTTTCAGGCTATCCACACTCAGAATGCCAACCCGACAGAGCAGCGTCAGCAGCACCGGCAATTGGAAGGCAATGCCAAAGGCCAGGATCATATGCATGACCAGCGACAGATATTCGCCCACCTTCGCTTCCAACTGCACCGGAATGCCGCCTGATCCGGGCATGGTTTCGAAGGAGATGAAGAATTGCCAGGCCAGCGGGAAGATGAAGTAATAGGCCAGCGCCGCCCCTGCCAAAAACAGGAAGGGGGAGGCGACCAAAAAGGGCATGATGGCGCGTTTTTCGCTGCGATAGAGCCCCGGCGCCACAAACAGCCAAAGCTGCGTCGCCCACATGGGGAAGGAAAAGAACACCGCGCCGAAGAACGCCACCTTCAAATAGGTGAAGAAGGCTTCATAAAGTGCGGTGAAGATCATGCGCCGATCGCCACCGCCCTGCTTTGCCAGCACATCTGCCAAGGGCTGCGCCAGAAAGGCGTAAATCTGCGCCGAGAAATAATAGCAAATCGCAAAGGCCGCCGCGAAACCCCCGATGGACCAAAGCAGCCGCGTGCGCAGCTCCTTCAAATGGTCCATGAGCGGCATGGGCTTATCGTCTATCGGATCGTCATCCCGGGTGGTGGACACGGAAATTCCTCAAACGCTGGCGGCAGGCGGGGTGGATGACGCAGCAGGCGGGGCCGGTGCCGGTTCGGGCGCGGGCGGCAAGGGGGCGGCAAAGCGCGCCACGGTCGGCGGCACAAAGGAAGGCGCATTGGGTGCCGGCGGCAATGGCGGGGGCACATAGGGCGCGGGCGGCGGCGGCATGAAAGTGTCGCGCAGCGGGTCTTCGGCCATGGTTTTTTTCAGCGTGCCATCCGCATCCACGGCTTTTTCAATCTCGCCCTTGATGTCGAAGCTGCGGATATCATTGATGGTGCTTTTCATCTCCTGGATGGAATTGCGCACATCATCAAGCTTCGCCTCACGCACCAGCTCATCCGCCTGTTGCTGGAATTCGCCCGCCATGCGGCGCAGCTTCTGGACACCCTTCGCGACACCGCGAATGGCTTCCGGCAAATCCTTCGGACCTATAACTACAATGGCCACCACCGCAATCACGGCGATTTCTGACCAGGCGAGGTCGAACATGTTCTCCTTTGTCCGCGCGCTTCAATCCGGCGGGAAGGGTTCCGTTAGCAGGAAGCCGGATGCGCGCCAACCGCCCCGATATGGCGCGCCATGGCCTTGGATGAAAGCACTGTCATCCCTCAGCGCGCGGGAAAACAAAGGCGCGTTCCGGGTCGAGTGCCACGGCGATTCGCTCCCCGCGCCGAAGCTGCCGCCCCGGGGGTAGTCTGGCATGCAGGTGCAAAAGCCCGCCCGCGCCATCCGGCAAGGCCAGATGCGCCAGGGTGGTGGCGCCAAGCAGGCGGAAGGCTTCCACCTCCACCACCGGGCCTTCGGCGCCAAGCCTGAGGCCTTCGGGCCGGATCAGCACATCCACCTCCGCCCCCTCGGCGAAGCCTGGGGCTGGCAGGGCGCCCAGCGCGGTTTCCGCCCGGCCTGCGGCGATGCGGGCGGGCAAGCTATTCACCTCACCCAAAAAGCCCGCGACATAGCGGTCTGCCGGCGCGAGATAGAGCGCTTCCGGCACGCCCACCTGCAAAATCCGGCCTTCGCGCATGAGTGCGATGCGATCGCCCATGAACATGGCCTCTTCGGCATCATGCGTCACAAGCAGCGTGGCAATGCCGGCTTCCTGCAGCACATGCAGCGTATCATCGCGCACTTTTTCGCGCAGCCGCGCATCCAGGCTGGCAAAAGCCTCGTCCAACAGGAGGACGGTGGGGCGAGGAGCCAATGCGCGGGCAAGTGCCACGCGCTGCTGCTGCCCGCCCGAGAGCATATGCGGAAAGGCGTTCTGGAAGGCTTCAAGGCCAACGCGGGCCAGCGCATCCATCACGCGCCAAACCCTTTCGCCGCGCGGGGCGAAGCGCAGCCCAAAGGCGACGTTTTCCGCAACCGTCAGATGCGGGAATAGCGCGTAATCCTGAAAGACAAAGCCGATATGCCGTGCTTCAGGCGGCACTTCCCGCCCCGCTTCGGCAATCAGGCGGCCACCGATGTCAATCCGCCCATGCTGCAAGGGCTCAAGCCCGGCCGCGAGGCGCAAAAGCGTGGTTTTGCCGCAGCCCGAGGCACCGAGCAGGCAGACAATCTCCCCCGCCGCGACACTCAAATCAATGCCGGCCAGAACCTCCCGCGCGCCATAGGCGTGGCGGATATCGGCGAAGCTGAGGCTCACCTTTCGCTGGCTTCCTCGGCGGGTTCGGGGGCGGGGGCGGGCGTTTCTTCCGCAGCTTCGTCGGTGCTGATGGGCGCATTCAGGCCGGGCAGGGGCGGCGCATCGCCGGTCACCAATTCTTCCTTGCGGGGCAGGTCGGCCAAGGATTGCAGGGAGAATTGTTCGAGGAATTTGGGTGTAGTGCCCCAAAGAGTCGGTCGGCCGGGCACTTCCCGCCGCCCGCGTGGCGCCACCAGGCCAAGTTCCAGCAGCGATTCCATGGTGGTTTGCGCGAGCGTGGCACCACGGATTTCTTCCACATCGCCCCGCGTGCAAGGCTGGTGATAGGCAATGATGGCAAGCGCTTCCATCGCCGCACGTGGCAGGCGGCGCGGGCTTTCCACCACTTTGGTCAGCCGCGGCGCGAGGTCCGCCGCGGTGCGGAAGGCATAACCGCCACCGATTTCCGTGAGCTCCACGCCGCGCCCCCGATAGGCTTCGGCCAATGCCGCGCAGGCCATGGTGGCGGAAATGCCCTCAGGCAGCACCGTTGCCAGGGTTTGCGGCGATACCGGGCGGTCGGCAGCGAAAATCACCGCCTCTGCGATGCGGAGCGCCTCTGCCATGGTCGCTGCATCGGGTGCCGTGGGGGCTGCCTCGGACGCCGTGGTTTCAGTCTGTTCTTCCATCGCTGCCCCCTTCTTCCGCCCGGCGGCGGATCATGATCGGCGCGAAGGCCGCTTCCTGATGCAATTCAATCCCGCCGCCACGCGCCATTTCCAAGCCGGCGACCAGGGTGCTGGCCAAGGCGGCGCGCTGTTCCACCGGGTCGTCAAAGCCTTCCGGCAGAAAGGCGCGCAATTCGGACCAGCTTGGCAGGGCGCCGACAAGCTTGGTCAGGCGGTCAAGCGCTTCCTGCACGGTGAAAAGCTTGCGCGGCTTGGGCCGATAGGGGCGCGCTGCCAAGGCGCGGCGGCGCCCGGCGACATAGGCTTGCAAGAGCGCCGGCAGATCAGCCGAGATGCCAGAACGGTCTTCCACCTTCAGCCGTTCAGGGGCGCCGCGGGCAAAGACATCATGGCCAAGCCAGGGCCGCCGGTTCAGCCACAGCGCAGCCGCGCGCATGCGTTCAAGGGTTGCCAGCCGATCCGTCAGCGCTTCGGCGAGTGCTTCGGCATCTTCGCCTTCCACCTGCTCGGGCGGGATCAGGAGGCGCGATTTCAGCCAGGCGAGCCACGCGGCCATGACCAGCCAATCGGCGGCCAATTCCAGCCGAATGCGCCGCGCGCCTTCAATCACCGCCAGATATTGCTCAACCAAGGCGACGATGGAGATCTTGGCCAGATCCACCTTCTGCGCCCGGGCGAGTTCCAGCAGCAGATCAAGCGGGCCTTCATAGCCTTCAATCTGCAATTGCAGGGAGGAGTCGCTCATATGGTCCCGTTACCCGTGTCCAGTGAGCATGAGAACGAAATCGAAGCCGGGCGCAACCACCCCCCGGAAAAACCAGCCCATGGGGTCATAGCCGGGGACCAGATGGGGCAGGATGAATAGGCCGAACATGACCAGCAGCAGGCCAAAGGGCTCGATCCGCGCCAGCGCCATGGCAGGGGTGCGGGGCAAAAGCCCAACCGCAATGCGCCCGCCATCCAAGGGCGGCATGGGAAACAGGTTGAACAGGCCAAGCACCAGATTGGCGAGAATGAACAGGCCAAAGGCACGATAGGCGAAGGCGGTGCCATCCGGCCCCAGGCTGGCCTGCCAGGGTTCCACCACATGCGCGGCAACCCCCGCCGCCAGGGCAAGGGCGAAATTCGTCGCCGGGCCGGCAGCCGCCACCGCCACCATGCCGTAGCGTGGATTACGGAGCTGCCAGATATTGACCGGCACGGGCTTGGCCCAGCCGAACATGGCCTCCACCCGGCCAATGGTAAGTAATTGAGAAACCAGCAAGAAGCCTGGCAGCAGGAGGGTGCCGACCATATCCACATGGCGGATGGGGTTCAGGCTGAGCCGCCCCGCCCGCGCCGCCGTGTCATCGCCCAAGCCACGCGCCGCATAGCCATGTGCCGCTTCATGCAGCGTAATGGCGATGATGGTAGCGAAGACCGAAGCCGCCAATTCGGGCAGCCAGGCGGGCATGGGTTTCCTCCCTGGGGGTGGGGCTTCCGGGATAGACGGGAAGCAGGGCGAAGGGAAGGCGAAGCGGCTTAGGCCCGCTTGCGCTTTTTCACTGGCGCCGGCGCTGCTTCCCGCAGCAAAGGTGCCAGGAAGCGACCGGTATGGCTTTCCGCGACCGCCGCAATGTCCTCCGGCGTGCCTTCCGCCACCAGGCGGCCACCGCCTTCGCCGCCCTCTGGGCCCAGATCCAGCACCCAATCGGCGGTTTTGATGACCTCAAGATTATGTTCGATCACCACCACCGTATTGCCGGCATCCACCAGCGCATGCAGCACTTCCAGCAATTTGCGCACATCTTCGAAATGGAGCCCGGTGGTCGGTTCATCCAGAATATAGAGCGTGCGCCCGGTGGCGCGGCGCGAAAGCTCCTTCGAAAGTTTGATGCGCTGCGCTTCGCCGCCCGAAAGCGTGGTGGCCTGCTGGCCGAGATGGATATAGCCAAGACCCACCTTGCGCAGCACGGAGAGCTTTTCCCGAATGGCGGGGACGGCGGCGAAGAATTCCTCACCTTCCTCCACCGTCATATCCAAAACATCCGAGATGGATTTGCCGCGAAACTTCACATCAAGCGTTTCGCGATTGTAGCGCTTGCCCTTGCAGGTATCGCAGGTGACATAGACATCGGGCAGGAAGTGCATCTCAATCTTGATGACGCCATCGCCCTGGCAGGCTTCACAGCGCCCGCCTTTCACATTGAAGCTGAAGCGGCCTGGCTTGTAGCCGCGCGCACGGCTTTCCGGCAATTCGCTGAACCAGTCACGAATGGGCGCGAATAGCCCGGTATAGGTGGCGGGGTTGGAACGCGGCGTGCGCCCAATCGGCGATTGGTCAATGTCAATGATCTTGTCGAGGTGATCGAGCCCTTCGATGCGATCATGCGGCGCCGGCACCTCTGCCGCCCCCATCAGGCGCCGCGCCGCAGCCTTGTAAAGCGTTTCAATCACCAGCGTCGATTTGCCGCCGCCGGAAACCCCGGTGACACAGGTAAAAGTGCCAAGCGGCAGCGCGGCATTGAGGCGCCTGAGGTTATTGCCGCTGGCGCCCACCACGCGCAATTGCCGCTTCGGGTCAATCTTGCGGCGCTTTTCCGGGATTTCGATCCGCATCCGGCCAGAAAGATATTGCCCGGTGAGGCTGGCGGGATTGGCGGCGACTTCCGCAGGCTTGCCCTGCGCCACCAACTGCCCGCCGCCCTTGCCGGCGGCGGGGCCGATATCCACCAAATGATCCGCGCTGCGGATTGCATCTTCATCATGTTCGACGACCAGCACCGTATTGCCGAGGTCACGCAGCCGCCGCAGCGTGACCAGCAGCCTTTCATTGTCGCGCTGATGCAGACCGATGGAAGGTTCATCCAGCACATACAGCACGCCGGTAAGGCCAGAGCCGATTTGCGAGGCGAGCCGAATGCGCTGCGATTCCCCGCCGGAAAGCGTGGTGGAAGACCGTGCGAGGGAAAGATAATCCAACCCCACATCCACCAGGAATTGCAGACGTTCATTGATTTCACGCAGGATTCGCCGCGCGATATCGCGCCGTTGTGGCGTCAGGGTTTCCTCAACTTGGGCAAACCAATCCCGCGCGCGATGGATGGCCATGGCAGAGGCTTCACCAATATGCAGCCCCGCCACTTTCACCGCCAGCGATTGCGGCTTGAGCCGATGGCCCGTGCAGGCCGCGCAAGGCCGTTCCGCCTGATAGCGGGAGAGGTCTTCGCGCACCCAAGGATTATCGGTTTCGCGAAAGCGCCGTTCCAGATTGGCGATCACGCCTTCAAAAGGTTTCTTCACCTCATAGGCGCGGAGCCCATCCTTGTAGCGGAGTGTCACAACCTCATCGCCCGTGCCATGCAAAATGGCGTGCTGCACGCGGGCGGGCAGTTCCTGCCAGGCGGTGGTCATCTTCACCTTGAAATGCGCGGCCAGGCTTTGCAGGGTTTGGTCGTAATAGGGCGAAGAAGCGCCGGTCCAGGGCATGATGGCGCCATCCTTCAGCGCGACATCATCCTGCGGCACGACCAATTGCGGATCGAAGAAGCTTTCCGTGCCGAGCCCATCGCAAACGGGGCAGGCGCCATGCGGTGAATTGAAGGAAAACAGGCGAGGTTCAACTTCCTCAATGGTAAAACCGGAAACCGGGCAGGCGAAGCGGCTGGAAAATACCGTGCGTTCCCCGCCATCGGCCCCTTCGGCATAGGCAATGCCATCGGCCAAACCCAGCGCGGTCTCAAAGGAATCCGCAAGGCGCTGCATGATGCCATCACGCACCACAATGCGGTCCACCACCACTTCGATATCGTGCTTGAGCTTCTTGTCGAGCTTGGGGGCTTCAGCGATTTGATAAAGCTTGCCGTTGATTTTGACGCGTTCAAAGCCGCGGCGCTGGAATTCGGCCAATTCCTTGCGGAATTCGCCCTTCTTGCCGCGCGCCACCGGTGCCAGCAGCAAAAGCCGCGTGCCTTCCGGCATGGCCAGCACACGATCCACCATTTGGGACACCGTCTGCGCTTCAATGGGCAGGCCAGTCGCGGGCGAATAGGGCACACCAACCCGCGCCCAAAGCAGGCGCATATAGTCATGGATTTCCGTGACGGTGCCGACCGTGGAGCGCGGATTATGGCTGGTGGTTTTCTGTTCGATGGAGATGGCGGGTGACAGACCCTCAATCGAATCCACATCCGGCTTTTGCATCAATTGCAGGAATTGCCGCGCATAGGCCGAAAGGCTTTCCACATAGCGCCTTTGACCTTCCGCATAGATGGTATCGAAAGCGAGGGATGATTTGCCCGAACCTGACAGCCCCGTGATCACCGTCAGCGTATCGCGCGGGATATCAAGGTCGAGGTTCTTGAGGTTGTGCTGGCGCGCGCCGCGGATGCGAATATGGCCGGTCATGCGAAGGGGGCTCCGACAGTCACCGCCGGGGAGGGGGGCGCTGTTGTTCTAAAAATGTTCTCATTATATATGCGCCTGAATGGCGCCCTGGGAAGGGTGCGGGATGGCCCGCCTTGGGGCGATGGTCTATCCTGATTGGCGAAAACGCGGGAGAGCTTTGCCATGGCGGGTATCAATAAGGTCATTATCCTGGGCCGTCTGGGGCGGGACCCGGAAGTGCGCAATTTCCAGAATGGCGGCAAGGTGGTGAATCTCCGCATCGCTACCTCTGAGCGCTACAAGGATCGGGACGGCAATCAGCAGGAACGCACCGAATGGCATTCGATCGCGATTTTCAATGATCGCCTGGGCGATGTGGCCGAGAAATATCTGCGCAAGGGGAGCGAGGTCTATATTGAAGGCCAGCTTGAGACCCGCAAATGGCAGGATCAATCGGGCCAGGACCGCTACACCACCGAGATCGTGCTGCGCCAATATCGCGGCGAATTGCAGCTGATTGGCGGGCGCGGCGCGGGTGGCGGCATGGATGACCCGGGCGAACCTGCGGGGGATCGCGGCGGTGCGGCGCGGCCCGCCCAACGCGCTGGCGGCTGGGATGCCAAGAAATCCGACCTGGATGACGAAATTCCCTTCTGAAACAATGATTTGAAGAAGGGCTGTGCGGGGCGGCGCCATGGTGGTTGACGCGGCGCGCCTTAGGGTGCCTATGCGTCTTTCACATTGTAACTTCCCCGGAATCGCGGCTTTCAGAATCGGTTTTCAAGCGTGAGTGATACCCAAAACCCCGGCCAATCCCCGCAGGATACGACCCCGGTCGCCCTAGAGGAGGAAATGCGCCGCTCCTACCTCGATTACGCCATGAGCGTGATCGTGGCGCGTGCGCTGCCCGATGTGCGCGATGGGTTGAAGCCGGTGCATCGGCGCATCCTGTTTGCCATGCAGGAAGCCGGCTATACGGCTGACAAACCCTACCGCAAATCGGCGCGCGTGGTTGGTGATGTGATGGGTAAATACCATCCGCATGGCGATGCTTCGATCTATGATGCGCTGGTGCGCATGGCGCAGCCTTTTTCCATGCGCCTGCCGCTGATTGATGGGCAGGGGAATTTCGGTTCCGTTGATGGCGACCCTCCGGCGGCGATGCGCTACACGGAAGCGCGCCTTGCCCCCGCAGCCGGTGCGCTGCTGGCCGGCATTGATGAAGACACGGTAGATTTCCAACCGAATTACGATGAAAGCGTGGATGAACCGCGCGTTCTGCCGGCGGCCTTCCCCAATCTGCTGATCAATGGCGCGGGGGGCATTGCGGTTGGCATGGCGACCAATATCCCGCCGCATAATCCAACCGAAATTCTGGATGCAACGCTGGCGCTGATCGCCAATCCGGCGCTGACGCTGGAAGAGCTCATGAAGATTGTGCCGGGGCCGGATTTCCCGACCGGCGCCTTGATCCTGGGCCGTTCCGGCATTCGCGCGGCGTTTGAAACCGGGCGTGGTTCCATCCCGCTCCGCGCGCGGGCGGAGATTGAGGAATTGCGCGGTGGCCGCCAGGCGATTGCGGTTTCCGAAATCCCCTATCAGGTCAATAAGGCGACGCTGCTGGAGAAAATCGCCGAATTGGTGCGCGCCAAGGCGGTGGAAGGCATTTCCGATCTGCGCGACGAAAGCGACCGTTCGGGGATGCGCATCGTCATTGAATTGAAGCGCGATGCGACAGCGGAAGTGGTGCTGAACCAGCTGTACCGCATGACGCAGTTGCAGACCTCCTTCCCCGTGAATTTCGTCGCCTTGCATGAAGGTCGGCCACGGCAAATGGGGCTGAAGGACGCGTTGATGGCCTTCATTGCCTTCCGTGAGGAGGTGATTCTGCGCCGGTCCCGCCACCGCCTGGCCAAGGCGCGGGAACGTGGGCATTTGCTGATTGGCCTGGCGATTGCTGTCGCCAATCTGGATGAGGTTATTCGCGTCATCCGCGAAAGCGCCGATGGCGCTGCGGCGCGCGCTGCCTTGATGGCGCGGGATTGGCCGGCGGGTGATGTGGGCGTGCTGCTTGCCTTGGTGGATGATTATCGCAATGCGGTGTCGCCGGAAGGCACGGTGCGGCTCACGGAAGAACAGGCGCGCGGCATTCTGGATTTGCGCCTGCAACGCCTCACGGGGCTGGAGCGTGAGAAGATCGTCGCCGAGCTTGGCGAGGTTGGCGGGCGCATCCGCGAATTGCTGGAAATCCTGGCGAGCCGCCCTCGGCGCCTGGAAGTGATGGATCAGGAATTGCGCGAAATCCGCGCCGAGATCGCCTCGCCGCGCATGACCGAGATCGTGGATGGCATCGCCGATGTGGATGATGAAAGCCTGATCGAACCCGGCACCATGGTGGTGACGCTGACGCGCGATGGCTATGTGAAGCGCACGCCTTTGGAAACCTTCCGCGCGCAAGGCCGTGGCGGCAAGGGCCGCAGCGCGGCGGCGACGCGGGAAGATGATGTCATCATCCGTTCCTTTGTCGCGCATACGCATCAATGGGTGTTGTTCTTCACCGATCGCGGCATCGCCTTCCGTGAGAAGGTTTGGCAATTGCCGGAAGCCGGGCCGCAGGGGCGTGGCCGTTCTTTGCGCCAGGTATTGCAATTGCAGGAAGGCGAATCTGTCACCGCCATCCTGCCGCTGCCGATGGATGAGGATCTCTGGGAAGGATTGCACCTGGTCTTCGCCACCGTTCAGGGAAATGTGCGGCGCAATCGGCTGTCTGACTTCAAGAATGTGCGCTCGGTCGGCCTGATCGCGATGAAGCTGGATGAGGGTGATAGCTTGGTTGGCGTTTCCACCTGCCGTGAAGGCGATGATGTGATGCTGGCGACACGCGGCGGCAAATGCATTCGCTTCACGGCGGATGCGGATACGCTCCGCGTTTTCGCCGGGCGTGATTCCACCGGCGTGCGGGGCATCAAGCTGGCGCAGGGCGATGCGGTGATTGCGCTTTCGGTGCTGCGCCATGTGGACGCCAGTACTGAAGAACGCGCGGCCTATTTGAAGGCCGCCGCGCAACGCCGCCGTGCCGCCGATGAGGAAACCGAAACGCCCCCCGTCACTGAGGCTGAGGCGGAGGAAGCGGTGGCGGAAATCACCCTCTCCCCCGAACGCTTCGACGCACTGGCGGAAGCCGAGGAAATTCTGCTGACGGTAACCGATGCCGGCTTTGGCAAGCGTTCTTCCGCGCATGAATATCGTGTCACGGGCCGTGGCGGCCAAGGCATTGCGGGGATTGTATTGAGTGCGCGCACCGGCCGCGAAGTGGTCGCCACCTTCCCGGTGCGGCCGGGCGATGACATCATGCTGGTGACGAATGGCGGGCAATTGATCCGGCTGAAGGCCTATGATGTGCGCCTGACCGGGCGCATGGCGATGGGTGTCACGCTGATGCGCCCCGCGGAAGGTGAGCGTGTGATTTCCTGCTTCCCCGTTGCCGATGGAGGCAGCGATGATGAAGCCGCCCCCGCGCAGGAGGAAAACGGCAATGGCTGAGCGGATTGCGCTTTATCCCGGTACTTTCGATCCCGTGACCAATGGGCATTTGGACATTATCGGCCGCGCCGCGCGCCTGGTGGATCGGCTGGTGATTGGCGTTGCCATCAATATCGGCAAGGGGCCGCTATTTGAATTGGCCGAGCGCGTTGAATTGGTGCAGGCGGAAGTCGCACCGATTGCGGCGCGCACCGGCACGGTGATTGAAGTGCGGCCCTTTGAGGGCCTGCTGGTGGGTTTTGCACGTGAAATTGGCGCCTGCATGATTGTGCGCGGGCTGCGCGCGGTGACGGATTTCGATTACGAATTCCAAATGACCGGCATGAACCGCCGACTGGATCATGAAATCGAAACCGTCTTCCTGATGGCGTCCGAAACCAACCAATTCATCGCATCGCGCCTGGTCAAGGAAATCGCCAGGCTCGGCGGTGATATCAGCAGCTTTGTGCCGAAACTGACGCTGGAACGCACCATGGCGCGCGTCAAAGCTGGCGCCTGAGGAAAGGAAAAACCCATGCAACGCCGCCTTATGCTCACCGCCGGTATGGCCGCCCTGGCCGCCCCTGCCTTGGCGCAGGCGAATGATCCGGAAAACACGCTGTTCCTGGAACTGAAGGATGGGCGCGTCACCATCCAATTGCTGCCCGATCTGGCGCCGCGCCATGTGGAGCGGATCAAGGTGCTCGCGCGCCAAAGGTTCTATGACAATACGCCCTTCCATCGTGTGATTGAAGGTTTTATGGCGCAAGGCGGTGATCCCACCGGCACCGGAACGGGCGGTTCGCCCTTGCCCAATCTGGCCGCGGAATTCAGCCCGCCATCGCGCGCGCGCTTTGTGCGCGGCGTTTGCGGCATGGCGCGGTCTTCCGACCCAAATAGCGCCAATAGCCAATTCTTCATCATGTTCGCGCCAGCGCCTTCGCTTGATGGTCAATATACCATCTGGGGCCGCGTGACCGCCGGCATGGAAGCGGTAGACAAGATCAAGCGCGGCGATCCGCCCAATGGGATTGTGCGTGGCCCGGATCGCTTGCGCAGCATGCGCGTGGCCGCTGATATTCGTTGAGACCCGAACCGAAAGACCAAAGCGATGTCCGAAACCGAAGCCCCTGCCGGGGATGCTGAAAACACCCTGCTCATGGAAATCGAACATGGCACGGTGACCATCAAGCTGCGTCCCGATCTGGCGCCCTTGCATGTGGAACGCATCAAAACCCTGGCGCGGCAGGGCTTTTACGACAATGTGCCTTTCCATCGTGTGATTGAAGGCTTCATGGCCCAAGGTGGTGATCCAACTGGCACGGGCACAGGTGGTTCGGATTTGCCAGATTTGCCGGCGGAATTCAGCGAACCGTCGCTTGCGCGCTTCCTGCGCGGCGTTTGCGGCATGGCGCGCACCAGCAACCCCGATAGCGCCAATAGTCAATTCTTCATCATGTTCGCGCCAATCCCAAGCCTTGATGGCCAATACACCATTTGGGGTGAGGTAACCGCCGGCATGGATGCGGTGGACAAGATCAAGCGCGGCTCCGGCGGTTCCGGCATGGTGCAGGGGCCGGATAGGATCCGCAGCATGAAGGTTGCGGCGGATAGCGCCTGAAGCCTGCTGTTGGTAAAGGCGCGGCGCCGTGCTAAGGCGCCCGCCATGTTTGGGAGCTCGTAGCTCAGCTGGTAGAGCAACGGACTTTTAATCTGTAGGTCGAGGGTTCGAATCCCTCCGAGCTCACCAATCAGACTAGCTCCCAATATTCGTAATTTGCTGGCTGATCTGGAATGTCTCTCCGCAATTGCAACAGTTTTCGGGAGGACTCGCAGTGTATCAGGTACGAAGGCGCCCTAGTCTTGAAAAAGCTTACTTGGTGCAATGTTCCATCACTATCGCTCTCTGAACCCGCACTGAACCCTTGTTTGGTCACATTTTCCGAGCCGCCAAGTGATCCCACTTGGTTTGCAACTGCTCCGCTTCAAAGATGATCCAGGCATTATCTGACGCCCCCCGGCGACAAAACCCTACCAATCTTCAGCGATTGCCCGGGAAACAAGGCTCACCCCGCTGGACGCGCCGGCCCGCAAGCGGCAGATTAGTGGAGATGCTACCAATCCGCTTGAGCCGCACCCTTCCGGTGATGAGCGCTTTTTCGCCTGACCTGCCCGTTGAGGCGGCATAAGGAAACACCATGAATGCCAGCGTCCCCGCCATAGCACAGGTCATTGCCAGCATCCGTGGCTTTCTGGGTGAAAGGCTCAGCACCGCCCAGGCCATGCGTGAACAGCATAGCCGGGGTGAGGATACCACGCCGCCGACGCTGCCCGATGCGGTGGCCTTTGTGCAGACCACGGATGAAGTCAGCCGCATCATGGCGCTTTGCCATCAGCATGGCGTGCCTGTGGTGCCCTTCGGGGCCGGCACATCGCTTGAAGGGCATGTCAATCCGGTGCGCGGCGGCATATCGCTCGATCTTTCGCAGATGACGGCGGTGTTGGAGTTAAACACCGAGGATATGGATTGCCTGATCGAACCCGGCGTCACGCGCCAGGCCCTGAATGATTTTCTGCGCGCCGAGGGGCTGTTTTTCCCGGTTGATCCTGGCAGCCATTGCACCATTGGCGGCATGTGCGCCACGCGCGCTTCTGGCACCAATGCGGTGCGCTACGGCACCATTCGCGAAAACGTGCTGGGGCTGGAAGTGGTGCTGGCGGATGGGCGCGTCATTCAAACCGGCGGGCGCACGCGCAAGGCCGCCAATGGCTATGATCTGACGCGGCTTTTCATTGGATCGGAAGGCACGCTCGGCGTCATCACGAAAATTCGGCTCCGCCTGCATGGCATCCCTGAAGGCATCAGCGCCGCCGTATGCCAATTCCCAAGCCTTGCCGCGGCGGTGGAAACCGTCAGCACCGTGATGCAAAGCGGCATTCCCGTGGCGCGCATTGAATTGCTGGATGAGGATCAGATGGAAGCCTGCATCCGCTATTCCAAGCTGGAAGGGTTTGAAGCGACCACCACGCTCTTTCTGGAATTCCATGGTTCGCCCGCCAGCGTGGTGGAACAGGCGGAGGCGGTGGAGGCCGTGGCGCGCGATTTCGGCGCCACCAGCTTTGAATATGCTACCGATCCTGAGGCGCGCAATCGGCTGTGGAAGGCACGGCATGACGCCTATTGGGCGGCGATTGCGCTGAAGCCTGGGCATCGCGGCATTACCACGGATGTCTGCGTGCCCATCTCGCGCCTTACGGAAGCGGTGGTGAAGGCCAAGGAAACCGCCAAGGCATCGGGGCATACAAGCTGCATCGTCGGCCATGTCGGCGATGGCAATTTCCATTGCCTGATCCTGTTTCCGGATAATGACCAGGCCGCACTCGAAAAAGCCTGGGCCTTGGACCGGGAGATCGTCGCGCAGGGTCTGGCGCTGGGTGGCACATGTTCGGGTGAGCACGGCATTGGCCTTGGCAAGCGCGAATTCCTGGAACAGGAACATGGCGATGGCGCGCTTTCCGTTATGCGCGCCTTGAAGGCATCACTTGATCCCAAAGGCATCATGAATCCCGGCAAGATGTTCCGGAATTGATGATCGCCCGCACCCCATGAATCTGATCGCCCTTTCCATCATCGCCTTGACGATGGGGCATGTGTTTTCCAATGCGGTGCGCACCTTGCCCGCGATTGCCGCCGATGTGCTGCAACGGGACCTTGGCATCACCGCCGATGGCTTGGCCGCGCTGACCGGCGCCTTTCCGGCGACTTTTGCTTTGGCGATGCTGCCTGTTGGGGTGGCGCTGGATCGTTGGGGCGTGAAGCCCACCGCGCTTTGCCTGCTGACCATTGCTGCGATTGGCGCGGTGCTGGGTGCCTATGCAGATAGCGCCTGGTCCATGCTGATTGCACAAATGGTCTTGGGCATTGGTTGTTCCGGGATGCTGATGTGCCCCATCACCTATGCTGCCAAAAATATGCCGGCGCAGCGCTTCGGGCTTTGGGGCGGCATTGTGCAGGCCTTGGGCAATACAGGCATGGTGATTTCTGCGAGCCCTTTGGCCTTTCTGGTGGAATATTCCGGCTGGCGCGCGGGCTTCATCGCCTGCGCGGGGCTTGCGATTTTCGCCGCGCTGTCAGTTGCGTTTGTGGTGCGTGAAACGCCGCCCGATGCCGCAACACGCCGCAGCCTGCGCGAAGATGCGCGTGATGTGATCAGGCTTGGCTTTTCGCGCGAATTGCGCGCGCCGATTGTCATGGCCTGGACATCCTTCGCCATCGTGCTTGGCGTGCGCGGCCTATGGGGCGGGCCTTGGCTGATGGAAGAACGTGGGCTGTCGCGCGTGGAAGCGGGGCATGTGCTGCTGCTTTGTACCGTTGCGCTGATCATCGGACCCTTGCTGGCAGGCATCCTGGAGCGACGATATCAGAAATATCGCGGCGGCATTCTGGTGGGTGGGCATATTGGTGCGATATCGGCAATCGCGCTGATGGTGCTTGGCGGCGCGCTTTCCTGGCCGGTGGCCGCCGATGCCGCGCTGCTCGCGCTATTCGGGCTGTTGATTTCGGCCCAGGTGATTTGCTTCGCCCTGGTCCGCGCGGCCACGCCGCCAGAGCGTGTGGGCCGGGCGCTTTCGGCCATGAATGTCGCCTTTTTCGGCGGGGCGGCCATCATGCAGGCGGCTTCCGGCGTGGCGGCCAGCATTGGCGGGATTGGCGCGGCGCTGATGACCTTTGTGATTGCAGTGTTGATATGCTGCGTAATCTTCATCCTGTTGCGCGCAAAACAGGCCTAAGTTTTCCCGCTTGCCGTAGAGCATTGCGGACATCCGACACGCCATTGCGGTCGCCGGGCGGCCGCATTGGGTGAAAAGCGGGTTACCCTGGAACCCGCCAATCTCGTTCTTCTCAAAAAGCCACGCGTTGCAGGCGCTCATTCAATGCAGCTGCCGTAGCGCCTGATTGGCACAGCCTGATTTGTAGGATGGATTTTAGCTCTTCCATGCGAAAGATATCAGTTGAAGTTTCCGAAAGCCTTGGGCCACCATAGCCTGCATAAGCCAGGGAACAGCGGGACTTCCGATCTTCCGAATTGGTTTCGGTTACGGTTGCCACGAAACCGCGCGTGGCGGTGGACGGATGCGTCACGCGAATCACATCTAAGAACTCCACCTCTTTCGCTTGCGGAAACCGGCCCCGCACCCAATTTTCAAAATACTGCCGTGAATTTAGGCCCGTGAAACTATGCTCGGCAAAATAGGAATTCGGCGCGACGATGCGTTGTGCGGTTGCCCAGCCGCGGCCTGTGATGGTTACATTGTCGTGCTGCACTGAGTTGTTGCGCAGTGTGCGTTTGGCGTCTCGCAAGGGAAGCCCGGCCAGAACCTCCGGCAAATTACCAGTCAGTTGAGATGGCTCGATTGGTGTCCAATCATCCCGTTGAGTTAACGCCCCGGCATTATCCTTGCCCCAATTTGACCCCTCGCAAGCCGTCACCAGCAAGGCGGCAAAGGCCATCGCCAGGCAGCGCGCCACCAAAGACCAAGATCGCATTGATCATTCCCCCAGGACGTTTCGCACGGAAAGGTTAAGCGGCCCTGATGTTCTACCACAAGAAGCATTAAGTTAAATTTATGCAACCAAACGGCGCTGCCCGAATCATGGCGATGTCCAGGGTAACAGGCCTTGGTTTGGCGCGCGGTTGCCTGTGCAGGCGGGGTCCGGGGCGATATTGTTATCCCGGCGGGGGCTGCGGCGGCAGCGCCCCGGCCTCCCCCTTTGACGCCCCCCTGCCCTCTGCCCCACAACCCGCCCGCATGACTGTTCTGGCCATCCGAGACCTCACCATTCGCCTTGGCGGGCGCGCCTTGTTGGAAGGTGCTGCCCTGCAAGTGGATGATGGGCGCAAGATTGGCCTGATTGGCCGCAATGGTGCCGGCAAATCCACCTTGCTCCGCGCCATTGTTGGTGAATTGCAGCCGGATGGGGGGGAGATCAGGCTGTCGGCCCGGGCGCGCATGGGCCATGTGGCACAGGAAGCGCCGGCGGGGGTGGCTTCCTTGCTGGAAGCGGTTTTGGCTGCGGATACCGAACGTGCGGCGTTACTGGCGGAAGCCGATCATGCCGCTGATCCCGCGCGGGTTGCGGAGATTCATGAAAGGCTGATCGCGATCCGTGCCGATAGTGCGCCGGCGCGTGCGGCGGCGGTGCTATCCGGGCTTGGTTTTGATGCCGCGGCGCAGGCGCGGCCTTTGGCGGAATTTTCCGGCGGGTGGCGCATGCGTGTGGCCCTCGCGCGCGCCTTGTTTCTCGAACCGGATTTGCTGTTGTTGGATGAACCAACCAACCATCTGGATTTGGAGGCGACGCTCTGGCTGGAAGGCTGGCTCGCGCGGTTTCCGGGGGCGGCGATTGTTGTCAGCCATGATCGCGGGCTGCTGGAACGCTGCGTGGATGCCATCGCGCATCTCGATCGCGGGGGCATCACGCTCTATTCGGGGAATTTCGCGGATTTCTTGCGGGTGCGCGCGGAACGCCAGGCGCAGCAGGCGGCGCAGAATGCGAAGCTGATATCGGAACGCGCGCGCATTCAAGCTTTTGTGGATCGCTTTCGCGCCAAGGCCACCAAGGCGCGTCAGGCGCAATCTCGGCTGAAGGCGCTGGAACGCATGCCGGCGGTGGAAGCGCTGGTGGAAGACACGCCCGTGCGTTTTGCCTTTCCAGCGCCCGAGGCTTTGGCGCCGCCGATCCTGTCGGTCAACCGTGCGTCAGTCGGTTATGGCGGGCCGCCGGTATTGCGGAATGTCTCGCTAAGGTTGGATCAGGAAGATCGCGTGGCGCTGCTGGGTGCCAATGGCAATGGCAAATCCACGCTGGCGAAGTTGCTAGCCGGGCGGCTGGATGTCGCCGGCGGGGATGTATTTCGCAATAACCGCCTCCGCGTTGGTTATTTCGCGCAGCACCAGGCCGAGGAATTGGACCTTAACGGCACGCCGCTTACGCACATGCAGGCCGCGCTGCCGAAGGCGACTGAAACCGCGTGCCGCGCGCAATTGGCGCGTTTCGGGCTGGATGCGGATAGGGCGGATACAAGGGTGGCGCAGCTTTCCGGTGGCGAAAAGGCGCGGCTGCTACTGTCGCTCACCACGCGCGATGCACCGCAAATGCTGATCCTGGATGAACCGACCAATCATCTTGATATTGATGCACGTGATGCGCTGGTGAAGGCGCTGGCGGATTTTGAAGGTGCGGTGGTGCTGATCACGCATGATCCGCATTTGGTGGAACTCGTGGCGGATCGGCTGTGGCTCGTGGCCGATGGCACGGTGACGAGTTTCGATGGCGATCTGGATGAATATCGCGCTTTGCTTGCGGAACGTGCGCGCGGTTCCGCGCCGCGGGGTGAGCCAGGCGGGGTGCGCGCCGAAGCGCGGCGCGAAAGGGCGGAAAGCCGCGCTGCCCTGCAACCCCTGCGTGCACGCTTGAAGACGGTGGAGGCAGCTTTGGAAAAGCTGGGGAAGGAGGCCGCGCTGATCGAAAAGCGGCTCGCGGACCCTGACACCTATGCCCGCTTCAAGGCCGAGGATATTGCCTGGGCCAATACCCGCCGCGCCGCCATTGCCAAGGAAGTGGCGGGGTTGGAGGAGGAATGGCTCGAGCTTTCGGCAAAGCTGGAGGATGCGTAATCTGGCGCGATCAGGTGCGTGCGATTTACACCAAAGCGTCACATTGCTAGGTAGACGTCCCTCACAAGTCACTGCCCCTGCGTGCGGAGTCCCCCCGGCATGAAGATTGTTGCCTGCAACAGCAACCGCCCCCTGGCCGAAGCTGTGGCCGCCGCTTGCGGTATCGCGCTCACCAATGCCTCCATCCGGCGCTTTGCGGATTTGGAAGTTTTTGTCGAAATTCATGAGAATGTGCGTGGTGAGGATGTTTTCGTCATCCAATCCACTTCCTACCCCGCCAATGACAATCTGATGGAATTGCTGATCACGCTGGATGCGCTGAAGCGCGGCAGTGCGCGGCGCATAACCGCCGTGATCCCGTATTTCGGTTATGCGCGGCAGGATCGGAAATCAGGCCCGCGTACCCCAATCAGCGCGAAGCTGGTTGCCAATCTGATCACGGCGGCGGGTGCCAACCGCGTACTGACAATGGATTTGCACGCGGCGCAGATTCAGGGGTTTTTCGATATCCCTGTGGATAATCTTTTTGCCGCGCCGCTTTATTCGCGCGACATTCAGGAACGTTATGCGGGCCGGGAATTGATGATCGTCTCCCCCGATGTCGGCGGCGTGGTGCGCGCACGCGCCATTGCGGCGCGCTTGGGTGTGGACCTTGCCATCATTGACAAGCGCCGCCCGCGTGCCGGCGTATCCGAAGTGATGAATGTGATCGGTGAGGTTGAAGGCCGCGATTGCCTGCTGGTGGATGACATTGTCGATTCCGGCGGCACGCTCTGCAACGCGGCTGAGGCGTTGTTGAAGAATGGCGCGCGTTCGGTCGGTGTTTACGTGACGCATGGCGTTTTCTCGGGCGGTGCGGTGGCGCGGATTGGTGCGGCACCGGTTGAGATGATGACCGTGACGGATAGCATCCAGGCGACGGAAGCGGTGCGCGTTTCGCGCAATATCCGCCAGCTCACCATTGCGCCGCTGATCGCCGAAGCGATGAAGCGGATCAGTGAGGAAAGCTCGGTCTCGTCACTGTTCAATTAGAGCAGATCGCGTTCAGATGGAATCATCTGGACGCGTGAAGATGCTCGAAAAAAGGTTTGGAGCGGGTTGCGTGAACCCATGTGAATGCAACACGCTCTAGAATAATCATCGGAAGGGGTTGCGATCATGAAGCTGTTTTATGCGCCGGGGGCGTGTTCCATCGGCATCCATGTGATGCTGGAAGAAATCGGCGCGCCTTATGAAGCGGTTGCCGTGAACCTGCGCGAAGGCGCGCAATTCCAGCCTGGCTTCACCTCGGTCAATCCGAAATCCAAGGTGCCGACGCTGCAACGCGATGATGGGTCGGTGCTGACGGAATATCCCGCGATCGCCTTTTGGCTGGCATCACGCTTTCCCTCGGCCGGCTTGATGCCATCCGGCACGGATGCGCAGGCGCGCGCTTTGGAAGCCACCGATTATTGTGTGGCCACCATGCATATGCAGGGCTTTTCGCGCATGTTCCGCCCGGCGAATTTCGCGCCGACGGAAACCGATCACGAAGCGGTGAAGGCGCGCGGTGAGGAGATTTTTCAAAAGGGCCTTGGCGTGATGGATAAGGCGCTTGAAGGCAAGGAATGGCTCGCTGGCACTTATTCCTTCGCGGATACGGCACTGTTCTATGTCAGCTTCTGGTGGGCGGCGCGCTTGAATAAGCAACTGCCGGCGAATGTCGCGGCGCATTATGTGCGTATGAATGCGCGCCCCGCCGTGCAGCGCACGATGAAGGCGGAAGGCCTTTCGTGAGCCTGAACCCGACCGCCTTCTGGTTCCTCCGCCACGGCGAAACCGATTGGAACGCTGAGGGGCTGAGCCAGGGGCATACGGATATTCCGCTGAATGCGGTCGGGGTTTCCCAGGCGCGGCGCGCGGCGCTCGCGCTGGTGGATCGCGGGATCGCGACCATCATCGCCTCACCGCTTAGCCGCGCTTTGCGCACGGCTGAGATTGTGGCGGAAGCGCTGGCGCTGCCGGTTGCGACCGATGCGGGGCTGATGGAAGTGGGCTTTGGCGTGGAAGAAGGCCGGCCCATGGGCGATTGGTATGATAGCTGGATTGAAGGCAGCTTCACGCCGGAAGGCGCGGAAAGCTTTCAGACGTTGCATGACCGTGCGGTCGCGGCCATTAACCGCGCCACCGCCAAGCCGGGCCCTGTTTTGGTCGTGGCGCATGGCGCACTGTTCCGTGCGCTGCGGCTCGCCCTTGGCCATGTGCCCAATGTGCGCACGCCCAATGCCCTGCCGCTATGGTGCGAACCGCCGGCCTCAGGCCCGGTCTGGTCCATTACGCCGAGCTATTTGCCTGCGATATCTTAAACAACGGGCGCTTGCGCCCTGCCGTCCCTTCCCCTAGAAGCCCCCAATCGCTGGCACCCCTGGAGGCCAGCGTTTGCTGTTTGGCGCCTGGTTGCGCCTTGCGGCACCATCAAAACCCGAAGGAGCACGGACAATGGTCCAAACTGTACGGATCGAAGCCGAAGCGCGCGGGCGGGCCGGTAAGGGGGCGGCACGCGCAACTCGGCGTGAGGGGCATGTCCCCGCTGTCATCTATGGCGCGAAGCGTGAGGCGACCCTGATCGCCCTCGACCCGCGCGATGTGATGAAGGAATTGCACAAGACCGGCTGGCAATCGCACTTATACGAAGTTGCGGTGAAGGGCGGTGATACGGAACGCTGCCTGATGCGCGATGTGCAATTCCATCCCGTGACGGATCGTCCGTTGCATGTGGATTTTCAGCGCCTGGCGCCTGGTTCACGCATTCGCGTGAAGGTGCCGGTGACCTTCCTGCATGAAGATACCTGCCCTGGCATCAAGGCGGGTGGCGTGCTGAACGTGGTGCGCCGCGAAATTGAAGTGCTGGCCGATCCCGATGCGGTGCCGGAAAAGTTCGAACTTGATCTGGCCGAAGCGCAGATCGGTGCAGGCTTGCGTTGGTCTGCGGTGAAGGATCAGTTCGGTACCAAGCCGGTGATCGTGGGCCGCGACTTCATGGTGGCGTCCATTGCCGCGCCGACCGTGGTTGATGATACCGCGCCGGCCGCAGCCCCTGGCCCGGTGGAAGCGACCAAGCAGAAGGCGCCTGCCGCCGCTGCCGCCGCGCCTGCCAAGGCGCCTGCGAAGAAGAAGTAATCCGGACAGGGGTTTCGCCCCTGCTTCTCAACATCAAGGGTTCGGGGGAAGCCTCCTCCGGACCCTTTTTGGGTTCATGATGTCATGACTTCCCGCGATAGCGCCCCGATGCTTTGGGTCGGCCTTGGCAATCCAGGGCCGGAACATGCGCGCCAGCGGCATAATATCGGCTTCATGGCAGTGGATGAGATTGCGCGCCACCATGGCTTTGGCCCCTGGCGCAAGCGCTTCAAGGGTGAAGTCGCGGAAGGTGCCATTGGCGGGCAGCGCATTCTGGCGCTGAAGCCACAAACCTATATGAACGCGAGTGGTGATTCCGTGCAGCCAGCCGCCGCCTTTCTGAAAATCCCGCCCGCGAATGTGATTGCCTTTCATGATGAGTTGGACCTCGCACCCGGTAAGCTGCGCGTGAAACTGGGCGGCGGTGTTGCGGGGCATAATGGCTTGAAGGATATGCGCCGCGCTTTTGGATCGCCTGATTTCTGGCGCGTGCGGATGGGGATCGGGCATCCCGGCCATAAGGATGCGGTGACCGGCCATGTGCTGGGCAATTTTTCCAAGCAGGATCAGCCGTGGCTGGAAAAGCTGTTGGATGCGGTGGCCGATGCCGCGCCCATGCTCGCAAGCCTGAAGACCGAAGACTTCATGACACGCATCGCGCTGCTGACGCAGGAGAAGTGATGGAAGCCGAAGACGCCTTCAGCATGGACATGATGGGCCCCAGCGCGGAAGACCGCGCCAATGGTGCCGCGCTGCTTTCCGCCGCCTTGGTGCGTGAAGCGGATGCGCTGGCGCAGGCGGCAGCGGGGCTGCGCACGACGCTTGATTTGGCGGATCACGATTTACCGCGAGACGAAGCGCGTCGCGCCACCGCCATGGCTGCCGCGTTGCTGGTGATTGCGCGGCAATTGCGTGTGCATACGGCGGATGCCTCACGGGCAGCGGAAGCGAGCATTGCGGCGCTTTCGGGCATGGCGCTCGCCCTGCCGGAGATTTCCGCGCATTTGCGCGCGGCGGCGCTGATGCCGATCAGTGATGATGGTGCCGCGCGTATCGCGGCGGGTGTGGTTGCTGAGGCATTCTGGAATGCGCTGCGTGCCGCCTGGCCCGCCGCGCCGGGAGCGTAAAGATGGGTTTCAATTGCGGTATTGTGGGCCTGCCGAATGTTGGCAAATCCACGCTGTTCAATGCGCTGACGCAAACCGCCGCGGCGCAGGCAGCGAATTATCCCTTCTGCACCATTGAACCCAATGTCGGGCGCGTGGCGGTGCCGGATGCGCGCCTGGATACGCTGACGCGCATTGGCAAATCGCAAAAAACCGTGCCGACCAGTTTGGAATTCGTGGATATCGCCGGCCTGGTGCGAGGTGCTTCCAAGGGTGAAGGGCTTGGTAATCAGTTCCTGGCGAATATCCGCGAAGTGGATGCGATTGTGCATGTGCTGCGCTGCTTCGAAGATGGCGATGTGACGCATGTGGAAGGCAGCATTGATCCGATCCGCGATGCTGAGACGGTTGAAACCGAATTGATGCTGGCGGATTTGGATAGCCTTGAGAAACGCGCGCAGGGTTTGGTGAAGCGCGCGCGCGGTGGCGATAAGGAAGCGCTGGCGCAAATGGCCTTGATTGAACCGATCAAGGCCGCGCTGGAAGCAGGCCGCCCAGCGCGCAGGGCGGTGCCGGCGGGTGAGGAAGAAGCGGCGAAGCGGCTGCAATTGCTGACGACAAAGCCGGTGCTTTATGTCTGCAATGTGGAAGAAGCCTCAGCCGCCACGGGCAATTCCCAATCCGCGCGCGTCTTTGAACGTGCCAAGGCGGAAGGCGCGCAGGCGGTGGTAGTTTCCGCCGCCATTGAAGCGGAAATCAGCCAAATGGCGCAGGCGGATCGGGGCGAGTTTCTGTCTTCCCTCGGGCTTGAAGATAGCGGGCTGGATCGTGTGATCCGTGCCGGCTACGCATTGCTTGGGCTGATCACCTATTTCACGGTGGGGCCCAAGGAAGCGCGCGCCTGGACGATCCTGAAGGGCATGAAGGCGCCGCAGGCCGCCGGCGTAATCCATGGCGATTTTGAACGTGGCTTCATCGCGGCCGAGACGATTGGCTATGATGATTATGTTGCGCTGAATGGCGAACAGGGTGCCAAGGAAGCGGGCAAGATGCGCGTGGAAGGCAAGGAATATGTCGTGCGCGATGGCGATGTAATGCTGTTCAGGTTTAACGTTTAACCTGCCCTTGCCTGCTGCGTTCCGCTGCGGCAGGCGATCAGCATATTGCGGGTATGGGTGCTGGTGTAATTGCCCCCGCCGGCGGAGCCATAGCGCAGATAGCCGCCTGAGCGGTTGCGGTCCGTATCGCGGGCCAGAATGTCGTAGCCCTTGGTGCCGCAAATCTCCCCCGCGCGCTCCATGCAGGCGCCCCAATCGCGCCAAAGCCCGCCGCAATCCACGGCATGGGCGGCGCGGCCATCCGGCGCATAGGTTTGGGTGGCGGAAGCGCAGCCGAGCAGGATCGGCAGCGCAAGCAGGGGGGCAAGGCGGGGCATGGGGTGTCTCCCAGGCTGGGCTATATGCAACCTAGAATAGAATATAGCTGACCAAAATTCAACCAATATTCGTGTCTTGCCTTCGAAATACACCCGTTTTGTCAGTGAAAAATCCGCCCCGCATCAATGACGATGGTCTGGCCGGTCATGGTATCCGTCCGGCACATGGTCACCATCATATCGGCGCAATCATCCTTATCGGCAGCCTTTTGCAGAAGCGAGGATGAGGCAGAGCGTTCGATCTGCTCGGGCCGCAGGTTGGCCGTGGCGCGGGTGCCTTCCAAAAGCCCGGGGGCGACGCAATTCACCAGCGTTTCCGGCGCCAGCGCCACGGCCATGCAGCGTGTCAGATGGATCAGCCCCGCTTTTGAAACGGCATAGGCGATAGAGGACCCGGTCGGCCCCAACCCCGCGACTGAGGAGATATTGACGATCCGCCCCGCGCCGCTGGCCTTCAGCGCGGGTGCTGCCGCCTTGATCAGCCGCATCGGCCCGGTCAGGTTCACCGCCATGATTTTCTCCCAGAGTTCGACAGTCAGGCTGTCCAAATCCTGGAAGGGCACGGATTTATTGAAGGCGGCGTCATTGATCAGGATATCAAGCCGCCCGAAGCGTGCGGTGACGGCCGCGACCAGGTTTTCAACGGCGGCGCCATCGGTGATGTCACAGCCAAAGGCAGCCGCGTTGATCTGGTATTGGCTGGCAAGGTCTCGTGCCACGGCTTCCGCCTGATCCTTGCTTTGCGCATACATGACAGCGATATGCACGCCTTCGCGCGCGAGCGCGTGGCAGATGCGTTGCCCGAGCCCGCCATTGCCGCCCGTCACGAGCGCCACTTTGCCCCTGAGTTCCATTGCGCGTTTCCCCTTGATGTGCAGGGGAAGCTTGCGCGTTGGGCGGCGCGAAGTCCAGGCGGGCTGGAGGGGGCGCCTAGCGGTTAACCGCGCCGCGAAGTGTTGATTTTGCGTGCGGCGACCGGGCTTTCAGCCCCGCCGCGAGGTATTGCTTTTGCGCGCGGCGTCTGGGCTTTCAGCCCCGCCGCGAGGTATTGCTTTTGCGTGCGGCGACCGGGCCTTCAGCCCCGCCGCGAGGTATTGCTTTTGCGTGCGGCGACCGGGCCTTCAGCCCCGCCGCGAGGTATTGCTTTTGCGTGCGGCGGCCGGGCTTTCAGCCCCGCCGCACGACGTAATCCCCCGCCTCGAGCGCCGCGATGATCGCATCGCCCTGCGCCGTGTCGCGCACTTCGATCATCAGTTCCAGCTCCGCGCTTTGCACGCTGGGCGCTGCAAAAAGCCGTTGGTGGCTCACTTCGATCACATTGCCGCCGGCGGCGGCAACGCGGGTGGCGATATCCGCCAGCACGCCGGGCCGGTCAGGGATATCCAGATGCAGCCGCAGGATGCGCCCGTCACGCAGCAATTCGCGCAGCAGCACATTCGCCAGAATGCGCGGGTCAATATTCCCGCCGCAAACAATGGTGCCGACAGTCTTGCCCGCGAAGCGTTCCGGGAAGGCGAGGATGGCGGCAAGCCCCGCCGCGCCCGCACCTTCAGCCAGCACCTTCGCACCTTCGGCGAGCAGGACGATGGCCTGTTCCACGGCGCGTTCCGGCACGACCAGCACTTCAACGCCGAGGCGCTTCAGGATGGCAAGCGGTGTTTCGCCCACATCGCGCACCGCGATGCCTTCCGCGATGGTGGGGCCGCCGACCTGCACAGGCTTGCCGGCCAGGCGCTGCGCCATGGCGGGGTAGAATTCTACCTCCACCCCAAAAACCGGCATGCCGGGGCGGAGTTCGGCCGCGGCGATGGCCGCACCGGCGCAAAGCCCGCCGCCGCCAACCGGGATCACCAGGGCTTCGATGGCCGGCGCATCTTCCAGCATTTCGAGAGTGGCGGTGCCTTGGCCGGCGATCACGCCCACATCATCATAGGGGTGGATGAAGACCAGACCCTCGGCGGCTGCCAGCGCATGGGCATGGGCGGCGGCCTCAGCCAGCGTCGTGCCATGCAGCACCACTCGCGCGCCCCAGGCTTCCGTGCGGGTGACCTTGGTGGCCGGGGTGAATTTCGGCATGACGATGGTGGCGGCGATCCCAGCGAGGGACGCATGGCGCGCCACCGCCTGGGCATGGTTCCCAGCCGACATGGCAATGACCCCGGCGGCCTTTTCGCGGGCGGAGAGCAACGCCAGCCGATTGGCCGCGCCCCTTTCCTTGAAGGCCCCGGTGGCCTGCAGGTTATCGAGCTTCAGGAAGACCTTGGCCCCGGTGGCGCGGGACACCGCCTGGCTTTGGAGCGTGGGTGTGCGCAGCACGGCGCCAGAGATACGCCCGGCAGCGGCGCGGATATCGGCCAGGGTAATGGCGCGGCCTTCGGCCAGCGCCGCGCGCATCGGCATGGGAGAAGCCTTTATTGGACGAAGCGAACCGCGGTAATCTCAACCGAACGGGAACCACCCGGCGCAGGCACTTCCACCGAATCCCCCACCTTGCGCCCCATCAGCGCCTTGGCGAGCGGTGAGGAGACTGAGATGGAACCGTTCTTCATATCAGCCTCATATTGGCCGACGATGCGGTAGTTTTTCTCGTCATCCGTTTCTTCGTCAACGATGGTGACATAGGCGCCAAAGCGCACCTGGTCCCCGGTAAGCCTTTTGGAATCAATGACTTCAACGGAAGGGATCACCGATTCCAATTCAGCGATGCGGCCTTCAATGAAGGATTGGCGTTCGCGCGCCGCGTGATATTCGGCGTTTTCGGAAAGGTCGCCATGCGCGCGCGCTTCGGCGATCGCCCGGATGATCGCGGGGCGTTCTTCCGATTTCAACTGCTTGAGTTCCTCCTCCAAGCGCGCGAGGCCCTCGGCGGTCATTGGGAACTTTTGCACAGGCATCTTCCTTGGCTTCCCTCCGCCCGGCTGGCGCCGAGCGGAAAACACGAAGGGGCCGCCTTGGGCAGCCCCAGTCGTCAGAACGATTTCTCAAAATATGCCTGAAGGGGCGCAACATCAAGGGTTCCGGCGCGCAAAGCCGCAATGGCATGCACGGCGGCCCGGGCGCCAGCCAAGGTGGTGTAATGCGGCACCCCCTGCGTCAGGGCGCTGCGGCGGATATCGAAGCTGTCAGCAACGGATTGCCCGCCCCCGGTGGTATTGATCACCAGTTGAATATCGCCGGATTTGATCGCGTCCACGCAATGCGGGCGGCCTTCCAGCACCTTGTTCACAACCTCACAGGTAAAGCCGGCATCGCGAATGCGCGCCGCGGTGCCGCGTGTGGCGACGACACGGAAGCCCATTTCGGCGAGCCGCCGCGCCAGGGTGACGGCTGCGCCCTTGTCTGATTCCTTCACGGAAATGAAGGCCGTGCCGGATTCCGGCAGCTTCACCCCGGCGCCAAGCTGGGATTTCAGGAAGGCACGCTCAAAGGAAACATCAAGGCCCATCACTTCGCCGGTGGATTTCATTTCCGGGCCCAGGATCACATCCACATTCGGGAAGCGATTGAAGGGGAAGACCGCTTCCTTCACGGCGACATGGCGATAAATCGCATCATCATCCAGGCCGAATTCGGCAAGCTTCGCGCCGGCCATGACGCGCGCGCCGATCTTCGCAACCGCGACACCAGTGGCCTTAGCAACGAAGGGCACGGTGCGCGATGCGCGCGGGTTCACTTCCAGCACGTAGATTTCATTATCCTTGACGGCATATTGCACATTCATCAGCCCCTGCACCTTCAGCGCGCGGGCCATGGCAACCGTTTCCGCCTTCAATTCCGTCACAATGGCCGGCGGCAGGGAATAGGGCGGTAGCGAACAGGCGGAATCGCCAGAATGAATGCCGGCTTCTTCGATATGTTCCATCACGCCGGCGACATGCACATTCCCGTCCATGTCCGCGATGCAATCCACATCAACCTCAATCGCATCAACCAGATATTGGTCAATCAGGATCGGGTTTT
The DNA here is from genome assembly GCA_020249775.1 of Roseomonas sp. Classification (GTDB taxonomy): domain Bacteria; phylum Pseudomonadota; class Alphaproteobacteria; order Acetobacterales; family Acetobacteraceae; genus Neoroseomonas. Next base: position 61,453 of record JADCFA010000021.1, on the reverse strand, counting down.
CGCCAGAAACTTTTACAGCTTCCGCGCCGAAACGCATGAGCTGTTCGCGGTTATAGGCAATTTCCATCGCCCGCCCGCCCAGCACATAGGAAGGACGCACCACAACCGGGTAGCCGATCCGCTCTGCCTCATCAGCCGCTGCTTCCAAGGTCCGCGCGGTGCCGTTTTGCGGCTGCTTCAGCCCAAGGCCCTTCAGCAATTGCTGGAAGCGTTCGCGGTCTTCGGCAATGTCAATGGCTTCGGCAGAAGTGCCAAGGATTGGGATGCCCGCCTTGTGCAAGGCTTGGCTCAGCTTAAGCGGCGTCTGCCCACCATATTGCACGATGCAGCCGAGCAATTCGCCGGATTCCTGTTCCTTGCGGATCAGCGAAATCACATCTTCTGCCGTCAGCGGTTCGAAATAGAGTCGATCAGATGTGTCGTAATCCGTACTCACGGTCTCGGGGTTGCAATTGACCATGATGGTCTCAAACCCGGCTTCCTTGAGCGCATAGGCCGCATGCACGCAGCAATAATCGAATTCAATGCCCTGGCCGATACGGTTTGGCCCGCCACCCAGGATGATGATTTTCTGCCGCGCCGTTGGCCGGCTTTCGCAGACAGGCACACCAAAGCCACCTTCATAGGTGGAATACATATAGGGCGTTTCGGAGGCGAATTCGGCAGCGCAAGTGTCAATCCGCTTATAGACTGGCGTGACACCAAGCTTGGCGCGCAGTGCCGCCACATCGGATTCGCGACTACCGGTGATTTCTGCCAGCCGCTTATCGGCAAAGCCCATGGCCTTGATGCGCCGCAGCGCGATCGCGTCACGCGGCAGGCCATTGGCGCGGATTTCGGTTTCCGCACGCACCAGCTTTTCAATTTCGCGCAGGAACCAGGGATCGAATTTACAGGCTTCGTGAATCGCTTCAACACTCATGCCCGCGCGCATGGCTTGTGCGGCGATCAGGATGCGGTTCGGCGTAGGCGTGGCGAGTGCGGCATGGAAAGCCTGCGCGCTGCCATCGCCCGGCACTGGCTGATCATCCAGACCGGATAGGCCAATTTCCAAACCGCGCAGGCCCTTTTGCATCGCCTCCGCAAAGGAACGGCCAATCGCCATCGTCTCCCCCACCGACTTCATGGAGGTGGTGAGCGTTGCCGGCGTGCCGGGGAATTTTTCAAAGGTGAAGCGCGGGATTTTCACCACGACATAATCAATGGTGGGCTCAAAGCTTGCGGGTGTGACCTTGGTGATGTCATTGGCCAATTCATCCAGCGTATAGCCAACAGCAAGCTTTGCCGCGACCTTGGCGATGGGGAAGCCAGTGGCCTTGGACGCCAACGCAGATGAACGCGAAACGCGCGGGTTCATTTCAATAATCACCATGCGCCCATCGGCCGGGTTGATGCCGAATTGCACATTGGAACCGCCAGTATCCACGCCGATTTCACGCAAGCACGCGATAGAGGCATCGCGCATGCGCTGATATTCCTTATCGGTCAGCGTCAGCGCGGGGGCGATGGTGACGGAATCACCCGTATGCACGCCCATCGCATCCAGGTTTTCGATGGAACAGATGATGATGCAATTATCCGCACGGTCGCGGACCACTTCCATTTCAAACTCTTTCCACCCCAGCACGCTTTCTTCCACCAGCACTTCCGTGGTCATGGAAGCAGCCAGGCCGGCCGAGACGATTTGTTCGAATTCTTCGCGATTATAGGCAATGCCGCCGCCGGTGCCGCCCAGCGTGAAGGAAGGACGAATGACGCAAGGCAGGCCCACTTCCTTCAGCGCTTCCCAGGCTTCCGGCATGGTATGCGCGATGGCGCTTTTCGGGCTTTCAATGCCGATTTTCGCCATGGCGTCGCGGAATTTCTGGCGGTCTTCGGCCTTGTCAATCACTTCGGCCTTCGCGCCGATCAATTCACAGCCGTATTTTTCCAAGACGCCCGCTTCCGCGAGCTTGAGCGAGGTATTGAGCGCGGTCTGCCCACCCATGGTCGGCAGCAGCGCATCCGGGCGTTCCTTGGCGATAATTTTTTCGACAATCTCGGGCGTGATCGGTTCGATATAGGTGGCATCGGCCAGCCCCGGATCGGTCATGATCGTCGCCGGGTTGGAGTTCACCAGAATGACACGATAGCCCTCAGCCCGTAGCGCCTTGCAGGCTTGCGCGCCGGAATAATCGAATTCGCAAGCCTGGCCGATGACGATCGGCCCGGCGCCGATGATCATGATGGATTTGATGTCTGTACGTTTCGGCATGGTTCAGGGCCTTGAGGTTTGCAGCAGGGTGAGAAGGGGTTTCATGCGCGGCTTTCGGTAGCGAGCTTGAGCGCAATCAGCGCGAGCGCACCGCCCAAAATCCAACGCTGTGCGGCCATCCAGGCAGGGTTTTCGCTGAGAAAGCGCGAAACCCCGGCGGCGCCGTAAATCAACAAGCCATCGAAAATGATGGCGATGGCGATTTGCACCGCGCCGAGCGCGATGCCTTGCAGAAAAACATCACCGCGCGCTGGGTCAATGAAGGGTGGCAGCACCGCGACATAGAAAATCGCAACTTTCGGATTGAGCGCGGCGGTCGCGAAGCCAACACCAAAGAGCCGCGATGCGGGTTCACGCGGCATGGGACGCGCGGCGAAAATCGGCTGCCCACCGGGGCGCAGACATTGCCACGCGAGAAACGCCAGATAAGCCGCACCACCGATGCGCAGCACATCCCAGGCATAGGGAATGGCGAATAGCGCGGCGGTGATGCCCGCCGCAGCACACAGCATGATAACCAGCGACCCGCATTGGCAGCCGATCAGCGAAATCATGCCGGCGCCAACGCCCTGCGCGAGTGAACGCGAGACAAGATAGAGCATATTCGGCCCCGGCGTCGCCGCGAGGCCGAGCGAAAGTGCGGCGAAGATTAGCAGGGTTTCGAGGGTGGGCATGAGTTATCGTGCCGCCTCGTACGCCTTGACGATTAGAAGGATAGCGGAAGCCGTCTGATGCAAGCCATAGGCAGCAAGATATTCGGGTACCTCGCGCACCTCTTCGCCTTGCCCATGGGCCGCCTCTTTGTTCCGGACGTTTGGCGCGCCACCTTGCAGGAGCGATTTTAGGTCATTGAGCTGCTTCTCAAGATAAATTGGCAGTAAGTTCAGCCCGAAGAATTTATTCAGCAATGCCGAAGCCGTATCCCTCTCTGTGACGTCTTGGCCATGCTTACGAAGAATAATTTTTAGAACACTCTCAAATGCTTTAGCGCCTTCTAAAAGAGCGCCCTTATAGTCGCCGTTGCGGTATTTTTTATGTGCGTGGAGAAATTCGTCATTTGCCCCTTCGAAGCCTGTAGCGCTCAATAAATTGAGGGTCGGCTTTATAACCTCACTATGGACCAACTGGTGATCCACCCTAATCGCCAAACCGCTCTCAACCTGGAAGCCAACACCGCCCTCTCTCAGTCTAGTATTTAGCGTTGCACAGGCCCCATTCTTGCGTAGATTTGAGAAGTGTCTGGCGCAAATTTCGATAACGTCAAGGCACGAGTGGATATTTTTTTCACGAAGAAAAAAATTGCTTAATTCATAGAAACCGGGGCGCGAATGTGACCTATGACCCTCGGGCATGCCGACTAGGTCAAGAAGGTGAAATGCGCCGTATTCTTCACGCAAAATCCTGCATACAGCGGCGTAAAACTCAGACGCATCATCGTCTTCATCATAGGTAGGTGTACCGATCTCCCTCTCGAACAACAATACGAGTTGGCGCCGCACGCGGTCGGGGATTTCTTCATATTGATAGACATCGTTTGCGGCGCCACCCTGCCGCCACGCTCTTTTGGAGAAGATATCAAAAACCATCGCCTAATACTCTAAGGTCACATCACCCCTGCACCGAATACCCACCATCCACCGGGATCGCCACCCCGGTGATGAAGGCCGCGGCATCGGAAGCAAGGAAGGCCGCAACCCCCTCAAAATCCGAAGGCACGCCCCAGCGCTTGGATGGCGTCCTCGCCAGCACATTGTCATTCAGCCCGGCCATATCCTGCCGCGCCTTGCGTGTCAGGTCCGTATCAATCCAGCCAGGCAGGATCACATTCACCGTAATGCCATCGGCCGCCCAGGCAACGGCGGTGGATTTCGTCATCTGCACCACGCCGCCCTTGGAAGCGCCGTAAGCCACATGCAAAGGCAGGCCGAAGATGGACAGCATGGACCCGTTATTGATCACGCGCCCGCAGCCATGCGCCTTCAAATACGGGTAGGCCGCTTGCGATGCCAACATGCCGCTGGTCAGGTTGGTATTGATGATGGTGTGCCAGTCTTCCAGCTTATAGGTCTCAGGCCGGTTGCGGATATTCGTGCCCGCATTATTCACCAGAATATCCAAACGGCCGAGCCGCTTGGCGGTTTCTTCCACCATGCCGGTGATCGCAGCGGGATCGGTCACATCCACCGCGATGCTTTCCGCCTTGGCGCCAAGCGCGCGCAAGCCCGCAACAGCGGCGTCATTCTTTGCGACATTGCGGCCCGCCACCATCACGGTCGCACCGGCTTTTGCCAGGCCCGTTGCCATGCCAAGCCCAATGCCGCCATTGCCACCCGTGACCAGCGCAACACGGCCGGTCAAATCAAACATCTTGCTCATGCCTTGGCCCTTTCGATCATTTCAACGAAGCGATGGAACAGATAATGGCTGTCGGAAGGGCCGGGGCTCGCTTCCGGGTGGTATTGCACGGAAAAGGCCGGGCGATCCGTCGCCGCAATACCTTCATTCGTGCCATCGAATAGAGAGATATGCGTGACCTTCGCATTGCCCGGCAGGCTTTCCGGGTCCACCGCAAAACCGTGATTCTGGCTGGTGATTTCGACCTTGCCGGTGGTGAGATCCTTCACCGGATGATTGGCGCCGCGATGCCCGCGCGCCAGTTTGAAGGTGCGCGCCCCAAGCGCCAGTGACAGCAATTGATGCCCCAAGCAAATGCCAAAGACCGGCAGCTTCTTGTCCAGCACGGCACGAATGGCGGGCAGCGCGTAAGTGCCTGTCGCTGCCGGGTCACCCGGACCATTGGACAGGAAAACCCCATCCGGCTTTTGCGCGAAAATCTCCTCGGCCGAGGCAGTGGCGGGCAGCACCACAACGTCACAACCGGCAGAGGCCAGGCAGCGGAGGATATTGCGCTTGGCGCCGTAATCCATCGCGATAATGCGGTATTTCGGCGCGCTTTGGCGGCCAAAGCCGGTGGGCCAGGCCCATTCGGTTTCATCCCAGCGATAGCTCTGCCGGCAGGTCACATCCTTGGCGAGGTCCATGCCCTCCAGCCCCGGCCAGCCAGCGGCTTCGGCGCGAAGGGCCGCGATATCAAACTTCCCATCCACGCGGTGGCACAAAACGCCATTGGGCGCGCCGCCATCGCGGATTCGTGCGGTCAGCGCGCGGGTATCAATGCCGGCAAGCCCAGGGACGCTGTGGGAAACCAGCCAAGCATGAAGATGGCGCGTGGCGCGGTAATTGGCGGGTTCCGTCACATCCTGCTTCACGATCAGCCCGCGCGCGGCGGGGGTGAGGGCTTCGATGTCTTCCTGATTGGTGCCGACATTGCCGATATGGGGGAAGGTGAAGGTGATGATCTGCCCGGCATAGGAAGGATCGGTCAGGGTTTCCTGATAGCCGGTCATGCCCGTGTTGAAGCAGATCTCGGCCACCGCCTTGCCCTCTGCCCCGAAGGCGCGGCCCCAAAAGACGCTGCCATCAGCCAGCACCAGGCAGGCGGTGGCGCCAGGGGGGGCGGTATCAGCCATGGGAAGGGGCTCCGTTTTCGGGGTGTCAGAAGGGGCGCCGGTCATATCGGCCAGGGTCAGGCCAGTGGCGGTCAGGATGGCAGGCCAATGTTTTGCGGGAATGGCCTTGGATTGCCGCCATTTGCGAATGGCTTCCGTGCCGACGCCGCAGCGCTCGGCCGCGGCTTCAGAACCGCCCAAAAGGGCGATGATATCTTCGACGCTGCGCATGAGGCGGGCTTATCCGGGAAAAAACTTCCCAGGGCAAGGGAAAAGCGAGGGGTGGGAAATTTCCTCCCGCAGATTTAACCTTTCGCCAGCCGTGCCAGCACCAACCCCAGGCGCTGCATGGCGGCTTGGATGGTGGCCTCGCTAAACCCGGCAAAGCCCAAAAGCAGCCCCTGGGCGCGCGGTGGCCCGGCGTAAAGCGGGAAAAGCGGCGCTAAATGCACGCCTTCTACCGCCGCCGCTGCCGCGATTGCCTGATCCGTGACCCGCCCCTTGAGGCGCGGGCCGAGGCTTGCCACCAAATGCAGCCCGGCATCGGTCGGTTCTGGCTTGAGATAGGGTGCAAGCGGCGCCATCGCTTCCTGCATGGCTGCCAGCCGCCTGCCATAAACCCGGCGCGTGCGGCGGATATGGGCGGCGAAATCACCGCTGGCGATAAACTCCGCCAACGCTGCCTGGGGCAGGATGGAAGCCGCAAGGCCCCGCCGCGCCAGATGCGCCCGCGCTGGCGCCACCAGCGGCCCGGGCAGCACCACATAGCCAAGCCGCATGGACCGGCTAAGCACTTTTGAAAAGCTGCCCACGTAAATCACCCGCGCCGCGCGATCGAGGCTCATAAGCGCCGGCAGGGGTGCACCGGCATAGCGGTATTCGCCATCATAATCATCTTCCACCAGGAAGCCGCCGGCGCGTTCCGCCCACTCCAGAAAAGCGAGCCGCCGGCTGAGTGAGAGCGTGCCACCCAAAGGATAATGGCGTGACGGCGCCATGAAAACGCCGCGCAAGGCCTGGTCCAGCGCGGCAGGGTCAAGCCCGGCCTGATCGGCAAGGCCTGGGATGGGCCGCAGCGCGAGCCGCTGCAAGGCGTGGCGCAGCGGCGGGAAGCCTGGTTCTTCAATCAGCACCGCATCGCTGTGCTTGAAGGCCGCGGCGGCGATGATATCCAGCCCATCGAAAAACCCGCTGGTGATGATGATGTGCGCCGGTTCCGCCGTAATGCCGCGCCAAGCGCGCAAATGCTCCGCCAGCGCGGCCCTGAGGGCGAAAAGCCCAAAGCCATCCTGCGGCGCCAGCAGCCCGGCGGCATCAAGCCGCCAGTGCCGCTGCAACAGCCGCCCGAGGGTCTGGCGCGGGAACAGCGCAGGATCGGTCGCTTCAATCTGAAAGGGCTGCCAGGGGGCGGTGGGCGGCGCTGGGGCTGGCGCGGCGGGGGTATCTGGGCGGGCAGGTTGCAGATTGCCCTCCGGCAGTGTGGCGGAGGCATAAAGCCCCGAACCGCGCCTGGCGGTGACGTAACCCTCGGCGGCCAATTGCTCCACCGCCAGCACAGCGGTGGCCCGCGCAATGCCGTATTCTGCCGCAAGCGCCCGGGTAGAGGGCAGCCTCGCCCCCGGCGCAATCCGCCCGCTCAGGATCAGCCGGCGCAGCCCCTCGGCCAATTGCACATGCAAAGGCAGCTTCGCCCGGCGGTCGAGGGCGAGGGAAAGCAGCGCGGCCTCAGCCCCCGGGGCTTTGCGAAGTGGTCTGCTCATGTTTCGAAAACCGGACCTTTTCAGCAAGCCACCTTTCCCCGAGGCTGCACCCTTGGCAAGTGACAGAAGGAACCCTTCCATGGCCCGTCCCAGCGCAGCGCCGTCTGAGCGCACCCGTGTCAAGCGCATGCATGAACGCGGCGCTTATGACCGCGCGAGCATTGATGCCATTCTGGATGCGCAGCCCTTGGCGCATATCGGCTATGTGCTGAATGGCGCGCCCTTTGTGACGCCGACGCTGCAATGGCGCGAAGGCGATCATGTCTATTGGCATGGCTCGGCCGCCAGCCGAATGATTGAAACCTGCATTGAGGCGGATGTCTGTGTCACCGTCACGCTGATGGATGGGCTGGTGCTGGCGCGGTCTGCCTATAATCATTCGGTCAATTATCGTTCGGTGATGCTGCTGGGCCGCGCGCGGCTGATCAGCGACCCGGCGGAGAAGGAAACGCGGCTGAGGAACTTTGTGGAGGGCATGTTCCCCGGCCGCTGGGATAGGCTGCGTGCCATGACGCCTTATGAAGCCAAGGCGACGACGGTGCTCGCGATTGAAATCAATGAAGCATCGGCGAAAATCCGCAGCGGCCCGCCTGGCGATCCCGATGAGGATTTGATGCAGGATGTCTGGGCAGGGGTATTGCCGTTGGAGGTGCGCACCCTGCCGCCCATTCCGGATGCGCGCGGGAGTGTGGCGACACCGCCGGAGTATCTGACGCGGTTCAAGATTGGGTGAGGGGGTGACCGATCTACCCATGACCAGGTTCGACTGCCCTTGCGGCTATAAGGGAGCATAGCGAGGCTCGGCAACTTGCAGGTATGGAAGATCAGCTTCGCTGAGCGTCCCTTGGGTAGTCCCGATTTCATTTATCCGGTAATCCGGAGCGCAGAGCCCAAGGGCGTAAGACGTTGCGATAGAGCATTACAACCATAAAACCAGCAGCGACCGTTACGAATAGCAAGGAAAATATATCAATTCTGGCCGGACCAAAAAATGCAGCTCCGACCAGCAAACTCCAGCTGATAAACACAAGGAATAAAGCCAGTATAAGCGCAATCCAGCGTGCTGGTCCGTATGCTTGATGAGCAAGAGGTGTCGGGAGCCATTTCCAAACGGCCAGGATGAACAAGATAAAAGGAACTTCCAGCAACCATTGCGGCGCTGTCAGTATGCCTATGGGGAGGTCAATCAAGAAACTGGCAAGCTGCAGGGGTAGAAGGCTGGTCAGTGTAGAAGCAAGTGATACGGTGAGTAGGGCAAACCAAGGACCACCAGGCCGTATGGCCGCAGCAGCGGCGAGGCGACCTAATGCCCAATGGAGCAGGGCAATCTTCGTCGCCAAATAGATGAAACCTGCGTAAACAGATATGTCAGTATCTGGGCGTAGACCAAAGACGATCCACCGCAACAAGAGGCTGCCCGCGTATATAAAGCCGAATACGGCGCCAAGAGGTGCCCATTGGTCCCATCGTCGCCGCAAGAGCCAGATAAGAGCAATAAACTTGCTGACTTCAAGGGCAGCGGCGAGGATGAAGGCCGAGATGATGCTTACTAGAAGAGAGGCGACGGCGCTATTCCCGCCAAGCGCCGATATGATTTGCTCGGCGAGGATACGCACAAAAAAATTGGCAAAGCCAGTCGAGATCCAACTGCAAATCAGGGCCAGCCCAGCCGCTATCCAGATTTGCGTTTTTACCACCGCCAAGGCACCAAGTCCCACTTCCTCTGAACGAGAGAATTACCATAGCACAACGGGTGGTCATGGGGGTATGATCTCCGCGTAGCTGAGCTTTGATTTGAGGAAGTTATGAACGTGCCATGATCTGGTCCATCCATCATGTTTCCCTGCAAGCGCATGATCTGGATCGGGCGGCGCATTTCTTCGGCACGCTGATCGGGCTTGGCGTGGCAGAGGCGCCGGATGCGCGCACCCGCTTCATCGGGCAGGACGGGCGCGGTTTGCGCTTGCACCGCCCTGATGCGGCACTGGCGCGATCTGGTGCGGCGCTGCTTGGCCCGGTTGGGACGCGTTATGTGGCGTTGGAAGTGGCTTCCCTGGATGCGGTGATTGCGCGGTTGGATCAGGCCGGGCTTGCCTATGCGCGCGCCCTGCCGGGGGAATTTGCCCAGCCGGCGATCTATACGCTGGACCCGGCCCTCAATCTTTTGCTGTTGCTGCAAGCGGACGGCGCTGCGCCAGCGCCCCCGCCCTGGCATATTCACCACGTCAATTTGCAAGCCGAAAAAGTGCGGGAAGCGGTGGCGTTTTACACTGGCTTCATCGGGCTCAAGGAAGGGCGCTGGCGTTCAGCGGCCAAGCGCGGGGATTTCAGCATAGACCCGGCTGAATTGGCCGTGCTGACCAATGCGGATGACAATAGCGGGCTGCATATCATTCGCCCGGATGCGGGCTTCGCGTATCGCAATCGCTTCGCGCATAACCCTTCCATTGGCGGGCACCCGGCCTTTTGCGTGCCGGATGTGCAGGCGGTGAAGGCGCGGCTGGAAGCGGCGGGTGTGCTGGTTTCGGATGCCGGGGTTTATGCCATGGCGGGGATGCATCAGATTTATGTGCTCGACACAGCCGCGAATATGATTGAGGTGAACCAGCATGTCTGAAACTCTGCCCCGCACCCTGATCACGGCGGCTGAGGCCGCGGCGACGCCGAATGCCCCCGGCCGGCTTTCCGCGCTGTTGCTGGAACACGGCACCATGCAGCTCCGCTGGTTCGCCCCCAAGGGTGAGGATACGCAAAAACCGCATGACCAGGATGAGCTTTACATCATCGCCTCCGGCACTGGCTGGTTTCGCCGAGGCGCGGAGCGTGTGGCCTTTGGCCCGCATGATGCGCTTTTCGTGCGCGCGGGGGAGGCGCATCGGTTTGAGGATACTTCGCCCGATTTCGCCACCTGGGTGATTTTTTATGGCGCAAAAGGTGGGGAGGGATAGGGCCGGGGCCTGACCGCGCATTTTCGCTGTAAGCGTGGCTTGAATCATTTCCAAGCCGAGTGGAATCGCTCGGAGTTTCGTGGCATATGATCAAACACGGTTTCAGTGCGTATCCGGTGAACGGATATGAAGGGGACGCGCGATAAATCGGGGCTTGCTCTTCCACGCCACAACGTCTCCAGTATGCAGCTGCCGGAACCTTCCCGGCTGAGAATGAGGAAACGCTATGGCGCGCGAGAATTGGGACACAGAAATGCTGCGCTTCACCGAAATGATGGAGGCGCGCGCCGCGGCGCAGCCCCCGGTGAAGCTGGAATTGCCGCTGGATTATTCGCGGGAATTGAATGATGGCCTCAGCCTGCCACTCGCCAAGGGTGGCGCAGTGATGGCAGAAAGCGAGGATCGCTGGTTGGCGCTGCGCGGGCGGCGGATTCTCTGCCGCTTCCATCGCCCAACCACCGGCATGGGGCATCCGGTGCTGGTTTATCTCCATGGCGGGGGCTGGGTTTGGGGCAGTGTGGATACGCATGATCGGCTGATGCGCGAATATGCTGCCGTATCCGGTTGCGCCGTGATTGGCGTAGATTACGCGCTGAGCCCTGAAGCGATTTTCCCACAAGCGCTTGAGGAATGCGCCGCCGTCACGCGTTGGGTTGCCAAGCGCGGCGCGGAATGGGGCTTGGATGCCAGCCGGATTGTGCTGGGTGGTGATTCGGCCGGTGGCAATCTTGCTGCCGGCACGGCGCTATTGTTGCGCGAAACCGATCCCGCGCTGAAGCTGCGTGGCCTTTTGATCAATTATGGCGTGATGGATTGCGCCATGGCGACGCCAAGCTATGAAGCTTTCGCAACCGGGCATTTCCTGACGCGAGAGAAAATGGATTTCTATTGGCGCTGCTATGCGCCGAAGGAGGCGGATCGGGTTTCGCCCTTCGCTTCCCCGCTACGCGCCGATCTGCGCGGCCTGCCGCCTGTGCTGGTGCATATCGCGGAGCTTGACGTTTTGGCCGATGAGAACAGGCTTTTCACCACAAAACTTCGCGCGGCAGGGGTCGCGGTGACCGAGGAAGTTTTCCCCGGCACCATCCATGGCTTCCTCCGCGCCCTTGGCCATGTCGCCGCAGCGGATTGTGCGGCGCGGCAGGGCGGCGAATGGCTCAAGGCGCGGTTTGCCTGACACAAAAAAGGGAGAAACACCATGATTGATGAAGCGACAAAGCAGCGCATCCAGGCCCAATTGGGCGATCCCAAGCTTGCCTCGCATTACCTGAAGCCCGAGCAGATGGCCTGGCAGGCCACAGAGTTTCCGGGGATTGAAATGAAGCTGCTCTGCCGGGATGAAGCACGCGGCATGTCCACCATCCTGTTCCGCATGGCCCCCGGCGCGGAGGTGCCGTTGCATGAACATACGGATATTGAACAGACCTATGTCATGGAAGGCTATCTGGAAGATGATGAAGGGCGCTGTGGCCCGGGCGAATTCGTCTGGCGCCCAGCGGGCAATACGCATGTGGCGCGCGCCCCGGAAGGTGCATTATTTCTCTCGATTTTTCTGAAACCCAATCGCTTTGTGGAAAAGCAGCCGGGCTTTGCGCGGTGAATCAGCCGCGCAGATAATCCTTGGCGGGTGATCCGTCAGGTCGGATCACTGGCCAAGGCGCGCTTCGCCACCTCCGTCAAATAACGCGAAGCCACCGGCAAGATCGCATCATTGAAATCATAGCGCGCATTGTGCAGATCGCGCCCTTCCTCGGCAGGGCCATTGCCGATCCAGACAAAGGCGCCTGGCACTTCCTTGAGGAACCAGGCGAAATCCTCACCCGTCATGGCCGGGCGCATATCGCGCCGTGTTTCGGTAACGCTCGCCGCCGCCGCAGCCGCCAGATCGCGTTCCGCCGGGGAATTTGCCGTGACACCCAGGCCAGGGCTGATAATCAATTGGCCATGCACGCCGCAGGTGGCGGCAACGCCATCCGTGATGCGCTGCAAGCCTTCCTTGATGGCGTCTCCGGCTTCATCATAAAGCCAGCGAATAGTGCCCTTAATGGTAACGCGGCGCGGCACCTGATTCTGCGCCTCACCGCCCTCAATCACGGTCAGGCTGACCACGCCGCCCATCAGCGGGTCCACATTGCGCGCCACGATGGATTGCGCCGCGACAATGGCATGGCCCGCTGCCAGCAGCGGGTCGCGCGTGAGGTGCGGCAGCGCGGCATGGCCGGCATGGCCATCGAAAATCAATTCAATCCGCGCACCTGCCGCCATCACCGCGCGGTCATGAATGGCAATGGTGCCGGCAGCGAGCCCCGGCCAATTATGCCAGCCGAAAATCCGATCCATCGGAAAGCGCGTGAATAGCCCATCGGCGATCATCTCGCGCGCGCCGCCACCGCCTTCCTCTGCCGGCTGAAACACCAGATGCACCGCACCGGTCCAGCCTTTGTCTTCCAGCAGAAGGCGCGCCGCGCCCAGAAGCGCCGTGGTATGCCCATCATGCCCGCAGGCATGCATCACGCCAGACACGGTGGATTTCCAGGGCAGGTCATCGGATTGCTCCTGAATGGGCAGCGCATCCATATCACCGCGCAACCCGACAGAGCGATTGCCCCCGCCACGGCGAATAGTGGCCACCACACCATGGCCACCGATATTTTGCGCGATTTCGGTGACCCCCATCTCGCGCAGCTTTTCGACGACAAAGGCCGCGGTTGGGCCTTCGTTCAGGGTCAGGCCCGGATTGGCGTGCAGGTGCCGGCGCCAAGAAGTTAGGGTAGCGTGAAATTCATCGGTCATGATTCGTCCTTCCTACCCTTCCCCGGCCAGGGCCGCCACCAACCAGGGGTGGTTGCTCTGCTGGCTGCTATGCACCTGCCTGATCTTGGCCAATCACGGCCTCGCGCAAGAACCGCCCGCCATCGCCTATCGCGTAGAGATCACACCGCGGGACGATACCGCCCTGGTTTCTGCCATAGAGGCGGTTTCGCAATTGATAAGGCTAGAGGAAACCGCGCCCACCGATGCCTATGGGCTGCTTGCCCGCGCGCGGGCCGATCTGCCGCGCCTGGCTGAGGCGCTGCGCGCCGAGGGTTTTTGGGGCGGCGCGGCGCGGATCGAGATTGCCGGGCAGGATGTAACGCAGGCCGAAACCAGCCCGCCCACCGCCGATCCTGCCAGGCCTCTACCGGTCGCCGTCATCCTGACGCCGGGTCCGCGCTACCGTATCGGGCAAATCCTGATCAAGGCTGAACCCGCAGAGGAAGATGCCCTGCTGGAACAGGCGGCGGGCGGGCTGCGCCTTGCGGAAGGTGACCCCGCCCGCCCCGCCGATATCCTGGCCGCGGAGGAAGCGCTGCGCCTGGCACTCCGCCGCGCCGGCTATCCATTGGCGAGCCTTGCCGCGCGCGAAGCGGTGGTGGATCACGATACCAAGCTCATGGACATCACCTGGCGGATAGCCCCTGGTCCGCCGGCGGATTTCGCGCGGCCCAGCGTGGCCGGGACGACCCGCACCGACCCCGCGCTACTGACGCGCCTTGCCGCCCGGCGGCTGGAAGGCCAGCCCTATTCGCCGGAAAGGCTGGAACGCGCCCGCCGCGCCATGATGGGGCTTGGCGTTTTCAGCTTTGTCCGCGCCCAGGAAGCGCCCGCGCTGGATGAAGCCGGGCGCCTGCCTGTGCATTTCGATGTGCAGGAACGCCCGCGCCATGTGGTGGGCGGGCGCCTTGGCTATGAGACCAATTACGGCCTGACCGCTGGCGGCTATTGGGAAGACCGCAATATGCTGGGCGGCGCTGAGCGGCTCCGGCTGGAAGGCGAGATCGCACGCATTGGCGAAACCGGGATCGAAAACGCCACCTTTCGCGCCTTTGCCACGCTGCGCACACCGGAATTCATGGGGCGCGATCTGCAAAGCGTGACGCAAATTGGCGCCGTGCGCGAAAGGCTGCGCGCCTATGATCGCGACGCGGCCTTGGCATCCTTCACGCTGGAACACCGCTTGTCGGATACCATGGCGGTCGCGGGCGGGCCGAATTATGAGGAAGGGCGCATCGGGCGCGATGGCGATATGGAAGCCTTTCGGCTTTTCGGGCTGATGGGGAGTTTCAGATACGATAATACAACAAACCCGCTTGACCCGCGGCAGGGTCAGCGCTTCAGCCTGAGTGCGACGCCCTATTACTCGGCGATGGATGCGAATAGCTTCACGCGCATCCTGGCGATTGGCACAAGTTATTTCGATATACTGGGTAATGGCGATAGTGTTTTGGCGCTGCGCGCGGCACTTGGCAGCGCACCGGGGGCCAATCGGGATGAGATTACCTTGGATAAGCGCTTTTACGCCGGTGGCGGCGGTTCCGTGCGCGGCTATACCTATCAATCCATCGGGCCGCGGGATGCTGCCAATCGGCCTTTGGGTGGCGCAAGCCTGGTGGAAGCAAGCGTTGAATGGCGGCAGAGGCTGACGCGAAGCCTGGGGATTGCCGCCTTTGTGGATGCGGGCAGCGTGGGTGAGGAAGCCAAGCCGGATTTCGAAAAACTGCGCGCCGGCACGGGGCTTGGGCTGCGCTACCTGACCGCGATCGGGCCTTTGCGTTTTGATGTTGGCCTGCCGCTGGATCGGCAAAAGGATGATCCAACCTTTGCGATCTATATCGGTTTTGGGCAGGCTTTTTGACATGCGCCATTTGCGCCGCCTGCTGATCCCGGTTTTGGCGATACGGCTTATTGTTGTGGTGCTGCTGGGTGGGGCGCTGGCCTGGGTGCAATGGGGTAGCGGCGCGGCGGCATTAGCGTCCCTGGCGGGGCGGTTTGTGCCGGGGCTGGTGATTGAAGGGCTTGCGGTGACGCTGCCGCGCGAGGTGCGCGCCGCGCGCATCACACTCGCGGATGAGGGCGGCGTTTGGCTTGACGTTGCAGCGCCACGCATCGGCTTTGACCTGCACGCGCTATGGCAGCGGGAAGCGCATGTGCAGGTGTTAACGGCAGAACGTATCAGCGTGTCGCGCCTGCCCGCTTTCGAAGGCGGTGAAGTGCGCGATGGCCCGCTGCTGCCATCGCTGCCGCATTTGCCTTTAGGCGTTCGCATTGACCGTTTGGCGATTGCAGAAATCGCCGTGGCTGAGGGCCTTTTCGGCCAGGGCTTTCGGCTTTCGGTGGAAGGCAGGGCAGCGCTGGTGGCCGCACGCCTTTCGGGGGATTTGGCGATCACGCGGCTTGATGCGCCCGGCACGGCGCGGCTTGCGCTTGACCTTGCGCCCGGCGCGGATCGGCTTTTTGCGCGGCTGGATGTGGCGGAACCGCCGGGTGGGGTCATCGCTGGCGTGCTTGGCGCGCCCACTGAACCCGCAGCCTTGAAGCTCCGCCTGGACGGCCCCGCCAGCGCTGCGGCGCTGAACGCCGAGGCACGCCTTGGCAGCACAGCAGAAGCGGCACTTTCCGGCACCATCGGCGCCGATGCGCGCGGCGCAGGTTTTGCCCGGGTTGCCGGTCATTTTGTCGCCGCGCCCTTGCTGCCCGCACCCTTCGCCGAGGCGCTGGCCCGGTTGGAATTCTCGCTGGATGCAACGCGCGATGGTGCGGGCATAATCAACCTGCGCAGCGTAACGGCCAAGGCGCCGCTTGGCGACATCTCCTTTGCCGGCAGGCTTGATCCCGAGCAAGAGGAAGCGACGCTTGCCGGCAGTATCGCGCTCGGTGCAAGCGCCATGCTTGCTGCCTATGTGCCGGAGGAAATCGGCTGGCAAGCGGTCTCCGCGCGGTTTCGGCTGGATGGCAAGCTGCTGGCGCCGCAGGTCGCGGTGGATGCCGAAATGGAGGGTTTTTCCAGCAGCATCGCAGCGCTTGGTGCAGCGCTGGGCGCGACCCCTCGGCTTGAATTGCAAGCGCGCGCGCTGACGCAGATTGAACGCCTGACGCTGACGGGCGATGGCAATGAACTGACCGCTGCAGGCGATATCGGCGAAAGGCTTGATCTGCGTTTTGGTTTGCGCTTGGCCGATCTCGCACAGATTGTGCCCGAACTTGCCGGCGCCTTGACCGCTGAGGGCCATGTGCAGGGCGCGCGGGATGATCCTTCCATCACCCTGCAAGCGCGCGGCGAGACCATTACGCGCGGCGCTGAGGTGCTTGCTGCGCCAAGCCTTGATCTCAAGCTCGAAACGCCCCGCTCACGCCCGCGCGCGGAAGCGCGGCTTGAGGCGAATTACGCCGGGTTGGTGCTGACGCTCTCGCTTTCCGGCGTGCCGGAAGGCCAAGCGCTCCGCATCAATCAGCTTGACGCCGCTTTCGGCACGGCGCGGCTTGCCGCCAGCGGTTTGCTTGATGTGCAAAAGCCGCTTTTTGCCGGCGCGCTATCGCTGGCCATTCCGGACCTTGCGCCTTTTTCGGACCTCGTTGGTCATAAATTGACAGGTAGCATCTCGCTGGACGCCGAAGGGCGCGATGCAAATGGCGCGCAGCAGGTGAAGGTGAAGCTGAACGCGCCCGACATCACGCTGGATGGGCGCGCACTTGCCGCGCAACTGGAATTGGCGGGCGGGCTGGATGACGCGCGCGGAAATTTCGCCGCGCGGCATGGCGAAGCAGAGCTTACCGGCGAAGCAGCGCTCAGCCGAAATGGCGAAGCGCGGCTTCTTACCATGGAAAAACTGAAATTTTCTTCTGCTGCCGATCAGGTGCAGCTTACCGCGCCGGCGAAGATTGAAATGGCGCCAGATGGGCGCATCAGCCTCGCTGAGACCACCATTACCAACAATCGCGGTGGCAGGCTCAGGCTGGAAGGTTTCTGGAGTGCGGCTGAGATCGCGCTAAACGCATCACTCGCCGCCCTCCCCATCGCGCCCTTCGCCGCGTTGCTGTCACCCGAAGCAAAACTGGCCGGCGTGCTGACGGGGGAGGCGCGCGTGAATGGCACGCCAGAGGAGCCGCGTTTTGACATCAAGATAGAAAGCCCTGCCATCACCAGCGCCATGCCGGCGGCGCGCGGCGTGCCGCCTCTACGCCTCACGGCCTCGGCCAGCGGCACTGCGGCGGGGGCGGAAGCGCGCGCCGCGCTCAATGGCGGCACTACGGTTCGGCTGGCCGCCACAGCGCGCATTGCGGCACTAAGCGCCGAGGCGCCGCTTTCAGGCAGTATCACCGGGCGGCTTGATATCGGCAGTCTGGTGCAACCACTGCTCGCTGCCGGGGCGCAGCGCGTCAGCGGCATGGCTAATCTCGACATCCGGCTGGAAGGCAGCCTGGCCGCGCCGCGCCTGGGCGGACAGCTAGGCATCGCCAATGGCAGCTTTCGCGATTTGCAGCATGGCGTGACGCTGAATGAAATTGCCGCCACCATCATGGCGGAAGACCGGCGCCTCAATCTTGCGCGCTTTGCCGCACGCACCGCGGGCAGTGGCAGCGTGAGCGGCACCGGCGCGCTTGATCTGGGCAAGCCCCGCCTGCCTTTTGATCTGCGCCTGAAGGCGGATGCCGCGCGCCCAGTCAATGCCGATCTGGGTAGCGCAACCTTTGATGGTGAATTGCGCCTGGCCGGTGAGGCTTTGGGCGAAAGCCGCCTTGCCGGCAAGCTTACGGTGCAGCGGGCGGAATTGCGCATTCCGGACAAGCTGCCACCTGCCATTCAGAGCCTACCCGGGGTGCGAGAGGTAGGCCAACGCCCCCCAGGCACGCCGCCACTGACATCGCCCACACAAAGACAGGCCGAAGCCACCAGCCTGCCGCCCATTATGCTTGATCTTGCCATTGCCGCGCCGCGCGCGATTTTCCTGCGCGGGCGCGGGCTGGATGCGGAATTGGGCGGCGAGGTCAAGCTTGGCGGAAAGCTTGATGCGCCGCATTTGGAAGGTGGCTTCATGCTCCGCCGTGGCACGCTCGCGGTTCTGGACAGGCGGCTTACCTTGAACCGGGCGAATATCACTTTTGATGCGGGTGGGCTGATGCCCAATCTGGATGTCCTGGCCACATCCCGCGCATCCGATGTGGATGTGAACGTAGCGGTGGAAGGCCCGGCGCGCGATCCGAAAATCAGCTTCACCTCCAACCCCGAATTGCCGGCGGATGAGGTGCTGGCGCGGCTGCTATTTGGCCGCCGCGGGGGCGAGCTTTCGCCCTTCCAGATGCTGCAATTGGCCGAGGCGCTATCAGGTGCGACAGGCCGACCCTTGCCCGGACCTGGTGGGCTGATGGAACGCATCCGCCGCACCCTCGCCCTTGATCGGCTTTCCATCGGCCAGGAGAAGGAAGGCGAACAGCGCTTGGGGGAAACACCGGGCGCGACGCTTGAAACCGGGCGCTATGTGGCGGATGGCGTATTCCTTGGGCTTAAGCAAAGCGCCGATGGCGGGCCGCCACGCGTTGGCGTGCAGATTGACCTGATGCCAAGGCTGAGGCTGGAAGCGGAAAGCGGCGGCAATAGCCTGGCCGGGGATCGTGTCGGTATTGGGTTTGAGTATGAGTATTGATGAAGGCGATTATTGGTCGCCGCGCCCCTGGCACTTGGCGCGCAGGAGTGCCAAATTGCAGGGCGATGATGATTGCATTTGCTGACAGGGTGATCAGGCGATGATCCGCTACGAATTGCGCTGCGATCAGGCGCATGAATTCGATGGCTGGTTCAAGGATAGTGCGGCTTTCGACAAGCTGGCCCAGGCTGGGCTTGTGGAATGCCCAAATTGTGGCCCTACCAAGGTCACGAAGCGCCTGATGGCCCCGGCCATCCCGAAAAAAGGCCGCCCGGCGCGCAATGCCATCCCGGAAGCGCGCCCCGCGCCCATGGCTGAGGCGCCCGCCGCGCCGCCCGCGCCCCCTGCCGTGCCAGCGGCCGCACTCGCCGCCATGCCGGCGGAACTGCGCGCCATGCTGCGGCATTTGCGGACAGAGGTTGAGAAGCACTGCGATTATGTCGGCGCCGATTTCGCCGAGGAAGCGCGCAAGATCCATCACGGCGAAGCCGAAGCCCGTGGCATTTTTGGCGAAGCCAGTGAGGATGAGGCGGAGGCGCTGCGCGACGAAGGGATCGAGATTGCGCGCATCCCCTGGGTGCCGCCTTCCGATGCCTGAACAGGCCAAGCGCTGCGCGGTTTTTGATCTGGATGGCACGCTGGTGGATAGCGCGCCCGATATCCATGCCGCGCTGGATCGGCTGATGGCGCACCGCCGGCTGCCGGGCTTTGCGCGGGCCGAGGTTGTTGCCATGATCGGGGATGGCGTGCGTGTTTTATTGGAACGCGCCCATGCCGCGCGCGGCATCGCGCTGGATAAGGCCAGTTTTGATCATTTCATGGCCGATTACGAGGCCAATGCCGCGGTGCTGACACGGCCCTTTGCCGGTATTCCGGAATTGCTCGGTGAGTTAAGCGATACCGGCTGGCGTTTGGCGGTTTGCACCAATAAGCCGGCAGCCGCGGCGCGGGCGCTACTCTCGGGGCTTGGGCTTGATCGGCATTTCAGCGCGCTTGGTGGTGGCGATAGCTTCCCCATGCGCAAGCCCGATCCTGGGCATTTGCGTGCGACGCTCGCACTGGCAGGTGTGGCGCGCGAGGATGCGGTGATGATCGGCGATCATCGCAATGATATCGAAGCCGCGCGCGGGGCTGGCGTGCGTGCGATTTTCGCGGGCTGGGGCTATGGGCCGCGCAGCATGGCGGGCGGTGCGCCGATTGCCACGAATGTTGCAGCGCTGCGCGCCTTGCTTGCCTGACGCCGTTATTTCAGCTTCTGCAATTCCATGCGCATGGTGCCGAAGATGGTACTTGCGAATTCGACGCGGATCGGAATGGGCGGCAGGCGGGCATCCACCTTGGCAATCCAGGCCATGGCCGGGCGCGGCTGCGTTGCGCGGACCGGGTCATCGCCATGGCGCACCCCCGCCACCAGGCGGCTTTCCAGCCCGCATTGCAGGCTTTCAAACTCCTGCCCGGCATGGCTTACCCGCGTGATGCCCATGGTGCGCGATGACCAATCAAGCCGCCGACGACCATCAAAGATGGGTCCCGCAAGATCACAGCGACCGGTTTGCGCGACGGTGCGCGACATCAGCGCAAAGGCGGAGAGCCCATCAATGGCGCCGCGCCGCGCCGGCAGGGGTACGGGTTCATTAATGATGCCCTCGGGCGGTTGCAGCTCAAGCGCTTGGGGCATGCCTTCGCGATAGAGCAGGATCGTGCGGCGCGCATCGCCGCGCCAATTCCCCTCCGCCTGGAAGCGCTGCGGCGCGACGCCTTCCGCGCGCCAGGCGCCTTCCACCTCTGAGCGGATTTCATGCGGGGCAAAAAGCCGGCCAATGCCGACCGCGCGACTGACCGAGCGCATCCAATAGCCATCCGGCCTGGCTTCAAATTGGGCGGTGATTTCCACTACCGCGAAGCCCGTTTGGGTTACTTGATAAACCGCTTCCACCGCCGCAGCCGGGAAAAACCCAGCGGGCGCAATGGCCAGAAGCAAAGCGAGGCAGGGCTGAAAGAGAGAACGCATTGGCATCAGTATAGCCACAAAAACGCACTAGGAGAAGCATTTCAGGATTTTACCAATACCAAATCCCGCCACCGGTGACTCAATAGAGGGCTGCCCCAAATGGAGGCAAGCGCATGGCGATGGCGCGGCTCGGCGCTGTCACGCTGTAGAGCCTTCGTGACTGGGCGCTGAGGTTCAACGCCGAAGGGCCAGGGGCGCTCCGCGTGACCGTGATGCCCCAGGCCCGAGGCCACGGGTTACCGACGCCCAAGACCAGGCGCTGGCTGCGCGGATTGATGGTGGTTTGATGCGGCGTTCCACGTTACAGCGCGCTGGGCGGTCAGCGATCTTGGGCCATGGCTGTGGCAGGAATTCCGATCTCAGTAGCGGCGCCGACGCTGAGCCGGGAACTGCGCGCGATGGCCTGCCAAATCCTGTTGCGATACTGTCACGCATGACCGGCGAATTGCGTCTGCAGCGACCAAAGGGCAGACCCACATCGAAAATGGCCGGGGAAGCAAACAGCGATATCGGATATTTGACCAGAACTCCAGAAACCGCAGAAAAACGCCTCTATGGTGCGGTTGATCAGAGGTTCTTGGATCAAACAAGCCCTTCTTCCCGCGCCTTGATCTGCATGGCGAGGTATTTCGAATACATCCGGCATTGCGCGAAGGACCCGCCGGTGAACCACAGCCCCTGTTGCGGCGTCTCCATCCACATATTGCGCAATTCCTGATCGGCCTCATCAAAGCCCCAGACCTTGCCGACGCGCTCCGCCACCGCATCGCCAAAGAAACCACGCACCAGATGATCCTGGCCCTTATAGCCAGTCGCGAGAACCAAAAGCTCTGCCGGCAATTCGCGGCCATCCTTCATCCGCATGCCGGTCGCGTTGAATTCCGCGATATCGTGATACTGGATCAGGCCCACTTCGCGCCGCACCAGCAATTCCGAACAGCCGACATTGAAGTAATAGCCACCCCCACGGGAACGATATTTCAGCGGCCAGCCCGTGCCATTATCGCCAAATTCCAGACGGAAGCCAATTTTTTCCAGCCCATCCAGCAAAGGCTTGTCCAATTCCCGTGTCTTGTCAGTGAGGATTTTGTGCGCCTGCTTCATGACCGAAAGCGGGAAGGATACATTGATCAGATCGCGGTCTTCCAGCGTTGGCCCCTTGCCGTAATAGACGCCATCATAAAGCTGTGCGCTTGGTTCCACATTCACGATCAGTGTCGGGCTGCGCTGCACCATGGTCACCTTGGCGCCATTGCCATGCAGATCCTGCGTAATGTCATGCGCGCTGGTGCCGGTGCCAAACACAAAGACCGGCTTGCCCTTCCATTCCGCGCCATTCTTGAAGCCAGAGGAATGCACAACCTTCCCCTTGAAGCGATCCAGCGTCGGGATATCGGGCAGGTTCGGCGTGCCGCTCACGCTGGTGGCCATGATGATATGGCGCGGGCGCATGATGCGTTCGCTGCCATCAGCGAGCTTCAGCCGTGCCACCCAGCACTTGGCCGCCGCGTCATAGGTCGCACCCTCAAAGCTTGTTTTGGTCCAGAAATTGATCTCCATGGTCTCGACATAGGATTCGAGCCAATTGGCGATCTTGTCCTTGGGGATATATTTCGGCCAGGTCTTTGGAAAGGACAGGAAGGGCAGGTGGTTGCTATGCACCTGGTTGTGCAGCTTGAGGCCATGGTAGCGCAGCCGCCAATTATCGCCGATCCGCGCCATGCGATCCACAATCAACGCTTCGATATTGAGCGCTCCAAGCCAGGCAGCGGCAGTAATGCCAGCATGCCCGCCACCCACAATCAGCACTGCCGGATCGCGGCCTTCAAAACGCGCGGCTTCGCGGCGCTTATCCAGCCAATTCGGGCCGTTGAATTCGCGTTCGAAAGCGGGTTCCTCACGCGCTTCGCGCATGCTGTCCACATCAAAGCCGCGCAGACTATCAAGAGCAGTGGTGAGTACCCAGGCCACCGGCGCATCGCCTGAAGCTTCCGCACGCTTCAGGCGCAGCAGCGCGGCACAAGTGCCGATCTTCGTCTCAAACCGCAAAATGGCTTCGATGGTGTCTTCGCCGGCGCGTTCCACAAAGCGTGGCGCGGCGCGTTCCTCATCAATGGCGAAATCCCGCGCACCGGCTTCCGGGACCGCGGCCAGCAGCGCATCCACTAGCTTACCCTGACCGCTGACGGTGCGAATGCGGCGGCCCAGCGCCACAATATCGCGCCAATGGCTGTCAGAACGGAAAAGCGCGGCAAGGGCTGCCTTGTCGCCCGCCGCCAGCGCCGCATTGAAGCGCTTAAGCCAGGCTTCGATGATATGGCCGATACCTTGTTCCGAAATAACCAGCATGAGCTTCCGCCTTCAATCCACCGCGCCCAACCCGGCGCCTTTTCGGGCATGATCCTAAGCGCCCGGGCGCAGCGCCGCAAATCCAGGGCTGCGGCGGATTTCATCGCCGGGCGAATGCGCCTATCCTGCCCGGCGAAAATGGAGAAATGCTCATGAATGCTTCCCTTGCGGGCAAGGTCGCGCTGGTCACGGGCGCGGGCAAGAATATTGGCCGCGCGATTGCGCTGCGCCTCGCTGCCGATGGCGCTGCCATTGTGGTGAATGGCCGATCGGATGAGGCCGCGATCAAGGCCGTGGCCGATGAAATCATCGCCGGGGGTGGCCGCGCCATGGCCTATCGCGCCGATATCTCCAGGCCCGAGGAAGTGGCCGGCATGGCCGCCGCCGTCGCCGCCCAAATGGGCGGCGTGGATATTCTGGTGACCAATGCGGGGCTTAGGCGCCAGACCAGCTTTTTGGATATGTCCTTCGCGGAATGGCGAGAAATTCTCTCTGTCGCGCTGGATGGCGCCTTTATTGTGACCCAGGCTTTCGTGCCGCAGATGATCGCGCGCGGCGGTGGTTCGATCATTGGGCTATCGGGCATTTCAACGCATGTCGGCACGCCCAATCGGGCGCATGTCTCCGCCTCAAAGGCAGGGCTGGAAGGCTTGGTGCGTGCCCTGGCGGTAGAATTGGCCCCCAAGGGCATTCGCGCCAATAGCGTCGCCCCCGGGGCGGTGGATACGGTGCGCGGCGCTTCGGCCGGGTCCATGCCGAGCACGCTCGCGGATAACGGCATTCCCATGCGCCGCCGCGCGAGTGTGGCCGAAATCGCCGATGTGGTCCGCCTGCTGGCCGGGCCGGAAGGTGGTTACATTACCGGCCAGACCATTCATGTGAATGGCGGGGCCTTCCTGACCTAAAACGGGGCGATTTATCCCGGCAGCATCTTGCCGGGATTCATCAGGCTATCGGGGTCAATCGCGCCCTTGATGGCGCGCATCACATCAAGCGCCACCGGGTCCTTCAGCGATGCCATGGCGTGGCGCTTAGATTGGCCAATACCATGTTCGGCGCTGAAACTGCCGCCCATCTCAACCGCTATGCTATTCACGAGCGATTCCAGCCCCGCCGCACGAGACACCCAATCCTTGTAGTCCATGCCCTTGGGCGCGCCCATGCCAAGATGAATATTCCCATCCCCCGCATGGCCGATCATGAACAACTCGCCTTCCGGCCAATTGGCCACCAATTCCTTTTCGACACGCGCCAGGAAGCGTGGCACGGCGGAAACGGGCACGGCGGTATCGGTGCCGACATAAGGCCCGTTGCGGCGCTGGCAATCCGGATAGTCTTCCCGAATACGCCAAAAGCCGGCGCGCTGATCCTCATTCGCGGCCAGCACGGCATCGGTGCAATCACCCGCTTCCGCCGCTTCCGCCAAGGTATCTTCCAGCATTTCCTTGAGCGGCACGGCCGGATGCGCGGCGGCGATTTCCACCATGACATACCAGGGGCTCTCAAGCGCCATCGGCATGCGCGTGCGCAGCCCATAGCGTTCCACCACCTGCATGCATTCCTTGCGGATCAATTCAAAGGCTATCACATCCGCGCCCGATTCCATCATGCGCGACAAAAGCGACAGCGCCGCATCGGGCGATGGCACGGCGACAAAGGCGGTCTCCACGCGCTTGAGCGCAGGCACCAGCCGCAAAGCGGCCGCCGTGATAATGCCAAGCGTGCCTTCGCCGCCCAGGAACAAATGGCGCAAGGCATAGCCGCTATTATCCTTGCGCACGCGCCTGAGATCATTCAGCACGCGCCCATCGGGCAGCACCACTTCCAAGCCGAGCACCAGGTCGCGCGCATTGCCCCAGCGAATGGTGCGAATGCCGCCCGCATTGGTGGAAAGCGCGCCACCTACCATGGCCGAGCCCTGCGCGCCCCAGGAAAGCGGGAAAAGCCGGCCAGCCGCCGCGGCGGCTTCCTGCACATTCTGGATGATGCAGCCCGCTTCCGCGACCAGCGAGAAATCCTTGGCATCCACATCGCGGATGCGGTTCAGGCGCTCCAGGCTCATCACTACCGCGGGTGGGCCGTTATCCTGCACCACCGCCCCGCCACAAAGTCCGGTGCGCCCGCCAGCCGGCACAATGGCAAGCCCGGCGGCGGCGCAGGCGCGGACCGAGGCCGAAACTTCCTCGACCGAGCCCGGGCGCAGCACGGCGCGCGGCGTGCCGCGATAGGTTCCACGCCAATCCACCGCATAGGGGGCGATATCGGCATCCTCAATGAGGCAATTCTTCGGCCCCACAATGGGGGCGAGCAATTCGGCAGGGTTCATGGGGGAATACTTCCCCTGTTAAGCGCCGGGGTCAAACGGGGTGCTTGACGCCCAATCTTGAGCACTTCAAGCACTGGGCGGAAGTTAGAGAAAGGGTAGGACATGGCGCGTTTTCTTAAGCGGGGCCGGGATGCCGATGCGGTGGCGGAAGATGACGCCAAGGTGCGCGCAACGGTTGAAGGCATTCTGGCCGATATCAGGGCGCGCGGTGATGCTGCGGTGCGGGAGCTTTCGATCCGTTTCGACAAATGGGACCGGCAGGATTTCCGCCTGAGTGAGGGCGAAATCCAAACCTGCCTGAATCAGCTGACCCCGCGCGATCTGGAAGATATTCGCTTTGCCCAGGAACAGGTGCGCAATTTTGCCGCGCATCAAAAGGCGGCTTTGCGCGATATTGAGGTGGAAACCCTGCCCGGCGTGGTGCTCGGCCATCGCAACATCCCGGTGAATTCGGTTGGCTGCTATGTGCCGGGCGGCAAATATCCGCTGCTCGCTTCGGCCCATATGTCGGTGGTGACGGCGAAGGTCGCGGGCTGCAAGCGCATCATCACCTGCGCGCCACCTTTTGAAGGCCGACCCGCGCCCGCCATTGTGGCGGCGCAGCATCTGGCCGGCGCGGATGAGATCTATTGCCTGGGCGGCATTCAGGCGGTGGGCGCCATGGCGCTGGGGACGGAGAGCATCGCGCCCGTGGATATGCTGGTCGGCCCCGGCAATGCCTTTGTCGCGGAAGCCAAGCGCCAGCTTTACGGCCGCGTCGGCATTGATCTTTTCGCTGGCCCCACGGAGACCCTCATTATCGCCGATGAGACCGTGGATGGCGAAATCTGCGCGACCG
Source organism: Roseomonas sp. (assembly GCA_020249775.1). Lineage (GTDB taxonomy): Bacteria > Pseudomonadota > Alphaproteobacteria > Acetobacterales > Acetobacteraceae > Neoroseomonas. The sequence continues at coordinate 34,996 of JADCFA010000021.1, read as the reverse complement.
ATCTGCTGGGCCAGGCGGAGCATGGGCCGAATTCGCCGGCGGTGCTGCTCACCACTTCCGAAAAACTGGCGCGTGAGACAATGGCCGAGGTTGAGCGTTTGCTCACCATCCTGCCCACCGCTGCGATCGCGCGCAAAGCCTGGGAAGATTATGGCGAGGTCATCATCTGCGACAGTGAAGATGAAATGGTCGTGGAAGCGGATCGCATCGCGTCCGAACATGTGCAGGTAATGACACGCGATCCGGATTATTTTTTGCAACACATGACGAATTACGGCGCGCTGTTTCTGGGCCCGCGCACCAATGTTTCCTATGGCGATAAGGTGATTGGCACCAACCACACTTTGCCCACCAAGAAATCGGCGCGCTATACGGGCGGGCTTTGGGTCGGCAAATTCATGAAGACCTGCACCTATCAGCGCGTGCTGACCGATGAGGCTTCGGCGATGATCGGCGAATATTGTTCGCGCCTGTGCATGCTGGAAGGTTTCGCGGGCCATGCGGAACAGGCGAATATCCGTCTGCGCCGCTATGGTGGGCGCAATGTCCCTTATGCGACGGCAGCCGATTGAAATCGCGCGGCGCCGCTTGTGACTGAAGCGCCGCCGCTTCGTATTGCGCTATTCACGCTGGATAGCCTGGCAAGTAGCGCCGCTGTGAGTGCGTTTATTGGCGCGCATGCGGCAGAGCTTGTGCTGATCGGGCGATCCAAACCCTATCGCGCTGCGGCGGGTGGTGCCTTCGGACAATTCTGGCGGCATCTGCGCCGCTCCGGCCCGCGCTTCCTGCCCTATCTTTTCGTCAATTTCGTACTGCCTCCCTTGGTGGCGCGCTGGCGCGGGCGGCGGGGCTTGGCGGAAATCGCACACGCGCGCTGCATTACGCTGCTTGAGGTTGAGGATGTGAATGGCACGGCCTGTCACGCGGCATTGCAGGCGGCGCGGCCTGATGTGATCCTAACCTTTCATTTCGACCAGATTTTTACGCTGGAAACGCTGGCTTTGGCGCGGCTGGGTGGGGTGAATATCCACCCATCGCTACTGCCACGGCATCGCGGCCCGATCCCTGCCTTCTGGGCCTTGCAGGAAGGACCGGGGGCGACGGGGGTCAGCATCCATCGCATCGCTGCGCGCATTGATGCCGGCGAAGTGCTGGCCCAGCGCGCCCATGCGCTGCCCGCGGGCATTTCTGCTTCCACCGCAGCCCGGCTGCTGCATGAAGCGGCCTTGCCGATGATTGGCGATGTCTTACGCGCACTGGCGGCGGGCAGGGCTGAGGGCGTTGCAGCGCCAATCTTACCCTATTGCGGCTTTCCAAATGCGACGGAGATTCGCGCCGCGCGGCGGCGGGGTGTGCGGTTGGTAAGGGCTGCGGATTGGCGCGCGGCACTCGGCCTGTGATACCAACGGAACCGACACTTCAGGAATTGCCTCCATGGACTTACCCCGCACCCCAAGCTTCCGCCTTGATGGCCGCCGCGCATTGGTGAGCGGCGCTGGACGCGGCATTGGCCTTGCCGCTGCGGCCGCGCTTGCCGATCAGGGCGCGCATGTCACGCTGCTGGCCCGCAGCGCTCATGAGATTGAAGCCGCCGCGGCGGCCATCCGCGCCAAGGGTGGTGCGGCAGAGGCTCTGGCCTTGGATGTGAATGATCTGGCAGCGACGCAAGCCGCGATAATGGCAGCCGAGCCCTTCGATATTCTGGTGAACAACGCCGGCACCAATCGCCCAAAACCCTTCATTGAGGTGACTTTGGATGATTTCGATGTGGTGATGGGCCTTAATGTCCGCGCTGCGTTCTTTATGGCGCAACAAGTGGCGAGGCGGCTGCTGGCGGCGAAGCGCCCTGGTTCCATCATCAATGTCTCATCGCAAATGGGCCATGTCGGCGCACCCAATCGGGCGATCTATTGCGCGTCCAAATGGGCGATTGAAGGGCTCACCAAGGCCATGGCGGTGGAATTGGCGCCGCATGGCATTCGCGTGAATACGCTCTGCCCCACCTTCATCGAAACGCCACTCACCAAACCCTTCCTGGCCGCGCCTGGCTTTCGCGAGCAGGTGGAAGCCAAGATCAAGCTCGGTCGTGTGGGTCAGGTTGAGGATCTGATGGGCGCGATCCTGCTGCTGGCGAGCGATGCCGGCGCACTGATGACGGGCTCAGCCCTGCTGGTGGATGGCGGTTGGACCGCGGATTAGCATTTACACCGCGCGACGTTCCGGCGGCAGGCGCGACAGCCGACGAAATACGGAATAGGCCGCAGCCGCACTCGCTTCCTGCATCGCGCCTTCACGCACTTCTGCCTGGTTCCACATCCAGCTTTGCGGCGGATCATCACGCATGGTCCAATCAGCGAAGATGCGTTCCGGCGTATCGCCCACATGCAGCAGCGCCACCTCCACATGGCGGTCATCGGCCAGGATGCGCCCGAAGGTCTCGGTTACCGCCGCGCGCGGCCCTTCCAGCATTTGCATGAACATATCGGCGCGGCAGATCAGCGCGCCGGTAATGTCATTCTCGGCATTGCGTGCCCGCGCCGTGGTCAGAATATCATCCAGCATCGGCGCATTGAAGCCGAAGGGGCGAGAGGTATAGATAAGCTGACAAAGTCGCATCGGCATGGCGCTCTCCCGGAGCTTGTTTCGGGAAGCTTAGGCGAAGCCAGGGGCCAAAGGGGAAAAATTCGTCATGAATGAGGAAAATTTCCATCGCCTGCTGCATCGCCCCGGCACGCTGGTGGATATCGGTGCGCATGATGGGTTGCTGACCATTCCCTTGGCACGCCTGCCTGGCAGCCGGGTGCTGGCGTTTGAGCCCCTGCCCAGCGCCTTTGCCCGGCTGCAAGCCGCCTTGTGCGCAGCCTTTGGCGAAGCACCCGCCCATGTCGCATGCCACCATCTGGCGCTTGGCGATCATCAGGGCAGCATCACTCTTGCTATGCCCGTACTGGATGGGGTGGCGCAGGAACAATGGGCCAGCACCGCCAAGGATTACGCGGCGCATGTCTCGGCCCGCGTGACGGTGGAGCGCTTTACCGTGCCGATGCGCACCTTGGATGATTTCGCGCTGACTGATGTCACCGCCATTAAGCTGGATGCCGAAGGCGCCGAATATGAAATCCTGCGCGGCGCGCGCGAAACTTTGCTCCGCTGCCGCCCGGTGCTGACGCTGGAAGTGGAAGAACGCCACCAGCAAGGCAGCACCTATGCCGTGCCGGCCTATCTGGATGCGCTGGGTTATGATGTGTTCTTCGAATTGAACGGCGCCTGGCACCCGATGGCTGATCTGGATCGCGCGACCATGCAGCGCGCGTCATCCGATCCGTCAGTATTTGAAGCCTCAGACCCTTATGTTTTTGTGTTTTACGCGCTGCCGCGGGAAGACAGCGCGGCGATACTGGAAACGCTGCGCCGCGCAAGATAGGCGCGTCACAACCACAGCACATCGCCAATCTCGCGCGCGCCGGAAACGAGCATCGCCAGCCGATCAAAGCCAAGCGCGATGCCGCTGGTGGCAGGCATGCCGTGTTCCAGGGCGGCCAGGAAATCCTCATCAACCTCCCAGCCATGCTCGCCGCTGATGCGGCGGCGTTCCGCCGTATCGGCGATGAAGCGCGCGCGCTGTTCGGCGGGATCGGTCAACTCATCAAAAGCGTTGGCGAGTTCAAGCCCGGCGACGAAAAGCTCAAACCGCAGCGCCGCGCGTGGGTCCGCCGGATCGCGCCGCGCAAGCGCTGCTTGCGGTGCCGGCCAATGGGTCAGGAAGGTCGCGCGCCCACGGCCAAGATTTGGTTCGATATGCTCAAGCAGCAGGCGGAAGAATAGTTCCTCCCACCCCTCATCGGCGCTTGTGGAGAAGCCGGCGGCTTGGGCGGCGGTATGCAGCCGCGCCGCATCGCCCTCGGTCGCCAGGATATCAAGGCCATGGCACCAGCGCGCAAAAGCCTCTGCCATGGTGATGCGTTCAAAAGGCAGGCTGAGATCGGTCGTCACCGCGCCATGTGCCACCAGGCGCGGCGCAACGGCGCGGACATAGTCTTCGGTCTCGGCCATCAGCCCCTCAAAGCCAAGGCCCGGGCGATACCATTCCAGCATGGTGAATTCCGGCGCATGGCGCGGCGAGGTTTCGCCATTCCGCCAAACCCGCGCCAATTCAAAAACCGCTCCCGCGCCCGCCACCAATAAGCGCTTCAGCGCCAATTCCGGAGAGGTGCGAAGCCAGAGATCACGTGACGCACCCTGGCCCAAATGCGCCTCATACCGTGTGGCGAAGGCGCGCAAATGCACCTCGGCCCCCGGTGCTGGCACCAGCGCGGGGGTTTCCACTTCGCGGTAGCCGCTAGCCAAGAAAAAGGCGCGGGTTGCGGCGGTAAGCTCTGCGCGGCGTTCCAGAAAGGGCAGCCGCGCGGCGAAGGCTTCCGGGTGCCAGGGGGGCAGGGGCATTGCTGCGCTTTCAGGGCTGGTATAGTCGCTCGGTCCTATGCCCCAGCCCATCGCCCAGGACCAGAGCCGCACGCTGCGCAGCCCGCAAGATTTGGCGCGCGCTGGCCTGGTGGCGGTGGATGCGGTGCCGGGCTTGGAAGCCGTCGCCGCGCGCTACGCCACTGCCATCACGCCGGCCATGGCCGCGCTGATCAGGCCGGGCGACCCAGCTGACCCGATTGCGCTGCAATATATCCCCGCTTCGGCGGAGCTGATTACCGCGCCGCATGAATCGGAAGACCCGACCGCGGATGCACCCTTCACGCCGGTGAAAGGTGTTGTGCATCGCTACCCGGATCGCGCGCTGCTCAAACCCTTGCTCGCCTGCCCGGTCTATTGCCGGTTTTGTTTCCGCCGCGAAAAGGTGGGCCCCGATGGGGGCTTGCTGACGGAAGCGGAATTGCAGGAAGCGCTCGCCTGGTTTGAAGGCAATACTGCGATCCGAGAGGTGATCCTGACCGGCGGCGATCCGCTGATGCTTTCCGCGCGAAGGCTTGGGGAAATCCTAGGGCGGCTTGCCGGCATGGCGCATATCGAAAGCTTGCGCATCCACACGCGCGTGCCAGTGGCCGATCCCGCGCGCGTGACCGGGGCGCTGGTGGGTGCGATGCGGCAAGCCAAGCCGGTCTTCATCGCCGTGCATGCCAATCACGCCCGGGAATTCACGCCCGATGCCGCGCAAGCGCTGGCGAGGCTGGCAGAGGCTGGGGTGCCTTTGCTCGGTCAGTCCGTATTGCTGCGCGGCGTGAATGATAACGCGCCCACCATGGAAGCTTTGCTGCGGGCCATGATCCGCAACCGTATCAATCCCTATTACCTGCATAGCCTGGACCCGGCGCCCGGCACGGCGCGGTTTCAGGTGCCCGAGGAGGAGGGGCTGGCGCTGATGGGGGCGCTCCGCGGGCGGCTGCCCGGCCATGCGCTGCCCTTGTTTGTCAAGGAAACCCCGATGGGCGGCGGGAAGAAGCCGGTTGGGTGATGGACGCGGATGATCGGCAGGTGCCGGCGAAGCATAATTTCTGACCAAGGTTTAATAATTGCGTGCCCGCATGGATCAAGCCTAGGCTGATCAGTTAGCTGTGACCCGCCTTAGGGAATATCCATCATGTCCGGAACCGATACCGCCCAAAGCGGCGCCCAAGTTGACCCCGCCTATCGGCGTAAGCCCCCCACCGCGTTACTGGACCAGATTGAGCAATTGCAGCGCGATGGGCTGCTTTTGCTGGACCATTTGACGAAGCGGTCGGGCCGGCGTTTCACGCAATCGGATACCATTGTCCCAAAGGCGGATCAGGATAATGCGAAGGGCGGTCAGCCCCCTGCCCCCGGGTCACCGCAAGGCGCCCCTGGCCCCGCTGCACCACAAGCCGCGCCCGCCCCCGCAGCGCCCCAAGCCATGCCTGCCCAGGCTTCCGCCGCGCCAAGGGACAAAATTGATGATCTGTCGCTGGAACCCCTTACGCTATCTCCGAAAGAGGTGGCCGACAAAAAACATGGAGAGGGCCTGCGCGATCTTGTGCTGCTGGTGGATGCCTTGGCCCGAATGGCTGACCCCGTGACGCCAACAACGATACGGAATTCGCGCAATGGGTTTCTTAAATCACTCGATTTACTGATTCTCGCCATTCTCCTGATTTGCTTTTCAGTCTCGATCGCCCTGCTTTGGCGCGCTGATGAGGCTCGGAATCTCGTCACCCAACTTCGGCAGACACAAACTGCCGCGAATGATGTTTATGCTCGGCTACGTCTTCTGACAGCAGCTGAGCATTTCGCCATGGAATGTGGTGGCGCGAAGCGTAGTTGCGATAGCCCAGCCCAAAACCAGCCCGTTAGTCAAGTCAATCAGAGCCTGCCCAATAATGGCACCTCTCCAGGCCAAACCAGCAATCGCGCGGCGCCAACACCGAATGACGCGGCCACTGCCGGCCTGAAATATCTGCCTTTCTGCCGACCGGCGCGGGATGCTGCGGGTAAAGAAAAGCAGGAACCTTTTCTTGCACCAAGATCGCGTGAGGCCGAGGGTTTATGTTCCTCGCTGGCACAACACCAGATCAGGGAGGAATTGCTATTTGGGCGGCTGCAAGCCTGGAACTGCAGCCTGTCACAGGATTCCCCGCAGCATCTTATTCTCAACTTGCTTGTCAAACGCATTTCCGACGGACCAGGATTTGACTTCGCTAATTGTCCGGATTCATCAGTTCCCGGGTCGCAGGTGGCGACAGAAGCAAATTGTAGCGCAACCGGCAGCCCATCCGCGGCTTCGGATTGCGCCAGCGCAAGTATCACCGCCAGGTCAGAGGGGCACAGTGAAACACGGGACCCCATAAAGGATTGGCGCAAGTCAGAAATTCGCACCATCGCGATCCTATCGCTGCTTATGAATCATCTTCTCCCGGCACTTCTGGCTTTACTCGGGGCATGCGTCTACCTGCTGCGATTGCGCTTTCGGCAACGCGCGCAATCCGCTTTGGAAACAATGGGCTATGCTGGCACCTTCGCGCGGCTTCTCATGCCGGCCGTCATGGGCGGTCTGCTCAGCGTAGTCTGGAGTGGGGGCGACGTCATCAATCCCACCACGGTCACAATCAGCGATCTCTCACTCTCGCTCACCTTCATGGCGTTTCTGCTGGGCTATGCGTTTGATCCGGTTCTCGAATGGTTGGAAAGCAAAATCCGGGAGACGTTCCTGAAACTCAATGGCGAAACCAAGGAGGTCAAGGTCCAGTAAACCCGTTCTGCTCCCCGAGCGTGCTCCTGCCTTGCGCATCGCATTTTTGTGAAGCGAGCAGGGCTTGATCACAGCTGGGATTTAGGCACCTTCCACCCTCGACTCCTGTCTCTTTTCCGGTCCAAGCTTCCTATTGTGGCGACTGCAGATCGCCCTTTAGGGAGAAGACAATGACCTTGAACAGAAGAGATGTGCTTAAGGCCGGCGCGGCCGCGCCTTTGGGTGGGCTGCCCTGGCGGAGCGCCAGGGCGCAGGCGGCCAATACCATCAAGCTTGGCGTTCCCGTGGATATGTCTGGCATGTATCGCGATGTCACCGGCAGCACCTCGGTCGCTGCCGCGCGGCAGGCGGTGCAGGATTTCGGCCAGCGCGGCTTCAATGTGGAAATCGTCTTTGCTGACCACCAAAATCGCCCGGATGTTGGTGTGAATATCGCGCGCCAATGGTTTGATCGGGATGGCGTGGATGCGTTGGTGGATGTGGCCACATCTTCCGTCGCGCTTGCGGCCAATGACATTTGCCGTGAAAAGAACAAGGTGCATATCAATAGCTCGGCGGCGACATCGGACCTGACCGGTGCGCGCTGCTCCCCCAATATGGTGCATTGGACCTATGACACATGGATGCTCGCCAATTCAGTGGGCGGGGCGACGGTGCGCGCGGGCGGCGATGCCTGGTTCTTCATCACCGCCGATTATGCCTTTGGCCATGCGCTCGAACGTGACACTGCGGGCTTTGTGCGTGCCGCTGGTGGGCGCGTGCTGGGTTCGGTGCGCACCCCCTTTCCGGGAACCTCCGATTTCTCATCCTTCCTGGTGCAGGCGCAAGCAAGCCGCGCCAATGTGATTGGCCTTGCCAATGCGGGGACGGATACGATCAATTGCGTGAAGCAGGCGGCTGAATTCGGGCTCAATCGGCGCGGCGTGCGCTTGGCTTCATTGCTGTTGTTCATTACCGAAGTGCATTCCCTGTCACTGCGCACTGCACAGGGGCTGATCGTGACGGAAAGCTTCTATTGGGATTTGAATGATCGCACCCGCGCCCTCACGCAGCGCATCCGGCCCGCGATTGGCAATGCGGGCTTCGCGAGCACCCATGCCGGCACCTATGCGGGCGCGCTGCATTACCTGAAGGCAGTAGCCGATATGGGCGTTGCCGCCGCCAAGGCCGATGGCGCGGCGGCGGTTGCGCGCATGAAGGCGATGCCCACGGATGATGATGCCTTCGGCAAAGGCAGCATTCGCCCGGATGGGCGGAAAATCCATCCGTCCTTCCTGTTTGAGGTGAAAAAGCCCGAAGAAAGCCGCGGCCCCTGGGATTACTACAAGCTTCTGCAAACAACCGAAGCAGACAAGGCTTTCCGCCCCTTGAATGAGGGTGGCTGCAACCTGGTCAGGAGCTGAACATCACGCCTTGCCACGGCATCGGGTGGCAACATCTGATGCCGTGCAGGTCACGCCGCCACTTCAACCGCCGTCAGCCCCTCGGCCAAAACGCGCAAAAGATCGCGCTGCTCCAGCGCAATGCAGCCCTCGGTCGGGCTGAAGCCGGGGCGTGCCAGATGCAAAAAAATCGCACTGCCCCGTCCGCGCAGCACGGGCGAATCATTCCAGCCGAGCACGCCAATCACATCGTAAATCGGATCAGCGCGCCAAAGTTCTTCATGCCGTGCCGGATGCGGCAGGCGGATTTGCGTATTGTAATCGGCATGCGTCGGATCATCACACCAGCCATCATCTGGCGCGATGGGGGCGATGGGCACGGACCCGCGTGGTGGCGCCAGACGATCCGCGCGATACAGCAGGCGGCGCAGTGGCAAAAGGCCTATTGGTGTCGCGCCATCCCCCTCACGCTTATCGGCACGCCGGCCGCCCTTGCCGATGGCGCAGCGAAAATCCCCACCCTGGAAACGCAGCAGCCCATCAGGGCCAAGCCATGCCAGACCGGATGGGCGCATTACCTATCCCAGCATATGCCCGAAGCGCCGCGCCTTGGTATCCAGATAGGCGTCATTCACGCCATTCGGGTCAAAGGCATGGGCTTCCCGGCCCACCACCTCAATGCCGCAAGCGGCAAGGCCTGAAAGCTTATCGGGGTTATTGGTCAGAAGCCGCACACGCGTCATGCCAATCTCGCGCAACATGGTGGCGGCTACCAGAAAATTGCGTTCATCCGCGCCATAGCCAAGCGCGCGATTGGCATCAAGCGTATCAAGCCCGCGATCCTGCAAGGTATAGGCACGCAGCTTGTTCACGAGCCCAATGCCGCGCCCTTCTTGCGCCAGGTAAAGCAGCACGCCGCCGGCTGGGTCTTCCGCCATGCGCTTGATGGCCCCGCGTAGCTGCGGGCCGCAATCGCAGCGGAGCGAGCCCAGAAGATCACCGGTGAAACATTCGGAATGGGCGCGCACCAAGGGTGGCTGCCCGGCGGCGTTGCTCCCTTCCGGGTCGCCCACCAGAATGGCCAAATGCTCAATCCCGCCATCGGCGGCGCGGAAGGCAATGATGCGCGCTTCCGGCGCATCTTCCAGCGGCACGCGGGCTTCGGCCACGCGCTTAAGGCTGGAGGCTGCGCTGATGGGATAGGTGGAGATATTCTCGGCCGGCACACGCAGCAGCGAAAGCCGTTCAGCGACACCCGTCATGGCGGGGGTCACCACCAGCGCCGGCAAAAGCCGGCCAAGCTTCGCCAGGGCAAGCGCGGCGCCCGCCAGCGGGGGTGGGGAGACCTGTTCCGCTTCCGAAGGCAGCAGGCTTTCAGCAGTGGGGTCCGCAAAACCGCGCAGCCTGGCCGGTTCCAGCGCCGAAGCCGGCAGGCGCAGCGCCACCACGGCCTGATCTTCGGCCTGGGTCACGGGCCGGCGCAGCACCGCCGCGGCGCGCACTGGCGCCAGCAACAAAACCGGCGCCGTAAGGCCAGCAGCGGCAATATCAGCCAGCCCGGCCGCGCCCAGCGTTTCCGCCGCTCCGACAAGCAAGGCGACCTCTCCGTCGGTGATCAGCACCGGCGTGCCGCGGCGCAAATCGGAAATGGCACGATGGACGCCGCGCATGGCAAGGCGGCGCGGATCGGGCGTTGGTTCTGGGCTTTGGGGCAAAAGGCCACCTTGCAGGGACATGTGATGGGTTTCCAATACGCACTTATTCAGCCAGCGTGAATGTGGCACTGATACGGCGCTTTGCGAGCCCCCCGGCCAAAGGAACCGCGCCACGGCTTTACCCTGCCCGAGATATCTTGCGGCCAGGGCGCGGCGGGTGGCATTCTGCGCCCGCGCAAGACGGGGTGCTGCATCCATCGCGGCCAGGCCCCAGGACAGAAAAACGAGGCTCGCCGCCGATGACCCCGCCGCATCCCGTTCTGATCGTGGATGACAATGAAAGGCTTCAGACCAGCCTTTCTGAGCAATTGGCCTTTGGGGGCGAATTCACTGCCCAGGGCGCCGCCAGCATTGCAGCGGCTGAGGCGCTGATCCGCACCGATGGCAGCCGCTTCGCGGCCATTCTGCTCGATCTTGCGCTGCCGGATGGTGCGGCACGCGAATTCTGCGCCAAGCTGCGCCGCGCGGGCATGCGCATGCCCATCATCCTATTGTCCGGGACAGATGGGGAGGAGGAAGTGCTGCGCTGCCTTGATGCAGGGGCGAATGATGCCATCACCAAACCGCTTAGGGTGCAGGATTTGCTGGCGAAGTTGCGCGCGCAAATTCAGCGCTTCAGCGGTGGAGAGGATGCAATTTCCACCATCGGCCCCTATGAATTTCGCCCTGCCGCCAAGCTGTTGCAGGAACCAAGGCGCGGGCGGAGAATTCGCCTGACGGAAAAGGAAACGGCGATCCTGACCTTCCTGCTTGGTGCTGGCGGCCAGCCGGTTTCGCGCGAAACCCTGTTGAGCGAGGTCTGGGGCTACAACAGCAAGGTCACCACGCATACGCTGGAGACGCATATCTACCGCTTGCGCCAGAAGATTGAACCCAATCCGACGGAGGCGCGGATTTTGCTGACCGATGCAGGGGGGTATCGGCTGGAAGCCGGTTGGGGGCTTTAGTCTGGCAAACCCCCACCCGCTGCTTCAATGCTTCCAGATGATCTCGGCGGGGGGCGCTTCGGTTGGGTCCACGCGCAGCATTTGGCCATTCATGACGCTTTTGCCCGTGAAGGCCAGGATGAAGCCCCAGTGGGAGACGACCAGGGTATGGGACCAATCCTGCAGCGCGGCCATTTCGTCGCGGAATAATTGGGCGCGATCAATCACCTGTTCGGCGGGTTCTTCCACCGGTGGCCACCAGATTTCATCAATATGGTCCAGCACCACATGGGGGAAATCGAGCCGTAGTTCCGTCACTGGTCGGCCGATATCGCAGGTGAAGGCGTAGCGTTCACGCACCGTTGGCGTCACGGTCAGCGGCACATTCAAGCGGCGCGCCACCGGCAGGGCCGTTTGCAACGCGCGGGTATAGGGGGAGACGATGATGCGCCTTATGCCTTCATGCGCCAGCGCCTCGGCGGCTTCTTCTGCCTGGGTTTGGCCAAGCGGTGTCAGCTTGGGGTCAATAATCCCCGGGTCCTTGCGGGTTTGGGTGAAAAGCAGGTTGAATTCGCTTTGCCCATGCCGAAGCAGAATCACGATTGTCACCCCTGTTTGAACTGGGTTTGGTCTAGCGAGGCCATCGGCTGGCCGCAACCAGCCTGATTTTTGGGCAATGGCCAAGGCGTTCAAGTGATTCCCTTGCAGCTTCGCGTCATCCAAGCGTTGCCCTGGGGCCTTTGGCACCCTAGATTAGGGTTCAAGGAGCAAAATCATGGGTGGCTTGCCGATAGATCTCATTCTCTTCGCGATGGTGGCGGCCTTTTTGGTGCTGCGCCTGCGGAGCGTGCTTGGCCGCCGGACGGGGTTTGAGCGCCCGCCGCAGGCCGAAGGCATGCCGGTGCCGGCCGCGCGCGGCCCGGCGACCGAGGTCGAGATTGGCGCCAAGCCGTCCCAGGGCGGTGCACGGCGTGTCATTCCTGATCCGCGCAGCCCAGCCGGTGAGGCGCTGATGCAAATTCAGAAGCGCGACCGCGGCTTTGATCCGAACCGTTTCCTGGATGGCGCCGAAGTTGCCTTTGGCATGATCGTAGAGGCTTTCGCGCGGGGTGATCGTGCCGCCCTGAAGCCCTTATTGTCTGATGAAGCTTATGCCGGTTTTGATCAGGCGATCACCGCGCGTGAGGCTGCCGGTGAGACCCAGCGCACGGAACTCCGCAGTGTCGAGGAAAGCGGCATTGAAGCCGCCGAATTGCGCGGCAGTATTGCCGAAATCACCGTGCGTCTGGTGACCGATCAGATCAATCTGGTGCAAGCGCGCGATGGCTCCATTGTTTCGGGCGCCGAGGCGGTGACGGAAATGACCGATGTCTGGACCTTCCAGCGCGACCTTAATAGCGCCGACCCAACCTGGCGCTTGGTTGGCAGCACTGCCGCCTAGTGCGGTGTTCGTTGTGGCGGGGTCCGGGGTGAAATCACCGCTCCGGACTAAGCGTCCATGACCCAGCATCTTGCCTATATAGATTTTCTCCCCCGCCTGCCGCTTTGGCTGCTGGCGCTTTTTGCGCTCCTGTCCCTGCTTTTCCTGGCCTATGGGCTTTATCAGCGCGCGCGCGGCATTTGGTGGCGGGCGCTGGCGGCGGTGATCCTGCTGGGCGCACTGGGCAACCCACGCCTTTTGCGCGAAGAACGCGAAACGCGGCCTGATATCGCAATCCTCGCCATTGATCGCAGCGACAGCACGCAAATTGCCGATCGCGCCGAGCGCATTGCCGCCGCGCGCGGCGCTCTGGAAGCGCGTGCCGCGCGCTTGCCCGCGCTTGATCTGCGGGTGATTGAGGTGCCGGAAGCCGGCCAGCGTGGCACGGCGCTTTTCTCTGCGCTGGGGGCCGCCTTGGCCGATGTGCCGCGGGCAAGGCTTGCGGGCGTGATCGCGCTGACTGATGGCCAGGTGCATGACGCGCCGGCCGTGTTACCTTTTGACGCGCCGTTTCACGTATTGCTGCCTGGCCGCGCCGGGGAGGTTGATCGGCGCCTGCGCCTGGTCTCGGCCCCTGGCTTTGGCATTGTTGGCCAGCAGGTGGAATTGCGCGTGGTGATCGAGGATTTGGGCGCGCCAGCGGGCGGCAATGCCGGGCTGATCATCCGCCGCGATGGCGGTGCGCCGCGGCGTGAGGAAATCCCGATCGGGCGGGAACACGCGATTTCCGTCCCCGTCGCGCGCGGCGGCCCGATGGTGATTGAACTTGAAGCCGAACCCCGCGCGGGGGAGGTCAGTGCGCTCAATAACCGTCAGGTTGTGACCGTGAATGGTGTGCGGGATCGGCTGCGCGTGCTGTTGGTTTCCGGGGAGCCGCATGCCGGCGAACGCGCCTGGCGGCGCCTGCTGAAGGCTGATCCCAATGTGGATCTGGTGCATTTCACCATCCTCCGCCCGCCGGAGAAGGATGATCTGACACCGCTCAATGAATTGGCGCTGATTGCCTTTCCGGTGCGAGAGCTGTTTCAGGTGAAGCTGCGCGAGTTTGACCTGATTGTGTTTGATCGCTTCACCAATCGCGGCCTGCTGCCGCCGGCTTATATGCGCAATATCGCCGATCATGTGCGCGCCGGTGGGGCCTTGCTGATGAGTGTCGGGCCGGAATTCGCGGGGCCAGCTTCGCTCGCCTTCACGCCTTTGTCGCAAGTGCTGCCGGCGCGGCCCATTGGGCGCGGCGCGGGGGTGGAGGAAGCATCGTTTCGTCCACGCATCAGTGCCCTTGGTGCGCGACATCCGGTGACGGAGGCGCTAGCGGGCGCCAATGGCGCCGCAACAGAAGCAAGCTGGGGCCGCTGGTATCGCTGGCTGCGCGGTGAGGCCCGCGGCGGCATGGCAGTGATGGAAAGCCCCGAAGGCTCGCCCCTGCTGGTGCTGGATCGCGTTGGTGAGGGGCGCGTGGCGCTGCTGATGTCGGACCATATCTGGCTATGGGGGCGCGGGCATGATGGCGGCGGCCCGCAGGAAGAATTACTGCGCCGCATCGCCCATTGGCTGATGCGCGAAACCAGTTTGGAAGAGGAGGATTTGACGGCGCGCATTGAAGCCGGGCGGATGGCGATTTCGCGGCGCAGCCTGGAAACTGCGGCACCGCCTGAGGTGACCATCACCGCGCCTGATGGCACGCGCAGCACGGCGCGGCTCGAAGAAGCCGGTGGCGGCCGCTCGATTGCCGATATTGCGGCGCGTATGCCCGGCGTGTGGCAAGTGGGCGATGGCAAGCGCGTGGCTTTCGCCGCTGCTGCGGTGACTAATCCGCTGGAGATTGCCGACCTGCGCGCGGATGGTGAAAAGCTGCGCCCTTTGGTGCAAGGCCGCGGCGCGCTCCGTTGGCTAGGGCAGGATGCCACGCCCGCGTTGCCAGAATTGCGCATGGTGCCGACGGGGCGGGAATTTGCGGGTGCTGGCTGGATTGGCCTCAGGCGCAATGCTGATCACAGCGTGATCAGTCTTTCCGCCTTGCCACTGCTGCCGCCTTGGTTGGCGCTGTTGCTATTGCTTGGCACCGTGGTGCTGGCCTGGCGGCAGGAAGGGCGCTGAAAAACAGCGCCTTCCTTCAGTTTGCCTCACCGCGCCGGAGCAAGCCGCATGGTGGAAGGTGCGGGCAATTCAATCTCGATCTCAAGCGTGGACATATCCCCGCCGCGATCCAGATTGACATTCACCTTGCTTGGGTCAATCGCGACATAGCGCGCGACAACCGCCACCAATTCCTGCTGGAGTTTCGGCAGGAAATCCTCCCGATTGCGTCCAATGCGCTCATGCGCCAGCACGATCTGGAGCCTTTCCTTGGCGGCAGCGGCGCTTTCATCCTTGCGCCGGCCACGGAAGAAATCGAGCCAGGACATCACGCGGCCCTCCCACCAAACAAGCGCCGGAACAGGCCCTTGCGCTCCGCTTCCAGGAAGCGATGCGGCACATCTTCACCCAGGAAGCGGGAAACCGCATCGGCATAGGCTTGGCCAGCATTGCTTTCATTATCCATGATCACCGGCGTGCCGGTATTGGAAGCGCGCAGCACGCTTTCGCTTTCCGGGATCACGCCGAGCAGCGGAATGGCCAGGATTTCGCGAATATCATCCAGCTTCAGCATCTCGCCCTTTTCCACGCGGTTCGGGTCAAAACGCGTCACCAGCAGATGTTCCTTGACCGGTTCGCGCTTTTCCTCCGCGCGCTTCGATTTGGATTGCAGCACGCCAAGAATGCGGTCTGAATCCCGCACCGATGACACTTCCGGGTTCGTCACCACAATCGCCTGATCCGCGAAATAAAGCGCGAGCAGCGCGCCCTTTTCGATCCCCGCCGGGCTATCGCACAGGATGTAATCGAATTCCTTCGAGAGCTCCTCGATGATCTTGGCGACCCCTTCCTTGGTCAGCGTATCCTTATCCTTGGTCTGGGAGGCCGGCAGGATGGAGAGTGTTTCAACGCGCTTGTCGCGGATCAGCGCCTGGCTCAGCCGCGCCTCACCCTGGATGACATTGATGATGTCAAACACCACGCGCCTTTCGACACCCATGATAAGGTCGAGGTTGCGCAAGCCCACATCGAAATCAATCACCACCGTCTTCTTGCCGCGCTGGGCAAGGCCGGTTGCGAAGGCGGCGCTTGATGTCGTCTTGCCGACGCCGCCCTTGCCCGATGTCACAACGATAACCTGAGCCATATCCTCTGCCTCCCTAAGATTTTAACGCGTAGCGATCAGGTGATGGGGTCGAAGCGCATGCGCTCACCCACCAGCCGCACCTGCATCGCCTTGCCGATTTGTGCTGCCGGAAAACCTTCCCGTACGGCGTAAAAACCGGCGATGGAAACCAATTCCGGGTCGAAATTCAGCGCGAAAACCCGCGCTTCCATATTGTTGGCGCCACCTGCAATGGCGCGGCCACGCAGCGCGCCATAGACATGGATATTGCCATCCGCAATCACCTCGGCCCCCGCATTGACGGTGGAGGTGATGATCAGATCAGCCCCTTCCGCCCAAATGCGTTGGCCGGCGCGCACGGGCTGTTCCACCACCATGGTGCTGCGCGCGCTAGCGGGCTTGGCCGCGGGCGGCGGCGGGGGAGGTGCCGCTTGCGCGGCTTCACCAGCCGGCGGGGCGGGGGCGCTGATATCCTCATCCGTTTCCTTGCCGCCGACACTGCGCACAGGTGGCAGGCCATAGGATAGCGCTGCATTGCGCATTTCCGCCGTACCGCCAGTGGTGCCGATCGGCATGATCTCAAGCTCACGCAGGCCCTGGATCAGGCCGGGGAAATCCACCTCATTCGGCGGCGCCTGAATGTCACTCAGCCCGAGCACGATGGGCGCAAAACGCAGAAACCCAGGCGCGCGACGGAACTGATCGCCAATCGCTGGTACCACCGCCTCCGGGCGATGATCCAGCAGGCGCAGCACAAGCAGATTGAAATTCGCCCCGCGCAGGCGAAAGGGTTCAATGCGGGTGGCGGTATCGGGCCTTTGCGCGGCGCTGGGCATGAAACTCCTGGGGGCCTTATCTCGATGCGCCTTCGAGTTATCCACAGCTTCTAGTGGGTGTCCCCGGCGGCACCTACAAGATATAGCGTCTTCCGATGCGCGGGCGAAGGGGTTGGATGCTTCCTGCTGATCTGGCAGGGCCTTAGCGCGCGAAGTTCAGAAATGCCTCAAACCGCGACTCGGGGCGCGTCTGGCGGTGCTGACCGGGACGCCAAGCTCGGGCAGAATGGGTCCACTTGAGGAGCGAACATCGTGCAGCCCATCCGCCTTGCCGAACCCTTCCGCGCCGTATTCTACGCGCCGTTTTACGTTGCCGAACAGCGCGGCTTTTACGCGCGCCATGGCGTGACCGTCACGCGCGCCACGGCCGGCGACCCGACCCGGGCGGCGGAGGCGCTGATCGCCGATCAGGCCGATGTCGCCTGGTCCGGCCCGATGCGCATGATCATGATGCGCGCCGCTGATCCTAGCTGCCCCTTGCAGTCCTTTTGCGCGGTGGTGATGCGCGATCCCTTTATGCTGCTTGGCCGCGGGCCTAATCCCGGCTTCAGCCTGAAGGATTTGCCCAAGCTCCGCTTCGGCAGTGTCAAGGAAGTGCCGACCCCCTGGTGGTGCTTGCAGGATGATTTGCGCCAGGCGGGCGTGGACCCGGATGCCCTGGCGCGCGTGACCGACAAGACCATGGCGGAAAACGCCGATGCGGTGGCCGAAGGGCGCCTGGATGTCGCGCAAATGTTCGAACCCTTCGCAACACGCCTTGAAGCCAAGGGCGGCGCGGTGTGGCATCGCGCTTCCGATCGGGGACCGAGCGCCTATACCGCGCTTTATGCAACGGCTTCGAATATCCAGCGCTTCAGCGCGGAGTTTGAAGCCATGACACGCGCCTTGGCCGATGCCTTGGCCTTTGTTTACGCCGCACCTGCGGCGGAGATCGCCGCAAGTGTCGCACCACTTTTCCCCGATGTGACCTTGGCCGAGTTGACCCAGGGCCTGGCCCGCTATCAGGCCGCGCGGCTTTGGCCGGAGACGCCGCATTTCCCCGAAGCCGCCTTCACGCAGTTGCGCGGTGCCATGAAAAGCGCCGGCGTCATTGCGCGTGAGCCAAGCTTCGCCGATTGCGTAGATAACGCAATTGTCACGCGCGCCTTGGGCCGTTAGGGGCAGCGCATGAGCAAGCAACGCGGCCGGCGTGCCGATTACGCCATGTTCGTGCCCATCGCGACACGCTGGATGGACAACGACGTCTATGGCCATATCAACAACGTCATTTATTATTCCTGGATAGATAGCGCGGTGGCGCGCTTCCTGACGTCATCGGGCTTTTTGCATATCCCGACAGCGCCGGTGATTGGTCTGGTGGTCGAAACGCAATGCCGCTATTTCGCGCCCATCGCCTTTCCGGATGACATCACCTGCGGTGTGCGTTGCGGACGTGCCGGCAATACCTCCGTCCGTTATGAGGTTGGCATTTTCCGCAATGATGAGGATGAGGCGAGTGCGGAGGGCTATTTGGTGCATGTATATGTGGATCGCGCCACACAAAAAACGCCAACACCCTTGCCTGGTACGCTGCGCGCTGCGCTTCAGCGCATCACCCTGAACCCTTCGTAATTTCAAGGAACACCTTATGTCCGTTGCACCGCTCAAGCGCCTTGCCATTCTGGATGATTACCAAGGCGTGGCGCTTTCCCTCGGCCCCTGGGAGAAGCTGCCGAAGGGGCTCGAGATCACTGTTTTTCGCGATACCATCACCGATCACGCGGCGCTGGTGGAAAGGCTGAAACCCTTTGATTCCATCCTGGCGATGCGCGAAAGAACGCCCTTTCCGCGCAAGCTGATCGAAGCACTGCCCAACCTGCGCCTGATCATCACAACCGGCGGGCGCAACCGTTCCATTGATGCCGCTGCCTGCGCTGAACGTGGCGTGGTGTTTTGCGGCACGGGCACTTCGGGCGATCCGACCGCAGACCTCACCTGGGGGCTGATCCTTTCCCTGGTGCGCGATATCCCGCGCCAGCAGGAAGCGCTGCGCGCCGGGCGCTGGCAGACGCATGTCGGGCTCGGCCTGGAAGGCAAAACGCTTGGCGTGATCGGGCTTGGCAAGCTTGGCGGGCGCGTTGCCAAAATCGGCCAGGCCTTCGGCATGAAGGTGCTCGCCTGGTCCAGCAACCTGACCGATGAACGCGCGGCTGAGATTGGCGCGACCCGCGTGGACAAGGCGACATTGCTGCGTGAAGCGGATGTGGTGACGCTGCACCTGGTTCTATCGGATCGGTCGCGCAATACCATCACCGCGCCTGATCTCGCTTTGATGAAGCCAACAGCCTTCATCGTGAACACAAGCCGCGGCCCCTTGATTGAACAGGCAGCGCTGATTGCGGCACTCAAGGAAGGTCGCATCGCCGGCGCCGGCCTGGATGTGTTTGATATTGAGCCTCTGGCCGCGGATCACCCGATCCTTGGTGCGCCCAATACCGTGCTGACACCGCATCTTGGTTACGTGACGGAACAGAATTACCGCACCTATTACGAAGTAACCGTCGCCGCCATCAATGCCTTCATGGCCGGCGCCCCGATTGGAGTGATCAAGCCATGACAAGCCCCTATACGCTCGCCGAAGGCTGGGCCGGCTGGCCCCAGGCCGCGCGCGATGCGGCTTATGACAACCTCAATGGCGTGGCCGATAGCGCGGTGCAGGTCGCCAATCGCAATGCGCTGTCTGAGGCGTTTCGCGCCAAGCACGCCGGGCATCTTGATCTGCCCTTTGGCAGTGGCGAACGCGAGAAATGGGACCTCTACCCCGCCGCGCGCGCCGATGCGCCCTGCCTGGTCTTCATCCATGGCGGCTATTGGCAGCGCAATCGGCGGGAGGATTTCGCCATCATGGCCGAAGGCGCCTTGGCCGCCGGATGGTCGGTTGGGATTTGCGGCTATACGCTGGCACCTGAGGCTTCCATGACCCGCATCGTTGCTGAAATCCACGCCGCGCTGGATTGGCTCGGCGCGCATGGCGCGGCGCATGGCGTGGCGGGGAAGGTGATTGCTTCCGGCTGGTCCGCGGGCGGGCATTTGGCGGCGCTGGCGGCAGAGCATCCTTTGGTGGTAGGCGCGCTTGCCATGTCCGGCATTTATGAATTGGCGCCCATCGCCGAGACCAATCTGAACGACAAGCTGCATTTGACGCCGGAGGAAATCGCGGCGCATTCACCGATCCGCCGACCTGTCGTGCAAAAGCCCATCGCCATTGCCTATGGCGCGCGGGAATTGCCGGAATTGCGTCGGCAAAGCCGGGTGTTCCATCGCCACCGGGCGGAGGCGCAAGCACCCGGCGCGCTGATCCCGGTGCCAGAGGCGGATCACTTCCGCGTGCTGGAAGCGCTCTGGCGCCGCGATGGGATGTTGCTGCGCGCAGCGGCGGAGGTATTGGCGGCGGCGGGGTAGGGGTTAGCGGCGCCCAGCGGCGATATTGGTCAGGTGAGAACGTTCATCTTCTGTGAGGCCGCGAGCGCCGGGGCAATCATCGCCAAGCATGCGCGCGGCGAGGGTTTGGCGGTGGGCGCCGAGGTTGCGGGGCTCTTCCTGCCTTATCTGCACTAAAATGCCGCGCGCGATATGCGGGGCATGATCAGTGCCGCAGGCGAGGTCGCCAAGCCGCTTGGCGACAGCCTCGGGTTCCGGGGTGGGGCGAGTGTTCCACACGCCTTGCGCGGTTTCAGCGCCCGCGGGCGCTGAAACCGCCGTCAGCACTGCAAGGCGTCGCTGCGCCGCGTCTCGCCGCGACCCAGCAGGGATGGATTTGGTCCATTCCTCGATCCAGGATCGCCAGTCGCGCGGATTGGGGCAGGCCTCATCGGGCTGAACCCAATCCGGGCAGGGGGCGGCGTCGCTAAACTCCAGATCGCGCAATTGCGCATCGTCCAGCGCTGCTTCGGGCGCCCGGATGCGCCAGATTTTTGCGCCTGCAATCAACGCGCCCTGCAAACCGGCCCCATCAAGCCACGCGCCCTGCAACTGAGCCTCATCAAGCGACGCGCCCTGCAACTGCGCCCGATCAAGCGACGCGCCCTGCAACTGCGCCAGATTGAGCCGCGCGCCCTGCAAGTACGCCCCATCAAGCGACGCGCCCTGCAAGAACGCCACATCAAGCGAGGCGCCCTGCAACTGCGCCCGATCAAGCGACGCGCCCTGCAACTGCGCCCCATCAAGCGACGCGCCCTGCAACTTCGCCTCAACAAGCCGTGCGTCCTGCAACTCCGCAAGCCGAAGCGAGGCGCCCTGCAAGTACGCCCCATTAAGCAACGCGCCCTGCAACTGCGCGAAGTCAAGCGACGCGCCCTGCAACTGCGCCGCAGCAAGCGACGCGCCCTGCAACTGCGCCCCGTCAAGTTTCGCCTGCGTCATCCACGCCTGATGAAGCCGCGCATGTCGCAAGTCAGCCCCGGTCAAATCCACATTGAAAAATTGACTCCCAGACAAATCAGCAAAGCGCAGCCGCTTATTCTGCAACACCAAGGGCTCAAAGGCCGCGCGCCGATCCTCGTCCAATGGCTTACCAGCGCGGAGTTCTACAAAGGTGCGGTTATCCCAGACCTTGCCGACCAGGGTGCGCCCCGGCACGCTAAGATAACGGCAGCCGAACCCGACATGGTGGCAGAGCAGCAAATCCACCGGTTGCAGGGAGACTTCGAGGAAGGACTCCGCCTGCTTCCCCGCCCCCACCGTGGTCGCCTCTGCGCTCGGCACCCGGCACCAGGCGAAGTTGAAAGCCAGCACCGCCGCCGGCAGCAGAAAGCGCCCGCGCCTGAAAAGCCAGCGCATCACCGAATCCCCCGAAGGCCTTTGCCGGCGGAAGAACCAGATCAGCAGCAGGATATCGAGCAGGATGGTGATGTGATGCACGATATTCACCACATGGCTCTGCAAGCGGAGCGAGCCAAGCTGCACCAGCAGCAGCACCGCCACCGGAAATACCGCCAGCATGAAGCGATAGGTCCAACGGAAGACAAAACTCGCCTCCGGCTGCACCGCCGCCTGGATGAATTCCGTATTCGCCAGCAATTGCAGGCAGCGGTCGCGGTCCCGCTGCAGCGGCACATGGGCGCGCAACTCCGCTTCAAAATGCCGGAGGTTCTGCATCAGCAGGTCAAAGCGGATCAGCGTATAAAGATGCAAAGCGAGGAAGATCGCCGGCATGAAGCCGAAGGAAAGCACTACCGGCACGGTCACGCCGCCAAGCTGCGAAATGCTGATGGATTTGCCGATCAGCAAATCCTCATCGGTGGCCGAGAAGGAGGTGGCGAGGAGAAAGAGCCCGATAAAGACAAAAGCCACCGCGCCAAGCTGCGCCGATTTCGCGCCATCATTGATGGCCGAGATCAATTTCCCGATATAGGGCGGCGGGTCAAAGGCGCTCATTGAACCGGCAGCATAATGACGCTGCCGCAGGCCATGCAAGCGCCCCAACAGCCCGCCCCCAAACAAAAACGGCGCGGGAAGGCCCCGCGCCGTTTTGCTGACCTGTTGCTAAAGCAGGATCAAGCCGACTTCGCCATGATCTCATCCGCGATATTGCGCGGCACCGGATCATAATGGTGGAACTGCATGGAGAAGGAAGCGCGCCCCTTCGTCATGCCGCGCAAATTGGAAATATAGCCGAACATTTCCTTAAGCGGCACATGCGCGCGCACGATCACGCTGGTGCCCGCCATGTCCTGGCTTTGGATCACGCCGCGGCGGCGGTTCAAATCACCCACCACATCGCCCACGTGATCAGATGGCGTGGTCACTTCCACATCCATGATCGGTTCCAGGATCACCGGGCCGGCCTTCTTCATGCCCTCGCGGAAGCATGCCTTGGCGGCGATTTCAAACGCGAGCGCGCTTGAGTCAACGTCGTGATACTTGCCATCCACCAGGCTGTATTTGAAGTCCACGGTGGGGAAGCCTGCCAGCACGCCAGTATCGGCCTGCACCTTGATGCCCTTTTCAACCGCCGGGATGTATTCCTTCGGCACCGCGCCGCCCACAACGCCATTGTGGAATTCGATACCCTCGTTCCGTTCCTTCGGCTCAAAGATGATCTTCACTTCAGCGTATTGACCCGAACCGCCCGACTGCTTCTTGTGGGTATAGGTTTCGGTATGCGCGCGGGTGATGGTTTCGCGGTAAGCCACCTGCGGCGCGCCGATATTCGCATCCACACCATATTCGCGCTTCAGGCGGTCAATGATGATTTCCAGATGCAATTCGCCCATGCCGGAAAGGATGGTCTGGCCGCT
Organism: Roseomonas sp.; assembly: GCA_020249775.1. Classification (GTDB taxonomy): domain Bacteria; phylum Pseudomonadota; class Alphaproteobacteria; order Acetobacterales; family Acetobacteraceae; genus Neoroseomonas. The sequence continues at coordinate 11,967 of JADCFA010000021.1, read as the reverse complement.
TTCCTGATCCGTGCGCAGCCGGAGTGACGGGTCTTCACCGGCCAGCTTCTGCAGGCCAAGGGTCATCTTTTCGACGCCTTCCTTGGTCTTCGGCTCGACCGAGATGTCAATCACCGGCACGGGGAAGGCCATGCGTTCCAGCACCACGGCATCTTCCTGCGCGGCCAGCGTATCACCCGTGCCGGTATCCTTCAGGCCCACGAAAGCGGCGATATCACCCGCGAAGACTTCCTTGATTTCTTCGCGCTTGTCGGCATGCATCTGGAACATGCGGCCCACACGTTCCTTATGGCCCTTGGTGGTGTTCAACACCTGGTCGCCCGAACGCAGCACGCCACGATAGACGCGCACAAAGGTCAGGTTGCCGTATTTGTCGTTGATGATCTTGAACGCCAAGCCAGCGAAAGGCTCATTTTCATTGGCGGGGATCACGCGGCGTTCGGCGGTTTCATCCTGGCCTTCTTCCGGCGCAACCTTGATGCCTTCACGATCAATAGGGGAAGGCAAGTATTCAATCACGGCATCCAGCAGCGGCTGCACGCCCTTGTTCTTGAAGGCAGTGCCACAGAGCACCGGGCGGAATTCGCCCGAGATGGTGCCGCGCTTGATGCAGCGCTTCAGAGTTTCGATGCTGACATCGCCCTTGTCGAAATATTCTTCCATCGCGGCCTCATCAATGCCGACAACGGTATCAAGCAGCTTCTGGCGATATTCTGCGGCCTTATCGGCCAAATCAGCCGGGATCGGTGCTTCATGATACTTGGCGCCGAGTTCGTCGCCTTCCCAGATCAGCGCCTTCATTTCGACCAGGTCAACAATGCCCTGGAAGGTGTCTTCAATGCCGATCGGCAATTGCAGCGCGACCCAATTGATGCCGAGCTTTTCCGTCAGTGTTTCGGCAGCGCGATAGAAATCGGCGCCGGTGCGATCAAGCTTATTGATGAAGATGATGCGCGGCACGTTATAGCGGTCAGCCAAGCGCCAGTTGGTTTCTGACTGCGGCTGCACGCCGGCGACACCTTCAATGATGAAGATCGCACCATCCAGCACGCGCAAGGACCGGTTCACTTCAATGTTGAAGTCAATATGGCCTGGCGTATCAATGATGTTGATGCGGTGGTCGTTCCACACCGCAGTCACGGCGGCGGAGGTGATGGTGATGCCGCGCTCACGCTCCTGGTCCATGTAATCAGTGGTGGTATTGCCTTCATGCACTTCACCGATCTTGTGGGACTTGCCGGTGTAGTACAGGATGCGTTCAGTCGTGGTGGTCTTGCCCGCGTCAATATGCGCGGTGATGCCGATATTGCGGATGCGGTCTAGCGGGGTACGCGCCACGGTGGGCCTCCATAAGCAAAAGCCGGACGTCCGCCCCGGCTTTCGCCGGACGCCGCCCGCCATAAGGGTTCAGGGTTTAGTCTCTGGTGCGCGCTATCTGCGATGTTCGGGCGCGGTTTGCAAGCGCAAAGGGGTGCGGGCGCGGGGTTTAATTGCCCAAAGGCGTGGTTTTGGAAGGCTTGGTGACGCGCTGACCGGCCCCGAATCGCAAAAGCCAGGCGCCCATCAGTCGAGCCTGATGCCCTCGGCCGCGATCAGATCGCGCGTCTCAGTGCGTTCGGCAGCCAGGAAACGCGCGAAGCCTTCGGGGCCTTCGGCGGCTGGCGTCAGGCCAAGCGCTTCCAGCCGGGGCGCCAGGGCGGGCTGTTCCACCGAATCCTTGGCGGCTGCGGCAAGGCGGGCAATTACCGGCGCGGGGGTTGCGGCTGGTGCCAAAAGCCCGAGCCAATCGCCCATTTGAAACCCGGCAAAACCCTGTTCGCTGAGGGTGGGTAATGCCGGGAAGGCTGGGCTGCGGGCGGGTGCGGAAAGGCCGATAGCGCGGGCCTTGCCGTCCCGGATCAAAGGGGCAGCCAGCGCCAGAGAGGTAAAGCCAAACGGCACATCCCCCCGCAGCAACCCCGCCATCTGATCCGCCCCGCCGCGATAGGGGATATGTTCCCCCTTAAGGCCCGCCCGCCGCAGCAGGCTGGCGGCGGCCAGATGCGTGCGGGACCCGACCCCGACACTGCCATAACGCGCCTGATCAGGGGCAGCGCGAAGCCGCACGAGCAGCGCGGGCAAATCCGCCACGCCATATTCGGCCCGCGTGATCAGGATAAGCGGCAGGGTGGCGAGCAGCGTGATCGGCGCCAGATCCCGCACATAATCAAACCCAAGCCCGCGCATCAAAAAGGGATTGACCGATTGCCCCCCGGAATCGAGCAGAATGGTCCCGCCATCCGGCGCCGCCTGGGCCACAAAGGCGGCGCCCACCGCGCCCGAAGCGCCGCTGCGGTTTTCCGGCGTCACCAGCCCGCCCAGCACTTCCCCCATGCGGGGCGCGATCAGGCGGCCCAGGATATCGGTGCTGCCGCCGGGCGGGAAAGCGATGATCAGGCGAAGCGCGCGTTCGGGCGTTTGCGCCAGGGCCGGTGCGGCCAAAAGCCCGCCCAGGATGGATCGACGCAGCATGGCTATGGCGCCAGACGCACGCTTTGGCGCTTGCGGCCCCAAGTGCCGGGCTTTTCCTCGAACACGCCGGGCAGGGGGATGCCGCAATCCGGGCAGCCACCATCCGGGGTAAGGCGCCATTCCAGCAGTTCATACCAATCGCGGTTGATGAGCGACCCGCCACAGGCATGGCACCAGGTGCTGGCGCGCGATGGCGCATGGATATTGCCGACATAGACATGCCGCACCCCGGCGGCACGGGCCAAGCGCCGCGCGCGGAACAGGGTTTCGGGCGGCGTCCCGGGCCGGTCCTTCATGCGGAAATCCGGCTTGAAGGCGCTGAAATGCAGCGGCACATCGGGGCCGAGGGCATCCACAATCCATTCTGAAAGAGACACGATCTCGGCATCCGAATCATTCAGCCCCGGGATCAGCAGGGTGGTGATTTCAAACCACACCTTTGTTTCGCGTTTCAGGTAGATCAACGTTTCCTTGACGGGTTCCAATTGGCCCTTGGTGATGTCGCGATAAAACCCCTCGGTAAAGGCTTTCAGGTCTATATTGGCGGCGTCTATGTGGCGGTAGAATTCCTCACGCGGGCCGGGGTTCATATAGCCGGCGGTGACAGCGACGGTCTTGATGCCCTCAGCCCGGCATACCTTCGCGATATCCATGGCATATTCAAGGAAAACCACCGGATCATTATAGGTGAAGGCAATGGACCGGCAGCCGAGTTGCTTCGCCGCGCGCATGATCACTTCGGGGCGCCCTGTAGACGCGACGCTATCCATCTCTCGGCTTTTGGAAATGCCCCAATTCTGGCAGAAATCGCAGGCGAGGTTGCAGCCCGCCGTGCCGAAGGACAGCACCGGTGTGCCGGGCAGGAAGTGATTGAGCGGTTTTTTCTCGATCGGGTCCGCGCAAAAGCCGGAAGACCGGCCATAGGTGGTCAGCACCACGCCATCCTCATTCGCGCCACGCACGAAACAAAGCCCGCGCTGGCCATCACGCATCTTGCATTCGCGCGGGCAGACATCGCAGCGAAAGCGGCCATCAGACAGCTTCGTCCACCAGCGCGTCGGCGCGCCAGAGAGGGTTTGGACTTCGGGGATCATGCTTTCGGCAGGCATTTGATCTATAATGGCGCGATGCATGCTGCGACAAAAGCCCCGGAAGTGCTGGGCGCTTTTTATCCCGCCGATCCCGCCAGCCTCGCAGCCGGCGTGGATCGCCATATCGCCGCCGCGCGGCCTTGGGCGCTCAGCCCCAAAGCCCTGGTCGCACCCCATGCGGGGCATGTATTTTCCGGCCCCGTTGCCGGTAGCGCCTATCGCCTGCTGGCCGCGGCGCGCGATAAAATTCGCCGCGTGGTGATCCTGAGCCCGCCGCATCGTATGGCGGTGCGTGGGCTTGCTGTTCACCCAGCCTCGGCCTGGGTGACGCCGCTTGGCCTTCTGCCGGTGGATCGTGCTGCCATCGCGAAGCTGCTGACGCTGCCTTTCGTCGCTGAGAACGCCGCGCCCTTCACGCGCGAGCATGGGATTGAGGTGCATCTGCCCTTCATCCAGCGCGCGCTGGGGCAGGTTGCCATCATCCCCGTGCTGGTTGGTCAATCCACGCCTCAGCAGGTCGCAAGCGCGCTTGAGGCGGTTTGGGGTGGGCCAGAGACCACCATCATCATCTCCTCAGACCTGTCGCATTACCTTGGCTATGATGAGGCGCGCGCCAAGGATATCTCCACCGTCGCCGCGATTGAGCAATTGCGCGGTGAGCGCATTGGCGGCGCTGAGGCCTGCGGGCGGCATGCGCTTTATGGCATGCTGGAACGCGCGCGCGCCTTGGATATGCGCGCGACATCGCTGGATTATCGCAATTCCGGCGATACGCATGGCGATAAGTCGCGCGTGGTTGGTTATGCCTCGGTCGCGTTCGAATATGCCAAGGAAGCGCGGTTGACGGATGCCGACCGCAAGCTGGTGTTCGACATCGCGCAATTCATGGTGCGCTTCGGTGTGGAAAAGGGGCGCCGGCCCAAGATTGCCTGGGGCGCACTTTCACCTTCCATGAAGGCGCAGCGCGCAAGCTTCGTGACGCTGACGCTGAATGGCGCCTTGCGCGGCTGCATTGGCAGTGTGACAGCGCATCGCCCATTGCATGAGGATATTGCCGATAGCGCCTGGAAGGCTGCTTTCGGCGATCCGCGCTTCAAGCCGCTGACAGCTGAGGAATTGGCCGCGGTAAAGGTGGATGTTTCCATCCTGAGCCAGGCGCGCCCCATTGCCGTGCAGAGTGAGGCGGAGCTAATCAACGCGCTTGATCCTGATCGCGATGGGCTGATTTTGCGCGATGGCCGTCATCAGGCGCTTTTCCTGCCCCATGTCTGGGGTGCCATTCCTGATCCGCGCATTTTCATTCGCGCGCTGAAGCGCAAGGCGGGGCTCGCGCCGGATCATTGGTCCGCCGAAACCCGCGCCCTTCGCTTCAGCGTGGAATCTTTTGGCCAAGGCGAAGCGCATTGAGCGCTCTGCGAGACGCCCCGAACCAGAAAAACGCCGTAAGCCCGCCATCCAAGGCGTCAATTAGCGCGACAATACACCAAACTGCTATTTTTTGTGCAATTTTTGCCGAATTATTGGGCTGATTTCTATGGTCCTCCCGCTTTCGGACGCTGCCACGGGCGGCACGCGGATTGCTCCCCTACTGGAGGAAAGCGGAGATATTGAAATGTCCCAACTTGGCCCCGTCTTAAATCGGCGTCGTTTCGCCGCGGCCCTTGGTGCCGGTACTTTTGTCCTGGCAAGCCCAGGCATTGTCCGGGCACAAACGCGTGAAATCGTGATTGGCGGTGCGGCCAGCCACAAGCCGTGGTTCGAAACCCACATCCAGGCGGCCTTTGAGCGCAAGTTTCGCTGCCGGCTGACCTTTGAGGGCACCAGGTCGCTCGTCAATCTCGAAAAAATGCAGAAGAACAAGGACCGGCCCTATATCTCTGTCGTGCAGATGGATGATCCGGTGATGATCCTTGCTGTGCGTGAGGGTTTGTTGGAACCGATTACCGCCACCAAAGCGCCTAATCTCGCGCGGCTCAAGCCCGGCACTGTGCATATGGATGGCATGTGGGCCAATTACCTGCAGCCCTGGCAGGGCATCGCCTTCAATTCCAATGTGCTGCGCACCCCACCGGCATCCTGGAATGATATGTTTGAAGGCCGCTTCCGCAGCCGCATCATCGTGCCGTCACTGCAAAATACCGAAGGGCTGCCCAACATTTTCATGATGGCGCATCTCGTGACCGGCAAGCCAATGGCCGAAGCCTATAAGGATATTGACGCGGCCTTTGCTGGCTTCCGGCGCCTCAAGCCCAATCTTCTCACCGCTTACAGCCAAATGCCGCAAGCTTTCTCCCTCATGGAACAGGGCGAAGCGCATATGATCGTTGGTGCGCTTTCGTCCTTCGGCATGCAGCGCCGACTTGATGGGGCGCCGGTTGGCATGGTGGCCCCGCGTGAGGGTATTTTCCCGGTCCCCTCTGGCATCGCGGTAGTGAAGGGCGGCCCGCACCAGGATCTCGCCTTCGCCTATGTGAATGAATTGCTGGGCGCTGAGGTGCAAAATCGCATTGTTCCGCCAACCTTCGCCCTGCCAACGAATCTGGACGCGACCATACCGCCTGGCATGCCAAGCGGCGTTACGGTGCACCCAATTGACTGGGCCTTTGTCGCCGAAAATCGCGCGGCTTGGGTCCAGCGCTGGGACCGTGAGATGGCCTTGTGACTGAGGCGTTCCTAGAGGTCAGGAACGCCAGCAAAAGTTTCGGCACTGCCACGGTTCTGGATGGTGTGGCCTTGGAAGTGGCGCAGGGTGAATTCGTCTCCCTGCTTGGTCCGTCTGGCTGTGGCAAAACGACCTTGCTGCGCATCATTGCCGGGCTGACCACTGCCGAAGCGGGCGCTGTCATTCTCGATGGCCAAGATATCTCCGCGCGCCCGCCCCATAAGCGTGATGTTGGCGTGGTATTTCAGAATTACGCGCTATTTCCCCATTTGAGCGTGGCGGAAAACATCGGCTTCGGCCTGCGTGGGCGCGTTGCCCGGCATGAAATCATGCCCATCGTGACGCGGTTTCTTGACCTGGTGCGTATGGGTGAGTTTGCCGATCGGTCAGTACGTGCGCTGTCGGGCGGGCAACAGCAGCGCGTGGCGGTCGCGCGCGCCCTTGCCGTGGCGCCAAAGCTGCTTTTATTGGATGAGCCTTTCTCCGCCTTGGATCGCAAATTGCGCGAGACCATGCAGATGGAATTGAAGCGGCTGCTCCGCGAACTCGGCACTACCGCGATTTTCGTGACGCATGATCAGGATGAAGCGCTGGTCATGTCCGATCGGATCGCGGTGATGAACCAAGGCCGGATCGAGCAATTGGATACGCCGCTTGCCTTATATGACCGGCCGGTCACGCCATTCGCCCTGCAATTCGTCGGTCTATCCACGCGTATCTTCGGGGAAGTCGCCTCGGTCGAAACGGACGGAACAATAGCGGTACAAACGGTGCATGGCATTCTGCGCGCTCCAGGGCGCTTTGTCCGCGGCAGCCCGGTGCTGCTGGGTATTCGGCCTGAACGCATTTCCTTCGGCGCGCAAGAAGGGCACAATACCATCACGCCCAAGCTTGCCGATATTGTCTTTCAGGGTGCCCGGGTGCAGGCACATTTCACCTCAACCGAGGATGAACCCATCCTGCTGGAAACCTCAGCCCGCTTGCCTGCGGATATCGCCCCGGGTGCCGCGTTGCCGATTTCTTGGACTGCGGAGGACACGTTGGTCTTCCCCCGTACGGCGGGCGCATGAAGCGGGATCGTAGCCTGATCGGTTGGCTCGCTGCGCCCGCCGTCATCTATCTTGTGCTGGTCTATGCGCTACCATTGCTGTGGCTTCTAGCGCGCAGCATCACGGGGCCAGAGGGCATCACCTTCGCGCTGTTTCGCGATTTCTTCGCTGATCCGTTTTCCTGGCGTGTGATCGGCAACACGATGCGCATCGCCGGGCTGGTGACGCTGGTATGCCTCCTGGTCGGCTACCCGGTTGCCTTTGCGCTGGCGCGTGCCAAGGGTATGAGACAGGTGGTTTTACTCGCCGCCATCATCCTGCCCTTATCGGTTGGGGTCGTGGTCAAGGCTTTTGCCTGGCAGGTGGTGCTCAGGCGCGATGGGGTTGTTTCCCAATTCCTGGTAGGCATCGGCGTTTGGTCTGAACCGCAGCGGTTGCTGTTCACCGAAACCGGGCTTGTCATTGGGGCCGCCAATGTCTTTCTGCCCTTCATGATCTTGCCCATCTATTCCGTGGTGAAGCTGATAGATCCGCGCCTGATGGAAGCGGGTGCTACGCTTGGTGTTGGGCCCTTGCGCCGCTTCTTTCGCATCCTGCTACCGCTCACCCTGCCTGGTGTGGTCAGCGGTATCGCCTTTGTCTTTTCGCTGGCGGTTTCGATGTTTGTCATTCCAAGCCTCCTGATTGGTGATCGCTTCCAGACCCTGGCGACACTGACAGGCCGATCCTTCCTGCTGATGCGCAACGAGGCCTTGGGGTCCGTTACCGCAACGGTATTGCTGGTGCTGGCCGTGATGATTGTGCTTCTATCAAGCCTTCTGGCGCGTCGGGCGGCGCGCTTCTCATGACGCCGCTGGAACGTATTGCCCTTGCCATGATGTGGATTATCGCCGGCTGCGCGGTGGTTTTCCTTTTGACGCCCCTTGTGGTGACGGTTGCCGTCAGCTTCGGCAATTCAGCCGTATTCACCTTGCCACCGCCGGAATGGTCGCTCCGCTGGTATGAAAGGCTTGCTAATACACGCGGGCTATGGCCTTCCATCATCACCTCGGTGCAAATCGCAGGGCTTTCCACTTTGATATCGCTGGTGCTGGGCACGCTTTGCGCCATTGCCATTGTGCGCGGGCGCTTCCCGGGGAGGGATGCGATTGCGACTTTTTTGGTGTCACCGCTCATGCTACCGGGTCTTGTGGTGGGTATCGCCATGCTGCAGGGCTTTCGTCTGATCGGCCTCCGCGAAGCCTGGACAAGCCTTTTGATTGCGCATGTGGTGATCACCATGCCCTATGTGGTGCGCACCGTGCTTGCAGCACTCAGCCTGTTTGATTTCACGCTGCTGGATGCAGCGCGCATGCTTGGCTGTTCGCCGGCACAAGCGGTCAGGCGCGTATTGGTGCCGGCTCTGGGGCCTGCCTTCCTCACCTCAGGCATGTTCGCCTTTCTAGCTTCAATGGATAATTATCCTGTCTCCATCTTCTTCACTGATGCCTGGACCAAAACCCTGCCCATCCAGATGTTGCAATATGTGGAAGAACGACCAGACCCAACCATTGCCGCTATTTCGGCAGGGCTGATCCTGCTTGCGGTGATTGTCATGATTATTGGCGATAGGCTTGTGGGCCTTAGAAAACTCGCGGATTTCTGATGACCTATCCACCAATTCCCTTGGACCGCGACATGCGCGGCTACCATGGCGCCGAACCGCCGGTACGCTGGCCGAATGGCGCGCAATTGGCTGTTTCCATTGTGGTGAATATCGAAGAAGGGGCGGAACTATCGCTTGCCGCAGGTGATGCCAGCAATGAATTCATCTATGAAGCGGTAGAACGCGTGGAAGGGTCGCGCGATCTCTGCATGGAAAGCCATTACACTTATGGCACGCGGCGCGGCTGGGGGCGGATTCGTAAAGCGCTCAGCGCCCATGCTGTGCAAGCCACTCTGAATGCCTGCGGCCGCGCCTTGCATCATTCACCCTGGATCGCGGCGGAAGCTGTGGCTGATGGGCATGAGGTTTCAAGCCATGGTTGGCGTTGGGAACGCCAGGTCAATATGCCGGAAGCTGAGGAACGGCAGGTGATCGCGCGCGCGGTGTCAGCGATTACCACTGCTGCCGGCACGCCGCCAGTTGGTTGGCACACACGGTCCGCGACTTCAGTAAATACCCGACGCCTTTTGCTGGAACATGGCGGTTTTCTCTATGATTCCAACGCCTATGACGACGATACGCCATATATGGCGAGCGTCGCCGGACGTGAGATTGTCGTGCTGCCCTATGCTTTCGATACCAATGACATGCGCTTCCAGCCTGGTGGTGGATTTGTGCAGGCGGATGATTTTGCGCGTTACTGCATGGCAGCTTTTGATCAGCTTTACGCGGAGGGTGCGCATGGGCCCAGGATGCTTTCCATTGGGCTGCATTTGCGCATCATTGGCAGGCCCGCACGCATTGGTGGGTTAGAACGTTTGCTGGAGCATATGGCACGGCACCAGGGCGTTTGGTTCGCCACACGCCGACAGATTGCCGAAGCGTGGCGCACGGGTATGGGTCTGGCGCCATGGGTGCCGCGACCCGCCTTATCCATCTTTGAGGTTTGATCTTCTGCCCATGACTTGCTTCGGGCAGAGCTACCATCGGTCCGCGCACCCTGTGATAGGAGATTCCCCTTGCGTATTCTGATGCTCAATCCGAATACCTCCACCGCTGTGACGGACTTGATTATGGCAGCCGCGCAGCCTGTGGCGGCACCTGACACCGAACTTGTCCCGGCGACGGCGCCGCGTGGTGTGCCCTATATCGCGACGCGCGCCGAAGCAGTGCTTGGTGGCGCAATCGTACTGGAAATGTTGGCCGAATTGCACACAAGGGTTGACGCCGCGGTGATCGCCGCTTTCGCCGACCCAGGGCTCGGCGGCGCCAGGGAACTTTTCCCAATCCCGGTAATAGGACTCGCGGAGGCCGGCATGCTGACCGCGTGTATGCTGGGAAGTCGCTTTGCCATCGTGACCTTCGCTGCCGCTTTGGAACCTTGGTATCAGGAATGCGTGGCATGGCACGGTTTGGAAAAGCGATGCGCATCCATTCGCACGTTGGACGGTGCATTTCGCGGCATCGGCAGCGTGCAGGAGGAGAAAGCGGAGTTGCTCGTTTCACTCGCCTGTCGCGCGGTTGAGGAAGATCAGGCAGATGTCATTCTTCTGGCCGGCGCGCCGCTGGCTGGGCTTGGGCCTAAGGTCGCTCATCGTATTCCCGTGCCAGTCGTGGATTGCGTCGCTGCCGCCGTGAAGCAGGCAGAGACATTGGTCACGCTGGCGCCGCGAAAGGCTCGCGCCGGGACCTTCAGAAGGCCTGATGCAAAACCATCAATCGGTCTGCCCGCTGCTTTGGCACGCTGGATTGCGCATGAGGATAAGTAGCGCCCCCAGCCGCTCAAGCCACGTCACGATGCAGGTGGATTTCGCCCTTGGCGTAGAGCATGGCATTTCCCGCCATCCGCACCCGGTCACCGCGCCATTCGCACCATAAGGTGCCACCGCGGGGACTGGCCTGGCGGCACACAAGGGTTTTGCGCTGAAGCCGCGCCGCCCAGAAGGGCACAAGCTGCACATGCGCCGTGCCCGTCACTGGGTCTTCCGGCACACCGACCTTCACCGCGAAAAGCGTGAGGTGATGTCTACCCCCTCCCCGCCCGCCGCAGTAACGATTACGCGTTCCGACCCTGGGAGTGCGGCCAAGGCAGCGTGGTCGGGTGCGAGCGCAGCCACCTGTTCAGGGCTTTCCAAGACGCAAATCCAGTCGCGCGCCTGATGCACTTCGCGCGGCGTGGCACCCAATGCAGCGGCAAGCCCTGCCGGCGGTGTCGCGGGTTCGGAAAGCCGAGCTGGGAAATCGAGTATGAAGCGCGACCCATCCGCTTCAACCACAAGGGGGCCGGAAAGCGTCTGGAAGGTGAGGGGCGGCTTATGGTGCAACTCGCGTGCGAGCACGAAGGCAGCGGCAAGCGTCGCGTGGCCGCACATCTCAACCTCGGCTTTGGGCGTGAACCAACGTAGTCGCCAAGCCGAAACTTCGCGCATCAAGAAAGCTGTTTCGGAAAGGTTGTGCTCAGAGCCAACTCGGATAATCTGCACATCTGGTATAAGTGTATTTTCTGCCTGAGAGCGGCATGATGCCGTGAACAGGAGACACCATAACGAGACGACCCCGCCGGAACCACAGCCCTGCCTTCAAGGCGAATCTGTTGCCGCTTCGGTTCAATCGCATTCGGGTTGTCTTTTCACTTGAAGCCGGGATTGGGCAGATGCCGCAGAGCTTTGCAAGTGCAGCTTCCGATCGGATGCGTTCCGGATTATCGCCTACCAAGATTAGCATTTCGGCCGCAGTCAACGTTGAGATGCCGTGCGACTTCATCAGTTTGGGCGCTTTGTCAGCGACCAAGCGTTCGAATTGGGCTTCATGGATCTGGATCTCATCATGAAGTGTTAGCCACCGCTGAGCAAGGGCTCGCAGGGCCGCCTTTGCCGATGCGGTCGGGGAAGTAATCTCGCCAGGCCGTAGTGCTGAGATGTGGCGAACCAGAGTGATCGGTCCACGAATCTGGTCAAGGCTGGCGCGCAGCTCCGCCGGCGCGTTTATAATCAGTGTTTTAAGAGTAAT